>NZ_FODW01000001.1:284984-1376735 GCF_900110475.1 Enterobacter sp. NFIX58 | reverse complement strand
GATAATCGTTCACTGCCGTACAGGCAGCTTAGAAACTTTGGTCAGGTGATGTGGACCCAGCAAAAACGTTCACTGCCGTACAGGCAGCTTAGAAAAAAGTGTTTCGAACGGTTTTTTACAGCTCTTTGTTCACTGCCGTACAGGCAGCTTAGAAAGCACTTCAGCCGGGTAAGCGTCGGTGGTTAGGGTCGAATGCCGAACAGGCAGTAGGCACAACGTAGGCCGGGTAAACGTAGTGCCACCCGGCAAAAAAGCCCGGTGGCGCTGACGCTTACCGGGCCTACGATCGAAAGCATAACCTTTATGCGAGGACGAGATCACCCTGTGGATGGCAAGAGCAAGCCAGCACGTAACCCTCGGCAATTTCCGCGTCGGACAGCGTCATGGTGCTGGTCACGGTGTACTCCCCGGACACTACCTTCGTTTTACAGCAGCCGCACACCCCGGCGCGGCAGGCCGCCGCCACCGGCACGTGGTTGCTTTCCAGCGCCTCCAGCAGCGTAGTACCCACGCGGCCAAAGAAGGTCTGCGCAGGCTGCAGTTTGGTGAACTGAATCCCGCTGGTTGCTGCTTCCGCCACCGGCGTGAAGAACTGCTCTTTGAAGAAACGGGTCACGCCGAGCGCTTTCACGTCTTCTTCCACGATAGCCATGTACGGCGCCGGGCCGCAGGTCATCACGGTGCGGTTCGCGATATCCGGCACGCTTTGCAGCAGCTCGCGGCTCAGGCGACCGGGAATAAAACCGTGCGTCGCGTGATGTTCCGCTACCAGCGTCACCGGGTAGTTGTGCCACTCCTCGGCAAAAATGACATCGTCCGGAGAGCGCACGCTGAAGATCACCTGCACGTCGGCCTGCGGGCGGTGTTTGGCCAGCCAGCGGCGCATTGACATAATCGGCGTTACGCCACAGCCTGCCGCCAGCAGCAGGAATTTCTCTTCCGCTTTGTCGTCACAGGTGAACTCACCCTGCGCATCGGACAGCCAGATATAATCCCCGCGCTTCACGTCCCGGGTCAGCCATTCTGAACCGGCTCCGCCTTCAATGCGACGGACGGTAAGCGTGATGTACTCGCTCACGCCCGGCGTGGAAGAAAGGGTGTAGGCGCGCAGGGTGTCTGCCGAATGGCGAACGCTAACCAGCGCATACTGACCCGCACGGTACGGATAATAGTCGTGGCACAGCAGCGACAGCGTCCACACATCCGGCGTCTCCTGATGGATGTGATGAACCTGCATGCGCCACGGGCAGTGTGAGGTTGGCATGGTCATGAGTTACTCCTTACGCGCTCAGCAGCTGCTTCATATCGTCTTCAACGTTGGTCACGGAGCGCAGACCGAATTTTTCATTGAGCACCGCCAGCAGGTCCGGTGTCAGGAAGCCTGGCGCGGTCGGGCCAGTCACGATGTTAGTCACGCCCAGAGAGAGCAGGGTCAGCAGGATGACAATCGCTTTCTGCTCAAACCAGGAGAGCACCAGTGACAGCGGCAGGTCGTTCACGCCGCAGCCCAGTTTTTCCGCCAGGGTAACGGCCAGAATGATGGCCGAATAAGCATCGTTACACTGGCCCGCATCGATCAGGCGCGGCAGGCCTTCGATGTCGCCGAAGTCCAGCTTGTTGAAACGGTATTTGCCACACGCCAGGGTCAGGATCAGGCAGTCTTCCGGCACGCGGGTGGCGAAATCGGTGAAGTAGTTACGCTCGCCGCGCGCGCCGTCGCAGCCGCCGACGAGGAAGATGTGGCGCAGCTTTTCACGGCTGACGAGGTCAATCAGCGAATCGGCGGCACCGAGCAGGGTTTCACGACCGAAGCCGACGGTGATCAGGTGCGGGATCTCGCTGTACGGGAAGCCTGCCATCTGCTGCGCTTGCGCTATCACCGGACCGAAATCGTCACCTTCAAGATGGCTCACGCCCGGCCAGCCGACGATGCTGCGGGTCCAGATGCGGTCGTCATACGCGCCCACGGTCGGGTCGATGATGCAGTTAGAGGTCATCACGATAGGGCCAGGGAAGCGGGCAAATTCCACCTGCTGGTTCTGCCAGCCGCTGCCGTAGTTACCGATCAGGTGCTTAAACTTACGCAGCTCCGGATAGCCGTGCGCCGGCAGCATTTCACCGTGGGTATAGACGTTAACGCCGGTGCCTTCGGTCTGCTTCAGCAGGTTGTAGAGATCTTTAAGGTCATGGCCGGAGATCAGGATACATTTACCCTCGGTCGCTTTGACGTTGACCTGTGTTGGGGTCGGATGGCCGTAGGTGCTGGTTTCACCGGCGTCCAGAATGCTCATCACCTTGAAGTTCATCTGCCCGATTTCCATTGAGCACTCAAGCAGGGCATTCATATCGGCAGGCCAGGTGCCCAGCCACGCCATGATTTTATGGTATTGCGCGTAAATGTCGTTGTCGTATTGACCGAGCACATGCGCGTGCTCCATATAGGCTGCCGCGCCTTTCAGGCCGTACAGGCACAGCAGGCGAAGGCCGAGAATGTTCTCGCCAATCGCCGCTTTGTCTTTATTCGGCGTGAATTCTGCCGCCTGACGCTGCAGTTCGCCCAGATCGTCACTCACCAGCTGAAGGTCTGACATCGGGTTTTCCACGCGGGCGCTGGCATCCGCCTTCAGACACTGCGCCTTCAGCGCTTCACGCAGGGCAATGGCTTCGCGGGCATAGCCAACAATGCGCGGAGAGTCGAAGTTAACGTTGGTTAGCGTGGAGAAGAAGGCGCGCGGGGCGAAGCTGTCGACGTAGTGGTCGATGATGCCATATTCGCGGGCTTTAAACGCCCATGCGGAAAGGCCTTGCAGGGCCGCAATCAGCAGGTCCTGAAGGTCAGATGTTTCTGCGGTTTTGCCGCACATACCCTGTGCGTAAGAGCAGCCATTGCCTGCCGGGGTACGGATGGTTTGTTCACATTGCACACAAAACATAATCACACCTGTTAAAGTTATATTTAATATACATGTTTAAGGTTATGCCTGTGCCAGAACGGTGAAAAGGGCTTTTTGCTACAAAATAGAGGGAGATTGATTTAGCGCAATTTTGGCGGCAGGAACCCTACCGCCAAAGAAGTATCAGGCCGAGAAGACGGCCATCAGAACCGGAACCAGCAGGCTTAAAATAAAGCCGTGAACGATGGCGGCGGGCACCATCTCCAGCCCGCCAGAGCGTTGTAACACTGGCAGGGTAAAGTCCATCGACGTCGCGCCGCACAGGCCCAGCGCGGTAGAGCGGCTGCGGCGAACCAGTCCCGGGATCAGCATAATGGCGAGCAGTTCACGCGCCAGATCGTTAAAGAAGGCGGCGCTGCCGATCACCGGACCGAATGATTCGGTCAGCAAAATACCGGAGAGGGAATACCAGCCAAAACCTGACGCCATCGCGAGGCCGGTTTTCAGCGGCAGGTCGAGAATAAAAGCGTTAATCACGCCCGCCACCATGGAGCTGGCGATAACAATGACCGCGACCATCATTCCCCGACGGTTCAGAACAATTTGCTTCAGCGTCATGCCATTATTTCGCAGCTGGATACCGATCAGGAACAGCAGGAAGATCAGCGTATATTCGCTGGCCTCTGTTGCGTGCTGTAAAAACGCCCAGCCGGTCAGCCCAAGCAGAAAACCGAGCACCACGACGCCGCACAGTTTTAATGATTCCAGCGCCATCGCAATTCGGGAAGGCAGCTTTTCCTGATGATGATGGTTTTTCCACGGAACGGTGCGCTCAAGCCAGAATAATGCGGCGATATTACACAGCAAAATAACCACCACGGTGACCACCGAATAATGCAGGATGGAAAGCAAATTCGTCGCCAGATTATCCAGGAAGGCCAGGCTTATCCCCATAAAGAAAAGAATGACGTAAACAATCCAGCTGAGAAAACGGTTGATGAGCCGTAATGCGGATTCTCTGTGCAGCGGAATAAGGTAGCCCACAATCAGGGGCAGCAGAATAATGAGGAGTCCTGAAAACATGAACAGCCGGTCCTTTTGAGTATCTGTTGAGCGCCAGAGACACTACCCAATAAAGGCTGTCAGGTAAAGGAGCAATAAAAAAGCCGGGTGGCGGCTGCGCCTTACCCGGCCTACAAGTGCACTTTCACGTAGGTCGGGTAAGCGTTAGCGCCGCCCGACACCGCGCGCAATTAATCGCGTTTTTCCAGCAGGGTGCGGTACAGCACGCCACCCAGGATACCGCCGATAATCGGCATGACCCAGAACAGCCACAGCTGCTCAAGCGCCCAGCCACCCTGGAAGATAGCGACGGCGGTACTGCGTGCCGGGTTAACGGAGGTGTTGGTGACCGGAATCGAAATCAGGTGAATAAGGGTCAGCGCCAGACCAATCGCAATAGGGGCGAAGCCTGCTGGCGCGTGTTTGTCGGTTGCGCCGTGGATCACCAGCAGGAAGCCTGCGGTCAGCACAATTTCAATCACGATGGCAGACAGCATGGAATAACCGCCCGGAGAATGCTCGCCGAAGCCGTTAGAGGCGAAGCCGCTGGCCGCCGCGTCGAACCCGGCTTTACCGCTGGCAATCACGTACAGAACGCCCGCTGCGATAATACCGCCAACCACCTGGGCGACAATATAACCAATCACATCTTTCGCCGGAAAACGACCGCCGGCCCATAAACCTAACGTTACTGCCGGGTTAAAATGACCGCCGGAAATATGCCCCACGGCAAAGGCCATGGTTAATACGGTCAAACCAAATGCCAGCGCGACGCCGACAAAACCGATACCTAATTCCGGGAATGCTGCTGCCAGAACGGCGCTACCGCAGCCACCAAATACCAGCCAGAATGTACCAAAGCATTCTGCAGCCAATTTTCTAAACATAACCACCTCAAATAATTTTCCGCACGCTTTCCCGCGCACGGGATATATCGCCATAAAGGGATGACGACTCAAAGAGTCCGTATTTTAAAAACCAACAACACCCCTTCGCCACTTAAATAAATTCGATTAATTTGATTTAAGGCAATGTGATGTCAATCCTTGTTCAAATCAGCGGTAAATAGAGCATAGACCAATTCTCGCCACGGTGAATGTTGTGCTGTCGTGACAGGGCGCCTCCCGCTATACTGCTGATAACTTAAAGGAAAAAGTGATCATTGCGCGGGGGATTTATGCTTCTCGAACGTGTGGAAATTGTCGGGTTTCGCGGTATTAACCGCCTGTCGCTGCAGCTGGAACAGAACAACGTCCTGATCGGCGAGAACGCGTGGGGTAAGTCCAGCCTGCTGGATGCGCTGACGTTACTGCTTTCGCCCGAAGACAATCTGTATCACTTCGTTCGCGATGACTTCTGGTTCCCGCCCGGCGACGTGACGGGGCGCGAGAAGCACCTGCATATCATCCTGACGTTCCGCGAATCCGAGCCCGGACGGCATCGAGTGCGTCGCTTCCGCCCGCTGTCACCCTGCTGGGTGCCGTGCGATGACGGCTTCCACCGGATTTTCTATCGGCTGGAGGGTGAAATGGCGGAAAACGAGGGCGTGTTGACCCTGCGTGATTTTCTTGATGAGAAAGCCAGTCCGATCCCGCTGGACAATATTGACGATCTGGCCCGCCACCTGATCCGCCTGACGCCGGTGTTGCGCCTGCGCGACGCGCGTTTTATGCGGCGTATACGTAACGGTACCGTCCCGAATATGCCGGAAGTGGAAGTCACTGCCCGCGAGCTGGATTTTCTGGCAAGAGAGCTGGTGTCGCGTCCGCAAAATCTGACCGATGGTCAAATTCGTCAGGGGCTGTCCGCCATGGTACAGCTTCTGGAGCACTATTTTTCCGAGCAGGGGACGTCGGAGTCGCGCCATCGCCTGATGCGCCGCCGCTCTCATGACGAGCAGCGCAGCTGGCGCTACCTCGATATCATTAACCGAATGATCGACCGGCCCGGCGGTCGTACTCATCGGGTGATTTTGCTGGGGCTGTTTTCAACGCTTCTGCAGGCCAAGGGCACCGTTCGTCTTGACCGGGACGCCCGGCCGCTGCTGCTGGTGGAAGACCCGGAAACGCGCCTGCATCCCATCATGCTCTCCGTGGCATGGCATCTGCTGAACCTGCTGCCGCTCCAGCGCATTACGACCACCAATTCCGGTGAATTATTATCGCTAACGCCGGTAGAGCACGTCTGTCGTCTGGTGCGTGAATCTTCCCGCGTCTCCGCCTTCCGCTTAGGGCCGGGAGGATTGAACGCGGAAGACGGGCGGCGCATCGCGTTTCATATTCGCTTTAACCGCGCGTCGTCGCTCTTTGCCCGCTGCTGGCTGCTGGTGGAGGGAGAGACGGAAACCTGGGTCATCAACGAACTGGCGCGCCAGTGCGGCCACCATTTTGATGCGGAAGGCATTAAGGTGATTGAATTCGCCCAGTCGGGATTAAAGCCGCTGATAAAATTTGCTCGCCGGATGGGGATCGAGTGGCACGTTCTGGTCGACGGTGATGAGGCGGGCAAAAAATATGCCTCGACCGTACGCAGCCTGCTGAATAACGAGCGAGAAGAAGAGCGCGACCATTTAACCATGCTGCCCGCCATGGACATGGAGCACTTTATGTATCGTCAGGGGTTCGACGACGTATTCCACCGAATTGCCATGGTGCCGGTCGATGTCCCGATGAACATGCGGCGCGTGATCGCCAAAGCTATTCATCGTTCTTCAAAACCGGATTTAGCCATTGAAGTGGCAACGGAAGCGGGGAGACGGGGCGTGGAGGCGGTGCCGACCCTGCTGCGGAAGATGTTTTCCCGCGTGCTGTGGCTGGCACGCGGGAGAGCGGATTAACGTTGAGTCGCCTGGTTCACCTGCTGAATCAGGCTATCCAGCAGCGCGTAGCGGCGGCGATATTCGGAACGCTTTTTACTCGCGATCTCTTCCATCGGTTTGCGCGGCATGACGAGGGGCAGCATAAAGTTGCCGCTATCCTGCTTTTCACCGCCGATGGAGATCCAGAAACTGTCGTAATCGGCCAACAGTTTCCCCTCTTTTTTCTTGCGGTAGCGCCAGCTGCGATAAATATGGGTGTCGTTACTGACGGCGACAATCTGTTCTACCGGGAAGGCGGTGCCGAGCGTCATGGCGGCTTCGACCAGCAGACGTTTCGGGAACAGACCATGGCAGGCCTTCGTCGCGCCCTGGATCAGCTCATGGGGTACGTGGGCTTTTGCGCCCTGCAGGCCGCCGATAAACAGCGTCGATTTTCCCTCAAACTGGCACAGGGTGAAGGTCATCTCGGCCAGCACCGTATTCTGATGGTCGCAGAAGGCGAGGGTGGCTTCCCCTTCTTTATCCAGAAACGCATCGGCGCACAGGCGGACGGTAAATTGCTCTTCATCTTTACCGGTTAAGGTGAGCAGCGTGAAGCCCTTTTTCGACAGATAGCCCGAGAGCAGCGATGCCGGCATATGGCGGCTCATCGTTTGATAGTGCCAGTTAAGGGACTCAAGGGCCTGCTGGCGATGCATATTCACCGTCAGCCAAGGGCGATGCAGACGGCACGGCAGTCCTGGCTGTACCTGCAGCATTTGCATCAGGCTCGGCTGTTTTGCAAGGCTCGTCAACAGGCGAGCGGTACTTACAGGCGTCGCCAGCGAACGGAGCATGAATTTACGTCGATAGGCGGGGTTTTGCCACGCCAGCCCTGGCGTGAGCTTACCGGAAGCCAGATGACTGAAGAGCTGCCAACCCGATGCAGGCTGTGGCAGGTTTGAAAAAGGTGTATCGACGATGGAAGACATGTTAGATCCTGCTTCTTGATGAAGATTTCCATTTCAGCAGGCGAACGTTCAACGTCTCGTAAACAAATTGTGACGATTTCGGAGAACAGGGGTTTCGTTGAGGAATCGTTTAGATAGAATCAGCATTTATCATTGCCAGAACATTTATTTGGAATATTTATGAACCTCAAGGGAAAACGCAGAACGCTGTTTCTGCTGCTGGCGGTCGTGGTGTTAGCCGGTGGGTACTGGCTATGGCAGGTGCTGAATGCGCCGGTGCCGCAGTATCAGACGCTGATTGTTCGCCCGGGCGAACTGCAGCAAAACGTCCTCGCGACGGGTAAGCTTGATGCCCTGCGCAAGGTTGACGTCGGCGCGCAGGTCAGCGGTCAGCTGAAAACGCTGTCGGTTGAGATTGGCGATAAGGTGAAAAAAGGCCAACTGCTCGGCGTGATCGATCCTGAACAGGCTGAGAACCAGATCCGCGAGGTGGAAGCCACGCTGATGGAGCTGCGCGCGCAGCGTGCGCAGGCGCAGGCAGAGCGTAACCTGGCCCAGGTGACGCTGACCCGTCAGCAGGCGCTGGCCAAAACCCAGGCGATCTCGAAGCAGGATTTAGACACGGCCACCACGGAACTGGCGGTGAAGCAGGCGCAGATTGGCACGATTGACGCGCAAATCAAACGCAACCAGGCCTCGCTGGATACGGCAAAAACCAACCTCGACTACACCCAGATCGTGGCGCCGATGGCCGGTGAGGTCACTCAGATCACCACGCTGCAGGGGCAGACGGTGATTGCCGCGCAGCAGGCGCCAAACATTCTGACGCTGGCGGACATGAGCACCATGCTGGTCAAAGCCCAGGTCTCCGAGGCGGATGTGATCCATCTGAAGCCGGGGCAGAACGCCTGGTTTACGGTGCTGGGCGACCCGCAGACGCGCTACGAAGGCGTGCTGAAAGACATTCTGCCGACGCCGGAAAAAGTGAACGACGCAATCTTCTACTATGCCCGTTTTGAAGTGCCGAACCCGAAGGGCGTGCTGCGTCTCGACATGACCGCGCAGGTGCATATTCAGCTGACTGGTCTGAAGAACGTGCTGACCATTCCGCTCTCTGCGCTGGGTGAATCCGCCGGGGAGAGCCGCTATAAAGTGAAAGTGCTGCGCAACGGCGAAACGCGCGAGCGCGAAGTGGTGATTGGTGCGCGCAACGACACCGACGTGGTGGTGGTGAAAGGGCTGGAAGAGGGCGAGGAGGTTGTTGTCAGTGAAAGCCTGCCCGGAGCCGCGAAATGACGGCATTGCTTGAGCTGAAGGACATTCGCCGCAGCTATCCGTCGGGCGATGGGCCGGTGGAGGTGCTAAA
This sequence comes from Enterobacter sp. NFIX58, assembly GCF_900110475.1. NCBI lineage: Bacteria > Pseudomonadati > Pseudomonadota > Gammaproteobacteria > Enterobacterales > Enterobacteriaceae > Enterobacter > Enterobacter sp. NFIX58. Next base: position 1,367,645 of record NZ_FODW01000001.1, on the reverse strand, counting down.
AGGCATCTCCCTTCGGGTAGAAGCGGGCGAGATGGTGGCGATTGTCGGGGCATCGGGTTCCGGTAAATCGACGCTGATGAACATTCTCGGCTGTCTGGATAAGCCGACCAGCGGGACCTATCGCGTGGCTGGAACGGATATCTCCACGCTGGATGGCGACGCGCTGGCGAAGCTGCGTCGGGAGCACTTCGGCTTTATCTTCCAGCGTTACCATCTGCTTTCTCACCTCAATGCCGCGCAGAACGTGGAAGTTCCGGCGGTCTATGCGGGCGTCGAGCGGAAAAAACGGCTCGAACGCGCGCAGATGCTGCTGACGCGTCTGGGGCTGGCGGAGCGGGTGGAGTACCAGCCCTCGCAGCTGTCCGGCGGCCAGCAGCAGCGCGTGAGTATTGCCCGTGCCCTGATGAACGGCGGGCAGGTGATCCTCGCGGATGAGCCAACCGGCGCACTCGACAGCCATTCCGGCGAAGAGGTGATGGCGATCCTGCACCAGCTGCGCGATCAGGGGCACACCGTCATCATCGTGACCCACGATCCGCAGGTGGCGGCGCAGGCGGAACGGATCATTGAGATCCACGACGGCGAGCTGGTCAGCAACCCGCCGCCGCGTGAGTCCAGAGCTGCGGCGCCGAAAGAAGTGCTTCCGGCATCAACCGGCTGGGGACAATTTTCCAGCGGCTTTCGTGAAGCACTGACCATGGCCTGGCTGGCGATGGCGGCCAATAAAATGCGTACCCTGCTGACCATGCTCGGCATCATCATCGGTATTGCCTCAGTGGTGTCGATTGTGGTGGTGGGCGACGCGGCCAAGCAACTGGTGCTGGCGGATATCCGCGCAATCGGCACCAATACCATTGACGTCTATCCTGGTAAAGACTTCGGGGACGACGAGCCGCAGTATCAGCAGGCGCTGAAATACGACGATCTGGCGGCCATTCAGAAGCAGCCGTGGGTCAACTCCGCCACGCCTGCGGTGTCGCAGAACCTGCGCTTGCGGGTGGGCAATGTTGACGTGGCAGCCAGCGCGAACGGCGTCAGCGGGGATTATTTCAACGTCTACGGTATGACCTTCAGCGAAGGCGCCACCTTCAACGCCGAGCAGCTGGCGGGCAGGGCGCAGGTGGTGGTGCTGGACGCGAATTCGCGCAGACAGCTCTTCCCCAATAAAGCCAACGTGGTGGGCGAAGTGATCCTGGTCGGCAACATGCCTGCCACGGTCATCGGTGTGGCGGAAGAGAAACAGTCGATGTTTGGCAGCAGCAAGATCCTGCGCGTCTGGCTGCCCTATACCACCATCTCCGGGCGGATTATGGGGCAGTCCTGGCTCAACTCCATCACCGTGCGCGTGAAGGAGGGCTACGACAGCGCGCTGGCCGAGCAGCAGCTGGAGCGGCTGTTAACCCTGCGCCACGGGAAGAAGGATTTCTTCACCTGGAATATGGACGGCCTCTTGAAAACGGCGGAAAAGACCACACGTACTCTTCAGCTGTTCCTCACACTGGTGGCGGTGATTTCGCTGGTCGTCGGCGGTATCGGGGTGATGAACATCATGCTGGTGTCGGTAACCGAACGAACCCGGGAGATTGGCATCCGCATGGCGGTCGGGGCCAGAGCCAGCGACGTGCTGCAGCAGTTTTTGATTGAAGCCGTGCTGGTGTGTCTGGTCGGCGGTGCGATGGGGATTGCGCTCTCGATGATGATCGCCTTCGCGCTCCAGCTCTTTTTACCCGGCTGGGAGATTGGCTTCTCGCCGGTGGCCATTATTACCGCATTCTTGTGTTCGACCTTTACCGGCATTTTGTTTGGCTGGTTGCCCGCCCGCAACGCGGCGCGGCTGGATCCGGTGGATGCGCTGGCTCGGGAATAACCCGAAAATAAAAATGCCAGCCGATCGGGCTGGCATTTTGACTGCGGGATGTACACAATAAAACAGAGAGCTATGCAACCGTCTCTGCTTCAATGGGGACGATAAGGCTTGCATGATTGCCTTTTGGTCCCTGGTGTACATCGAACCGGACGGACTGCCCGGCTTTGAGCGTTCTGTAACCATCCATCTGAATGGTGGAATAGTGAGCGAAGATATCCTCGCCGCCGCCTTCGGGGCAGATGAAGCCAAACCCTTTGGCGTTGTTGAACCACTTAACAGTACCCATTTCCATGCTTCGACATCCTTCGTAAATCTTATAAGTTAAGATGGAATGAACCGGTGGTGGAGTGGGGGCTGTTCAAAACCTCGCCATCTCACGCTTGTACAATTTAGAGAAACGAAAGAAGTCGTCAAGCGTTTGGCGCTGGAGATGGGACAATAATCAACCAAAGTTTGAAGCAGTTAACGCTATTGCAACAGTTTGTGACAGACATCGCGGATGACAGTAATAGATGATTGTTATCTAACATCTGAGGTAGATTCAAAGTGGTTATGCAAAATGGGTAAGACCAACGACTGGCTGGATTTTGACCAGCTGGCGGAAGACAAAGTGCGTGACGCGCTAAAACCGCCATCTATGTATAAAGTTATGTTAATGAACGATGATTACACGCCGATGGAATTTGTTATTGACGTGCTACAAAAGTTCTTTTCTTATGATGTAGAACGTGCAACGCAACTGATGCTTACCGTTCATTATCGTGGCAAAGCTATCTGCGGCATCTTCACTGCCGAAGTGGCGGAAACCAAAGTGGCGATGGTGAACGACTATGCGAGGGAGAACGAGCATCCGTTGCTGTGTACGCTGGAAAAGGCCTGATAAGGCATAAAATTGGGGGAGGTGCCTATGCTCAATCAAGAACTGGAACTCAGTTTAAACATGGCTTTCGCCAGAGCGCGTGAGCACCGACATGAGTTTATGACCGTCGAGCATTTACTGCTCGCACTGCTTAGCAACCCATCTGCCCGCGAAGCGCTGGAAGCCTGCTCCGTGGATCTGGTGGCGCTACGTCAGGAACTCGAAGCCTTCATCGAACAAACCACACCGGTGCTGCCAGCCAGTGAAGAGGAGCGCGACACGCAGCCGACGCTCAGCTTCCAGCGTGTGCTGCAGCGCGCGGTATTCCACGTCCAGTCTTCCGGACGTAGCGAAGTGACTGGCGCAAACGTCTTAGTCGCCATCTTCAGCGAGCAGGAGTCACAGGCTGCCTATCTGCTGCGCAAACACGAAGTCAGCCGCCTCGATGTGGTTAACTTTATCTCTCACGGAACGCGCAAAGACGAGCCTAACCAGGCATCGGATTCCAGCAATCAGGTCAATAACAATGAAGAGCAAGCAGGCGGGGAGGATCGTATGGAAAACTTCACCACCAACCTTAATCAGCTTGCTCGCGTTGGCGGTATCGACCCGCTGATTGGTCGCGATAAAGAGCTGGAGCGCGCGATCCAGGTGCTGTGCCGTCGCCGCAAGAACAACCCGCTGCTGGTGGGGGAATCTGGCGTGGGTAAAACCGCAATTGCCGAAGGGCTTGCCTGGCGCATTGTGCAGGGCGACGTGCCGGAAGTGATTGCCGACTGCACCATCTACTCGCTGGATATCGGCTCGCTGCTGGCGGGCACGAAATACCGCGGTGATTTTGAAAAACGCTTCAAGGCACTGTTAAAACAGCTGGAGCAGGATACCAACAGCATCCTGTTTATCGATGAGATCCACACCATCATCGGCGCGGGTGCGGCCTCCGGCGGCCAGGTGGATGCGGCTAACCTGATCAAACCGCTGCTCTCCAGCGGCAAGATCCGCGTGATTGGCTCCACTACCTACCAGGAGTTCAGCAACATCTTTGAGAAAGACCGTGCGCTGGCGCGCCGCTTCCAGAAAATCGACGTGACCGAACCGTCCGTCGAGGAAACGGTGCAGATCATCAACGGCCTGAAGCCGAAGTACGAAGCGCACCATGACGTGCGTTATACCGCGAAAGCGGTGCGTGCGGCGGTGGAGCTGGCGGTGAAATACATCAACGACCGTCATCTGCCGGATAAGGCGATTGACGTGATTGATGAGGCAGGGGCACGTGCGCGTCTTATGCCGGCCAGCAAGCGTAAGAAAACCGTTAACGTGGCGGATATTGAGTCCGTGGTGGCCCGCATCGCGCGTATCCCTGAGAAAAGCGTCTCTCAGAGCGACCGCGACACGCTGCGCACCCTCGGCAATCGCCTGAAAATGCTGGTCTTTGGTCAGGATAAAGCCATTGAGGCCTTAACCGAAGCGATCAAGATGGCCCGTGCCGGGCTGGGGCATGAGCACAAGCCTGTCGGTTCCTTCCTGTTTGCCGGCCCGACCGGCGTGGGGAAAACCGAGGTAACGGTTCAGCTCTCCAAAGCGCTGGGCATCGAGCTGCTGCGCTTTGATATGTCCGAGTATATGGAGCGTCACACCGTCAGCCGTTTGATCGGTGCGCCTCCGGGATACGTGGGCTTTGACCAGGGCGGCCTGCTCACCGACGCGGTGATCAAGCATCCGCACGCGGTACTGCTGCTCGATGAAATCGAGAAAGCGCACCCGGACGTGTTCAACATCCTGCTGCAGGTGATGGACAACGGGACGCTGACCGACAACAACGGGCGCAAAGCGGACTTCCGTAACGTGGTGCTGGTGATGACCACCAACGCCGGGGTACGTGAAACCGAGCGTAAATCTATCGGCCTGATCCACCAGGATAACAGCACCGATGCGATGGAGGAGATCAAGAAGATCTTCACGCCGGAGTTCCGTAACCGTCTGGACAACATCATCTGGTTCGATCACCTGTCTACCGAGGTGATCCATCAGGTCGTGGACAAGTTCATCGTCGAGCTGCAGGTTCAGCTGGATCAGAAAGGCGTGTCGCTGGAAGTAAGCCAGGAGGCGCGCAACTGGCTGGCCGAGAAAGGCTACGACCGTGCGATGGGCGCCCGTCCGATGGCGCGTGTGATTCAGGACAACCTGAAGAAACCGCTGGCGAACGAGCTGCTGTTTGGCTCGCTGGTGGACGGCGGCCAGGTGACCGTGGCGCTGGACCAGGCGAAGAACGAACTGACGTACGATTTCCAGAGTGCGGCGAAGCACAAGCCGGAAGCGGCTCATTGATTTCTTACGTAGGTCTTAAAAACCGGGCAATAGCCCGGTTTTTTTATGTCTGCTTTTCTCCCTCTCCCTGTGGGAGAGGGTTGGGGTGAGGGCAACAGACCGCAGAGGAATTTTGCGAGGCGCTTTCCAGTTTCGTACGATGTTGGTTGCTGGATAAATCCACAGTAATAAAATGGCGGCGCACCTGCAAAATCAGGTGCCGGGATTGGCGTCCTGAAAGTGTGTGAGCAGCAGTAATGCTGCAGGCTTCGTTCGCCCTCAGGAAAAGGGTATAATTCTGCATCTGGCGGGCGAATCGGAAGCTTCTATTGAAGCGCCAGTAGCACACACACTGGTACGCCAATTCCTTTTCGTCCGCCGCCAGCAAATTGGCGTTTACTGCGGTGGTAAATTCAAAGTGTGTGAAGGAATTACCCAATGAATACAGAAAACAATTTCGCCCATTTATACAGCGAACTCTCCCTCAATCCCGATCTTCCTACCTTGGCCGAGCGCTGCAACCTGCTCACCGAAATCCTGCTGGATTGCAAATCACTCCCACAAACGCAGCCCGTATGTCTTTGCCTCGCGGCTTATCTGGAAGAGGTAAAATCCGGCCTCACAGAATCCATGCGTGATTTTCAGATAGTGGAATTTGAGGATGAATCGGAACAACCGCGACAAAAGGAGTGGCTGCTAGAAGATACAGAAACAAAGTGTGATTACTGCCGGGCGTTGAATCATGTGTTGCTGGTATCGCATTTTGACCGCGATATGCTGCCGCACCTGACGGGATTACTCCATGACATGGCTCATTCTATGGCGGGGGATTTAATCGCTCCTGCACAACCGTGGATGACAATACTTCTTCCGACGCAGCAACACTAACGCCACAAATAAAAAAGGCCGGGATTAACCCGACCTTTTAAATATTCATCTGCCATTACAGGCGAAAACAATTAGCGACTACGGAAGACAATGCGGCCTTTGCTCAGGTCGTACGGGGTCAGTTCAACAGTCACTTTGTCGCCCGTCAAAATGCGGATGTAGTTTTTGCGCATTTTACCGGAGATGTGCGCAGTTACCACGTGACCGTTTTCCAGCTCTACGCGAAACATGGTATTAGGCAACGTATCAAGTACGGTACCCTGCATTTCAATATTGTCTTCTTTGGCCATCTAATCCTCTGGGGTATCACTACCAAGTTTTGAACCGGCAAGATAATGCCGAAATTCATCAATTAAGTAAAGAATTGCGCGATTAAAACGCAGCAAAACAGTTTCGGCGCATTGCCCAAGCGTCACGGTACAACCGAACAGGAAGCGCATTCGTAAAGGGGAGACAACAGGATAAACGTCAGGACGTTATCTGAAGCGAGGGTCCCAAACGGCGGCGGGGCAACAGGCAGAAGCTACTCTGCGGCATAATTATAACACCCTCACAAAAAATATGCGGAAAACATTTAGGCATTGGGCATAAAGAGCGTTCTCGGTATCCAGAAGTCGCGGGGGAGCTTCTCCTGACGACTGGCATCCAGATGCTCGATGTACTGGCGTCGCGGGATCTCAACGGCGCCGAGAGAAGCCGTGTGCTCGTTAAGCACCTGACAATCGATCAGGCGTCCACCGCGCTGGGCAAATGCCTGGCTGAAGACCAGCAGCGCCGTTTTCGAGGCATTCACCGCGCGGGAGAACATCGATTCGCCGCAAAACAGCGTCCCCTGTGCCACGCCATACATGCCGCCGACGAGTGCTCCACCGTCCCATACCTCGATGGAGTGAGCGTAGCCAAGCTCATGAAGCTGGTGGTAGGCGGTAATGATATCGCGGGTTATCCATGTTCCCTCAAAGCGGTCTTCGGCACAGCCTTCAATGACCTGTCCAAAGGCGTGGTTCAGGGTGACGCGGTAGGGGGATTTCGCATGGAAACGCTTCATGCTGCGGCTCAGGTGAAACTGCTCTGGCCACAGCACGGCACGCGGATCGGGAGACCACCATAAAATGGGGTCGCCGGGAGAAAACCAGGGGAAGATTCCGCGCTGGTACGCCATCAATAGCCGCGCAGGGCTGAGGTCACCGCCAAGGGCCAGCAGCCCATTGGGCTCACGCAGCGCCCCTTCCGGAGAAGGGAACGCGATATTATGACGAGAAAGCTGGACCAGGCGCATGACAGCAAAACTCCAGTACGCGAGTGAGGACGCTACAAATATAGTCTACAGACGCTGTTTAAACTGGTAGTAGCGACCCTGTTTCGCCAACAGCTCTGCGTGACTACCTTGCTCAATAATGTGTCCGTTGTCCATCACAATTATTCGATCAAAACTCGCCAGTCCACGCAGGCGGTGCGTGACCATCAAGACGGTTTTACCGGTCATGACATTGGCCAGTAAATCAAGGATTTGGCTCTCGGTCGTGGCGTCCAGCCCTTCGGTGGGCTCGTCAAGCAGCATCAGCGGCGCATCGTGCAGCAGCGCGCGTGCAATCGCCAGGCGGCGCAGTTCACCGCCGGAGAGTTGACGACCGCCTTCGCCCAGCCAACTGTTCAATCCCTCGTCCTCAAGCAGCTTATGCAGACCGACCTGTTCCAGCATGGCGCGAAGCGCATCATCCGTGGCCTCTGGGGCTGCCAGCAGCAGGTTATCGCGCAGGGTGGCGCTGAACAGATGCACGCGCTGCGGAACGACGCTGACCGTTTTGCGCAGGGCCTGCTCGCTGAAATCAGTCAGCGACGTGTCATTAAAACGAATCTGGCCGCGCTGCGGATCCCAGGCGCGGGTCAGCAGCTGCAGCAGCGTCGATTTACCACAGCCGGTACGGCCGAGGATCGCAATCCGCTGACCGGCATTAACAGAAAGGGTAATACCGTCCAGCGCGTTCTGCGCCTGTTTGTCGTAGGCGAAAGTGACATCTTCCAGCGTCAGTGCAACCTGCTCTGGTACCACGGTCTGCCCGGCACTGAACGTGACTTCAGGTTTCTGCTCGGCAATCTGGGTGATGCGCAGGGCAGAGGCGATGACCTGCCCCAGATGCTGGAAGGCGCCCGTCACCGGGGCCAGCGCTTCAAACGCGGCCAGCGCACAGAAGACGAAAAGGGCAATAAGCGGACCCGGCTGTGTATTTCCCCCGATATCGCCGGATGCCAGCCACAGCATGGCTATTACCGCCACGCCGCCGATCAGCATCATCAGCGCCTGAGAGAAGGCCGTCAGCTCCGACTGGCGGCGCTGAGCCTCATGCCAGTTCAGCTCCGTGCTTTCCATCCGCGCGCGGTAGCGCTTGCTGGCACCAAAAATGGTCAGCTCCGCCTGCCCCTGAAGCCAGGCGGTCAGCTGCTGACGGTAGTCCCCGCGCAGGCGCGTCAGGTTTTCCCCGTTGGATTTCCCGGCGCGGTAAAACAGCGGCGGCAGAATGATAAGCGTCAGCAGCATGATCCCACCCAGCGTCAGCGCAACGGGGACATCCAGAACAGACAGCCCCAGCGTGACCACCACAATCACCACAAACGCGCCCACGATCGGGGAAATCACCCGCAGGTAAAGATGATCCAGCGTGTCGACATCCGCCACCACGCGGTTAAGCAACTCGCCCTGACGAAAACGCGCCAACCCGGCAGGGGAGAGGGGCAGCAGTTTGCTAAAGGTATAGATACGCAGGTGCTGCAGCACGCGGAAAGTGGCGTCGTGGCTGACCAGCCGTTCGAAATAGCGTCCGGCAGTACGGGTGATGGCGGTACCGCGAACCCCGGCAGCCGGAAGCATGTAGTTGAAGCTGTATAATCCGGCGAACCCCGCGACGGCCGAGGCCGACAGGAACCAGCCGGAAAGCGTGAGCAGGCCGATGCTGGCGAGCAGCGTGACAATAGCCAGCACAATACCCAGCGTCAGCATCCATTTGTGGCGTTTATAGAGCACCAGGTAAGGTAGCAGAGCGCGCATCAGATATCCTCCTGACGGTTCGCCAGCAGGGTAGCAAATGGCCCCTGGGCGGCAACGAGAGAGGCGTAATCGCCTTGCTCAACAATACGGCCGTTTTCCATGACCCAGATCTGGTCCCAGTCGGCAATCCCTTCCAGCTGGTGGGTGACCATCAGGGTGGTTTGCTGCAGGGAGGCGGCGTTAAGCGCTTCCATGACGCGCTGCTCGCTGTGTGCGTCAAGGCTGGCTGCCGGCTCGTCCAGCAGCATCAGCTGGCATGGGTTGAGTAGCGCGCGGGCAACGGCCACACGCTGCGCCTGCCCGACCGACAGCCCGGCGGACTGGTCGCCGACAACAGTATCCACCCCTTGCGGCAGCAGCGGCAGAAACTCGCTAACCCAGGCGCGGTCGAGAACCGATTGCAGTTCATCTTCACGCGCGTCCGGGCGCGCCAGAAGCACATTTTCGCGCAGTGTAGCGGCGGGAAGCTGTGGGTTCTGGCCTACCCAGCTGAGCTGTTTACGCCAGGCGTCAGGGTCGAGATTGCGCAGTTCGGTTTTGTTGATCCGCAGTGAACCGGTGTAGGCCATAAAACCGGACAACGCGTTCAGCAGAGAACTTTTCCCGGAACCGCTGATGCCGACAAGGACCACGCGTTGTCCGGCAGGTAAGGTAAAGTTCAGCGGACCGGCGAGCACTTTGCCTTCGGGCGACAGAATGGAAAAGTCCTGCGCTTCAATGGTCACCGGATCTTTCGCATTCAGCGTCACGTCACCGCGCTCCGGGTGGGCCAGCGGCGTTTCCAGGAACGTTTTAAGGCTATCGGCGGCGCCAACCGCCTGAGCTTTGGCGTGATAGAAAGTTCCCAGATCGCGAAGCGGCTGGAAAAACTCCGGCGCCAGGATCAGCGCCAGGAAACCGGCGGAAAGGGTCACCGCCGTGCCGTAGTGGCCGAAATCCAGCGCGCCGAGGTAGGAGAAGCCGAAGTAGACCGCCACAAGGGCAATCGACAGCGAGGTGAAGAATTCCAGTACGCCTGAAGACAGGAAGGCGAGGCGTAGTACTTCCATGGTGCGCTGACGGAAGTCCTGTGACGCCAGGCGAATATTTTCGGTTTCTGCTTCACCGCGGCCAAAAATGCGTAACGTCTCCATGCCGCGCAGACGATCGAGGAAATGACCGCTTAAGCGACCCAGTGCGAGGAAGTTACGGCGGTTGGCATCCGCAGCCCCCATGCCGACCAGCGCCATAAACAGCGGGATCAGCGGGGCGGTGCCCATCAGAATCAGCGCCGCCATCCAGTTCACCGGGAAGATGGCGATCACGATCAGCAGCGGAACGAAGACGGCAAGGGCCATCTGTGGCAGATAGCGCGCGTAGTAGTCATGCATATCGTCAATCTGCTCAAGGATCAGCGTCGCCCAGCTACCGGCCGGTTTACCCTGGATCCACGCGGGCCCGGCTTCCTGAAGCCTGTCGAGCACCTGACGGCGGATCTCGTAGCGTATGTGCTGTCCGGCGTGAAAACCGACACGCTCACGTAGCCACACCACCCAGGCGCGCAGGATAAAAATCAGGATCAGGACAATAAAGGGCAGCAGGAGCGCTTCGCGTGGAATGTTCTCCATGATCATGTGATTAAGAATGCGGGCCAGCAGCCATGCCTGGGCAACAATCAACAGACCGCTGACGAAACCCAAAAGACGGGAAATCATAAGCCAGCGGCGGGAAAGAACGCTTTGCTGTTTCAGCCAGCGTGTTAACTCTTGTTGACGGGTTTTTTCCATTGCGTACTTTGCAGGTGACGTTATTAGAAGTTGGGCAGCGCAATGTTACAACGGGGAGACAATAAAGGCGACTTATCGCCGCCTTTATTTACGTTTGTTACTGACTTGTAAAGATTATTTACCTTGTTCAGCCAGCCCATCGAGGTAGCGTTCAGCGTCCAGCGCGGCCATACAGCCGGTGCCCGCAGAGGTGATCGCCTGACGGTAAATATGGTCCATCACGTCGCCGGCCGCGAACACGCCCGGGATGCTGGTCTGGGTCGCGTTACCGTGAATGCCGGACTGCACTTTGATGTAGCCGTTTTCCAGCTCAAGCTGACCGTCGAAGATCGCGGTGTTCGGGCTGTGACCGATCGCCACAAACAGACCCGCCACTTCCAGCGTTTCGACGTTATCGGTGTTCTGGGTATCACGGATACGCAGACCGGCAACGCCCATCTGGTCTCCCGTCACCTCTTCCAGGGTACGGTTGGTGTGCAGCACGATGTTGCCGCTCGCCACTTTGTCCATCAGACGTTTGATCAGGATCTTCTCCGCGCGGAAGGTTTCGCGGCGGTGGATCAGGTGCACTTCAGAGGCAATGTTCGCCAGATACAGCGCTTCTTCCACGGCAGTGTTGCCGCCGCCGATGACCGCGACCTTCTGATTGCGATAGAAGAAACCGTCGCAGGTGGCGCAGGCAGAAACCCCGCGGCCTTTAAACGCTTCTTCGGACGGCAGACCGAGATAGCGGGCAGAGGCACCGGTTGCAATGATCAGCGCGTCACAGGTGTATTCACCGCTGTCACCCGTCAGGCGGAACGGACGGTTCTGCAGGTCGACCTTATTGATGTGATCGAACAGAATTTCGGTTTCGAATTTAGCGGCATGCTCGTGCATACGCTCCATCAGCAGCGGCCCGGTCAGGTCGTTCGGGTCGCCTGGCCAGTTTTCCACTTCGGTGGTGGTGGTCAGCTGACCGCCTTTTTCCATGCCGGTGATTAATACCGGGTGCAGGTTAGCGCGTGCAGCATAGACCGCCGCGGTATATCCCGCAGGTCCAGAACCAAGGATTAGCAGCTTACTGTGTTTGGCCGTGCCCATGAGATCCCCATTGTTGTTGGCAGACATTTGGCTGGATTGTAGGGAATTTGTTGCCGTAAAAAAAGAGCGCAGCAATTTTGATATCAATCTGTGTAATAGCCATGGACGATGAATCGCGCGCGATAACATCACGCTTTCTCCAGAAAAGCGGTCGTTTGTAAGGCAATAAAATGAGGATTAATACCCTGCCGCAATGAATATCCGGCATGTTGTACTAAAAAACGATGTTTTGCTTTGACAATCCCCTGCGCTTTTGCGAAAACATTCAAGGAAGAAAAAAAACCGCGTTAACCGTATGCCGCATAGGCATGCACGTAAATGCCATTTTTACCGGGTCAGTGAAATCTACGCATGGCGTGGACAGACGCCATACGTGATGTCGGTGACTGCCTTCGGGCAACGGTCTTCTTACCAACAGAACCCGAATCCGCATCGCGTCTATTACATAATCAGGCGATGTCATGACTAACGGGTACAGGCTCTGAACAGTGATGTGCACAGGGTCCAGGCAGGAGTAGGGAAGGAATACAGAGAGACAATAATAATGGTAGATAGCAAGAAGCGCCCTGGCAAAGATCTCGACCGTATCGATCGTAACATTCTTAATGAATTGCAAAAGGATGGGCGTATTTCCAACGTCGAGCTTTCAAAACGTGTGGGACTTTCCCCGACGCCGTGCCTTGAGCGTGTGCGCCGACTGGAAAGACAGGGTTTTATTCAGGGCTATACGGCTCTGCTGAACCCGCATTATCTGGATGCCTCACTTCTGGTATTTGTTGAGATTACTCTGAATCGTGGTGCGCCGGATGTGTTTGAGCAATTTAACGCCGCTGTACAAAAACTTGAAGAAATTCAAGAGTGTCATCTGGTGTCCGGTGATTTCGACTACCTGTTGAAAACCCGTGTGCCTGATATGTCCGCCTACCGTAAGCTGCTGGGGGAAACCCTGTTGCGTCTGCCGGGCGTGAACGACACCCGTACATACGTGGTGATGGAAGAGGTCAAACAGAGCAATCGTCTGGTTATTAAGACGCGCTAACACGGAACAGGTGCAAAATCAGCGTAGTTTGATTACACTCCTGTTAATCCATACAGCAACAGTGCCGGGGAGTCCCGGCGCTGTTGTCCGTTTTAGCAAACAGGCAGGATATGCCTGATACCTGGAGAGCCTTTCTTGAGCCAGGAATACACTGAAGACAAAGAAGTCACACTATCGAAGCTAAGCAGCGGACGTCGTCTCCTCGAGGCTTTGCTGATTGTTATTGCCCTTTTTGCCGTCTGGCTGATGGCAGCCTTACTCAGTTTCAACCCCTCGGATCCCAGCTGGTCACAAACTGCATGGCATGAGCCTATCCATAATTTGGGCGGTGTCCCCGGTGCCTGGCTTGCGGACACGCTGTTCTTCATTTTCGGTGTGATGGCCTACACCCTTCCCGTCATTATCATTGGCGGATGCTGGTTTGCGTGGCGTCATCGTCAGAACGATGATTACATCGACTATTTCGCCGTCTCGCTGCGCCTGATTGGCGCGCTGGCGCTGATCCTCACCTCCTGCGGGCTGGCGGCGATTAACGCCGATGATATCTGGTACTTCGCCTCTGGCGGGGTGATCGGCAGCTTATTAAGTTCTGCGCTCCAGCCGATGCTGCACAGCAGCGGCGGCACGCTGGCGCTGCTGTGCATCTGGGCCGCCGGGCTGACGCTGTTTACCGGCTGGTCCTGGGTGAGCATTGCCGAGAAAATTGGCAGCTTTATCCTCACCATTCTGACTTTTGCCAGCAATCGTACCCGCCGTGACGATACGTGGGTGGATGAAGACGAATACGAAGATGAAGAGGAAGATGACGCGCCTGTGCAGCGTCGTGAGTCTCGTCGTGCCAGAATTTTGCGCGGCGCGCTGGCGCGTCGCCAGCGTGTTGCTGAGAAATTTGCCAACCCGCTCGGCCGTAAAACCGATGCGGCGCTCTTCTCCGGTAAACGCATGGATGAAGACGAGCAGGTGGCGTATCGCGCTGCGGGTGTCGCCGTCGATCCTGACGATGTGCTCTTCTCCGGCAGCCGGGCCACGCCCGGGGACTTTGACGAATACGACCCGCTGTTAAGCGGCCACTCGGTCACCGAACCGGTAGCAGCCGCGGCCGCCGCGACGACTGCAGCCCAGGCGTATGCCGCGCCTGTCGACGCCGTGATGCCATCCGCGCCGGTCCCGCCACCGGAATCCGTTATTCAGCAGCCTCAGGTTGAGTGGCAGACTGCGCCGGGTGTTCACACGCCAGAGCCCGTCATTGCGCCTGAACCTGAAAGCTACATCCCCGTGCAGCAGGAACAGTGGCAGCAGCCTTATCAGCCGCCGCAGCCTGAGTATGAACCGCAGCAATATCAGCAGCCAGTGGCTCAACCGTATCAGGAGTACGTGCCTGAACCGGTTGAACCTGTGCAGCCTTATGTTGCACCGCAGCCTGAACCTGAGCCTGAAATCGTGGAAGAGGTGAAGCCTGCCCGTCCACCGCTGTACTATTTTGAAGAAGTCGAAGAGCGCCGCGCGCGTGAACGCGAACAACTGGCCGCCTGGTATCAGCCTGTGCCTGAACCAGTGCAGGAGCAGGTTACGAAAGCGCCTTCTGTTTCTGTTCCACCTGTCGATCCGACGCCTGCTGTTGCACCCGTAGCGGAAAGCGTGAAGCAGGCTACCGCGGCGGCGGCCGTGGCTGCACCCGTCTTTAGCCTGGCAACCGGGGGGGCACCTCGTCCTCAGGTGAAAGAGGGGATTGGTCCGCAGCTGCCTCGTCCTAACCGCGTCCGCGTGCCAACCCGCCGTGAGCTTGCTTCTTATGGCATCAAGCTGCCTTCCCAGCGTATGGCTGAAGAAAAAGCGCGCGAGTCTGAGTACGACGATGATGCTGATGAAATGCAGCAGGACGAGCTGGCCCGCCAGTTCGCTGCCCAGCAGAATCAGCGCTACGGTGAAGAGTATCAGCACGATGAACCGGCGCTGGAAGACGACGATGACGCCGCAGAAGCGGAACTGGCGCGTCAGTTTGCCGCCACCCAGCAGCAGCGCTATTCTGGTGAACAACCGGCTGGTGCAAATCCGTTCTCGCTGTCGGACTTTGAATTCTCGCCGATGAAAGATCTGGTGGATGATGGCCCAAGCGAGCCTTTATTTACCCCGAGTGTGATGCCGGAAGCTGAGCCTGTGCGCCAGCCACCGGCACCGCAGGCCTACGCGCAGCCGCAACAGCCCGTTCAGCAGCCGTATACACAGCCGCAGCAGCCACCACAGCCGCCGCAGTTCCAGCAGCCTGCGCCTCAGCCTCAGGAGAGCCTGATTCACCCGCTGCTGATGCGTAACGGTGACAGCCGTCCGCTGCAGCGTCCAAGTACGCCGCTGCCGTCTCTGGATCTGTTAACGCCGCCGCCGTCAGAAGTTGAACCGGTTGATACCTTCGCGCTGGAGCAGATGGCGCGTCTGGTGGAGGCCCGTCTGGCTGACTTCCGTATCAAGGCGGACGTGGTGAACTACTCGCCGGGTCCTGTGATCACCCGTTTTGAACTGAACCTGGCGCCGGGCGTAAAAGCCGCGCGTATTTCCAACCTGTCCCGCGACCTGGCGCGTTCGCTGTCGACCGTGGCAGTGCGCGTGGTGGAAGTGATACCGGGTAAACCTTACGTTGGTCTTGAGCTGCCGAACAAGAAACGCCAGACCGTTTACCTGCGTGAAGTGCTGGATAACACCAAGTTCCGCGATAACCCCTCCCCGCTGACCGTGGTGCTGGGCAAAGATATCGCGGGCGAGCCGGTGGTGGCAGACCTCGCAAAAATGCCTCACCTGCTGGTCGCGGGTACTACCGGTTCCGGTAAGTCCGTCGGTGTGAACGCCATGATCCTCAGCATGCTCTATAAAGCGCAGCCGGAAGATGTGCGTTTCATCATGATTGACCCGAAAATGCTCGAACTGTCGGTCTATGAAGGTATTCCTCATCTGCTGACCGAAGTGGTTACCGACATGAAAGACGCCGCCAACGCTTTACGCTGGAGCGTGAATGAGATGGAGCGTCGCTACAAGCTGATGTCTGCGCTGGGCGTACGTAACCTGGCCGGTTATAACGAGAAAATCGCCGAAGCGGCGCGCATGGGACGTCCGATTCCGGATCCGTACTGGAAGCCGGGTGACAGCATGGATGCCCAGCATCCGGTGCTGGAAAAACTGCCTTATATCGTGGTGCTGGTCGATGAATTCGCTGACCTGATGATGACCGTCGGTAAGAAAGTGGAAGAGCTGATTGCCCGCCTGGCGCAGAAAGCGCGTGCGGCCGGTATTCACCTTGTGCTGGCGACCCAGCGTCCTTCCGTGGACGTTATCACCGGTCTGATTAAAGCGAACATTCCGACGCGTATCGCCTTTACCGTATCGAGCAAAATTGACTCGCGTACTATTCTTGACCAGGGCGGTGCAGAATCGCTGCTGGGTATGGGTGACATGCTCTATTCCGGTCCGAACTCTACCTCTCCTGTGCGTGTTCACGGCGCGTTCGTGCGCGACCAGGAAGTGCACGCGGTTGTGCAGGACTGGAAAGCGCGCGGTCGTCCGCAATATGTCGATGGCATCACCAGCGACACGGAAAGCGAAGGCGGCGGTGGCTTTGACGGCGGTGAAGAGCTGGATCCGTTATTCGATCAGGCGGTTAACTTCGTTACCGAAAAACGTAAAGCATCTATCTCCGGCGTACAGCGTCAGTTCCGCATCGGCTATAACCGCGCTGCGCGCATCATCGAGCAGATGGAAGCGCAGGGCATTGTGAGTGAGCAGGGGCATAACGGTAACCGCGAGGTGCTGGCACCGCCACCGTTTGATTAACCTTCCGCAATTGCAAAGAAGGGTAAATCAGGCAAAATTAAGCATTTTCTTCTGTCGCCTGCCTTCGGGTAGGTCCAGAATAGAAGACGGAAACCCCCTATCGGGAAGACGTATTTTAAGGAATAACAATGAAAAAAATCGCCATCGCCTGTGCATTACTCACCAGTTTTGTCGCCAGCAGCGTCTGGGCTGATGCAGCCAGCGACCTTAAAAGCCGACTGGATAAAGTAAGCAGCTTCCACGCCAGCTTCACACAAAAAGTGACGGACGGCAGCGGCAACGCGGTGCAGGAAGGTCAGGGAGATTTGTGGGTAAAACGCCCCAATCTCTTCAACTGGCACATGACCCAGCCGGATGAGAGCATCCTGGTCTCTGACGGTAAAACCCTATGGTTCTTCAACCCGTTCGTTGAGCAGGCCACGGCGACCTGGCTGAAGGATGCGACCAGCAATACGCCGTTTATGCTGATTGCCCGTAACCAGGCCAGCGACTGGCAGCAGTACAATATTAAACAGACAGGTGACGAATTTGTCCTGACGCCGAAAGGCAGCAACGGCAACCTGAAGCAGTTCACCATCAATGTCAGCACTAACGGTACCATTAATCAGTTCGGCGCGGTTGAGCAGGACGATCAGCGCAGCAGCTATCAGCTCAAGTCTCAGCAGAACGGCGCCGTTGATGCATCGAAATTCACCTTTACCCCGCCGAAGGGCGTAACGGTGGACGACCAACGCAATAAGTAAGAGGCGTGAGTGGGCAATCTGTCGCTCGATTTTTCAGATAACGCGTTTCAACCTCTGGCCGCACGTATGCGGCCAGAAAATTTAGCGCAGTACATCGGCCAGCAGCACCTGCTGGCTGCCGGTAAGCCCTTGCCGCGCGCCATTGAGGCGGGGCATTTGCACTCCATGATCCTCTGGGGGCCACCCGGCACCGGTAAAACGACCCTCGCTGAAGTGATTGCCCGCTATGCCAACGCAGACGTCGAACGTATCTCGGCGGTGACGTCCGGCGTGAAGGAGATCCGCGAAGCGATCGAGCGTGCGCGGCAGAACCGCAATGCCGGGCGGCGCACCATTCTCTTTGTGGACGAAGTCCACCGCTTCAACAAGAGTCAGCAGGATGCTTTCCTGCCGCACATTGAAGACGGCACGATCTTCTTCATCGGCGCGACCACCGAAAACCCGTCGTTTGAGCTGAACTCGGCGCTGCTTTCCCGCGCGCGCGTTTACCTGCTCAAATCGCTGACGACCGAGGATATCGAAAAGGTTCTTACTCAGGCGATGGACGACAAATCGCGCGGCTACGGGGGGCAGGATATCGTTCTGCCTGACGAGACGCGTCGTGCGATTGCGGAACTGGTTAACGGCGATGCGCGTCGGGCGCTGAACACGCTGGAGATGATGGCCGATATGGCCGAAGTCGACGATGCCGGCAAGCGGGTGCTGAAGCCGGAACTGCTCACCGAAATTGCCGGGGAACGCAGCGCGCGGTTCGATAATAAAGGTGACCGTTTTTACGATCTCATTTCGGCCCTGCATAAGTCCGTGCGCGGCAGCGCGCCGGATGCGGCACTGTACTGGTACGCGCGTATTATCACTGCGGGCGGCGATCCGTTATACGTCGCGCGCCGCTGTCTGGCGATTGCCTCAGAAGATGTCGGCAATGCCGATCCTCGCGCCATGCAGGTCGCTCTGTCGGCCTGGGACTGTTTCACCCGGGTTGGACCTGCGGAAGGCGAGCGTGCCATTGCGCAGGCGATTGTCTATCTGGCCTGTGCGCCAAAAAGCAATGCCGTCTATACCGCGTTTAAGGCCGCGATGTCTGACGCACGCGAACGCCCGGACTACGATGTACCGGTTCATCTGCGTAATGCGCCGACCAAACTGATGAAAGAGATGGGGTATGGGCAGGAGTACCGCTACGCTCATGATGAACCCAATGCCTACGCCGCCGGGGAGGAATATTTCCCGCAGGAGATGGCACAAACGCGCTATTATCACCCCACAAACAGAGGTCTTGAAGGCAAGATTGGTGAAAAGCTCACCTGGCTCGCCGGACAGGATCAAAATAGCCCTATAAAACGCTACCGTTAGTTCAGTCGTTGCGGTAATGTTGGCAATTGTATCCTTGTGACCGCAGGCTGTGGTCACATTTCCTATTTTAATTCGATAAGCACAGGATAAGCATGCTCGATCCCAATCTGCTGCGTAATGAGCCAGACGCAGTCGCTGAAAAACTGGCACGCCGGGGCTTTAAGCTGGATGTAGATAAGCTGCGCGCTCTTGAAGAGCGTCGTAAAGTTCTGCAGGTACAAACTGAAAATCTGCAGGCAGAGCGTAACTCTCGATCGAAATCCATCGGCCAGGCGAAAGCGCGCGGGGAAGATATTGAGCCATTACGCCTGGAAGTGAACAAGCTGGGTGAAGAACTGGATCAGGCGAAAGCGGAGCTGGATGTTCTTCAGGCCGAAATTCGTGATATTGCCCTGGCTATCCCGAATATTCCTGACGACAGCGTGCCTGTCGGCAAAGATGAAAACGACAACGTTGAAGTGAAACGCTGGGGTACGCCTCGTGAGTTTGACTTCGAGGTGCGCGATCACGTGACGCTGGGCGAAATGCACGCGGGCCTGGATTTTGCGGCAGCGGTTAAGCTGACCGGTTCTCGCTTCGTGGTGATGAAAGGCCAGATTGCCCATCTGCACCGTGCGCTGGCGCAGTTCATGCTGGATCTGCACACCGAGCAGCATGGCTACAGCGAAACCTACGTGCCGTATCTGGTCAACCACGATACGCTGTACGGTACGGGCCAGCTGCCGAAATTTGCCGGCGATCTGTTCCATACCCGTCCGCTGGACGAAGAAGCAGACAGCAGCAACTACGCGCTGATCCCAACCGCGGAAGTGCCGCTGACTAACCTCGTGCGTGATGAGATCATCGACGAAGACGATCTGCCGATCAAACTGACGGCGCACTCTCCGTGCTTCCGTTCTGAAGCCGGTTCTTACGGTCGCGACACGCGCGGTCTGATCCGTATGCACCAGTTCGACAAGGTTGAGATGGTGCAGATCGTTCGTCCTGAAGAGTCCATGGACGCGCTGGAAGAAATGACCGGCCACGCGGAGAAAGTGCTGGAGCTGCTGGGTCTGCCGTACCGTCGTATGGCGCTGTGCACCGGTGATATGGGCTTTGGCGCCTGCAAAACCTTCGATCTGGAAGTATGGGTGCCTGCGCAGAACACCTACCGTGAAATCTCCTCCTGCTCTAACGTCTGGGATTTCCAGGCGCGCCGCATGCAGGCACGCTGCCGCAGCAAATCTGACAAGAAAACCCGTCTGGTGCATACCCTGAACGGTTCTGGTCTGGCTGTGGGCCGTACCCTGGTTGCCGTGCTGGAAAACTACCAGCAGGCAGACGGTCGTATCGAGATCCCTGAAGTGCTGCGTCCATACATGAAAGGCCTGCAGTACATCGGTTAATATTTGCCTTAAAACAAAAAAGCGCCTCAGGGCGCTTTTTTTATGCCTTTGATTTGATACGACGCAATAACCCCTCCCTCTAAAGTAGTAATACTCCTCCGAATGAAAGTCAGCATAAAACGCTGATAACGAAAAAATTCGTTATATATAAAACTACATAGCGGTTTGCGCCGCCTCTCTTTTCTTTGTGAGCAACCAAAGTGAGTCTCTATGAAAATCAACGCGCCTGAAGCATTAATGGCTGCCGAGGTCACTCGCCGTGGGTTGATGAAAACCACGGCCATAGGCGGCCTGGCCGTAGCCAGCAGTGCCTTCTCGCTCCCCTTTACCCGACTGGCGTCGGCGGCAGAGGCTCTGTCTCCGGCCACTTCGCCGGAAAAAGTGGTGTGGAGTGCCTGTACCGTCAACTGCGGTAGCCGTTGTCCGCTGCGTATGCATGTGGTGGACGGTGAAATTAAATATGTCGAAACCGACAATACTGGTGACGATAACTACGAAGGGTTACATCAGGTCCGTGCCTGCCTGCGTGGTCGTTCCATGCGTCGTCGCGTCTATAATCCGGACCGCCTGAAATACCCGATGAAGCGCGTCGGTAAGCGTGGGGAAGGGAAATTCGAGCGGATTAGCTGGGACGAAGCCTACGATATCATCGCCACCAACATGCAGCGTTTGATTAAAGAGTACGGTAACGAATCTATCTACCTGAACTACGGTACCGGGACGCTTGGCGGCACGCTGACCCGCTCCTGGCCACCGGGAAAAACGCTGGTGGCGCGCCTGATGAACTGCTGCGGCGGTTATCTCAATCACTATGGCGACTACTCCTCTGCGCAGATCGCGGCAGGACTGAACTACACCTACGGCGGCTGGGCTGACGGCAACAGCCCGTCCGATATCGAAAACAGTAAGCTGGTCGTGCTGTTCGGTAACAACCCGGGTGAAACCCGCATGAGCGGTGGCGGGGTGACCTACTACCTCGAACAGGCACGCGCCAAATCCAATGCCCGCATGATCATCATCGATCCGCGCTATACCGACACCGGTGCCGGACGTGAAGACGAGTGGATCCCAATCCGTCCGGGTACCGATGCCGCGCTGGTCTCAGCGCTCGCGTGGGTGATGATCACCGAAAACCTTGTTGATCAGCCTTTCCTGGATAAATACTGCGTCGGCTATGACGAGAAAACGCTGCCCGCCAGCGCGCCGGCAAACGGTCACTACAAGGCGTATATTCTCGGACAGGGCAGCGACGGCGTGGCGAAAACGCCGGAGTGGGCCTCCACCATCACCGGCATCCCGGCAGAGCGTATCGTTCAGCTGGCGCGCGAGATTGGCTCAGCCAAACCGGCCTATATCAGCCAGGGCTGGGGTCCGCAGCGTCATGCGAACGGCGAAATCGCGACCCGTGCCATCTCCATGCTCTCCATTCTGACCGGCAACGTCGGCATTCACGGCGGTAACACCGGCGCGCGTGAAGGTTCATATGAAGTGCCCTTCGAACGTATGCCGACGCTGGATAACCCGGTTCAGACCACCATCTCCATGTTTATGTGGACCGATGCGATTGAACGCGGCCCGGAAATGACCGCTCTGCGCGACGGCGTGCGCGGCAAGGACAAGCTGGACGTGCCGATCAAGATGATCTGGAACTATGCCGGTAACTGTCTCATCAACCAGCACTCCGAAATCAACCGCACCCATGAAATCCTGCAGGACGACAAGAAGTGCGAGATGATTGTGGTGATCGACTGCCACATGACCTCCTCGGCAAAATATGCCGATATCCTGCTGCCGGACTGCACCGCCTCTGAGCAGATGGATTTCGCGCTGGACGCCTCCTGCGGCAACATGTCCTACGTGATCTTTACCGACCAGGCGATTAAACCGCGCTTTGAGTGCAAAACCATTTATGAGATGACCTCTGAGCTGGCGAAACGTCTTGGCGTTGAGCAACAGTTTACCGAGGGACGTACTCAGGAAGGGTGGATGCGCCATCTGCATGAACTCTCCCGTAAGGCGATTCCTGACCTGCCGGACTTTGATACCTTCCGCAAGCAGGGGATGTACAAACAGCGCGATCCGGAAGGGCACCACGTGGCGTACAAAGCGTTCCGTGAAGATCCGCAGGCGAACCCGCTGACCACGCCGTCGGGCAAAATCGAAATCTACTCCGAAGCGCTGGCAAACATTGCGTCAACCTGGGAACTGCCGGAAGGGGACGTTATCGATCCGCTGCCGATCTACACGCCGGGCTTTGAAAACTATAACGATCCGCTGACGGCGAAATTCCCGCTGCAGCTGACCGGCTTCCATTACAAAGCGCGTGTTCACTCTACCTACGGTAACGTCGACGTGCTGAAGGCCGCCTGCCGCCAGGAGATGTGGATTAACCCGATGGACGCGAAAGCGCGCGGCATCAGCAATGGCGATCGCGTGCGTATCTTCAACGGTCGCGGCGAGGTGCATATTGAAGCCAAAGTCACCCCACGCATGATGCCCGGCGTGGTGGCGTTAGGGGAAGGGGCCTGGTACAGCCCGGATGCCAACCGCATCGACCAGGCGGGCAGTATTAACGTACTGACCACACAGCGTCCGTCGCCGCTGGCGAAGGGTAACCCATCCCACACAAACCTTGTCCAGGTTGAAAAGGTTTAAGGAGTAGCCGATGACAACCCAGTATGGATTTTTTATTGATTCCAGCCGTTGCACCGGGTGCAAAACCTGCGAGCTGGCCTGTAAAGACTACAAAGACCTGACGCCGGACGTGAGCTTCCGTCGCATCTATGAATACGCCGGGGGCGACTGGCAGGAAGATAACGGCGTCTGGCATCAGAACGTCTTTGCGTATTACCTGTCGATTGCCTGTAACCACTGTGAAGATCCTGCCTGCACGAAGGTCTGTCCGAGCGGAGCGATGCACAAGCGCGAAGACGGCTTTGTGGTGGTAGATGAAGATGTCTGCATTGGCTGTCGCTACTGCCATATGGCCTGTCCGTACGGCGCGCCGCAGTACAATGCCGCTAAAGGTCACATGACCAAATGCGATGGTTGCCACACCCGCGTAGCGGATGGCAAAAAGCCGATTTGCGTCGAGTCCTGTCCGCTGCGCGCGCTGGACTTCGGCCCGATTGAAGAGCTGCGTCAGAAACACGGTCAGCTCGCCGCCGTGGCACCGCTGCCGTCTGCGCACTTCACGAAGCCGAGTATTGTGATTAAACCTAACGCCAACAGCCGTCCTACAGGTGACACCACCGGCTACCTGGCAAACCCGAAGGAGGTGTGAGATGGGAAGTGGATGGCATGAATGGCCGCTGATGATCTTCACGGTCTTTGGTCAGTGTGTGGCGGGCGGCTTCATTGTGCTCGCGCTGGCGTTGTTGAAAGGTCAGCTCAATGCTGAACAGCAGCAGCGTTTAGTGTTGAGCATGTTTGGCCTGTGGGTGCTGATGGGGATTGGCTTTATCGCCTCAACGCTGCACCTGGGCTCGCCGATGCGCGCGTTTAACTCTCTGAACCGCGTGGGGGCCTCATCACTGAGTAACGAGATTGCCAGTGGCGCAATTTTCTTTGCCGTCGGTGGGCTAGGCTGGCTGCTGGCCGCTATGAAGAAGTTGCCTGCGGGTCTGCGCAGCCTGTGGCTGATCCTGACTATGGTGCTGGGCGTGGTGTTCGTGTGGATGATGGTGCGTGTCTATAACACCATTGATACCGTCCCCACCTGGTACAACGTCTGGACGCCAATGAGCTTCTTCCTGACGATGTTTATCGGCGGGCCGCTGCTGGGCTACCTGCTGCTGCGCGTGGCGGGTGTCGACGGATGGGCTATGCGTTTGCTGCCCGCTGTTTCGCTTCTGGCGCTGGTAGTGAGTGCGATGGTCGCCCTGATGCAGGGTTCTGAACTGGCAACCATTCACAGCTCTATCCAGCAGGCCTCTGCCCTGGTGCCGGACTACGGTGCGCTGATGGCCTGGCGTATCGTCCTGCTGGTCGCTGCGCTGGTATTCTGGATTGCTCCTCAGCTTAAAGGCTATCAACCTGCGCTGCCGCTGTTGTCACTGGCTTTTGTGCTGGTACTGGCGGGTGAACTGATTGGTCGCGGCGTGTTCTACGGGTTGCATATGACTGTAGGTATGGCTATCGCCAGTTAATGTTGTATTTGGTTATATCAAGCCGGGCCTGAGTGCCCGGCTTTTTCTTTTTTCGATCATGAAATTTTTCGACTGTCGTTTTGTTTTAATTTTGCCCATTAATAAATGAAAACAGAGACATAATTAATATCTATAGCAGGCGTGGCATTAGCAGGATAAGTTTTTTAAATCGACAGGGAACATATTGTGCGAGGCGGCTAAATCAGTGGATTGACTTTGTTTTTGCCAGTGGCATGATGCGCACGAAATCTGAACTTCCTCACGGCTTTTTAATCCATGACCACCTATACCCGGCCAGTGCTGCTGTTGCTCTGTGGCCTGCTTCTGTTGACCCTGGCGATCGCAGTGTTAAATACGCTCGTCCCGCTGTGGCTCGCCCATGAAAACTTACCGACCTGGCAGGTGGGTATGGTCAGCTCGTCCTTTTTTACCGGGAACCTGCTGGGTACGCTGGTGACCGGGAGCCTGATCAAGCGCTTTGGCTTTAACCGCAGCTATTATCTGGCCTCGCTGATTTTCGCCGCCGGATGTGCGGGGCTGGGCCTGATGGTCGGCTTCTGGAGCTGGATGGCATGGCGCTTTATCGCCGGTGTCGGCTGCGCGATGATTTGGGTGGTCGTTGAAAGTGCGCTGATGTGCAGCGGCACCTCCCGCAACCGCGGACGCCTGCTGGCTGCCTACATGATGGTTTATTACGTCGGCACCGTGCTGGGACAACTGATGGTGAGTAAGCTGCCAACCGACCTGATGAGCGTTCTGCCGTGGGTGACCGGTATGGTGCTGGCCGCGATCCTGCCGCTGCTCTTTACGCGCATTGTGAACCAGAATAGCGAACACCAGGAAGCAACCCACGTCTGGCCAATGCTGAGGCTGCGTCAGGCGCGTCTGGGCGTTAACGGCTGCATTATCTCGGGGATTGTCCTCGGCTCGCTCTATGGCCTGATGCCACTCTATCTTAACCATCAGGGCGTCAGCGACTCCGGGATTGGTTTCTGGATGGCGGTGATGGTGAGTGCGGGTATTGTGGGGCAGTGGCCAATTGGCCGCCTGGCGGACCGCTTTGGACGTCTGCTGGTGCTGCGCGTTCAGGTCTTCGTGGTGATCATGGGCTGTCTTGCTATGCTCAGCAACGCCGCGATGGCGCCTGCGCTGTTCATTCTCGGGGCTGCTGGCTTTACGCTCTATCCCGTCGCGATGGCCTGGGCCTGTGAGAAAGTTGAGCATCACCAGTTGGTGGCAATGAACCAGGCGCTGTTACTGAGCTATACCATCGGCAGCCTGTTAGGGCCGACGTTTACCGCGATGCTGATGCAGAATTACTCCGATAATTTACTGTTTATCATGATCGCCAGCGTGTCGTTTATTTATCTGTTAATGCTGCTGCGTAAAGCGGGCGAACATCCAACGCCGGTGGCACATGCCTGATGAATTAAAAGCCTGTCGATGACAGGCTTTTTTGTCCCCATCACAACTCAGAGTTTTACTTATTGTTTGTTTATTGCGCCGGACGATAATTCAGGTGAGTCCTACCACAATAAGGCAGCAATCATGTCTATACGTCGTTTTTCCACTACCGCACTGGCCGTAGTGTTGTCTTTAACGTTTGCAACGGCTCCGGTCATGGCTAATCCTGGCAACGGGAATGGCAATGGTCACGGAAACGGAGGCGGACAGGGTAACAGCGGCAATCATGGTAACGGGAATTCTGGTAACGCCGGTAACCATGGTAATAAGCAAATTAACGGTCAGGATAACCCTGGTAAATCGGATAAGGGTGTTAAAAACAGCAAAGATGTCGGTAATGACGTTGATGCTCGCGTGAGCTTCGATCATGCCCGCCATCTGGCCGTGAATTACGGCTTAACGGGCTATAAGTCTCTGCCTCCGGGGATCGCAAAAAACCTGGCGCGCGGCAAACCACTGCCTCCGGGTATTGCGAAGAAGGCCGTGCCGGCCTCAATGCTGGACCAGCTTCCTTCCTATCCCGGTTATGAATGGCGCGTAGTGGGTGACGACCTGGTCTTAATTGCGCTGAGTACTGCGATTGTGACGTCCGTTATTAACGGCGTCTTTAAATAGCATATAAAAAGGCCCGTTTTTTACCGGGCCTTTTCTTTAATACATCACCTTGTGACCATACTGTTCAAGAATACCTTTGACGCGTTCCATCGTCTCTTTTTTCGGCGGCTTCACGCCATCGAGCTTGTACTCTTCACCCATGGCCACCCATTTATGTTTACCCAGCTCGTGATAGGGCAGAAGTTCGATTTTCTCGACGTTGCCCATGTCGCGTGTGAATTCCCCCAGGCGGTGCGCGGAGTCGTCGTCATCTGACCAGCCTGGTACCACCACGTAGCGGATCCAGGTTTTGATGCCTTTATCGGCAATGTATTTGGCAAACTCCAGCGTGCGGTGGTTGGAGACGCCCACCAGGTTCTGGTGGATCTCATCGTTCATCTGTTTGAGATCGAGCATCACCAGATCGGTCACTTCGAGCAGTTCATCAATCACCGGATCGTAGCGACGTACAAAGCCATTGGTATCCAGGCAGGTATGAATGCCTTCTTTGTGGCAGGCGCGGAACCAGTCGCGGACAAATTCAGCCTGAAGAATGGCTTCACCGCCGGATGCGGTCACACCGCCACCTGAGGCGTTCATAAAGTGGCGATAGGTCACCACCTCTTTCATCAGATCGTCGACGGTGACTTCTTTACCGCCGTGCGTGTCCCAAGTGTCGCGGTTATGGCAGTACAGGCAGCGCATCAGGCAGCCCTGGAAAAAGGTGATAAAGCGGATACCCGGGCCATCGACGGTGCCACAGGATTCAAAGGAGTGAATACGACCAATAGTTGACATTGCGGTGATATCTCCATCATCGGCCCGTCCCGGGCCTGTGTATGCACAGCTCAAAGCCGGCTGTGTTAAGTCTGTTTTGGCTGTTATCCATTCAGTATAGATAGCGGACAAAAGAGACTGAGGTGGAGAGGGTGCTAAAAAGGCCCCACTGACGTGGAGCCTTTATTGTACGCTTGTTAACGCGTGATTTCAGTCAATTCCACTTACATGGACTGAGTGAAAGTACGGGTGATAACGTCCTGCTGCTGTTCTTTAGTCAGGGAGTTAAAACGTACTGCGTAGCCAGATACGCGGATGGTCAGCTGAGGATATTTCTCAGGGTGTTCCATCGCGTCGAGCAGCATTTCACGGTTCATGACGTTCACGTTCAGGTGCTGACCACCTTCGATGGACGCTTCGTGGTGGAAGTAACCATCCATCAGACCCGCGAGGTTAGTTTTACGCACTTCGTCGTCTTTACCCAGCGCGTTTGGCACGATAGAGAAGGTGTAAGAGATACCATCTTTCGCGTAAGCAAACGGCAGTTTAGCAACGGAAGTCAGAGAGGCAACCGCACCTTTCTGGTCACGACCGTGCATTGGGTTTGCACCTGGGCCGAATGGCGCGCCAGCACGACGACCGTCTGGGGTGTTACCGGTTTTCTTACCATACACAACGTTAGAGGTGATGGTCAGAACAGACTGAGTCGGGATAGCGTTACGGTAGGTAGTCAGTTTCTGAATTTTCTTCATGAAACGTTCTACCAGGTCAACCGCCATGTCATCAACACGAGAATCGTTGTTACCAAACTGCGGATATTCGCCTTCGATTTCGAAGTCGATAGCCAGACCGTCTTCGTCACGAATTGGTTTAACTTTCGCATATTTGATTGCAGACAGGGAGTCAGCAGCAACGGACAGACCTGCGATACCACACGCCATGGTGCGGATAACGTCACGGTCGTGCAGCGCCATCAGAGAAGCTTCGTAGCTGTACTTGTCGTGCATGTAGTGGATAACGTTCAGCGCAGTGACGTACTGTTTCGCCAGCCAGTCCATGAAGTGATCCATGCGGTCCATCACTTCGTCGAAGTTCAGAACGTCGCCTTTGATCGGCTCAGACTTAGGACCAACCTGCATTTTCAGTTTTTCATCAACGCCGCCGTTGATTGCGTACAGCATGGTTTTTGCCAGGTTTGCACGCGCACCGAAGAACTGCATTTGTTTACCAACAACCATTGGGCTTACGCAGCAAGCGATAGCGTAATCGTCGTTGTTGAAGTCCGGACGCATCAGGTCATCGTTCTCGTACTGCAGAGAAGAGGTGTCGATGGACACTTTAGCGGCGAATTTCTTGAAGTTCAGAGGCAGTTTTTCAGACCACAGAACGGTGATGTTCGGCTCCGGAGAAGGACCCATGGTGTACAGGGTGTTCAGGAAGCGGAAGCTGTTTTTGGTCACCAGAGTACGGCCGTCAACGCCCATACCGCCGATGGATTCAGTTGCCCAGATTGGGTCACCGGAGAACAGCTCATCGTATTCAGGCGTACGCAGGAAGCGAACCATACGCAGTTTCATGACCAGGTGGTCAATCATTTCCTGAGCGTCTTGTTCGGTGATTTTGCCTGCTTTCAGGTCACGTTCGATGTAAGCATCCAGGAAGGTGGATACGCGACCGAAGGACATCGCTGCACCGTTCTGAGACTTAACTGCGGCCAGGTAGCCGAAGTAGGTCCACTGGATAGCTTCCTGAGCGTTGGTAGCAGGACCAGAGATATCGCAGCCGTATTTAGCCGCCATCTCTTTGATCTGACCCAGCGCGCGGTGCTGTTCAGCGATCTCTTCACGCAGACGGATAGTCGCTTCCAGGTTTACGCCGTTTTCCAGATCGGACTGCAGGGAAACAAACTGCGCGTACTTGTCTTTCATCAGGAAGTCGATACCGTACAGCGCAACGCGACGGTAGTCACCGATGATACGGCCACGGCCATACGCATCTGGCAGACCAGTCAGAACGCCAGATTTACGGCAGTTCAGAATGTCTTTGGTGTAAACATCGAATACGCCCTGGTTGTGGGTTTTGCGGTATTCGGTGAAGATTTTTTTCAGCATTGGGTCCAGCTCGCGGTTATACGCTTTGCAGGAACCTTCAACCATTTTAATACCACCGAACGGGATGATTGCGCGTTTCAGTGGTGCTTCAGTCTGCAGACCAACGATTTTCTCAAGGGCTTTGTTGATATAGCCAGCATCGTGAGAAGTGATGGTGGAAGCAACGGAGGTGTCAAAATCAACTGGCGCGTGAGTGCGGTTTTCCAGTTTAACGCCTTCCATTACGCTGTCCCACAGCTTGGTGGTCGCGTCAGTTGCGCCAGCCAGGAAGGATTCGTCACCTTCATACGGGGTATAGTTTTTCTGGATGAAGTCACGTACGTTTACTTCATTCTGCCAGTCACCTTTCGCAAAACCTTCCCAGGCTGTGGCTAACTTTTCATTAAGCTCGGACATGTAACACCTACCTTCTTAAGTGGATTTTTTATTTACTGCCTGAGAAAACCATCAATGATGATCGTCGCCACGCAGGTAAATGACCCAGTATGTCAACCCAACTAACAGACCCCCACCGATAATGTTCCCGATAGTGACAGGGATCAGGTTATCAGTAATGAAATTCATAATAGTCAGGTGAGAGAAACTTTCCGGGGATGAACCAACTGCGGTCCAGAACTCCGGGCTCGCAAAGTCGCGGATAACAATGCCCATTGGGATCATGAACATATTCGCGATACTGTGCTCAAAGCCGCTGGCAACGAACATCGCAACCGGCAGAACCATAATTAAGGCTTTGTCCATCAGGCTACGACCCGAGTAGCTCATCCATACAGCCAGGCAGACCATCAGGTTAGCGAGGATGCCGAGAGCAACGGCTTCGATAAATGTGTGGTGCATTTTGTGGTCGGCGGTTTGCAGGACGTTAAGGCCCCAGCCACCGTTGGCGGTCATGTACTCGCCAGAAAGCCACATCAACAAAACAAAGAGCAGACAGCCAACCAGGTTACCCACGTAAACATTAAGCCAGTTACGTGCCAGCTGACCCCAGGTAATTCTTCCGCTGGCCTTTGCCACGACAATCAGCACCGTTGAGGTGAAGAGGTCGGCGCCGCAAATGACGCAAAGAATCAGACCCAGTGAGAAACAAATGCCGCCAATCAGTTTGGCCATGCCGAAAGGCATTCCGGCAGTACCGGTGGTGGCGGTGATGTAGAAGACGAAAGCGATAGAGATGAACACACCAGCCGTGATCGCCAGATAGAACGTCTTCATCGGGTGTTTCGTTGCTTTATAGACACCTGCTTCTTCGGCAACTTTGGCCATCGCAGCAGGGAGTAAAAGATCAAAAGGGTTGTCAGCTTTCACACTAACTCTCTCTTTATTAAGTCGGCGACGAGATACTAACAAAGCATTATAGAAGAGAAATTGATATAGATCATATCTCGCCTGGCTTATAGGCCCGCAGTGTGTATAGATTTACAGCAAATGCGGAGTAAGTGTTTGATTATCCGTATAAAAATAAATTTTAAAAGTTATGAAAAGAGTTGAATTTTTTCGTTCAGCCACCTCTTTATCAGTTAATTAATATGGAGTATTAACCATAAAAAGTAACAGTAAAGCCCAGATCAATATTATTATATTTACCCGTGTTTAACTTTATTATTACAATCAACAATCATTGCCGAAGAAAATAAAAAACGGGGCAATGAAATTGCCCCGTAATATAGCCCAGACGATTGAATACGCCTACTGCTGGTAATGTTATATGCGCTTATTTTGACCAGTAAGCAGCTTTTGCTTTCTGCAGCTTTTCGTAGGCCTTCAGCAGTGACTGATGCGCCGGGAAGGCTTTCAGATCGCTATCAACAGCCTGCAGGCCATAGAACGGCGCTTCGCCGCTCAGGGCCGCGCTGGCTGCTTCAACGGCCTCAGCCCCGTACATACACACGAAAGCATTCAGGTATTGCAGCGGTTCGCGATCCTCTTCCTGTGCAAGCAGCAGCAGGGTTTGCAGGCAACGGTAATAATTGGTGCGCTCGGCAGAGAAGACCGACTGGTTGAACTCCATGGTCCACTCGGTCCAGGCCAGGGCCTGATCCAGATCGCCACCCGCCAGAGCCAGCATTGCTTTCAGTTCACCGATACGCAGGGTATACCAGCCGTTATCTTTACCGGTCGCCAGACCCAGGAGTTCGCGTACGCGGGTGAAGTCATCGTGGCCTTCTTCGTCCAGTTGGGCGATCAGGTTCAGGTAATCTTCTTTCTCCCATTCACTGCCCGGCAGAGCCAGCAGCGTTTCGCGCAGATGGGTGCCCATGCTGTTGTTCGCCAGCCACAGGTCTTCAGCGGGGTAGATGTCAGACATGCCAGGCACGATGATGCGGCACGCGTAAACGCCCAGGTGCTCGTAATCGGCAATGTACACTTCCTGGTCTTCCGCGTTGAAGATCGCCATCAGCGTGGCGAACTCTTCTTCCGTGGTACCGGCGAAGCTCCAGTCCACGAACGGATAGTCCGCGTCCTGCTTGAACATATCCCAGGAAATTAAGCCGCTGGAATCGATGAAGTGGGTTTCGAGGTTGGTATGCTCGGCCACTTCTTCATCGTCAAACGTTGGCGGCGTAAACACGTCGAGATCTTTCAGGCTACGGCCCTGCAGCAGCTCAGTGACGGTACGCTCCAGCGCCACGCCGAAGTCCGGGTGCGCGCCGAAGGAGGCGAAGCAGGTACCGTTGGTCGGGTTAAACAGCACGACGCAGATCACCGGATACTTGCCGCCCAGCGAGCCGTCATACGCGAAGATTGGGAAACCTTCTGCTTCCAGTTTGGCGATGGATTCCACCACGCCCGGGTAGCGCGCCAGCACGTCTGCCGGAATTTCAGGCAGGCTGATGGATTCGGCAATAATGCGGTTTTTGATGTGACGCTCGAAGACTTCAGACAGACCCTGCACGCGCGCTTCATTGCGGGTGTTACCGGCGGACATGCCGTTAGACACATACAGGTTGCCGACGATGTTCATCGGGATATAGACGGTCTGCTCGTCAGACTGACGGGTAAAGGGCAGGGCGCAAATACCGCGATCGTCGTTTCCGGACTGCAGATCGATCAGCATGCTGGCGGTCAGTTCGTTTTCCGGATCGTAGAAAGCACGCAGACGCGCGTCGAGAATACCTTCCGGCAGTTCGTCGTCTTCCGTCAGTGGGAACCATTTTTCGTTCGGATAGTGAACGAACGGGCCGTTGGCGATGGTTTCGCCCAGCCAGAAGTCAGCGAAGAAATAGTTGGTGGACAGACGCTCAAAATACTCACCCAGCGCGGAGGCCAGTGCCGCTTTTTTCGTCGCGCCTTTACCGTTGGTAAAGCACAGGGCACAGTCTTTATCGCGAATATGCACGGACCAGACATGAGGCACCGGATTGAGCCAGGAGGCTTCTTCGATGTTAAAACCCAGGTCGGTCAGTTTCTGCTGGAAGCGAGCGATGGAATCTTCCAGAGCGGCGTCTTTGCCGGGGATAAACGTTTGAGTCATGGCGTTCACTTTTATCGTACGTAAAGCGCGCAATGATACGGGTTTTGCGTGACGGGTGCTATCTTCGGCGAAAATAAATGCCTGAGCTATGCTTACACTCAGTAACCTACTGTTAAGGCATAGAAAAATGAAAGCGTTTGATCTCCAGCGGATGGCGTTTGATAAAGTCCCTCCAGAGTTTTTAGGCGAAGTCGCGCTTCGCAGCCTGTATACCTTCGTCCTCGTCTTCCTGTTTCTCAAAATCACGGGCCGCCGTGGCGTACGGCAGATGTCGCTCTTTGAAGTGTTGATTATCCTGACGCTGGGTTCCGCGGCGGGGGATGTCGCCTTCTATGATGATGTGCCGATGGTGCCGGTCTTCATCGTTTTTGTCTCCCTGGCGCTGCTTTACCGGCTTGTCATGTGGCTGATGTCGAAAAGTGAAAAGCTGGAAGATCTGCTTGAAGGGAAGCCGGTCGTTATCGTCGAGGACGGTCAGTTGGCCTGGGAAAACGTTCAGAGCGCCAATATGACCGAGTTTGAGTTCTTTATGGAGCTACGCCTCAACAGCGTGGAACAGCTCGGGCAGGTGCGTCTGGCGATCATGGAAACCAACGGGCAGATTAGCGTCTATTACTATTCTGACGATGAGGTGAGGCCGGGACTGTGCATTCTGCCGGATATGCTGATCGAGCGTTTCAGAACCGTACCTGAGTCAGGCGAGTATGCCTGCGTGAGATGTAGCCATGTCGTCGCGATGCAGCCGGGGGATCGTCAATTATGCCCCCGCTGTGCAAATCCGGAATGGACGAAGGTTAGCCGGGCTAAACGCATCACCTGACAGCCATTTTGTCGGTTTTGTCCTGGCGAGGCGGCAGATTGTTTTGTGTGACGTGGGGCACATTTCACGGGTCATAAGTTTTAGACATTGCGGCGCGTGTCACTGAATGATAAAACCGATATCCACAGTTATAACTTATGGCTTTTAGCGTGGTGAGGGGAAATGGCTCAAGTCTTTAATTTCAGTTCAGGTCCGGCAATGTTACCGGCAGACGTGCTTAAACAGGCTCAACAGGAACTTTGTGACTGGAACGGTCTCGGTACGTCGGTGATGGAAATCAGCCACCGGGGTAAAGAGTTTATTCAGGTGGCGGAAGAGGCAGAAAAGGATTTTCGCGATCTGCTGAATATTCCCTCGAACTACAAAGTATTGTTCTGTCACGGCGGCGGGCGCGGCCAGTTTGCGGGCGTACCGCTGAACATCCTGGGCGATAAAACGACGGCAGACTACGTTGACGCAGGCTACTGGGCGGCCAGTGCGGTGAAAGAAGCGCACAAATACTGCACGCCGAATGTGATCGACGCCAAAGTGACTGTTGACGGCCTGCGCGCCGTGAAGCCAATGAGCGAGTGGCAGCTTTCTGATAACGCCGCGTATCTGCACTACTGCCCGAACGAAACCATTGACGGCATTGCCATCGACGAGACGCCAAACTTCGGCAGCGATGTCGTGGTTGCCGCTGACTTCTCCTCCACCATTCTGTCTGCGCCAATTGACGTCAGCCGTTATGGCGTGATCTACGCGGGCGCACAGAAAAATATCGGCCCTGCAGGCCTGACGATTGTTATCGTGCGTGAAGATCTGCTGGGTAAAGCGCATACATCCTGCCCGTCGATTCTTGATTACACCGTGCTGAACGACAACGATTCTATGTTCAACACCCCACCGACGTTTGCCTGGTACCTCTCCGGCCTGGTCTTCAAATGGCTGAAGCAAAACGGCGGTGTGGCGCAGATGGACAAAGTGAATCAGCAGAAAGCCGAACTGCTGTATGGCGTGATCGACAAGAGCGATTTCTACCGCAACGATGTGGCGAAAGCTAACCGTTCCCGCATGAACGTGCCGTTCCAGCTGGCGGACAGCAACCTGGATAAAGTGTTCCTGGAAGAGTCCTTCGCGGCAGGCCTGCACGCGCTCAAAGGTCACCGTGTCGTGGGCGGCATGCGTGCCTCCATCTATAACGCGATGCCGCTGGAAGGCGTTAAAGCTCTGACCGATTTCATGATCGACTTCGAACGTCGCCACGGTTAATTGCGCTGTTTTCACCCCCGTAGCCCTGCTGCGGGGTTTTTATTATGTTGAGTTGAGAGTTAAGTTTTCATGGAATCCCTGACGTTACAACCTATCGCGCGGGTAGATGGCACCATTAATCTGCCTGGTTCAAAAAGTGTCTCGAACCGCGCTCTGCTGCTGGCAGCACTGGCAAACGGCACCACCGTCCTTACAAACCTGCTGGACAGCGATGACGTGCGCCATATGCTCAATGCGCTGAAAGCGTTGGGCGTTCATTACACTCTCTCCGACGATCGCACCCGCTGCGAAGTGACCGGCAATGGCGGCGCGCTGCAGACGGGTGAAGAGCTTGAGCTGTTTCTGGGCAACGCGGGTACCGCGATGCGTCCGCTGGCGGCGGCTCTGTGTCTTGGGCGCAACAACATTGTGCTGACCGGTGAGCCGCGCATGAAAGAGCGTCCGATTGGCCATCTGGTGGATGCCCTGCGTCAGGGCGGCGCGCAGATTGAGTATCTGGAGCAGGAAAATTATCCGCCACTGCGTCTGCGCGGGGGCTTTACCGGCGGTCACGTCGAGGTTGACGGCAGCGTTTCAAGCCAGTTCCTGACCGCCCTGCTGATGACCGCGCCGCTGGCACCGCAGGATACGGTAATTACGATTAAAGGCGAGCTGGTCTCCAAACCGTATATCGATATCACGCTGCACCTGATGAAAACCTTCGGCGTCGAGGTGGAAAACCAGTCTTATCAGCGCTTCGTAGTACGTGGTGCGCAGCAGTACCAGTCTCCGGGCAGCTATCTTGTTGAAGGCGACGCCTCGTCGGCTTCTTACTTCCTGGCGGCGGGCGCCATCAAAGGCGGTACCGTGAAGGTGACCGGTATTGGCCGCAACAGCGTGCAGGGCGATATCCGTTTTGCGGACGTGCTGGAGAAAATGGGCGCGGTTGTGACCTGGGGCGATGATTTCATCTCCTGTACCCGCGGCGAGCTGAAGGCCATCGACATGGACATGAACCATATTCCGGATGCGGCGATGACCATTGCCACAGCGGCGCTGTTTGCAAAAGGCACCACCACGCTGCGTAATATCTACAACTGGCGCGTAAAAGAAACCGACCGATTGTTCGCGATGGCGACTGAGCTGCGTAAGGTCGGCGCTGAGGTGGAAGAGGGTGAAGACTACATTCGCGTCACGCCTCCTGCAAAACTGCAGGTTGCCGAGATCGGAACCTACAACGATCACCGTATGGCGATGTGCTTCTCGCTGGTGGCGTTGTCAGACACGCCTGTCACCATTCTTGATCCAAAATGTACGGCGAAAACGTTCCCTGACTACTTCGAACAGCTGGCACGCATTAGCACGCTGGCCTGATAACGCCTGCCGCATCACCCGATGCGGCATTTCCTTACGCTTCCAGACGAACACTTCCGTTCATTTCTTCTACACTCTGCTTCAATCAATCCGTAATTTGCACGCAAAGGTAACAGTTGCGCACGTTGACGCGTATAATGCGCGGCGTTCATGTAAACGGTATGCCTTATTTAAGGAGAAAAAGATGACGGCAATTGCCCCGGTAATCACCATTGATGGGCCGAGTGGCGCAGGGAAAGGGACTCTGTGCAAAGCGATGGCGGAAGCGTTGCAATGGCATCTTTTAGATTCGGGAGCAATCTATCGCGTGCTGGCTCTGGCTGCGCTGCATCATCATGTGGACGTGGCGTCAGAAGAAGCGCTGGTACCGCTGGCTGCGCATCTTGATGTGCGTTTCGTATCGACCAATGGCAACCTGGAAGTCATCCTTGAAGGGGAAGACGTGAGCGGGGAAATTCGTACTCAGGAAGTGGCGAATGCGGCCTCCCAGGTAGCAGCCTTCCCGCGCGTTCGTGAGGCGCTGTTACGTCGTCAACGCGCGTTTCGTGAAGCACC
This sequence comes from Enterobacter sp. NFIX58, assembly GCF_900110475.1. NCBI lineage: Bacteria > Pseudomonadati > Pseudomonadota > Gammaproteobacteria > Enterobacterales > Enterobacteriaceae > Enterobacter > Enterobacter sp. NFIX58. The sequence continues at coordinate 1,330,945 of NZ_FODW01000001.1, read as the reverse complement.
GGGCTTGATCGCAGACGGACGCGATATGGGAACCGTGGTATTCCCTGATGCACCTGTGAAAATTTTCCTTGACGCCTCTTCGGAAGAACGTGCTCAACGCCGCATGCTTCAGTTGCAGGAAAAGGGGTTTAGTGTTAACTTTGATCGCCTTTTATCCGAGATAAAAGAGCGCGATGACCGCGATCGTAACCGTGCCGTCGCCCCACTTGTTCCAGCAGAAGATGCATTAGTTCTGGATTCAACCAGTTTAACTATTGAGCAAGTGATTGAAAAAGCGCTACAATATGCACACCAAAAACTGGCACTCGCGTAATCGCGACCGATTTAGCAGTACCCCCGCTGCAAAGGATTGACGGCGGGTATGTGAAACAACCCCATCCGGCACGGAGCCAGGTGGACGTTAATATTAACCTGAAGATTAAACATGACTGAATCTTTTGCTCAACTGTTTGAAGAATCCTTAAAAGAAATCGAAACCCGCCCGGGTTCCATCGTTCGCGGTGTTGTTGTTGCTATCGACAAAGACGTAGTACTGGTTGACGCCGGTCTGAAATCTGAGTCCGCCATTCCGGCAGAGCAGTTCAAAAACGCCCAGGGCGAGCTGGAAATCCAGGTTGGCGACGAAGTTGACGTTGCTCTGGACGCAGTAGAAGACGGCTTCGGTGAAACCCTGCTTTCTCGTGAGAAAGCGAAACGTCACGAAGCATGGATCACGCTGGAAAAAGCTTACGAAGAAGCTGAAACTGTGGTCGGTGTTATCAACGGCAAAGTTAAAGGTGGCTTCACTGTTGAGCTGAATGGTATTCGTGCGTTCCTGCCAGGTTCTCTGGTAGACGTTCGTCCAGTTCGTGACACCCTGCACCTGGAAGGCAAAGAGCTTGAGTTCAAAGTAATCAAGCTGGACCAGAAGCGTAACAACGTTGTTGTTTCCCGTCGTGCCGTTATCGAATCCGAAAACAGCGCAGAACGCGATCAGCTGCTGGAAAACCTGCAGGAAGGCATGGAAGTCAAAGGTATCGTTAAGAACCTCACTGACTACGGCGCATTCGTTGACCTGGGCGGCGTTGATGGCCTGCTGCACATCACCGACATGGCGTGGAAACGCGTTAAGCACCCAAGCGAAATCGTGAACGTGGGCGACGAAATCACTGTTAAAGTGCTGAAGTTCGACCGCGAGCGTACTCGTGTATCCCTCGGCCTGAAACAGCTGGGCGAAGATCCATGGGTAGCTATCGCTAAGCGTTACCCAGAAGGTACTAAACTGACTGGTCGCGTAACCAACCTGACTGACTACGGCTGCTTCGTTGAAATCGAAGAAGGCGTTGAAGGTCTGGTGCACGTTTCCGAAATGGACTGGACCAACAAAAACATCCACCCATCCAAAGTTGTTAACGTTGGTGACGTAGTGGAAGTGATGGTTCTGGATATCGACGAAGAACGTCGTCGTATCTCCCTGGGCCTGAAGCAGTGCAAAAACAACCCATGGCAGCAGTTCGCGGAAACCCACAACAAGGGTGACCGTGTTGAAGGTAAAATCAAGTCTATCACTGACTTCGGTATCTTCATCGGCCTGGACGGCGGCATCGATGGCCTGGTTCACCTGTCTGACATCTCCTGGAACGTTGCAGGCGAAGAAGCAGTTCGTGAATACAAAAAAGGCGACGAAATCGCTGCAGTTGTTCTGCAGGTTGACGCAGAGCGTGAGCGTATCTCCCTGGGCGTTAAACAGCTCGCAGAAGATCCGTTCAACAACTGGGTTGCACTGAACAAGAAAGGCGCAATCGTAAACGGTAAAGTGACTGCAGTTGACGCTAAAGGCGCAACCGTAGAACTGGCTGACGGCGTTGAAGGTTACCTGCGCGCTTCTGAAGCTTCCCGTGACCGCGTTGAAGATGCCACTCTGGTTCTGAACGTAGGCGACGACGTTGAAGCTAAGTTCACCGGTGTTGACCGTAAGAACCGTGCAATCAGCCTGTCTGTTCGTGCTAAAGACGAAGCTGATGAGAAAGATGCAATCGCAACTGTTAACAAACAGGAAGATGCAAACTTCTCTAACAACGCAATGGCTGAAGCTTTCAAAGCAGCTAAAGGCGAGTAATATCAGGTTCTCAGCATCATGTGCGCTGTAGTGCATTTACAGCGCGAAGGATGAGGAGCAAACTTGACAGATTACAGGATTCGTCCTGTAATCAATAACAAAGGGCGGCTACGGCCGCCCTTGTTTAATGAGCTGTTCAGCTAATTGGTTTGAAAGGAACCGGAGGAATCATGACCAAGTCAGAATTGATTGAAAGACTTGCCAGTCAGCAACCGCATATCCCTGCCAAAGCAGTGGAAGATGCCGTAAAAGAGATGCTGGAGCATATGGCCTCCACTCTTGCCCAGGGCGAGCGCATTGAAATCCGCGGTTTCGGTAGTTTTTCTCTGCACTATCGTGCTCCACGTACCGGGCGTAACCCGAAAACTGGCGATAAAGTCGAGCTGGAAGGTAAGTACGTTCCACACTTTAAGCCGGGTAAAGAACTGCGCGATCGCGCCAATATTTACGGCAACTGAGTTTAGCCAGCCGGTTAAACTGGGTTCGAAAGAAAGCACCTGCGGGTGCTTTTTTTGTACCCGTCGCTTTCTTTCTGAAGGTGCCCCGCATTTGCCGTTTCGTTTTCTGCAACACGTAAAATACCTTGCTGCGCTTGCTGTAAATCGCATCCTTCACACCTGACGACCCGCTCACCCTGCTTGCATACTGCCACCCTGAAACAGGGAGGTAGCAATGGGAATTCCCGCGCTTAGTGTCTGCGCCATGCTGGCGATAGTTCCGTTACTCTGGTTACCTGAATTGCCGTCACCTTACACTGTGTGGGCCATGGTGGCTGGCGGGATAGTGCTTGCTGCATGGCAAAACCGTCGAATGAAGTATGCTGGTGTCACGCTGTTATTTTGTGCGTGGGGCATTCTGGCCGCGCAAGAGAGCGTATGGCCGATGCAGCATTTAACAACGGGGGCCGTGCAGGCTGAGGTAGAGCTCACCGCGACCGACGGCGCCACTCTGCATCAGGGAAACATTCGCAGCGTCGATGGCAAGCGCTGGTGGGCCTCCACCGGCGTAACGCTGTATGGCAATTATCTGCCGCAGAAAGCCTGTGCCGGTCAGCGCTGGACCATGACGCTCAGGCTCAGGCCTGCACACGGCGAACTGAACGACGGCGGTTATGATGCTCAGCGCAGCGCTTTTGCCCGACATCAAACATTGAGCGGGCGCTTCACCCGTGCGGAACTCGTCGACGGGCGCTGCAGCCTGCGAGCGCAATATCTGCTGTCGTTGCAAAACCGACTTTCTGCTTATCCATGGGGAGCGGTTATCCTGGGCCTTGGGATGGGGGAACGCCTGGATGTACCACGGGAAATAAAAGATCTTATGCGGGAAACCGGCACGCTGCATTTGATGGCGATTTCGGGTCTGCATATCGCGCTGGCAGCCTCTCTCGTCTGGTTACTTGCACGTGGACTCCAGTTTTTATTACCCAGCCATCGGGTCCACTGGCAAATGCCTCTCCTTGCCGGGTTAATCTTTGCTGCTTTCTACGCCTGGCTTACCGGCCTGCAACCGCCTGCGCTGCGGACGGTCATCGCACTTGCTGTGCTTGCTATGTTGCGTATCGCTGGCCGTCAATGGTCTCCCTGGCAGGTATGGGGGTGCTGTATCGCGGCGATACTGTTAAACGATCCGTTAGCCGTACTTTCGCAGAGTCTGGCTTTGTCAGCCTTTGCCGTCGCCGCGCTGATTTTCTGGTTTCAGTGGCTGCCGCTTCCTGACTGGCAGTGGACGCGACGTATACGGCCGCTAGTGAACCTGATTTATCTGCAGGTCGGCATGTTGCTTCTGCTCATGCCGTTACAGGTTCTGATTTTCCATGGCTTCAGCCTCTCATCCCTGGTCGCGAATCTCTTTGCCGTGCCCCTGGTAACGTTTGTCTCCGTCCCGCTGATCCTGCTCGGTATGCTGCTCCATCTGCTACCGCTGGCGGCGGTTGAAAGTGCCATCTGGTTTGCTGCCGATAAGTCGCTTGCGGGACTCTTCTGGCTACTGATGCGCCTGCCTGATGGCTGGCAGAGTGTCGATCAACGCTGGCAAACCATGGCATTACTGCCGTGGTTGATCATCATTGCCTGGCGTTTTCGTGCCTGGAAAACCGTTCCTGCCGTTTGTCTTGCAGGCAGTGTCTTACTGACATTTCCCCTCTGGCGAGCGTCAAAAAGCGAGAGCTGGACGCTGCATATGCTGGACGTGGGGCAGGGGCTGGCCATGGTCATTGAAAGGCAGGGAAAAGCCATTCTTTATGATACCGGGCTCGCCTGGCCGGACGGAGACAGCGCGCAGCGGTTAATTATTCCCTGGCTTCGCTGGCATCACCTGCGGCCAGACGGGGTGATTCTCAGTCATGAACACCTCGACCATGCAGGAGGCCTCATTTCGTTGCAAAAAGCATGGCCGGATATATGGATAAGAAGCCCGTTGCGCAGGACGGGACACCGTCCCTGTTTTCGTGGGCAGAAATGGTTATGGCAGGGGTTAACCTTCACCGTCCACTGGCCCCCTGAAAATTACCCGGCCCAGGGGAATAACCGTTCCTGCGTGGTAAAGGTGGACGACGGGGAGCAAAGTGTTCTGTTAACAGGAGATATTGAAGCGCAAGCGGAACAGGCTATGCTTAGCCATTACTGGCGCTATATGACGTCCACGTTGATACAGGTGCCCCATCATGGCAGCAATACCTCGTCTTCACTGCCGCTGGTACAGCGGGTGGGAGGACAGATCGCCCTGGATTCCGCGGCCCGCTATAACGCATGGCATTTCCCGTCAGCAAAAGTTGTCCGACGCTATCGAAAAGAGGGGTATATCTGGCACGATACCCCTCATTCAGGACAAATATCGGTGACATTCTCGCAACATCACTGGCAAATCCGGCGCTTGCGAGAGCAAATTTTACCACGTTGGTATCATCAGTGGTTTGGCGCGCCCGTCGATAACGGGTAGAATATGCGGCTATTTCAACAATGCTGGTTTTTTGAATGCATAACGACAAAGATCTCTCCACGTGGCAAACGTTCCGCCGACTCTGGCCGATGATTGCCCCTTTTAAAGCAGGCTTGATCGTGGCGGGTGTAGCGTTAATCCTCAACGCAGCCAGCGATACTTTTATGCTATCGCTTCTTAAACCGTTACTGGATGACGGTTTTGGTAAAACGGATCGCTCAGTGCTGCTATGGATGCCTCTGGTGGTTATCGGACTGATGATCTTACGCGGTATCACCAGCTATATCTCAAGCTACTGCATTTCCTGGGTATCCGGGAAAGTGGTGATGACCATGCGCCGTCGACTGTTCAGTCACATGATGGGCATGCCGGTTGCGTTCTTTGACAAGCAGTCAACCGGGACGCTGCTGTCGCGTATTACCTACGACTCCGAGCAGGTTGCTTCTTCCTCTTCCAGCGCGCTGATTACCGTTGTGCGCGAGGGCGCGTCGATCATCGGTCTGTTCGTGATGATGTTCTACTACAGCTGGCAGCTGTCGCTTATCCTTATCGTTCTGGCACCGGTGGTTTCCATTGCTATCCGCGTCGTGTCAAAGCGCTTCCGCAATATCAGTAAGAATATGCAGAACACGATGGGGCAGGTGACCACCAGCGCAGAGCAGATGCTGAAAGGGCATAAAGAAGTGCTGATTTTTGGTGGTCAGGACGTCGAAACCAAACGCTTTGATAAAGTCAGCAACAAAATGCGTCTGCAGGGGATGAAAATGGTCTCGGCCTCTTCCATCTCTGACCCGATTATTCAGCTGATTGCTTCGCTGGCACTGGCGTTCGTCCTGTATGCAGCAAGCTTCCCGAGCGTCATGGAGACGCTGACGGCGGGTACCATTACCGTGGTCTTTTCCTCAATGATTGCCCTGATGCGTCCGCTGAAGTCACTGACGAACGTAAACGCCCAGTTCCAGCGTGGGATGGCCGCCTGCCAGACCCTGTTCAGCATTCTGGATTCCGAACAGGAAAAAGATGAAGGTAAACGCGTCATTGAGCGCGCGAACGGCGACGTTGAGTTCCGCAATGTGACCTTTACCTATCCTGGCCGCGAAACACCGGCTCTGCGCAATATCAACCTGACCATTCCGGCGGGGAAAACCGTTGCGCTGGTAGGCCGTTCTGGCTCGGGGAAATCGACCATTGCCAGCCTGATCACCCGTTTCTACGACATTGACGAAGGTGAAATTCTGTTAGACGGCCACGACCTGCGGGAGTATACCCTGCAGTCGCTGCGTAATCAGGTAGCGCTGGTCTCTCAGAACGTGCACCTGTTCAACGATACCGTGGCAAACAATATTGCCTATGCGCGTACTGAAGAGTACAGCCGCGAGCAGATTGAGAACGCCGCGCGTATGGCTTACGCGATGGACTTTATCAACAAGATGGATAACGGTCTGGATACCATCATCGGTGAGAACGGCGTACTGCTCTCCGGTGGGCAGCGTCAGCGTATCGCCATTGCCCGTGCGCTGTTGCGCGACAGCCCGATCCTGATCCTGGACGAAGCGACCTCTGCGCTGGATACGGAATCTGAACGCGCGATTCAGTCCGCGCTGGATGAGCTGCAAAAGAACCGTACCTCGCTGGTGATTGCGCACCGTCTGTCGACTATCGAGCAGGCTGATGAAATCGTCGTGGTTGAGGACGGTATCATTGTTGAGCGTGGAAGCCATGCTGACCTGCTGGAACACCGCGGCGTTTACGCTCAGCTTCATAAGATGCAGTTCGGCGAATGATTGCACGCATCTGGTCCGGTGAATCCCCGCTGTGGCTGCTGCTTTTGCCGCTCTCCTGGCTCTACGGCCTGGTGAGCGGCATCATCCGCCTGCTTTATCGTCTGGGGGTGAAGCGGGCCTGGCGCGCGCCGGTGCCGGTTGTGGTTGTCGGTAATCTTACGGCGGGCGGCAACGGCAAAACGCCGGTGGTGATCTGGCTGGTAGAGCAGTTACAAAAACGCGGTATACGCCCGGGCGTGGTATCGCGCGGATATGGTGGTCAAGCGTCGCATTACCCGCTGTTGCTGACGGCGGAAACCACGACGGCTGAAGCGGGTGATGAACCGGTATTGATTTTCCAGCGTACCGGCGTACCGGTCGCGGTTTCCCCGGTGCGCAGCGATGCCGTACAGGCACTGCTTGCCGAACACGCGGTACAAATCATCATCACTGACGATGGTCTGCAGCATTACGCCCTGGCGCGTGATAAAGAGATTGTGGTCATCGACGGCGTTCGCCGTTTTGGTAACGGCTGGTGGTTACCTGCCGGGCCCATGCGCGAACGCGCTTCACGTCTGAAGTCTGTGGATGCGGTGATCGTGAACGGGGGTGAGGCGAAAACGGGTGAAATCCCGATGCACCTGCAGCCGGGCCTGGCGATCAACCTGGTGACGGGGGAACGCCGGTCGGTTTCAGAGTTGCCTTCACTGGTAGCGATGGCGGGCATTGGTCATCCGCCGCGCTTCTTCGCGACGCTGGAACAGTGTGGTGCCCGGCTGGAAAAACGCGTTCCGCTGGCCGACCATCAGGCGCTGGTGGAAGGGCAGGTAGACGCCCTGACCGCACCCGGGCAGTCGCTGATCATGACCGAAAAAGATGCGGTGAAATGCCGCGCCTTTGCGAAAGATAACTGGTGGTATCTGCCGGTTGACGCCGAACTCAGCGGTGAGCAGCCGGAACATTTGCTCAAGGAACTGATTGCGTTGGTGCACTAAAGGCTTACGCGGTTCTGGTGGCGCTTTGACTGACAGGAAAACGCATGTCTCTACCGCAACTCTCGCTTTCAGCCGCACGTAATCTCCACCTGGCCGCGCAGGGGCTGCTCAAAAAGCCCCGCCGCCGCGCGCAGCCTGCCGATATCCTCTCTACCGTACAGCGCATGTCGCTCCTCCAGATCGACACCATTAATATTGTGGCCCGCAGCCCTTACCTGGTGCTGTTTAGCCGCCTGGGGAGTTATCCTTCCCAGTGGCTGGATGAGGCGCTCAGCAAGGGGGAGTTGATGGAGTATTGGGCGCATGAAGCCTGCTTCCTTCCTCGCAGCGATTTTGCCCTGGTGCGTCACCGTATGCTTGCGCCGGAAAAGATGGGCTGGAAATACCGACAGGCCTGGATGCAGGAACATGCGGCTGAAATAGAGCAGCTCATCGCGCATATTCAGGAAAACGGTCCTGTACGCTCTGCCGATTTTGAACACCCGCGCAAGGGGGCAAGCGGCTGGTGGGAGTGGAAGCCGCACAAACGTCATCTCGAAGGGTTATTTACCTCTGGGAAAGTCATGGTGATTGAGCGGCGTAACTTTCAGCGCGTCTACGATCTGACGCATCGCGTGATGCCGCACTGGGACGACGAGCGCGACCTGCTTACCCAGGAGGCGGCCGAGGCCATTATGCTGGAGAACAGCGCCCGCAGTCTGGGGATTTTTCGCGCGCAGTGGCTGGCAGATTATTATCGCCTGCGCCAGCCCGTGCTGAAACCGCTGCTGGACATGTGGCAACACGAGCAGCGCGTTATTCCCGTTACCGTGGAAACGCTGGGCGGAATGTGGCTGCATGCGGATCTCCTTCCGTTATTGCCTCAGGCTCTGGAGGGGAAACTTCAGGCAACCCACAGCGCGGTATTGTCGCCGTTCGACCCGGTCGTCTGGGACAGAAAACGCGCCGAGCAGCTCTTTGATTTTAGCTACCGGCTGGAATGTTATACCCCGGCCCCAAAGCGCCAGTATGGCTACTTTGTTTTACCGCTGCTGCATAAAGGACAGCTGGTCGGGCGCATGGATGCCAAAATGCACCGCAAGACCGGCACGCTTGAAATCATTGCGCTTTATCTGCAAGAGGGCGTCAGGGTGACGGCGAGCCTGGAAAAAGGATTAACGTCCGCCATTAGTGAATTCGCGCGTTGGCAGGGGGCCGACGACGTGACGCTGGGCCGGGTACCTGATGGATTGTTTACATCCTGTCGAAGTGGCTGGGAAACAGGCACGTCCTGAAAAGGGAATGTGTTAAGCTTTAGCGATTACCCATACGGAGGAACTATGGATCACCGTTTACTTGAAATTATTGCCTGCCCGGTATGCAACGGCAAACTTTACTACAGCCAGGACAAACAAGAGCTCATTTGCAAGCTGGACAGTCTGGCTTTCCCGCTGCGTGACGGTATTCCGGTATTGCTGGAAAATGAAGCCCGTTCCCTGGTGGCAGAAGAGAGCAAGCCATGAGTTTTGTCGTCATTATTCCTGCGCGTTATGCCTCAACGCGTCTGCCGGGTAAACCGCTGGTGGATATTAACGGCAAGCCGATGATTGTGCATGTCCTCGAGCGCGCGCGTGAATCGGGTGCTGACCGCGTGATTGTTGCCACCGACCATCCGGATGTCGCTCGTGCGGTTGAGGCCGCAGGCGGAGAGGTGTGCATGACACGAGCCGATCACCAGTCCGGCACCGAACGTCTGGCGGAAGTGGTTGAGAAATGCGGTTTCAGTGATGATACGGTCATCGTAAACGTGCAGGGTGACGAGCCGATGATCCCCGCGGTCATTATCCGTCAGGTGGCCGAAAACCTGGCGCAGCGTCAGGTCGGAATGGCGACGCTGGCGGTACCCATTCATCATGCAGAAGAAGCGTTTAACCCGAATGCGGTGAAGGTCGTCATGGATGCGGAAGGCTATGCGCTCTATTTCTCCCGCGCCACGATCCCGTGGGATCGCGATCGCTTTGCGCTCTCTAAAGAGACCATCGGTGATACCTTCCTGCGTCATATTGGGATCTACGGTTATCGCGCTGGCTTTATTCGCCGCTATGTGGCCTGGGCGCCGAGCCCGCTGGAGCATATCGAAATGCTGGAGCAGCTTCGCGTGCTCTGGTACGGCGAGAAAATTCACGTTGCCGTTGCTGAGGAAGTCCCCGGCACGGGCGTAGACACCCCTGAAGATCTTGAGCGCGTTCGCGCCGAATTGCGTTAATCTTACCGGCATCTCTCCGCAGGGAGGGATGCACTCTCCGCTTTATTTTTCACTTTCTTTTTCCTGATTGATCTCTTCCGGGTGACATCTTCATTAAGGACGCTCATTATAAAAGCAGTAGTCTTAATGGGGGTAATCTCATATGGAACAGCTGCGTGCCGAACTTAGCCATCTGCTGGGTGAAAAGTTAAGCCGGGTCGAATGCGTGAGTGAAAAAGCCGATACCGCGCTCTGGTCGCTTTACGACAGTCAGGGTAACCCAATGCCGCTAATGGCAAGAAGTTTCACGTCACCCGGCGTTGCCAGGCAGCTTGCATGGAAAATGTCGATGCTGGCGCGGGAGGGAACCGTGCGTATGCCGACGGTGTATGGCGTGATGACCCATGAGGAACACCCCGGCCCGGACGTACTGCTGATTGAACGTTTACGCGGTGTGCCCGTTGAAGCGCCCGCGCGAACGCCGGAACGCTGGGAGCAGCTGAAAGACCAGATTGTCGAGGCGCTGCTGGCCTGGCACCGTCAGGATAGCCGTGGGCTTGTCGGACCGGTTGACAGCACCCAGGAAAACCTCTGGCCGCTGTGGTACCGCCAGCGGGTTGAAGTGCTGTGGGGAACGCTTAACCAGTTCAACAATACCGGTTTAACCATGCAGGACAAACGTATCCTGTTTCGCACCCGGGAGTGCTTACCGGCCTTGTTCGACGGTTTTAATGACAACTGCGTGCTGATCCACGGCAATTTTACCCTGCGCAGCATGCTCAAAGACGCCCGCAGCGATCAGCTTCTGGCAATGGTGGGGCCGGGCATCATGCTCTGGGCACCGCGCGAATATGAGTTGTTCAGGCTCAGCGACAGCGGGGCGGCGGAAGGCTTACTGTGGCATTACCTCCAACGCGCCCCCGTTGCGGAAGCGTTTCTCTGGCGACGTTGGCTCTACCTGCTCTGGGACGAAGTCGCGCAGCTGGTGAACACCGGACGATTCAATCGCGCAAACTTCGATCTGGCAACAAAATCACTCTTGCCCTGGCTCGCCTGAGGATCCTTTCAGCCACTGCCAGAGGCGTCCGAGCGTCTCGTAGCCGACGCGGTCGCTATGCATCAGCCACACCGGGGAGGGGATCGCCCGTTCCCACGGGTTGAGCGGTGCGTCGATGGCCATCTGGTTTGCCGGTGCGGGAAGCGGGTGCAGGCCTTGCTTCTCAAAGAAAATCATCGCGCGCGGCAGGTGCGAGGCGGAGGTCACCAGCAGGAACGGGGCATCGTCAATCGCCTGCTTCACTGCAGCAGCCTCTTCTTCGGTGTCTTTCGGGCTGTCCAGCGTGATGATTGAGGAACGCGGCACGCCGAGAGATTCCGCGACCCTGGCGCCCGCTTCAGCCGTACTCACCGGGTTCGTTTTCGCCGCCGCGCCGGTGAAGATCATTTTTGATCCCGGATTCGCCAGCCACAGGCGAATACCTTCGTTCAGCCGTGGCAGGCTGTTGTTGATCAGGTTTGAGCTCGGAGCCCAGTCAGGATCCCAGGTATATCCACCGCCCAGCACCACGATGTACGACACTTTCTGATTTCCCTGCCATGTTGGGTACCTGTTCTCGATGGGGCGTAACAGGCCATCCGCGACCGGTTGCAGGCTCAACAGCAGCAAGACCAGCCAGCCGAGCGTGATAAGCGTTTTGCCACTCTTCTGAAAGCGACTGAACCACACCAGCGCCAGCCCCAGCGCGATGATGATGAGCAGCAGCGGAAGGGGAAGCATCATCCCTCCAATGTATTTCTTAAGGGTAAAAAGCATCCTTTTTGGTTCCTTTTTTGACCATATAGCAGGTGATTGCCGGTGATATTACACCAGAGAGGTTCATTCTCCGCGCGGGTGTGACAAAATAGCGGTTTTGCAGTTAGCGAGTGGAACTCTCCCAATGCGGGATCGCAATTTTGATGACATCGCGGAAAAATTTTCGCGCAACATTTATGGCACCACGAAGGGGCAGCTCCGTCAGACGATCCTCTGGCAGGATCTGGACACCATTCTGGCTACGTTCGGCGGCCAAACGTTGCGCGTGCTGGACGCCGGTGGTGGTGAAGGGCAGACGGCCATAAAAATGGCTGAACGCGGTCATCACGTCACGCTTTGCGATCTTTCTGCTGAAATGGTCGCCCGCGCGACGCGTGCGGCAGAAGAGAAAGGTGTGAGCGACAACATGCATTTTATACAATGCGCCGCTCAGGACATCGCACAGCATTTGGAAACCCAGGTTGATCTGATATTGTTTCATGCGGTGCTGGAGTGGGTTGCCGATCCGCAAAGCGTGTTACAAACCCTGTGGTCGATGTTGCGCCCGGGCGGCACGCTGTCGCTGATGTTCTACAATGCTAACGGCTTCCTGATGCACAACATGGTTGCGGGAAACTTCGACTATGTTCAGGTCGGGATGCCCAAAAAGAAAAAGCGCACGCTTTCCCCGGACTATCCGCGCGATCCACAGCAGGTTTATGGCTGGCTGGAAGCGATTGGCTGGCAGATTGTCGGGAAGACGGGCGTCAGGGTGTTTCATGATTATCTGCGTGAAAAACACAAACAGCGTGACTGTTTTGACACCTTAACAGAATTGGAAACGCGGTATTGCCGTCAGGAGCCTTTTGTCAGCCTTGGCCGCTATATTCACGTCACCGCGCACAAGCCGCAGATGCAAGGATAACCTATGAGTGAATTTTCCCAGACAGTCCCCGAACTGGTTGCCTGGGCCAGGAAAAACGATTTCTCCATCTCGCTGCCGGTAGACAGACTCTCTTTCCTGCTGGCGGTCGCCACGCTGAACGGCGAGCGGCTGGATGGTGAAATGAGCGAGGGTGAACTGGTGGATGCGTTCCGCCACGTCAGTGATGCGTTTGAGCAAACCAGCGAAACCATTAGCGTCCGTGCCAACAACGCGATCAACGATATGGTGCGTCAACGTCTGCTGAACCGCTTTACCAGCGAGCAGGCGGAAGGAAACGCCATCTATCGCCTGACGCCACTGGGCATCGGCATCACCGATTATTATATCCGCCAGCGTGAATTTTCCACGCTGCGTCTTTCCATGCAGCTGTCGATCGTGGCGGGTGAGCTTAAGCGCGCCGCCGATGCGGCAGATGAAGACGGTGACGAATTCCACTGGCACCGAAACGTTTATGCACCGCTGAAATATTCGGTGGCGGAAATCTTCGACAGTATCGATCTGACCCAGCGCCTGATGGACGAACAGCAGCAGCAGGTGAAAGACGATATCGCACAGCTGCTGAATAAAGACTGGCGAGCGGCCATCTCCAGCTGTGAACTTCTGCTGTCAGAAACCTCCGGTACGCTGCGTGAGCTGCAGGATACGCTGGAAGCCGCAGGGGATAAGCTGCAGGCGAACCTGCTGCGTATCCAGGACGCGACGCTGGCGCACGACGATCTGCACTTTATCGATCGTTTAGTGTTCGACCTGCAGAGCAAACTGGACCGTATTATCAGCTGGGGCCAGCAGTCGATCGACCTGTGGATTGGCTATGACCGACACGTGCATAAATTTATCCGTACCGCGATCGATATGGATAAGAACCGCGTCTTTGCCCAGCGTCTGCGCCAGTCGGTGCAGACCTATTTCGATGCGCCGTGGGCGCTGACCTACGCCAATGCCGATCGTCTGCTGGATATGCGCGACGAAGAGATGGCGCTGCGCGATGAAGAGGTGACCGGTGAACTGCCGCCGGATCTGGAATATGAAGAATTTAACGAAATTCGCGAGCAGCTTGCGGCGATGATCGAAGAACAGCTCGCGGTCTATAAAACCAGACAAGCTCCGCTGGATCTTGGACTCGTGGTGCGCGACTATCTGGCGCAATATCCGCGCGCGCGCCACTTCGACGTTGCCCGCATTGTGGTAGACCAGGCTGTTCGCCTGGGTATCGCGCAAGCAGACTTCACCGGACTGCCGCCGAAGTGGCAGCCAATTAACGATTACGGAGCCAAGGTACAGGCGCATGTCATTGACAAATATTGAACAAGTGATGCCGGTTAAGCTGGCACAGGCGCTGGCGAATCCGTTATTTCCGGCGCTGGACAGCCAGCTGCGTGCCGGTCGTCACATTGGCTTAGACGAGCTGGATAATCACGCCTTTTTGATGGACTTCCAGGAGTACCTGGAAGAGTTTTACGCACGCTACAACGTGGAGCTTATCCGCGCGCCGGAAGGGTTTTTCTACCTGCGCCCGCGCTCCACGACGCTGATTCCGCGTTCCGTGCTCTCCGAGCTGGATATGATGGTCGGCAAAATTCTTTGCTACCTCTACCTCAGCCCGGAACGTCTGGCGAATGAAGGGATCTTCACCCAGCAGGAGCTTTACGACGAGCTGTTGACGCTGGCAGATGAGAGCAAGCTGCTCAAGCTGGTGAACAACCGCTCCACGGGGTCGGATCTTGACCGTCAGAAATTACAGGAAAAGGTTCGCTCTTCCCTGAACCGTCTGCGCCGTCTGGGGATGGTCTGGTTTATGGGCCACGACAGCAGCAAATTCCGCATTACGGAATCTGTCTTCCGCTTCGGCGCCGACGTGCGTGCGGGCGATGACGCGCGTGAAGCGCAGCTTCGCATGATCCGCGACGGTGAAGCGATGCCGGTGGAAAACCATTTGCAGCTCAATGATGAGCATGAAGAGAATCTGCCGGATAGCGGGGAGGAAGAGTAATGATTGAACGCGGTAAATTTCGCTCACTGACGCTGATTAACTGGAACGGCTTCTTTGCCCGAACGTTCGATCTGGATGAGCTGGTGACGACGCTCTCCGGCGGTAACGGTGCGGGTAAATCCACCACCATGGCGGCCTTTGTCACGGCGCTGATCCCTGACCTGACGCTGCTTCACTTCCGTAACACCACTGAAGCGGGTGCCACAAGCGGCTCCCGTGACAAAGGTCTGCACGGGAAGCTGAAGGCCGGCGTCTGCTATTCGGTTCTGGACGTCATTAACTCCCGCCATCAGCGCGTGGTGGTGGGCGTACGCCTGCAGCAGGTTGCCGGTCGCGATCGTAAAGTCGATATTAAACCGTTCGCCATCCAGGGGCTGCCAACGTCCATGCAGCCAACGGCGCTGCTGACGGAAACCCTGAACGAACGCCAGGCGCGCGTGCTAACGCTCCAGGAGCTGAAAGATAAGCTCGAAGCGATCGAAGGCGTGCAGTTCAAGCAGTTTAACTCGATTACCGACTACCACTCGCTGATGTTCGATCTCGGCGTGGTGGCGCGTCGTCTGCGCACGGCATCAGACCGCAGCAAATACTACCGCCTGATTGAAGCGTCTCTTTACGGCGGTATCTCCAGCGCCATTACCCGCTCCCTGCGCGACTACCTGCTGCCGGAAAACAGCGGCGTGCGTAAGGCCTTCCAGGATATGGAAGCGGCGCTGCGTGAAAACCGCATGACGCTGGAAGCGATTCGCGTTACCCAGTCTGACCGTGACCTGTTTAAACACCTGATCAGCGAAGCCACCAACTACGTGGCGGCGGACTACATGCGCCACGCCAACGAGCGCCGCGTCCACCTCGATCAGGCATTAGAATATCGCCGCGAGCTGTTTACATCCCGTAAACAGCTGGTGGCCGAGCAGTACAAGCACGTCGAAATGGCGCGCGAGCTCGGTGAACACAACGGTGCCGAGGGCGACCTGGAAGCCGACTATCAGGCCGCCAGCGATCACCTGAACCTGGTGCAAACTGCGCTCCGTCAGCAGGAAAAAATCGAGCGCTATGAAGCGGACCTCGATGAGCTGCAGATCCGTCTCGAAGAGCAAAATGAAGTGGTGGCCGAAGCCGCCGAGATGCAGGAAGAGAACGAAGCCCGCGCCGAAGCGGCCGAGCTGGAAGTGGATGAGCTGAAAAGCCAGCTTGCCGATTACCAGCAGGCGCTGGACGTGCAGCAGACGCGCGCGATCCAGTACACCCAGGCACTGCAGGCATTACAGCGCGCGAAAGAGCTGTGCCATCTGCCTGACCTGACGCCGGAAAGCGCCGACGAGTGGCTGGATACCTTCCAGGCCAAAGAGCAGGAAGCCACTGAGAAACTGCTGTCCCTCGAACAGAAAATGAGCGTTGCGCAAACGGCGCACAGCCAGTTTGAGCAGGCCTATCAGCTGGTTGTGGCGATTAACGGCCCGCTGGCGCGTAACGAAGCCTGGGACGTTGCCCGTGAACTGCTGCGCGACGGCGTGAACCAGCGCCATCTGGCCGAGCAGGTTCAGCCGCTGCGTATGCGACTGAACGAGCTGGAACAGCGCCTGCGCGAGCAGCAGGAAGCCGAGCGTCTGCTGGCGGAATTCTGCAAACGTCAGGGCAAAAATTACGATTTTGACGAGCTTGAGGCCCTGCATCAGGAACTCGAGGCGCGTATCGCTGCGCTTTCAGACACGGTCTCCAGCGCCAGCGAACAGCGTATGACCCTGCGTCAGGAGCTGGAACAGCTGCAGTCCCGTTCGCAAGCGCTTCTGCAGCGTGCACCGGTCTGGCTGGCGGCCCAGAGCAGCCTTAACCAGCTCAGCGAACAGTGCGGCGAGCAGTTTGAATCCAGTCAGGAAGTGACCGAATACCTGCAGCAGCTGCTGGAGCGTGAGCGCGAAGCCATTGTTGAGCGTGATGAAGTCGGCACGCGCAAGCGTGAAGTCGACGAAGAAATTGAACGCTTGAGCCAGCCGGGCGGTGCGGAAGACCCGCGTCTCAATGCCCTGGCGGAGCGTTTTGGCGGCGTGCTGCTGTCCGAGATTTACGACGATGTCGGTCTGGACGATGCGCCATACTTCTCCGCGCTGTACGGTCCATCCCGTAATGCGATCGTGGTGCCGGATCTGTCGCTGATTTCTGAGCAGCTTGCCGGTCTGGAAGATTGTCCGGAAGATCTCTACCTGATCGAAGGGGATCCGCAGTCGTTCGATGACAGCGTATTCAGCGTCGACGAACTGGAAAAAGCGGTGGTGGTGAAAATCGCTGACCGTCAGTGGCGCTATTCCCGCTTCCCTGAGCTGCCGCTGTTTGGCCGCGCCGCGCGCGAAAGCCGCATCGAAAGCCTGCACGCCGAGCGTGAAACGCTATCTGAACGTTTTGCGACGCTGTCGTTTGACGTGCAGAAAACCCAGCGCCTGCATCAGGCGTTTAGCCGCTTTATCGGCAGCCATCTGGCCGTGGCCTTTGAAGCTGATCCGGAAGCGGAAATTCGCAAGCTCAATACCCGTCGCGGCGAGCTGGAGCGGACGATTGCCAGTCATGAAAGCGACAACCAGCAGAGCCGCGTCCAGTTTGAGCAGGCGAAAGAGGGCGTCGCAGCCCTTAACCGTATTCTGCCGCGCCTGAATCTGCTGGCGGATGACACGCTGGCCGATCGCGTGGACGAGATCCAGGAGCGCCTGGATGAAGCGCAGGAAGCCGCGCGCTTCGTGCAGCAGCACGGCAATCAGCTGGCGAAGCTGGAGCCGGTTGTCTCTGTCCTGCAGAGCGACCCGGAACAGTTTGAGCAGTTGAAAGAAGACTATGCCTGGTCGCAGCAGGTGCAGCGCGAGGCGCGTCAGCAGGCGTTCGCCCTGACGGAGGTGGTGCAGCGTCGCGCCCACTTCGGCTACTCCGATTCGGCAGAAATGCTGAGCGGTAACAGCGATCTGAATGAAAAGCTACGTCAGCGCCTTGAGCAGGCGGAAGCGGAACGTACCCGCGCCCGCGAAGCAATGCGCAGCCATTCCGCTCAGCTGAACCAGTACAACCAGGTGCTGGCCTCGCTGAAAAGCTCCTTCGATACCAAGAAAGAGCTGTTAAACGACCTGCAGAAAGAGCTTCAGGACATCGGCGTTCGTGCCGACAGCGGGGCAGAAGAGCGCGCGCGCATTCGTCGTGACGAGCTGCATGCTCAACTGAGCAACAACCGTGCGCGTCGCAATCAGCTGGAAAAAGCGCTGACCTTCTGCGAAGCAGAAATGGATAACCTGACCCGTCGCCTGCGCAAGCTGGAGCGCGACTACTTTGAGATGCGCGAGCAGGTCGTGACCGCGAAGGCGGGCTGGTGCGCGGTGATGCGCATGGTGAAAGACAATAACGTTGAGCGTCGCCTGCACCGTCGCGAGCTGGCATATCTTTCTGCCGATGAGCTTCGTTCCATGTCGGATAAGGCGTTGGGTGCCCTGCGTCTGGCGGTGGCGGATAACGAACACCTGCGCGATGTTCTGCGCATGTCTGAAGATCCGAAACGTCCTGAACGTAAAATCCAGTTCTTCGTGGCGGTTTACCAGCACCTGCGCGAACGTATTCGTCAGGACATCATTCGTACTGACGATCCGGTCGAGGCTATCGAACAGATGGAAATCGAGCTGGGTCGTCTGACGGAAGAGCTGACCTCTCGCGAGCAGAAGCTGGCGATCAGCTCCCGCAGTGTGGCGAACATCATCCGTAAAACCATTCAGCGCGAGCAGAACCGTATCCGCCAGCTCAACCAGGGTCTGCAGAGCGTGTCGTTTGGTCAGGTGAACAGCGTGCGCCTCAACGTTAACGTGCGCGAAGCGCATGCCACCCTGCTGGAAGTGCTGTCTGAGCAGCACGAGCAGCATCAGGATCTGTTCAACAGTAACCGTCTGACCTTCTCTGAAGCGCTGGCGAAACTGTATCAGCGCCTGAACCCGCAGATTGATATGGGCCAGCGTACGCCGCAAACCATTGGTGAAGAGCTGCTGGATTACCGTAACTACCTGGAAATGGAGGTAGAGGTAAACCGTGGTTCAGACGGCTGGCTGCGTGCGGAGTCCGGAGCACTCTCAACCGGTGAAGCGATCGGTACCGGTATGTCAATTCTGGTGATGGTGGTACAGAGCTGGGAAGACGAAGCGCGCCGCCTGCGCGGCAAAGACATCTCCCCATGCCGACTGCTGTTCCTGGATGAGGCGGCGCGTCTTGATGCGCGCTCCATTGCCACGCTGTTTGAGCTTTGCGAACGTCTCGATATGCAGCTCATCATTGCGGCACCGGAGAACATCAGTCCTGAAAAAGGGACAACCTACAAGCTGGTGCGTAAAGTGTTCCAGAACAGCGAACACGTGCACGTTGTGGGGCTGCGTGGCTTTGCGCCGCAGCCGCCAGAGTCACTGCCAGAAACCACGGCGGACGCTTCCTGACGCGTTTTCCGATCCGAAGCGGCGCCCTGGCGCCGCTTTTTTTTTAAACTTAACTTGTGCTTAGGGCTGCGTTATCTTTAAACTTCTTTACATAAGGTAAGGCAACAGCTTAGCCGTCTACCTATAATGAAAGAAAGCCCCAACGTGATGGGCATGTCGTGAAAACAGGGGGCAAGGGATGTTGCTTAAGAAAGAATGTGGTCGTCAGCTGTCTGCGCTTAGTCTATGCCTGGCAGTGATGTTTGCTCCACTGTTAACCGCCCAGGCCGACGAGCCTGAAATTGTGCCGACTGACAGCTCGGCAACGACAGGCACGCAGCCTACGTCGTTGTCCCAGCCGCTGGAACAGTCTCCGGCGACGGCTATCATGGCCGGTATTAAGCCGCTGCCGGAAGGCATCGATGCCGAATCGCTCAGCCAGCAGCTGCAGTCAGGGCTGCCGTCAGGCTACACGCCGGTCTATATCAATCAGCTCACGCTCCTCTATGCTGCCCGCGATATGAAACCGATGTGGGAAAACCGCGATGCCGTGCGCGCCTTCCAGCAGCAGCTGGCGGAGGTCGCGATTGCAGGGTTTCAGCCACAGTTTACAAAGTGGGTTGAGCTGTTAACCGATCCTGCCGTGTCCGGTCAGGCACGGGACGTCGTGCTTTCCGATGCCATGATGGGCTATCTGCAGTTTGTGGCGGGTATTCCTGTCAATGGCAACCGCTGGCTGTACAGCGACAAGCCGTATAAGCTGGCGACGCCAGCGCTGTCGGTGATTAACCAGTGGCAGTTAGCCCTGGATAACGGCGAACTGCCGCGCTTTATTGCCAGCCTTGCACCGGCGCATCCACAATATGCCACTCTGCACGAGTCGCTTCTCGCGCTGGTGGGCGACTCGCGTCCATGGCCGCAGATGCGCGGCACCGCGACGCTGCGTCCATGGCCGCAGATGCGCGGCACCGCGACGCTGCGTCCGGGGCAGTGGAGCAGCGATGTGCCTGCTCTGCGTGAGATCCTGACTCGCTCCGGTCTTCTTGATGGCGGGCCACATATCGCTCTGCCTGGTGACGATCCACAAAACGCGGCGGTCAGCCCGTCAGCGCCCGTGAAAGAGAAAAAAGCGATTGCCGTCAGCAATAAACCCGCAGCATACGATCGTGAGCTGGTTGCGGCAGTGAAGCAATTCCAGGCCGCTCAGGGACTGGGAGCCGATGGCGTCATTGGCCAGACGACACGAGACTGGCTGAACGTATCGCCTGCGCAGCGGGCTGGGGTGCTGGCGCTCAATATCCAGCGTTTGCGCCTGCTGCCTGGAACCCTCTCTACCGGGATTATGGTTAACATTCCTGCGTATTCACTGGTCTATTACCAGGACGGTAGCGAAAAACTGGCGTCACGCGTGATTGTCGGGCGTCCGGATCGCAAAACGCCGATGATGAGCAGCGCGCTGAATAACGTGGTGGTTAACCCGCCGTGGAACGTGCCACCGACTCTGGCGCGTAAAGACATTCTGCCGAAGGTCTGGAACGATCCGGGTTATCTGGAACGTCATGGTTATACGGTGATGCGTGGCTGGAACAGTAAAGAGGCCATCGATCCTTATATGGTCGACTGGTCGACAATCACGGCTTCTAACCTGCCGTTCCGTTTCCAGCAGGCACCGGGGGCGCATAACTCTTTAGGGCGTTACAAATTCAATATGCCGAGTTCTGACGCTATCTATCTGCACGATACGCCGAACCACAATCTCTTCCAGAAAGATACGCGCGCGCTGAGTTCTGGCTGCGTGCGCGTGAACAAAGCCTCGGAGCTGGCCAATATGCTGCTGCAGGACGCGGGCTGGAACGATACGCGCATTTCGGATGCCCTGAAGCAGGGAGATACGCGTTACGTTAATATTCGACACAATATTCCGGTCAATCTTTACTATCTGACGGCGTTTGTTGGCGAAGACGGGCGTACCCAGTACCGTACAGATATTTACAATTATGATCTCACCGCGCGATCCGGCGCACAAATTTTGCCAAAAGCGGAACAATTAATCAGGTAAATGAAGCAGTTCGGGAAAAATGATTGTCGTAAGTTAGGGTGAATAAGGGGCTATATCGCTGCAAGCCGCGTATTCACTGGGGTTGGGCGCCTTGACGTACCCGGTTTTGCCAGTTAAGGTGCCCTTCGTGCGCTAAGCATATTACGATTTCTTTTACCTGTAGACCTGATTATCATGGACAAATTTGACGCTAATCGCCGCAAACTGCTGGCGTTAGGTGGTGTTGCGCTTGGCGCAGCGGCCATCTTGCCGACGCCAGCATTTGCCACCCTCTCGACACCTCGTCCGCGAGTTTTAACGCTCAACAATCTTCATACCGGTGAGTCGTTAAAAGCGGAGTTCTTCGATGGCAGAGGCTATATTCAGGATGAATTAGCAAGACTTAACCATTTTTTCCGTGATTTCCGCGCGAATAAAATTAAAGCCATCGACCCAGGACTGTTTGATCAGCTTTTCCGCCTTCAGGGCCTGCTGGGTACCAGCAAGCCGGTGCAGCTTATTTCTGGTTATCGCTCGGTTGATACCAATAATGAACTGCGCGCCCACAGTCGCGGGGTAGCGAAAAAAAGCTATCACACGAAGGGCCAGGCAATGGATTTCCATATTGAGGGCGTTTCGTTAGCCAATATTCGCAAAGCTGCGTTATCTATGCGCGCAGGTGGTGTAGGATATTACCCCAGCAGCAACTTTGTGCATATTGATACCGGTCCGGTTCGGCACTGGTAATAACGAAACACAGGAGCAGTATGAACTATCGTATTATTCCGGTTACCGCGTTCTCCCAGAATTGTTCACTCATCTGGTGCGAACAAACTAAACTGGCCGCGCTTGTCGATCCCGGCGGTGACGCTGAGAAGATCAAGCAGGAAGTCGCCGACAGCGGCGTGACGCTCATGCAGATTTTACTGACGCATGGTCACCTCGACCATGTGGGCGCAGCGGCTGAACTGGCTGAACACTACGGCGTGCCGATTGTCGGTCCGGAAAAAGAAGATGAGTTCTGGCTGCAGGGGTTACCTGCCCAAAGCCGCATGTTTGGCCTTGATGAGTGTCAGCCTCTGACGCCCGATCGCTGGCTGGATGAAGGAGAGCGCGTTAGCATAGGGAATGTGACTTTACAGGTGTTGCATTGTCCTGGGCATACGCCAGGCCATATCGTCTTCTTTGATGACCAGTCCCGTCTGCTGATCTCCGGCGATGTGATTTTCAAAGGTGGCGTAGGACGCAGCGATTTTCCGCGCGGCGATCACCGACAGCTGATTCAGTCGATTAAACAGAAGTTATTGCCGCTGGGTGATGATGTGACGTTTATCCCTGGGCACGGTCCGATGTCGACGCTGGGCTATGAACGGCTCCATAATCCGTTCCTTCAGGATGAAATGCCTGTCTGGTAACCCGCATAAAAAAAGCCTGCATAATGCAGGCTTTTTTATAGGCGCAAATTACAGTACGGCGACAATCGCTTCGCACAGCGGCGCCATGTTGTCAGGCGTCATGCCTGCAACGTTCACGCGGCCAGACGCCACGGCGTACACGCCGAACTCTTCACGCAGACGCAGAACCTGCTCTTTAGTCAGGCCGCTGAAAGAGAACATGCCGTTCTGTTTGATGATAAAGCTGAAGTCGCGGTCCGCGCCTTTCTCCGCCAGGGTGTTCACAAACAGCAGGCGCATGCGCTGAATACGCTGACGCATATCGTTCAGCTCTTGTTCCCAGATGGCGCGCAGCGCATCGTTGCTCAGGATAGTCGCAACGACAGATGCACCGTGTGCCGGCGGGTTAGAGTAGTTAGCGCGGATAACGGATTTCATCTGGCTGAACGCGCGATCGACGGTCTCATCGTTAGCCGCAACCAGCGTACAGGCACCTACACGCTCATTGTACAGACCAAAGTTCTTGGAATAGGAACTGGCAACGATCAGCTCCTGATGCACGGCAGCGAACGCGCGCAGGCCTTCAGCATCTTCTTCCAGACCACGGGCGAAGCCCTGGTAGGCAAAGTCAAACAGCGGCAGCCAGCCTTTCTCTACGGACAGCTTCGCCAGGTGTTCCCACTGCTCAAGCGTTGGATCGATACCGGTTGGGTTGTGGCAGCAGCCGTGGAACAGCACCACGTCACCCGCCTGCGCTTCGTTCAGGCTTGCCAGCAGGCCGTCAAAGTCCAGAGAGTGGTTTGCTGCGTCGTAGTAGGCGTATTCACGCACTTCCAGACCCGCAGAGTTAAACACGCTCTTGTGGTTCGGCCAGCTTGGATTGCTTACCCAGACACGCTTCACAGAGGTGTTTTTCGCAAGGAAATCCGCCGCCACGCGCAGCGCGCCGGTACCGCCCGGGGTCTGAGCTGTACGGGCACGTTTGTCACTCACAATTGCGCTGCCTTTACCGAACAGCAGCTCCTGGGTGCAGCGACCAAATTCAGGGATACCATCAATACCGAGGTAGTTTTTGGTGGTTTCGTTTTCCAGCAGATACTGCTCAGCTTTCTTAACGCTGGTCAGTACCGGAGTTTTGCCGGTTTCATCTTTATATACACCAATACCCAGGTTGATTTTGCCAGGGCGGTCGTCGGCACGAAACAGATCGGCCAGGCCCAGAATCGGGTCGGCAGGAGCGGCGGTAATGTTCTCAAACATGACGAAGTTCCATTGTGATTACAGAAGTGAAATCCGCTATCAGGTTAACGGTAGATTTACAAAATGCCAACCGTTTGCGACGAAAAGCGTGCGGCTTTTCAAAAGTCGCCATTATTTTCTGTCACGCATAAAAAAACAGGGCCGTAGCCCTGTTCATTAAGCATATAACAAAGTGGTGTACTGATTAGAACTGGTAAACGAGACCCAGTGCTACGATGTCATCGTTGCTGAGACCCAGTTTGTTGTCATCTTTCAGCTGGTTGATCTGGTAGTCAACATAGGTGGACATGTTTTTGTTGAAGTAGTAAGTCGCGCCAATGTCGATGTAGTTGATGAAATCTTCATCACCAATGCCTTCAACGTCTTTCGCTTTAGATTTGTAGTAAGCGATGGATGGACGCAGACCGAAGTCGAACTGATACTGAGCGACAACAGAGAAGTCCTGAGATTTGTTAGCGAAACCGCTGCTGCCCAAACGTGCGGCGTTGTGCATTTCGCCGTACAGCGCTGCCAGGTAAATGTTGTTTGCGTCATACTTCAGGCCAGTTGCCCACTGCTCAGCTTTATCGCCTTTACCCCAGGCCAGAGTCTGCTGGTTGTTGGTACGGTCAGCTGCGCCGTACGCACCTACAACGCCAAAGCCTTCGAAATCATAGCTGACTGAAGTTGCCCAGCCGTCACCGTTAGAACGTACTGCATCAGCACGGTCATTTTTGCCCAGGTACTGAACGCCAAAGTTCAGACCGTCAACCAGGCCGAAGAAGCCGCTGTTACGGTAAGTCGCCAGACCACCATTACGGCTGGAGAAGAAGTTATCGCTCTTGCCAGTGTCGCCACCGAACTCTGGCAGCATATCGGTGATGCCGATTGCATCATACACCAGGCCATAGTTACGACCGTAGTCGAAGGAGCCTGCATCACCGAATTTCAGACCTGCGAACGCCAGACGGGTTTTGTTACCGGTCTGAGCATCGGCGCCTTCAGAGTTGTTACCCTGGAAGTTGTATTCCCACTGGCCATAACCGGTCAGCTGGTCGTTAATTTTTGTTTCGCCTTTGAAGCCCAGACGAGCATAGGTCTGGTCGCCATCGTTGCTGTCATCATCAGAGAAGTAATGCAGACCAACTGCTTTCCCGTAAAGATCCAGTTTATTAGCGTCTTTGTTATAGATTTCTGCAGCGTTCGCTGCACCGGCTACCAGCAGGGCAGGGATTACCACTGCCAGAATATTGCGCTTCATCATTATTTATTACCCTCATTGGTTTTTTTATGACACTCGCCACTGCCGTCAATAAATTCTGTCAATAAATATTTCCGGAACTATTGATGAGAGTTTGGTGTCTTTATGTATCTGACAGGCATCTTTCCATTCGCCGAAGCGTTTCGCTAGCCTGAAAGTGCTACAATTCTCAAGATTAGGTAACCAAAAGAAAATATATGTAACTAAATGTGTATTTTTGGGAACTTTGTGAACCACCTCAAACTTCAGAGCGCCCTGGCGAATTAAGCGACAGGACATATCCTATATATATGAATTCCTTATGATTAATTTGGATAAAGGCATTTCATATAAACAGACGCTAAACGACTCGTTTTTTCTTATGGCGCTGAAAAGCCTTCTGGATGGCTGTAAAACTGGTTGAAATTTGTGCTATGGCTTGAGAATGTAATAATCGCAATAAGAATGGGGCTTATTTTTTGTGGCTGGATATTTCGTGGAAATAAAACGTAACAACCAGGGATTGTGACGGGGTGATGGTTTAAAGAAGCTGACTTTGCGCTGACGAAAACTGACAATGCAGAATAAAATAATGGCCAGCACAAGCTGGCCATTTTAGTCTTTTACCGATTAGAAGCTGGCGTTACGTGGTGTACGTGGGAACGGAATCACGTCACGAACGTTCTGCACACCGGTCACGTAGGCGATCAGACGCTCGAAGCCCAGACCAAAACCAGCGTGCGGTACGGTACCGTAACGACGCAGATCGCGGTACCAGCTGTAGTCCGCAGGGTTGAGACCCATCTCTTCCATACGCGCGTCCAGCACGTCAAGACGCTCTTCACGCTGTGAACCACCGATGATTTCACCGATGCCCGGCGCCAGGACGTCCATCGCCGCCACGGTTTTACCGTCTTCGTTAAGGCGCATATAGAAGGCCTTAATGTCTTTCGGATAGTTTTTAACGACAACCGGCGCTTTGAAATGCTTCTCGGCCAGATAGCGCTCGTGCTCAGACGCCAGGTCTACGCCCCAGTAAACCGGGTTCTCGAACTTCTCACCGCATTTCTCGAGGATCGCCACCGCATCGGTGTAGTCCACCTGCGCAAAATCGGCAGAGACGAAGCGCTCCAGACGAGCTACTGCGTCGCTGTCTACGCGCTCGGCGAAGAATTTCATGTCGTCCGGACGCTCTTCCAGCACCGCTTTGAAGACATACTTCAGCATCGCTTCCGCCAGACCCGCAACATCGTCCAGGTTGGCGAACGCCACTTCAGGCTCCAGCATCCAGAATTCCGCCAGGTGACGGCTGGTGTTGGAGTTTTCGGCACGGAAGGTAGGGCCAAAGGTGTAGATTTTAGACAGCGCGCAGGCGTACGTTTCGCCGTTGAGCTGACCGGATACGGTCAGGAAGGCCTCTTTACCAAAGAAGTCTTTGTCATAGTCCACTTTACCTTCCGGGGTGCGCGGCAGGTTTTCGAGATCCAGCGTTGAGACGCGGAACATCTCACCGGCGCCTTCCGTATCGGACGCGGTGATCAGCGGGGTAGACACCCAGAAATAACCCTGCTCATCGAAGAAACGATGCAGCGCCTGCGCCAGCGTATGACGTACGCGAGCAACCGCACCAATCAGGTTGGTACGTGGACGCAGGTGCGCCACTTCACGCAGATACTCAATGCTGTGACGTTTAGCCGCCATCGGATAGGTATCCGGATCTTCAACCCAGCCGGTGACTTCGATGGCAGAAGCCTGAATTTCGAAACTCTGACCCTGACCCGGGGATGCCACGACCACGCCGGTGACAATAACGGAACAGCCCGTCGTCAGGTGCAGAACGTCATCATTGTAATTGGGCAGAGAATTATTAATGACGGCCTGTACAGGATCAAAGCAGGAACCGTCATAGACGGCAAGGAAGGAGATGCCAGCTTTAGAATCTCGGCGGGTACGCACCCATCCGCGCACGGTGACTTCCTGGTCAACGGCGACACGGCCCTGGAGTACGTCGGCTACAGGCACAACGCTCATAATATTCTCTCTGTTAATAGTCGGAAAAAATAAACACTTGTCCACCCTTATGGGGGGATATCTATGTTACCTGCCATCCGCTATCAGACAAGTAAATTTCGCAGTCAAAAGAGAAGAATTGAGAAATAAATAAGAAGAGGGGAGCCATGAAGGCTCCCTTAAGCGCTTAACTGGCTTTTTTGATCTGGGGAAGATCGAAGGCTTTGCGCAATGCGCGGACAAACGCCTTGTCATGGCAGATGGTTTTGCCCGGGCTGTCGGAGAGTTTCGCCACCGGCTTGCCGTTACATTCCACCAGCTTTATCACGATATTCAGAGGTTTTACCTGAGGAATATCGCAGGTTAACCGGGTACCAATCCCAAAGCTCAGGTTCACTCTGGCGTTGAAATGGCGATAGAGTTCGACGGCTTTCGCCAGATCGAGGTTATCGGAGAAGACCAGCACCTTGCTCATCGGATCAATGCCCAGTTTCTCGTAATGGGCAATGGCCTTCTCGCCCCACTCAATCGGATCCCCTGAATCGTGGCGTAATCCCTGATAACGCTCCGCAAATTCAGGTCCAAAGTCGCGCAGGAAGGCATCCATCGTAATACAGTCGGTGAGGGCGATCCCGAGTTGATTCGGGTACTCCTCAAGCCATGCAGCCAGTGCCGCGCGCTGGCTGTTTGCCAGGTCAGGGCTGATCTGCTGATGCGCCTGGAACCACTCGTGTGCCTGGGTACCCATTGGCGTCAGGTTGAGGCGACGGGCCAGATCGTAGTTACTGGTGCCCACGAACCATGGCTCCTGTTGCAGACGTTTAACGATGGCTTCCTGGACGTCGCGCGAAAAACGGCGACGGGTGCCAAAGTCCATCAGGCGGAAGCGGGACATGTCCAGCTCTGCGGTCAGCGTGGAGAAGTCAGCGAGCTTGTTTTCCAGCGAGGCGACCGCCTGCGCTACGCCCGTTTCCGGTGAGCGATAGCGGTGAGCCAGTTCACTGATCACCGCCAGAAGCGGCACTTCCCACATGATCACTTCCCGCCACGGACCTTCAAGGCGAATATCCAGCTTGCCATTATCGTTAACCACGGTGACCTGCTCCGGTCTATAGCGGAAATCGCGCAGCCAGTTCAGGTAGTCGGCTTTGAAGAAAGGCAGGCCAGAAAGCCACTGATATTCCTCGTCCTGCAGCGTCAGATGCTGCATAGCATTGACCTGTTCACGAATGGCGTCTGCGTAGATACCGAGCAAGTCGTCGCCACGGCAGCGGAATTCCGCCGCGACATGAACGTCATAGTAATGGTGGAAAACGGCTTGCTGCATATGCAGTTTATACGCGTCGGTATCCAGCAACGTATGCAGAACTGGAGAAGCGAATTGAGTCATAGGTGCGCAGTAGCATCCTCTCACAGGAGCGTTTAGTACAATAAACAACTCCGGAGTATACCTTGTTTAGTGATTTATTGAACCCCGATCACAACATAAGCGCGTTTTATGGTCGAGGGCATTTTGTGCCCCGTGTTATACAAATGTAGCAAAAAAAGGTGTTGACCCTGAAAAGATGAACATTCTGCATAGCGCGTTTTGCGCAACAGGAATATATTGAAACGTTACTCGACAAACGATGCATAAGGTTTTCTATGACACAACAGCCACAAGCCAAATACCGCCACGACTACCGTGCGCCGGATTATCTGATTAGCGAAATCGATCTGACTTTTGACCTGGATGCCACTAAAACCGTTGTCACGGCGGTGAGTCAGGTGACGCGCCACAGCGCAACTGCCGTGCCGCTGCGTCTGGATGGCGAAGACCTGACGCTGGTCTCCCTGCATATTAATGATGAAGCCTGGTCGGACTATAAAGAAGAAAACAACCAGCTGGTCATCGACAACCTGCCGGATCAGTTTACGCTGCGCATCGTGAATGAAATCAGCCCGGCCGCCAATACCGCGCTGGAAGGGCTGTACCAGTCTGGCGTGGCGCTGTGTACCCAGTGTGAAGCGGAAGGGTTCCGCCACATTACCTGGTATCTCGACCGCCCGGATGTCCTGGCGCGCTTCACCACTAAAATCATCGCCGATAAAACCCTGTATCCCTTCCTGCTCTCCAACGGCAACCGCGTAGGTGAAGGCGAACTGGAGAATGGCCGTCACTGGGTTCAGTGGCAGGATCCGTTCCCAAAACCGTGCTACCTGTTTGCGCTGGTGGCGGGCGATTTCGACGTGCTGCGCGACACCTTCAAAACGCGCTCAGGCCGCGAGGTGGCGCTGGAGCTGTTTGTTGACCGTGGTAACCTGGACCGCGCGCCGTGGGCGATGACCTCGCTCATCAACTCCATGAAGTGGGACGAAGAGCGCTTCGGCCTCGAATATGACCTCGACATCTATATGATCGTCGCCGTTGATTTCTTCAACATGGGCGCAATGGAAAACAAAGGCCTGAACGTCTTTAACTCCAAATACGTGCTGGCGCGCACCGATACCGCCACCGATAAAGATTATCTCGATATCGAACGCGTCATCGGCCACGAATATTTCCACAACTGGACCGGTAACCGCGTCACCTGCCGCGACTGGTTCCAGCTGAGCCTGAAAGAGGGCCTGACCGTCTTCCGTGACCAGGAGTTCAGCTCCGATATGGGGTCACGCGCGGTGAACCGCATCAACAACGTGCGAACCATGCGCGGCCTGCAGTTTGCGGAAGATGCCAGCCCAATGGCGCATCCGATCCGCCCGGATAAAGTCATCGAAATGAACAACTTCTACACCCTGACGGTGTATGAGAAAGGCGCTGAAATTATCCGCATGATCCACACTCTGCTGGGTGAAGAGAACTTCCAGAAAGGGATGCAGCTCTACTTCGAGCGTCATGACGGCAGCGCGGCCACCTGCGACGATTTTGTGCAGGCAATGGAAGATGCCTCTAATGTCGATCTTTCCCACTTCCGCCGCTGGTACAGCCAGGCCGGTACGCCGATTGTTACCGTCAAAGACGATTACAATCCAGAAACCGAGCAGTACACCCTGACCATCAGCCAGCGCACGCCGCCGACGGCAGAGCAGGAAGAGAAATACCCGCTGCATATTCCGTTCAGCATTGAGCTGTACGATAACGAAGGCAAAGTCATTCCACTGCAGAAGGGCGGCCACCCGGTACACCACGTGCTGAACGTGACCCAGGCCGAGCAGACCTTTATCTTCGATAACGTCTATTTCCAGCCGGTGCCTGCGCTGCTGTGTGAATTCTCCGCGCCGGTGAAGCTGGAGTACAAGTGGAGCGATCAGCAACTGACGTTCCTGATGCGTCACGCGCGTAACGACTTCTCCCGCTGGGATGCCGCACAAAGCCTGCTGGCGACCTACATCAAGCTCAACGTAAACCGTCATCAGCAGGGCCAGCCGCTGTCGCTGCCCGTTCACGTCGCTGACGCGTTCCGCGCGGTCCTGCTGGATGAGAAAATTGACCCGGCGCTCGCCGCTGAAATTCTGACCCTGCCGTCAGCAACGGAAATCGCGGAGTTGTTCGAGATTATCGATCCGATCGCGATCGTGGCGGTGCGTGAAGCGCTGACCCGTACGCTGGCTGCTGAGCTGGCGGACGAGTTCCTCGCCATTTATAACGCCAACAAGCTTGACGCTTATCACGTTGAGCACGCGGACATCGGTAAACGTTCTCTGCGCAACACCTGCCTGCGCTATCTGGCGTTTGGTGAAACCGAGCTGGCGAACACCCTGGTGAGCAAGCAGTATCACGAAGCGGATAACATGACCGACGCGCTGGCCGCGCTGGGCGCAAGCGTTGCCGCCGAACTACCATGCCGCGATGCGCTGATGCAGGAGTACGACGACAAGTGGCATCAGGATGGCCTGGTGATGGACAAGTGGTTCATCCTGCAGGCGACCAGCCCGGCGGCCGATGCGCTCAGCAACGTGCGCAGCCTGCTGAAGCATCGCTCCTTTACCCTGAGCAACCCAAACCGCGTGCGTTCGCTGATTGGCGCGTTTGCCAGCAGCAACCCGGCCGCGTTCCACGCCGAAGACGGCAGCGGTTATCAGTTCATGGTGGAAATGCTGACCGAGCTGAACAGCCGTAACCCGCAGGTGGCGTCGCGTCTGATTGAGCCGCTGATCCGTCTGAAACGCTACGATGCGAAGCGTCAGGCGAAGATGCGTGCCGCGCTTGAGCAGCTGAAAGGGCTGGAAAACCTGTCTGGCGATCTGTACGAGAAGATTGCTAAAGCCTTAGCGTGATGTAGAAAAAAAGCCCGGTGGGCAGGTAAACGCAAAACGGCAACCTCGGTTGCCGTTTTTAGTGTTTCCTTCCTCTCCCCGTGGGAGAGGGCCGGAGTGAGGGTGTCAGACATTAGCCTTAACTCGCCGCAACTCCGTTTCCCCTCGCTTCATCACCCGATCCAATACCTCAGCCTCCAGCTCCGCCAGTCTTGCCGAACCCACGCGACGAGGCCGCGGAAGATCCACCGTCAGATCCAGACCGATTTTCCCTTCCTCTATTAACAGCACCCGGTCGGCCATTGCGACGGCTTCACTCACGTCATGCGTCACCAGCAGTACCGTAAAGCCGTGCGCCTGCCAGAGGGATTCAATCAAATCCTGCATTTCGATTCGCGTCAGGGCGTCGAGCGCGCCCAGCGGTTCATCGAGCAACAGCAGGCCCGGACGGTGAATTAACGCCCGCGCCAGCGCCACGCGCTGCTTCTGTCCACCCGAAAGGGCAGCAGGCCACTCATCGGCGCGATTTTCCAGCCCAACGGCGGCCAGCGCCTGGCGGGCTTCATCCCGCCAGCTGCCCTTAAGGCCGAGCCCGACATTATCGATAACCGTTTTCCACGGCAGCAGCCGCGCGTCCTGGAACATCATGCGGGTATCGTCCTGAATATTCGCAAGCGGCGTTGTCCCTGCCAGAATGTCGCCGCCGTTGGGGGCTTCCAGTCCGGCCAGCAGCCGTAGCAGCGTACTCTTGCCGCCGCCGCTGCGTCCGACAACGGCCACAAACTGTCCGGCGGGAATATGCAGATCCAGCCCGTTAAGAATGGTGTTTTCGCCGTAGCGTTTGGTGACGCCGTTCAGCAGTAACGGGGTCCCCTGATTCAGTCGTGCCGTATTCATGCTTTCGCCTCCTGAAGGGTATAGGCCGGGTTCCAGCGCAGCCAGCTGCGCTCCAGCCACTGGGCGCTGACGTCAGCGAGTTTGCCGAGCAGGGCATAAAGAATAATGGCAACCACCACCACGTCCGTTTGCAGGAATTCACGGGCGTTCATCGCCAGGTAGCCAATCCCGGAGTTAGCTGAGATGGTTTCCGCCACAATCAGCGTCAGCCACATCAGGCCGAGCGCAAAACGCACGCCGACCATAATGGAGGGCAGGGCGCCCGGCAGAATCACATGAATAAAGAGGGAAAAACCCGATAAGCCGTAGCTGCGCGCCATCTCCACCAGACCACGATCGATATTGCGGATGCCGTGCCAGGTATTGATGTAAATCGGGAACAGCGTGCCCAGCGCCACAAGGAAGATCTTGGCACTCTCATCAATTCCAAACCACAAAATGACCAGCGGGATCAGCGCCAGATGCGGCACATTACGTAGCATCTGGATGGAGGTATCCAGCAGCCGTTCACCCCAGCGTGAAAGGCCGCTGATCAGGCCCAGGACCAGCCCGATGCTGCCGCCGATGGAAAACCCGATCACGGCGCGCCAGGAGCTGATCGCCAGGTGCTGCCACAGTTCTCCGCTAACGCTCAGCGACCAGAACGCTTCTACAACGCCCTCCGGAGAGGGCAGAATGCGGCTCGATAGCCAGCCGGTAGACGATGCGAGCTGCCAGAGCGCCACAATGCCGACGGGTAAAAACCACGGCGCGGCGCGCAGCAGCCATTTTTGTGAGGTGGCAGACATGGTCACTCCTTAGCTCTGTGCGGCTTTGCGTGGAATGAATTCGTTCGCCACGGCTTCGCCCTGAAGCTGAAGCCGCTGCGGCTGCGGCACCTCCGGAATGGCGACATCCAGGTGCGGGAACAGCAGTTCGCCCACCTTGTACGCCTCTTCCAGATGCGGATAACCGGAGAGAATAAAGCTGTCGATGCCCAGTTCGGCGTATTCATTGATACGCGCGGCCACGGTCGGGCCGTCGCCGACCAGCGCTGTGCCTGCACCGCCGCGCACCAGACCGACGCCTGCCCACAGGTTCGGGCTGATTTCCAGGTTCTCGCGCTTGCCGTTGTGCAGGGAGGCCATCCGGTGCTGCCCGACGGAGTCGGTTTTGGCAAATGCGGCCTGGGCTCTGGCGATCGTTTCATCATCCAGATGGGAGATCAGGCGGTCCGCCGCCTGCCAGGCTTCTTCATTGGTCTCGCGCACAATCACATGCAGACGGATACCGAAGCGCACCTTGCGGCCATGGGCAGCCGCTTTCGCGCGAACCTGGGCAATTTTTTCTTTTACCAGTTCAGGCGGTTCGCCCCAGGTCAGATAGAGATCGACCTGCTCTGCGGCCAGATCCTGCGCCACATCCGACGACCCGCCAAAATAGAGCGGCGGGCGCGGCTGCTGCACCGGCGGAAAGTAGAGCTTCGCGTCGCGAACGTGAATATGCTTGCCTTCAAAGGTAACGGTTTCCCCTTCCAGCAGGCGTCGCCAGACGCGGGTGAACTCGGCGGAGGCTTCGTAGCGTTCGGTATGGTCGAGGAACACGCCGTCGCCCGCCAGCTCCTGCGGATCGCTGCCCGTCACCAGGTTAAACAGGGCGCGGCCGTTGGACAGTCGGTCCAGCGTTGCCGCCTGACGTGCCGCCACGGTAGGAGAGACGACGCTCGGGCGTAACGCGACCAGGAATTTCAGACGCTGAGTGACCGGGATCATCGACGCGGCGACCAGCCACGCATCTTCACATGACCGTCCGGTCGGGATCAGCACCCCGGTAAAACCGATTCGGTCCGCCGCCTGTGCAATCTGCTGCAGGTAGCCATGGTCAACCGGGCGTGAACCCTCTTCTGTGCCAAGATAGTGTCCATCACCGTGGGTGGGTAAAAACCAGAAAAGATTCAGACTCATGATTTAGCTCCTTCTTTGCCTGCGGGTTGCCAGATGCGTTCGCGAATAGTGACCTGTTTTGGAACCAGGTGGTTTTGATAGAAGAGGTCGGCCGTTTGCTGCTGAAGCGCGGCGACGTGCGCGTCAACGGGCGTAATGGTGGTCGGCGGACGGTGGTTGAGATAGCTCGCGATCACCGGCTCAGGTAAGCCCATGGTTTTCGCCAGCAGGGCAATGCTCTCCTGACGTTGGCTCTGAGTCAGGGCATCGGCCTGGGTAAAGGTATCCAGCACGCCCTGAATAAATGCGCCGTTCTTTTCCGCATAAGGGCGCGCGGCCAGATAGAACGAGCCGGTCTGCTTCAGCGTGGTACCGTCTTTCAGCACGCGAACGCCGCCCTGCAGTAATGCGGCGGAGTAGTACGGATCCCAGATGGCCCAGGCATCAACGTTCTTCTGTTGGAACGCGGCGCGCGCGTCGGCAGGCGTCAGGTAAACAGGCTGAATGTCAGTGAACTTGAGCCCGGCCTCTTGCAGGGCACGCAGCAACAGGTTGTGTGAACTAGAACCCTTCTGGAATGCGACCTTATGGCCTTTGAGATCGGCGACAGTTTTAATATCGCTGTTTTCAGGCACCAGGATCACCTCGGCCTTCGGCTTGGGCGGCTCAACGCCTACATAGACGAGGTCCGCTCCCGCCGCCTGGGCAAATATCGGCGGAATATCGCCCGTGCTGCCGAGATCGATACTGCCCACGTTAAGGGCCTCCAGCATCTGCGGGCCGGCAGGGAACTCCACCCAGGAGAATTTGGTGTCCGGGAAGCGCTTTTCCAGAAGCTGGTGGCTTTTTGCCAGCACCATGCTGACGCTGCCTTTCTGATAGCCGATACGTAAGCTTTCCGGAGCCGTTTCTGCGGCATGGGCCAGCGAGGTAAATGCCATCAAACCGGCCAGTCCGATGCGGGTTAAGATTTTAAACATGGGCGACTCCTTGAGGCTGACCAAACGCCGGGGCCTGGATATCCCGGCGATGCAGGGCATGCCAGAAGGTTTCCAGAGCGTTATCGAGGCGGGTTTGCAGGTTGGGCGTAAAGTGGGGTTTATGCTGATAGTCGATAACCTGTGAGTCATCGGCGAAAACGCCGTGGAGGATCTCCTGCGCTTTCAGCGCGTTCAGCACCGGCTTCAGGGCATAATCCACGGCCAGTAAATGGGCAACCGTACCGCCCGTTGCCAGCGGCAGCACCACCTTTCCGTCCAGCGCGCGTTCCGGAAGCAGATCGAGCAGGGTTTTCAGCGCCCCGGAAAAAGAGGCTTTATAAATCGGCGTGGCCACGATCAGGCCGTCCGCGCCGTTAAGTTGCTCAATAAGGGTTTTCAGGGCGGGGCTGTCGAAACGGGCGTAGAGCAAATCTTCAGGTTCGAAGTTATGCAGGTTCCAGTGGCACACTTCCACATCCAGAGCATTCAGTTTTTCACGGGCATATTCCAGCAGGGCGCTGGAGCGCGACGGGAATCGTGGACTTCCGGCCAGGGTAATGACGCGCATACTTCCTCCTTATAACTAATTGTTTGCTTTTATCTAACATTCATAACAATTTTAAGGAGTGTGACACCGCGCGTTTATTCCACTAAATGATTTATCTGCAATTAAAATGCGAAAAAGTGCATAAGAAATAGACGGGGAGGTAAACGATTGCGTTTTACGCTGATTTTTTGCCGCAGGTCAATTCCCTTTCTCGCCGGGATCGCCCATAATCCCCTCCCGGTTTGCACACCGGGAATCCAGGAGAGTTCATGTACTACCCCTTCGTTCGTAAAGCCCTTTTCCAGCTCGACCCTGAGCGCGCTCATGAATTGACATTCCAGCAATTACGTCGTATTACCGGAACGCCTCTGGCCGCGCTGGTGCGCCAGCATGTGCCGGTAAAACCTGTGCAGTGCATGGGGCTGACCTTTAAAAATCCGCTGGGTCTGGCGGCCGGTCTGGACAAAAACGGCGAGTGCATTGATGCCCTGGGCGCGATGGGCTTTGGCTCCATTGAAATCGGCACCGTTACCCCGCGTCCGCAGCCGGGAAATGACAAGCCGCGCCTGTTCCGACTGGTGGAAGCCGAAGGGCTGATCAACCGCATGGGCTTCAATAACCACGGTGTTGATCACCTCGTCGAGAACGTTAAAAAAGCCCACTTTGACGGAATTCTGGGCATCAATATCGGCAAAAATAAAGACACGCCGGTCGAGCAGGGTAAAGATGACTATCTGATTTGTATGGAAAAAGTCTACGCCTATGCCGGTTATATTGCGGTGAATATTTCTTCCCCCAATACCCCGGGGCTGCGATCCTTACAATATGGTGAGGCGCTGGACGATCTTCTGAGTGCCATTAAAAATAAACAAAATGAACTCCAGTCGATCCACCATAAATATGTTCCGGTCGCGGTTAAGATCGCGCCGGATCTTTCTTCCGAAGAATTGATCCAGGTTGCCGACAGTTTAGTTCGTCATAATATTGATGGTGTGATTGCGACCAATACCACCCTCGATCGCTCCCTCGTGCAGGGAATGAAAAACTGTGACGAAGCGGGTGGGTTAAGCGGCCGTCCGGTGCAATTAAAAAGCACCGAAATTATTCGTGCTCTGTCTGCGGAATTAAATGGCCGTCTGCCGATTATTGGCGTCGGTGGCATTGACTCGGTGATTGCTGCGCGCGAGAAGATGGCAGCGGGTGCGTCACTGGTGCAAATCTATTCCGGCTTTATTTTTAAAGGGCCGTCGCTGATTAAAGAAATCGTTACTCATATCTAATCTTTTCTCCTAATCAGACAACCAGGGCTTTATTTCCAGCCCTGGTTGTTTTATATTCCGTCACTGTTGCTTATTTAGACATTATAGTCTTTTATTAATGGTGTTATAAACGAAGCGGCGATCAGGACATTTTTAGTACAGGACGTTTCGGGGACGGGAGAGAAACATGCGAATTAAACCTGACGATAACTGGCGCTGGTATTTTTGCGACGAGCATGACCGAATGATGCTCGACTTAGCCAATGGCATGTTGTTTCGCTCTCGTTTTGCCCGCCGAATGTTAACCCCGGACGCCTTTTCCCCGTCAGGCTTTTGCGTTGATGACGCTGCGCTGTATTTCTCCTTTGAGGAAAAATGTCGCGATCTGGTGCTCTCGAAAGAGCAGCGTGCCGAGCTGGTATTAAATGCGCTGGTGGCTATCCGTTTCCTGAAACCGCAAATGCCAAAGAGCTGGCATTTCCTGCCGCACGGCATGAACTGGACCCCGGCAACGGGTGATGCGGCCAGCGTCAATCTGAGCGATACCGCAGAAGAGGTGAGCCTGCTGGTGGTGGAGCCCGGCGAAAATGCCGCGCTCTGTTTGCTGGCCCAGCCCGGCGTGACGATTGCCGGGCGGACAATGCAGCTTGGAGATGCCATTAAGGTTATGAACGACAGGCTGAAGCCCCAGCTTCGCGTGGATGCCTTCAGCCTCGAGCAGGCGGTTTAAGCTTCCAGCTGTACGGACGTTTTCGGGACGCAACTACAGCACAGAATTGTGCCGTCATTTCCAATTGCCGATTTTTTCAACGCACTCACTTCGCCATCCACCAGCCTGATGCGGCAGCATCCGCAAATTCCTGCGCGACAGGAATAGGGGATGCGGATCCCTGCTTGTTCCAACTGCTCAAGCAATACCTGCTGGTTATTACCCCGGATCACGTTGCCCTGCCAGTGAATCTCTACCGCAGCGGCGACGTTTGTCTCAACGTCGACAAACTCCTCTTCCTGACCCGAGCCGTACACCCTTGCTGGCCCACGGGCGAGCACTTCTACCTCATCACCAACGCGGATCGCGCCGCTGGAGCGCGGGATCAGGTTCTGGCCGAAATCGACATCACCGTTATCCTGCGCGGTGCGGAATGACTGCAGCGTCTTCAACGGTTCGCCGGAAGGGTGCTTCTGGCCTTTCTCCGGGCTGACCGTCGTGAAAATGCAGCGGCTGCACGGCTTCACCACGTCAAAAATGACGCTGCCAATGCGGATCACTTTCCAGGTATCTTCGTCCCAGGCCTCTGCACCCGTCACCACCAGGTTCGGACGGAACTGTTCCATCTGAACGCTGGCTTTGCAGCGGCCTTGTAGATCACGCAGCGAGGCTTCGTTGGTCAGCAGGAACGGGAAGCCATCGGCGAAGGAGAGGGGAACGGCGTCGTGGCGCTTCACGCGACGCGTCAGTTCAGGCCCAACCCAGCGCAGCTGCACGTCCCGGGAAAAGAAGCCGCTCAGCCAGCGGTTAATCTCATCCGGGGCGATGCGCGCGGTAAAATGGTTACCCCACACTTCCGTTGGCGCATCGACGGGCGCAAAATCAGCAAAGCGAATCACCGCGCTGGAACCGTCCGGTGCGGTAAGGTGCAAACCGTCGTGAAGCGGGGAAGGGGTAAAGCGAACCATCTGAGGGAACTGGCGTGCGGTAATGAACGTACCGTCAGGCTCGGTGACCATAAAAATACGATCAAAGGCAAATCCGCTCATGTCGGCCAGCGCGTGAGAGACGCCGATGCCGCGCATGGATTTCACCGGATGAATAAAAAGCCTGGATAACGTCGCCACTGCACACTCCCTCGAATGAAAATAAGCCTTCAACTTTATGACATACACGCCATATTAGCTATAATGCGCGACAATTTTCTAAGAGTAAAAGTGACGATATGAATTCTCTGTTTGCCAGTACGGCCCGTGGGCTGGAAGAGCTGTTAAAAACTGAACTGGAAAGCCTGGGCGCGCAAGAGTGTCAGGTGGTTCAGGGTGGTGTCCATTTTGAGGGCGACACGCGGCTTATTTACCAGAGCCTGATGTGGAGCCGCCTGGCGTCGCGCATCATGCTGCCGATGAAGGAGTGCAAGGTCTATAGCGACCTTGATCTCTATACCGGCGTACAGATGATCGACTGGACAGAGATTTTCACCACGAATGCCACCTTTGCGGTGCATTTCAACGGCGTGAACGACGAGATCCGCAACAGCCAGTACGGTGCCCTGCGCGTAAAAGACGCCATTGTGGACTGCTTCACGCGTAAAAATAAGGAACGTCCCAACGTCGATCGTGAAAACCCCGATCTGCGTATTAACGTCTGGCTGAACGGCGACACGGCGAGTATCTCCCTCGATCTGAGCGGCGCGGGCCTGCACCTGCGCGGCTACCGCGATCGTACCGGTATGGCACCCATCAAAGAGACCCTGGCGGCCGCGATTGTGATGCGCTCCGGCTGGCAGCCGGGCACGCCGCTGCTCGACCCGATGTGTGGTTCCGGTACCCTGCTGATTGAAGCGGCCATGCTGGCCACCGACCGCGCGCCGGGACTGCACCGCGGCCAGTGGGGCTTCAAGGGCTGGGCGCAGCACGATGAAGCGCTCTGGAAAGAGGTCAAAGACGACGCGCAGACCCGCGCGCGTAAGGGGCTGGCGGAATATACCTCTCATTTCTACGGCTCCGATAGCGACCCTCGCGTCATTGAGCGTGCGCGCAGCAACGCCCGCCGTGCCGGTATCGGCGAGCTGGTCACCTTTGAAGTGAAAGACGTGGCGAACCTGACCAACCCGCTGCCAAAAGGCCCGTACGGTACCGTCATCAGCAACCCGCCATACGGCGAACGTCTCGATAGCGAACCGGCGCTGATTGCCCTGCACAGCCTGCTGGGCCGCAATATGAAGGACCACTTCGGCGGCTGGAACCTGTCTCTGTTCAGTGCCTCGCCGGAACTGCTGAGCTGCCTGCAGCTGCGTGCCGATCGCCAGTTTAAAGCGAAAAACGGCCCGCTGGACTGCGTGCAGAAAAACTACCATCTGGCGGAGAAGGCGGCCGACAGCAAGCCGTCCGGCGTGGCGGAAGATTACGCCA
Organism: Enterobacter sp. NFIX58; assembly: GCF_900110475.1. Lineage (NCBI taxonomy): Bacteria > Pseudomonadati > Pseudomonadota > Gammaproteobacteria > Enterobacterales > Enterobacteriaceae > Enterobacter > Enterobacter sp. NFIX58. The sequence continues at coordinate 1,290,885 of NZ_FODW01000001.1, read as the reverse complement.
ACCGCCTGCGCAAGAACCTGAAGAAATTTGAGAAGTGGGCGAAGCAGGAGGGCATTGAATGCTATCGCCTGTACGATGCCGACCTGCCGGAATACAACGTGGCGGTTGACCGCTACGCGGACTGGGTGGTGATTCAGGAATATGCGCCGCCGAAAACCATTGATGCGCAAAAAGCGCGTCAGCGCATGCTGGACGTCATTGCCGCCACCATCGCCGTGCTGGGTATTGCGCCAAACAAGCTGGTGCTGAAAACGCGTGAACGTCAGAAAGGCAAAAATCAGTACCAGAAGATGGGCGAGAAGGGCGACTTTATCGAAGTGGGCGAATACAACGCGCGCCTGTGGGTCAACCTGACCGACTATCTGGATACCGGTCTGTTCCTCGACCACCGTATCGCTCGACGCATGCTGGGCCAGATGAGTAAAGGCAAGGACTTCCTGAATCTCTTCTCCTATACCGGCAGCGCCAGCGTGCATGCCGGTCTGGGCGGCGCGCGCAGCACCACCACGGTGGATATGTCCCGTACCTATCTGGAATGGGCGGAGCGCAACCTGCGTCTTAACGGCTTAACCGGACGTCAGCATCGCCTGATGCAGGCTGACGTGCTGGGCTGGCTGCGCGATACCGACGAGCAGTTTGATTTGATCTTTATCGATCCGCCGACCTTCTCCAACTCCAAGCGTATGGAAGATAGCTTTGATGTACAACGCGATCACCTGCGCCTGATGACCGACCTGAAGCGCCTGCTGCGCAAAGGCGGCACCATTATGTTCTCGAACAACAAACGCGGCTTCCGTATGGATCATGACGGCTTAGCAGCCCTGGGACTGAAAGCACAAGAAATCAGCCAAAAAACGCTGTCTCAGGACTTTGCCCGTAACCGTCAAATCCATAACTGCTGGTTGATTACCGCGGTCTGAAAGGAAAAATAAATGTCTTTAATTAGTATGCACGGCGCGTGGCTCTCTTTCAGCGACTCACCGCTTCTCGACAATGCAGAACTGCACATCGAAGATAACGAGCGCGTCTGTCTGGTGGGCCGTAACGGCGCGGGTAAATCCACGCTGATGAAAATCCTTAACCGTGAACAGGGGCTGGATGACGGGCGTATTGTTTACGAGCAGGATCTGATTGTCTCCCGCCTGCAGCAGGATCCACCGCGTCACGTGACCGGCAGCGTTTACGATTTCGTGGCGGAAGGGATCTCCGAGCAGGCTGAATACCTGAAGCGCTATCACGAGATTTCGCATCTGGTGATGACCGATCCGAGCGACAAAAACCTCAACGAACTGGCGAAAGTGCAGGAGATGCTCGATCACCACGGTCTGTGGCAGCTTGAAAACCGCATTAATGAAGTACTGGCGCAGCTCGGCCTGGAACCCGATATGGAGCTGTCGGCGCTCTCCGGCGGCTGGCTGCGTAAAGCGGCCCTGGGCCGCGCGCTGGTCAGCGGGCCGAAGGTGCTGCTGCTGGACGAACCGACCAACCACCTGGATATCGAAGCGATCGACTGGCTGGAAGGTTTCCTGAAAACCTTCAGCGGCACCATCATCTTTATCTCGCATGACCGTTCGTTTATTCGCAATATGGCGACGCGCATTGTCGACCTCGACCGCGGCAAGCTGGTGACCTATCCCGGCGATTACGATACGTATCTGCTGGAAAAAGAAGAAAACCTGCGCGTGGAAGAGCTGCAGAATGCCGAATTCGACCGCAAGCTGGCGCAGGAAGAGGTCTGGATCCGCCAGGGCATCAAAGCCCGCCGTACCCGTAACGAAGGCCGCGTGCGTGCCCTGAAGGCGATGCGTCGCGAGCGCAGCGAACGCCGTGAAGTGATGGGCAGCGCCAAAATGCAGGTGGAAGAGGCGTCCCGTTCCGGCAAGATTGTCTTTGAAATGGAAAACGTCAACTATCAGGTTGACGGTAAAGTGCTGGTGAACGATTTCTCCGCGCAGGTTCAGCGCGGCGACAAAATTGCGCTCATCGGCCCGAACGGCTGCGGTAAAACCACGCTGCTGAAACTGATGCTGGGCCAGCTGCAGGCCGACAGCGGACGCATTCACTGCGGGACCAAGCTGGAGGTCGCCTACTTCGACCAGCACCGCGCGGAGCTGGATCCGGACCGTACGGTGATGGACAACCTCGCCGAAGGTAAGCAGGAAGTGATGGTGAACGGCAAGCCTCGCCACGTGCTGGGCTACCTGCAGGACTTCCTGTTCCATCCGAAACGCGCCATGACGCCGGTGCGCGCGCTGTCCGGCGGTGAGCGAAACCGTCTTCTGCTGGCGCGCCTGTTCCTGAAGCCAAGCAACCTGCTGATTCTCGATGAGCCGACGAATGACCTGGATGTCGAAACGCTGGAATTACTCGAAGAGCTGATTGACGGCTATCAGGGCACCGTGATGCTGGTCAGCCACGATCGTCAGTTCGTTGATAACACCGTGACCGAGTGCTGGATCTTCGAAGGTGAAGGGCGAATTGGTCAATATGTCGGCGGTTATCACGATGCAAAAGGGCAACAGGCACAGTCGCTGGCGACGAAGCAGTCAAAGTCCAAAATAAGTTCTGAACCTGCTGTAACAAAAGCAGAAACTGTCAAGAAAACCTCGGCTAAACTAAGCTATAACCTGCAGCGCGAACTGGAGGGGCTACCGCAGCGTCTTGAAGAGCTGGAGGCCGCGCTTGAGGATCTGCAAACACAGGTTGCTGATGCGTCATTCTTTACTCAATCGCATGACTATACTCAGAAAGTACTGTCAGAACTGTCCGCGGCTGAAAAAGCCCTGGAAGAAGCATTTGAGCGCTGGGAGTACCTTGAGTCTCTGAAAAACGGCGCATAAACAGGGATAACATATGTGTGACCAGCACCATGCCGACAGGCATATTTTATGCTCGCAATGCGATATGCTCGTGGCGTTGCCAGAGCTTGGTCACGGACATAAAGCCCTGTGTCCACGTTGCGGTGCGACGTTGACAACCGAGTGGGACGCGCCGCGACAGCGTCCCACTGCTTACGCTCTGGCAGCCTTATTTATGCTGCTGCTCTCCAATCTCTTCCCCTTCATCTATATGAAGGTGGGGGGGATCACCAGCCAGGTGGATTTGCTTGAAATCCCGGGCGTGATGTTCTCGGAAGATTACGCCAGCCTGGGGACCTTTTTTCTCCTGTTTGTCCAGATAGTCCCGGCTTTTTGCCTGGTCGTCATCCTTTTGCTGGTGAACCGCGTCAGGATGCCGGCACCGCTGAAAATCCGACTGGCGCGTATTCTTTTTCAGCTCAAAAGCTGGGGGATGGCCGAGATTTTTCTGGCGGGGATTCTGGTCAGCTTCGTGAAGCTGATGGCGTACGGCGACGTGGGGATTGGCAGCAGCTTTATTCCCTGGTGTCTTTACTGCGTTCTGCAGTTGCGCGCCTTCCAGTGTGTGGACAGACGCTGGGCGTGGGACGATATCGCGCCAGCGCCGACGCTTTCACAGACGGTGAAGGTCGGGGTGCCCGGCATTCGCCAGGGGCTTCGCTCGTGCCCGTGCTGTACCGCCGTGCTGCCCGCCGATCTCGACGTCTGTCCGCGCTGCGAAACAAAGGGGCACGTACGCCGTAAAAATAGCCTGCAGTGGACGATGGCGCTGCTGATCACGTCCGTCATGCTGTATCTGCCAGCCAATATTTTGCCAATCATGATCACCGATTTGCTCGGTGACAAAATGCCCTCGACGATCCTCGCCGGGGTGATACTGCTCTGGGGCGAAGGTTCCTATCCGGTCGCTGGCGTCATCTTTATCGCCAGTATTATGGTGCCCACCTTAAAAATGATCGCCATCGCCTGGCTCTGTTGGGATGCGAAAGGTCATGGGAAACGCGATAGCGAACGCATGCACCTGATTTATGAAGTGGTCGAGTTTGTCGGACGCTGGTCAATGATTGACGTGTTTGTCATCGCCGTTCTCTCTGCGCTGGTGCGGATGGGCGGTTTGATGAGTATTTATCCTGCGATGGGGGCTTTAATGTTTGCACTGGTCGTGATCATGACCATGTTTGCGGCCATGACCTTCGACCCTCGTTTATCGTGGGATCGTGAGCCTGAATCAAGCCATGAGGAAGAGTAAGAGCATGGAAAATAAGAGTGGAGAGGCGAAAGTGCAGAAGGTCAAAAACTGGTCTCCGGTGTGGATTTTTCCCATCGTGACTGCGCTGATCGGTGCCTGGATCCTGTTTTATCATTACAGTCATCAGGGACCGGAAGTGACGCTGATAACCACCAATGCCGAGGGGATTGAGGGCGGTAAAACGACCATCAAAAGCCGTAGCGTGGATGTGGGCGTGGTCGAAAGCGCAACCCTGACGGACGATTTAACCCATGTGGAGATTAAGGCGCGCCTTAATGCCGGCATGGAAAAACTGCTGCACGGCGATTCCGTTTTCTGGGTCGTTAAGCCGCAGGTGGGGCGTGAAGGGATCAGCGGCTTAGGGACGCTGCTTTCGGGCGCCTACATTGAGCTGCAGCCCGGCGCTAAGGGTAACCAGCCAGCCAAATACCAGCTCCTGGACTCACCGCCGCTTGCGCCGCCTGATGCCAAGGGTATCCGCGTGATCCTCGACAGTAAAAAAGCAGGTCAGCTCACGGCGGGCGACCCGGTTCTGTTCCGCGGCTACCGGGTCGGGTCGGTTGAGAAAAGCACATTTGATCCGCAGAAACGCGCGATCAGCTATCAGCTCTTCATTAATGCGCCAAACGATCGCCTGGTCACCAGCAACGTCCGTTTCTGGAAAGACAGCGGGATCGCGGTGGATCTGACTTCGGCAGGCATGCGCGTTGAAATGGGCTCGCTGACCACGCTGTTTGGCGGCGGCGTGAGTTTTGATGTGCCGGAGGGCCTGGATTTGGGCCAGCCGGTTGCAGAGAACACCGCTTTCCGTCTCTTTGACGATCAAAAAAGCATTCAGGATGCGCTCTATACCGATCACGTTGACTTCCTGATGTTCTTTAAAGACTCCGTTCGCGGCCTGCAGCCGGGGGCGCCCGTTGAGTTCCGCGGTATTCGCCTCGGTACGGTTGGGCAAGTGCCGTTCTTCGTCCCGGGTCTGAGCCAGATGCTGGATGATGACTATCGCATTCCGGTGCTGATCCGCATTGAGCCGGAGCGTCTGCTAAACCAGATTGGCGAAAATCAGGATATTGCAGCCCATATCTCTCAGCTGATGGAACGCGGTTTGCGCGGGTCGCTGAAAACCGGCAACTTGGTCACCGGTGCGCTGTATGTGGATATGGACTTCTACCCGAAAGCACCGCCGATTACCGGTATCCGTGAATTCGGTGGCTATAAGATCATCCCAACGGTGAGCAGCGGCCTGGCGCAGATCCAGCAGCGTCTGATGGAGACGCTGGATAAGATCAACAATCTGCCACTGAATCCGATGATTGAAGCGGCGACCGGGTCGTTACATCAGAGTCAGGAGACAATGCAGCGCCTGCAAACCACGCTGGATAACATCAACAAGATCACGGCGAGCCAGAGCATGCAGCAGCTGCCGCAGGACATGCAGAAAACGCTGCGTGAGCTGAACCGCAGTATGCAGGGCTTCCAGCCGGGCTCAGCAGCCTATAACAAGATGGTGGCAGATATGCAGCGTCTTGATCAGGTCCTGCGTGAACTGCAGCCTGTTCTGAAAACGCTCAACGAGAAGAGCAACGCGCTGGTGTTCGAAGCGAAAGATAAAAAGGATCCTGAGCCGAAGAGGGCAAAAGAATGAAAAAGTGGCTATTGATGGTTGGCGCTCTGCTGTTAACGGCGTGCAGTTCAGGGGTAGAGAATAAAAGCTACTATCAGCTGCCTGTGGCGACCCACAGCGGCGGGCAAAGCACGGCGAGTCAGGGAAACCGTCAGCTGTGGGTTGAGCAGGTTGCCGTGCCGGATTATCTGGCAGGAAACGGCGTGGTCTATCAGACCAGTGACGTTAAATACGTGATTGCGACCAACAACCTGTGGGCCAGCCCGCTGGATCAGCAGCTGCGCAACACGCTGGTGGCCAATCTGGGTAGCCAGCTTCCGGGCTGGGTTGTCGCGTCGCAGCCGCTGGGTAACGATCAGGATACGCTGAACGTCACCGTAACGGGCTTCCACGGCCGCTATGACGGTGCGGTGGTGATCAGCGGGGAGTGGTTGCTGAATCATCAGGGGCAGCTGATTAAGCGTCCTTTCCATCTGGAGCTGAAGCAGCAGAAGGATGGCTATGACGAAATGGTGAAAGTCCTGGCTCAGGGTTGGGCGCAGGAGTCGGCCAGTATCGCAAGAGAGATTTCCCGGCTGCCATAAGTAAAATTCATCATCAAAAACCGCAATCGGTCTGTTGCTGATTGCGGTTTTTTTTCGTTTTCACTTCAGGCCGTTACTTGTGCCACGTCACAATTTTTGTACAAATGATCTTCCAGGTAGCTCACAAATATGACACCCGTATGAATTTTGAACATTGACGATGCGACTAATTCGGGGTATTCGTTATCTGTGCCTGTGCAGATAGTGCAGACACTGTTTTCTTTCCACCAGACAAAAGAATGAGGGAAACGAGGCATGAAGAGACAGAAACGAGATCGCCTGGAACGGGCTCATCAACGTGGTTATCAGGCCGGCATCGCTGGACGTTCTAAAGAAATGTGTCCTTATCAGACGATAAATCAAAGGTCACAATGGCTTGGAGGCTGGCGAGAAGCCATCGGCGACAGGGCACTCATAGCCTGATAACGTCTCTTTTAAAAAAGAAACCTCCGCAATGCGGAGGTTTCGCCTTTCCGGGGGTGCAAAAAGCACGATCAGAACGCGGACGTGTCCTGGAACAGGCCAACCTTCAGGTCGCTTGCGCTATAGATCAGACGACCGTCGACCAGCACTTCGCCATCTGCCAGGCCCATAATCAGGCGGCGGTTAACGATGCGCTTGAAGTGAATACGATAGGTCACTTTCTTCGCTGTAGGCAGAACCTGGCCGGTGAATTTTACTTCGCCTACGCCCAGCGCGCGGCCTTTACCTTCACCACCCAGCCAGCCCAGATAGAAGCCAACCAGCTGCCACATCGCATCCAGACCCAGACAGCCAGGCATTACCGGATCGCCGATAAAGTGGCAACCGAAGAACCACAGGTCCGGGTTGATATCGAGTTCTGCTTCTACGTAACCCTTATCGAAGTTGCCGCCGGTTTCGGTCATTTTCACGACACGGTCCATCATCAGCATGTTCGGGGCCGGTAACTGTGGGCCTTTCGCGCCAAACAGTTCACCGCGACCAGAGGCAAGAAGATCTTCTTTTGTATAGGATTCGCGTTTATCTACCATGTTCTCAGTAAGCCTTATTTTAGTGAAGGACGCAGGATAGCTAACACGTGTACGCTGAACAAGTCCGATCAGTTCGAACTAAACCAGCCCAGCCAGCGTAACGGCCATGGATAACGATGACGAGCATCCTGCTGTGTCGCCTGAGCAATGCGCTCCTGGATAGTCTGCATCAGGGTGGTTTGCCCTTCGCCATCCCATACCAGGTTTGTCAGTAAGGGTAGTGCATCCTCAATCCCTTCGATGGCCCAGATAGCGAATTGCTCTTGTTCAACCGCATCCAGGATCTCCTGACTGAGGCTTAAATGGCGTGCGTTGGGAGCCGGAATAATCACACCCTGCTTGCCGTTTAAACCGCGCTGCTGACAGATAGAGAAGAAGCCTTCAATTTTCTCGTTGAGGCCACCCACAGGCTGCGCACGACCAAATTGATCCACCGAACCGGTGATCGCAATATTCTGATTGATAGGCACTTCCGCCAGGGCGCTAATTAAGGCGCACAGTTCAGCCATAGAGGCGCTATCGCCATCCACTTCGCTGTAGGACTGCTCAAACGTCAGCGAGGCGGAGAAGGGGATCTGTTGCTCAAGCTGCAGTTCAGACATCAAAAACGCCTGCATGATCATCATGCCTTTGGCGTGAATGTTTCCGCCCAGCTCGGCTTTGCGTTCGATATCGGTAAATTCACCATCGCCAATATGCACAACGCAGCTGATACGGGATGGCTCCCCGAACGCGCGCGGATGGCCAGGGAATTCAATCACCGACAGGGCGTTAATCTGACCGACGCGTTCGCCTTCGGTTTCCACCAGAATTTGTTCCAGCAGAATTTCATCCTGCATACGGTCAGCAAGATAGCATTCTCGCCACTCTCGCTGAGCCAGCATCTGGGTGAGTTGTTCTCCGGTGAACGCACCGATACCGCTAATCACACCCACTTCACGCAGCTGCTTGCCGATCCAGAGCGGGCAGAGTGGCAGCGTTTCCTGGTCACCGGTATAGCGCACCGCTTCGCGGATCAGGCCTGGCCACGCGTCAGCCGCAGGCGTTGGCAGCGCAAAACGTTCGGCAACGGCCATCACCCACTGACACCACTGCGCCATATCGTCGGCATCAGCAATCTGGATATTGTCTTCGTATTCGCTATATACCGCCTGCTCAGCCAGTTCCGGCTCCATTTCCTGGAAGTCCGCCAGCGATTCACGGTCGCCCGTCAGCACGACGGTTAACGACAGCGGCATAGACGGAACAGAGACGGGCAGAGGACGGGACTCATCGTAGCCGACCCAGTCGAAACGCTGCTGGTGCACGATGGTTTTCAGACGCATCCACAGCAGCGGCTGCGAGAGCAGGGTACGCAGTGAGATAATCAGAACACCGCCATTTGCGCGATGTACCAGCCCCGGCTGCAGCGAAAGCTCGCCGTTAAACTGGCGCAGACAACCAAAGAGTTGTTCTGCCTCGACCCAGTTCGCGGTAATCACCTCGCCCTTGGCGGCAAAACGGCCGTCGGCCTGTGCCGCCGGTTCGAAAGTGACATCATGTCCCGTAATACGATACTGGCCGCCAAAAACGGCATTCGCTTCCGGCTTTAACTGACGCACGGCATCCCCGAACAACGTCAGGTATTCCGCTTCTTCCGGGGCTTTGAGCAGCATGAAAGGCGCAGTTGCCCATGGGCTTAATGCCTGCTCCAGCGCGTAATGCAAACGGGGCTGCGTATCGCTAAGGATGAATTCGTGTTCTTTTGCGAGATCTGGCTGTGCAAACAGTTCCTGATAACTTTCGGTATCCGGAACAAGGTCACGCCATGCAAGTTTCGTAATGGTCAAAGTTGATGTTTTTTAGTCAGATGTAAAAGCGTGGAGTATACCGTAACCGGGGGGCTGTACCCAAGCAGGATTGGGGATTTCGACAGGGTGATTGGCTGCATTCACTCACAGGATATGATTTCTTTTCAGCAGATTGCTAAAAAACTGATATTCTGAACAGAGTTACGTGGTAACACTGAGATCGCAATGAAATATCAACAACTGGAAAATCTCGAAAGCGGCTGGAAATGGAAGTACCTGGTCAAAAAGCACCGTGAAGGGGAGCTGATCACCTGCTACATCGAAGCCAGCGCTGCACAAGAAGCCGTGGATATTTTGCTGACCCTCGAAAATGAACCGGTACAGGTTAACGGCTGGATTGAGAAACACATCAATCCTGCCTTGTTAAACCGGATGAAGCAAACTATCCGTGCGCGACGCAAACGGCATTTTAATGCTGAGCATCAGCACACGCGCAAAAAATCAATCGACCTGGAATTTGTTGTCTGGCAGCGGCTGGCCGGGCTGGCACAACGACGGGGCAAAACGCTGTCGGAAACCATCGTGCAGCTGATTGAGGATGCAGAACATAAAGAGAAATACGCCAACCAGATGTCGACACTGAAGAACGACCTTCAGGCGCTGTTGGGTAAAAAGTAGATTTTTTTACTTTTCTTCAGACAATAAAAAACCCCGCATTGCGGGGTTTTTTTATAAGACGATAACTTATGCCGCTGGCTGAGTTACAACGTCTTTGATGCCTTTAACTTCGATCTCTACGCGACGATCAGGAGCCAGGCAGTCGATCAGTGCAGCGCGAGCTTTCACGTTGTCACAGGTGTTGCCAGTAACTGGGTTAGATTCGCCCATACCACGTGGGGAGATCTTGTTAGCTGGGATACCTTTAGAGATCAGGTAATCAACAACAGACTGAGCACGTTTCTCAGACAGTTTCTGGTTGTAAGCGTCAGAACCGATACGGTCGGTGAAGCCCAGAACCACTACAGAACCGTCTTTAGGATCCAGGTTGCTCAGCTGGGTGTACAGCTGATCCAGTGCCTGCTGGCCTTCTGGTTTCAGAGTCGCTTTGTTGAAGTTGAACAGAACGTCAGACTTCAGAGTGAAGTGCTTGGTCTGTACTTCTGGAGCTGGAGCCGGCGCTGGAGCAACAACTGGTGCTGCTTCTTCCTGCTGGCCGAAACGGTAGGAAACACCTACGCTCAGCATGCCGTTGTCTGGACGAACACCAACGGTGTTGCCGTCGCCGATGTTGTTAACCCACTGGTATTCCAGACGGGTAGCGATGTCACGGGTCATAGCCCACTCAACGCCACCAGCGAATACTGGGGAAACACCGGTGTCATGGTCGTCGCCAGCGATGCTGTTGCTGGAGTCAGCGCGCCATACCATGCCGCCCAGACGGGTGTACACGTCCAGATCGTCAGTTACTGGGTAACCCAGTTTAGCGGTCAGCTGAACGCCCTGTGCTTTGAAAGCGCCGTTTACGGTGTCGCCTTTGTATGGCATACGACCTAACCAGTCGTAACCCATTTCAAAACCAACATACGGGTTAACCTGATAGCCACCGAACGCACCTGCACCAAGCTGGCTCTCGTGAGTTGGGCCATCATTGTTCAGGCTGCTGTTGTACCAGCCAGTGTCGTGGAACTGAGACCAGCCCAGTTTACCACCTGCATACCAGGTATTATCTTTCGGAGCGGCCTGCGCTACGGTAGCGAAGCCAGCCAGTGCCACTGCAATCGCGATAGCTGTCTTTTTCATTTTTTGCGCCTCGTTATCATCCAAAATTCGCCATGAAAGTCTCAAGAGAGAATCACGGTTAAATCCTTCACCGGGGGGCGTGGTCAAATATAAATCTACCGATATCTTCGGCTTAGGCCGAGCACCCCTGGCGATGTAAAGTCTACAACGTAGCTGAAAACTTACAAGTGTGAAGTCCGTCAGGCATATGAAAAAAAAAGTTCCGTATACCGATTATTTAACATTTTTCGAACGAATTTTGTGCAATAAAATGAAGGAGAACCGCACCAGACAAGCCTTGCCGCAATTTTGAGGTCGGGAACTAAAACCTCATCTTGCGGTCAAAAAAAATTCCAGGAAAAATCTTAATTTCACTCAATGATACAAATTTGAGTGAATTTTTAACCCAGAACGTTGTCCTCTGCGGTAAGAATCCGATCGAACCGGACGCATAATGAACCCGATCGCATTCCCTTCTTCAGCAGCTTCAGTCAGGCGAAAATGTTCCTCTTCCGTCAACTCTTCCGGTAACCAGCCAATCACCACGCTGTAATTCCCTGTGCGTAACGCGCGGATCATCGACTCAACGGTATCGCAAGGCGAGAGCTGATTAATCTGCATGACCTTAGTCAGCGGCAGGCCAGCGGACTGAACCCACTCACGGCTCAGCTTTTGTTGAGGCGTGAGCCAAAGCTGCCAGCGCGATTGCTGACCAAGCTGTTGTAATAACGGCAGTAACAGAAGTTGCGTTAACAAGGGCTGGTCTTCACGATAAACCACTTCACTGATAAGCCCTGTGGAAACACGCTCGACGGAATTCTGCGCGACATTGCCTGCGGCAGAAGAGAGAGAGATTGCGCGATTTGCATAGCCTGAAGTGTGCATATTCATTCCAGCCCTGTAGTTACTGTATGGATATACAGTAACCCCTGTATGCCCAAAGATCAACCTCATTTTCGGAAAGCGACTCGCAAAATTCATTCAATCTTGATGCCCCTCGAAAAATCATCTTGCTCAACGACGATAAGTTGCCTATTTTCCTGCTAACGGATCCGCTAGTAAGAAATTTTGTTGTTAGCCTATGATTCTGAAGGGAAATATCATGAAAAAGATATCTTATGAACGGATTTATAAATCCCAGGAATACCTGTCCCCGTTGGGCGAGATTCATCATCGCGCGCTGTTTGGCGGCTACACCCTGGCGGTGGATGATGCGGTCTTTGCCATGGTGTCCGATGGCGAACTTTATCTTCGTGCGTGTGAGGAGAGTGCAAAATACTGTGTAAAAAACGCCTCCTCCTTTTTGACGTTGATGAAGCGAGGCCGCCCGGTGCTGCTCAACTATTATCGTGTGGATGACGGATTATGGCAGGACAGGGAGCGGTTGCTTCAGCTCTCCTCGTTTGCGCTCAGTGCGGCAAGGAAAGAGCGCTACCAGCGTCATCAACGAAACCGTCTTAAGGATCTGCCGAACCTGACCTTTCAGCTTGAAGTCTTGCTCTTTGAAGCCGGTATCACCAATGAAGAAACGCTGCGGGCGCTGGGCGCCAGAGCGAGCTGGCTGAAGATGCGGGCAAAGAATAAAGCGCTCAGTATTAAAGTTCTCTTTGCGCTGGAAGGGGCTATCGAAGGGCTGCATGAGGCGGCACTCCCGGCAGGCATCCGCCGGGAGCTGACGGAGTGGTTTAATGCGCTGCCTGAGCCACAGGAGAGTCGTTCCTCCAGGTAGCGATGTGCTGTTGCAGCCGACAAATTTCAGGCAGCAGAGCGATAAGCAGGCCTATCTGCTGAAGAACCAGCGGCGCTTTGCTGTCGTTTCCCGGGTCTAGATGCGCAATGCGTTGAGCCAGTTCATCCAGAGCCTGTTGCACACGCGGTTCATCGGCTGGGCGGTGATGCAGTGCATCATCGACATAGCAGACGGCGTCATCAAGGAGGTTGAGAATTCCCGGGTTGGTGAGCTTCTCACGGTGGGCCCCCAGCGTCGAAATATAGCTGGTGAACGTATGGTTAAGGCAAAGCAGGCGAAACGCGGTCTCACGAATCTCTGCCGTGGCGCGCGGCTCCGTTGACATGTTAGACACAACGGAGGCCAGTTCAGCATCACTGTTATGCGCGTCGCGACGTGCTATCCGGTAAGCCAGACGGTTATCACGGCCCTGGTGATACTGCTCCAGAATAGCGTCAAGGTAACGACAGTTGGCATTCATCGCCCTGTCTACCACGCGCGGCAAATTGCGAAAACGCCAGTCCGGCCAGATAAAGCTGACCGCGGCCCAGGCGATCGCGCAGCCAATCAGCGTATCAATCACGCGGGGCAGGGCGACTTCAAACCCTTCACCCAACAGATTAAAGCAGAGCAGCACCAGCAGCGTGATGAACATGGTGGCATGGGCGTACTGCACGTTGCGAAACGCGAAAAACAGCACGCCGGTGATCACGATCAGAATCAGCTGCCCTTCGACGGAAGGCACGAAATAGAGCACTGGTAGGCCGATTGCGACGCCGACCAGCGTGCCGATAATGCGCAGCGCAAGACGGTGCCGGGTGGCGTTATAGTTCGGCTGACAGACGAACAGGCTGGTCAGCAGGATCCAGTAGCCATGATGCAGCCCGGTTATCTGGATAAAGGCATACCCCACGCAGAGCACCAGCGACATTCTCACCGCGTGGCGGAAGAGAGCCGACTCCGGGGTAAAGTTGCGGCTCAGGCGAAGCCACATATCGCTAAAACTGTGCACGCTGTCATCAGCAAGCTGATTGTCCACTTCACTGCCCGGAAGCGCCATCGCCTGCTCGGACTCAATGGTCGCCAGCTGTGCGTCAATCGCCCGCAGGTTGTTCAGCAGAAAGCCCAGCGCTTTAATGTGTTCCGGTGACGTTCCGCTGGCCTGAACGCGGTCGAGCGCCGCGTCAAGATGGCTGAAGACGCGTTCAAAACGTGGGTCATGCTGATAAGGCGTGCGCAGCAGAATGGAGCGCGAGAGCTGCTGGCACGCCTGGGACTGCATGGACAGCAGGCGCTGGAAGCGGAACATCACGTCGCTATAGCGGAACTTCTCGCGCAGGGCGGCATATTGAACGTGCGAGGAGCTGGCACGTTCATGAATGTCCTGAGCGGCAAAATAGTAGTGTAAGGTTCTTCGCGTTCCGCGCTGACCGCGATCGCCACGCAGACGGGTCAGCAGAGAGGCTTTTGTCTGGTTGAGGGTGGCAACCAGCTGGCCATTAGCCAGCGCCAGATCGTAGAGCGGCGCCTGGCTTTCTTCCTCGATATCCGGGTCGAACAGCCGGGATTTCAGTTCCAGATAGTGGGCTAGCTGCTCAAAGCTGCGGGCAAGGTTGTCCTGCAGAGGGCGAACCGGGAAGAGCAGATGACCGGTTAAGGTCAGCAGGTTATACCAGATGGCACCGAACAACAGCAGAACCGGCTGCTGGTACCACTGGTCGTAGAGGGATGCGCCCAGCATGGTGTAGATGGCGATCAGCAGGGCGCCAAACGCGATAGTGGCATAGCGCTGCCCAAGGCCGCCCAGCAAAATAAACCCGCTGGTTGAGAGCGTCAGACCCAGGGCAAACAGCCAGGGCCAGGGGAAAAGTAACTCAACGGACGCTGAGGCAATAAAAAAGCAGACGAGCGTGATGACCAGGTTACGTAAACGCCCGGCCAGACGATCGTCCAGGTCCGCCAGCGCCCCGGCCACCACCCCCAGCGTGAGTGGGATGGTGAGCTTGACATCATTCAGCCACCAGGGCAGGGCAACCGTGCCGCAAAGCGCGATAAATATCCTGACGTTATAAAGCCAGGTGCTGTTCCAGGTATAACGGCGAAGCAGTGGGCTTAGCATAAACGCGGCCAGTCCTTAGTTACTGAAAACGACGACGCGCATTGGCTTCACGCGCCGCCTGGGCCACTTCGACCGGAACAACCCTGCGCCCGACGGGCCAAAGGGCGATCGCGGCGATCTTAAAGTTCGCGATCCCCACCGGAATACCAATAATCGTGATGCACTGCGCAATCCCCGCAAAAATATGCATGATGCAGAGCCACCAACCGAAGAAAATCAGCCACAGAATGTTCAGCAGGGTTCCGCCCGTATTCATCAGGGCGTTTTTGTTCTCCGGATTCAGCTCGTCAACGTGGATGGCTTCATTCCCGTAGGGGACGAAGGAGAGTTTTGTGATTTCCCAGCAGGAGCGGGTCAGGGGGAGCGTAAAAATCAGGACGATGCTCACCAGCGTGGCAAAAAGCCAGGAAAGGGTGGTGGCAAAACCGCCCAGCACAAAATTCAACACATTCAGAACGGTACGCATAAACCCTCACTTCCTTTCGATAAAATTAACGCCCAATGATTGTAACGTTTTTTTAGGCTGGAGCACCTTAAAACTGGCAGTTACACTGTCAGGTAAATTATCTCTTCGTGGATTTGGCGGAACATGGAACTGAAAGCAACGTCGTTAGGCAAACGTCTGGCGCAACACCCATACGACCGGGTGGTTCTCCTTAATGCCGGGGTGAAAGTCTCCGGAGAACGCCACGAATACCTTATTCCGTTTAATCAGCTTCTGGCTATCCACTGCAAACGCGGGCTGGTGTGGGGCGAACTGGAGTTCGTACTGCCTGACGATAAAGTCGTGCGTCTTCACGGCACCGAGTGGGCAGAAACCCAGCGTTTTCATCATCACCTGAACGCGCTCTGGCAGCGGTGGAGTCAGGATATGAGCGTGATTGCCGCCGGGGTGCTTCAGAAGGTGCTGGACGATATCGCGCAAAGCAACGCGCAGCATTCGTGGCTCACCCGTCAGCAGACCGCCGGCCTACAGCAAAAAATCCGGCAGGCACTCTCGGCGCTGCCGATCTCCGTGACGCGTCTCGAGGAGTTTGACAACTGTCGCGACGCCTGGCGCCAGTGCCAGGCCTGGTTGAATGATAAGGATAAAAGTCGGCTCGCCCATAATCAGGCCTGGACGGACGCCATGCTCACCCAATACGCCGACTTTTTCAGTACGGTGGAGTCTTCTCCGCTCAACCCGGCCCAGGCGCGCGCGGTGGTTAACGGCGAGCAGTCGCTGCTGGTGCTGGCGGGGGCCGGTAGCGGTAAAACGTCGGTGCTGGTGGCCCGTGCCGGCTGGCTGCTGACCACCGGGGAAGCGGTCGCCGATCAAATTCTGCTTCTGGCCTTTGGTCGCAAGGCGGCCCAGGAGATGGACGAACGGATCCAGGAACGTCTGCATACCCGGGATATCACGGCCAGAACCTTCCATGCCCTTGCCCTGCATATTATTCAGCAGGGCAGTAAAAAAGTGCCTGCTATCAGTAAGCTGGAAAACGACGCGCAGGCGCGTCAGGCGCTGTTTATCAAAACGTGGCGCCAGCAGTGCAGTGAGAAAAAGGCGCAGGCGAAAGGATGGCGTCAGTGGCTCGAGGAGGAGCTCAACTGGGACGTGCCGGAAGGCAGCTTCTGGCAGGATGACAAGCTGGCGCGTCGGCTGGGTTCACGGCTTGACCGCTGGGTTAGTCTGATGCGAATGCACGGTGGAACGCAGGCAGAGATGATTGAAAGCGCGCCGGAGGCGATCCGCGATCTGTTTTCGAAGCGGGTCAAGCTGATGGCACCGCTGCTGAAGGCCTGGAAAACCGCGCTGAAAGCGGAAAATGCCGTCGATTTTTCCGGCCTGATCCATCAGGCCATCATCATTCTTGAGAAGGGGCGTTTTGTCAGCCCGTGGAAGCATATTCTGGTGGATGAGTTCCAGGACATCTCTCCGCAGCGCGCAGCGTTGCTCTCAGCGCTGCGGGCGCAAAATAAGCATACCTCGCTGTTTGCGGTGGGGGATGACTGGCAGGCCATCTATCGCTTCAGCGGGGCACAGCTTTCGCTGACGACCGCATTCCACCACTATTTTGGCGAAGGCGATCGCAGCGATCTGGACACGACCTACCGCTTCAATTCACGGATTGGTGAAATCGCCAACCGCTTTATCCAGCAGAACCCGCATCAGCTGGCAAAACCGCTCAATAGCCTGCGGCCAGGGGATAAAAAAGCCGTGACCCTGCTGGCGGACGATCAGCTGGAACCGCTGCTGGACAAGCTCAGCGGTTACGCGAAGCCCGATGAGCGTATCCTGGTGCTGGCGCGTTACCATCACCTCAAACCCGAGGCGCTGGAAAAAGCGGCCACCCGCTGGCCGAAGCTGCAGCTTGAATTTATGACGATTCACGCCAGCAAAGGGCAGCAGGCCGACTATGTGATTGTCATGGGGCTGAAAGAGGGCAGCGACGGTTTCCCGGCTCCGGCCCGCGAGTCGGTCATGGAGCAGGCCTTGCTGCCGGTGCCGGAAGACTTCCCGGATGCCGAAGAGCGGCGTTTGCTGTATGTGGCCATGACCCGCGCGCGCCATCGCGTGTGGCTGCTGTTCAATAAAGAGGAGCCATCCGTGTTTGTCGATATTTTGAAGAGTATTGATGTGCCGGTGGCGCGGAAGCCTTAACGAAGACGGGCAAGGATGGGTAGGCCGGGTAAGGCGTAGCCGCCACCCGGCAAAAAAAGCTACTTCAATCTCTCTGAAAGATAACGCTGATAGTCCGGAATAAGGATATCTACCGGTGAGTTAAACTGCGGCGATTCGATAATGAAATCCGCCGTCGAGAGGTTTGTCGCCACCGGAATATTCCACACCGTCGCCAGACGCAGCAGGGCTTTGACATCCGGGTCGTGCGGAACCGCGTTCAGCGGATCCCAGAAGAAGATCAGCACATCAATCTTCCCTTCGGAGATCTGCGCGCCGACCTGCTGATCGCCACCCATCGGGCCGCTCAGCATGGCGTTCACCTCCAGACCCGTTTCGCGCTGGATCAGGTTACCGGTGGTGCCGGTTGCCGAAAGGGCGTGCTTTTCCAGCAAAGACTGATGGCGGCGAACCCAGTTAAGCAGCATTTGTTTACAGTGATCGTGCGCCACCAGAGCAATGTGTTTGCGTTCCGGGAGCGTGCGTGTTGTCAGTTCCATAATCATATCCATCAGGTTAACTGCCTACACGATGACGGGAACCGTTTGACGCTGCAAGAGAAAGGCGTAAAAAATGTGGCTTATGATGAAGGTTGTTGTTTTGCCCACTGTAAAAACCGGGCCCGCGTGTCGGCATCGGCCTGCTGGAACCAGAATTTAAGGCGTTGTTCCGTCAGGGTCTGGGACTGGGGAGGAATGACGTCCAGTTCTGAGACGCCGGAAAGCAGCGTACTGTCGTCAGCCATCATGGTGGCAAACTGGGGAAGCGACGCGCGTTTACCCGCTTTGTTATAGGTCTGCGTCGCGGCCTCGTAGTCCGGACCTTTCGGTGAGGTTGTCAGTGCCAGAATATCCAGCTTCACCGGAATCGGCATCGCATCCCCGTCCAGCAGTTCAATGCGGGGTGAAGCGTCGAAGGCCGCCGATTCCTTCTCGGTTTCAAGACGAGGCAGGGTAATATTGACCTGACTGATTTGCCGGGTATTAAAGCTGACAATCAGCGGCGGGGAGATATACATCCTTTGCTCGTGATTCGCCAGACCGATCGATTTTTCCACCCGGAATACCAGCTGATGCGGCCCGTTATCCAATTCGATGCTGTCCGCACCGCGCAATAAGGAACTGGAGACCTTTTTTCCGTCCAGTACCAGGAGATCAATATCGGTAGAGAGCCGGAGCGTGGTAGCAAAAACGCAGACCGGCATCACTAACGCAATCAGAGCAGTGGCAATACCGGTTTTCATAGAAGGCTCCCGTCAGAAATCCTGTCGCCGCATTAATGTATCTAAATTTTTCGAGAATCATGTTTACTAACATATAGACATATTTCGCCGTTTTGCCCTCATGCGTCGGTATGGGATGGATGGTTGAGATGTGCGGTTTGGCGTACACTTTTAAAAAAGCCAGGAGAAAAACCATGAAAGAGAACGATATTGCCGAGATTCTGACATCCACGCGTACCATTGCGCTGGTGGGCGCGAGCGATAAACCCGATCGTCCAAGCTATCGGGTGATGAAATACCTTCTCGATCAGGGCTACCACGTCATCCCGGTCTCGCCAAAAGTGGCGGGGAAAACCTTACTGGGCCAGCAGGGTTATGCCACGCTCGCTGACGTGCCGGAAAAAATTGATATGGTAGATGTCTTCCGAAACTCCGAGGCGGCGTGGGAAGTGGCGCAGGACGCTATTGCCGTCGGGGCGAAAACGCTGTGGATGCAGCTGGGCGTGATTAATGAGCAGGCTGCGGTGCTGGCGCGGGATGCGGGGTTAAAGGTCGTCATGGATCGCTGTCCGGCGATCGATATCCCCCGTCTGGGGCTGGCGAAATAATAAAAAAAAGCCCGTTCATCGGGCTTTTTTTACACGCTTAGTTCCGCAGGCGCGGAGCCTGTAACTGTTTGCGGATAGTCTGAGCAAGTTCATCCATAGTGGGTTGCTCCGGATGCTCTTCCTGCAGCTCGCTGCTTAGCTGCGCTTCAGCAAGATAGGTGTGAACGGGTTGTCCATCATCCCCCTCCATCACCACATGGTACCAGGGCGCGGCGCGAAGCTCTGCGTTCACCGCCAGTTCGTCTGCTGACGGTTCATCAAGGGAATACTCCGGGTCGATATCCACGACCACACCCAAATACCCGAGCAAAGTGTGGCGGACCTGCTGGCCGATACCGAATTTGCTGGCAATCATAGTCACCTCCCGGGAAATACGACTTACACGTTATGTGCGGGCAATATTTCTCTTTTCAAGTTACATGACGCGACAGGCAAACCCTTTCAGATACAGTCCTTCCGGGTAGGTAGCAATCACGGGGTGATCGGCTGCCTGACGGAACTGCTCTATAAATTGTACATCACGGCCAGCATCTATTGCGGCATCGGCGATGATTTTCTGAAATAAATCTGTGGTCATCAGGCCGGAGCAGGAGAAGGTGAGCAGAACCCCGCCCGGGTTCAGCAGCTGGATGGCCAGCATGTTGATATCTTTATACCCACGGCAGGCGCCCATCAGCTGGCTTTTGTTCTCCACAAACTTTGGCGGATCCATCACGATGACGTCGAACTTCTCGCCCTGATCGCGATATTTACGCAGCAGCTTGAAGACGTCGTCACGTATAAATTCGGCTTTGCTCAGATCCAGCTTGTTCAGCTCGACGTTCTGTTTTGCCACGTCCAGCGCTTCCTGCGAGGTGTCCACGCTGACCACCTGGGCACAGCCGCCCATCAGCGCCGAAACGGCGAAACCACCGGTGTAGGAGAAGCAGTTAAGCACGCGTTTGTCGGCAACGTACTGACGCGTAGCCAGACGGCTGTCGCGCTGGTCAAGGTAGTAACCCGTTTTATGCCCGCCCTGAATATCTACCAGCAGCTTCATGCCGTGCTCTTCAATCGGCAGCAGGGCAGGCGGCAGTTCACCCGTGACCGGACCCTGCGTCAGCTCCATGCCCTCTTTTTTGCGCACCGCCACATCGCTGCGGTCGTAAATGGCGCACTGCGGGAACAGCGTTTGCAGGGCGCTAATCAGCGCAGCGCGCTGGTATTCCGCCCCGGCGCTCAGAAGCTGTAGCACCAGGAAGTTACCGAAGCGATCGATGGTCACGCCCGGCAGACCGTCAGATTCACCGGCAATCAGGCGGTAGCTGTCCAGCCCGTCGCGTTTTGCCAGCCACTCACGCCACTGCTGCGCCTGCTGCAGACGACGCACGAAGAAGTCGATGTCGATGGTTTCGTCTTTATCGAAGGTCCAGACGCGGGCACGGATCTGGGACGCTGGCGAGTAGGCGCCTCGCGCTAACCATTTCCCCTGATGGTCAACGATATCAATGGTTTCACCGAGGCTGGCTTTGCCTTCCATACGGGCAACCGCGCCGGAAAAGACCCAGGGATGACGGCGCAGTAATGATTTCTCGCGCCCTTTGGCTAACACTAAACGTACACTCATAATTTGCTGTTCTGTCGATTTCAGGGAAATGGCGCGTAGATTACCACATTCAGCAAGGCGCAATCATCTGCGGATGCCGTTGAGCGTTTCGGCACAAAATCAAATCGCTTAGGCACATTGGGGCATTGTTGCGTGCTTTATCTTAGGGTTTCCGGTTCAGCAAAGGAAATACCCATGAAAAAGCGCAGTGTCATCACAATAGCCGCTCTGACGGCAATGAGTTTTCAGATTTTCGCCGCAACGTCTTTCAGCGTGACCAGCCGGGATATTTCCGGCGACCGGCGGTTAGCGCCACAGCAGGTGTTTGAGGGATTCGGCTGCCACGGTGGTAACCAGTCCCCGCAGCTTGCGTGGACAAATCCGCCCGCGGGTACGAAAAGTTTTGCCATTACGGTCTATGACCCGGATGCGCCTACCGGCAGCGGCTGGTGGCACTGGACCGTAGCCAACATTCCCGCGAAGACAATGACGCTGCCCGCTGGTGCCGGTAACCCAAATGGCGAAAAATTACCTGCTGGCGCTGTGCAGGGGCGTAATGATTTCGGTTATTCTGGATTCGGCGGCGCATGCCCCCCTGCCAGGGACAAGCCTCACCGCTATCAGATTATCGTCTGGGCGCTGGACGTGGATAAACTGCCCGTCGACAAAAATGCCAGCGGCGCGCTGGTCGGTTTTATGCTCAATAGTCACGTTCTGGCAAAGGCTCAGTTAACAGCAACCTACAGCAGATAAGGATGGCGGGGTGCAGGAGTTCCTTTTTCGACATAAACATCTCACGGCGGGTGAAGTGAGTGCCAGCAAAATGCATCGCCTGCACCAGGTTAAGCTCTTTTTCCCGGCGATTTGCCATATCACTCACGGCAGTAAGGTGATTGTGCAGGACAATAACCGCCTGGTGGCAACCCGGGATGAGCTCATCATTATTCCTGCCAATACGGCGATGGAGATCATTAATCAGCCTGCAAACGGTCTGTTTCACTCGGACTTGCTGATGTTATCGCCGGAAATTGTTGCCGAGTTTAAAGCGCATTACCTGAAATCCTGGCCGCGCATGACGTTACATTCGCTCTGTGCTCCGCTGAGCGAGGGGCTGGCGTTTATGTGGGATAACCTGCTGCACGCCGTGCGTCAGGAGTTACCGGAGGCGTTGCAAAAACATCAGGCCTTCGGTCTGTTGCTGGCATTGCTG
Organism: Enterobacter sp. NFIX58; assembly: GCF_900110475.1. Taxonomy (NCBI): domain Bacteria; kingdom Pseudomonadati; phylum Pseudomonadota; class Gammaproteobacteria; order Enterobacterales; family Enterobacteriaceae; genus Enterobacter; species Enterobacter sp. NFIX58. The sequence goes on along the minus strand of NZ_FODW01000001.1, from coordinate 1,268,853 downwards.
CATGACGGCGTGGCAGGTCCGCTGCTTATTGAGCGAAACAATAACCTGACCGAGCAGGTGCGACAGTTCATCATGCTGTCGCCCGCCAGAGCCTGGACCGCGCAGGATGTCGCCAGCCGTCTCGCATTAAGCGTGCCGACGCTGCGCAGGCGGTTACGCGAGGAGTCACAGAGTTTTCGCCAGATTGTGGAGGAGGTGAGGATGGGCGTTGCGCTGTCACAGTTACAGTCAACCCGATTACCGATCGGCGAAATCGCATTACAATGTGGGTATCTGTCCAGCTCTCGTTTCACCGCCCGTTTTCGGCAACACTACGGCTGTTTGCCGAAAACGCTACGTTAAGGAGAAGAAGAATGTCAAAAGTCTGCACTATTGCCTGGGTTCACGGCGTCGTTCAGGGCGTCGGGTTCCGCTACAGCACGCAGCGCGAGGCTGTTCAGCTTGGGCTAACGGGATACGCGCGCAACATGGATGACGGCAGCGTTGAAGTGGTCGCCTGCGGCGAAGCGGAGCAGGTCGACAAGCTGGTGGCGTGGCTGAAAGCGGGCGGGCCGCGCAGCGCGCGGGTTGATAAGGTACTAACGGAACCGCATCAACCCGGTCGGGAGTACGTTAACTTCGGTATTCGCTACTAAATGCACTTCACCGGTTTAGGCAGGCCGGCAATTTTGGTGGCCTGTTTTGCCGGGCCTTTTGGGAACAGACGATACAGATAGCGGCTGTTGCCTTTCTCTTCACCGAACTTATTGGCCATCGCCTTGACCAGCATGCGGATGGCCGGAGAGGTGTTGAATTCAAGGTAGAACTCGCGGACAAAACGCACCACTTCCCAGTGTTCGGGGGAGAGGGTAATGCCTTCGTTTTCCGCAATTTTCTCCGCCAGCGGTTCGCTCCAGAGCGTCGTATCTTTCAGATAGCCTTCGCTATCGGTCTCAATTTCCTGGCCTGCAAAAATGAACATAATCTTCTGTCGTAGGTGAAAAATCGGCGACAGTGTAGCAAAAAAGCGGGCTCAGGATAAACCGTGACCTACAGGAGCAGCTGAAGCAGGTTGTTGGCATTGAGCTTCTTCAGCGCGTTGCATTTATGGGTTGAAACCTGTTTCTCCGACATGTGCGTCACGATGGCAATGTGGCGGACCGGCAACCCGGTCAGCATCAGATCGAGCACGTTGAATTCAGGAACGGTCAGACAACAGTCCAGGCTTCGAACGCGGCGCGGCTCTTTTGCCAGCAAATACGCCGCATCGGCAACGGCGATCCTGTCGTCGATGATATAAAGCGTTAGCGTACCGAAACGCTTGCGTAAATGCGTCGCCAGCGCCCACCCCTTTTCGTTGCAGACCAGATAAAGGCTGCCTTTCCAGCGGGCGGCTTCCAGCCTGAGCAAAATGTTGATCAGCGCCTGATGCGTCGCCGCCACGGAAAAACGGCAGCGGACGACCACCACGCGACGGGTAAGCAGCGTTGGCTGCCATTGTACGGTATCGCTTATGACCTCTGGCTGGACGCCCCGACGCAGCAGCGCATAGCGCAACCCTTCGGCGTAAAATCGATTATTGTCGAGAATGGCGTAACTCACGGTGACCTCGTTATAACGTGCTGGGCGTATAGATAACGCGCAGCGTGCCGGTATAGTCGCCTGCGTTTTTGCTGCTGGCAGCAAACGCAGGCGTTTTCAGGATAATCGGCGCAGGAATGCACAGTACGCTTTCGCGTCCGCCCGGCAGCACGACCTGACGCAGATACTGCGGATCGTTAGTGCCCTGCCAGACCAGGGTTTTACCGTTCGCGACCGTTTCGGTTGCGCCTGTGATGGGATTAGTGACGGAGACCCGATAATCGAGTCGATCCCGCGCGTCGGTCTGGCTTCCACCGCGCCGCCGGATAGAAAACGCCCCTTCGGCACGATCCGCTGAGGGAAGCCCGTCATCCTCAAACCGAAGATAAGCGCGGGTGCTGGTGCTGTTCTTGCCGTCGTACAGGCACATATCCAGCGTGTTTTCCCCCTGGATCTCGCTGCCCCTGGGACGCCCCGGGAAGTTGGTCAGGTTGAGGTTAACGATGGGCGTGGAGTGCGGAAAGGCCGGCAGATAAATCTGCTGGTTTCCTGGGTCGACCACCTCAATGCGAATATTTGCCTGCCATTTGGCGATGGTGAGATAGCCAGGACAGCCGACATTCACGTCATTGAAGTTCCCGCCGCAGTCGGCGCTTCCCCACTGGCGCAGGTTCTGCTTCAGCGTGGCGGTCCAGATCCCCGGCAGGGCGAGCTTATCCAGTTCGCTTTTCACGATATAGAAATCGAAGTAGGGCTCTCTGTTCCAGGCTGAGACGTCGACCGTTCCTCCTGTCACGAAGCTGGCGAAAGTAAACACTTTATTGTTGATAAACATGTAGTGATCGCCATACACCTTGATATCCACCGTCTTGCTGGTGAGAGCATGCGTAAAACGCAAGTTGATGGCATAAGGCGCGGCTGGGTTCGCCGAGAACCAGACCGGGGCGTTCATGCAGGCGCCGTTCGTGGTGTCGGTCCGGGACTCACAGGTCAGGGTGTTACGTCCCCACTTTTGCGGATCGGCGGGGTCATAACCACCCGATTCATGAAACCAGATGTCAAAACGCGCAGGCGGTGCCATACGATCGAAGCTGATCCCAACGCTGGAGTTTCGTCCCGCGGGGGCGCCCGCCAGCGTCTGGCCGACCCACAGGCTTAATAACAGTAAAATAAAGAGGCACTTAATCACATCATTTCCCTTTAGTGAGGCTATCGGTATTCATGGCTGTCGGGCCAGCAGGGACCGACCGTCCGGCCAGCATCAGCTGCGCCTGCTGCTGGACAGCATCCGGCAGGGCGGAGAAGGTTAATTCCTTACAGGGAATCGAACCGACGTAACGCACGACGTCGCGCATGCTCTTCACGTTCAGCGCGCACTGATAAAATTGCTGCTGACGCACCAGGTAGAGGTTATGCAGCAGGGCGTCGCTTTGCGCGCTAAACCCGCCGTTGCCAAGGTCGCTCCAGCCGTTCACGTTCAGCGGCACGCCGCCGATAAACGGCGAATGGTGCTCGTCGGTTAACTGGCCAAGCCAGGTGTAGCTTGCGGTCGTCTGCACGTCCCGGCGCAGCAGTTTGCCTGGCACCATAAACAACGTTCTGCTGCCTGACCCTTGCGTGATTTCACTGCTGGCTCCCCGGGAGACGTCCAGCGATTCGTTAATCGTCAACGTCGTCTGCTGATAGCCCGGTACCGCGAAGAGGGCGCGGCTATTGCCCGGAATGTCTGCGCTCCCGCTGTTATCCAGCGACACGGCGACGCGCGGATCCTGAGCATCTTCCGGCGTCGCCACGTTCACCGCGACGGCGGAAGCAGGGCGACCGTCGCTCCAGCGGCCCAGCCACAGGCCAGAACGGGACAGCGCGAGCGTTGAGCTGTAGTTGCCGCTGCTGCTCAGCGTATGGCGACGATCCTGACGATCCCAGGCGTCGCTGACCGTCAGGCTTCCGTTACCATATCGTCCGCCCTGGCGCATATAGGCTGAGGTATTCAGCGAGTCGCTGTTAATGCCCGACGCGCTGAGGCCATACTCATTTTCACCGCGGGCATCGGCATACCAGTTATGCGCCACGCTGTAGCTCAGCTGGTTTTTTTCACGCTGCTGATGCTGCCATGTCGCGCCCAAAGAGGTGTAGCTTGAGGCATCGCCCTGACGGTTATGCGCCATGGACAGGCTCACGCTCAGGTAGCCGCCTTTATCCCTGCCGTCGCGGGCGTCATCGTTACGCATGAACAGGTTAATGCTGCTGTTAATGTTCAGGCCATGGGTGCTGAAGGCATTGCTCAGGCCAGCCTGCCAGGCCCGCGTGCGCGAGCGGGTCATATAGACTGATTCCCACGGCAGACCCGCATCGTGGCGATTGTCACTGTCCGGCAGCTCCCGGCGTGAAACGTACCGGCCTTCGTTGCGGTTATCCGAATAGCCCAGGCTCGCATACCAGGTGCCGACCGGGACGGAGAACATCACCGAGAGGGTGCGATAACACCCATTCACGGCGTCAAATCCCGCGCTTTGGGTGTTGCAGTTTTCAGCGGATAACGCGTTGCGATAGACGCTCAAAGAAAAACCGTCGTTGTAGCTGATTTGCTGAATATTGCCGCGCTGGCCTTCGCTGCCGTAGAGGTAGCTAAACCGGGTACTCAGCACGCCATCGATCGGGCCCGCGTTGAAGCCCCGGCTCCAGTCGAGCGCGTTCTCCAGGAAACGCTGGTTTTTCTTGAACGTTGCGCCGCTGGTCAGCGCCAGCGTCGGGGTCACGGGCAGACGAACGCCCGCCTGCGCAACCGCGCGGCGTTCTTCGTTTTGATCGCTGTTGTCGGTTTCGCCCGCCTGCAGGAACCACTCGACGCGGTCAAATGGCGTAATGCCGGTTCGGGTAAACGGCACCTGCTCGGTGCGCGTCAGCCGGTTATTTTCATAGATGGAGAGCGTCACGGTGTAGCTCCCGTCCGGGAACGAACGCGTGTCCAGGGTTTGCGCCCCGGCATTCAGATAAAAGCTCGCCAGCAGCTGATTTCCCCGGCGGGCATCGATACGCGCGTCATGGGAAAGCAGCACGGTAACAGGGGTTCCCTTCGACTGCTGAACGGGGTTCATCCATGCCCGTGTTGAACCCGTGCGCAGGCCGCGAATTTTGCCCAGCGGCAGCTGGCTGAGGTTGATATTTCCGCCAGCGTTACTGAACAGATCGCGGGTATCCATCTCACCTAACTGGACATAGTACTGACGCAGGATATCCTGGCGGAACCAGGCGTTGTTGACGGTGACCTCCTGCTGCTGCTGGTGCCGTGAACGCTGCCCCAGCCAGGTCCAGTCGAGATTCACATAGCCGTCCTGGGTGAGCGCCAGCGCGCCGTTGCCCTGCACGGTTGCCGACTGATAATCCCTGTCGGCCACGAAGTTAATGTTCTGCTGATGGATCAGCGCATTTTCGGTGCCCTGAGTGGGCTGATACCATTGATTCTCTGCCGTCTGCTTAGGCAGAAATTTCTTGTCCAGGAACAGGTTAATGCGGGCGTTATTCTCGTCATAAATAATGGCCGCGCGGTCGGTATTGATGTAATCACAGCCCGTTGCGGAGCCGTTGCTGCTGCAGGCCAGGTTGCCGTTACGGGCAAGCGGAACGGCCAGCGCGGCAGACACGGTGGCAACGAGGGATGGGTCGTCATTAAACCGGCGTTTGATGGCCGCTACCACGGTTTCAGGTGCGACAAAGCTGACCGTTTCAAGCGTGATATCCGTTTCAAAAAGGCCAAGCGCCTCGCCGTAGAGGTTCACCTCTGTCCACAGGCGCTGCGTCTTCGCCAGGTCTTCAAAACCTGGCGGGACGGCCATCCCTGCGCAGGCGAGTTGGATGGAAGCGGGTAACAAAGCAACAAAGAGGAGGGTATTTCTGTGAAACGCCATGAACGAGCCTCGACATCATCCTGACGTGAGAGGGTGAGCACCCTCTCACGTTATTCCTTAGGTGCTGTGGTGTTACGCACCGCCTTCCGTGGTCGTCGCCTGCGTCAGCATCAGGCTGACAACGCCGCTGTACTGACCGGTTTTCAGAATGCCTTTGGTGGTCTGGGAAATGGTCAGCGGCAGTACCGCTGAACCGTTTTCAATGCTGCCCGGGAACAGTTCGGCGCCGGTATATTCCACATCTGCGGTAGAGAGGGTTTTATCACCCAGAATCACCGTCATTGGGATGGTCTCAGCACCGTCGGCATTCGCCAGCTTCGCGGCGCTTACCAGACGGACTTTTACGTTGCTGGTCGCGGAGTTAGACCACACCTTGGTATTCAGACGGTAGCTTTCCAGGCCACGGCCAGGCAGGTACTGCATATCGATGCTTGCCGGCAGCGGCGTGTTATCGGCCTGGGTCATATCCAGCTGTGAATCAACGCTGGCGTTGACGGTAATATCTTTTTGAATCGCCAGCGCGTTAACGGACGTGGTCATCGCGGCAACAATCATCAGAGGTTTAAAATACTTACGCATTGATATCTCCATATTTACAAATGAGCACCCTGGCTCTTTAAACAAACCCTTTGGGGTCTTTACGGTAACGTCGTGTTATTGCACGACGGGTAAATCAGCTTCTTCAGCGGTTTTATTCAGCCAGTTGAAGTAGCGGAATTTATATTTCTGGCCTTGTGCCTTCGCGAGCGTTTTTAATTTCCGTTCGGTATCCGGATAAATCGTCGCGTCTTCTTTAATCCATCTGCACGACGAATCCGCATCACAAATACCGATCTCTCTCAGCGGCACGCGCAACGTGCCGTTGTTTTTTAACGTTCCCCTCTGAGGGTCAATCGACAGCGAAACCACGCTTTTTTCCGGTGCGAGATGGATCAGGGCGCCCCAGATTACATTGACGCCCAGTCTTGCCGTCGCAGCAGGGCTTTCTGCCTTGCCCGGAATAATGCTGTCAGGCTGCTTGACCCCTTCAAAATAGACGCGCCAGGTCGTCTCTTTTGAAGGGGGCGTAAGCGATACCAGGCGAACCACGCGCATTGCGCCTGCCGCAAGGGCGAATTTTTCCGGCGTGACAACAACGCCACCCTCTTTCCACGACGCCACATCAATCTCTTTTTCCAGGGCCGTGCCGGGATTAAGAATTTTCTTTTGCCTCACCCGAATGAACTGAATATCATCCGTTTTTGACGCCACCTTAATTTGCGCCGCACCGGACTTATCCACGTTAAGTTCCATGGGATACACGCTCATATTGGCCAGTGCCATTTCCGGGAAAAATGGCAATGACAGCGCGGCGACATAAAAGGCGGTTGTGACGCTCACTCTTTTTTTCTGTTTCACGATCAAGTCTGCCTGCTCTGAGTTTAAAGGCGGCGCGTTAACACCAGGACACCGTCTGCTTTCGTATCGCTTCAGGGCAGGGAAACTTTAACCAGAACAGCGGTTTGTGAAAATTTGTATTAATTAACTCGTTATATACAGTTTTTTATCCTGATTTTCTGGCTTTAAGGTTGTATAGTTAAGCGAAAATACCGCGACCAGGGATGGAGAGAAAATTCCTTCTGATGAAAAAATAAGCAAGTCAGGAGGGGGTTTTCATGTCGATGTACCAGGGATTAAAAAGCATGCGGTAACAGCCGAGAATAAAAGATGTTTTTTATATGCAATAATTCGTTGTTATTTGATCCTGAAGCACATGCAATAAGTCTTGTTGGGCAACCGGAATCTGTATTAACGCTTTCGGCCCCCGCCGTTCGTCTTTTACAGGAATTTATTAAGCACAAAGGGCACGACCTGAGTCGGGAGGAATTGATTACCCGCGTGTGGGAGGAGTTTGGCTTTACGCCATCGGGAAATAATCTCAATAAAGCGGTGAGCGAATTACGTAAAAGCTTCCAGGCACTGGGAGAGGGGTACGAATTTATCGTAACCGTACCCCGTTATGGGTTTCGTTTTGAGGCCGATGTGATTTTTCAGCCCGGAGAGCGTATTCAACCCGCCGAACCGCAGCCTCCGTCTGCAGCGAAAGTGGAAAAGCCACAACGCGCTTCCCTGAAACGATGGGGGATGACGGCCGTATTGATTATTGCTGCATTGGGGGCGAGCTTCTACTTTAGCCGGCAGCAGGGGATATTCGTTCCGGCGAAACTCATGCCGGTTAAGGAGAAAATCGCGCATTGTCGTCTCTGGATTATCAACGATCACGGAAGACCGCTGGTGTTATCGAAATTAGCGGCGCAGCTGGCGGCCAATAACGTGGCGTGCGAACGAGAGGAGTACGACATTTATTATTTCAGTGCCCGTTTTTCTATTGCCGCCGCAGATGAGGTGTTCATTGGCGCCTGCCCGGTCAGTCAATCCAGCCTGTGCAAAACCATCCGTTATAAAAGCGGGGCACAAAAATGAAAATAAAACTTCTTTTTGGGCTGGGTGGTGCATTGGTCGGCAGTGCCCTGGCGCTGTTTTACTATTCCGGCTGTGTGTTTAAAAAGGATGTGCTGGCCTGCAGCACCGAATTTAACTTTACGCGCAATGAGGGAAAAGCCAGCGAAGTGAAGGTCAATACCGTTGCCCAGTTCTATTTTCATCGGGACGGTACCGGAGTGACCACCTATAAAGGCGCGGCAAGGGCTGACGGGCAAAATCTGATCGTTGACAGGGACGTGGATTTTACCTGGCAGCAGCGGGACGATGATAACGTCATTGTGTTGAGCTACACCGAAACCTGGCGTCGACACAACGACAATACGCCCGACGCCCAGTGGGGGAGCTTTGCCAGTCCGACCGCACGCTACTATCTCACCATCTCTGAACTCTCGCCTTCCGTGTGGCTGATTCAGGACCGGCGCTATCCGACCTATATTTGCCGGGGTGAGTAGGGCATAAAAAAAGGAGAATGCCGTGGCATTCTCCTTTTTCATATCCGTTGTGCTTAATCGCGGCTGGCGAAGCCCAGGATGCTCAGCAGGCTGACGAAGATGTTGTACAGCGACACATACAGGCTCACGGTGGCGCGAATATAGTTCGTTTCACCGCCGCGAATGATGTTGCTGGTTTCAAACAGGATCGCGCCGGAAGAAATCAGAATAAACACGGCGCTGATCGCCAGATGCAGGGCAGGCAGCTGCAGGAAGATGTTGGCCACCATACCCACCAGCACCACCACAACACCCGCCATCAGCATGCCGCCGAGGAAGGACATGTCCTTACGGGTGGTCAGCACGTAGGCCGAGCAGCAGAAGAACACCAGTGCAGTACCGCCCAGCGCCATACCGATAAGGTCACCCATACCGGCAGACAGATACGCGTTCAGCATCGGTCCCAGGATGTAGCCCAGGAAGCCGGTGAAGGCAAACGCGGACAGAATACCGACCGGTTTGTCAGCGGTTTTGTAGGTCAGGAACATCAAACCATACATACCCACCAGGGTCAGGATCAGCCCCGGAGACGGCAGCATCAGCACGGTGCTGGCGGTGGCGGTGATCGCGGAAAACGCCAGCGTCAGGCTGAGCATGAAATAGGTATTGCGCAGCACCTTGTGGGTGCTGAGTAGCGATGTGCGGTCGCGTGAGGAAGTAATTATACGATCCATGAGTCACTCTCTTATGACAGATGTAATTAACGGAAAGAATAGGAAACGGCGCGTCACTCTCAAAGTGGTTTTACCCATCTTTACTCAGCAGGTTAGCGCGGGAGCTGGTTGTTTCTTCTGCATAAATACGTTTCACCAGTATGAACAGCGGTTTGACGCGATTAATCAGATCAACCTCTTATAGGTTACTGAAAATTATTGCGTTATTACCATAAGGCCGCTAAGAGTTATTTCCGGATCGTCACAAAAACAGACAATAAGGCGAAGGAAATGAAACCACAAACACGCACGCGCTTTACGCTCTCTTTACTTACCGCCGGGATCCTGTGCGCCAGCACGGCAGCCTGGGCGGCTAACGTGCCGGCAGGAACGCAGCTGGCCGATAAGCAGGAACTGGTCAGGAACAACGGTAATGAGCCCGCTTCGCTCGACCCGCATAAAGTCGAAAGCGACGTCGAATTCAATATTATCAGTGATTTATTCGACGGGCTGGTCAGCGTTTCCCCGTCGGGTGAAGTTCAGCCACGGCTGGCGGAAAAATGGGAGAACAAGGACAACACCGTCTGGACGTTCCATTTGCGTCCGGGCATCACCTGGAGCGACGGCACTGCCATTACCGCGGAAGATGTGGTCTGGAGCTGGCAGCGTCTGGTTGATCCTAAAACCGCTTCACCGTATGCCAGCTATCCAGGCAACATGCACATCGTAAATGGTGCGGACATCGCGCAGGGGAAAAAAGCCCCCGATACGCTGGGCGTGAAAGCCATTAACGACACCACCCTGGAAGTGACATTGACGCAGCCTAACGCGGCGTTCCTCGCGATGCTGGCGCACCCGTCGCTGGTGCCGGTGGATAAAGTGCTGATTGGCCGCTTTGGCGACAAGTGGACCAAGCCTGAACATATCGTCACCAGTGGGGCCTATAAGCTATCCCAGTGGGTGGTCAACGAACGCATCGTGGCGGAGCGTAACCCGCGCTACTGGGATAACGCGCATACCGTGATTAACAAGGTGACCTATTTGCCTATCACCTCCGAGGCCGCGGATGTGAACCGCTATAAAGCGGGTGAAATTGATATTGTCTACACGGTGCCGATCAACCAGTTCGCGCAGCTCAAGAAAACCCTGGGCAGCCAGCTGGATGTCTCTCCGCAGCTGGCGACCTATTACTACGAATTCAATACCACCCGGCCGCCGTTCAACGACGCCCGCGTGCGTAAGGCGCTGAACATGGCGCTCGATAAAGACATCATTGCCGGGAAAGTCTTAGGGCAGGGGCAGCGCCCGGCGTGGCTCATCAGCCAGCCGGATATCGGCGGCGTTAAGCTTCAGAATCCAGACTACGCCAGTTGGCCGCAGGACAAGCGCATCGCTGAGGCGAAAAAACTGCTCAACGAGGCCGGGTACAACGAAAGCCACCCTCTGAGCTTCAACCTGCTCTATAACACTTCTGAATCGCACCAGCGTATCGCGATTGCGGCCAGTTCCATGTGGAAAAAGAACCTCGGCGTGGAGGCGAAGCTGCAAAATCAGGAGTGGAAAACCATGCTGGATACCATGCACACCCACAACTTTGACGCGTTGCGGTACGCGTGGATTGCCGATTACGACGATGCGGCGACCTTCCTGAACACCTTCCGCACCGGCGACAGCGAAAACACCAGCCAGTACAGCAATCCGGAATATGACCAGGCGCTGGTGAATGCCGCAAAAGCCAAAACAACGGAAGAGCGGGGTAAGTTCTACCAGCAGGCGGAAGATCTGCTGGGACGCGATGTGCCCGCCATTCCGGTTTATCACTACGTCCGTACGCACCTGGTTAAACCGTGGGTGGGCGGATTTACGCCGGATAAGCTGGGGTACTATTACACGAAAGACATGTACATCAAAAAACACTAGGCCTGTGCTGATAAAATCGTCGATGTGTTGTCAGTTCAACCGATTAAACACGTTTTGACTATTTTTACAGCGAACGATTGCTGGCACTCTTTACAGCACGCGGTGAGGTGTTTATAGTTCGCCTCACTCAGGAAGTGTGGCCGAGCGGTTGAAGGCACCGGTCTTGAAAACCGGCGACCCGAAAGGGTTCCAGAGTTCGAATCTCTGCGCTTCCGCCAGATATAAACCCCAGGTTACTTGTTAACCTGGGGTTTTTCTTTTGCCTTAACGCAGGTTCGTCCTTCACCAGATTCTTGCCATTCCTTCGCTTGCCGGGCGAACGAGCGTAAAACCAAATTTAGTATAAAGCTCAGGCACATCGGCCATTAAGCAAACGTACGCTCCTTTACAGGCGTGGTTATCCAGCCAGGCAACAAGCGTTTCCATAATGACTCTGCCCAGTCCTTTCCCCTGATGAAGCGGATCAACCGCGACGTCGACGATATCAAAATTCAACGCACCATCCCCTACGATGCGCCCCATACCGACCGGTTTTCCCTGAAACACTATATGCATGCCATAGCAGCTGCCGGGCAGCGCTTTTTGGGCCGCCTCCAGCGGGCGAGGGCTAAGACCCGAGATTTCGCGCAGCCGGCAAAACGCTTCTGCAGTGGGGACGGTTTCAACCACGGTATAGTTATCAGGCATAAGAAGAGCTCCAGTCGGTGTTCAGTAAAGGGCTTCAGTCTGGCAGTAAAATTGACGAAAGACGATTTTACGGACCGATCCCGTTCACACTTTTAACCTCTCACTATTCCCCTGTAAAAAACTGGCGTTATCATTCACCCCGTAAATACCTTTTCATCGCTTACCGAGGCTTTGATGCTGGAGAATGTTTTCATCAGATAATCAGCTTCCCGCCCTTTTCAGGACGGACTGGTTATCGCTGCGCTTAAACCTTACGCACGCACCTGCGGGTGTGGGCACGTTTTTACGCATGATGATTACACAGGTTTTCCAGTATGAATTTATCCCGTCAGGAACAACGTACCTTACACGTTCTCGCCAAAGGTGGACGTATTGTGCACGTCCGCGACAGTTCTGGCCGCGTCACGTCCGTTGAGTGCTATACCCGTGAAGGGCTGGTGCTGAGCGACTGCACGCTCAGCGTCTTCAAAAAACTCCGCACCAAAAAGCTGATCCGATCCGTGGACGGGCAGCCTTACCGCATCAACACCACCGGGCTGAACAACGTTCGCGCCCAGCTGGATAATCGCTAAGGAGCAGTGATGAATACACCCTATACAGATAGCTATGACCGCGCTTTTTTGCTCGACACCATGATGGGCCCAAACGCCATGCGGCTTACCGAGGAGCTGGTTGCTCAACTGCATATCGCTCCAGGGATGCGCATTCTCGCTCTCGGCTGCGGGAAAGGGATCTCTTCTATCCTGCTCGCCGAAAAATATGACGCCACGGTTTTTGCCGCCGATCTGTGGATTACGCCGGGAGAAAATGCAGCGCGTTTCAGCGAACGGGATCTGGACGGAAAAATCTTTCCGCTGCGGGTTGATGCTACAAAAGCGATCCCGTTCGCGCATGATTACTTTGACCTGATCGTCAGCGTGGATGCATATCAATACTTTGGCAACAATGACGCCATGCTGGGCACGCTGCTACCCTTCATCAAACCCGGCGGGCACATTGCGGTTGCCGTTCCCGGGTTTATCGGGGAGTACAGCGAAACGCATCTCCCGGAGGTGGTTAAACCTTTCTGGACCCCTGAGTGGTATTTCTATCCGCTCTCCTGGTGGAAAGCGCTGTGGGAAAAAGAGCCCGGTGCGGCGCTGATCGCCGTACGGGAGATGGATACCTGTCAGCAGGCGTGGGATGAGTTTATGCAATGCGAGATCGCTCAGGAGATGATGGTGCCCATTATGGACGCGGGGGCCGGAGCGTATTTCAATATGATCCAACTGGTTGCGCAGAAGCGCTAAGCAGAATAAACAACGCCACCCTCGGGTGGCGTTCATGCATTGAATGGAATATCGTAGCGGAATGTAGGCCGGGTAAGCGCAGCGCCACCCGGCAAGAAACGCAGCGTTATGAGCGAATAAAAGCCAGAATGTCCGCGTTGATAGTATCCGCATGGGTGGTATGCATCCCGTGCGGGAAGCCCGGATAAATTTTCAGCACGCTGTTCGCCAGCAGCTTGTCCTGGAGAAGGGCGGCATTTTTATACGGTACAACCTGATCGTCATCGCCCTGCAACACCAGAACGGGAACCGTGATGGTTTTCAAATCTTCCGTCTGGTCGGTCTCTGAAAACGCCTTAATCCCCTCATAGTGGGCTTTGGCGCTTCCGATCATACCCTGTCGCCACCAGTTCTGGATCGTACCCTGCGAAACCTCGGCGCCATCGCGATTAAAACCGTAGAAAGGACCGCTGGCAACGTCGAGATAAAACTGGGCGCGGTTAGCCGCCAGCGCTTTGCGGAAGCCGTCGAAGACCTCGATGGGCGTTCCGCCGGGATTCGTCTCCGTTTTGACCATCAGAGGCGGGACGGCGCTCACGAGCACCGCTTTGGCGACGCGCCCCTGCGGTTGTCCATACCGCGCAACATAGCGGGCGACCTGGCCGCCGCCGGTGGAGTGACCGACATGCACGGCATTGTGCAGATCCAGGCTTTCAACCACGGCTGATGCATCGGCCGCATAATGATCCATATCGTGGCCTTCACTCACCTGGTCCGATCGTCCATGCCCGCGGCGATCGATAGCGATAACGCGATAGCCTTCTGCAAGGAAGAAGAGCATCTGGTTATCCCAGTCATCGGCACTCAACGGCCAGCCGTGGTGGAAGACAATGGGCTGGGCCTCTTTTGGGCCCCAGTCTTTGTAGTAAATATTGACGCCGTCTTTCGTGGTTACGAATGCCATACCGCAGACTCCTCTGTTAAGAACAACACGACCCCTAAAGTGTAGGAGAAATCTCAAAAGCGGTTGGTTTAATTCCGGTGAAGGATATTCATTTTGCGTCTGGGCTCTGGCGCGATGCGCCAGAGCCTTCAGGACAGGATTAACAGCAGAGGCGTTTAGCGGTTTTCTTCAATATAGCGGGCCAGGTCCGCCGGGGTTTTCAGCACCGTCGCCACGTCTGTCGGCGGGATCATGCAGCCGTAAACGTCCTGTACTTCCAGGACCATATCGACCGCCAGGATGGAGTCGAGAATGTCGGATTCAATCAGTTCATCGTGAAAGCCCACCTTACGGGATAACACTTTTTCGAACAGGGCGAGAATTTCTTGTTCCATAATTTTTCCTGGGGTCATTAATTTGTGCGGGCGTAAGCGTCCAGCAACTTGCGGTCAATTTTGCCGTTAGGATTCAGCGGCAAAGCGTCTTTTACGATAATTTGTGAAGGCACCATATAGTGGGGAACCACCTTCGACAGCGAGGTTTTAATGGTATCCGGCGCCAGCTCCGTCACGCAGAACGCGGCAATGCGCAGCACGCTGCCGCAGGATTTCATCAGCGGCAGAACCACCGCTTCGTTGATGCCGGACATCGCCAGCAGGCGGTTTTCGATCTCGTTAATTTCAATACGGTAGCCATTCAGTTTGACCTGGCTGTCGTTGCGGCCCTGACAGTAGATGAGCCCCGCTTCATAACCCAGATCGCCGGTCCGGTAGCCGCGAAACGCCTCGTTTTCCCGATGAAGTAATTTCGCCGCGTTCTCCTGCGGCAGGCCGAGATAGCCGCGCATGACGTTTTTTCCCCAGATGATCAGCTCGCCTTCAGCGGAAATTTCCATTCTGCTCTCAGGCATCATGACCCCCACCGGCAGCACGGCGCTGTCGCTGTTCAGGATCGCATCCGTGATCTCGACGACGGTTGTTGCGATGGTCGCTTCCGTTGGGCCATAGGAGTTAATAATTTTGGCCTGCGGGAAACGGCGGCGCAGCTGTTTGACCAGCGCTTTATTCAACACTTCACCAATGAAGATGAAGACGCTCAGCGCAGGCAAATACTCGCTGTTGAACTGTGGGGAAAGTAGCTGCTGATACGCAAAAGAGGGGGTGGAAACCCAGGCGGAGACGGCGTTGCTTTTCAGTCGCTCCAGCCAGTTCTCTTTCTGAATATCCTCTTTGGCGTTCAGCACGATGTGTCCACCCATCGCCAGATTCGCCAGCAAAGGGATCAGGGAGAGGTCAAAACTGAACACCGCGTGGTTCATCAGGACCGGTTTTTCCGGCAGCGAAAAGTCCTGGCTGACCCATTTCATGAAGTGCCATACGCTTTCACGCCCAATCTGCACCCCTTTAGGTTTGCCGGTGCTGCCTGAGGTAAACATGATATAGGCCAGATCCTGCTCCTCCAGCACCTTGCCCGGTTCACCCGTGGCGATGAACTGCCGGGTCGCGACGTCGTAATAGTAAGGGGCGCTGGCCAGATGGCAGATCTCCCGCAGGCGCTCCTGCGGGTAAATGCAGTCCACCGGAATGTACGGAATGTTGTGTAGCAGGCAGCTATAAATCGCCACGGCGAACTCGGCCTGCTGGTGTCCGTACAAGACGACCGGCGTACCGGCAACAGGCTGGCAACCCTGATAGCGCTGTGCCCAGTCCGTCACGGCAGCGGAAAGCTGCAGCCAGCTTAAGGCTTCGTCGCTGCCGCTGATGGCCAGCTGCTGCGGGGAGGCGGGATCGTATAATGCCGCACGCAAGAAATTCTGCAGTTCCTGAAGATCGGAGTGATTTTTCATAGAGGTGACATTCCACTAAAGATGTAAAGGGAGCCCGCGGCGCTTCCCAGCGTCAGAATGCGTCCCAAAAACGCAACAGCCGGATACTGCAACCCGCGGTGTAACGCCGGGCTGCGTTTGGCTGACCACAGCAGCATGTTGTGAGCGACAGAGATGGCGCCAAACAGCGCGCCGCTGATGACGTAATGGCGTTCCAGGCCATTCCATGCCCCCATGCAAAACAGGGTGCAAAAAATACCGATATTTTGCGCCAGCGTTTTGTTCTGACGGAAAAAGTTGAACTTCATCAGGTTCATATAAACGGGCATAAAGACCACATCGCGCAGCCATTCAGACAGGCTAATGTGGAAGCGGCGCCAGAAGTCCTGCGGATTCTTTGCCAGAAGCGGCATATTGAAGTTTGCCGGAATATTCAACCCAAACATGCGGCCCGCACCGATGGTCATATTGCTGTAGCCCGCAAAATCAAAGTAGAGGTAGGCGCTATAGGCAATCGACATCACCACGCCCACGGTCAGCGTAAACGGCTTATGGCTCCAGGGCTGCACGACAAGTGAATCAACCAGCATGGCAAACAGGAACTTCTGGACAATGCCGGTAATGATTTGCTCCAGCGCCACTAAAAACTGTTCGCGGTTAAGGGCAAAGACGGGCTTGCTGACGTCGCTCATCCATGTCCGCCAGCGATACATTGGGCCCGCCAGAATAATAAAGGGCATAAACAGATAGCAGAAATAATGCAGGAAATTCTGCCCTTCTTTTTTACTGCGATAGAGCAGCACGTCCACCGCGCGGAACGTCATAAAAGAGAGGCCGATCATGCCGAGATGATGATTAAGGTGCAATTTCACCAAAAATAAAGGCAGCAGCGTTAACACAATCGCCTGCCATGTTTTTAACCATCCTTTTTCTTTTAACGTGGCGACAAGGTAAAAACTGAAAAAAACGACCGCGGGAACACGGTAATCACCCTGAAAAATATAGCCCCAGCCTAATGCGGCGAGGACGGATAACGCCGATAAATACGTCAGGCGATGACGTAATACGCGATTGACCAGCGCAAACGCCAGGGCGGATGAAAATAAATAGACAAAAAACATCCCTGAGCTATACATCATTCGGCCTCAGAACTTTTGATATTCAAAATGCAGCTGCATACTCATGCTGTCATCGACAGAGGTCCACGCGACGATGGTGATCGCCAGCAGGAGATAAAGGAAAAAAAGACGGATCGCGATTTTCATTATTTAAAGCTCTGTGCAATAAAGCGAATCATAGGAACCCAGGCCAGCTCGGAAGGGTGCAAACGATCCCAGTTCCAGCCATTCTGATAAGGCATGGCGTACATATCTAAATAGGGGATCTGGTTCGCTTCCAGAATGGTTTGAATTTGCTTATCAACCGGGCGGAAGGTATCGGTATTGTAAAGCGCCCAGGGGTTAACCGGGTCGACGATAGCAATCACCTGCACGTGACGGTCTTTCAGCAGCTGGACGGTTTTTCTGAACGCGGCGATTTGCGCAGGTACGACCGGCGTGTCATCCCACTGCTGCCGCGTACCGTCCTCCTCGTAAATCGTTTTGTCCATCCACAGGGTGGCCGCGCTCTGCTGGCGTTTTTTATTTAACTCGCGGGCATTCGCCAGCTCTTTATCCCAGTCTGGGGCTATATGGGTGGTTGGCTGCGGCGGCCACGGCTGTACCGTCCGGGGCGTAACGTTGAGCAGCGCCAGCCAGTCGTTTTTTATCAGGGTGCAGACGTTGGCAAACTGGAAACTCACCTCGTCCCATATCAGATCGGGGTGCCAGCCAAAGACACGCATTTGACCAAAGGTTAAATGGCTTATTTCTTTACTATCAATATGTTTTAAATAATTGACTAATATTGGGCGCGCCTGCGGATCCTTCATCAAAGGATTAAAAATAGAGCCCGGGAAATTATCGGCGTAGATAGCAGGTGGTAGACCTTTTGAGTAAAAGCTGTCGGGTGCCAGAAGCAAAACAACTTTACTGTTTGCGTTAAGGCTATTTTTAAAACGTGAGAACAGTAAAAACTGCGTTTCGTCATCAACAAACGCATCGCCATACGCCACGACGGGTTTGTGTAATTGCTTATTAAAATAATTATAGACAGCGTAATGTTCATCTTCTGAGGTCGCTACCTCAGACGCACCAATGAAGAATATCGCATTCCCTTCTAAGGCATGAGAAATAGTGGCAATTTTTTCCGCTTGTTCTTTAGGCGTCCCCGCCATTGATTTAATCAGCGGCTGGAAGGCGAGCGGTGGATCGAAGCTCGTCACCAGCGGGTGAATACAAAGGAACAAAATGGCCAGGGTTGCCATCAGGATATGTAAGCAAAGCGTATTCTTGATTTTCATCATCAACCCGTAACACTGCATGGCAGTAATGTCTAAAATCTGCGGGAATTCAGATTTATAACAATTACACTACAAATGACCGTCTATTTTTGTGGCATTCTATACCAGAGCGATTTAAAAGGATGAGCGTTGCTATGTTACGGTATGTACAAGGTCGTGGAGAGTGAAGTAGGGTCAGCGTGTGGGTGACTTTTTGCGCAGTCAAACGCGTGTGGGGAAAAATAGAAAAATTCCTGCTTTACAAGGCGCTAATAGATGTTTATAGTGCGCCTCACTTTGGAAGCGTGGCCGAGCGGTTGAAGGCACCGGTCTTGAAAACCGGCGACCCGAAAGGGTTCTAGAGTTCGAATCTCTACGCTTCCGCCAAATTCGAAACCCAGGTCGTTATGCGACCTGGGTTTTTTTGTGCATAAAACCCCCTGGCCAGGCTGAGGTTCAGCAAACCTGTCCAAAATCGCCCTGAGAGGGAATCCTGGTGCAGCGGATACTGCGCCGATACTGCAGTGGCGTCTGACGCATCATCTTTTTAAAGCAGGTAATGAAATAGGTCACCTCGCTAAACCCGACTGCCAGGGCAATAGCATCAACAGGCTCATTGCTGTACCGTAACAGCTCGCAGCTGCTTTTTATTCGACGGGTCAGCAAATATTCGTGGATGGTACCGCCGGTCTGCTGGCGGAAAATGCGTGAGGTATAGCTGCGTGAAAGCCCCAGGTCGTGGGCTAACTGGTCGAGCGAAAACTTGCTGGCATAGTGGGCTTCGACCCAGCTCATAATCCGCGAGGCGACGGTCTGCTGGCGCGGCGGGTAGGGCTGCGGCTGCTCGGGCAGAAACGTCATGAGCTGCATCATCAGAAAGGCCACCTCGCAGGCCTCGGTCTGCTCGTTGCCCTCCAGGCGCTGAAACTGTTCAAGGATCCTCTCGATAAACGCCGCGTGAGTGCTGAGATCGTAAATCTGTGCTGGCAGATTGCTGGCGGCAAGCGCGGCGAACCGGGCCTGATGGCGCGGGAAGGCGCCGAGCGCACTTTCGACGACCGATTGCTCAATGTGCATCGTCGTGCGGTGATAGGGGTTCTTATCGCTATGATCGACCTGCACTTTGTGCAAACGGAAGGGCGGGAAGATAAAGAGTCGCCCCGGACGGGCGGTGTAGTGCTGGTTATCCACCACCACGATGCCGTAGCCGCTGGAGATATAAAGCAATTCAACGCATTGATGCCAGTGGTAGTAAATCGCGCTGGTGGTGTACATGCGGTTAAAAGAAATGGCCTGCCGATCGAGCGTAATGCGTTCCAGTAGTTGCGTTTCACCCATATTACCTCCAGAACAACAGATTTAAATTTTTAGGCCATCATTTGTAATTTATCCCCCTCGCGTTCGACAAAATCCAGAAAAAATGAAATGGCGGTTTAATTTTGTGAGTCTGCTCACTCAGCGCCAGGAATAAAAGCAGTTACTCTTCATTCAGACGTCGCACTCGTGGCTTTAAAAAGCCTAATAACAATAACTTATCTCTACCCTCGTGTAATGCGGGAGGACCCTGTGCAACCTGAAAATATTCATCTGGATAATCCACTGACAAGCCGGGAAGAGGTGCTACGGCTGGTCAACGACATGCTGAACGCGGTGGCACCCTGGTTTAAAAAAGACGCCAGCCGCATTGATTTAGCGAACTTTACCGCTCACTACGGTCAGCAGGTGGCGAGCATGGAAACGTTTTCCCGCCTGCTGTGGGGCGTGACGCCGCTGTTGGCTGGCGGCAGCGAGCCGCAGCACTTCTCATTCTATTTACAGGCGATAAAAAACGGCACCGATCCGCAGCATGCCGATTACTGGGGCGATGTCGGGCCTTACGATCAGCGAATCGTCGAGATGGCGGCCTACGGGCTGCTGCTGGCGCTGGCGGGTGAAACCGTACTGGCACACTTCACTGAGACGGAGAAAGAGCATTTATGGCGCTGGCTAAAGCAGTGCGAGACCCAGGAAATCCCCGATAACAACTGGCACTTCTTCCCGATTCTGGTGCAGGTCGGCTTCCATTATTGCGGCATGCCGACCAACCCGCAGGCGCTGGAAGATCATTTTGCTGCCATGGAGCACTACTACCTCGGCGATGGCTGGTATTCCGATGGTCCGGGACGGCCGCGCGACTATTACATCTCGATGGGCTTCCATTTCTATGGCCTGATTTACGCGAAGCTCATGGCCGGGGTCGATCCGAAGCGCTGTGCAACGCTGCGTGACCGGGCCGCGCGTTTCTCCACTGACTTCATCCATTTCTTTGCCGAAGACGGCGCGGCGATCCCGTTTGGCCGTAGCCTGACCTACCGCTTTGCCGAGGCGGCGTTCTGGAGTGCGGCGGCCTTCGCCGGGCTGGAAGTCTTTTCGCCCGGCGTGATGAAGGGCATCGTCCTGCGTCATCTGCGCTGGTGGCTGAAGCAGCCGATATTCGACCGCGACGGCGTACTGAGCGTCGGTTACAGCTATCCGAACCTGGCGATGGCGGAAGACTACAACGCGCCGGGGTCGCCGTACTGGGGCCTGAAGACCCTGCTGGTGCTGGCATTAGATGAGGACGACGCCTTCTGGCAGGCGGCTGAGCTGCCGCTGCCGCCGTTGCCCGCGCAGCACACGATAGCCCACGCGGATCAGGTGGTGGTACATCAGGCCGACCACCTGTGGATGCTGACGTCCGGCCAGCTGGAGCTGAACAACTTCGTGAACACCGAAGCGAAATACTGCAAATTTGCCTATTCCACCCGCTTTGGCTTCACCATCGAACGCGGCCGCTACGGCCTGAACCATGCCGCGCCCGATTCGATGCTGCTGCTGGCCGAAAAGGACAACTACTGGCGTGGCCGTCGCGAATGTCAGCACGTGGTCACCGCTGACGGCACTATATACAGCCGCTGGCTGCCGTGGCACGACGTGGTGATTGATAGCTGGCTGCTGGCGCTGGGCGACTGGCAGCTGCGCGTTCATCGTATCAATACCCGACGCGCGCTGGACTGCGCGGAAGGCGGCTTTAGCCTGGCAAACCGCCCGCAGCCGCAGGTCCACGAGAGCGACGGCGCCTGCTGGTTACGCAATGCCCGGGATGTCTCAGCCATTTTCTGTTCACATCCGCACGCTCGCCGCGGCGAGACGGTGGTGACGCCGCCAAACAGTAATCTGCTGTTCGCCGAGCGCGCAGCGGTGCCGGTGCTGCGCGGCGAGCTCGATCCCGGTACGCATGTGTTAATCAGCGCGGTGTGGGCGGGAAATGCCGCCGACTTCGATCCGCAACGCTGCCCGCAGGCCTTCATTAGCGATGACGCGGTACGCTTCGTGACGGCACGACAAGAAACGACGCTCCTTCTGGCTCCGGAGGCATCGCTATGAGCACATCATCGTCCGTACGCGCCGCGCAGTACAAAATGAGTACCTTTATTTTCCTTTACTTCTTCACGTGGTCATCCAGCTTTGGCCTGTACGCCCTGTGGCTGAGCCAGAAAGTGGGCCTCGATAGCGTCACCATCGGCAGCGTGTTCGCTATAAATGGCGTCTTCGCGGTGGTTCTGAAGCCGGTGTACGGCTACATCATGGACAAAATCGGCATGAGCAAGTGGCTGCTCTATTTTGTCTGCGCCATTTCTGCGCTGATGGCGCCGTTTTTTGCGCTGGTTTACCAGCCGCTGCTGCAAAGCCATGCGATGGCGGGGATTATCATCGGCGCGCTGTATCTGAGCCTGGGCTGGTACGCCGGTGTGGCGGCGTCTGAATCTTACGCCGACCGCTTTAGCCGCCTGTACGGGCTGGAGTTTGGCCGCATCAGAATGTGGGGTTCACTGGGCTGGGCGATGGCGGCGTCGGTCTCCGGGCTGTTGTTTAACGTCACCCCGCTGGCCAACTTTCTCCTCAGCAGCAGTACCTCGGTACTGATGCTGCTGGTGCTGATTAGCCTCAAAATCGGCGATGAGCAGTTGCGCAATAACAGCGTCATTTCCGCTAATAAGATCGTCTTCGCCGATGTGCTGATGCTCCTGAAAAACCGCAAATTCTGGATGTTCAGCCTCTATGTCGCCGGGGTGGCGTGGATGATGTTTATCGCCGAACAGCAGTTCCCGCGCTACTTCGTCTCGTTCTTCGCCACCAAAGAGCAGGGGAATGCCTGGTACGGCTACCTGAGTACCGTCCAGTCGGGGATGGAGTTCGTGATGATGATGTTTATCCCGTGGCTGGTGAACCACTACGGCGCTAAGCGCGGCCTGCTGTTCTGCGGCTGCGTGGTCGGGGCACGGCTGATCGCCTCCGGGCTGACCAGTGACCCGATTGTTATCTCCATCATCAAACCGTTTTATGGCGTCGAGATCGCGCTGCTGCTCATCTCCGTCTTCAAATACATCGCCGAACATTTCCATCGTCGGGTTAACGCCACGATGTACCTGCTGGGCTACCAGGCGATGATTTACGTGGGTTCGATTGTGGTCGCCCCACCTGCCGGCTATCTGTACGACAAGATTGGCTTTGAGCATACCTATCTGCTGATGGGCAGCTGCGCTCTGGTATTTACGCTGATTTCCGCCTTTACGCTGTCGCGCTGCCAGTCGAAGCGCGATGACTCACGATCCTTTGCTCCGGCTTTAGATACCGCCCCGGTTGAACCGGCCAAACATTAATTCAGGAGTTGTTATGACCAAATCTGTTATCACCGAAGCGCTGCGACCGATCGAACTGCATCAGGTCGATCGCCTGGCACTGAGCCAGAAGCTGGAAGCGGCGTTAGCCCGCGTCACGCGCAAGCTCGACAACAATATTGTCGCCTTCGGCGATAAGTTCCCCGGTGAGGCCTGTGAGAAGGGGGTCTGGCCGCGCACCGATAACGTGGAATGGACCACCAGCTTTTGGCCTGGACAGCTGTGGTTGGCGTGGGAGATGACCGGCAAAGCGCATTATCGCGAAGCCGCCGAACGCTATTTACCGTCGTTCGCCCGGCGTATTGAGCAGCGCATCGACACCGCAACGCACGACCTCGGGTTCCTCTATTCGCTCTCCTGCATCAGCGCCTGGCGCCTCACCGGTAACGAAGCCGCTCGCCAGTCGGCGCTGCTGGCAGCCGAGCGCCTGATGGAGCGTTTTAACCCGACGGCCAACATTATTCAGGCGTGGGGTGATTTAAACGACCCGGAGCAGCAGGGGAGAATGATCATCGACTGCAACATGAACCTGCCGCTGCTGTACTGGGCCAGCGAACAGACCGGGGATCCGCGCTATGCGCAGGCGGCGACGGCTCATGCCGGACAGGCCGCGAACTATATCGTGCGTGAAGATGCCTCGACTTATCACACTTACTATATGGATGTGCAGACGGGTGAGCCGCGCTTTGGCAACACCCATCAGGGTTACAGCGATACCTCGTGCTGGTCGCGCGGCCAGGCATGGGGCATTTACGGCTTCCTGCTCAGCTATCAGCACACCGGCGATAAGCAGATGGTTGAGCTGTCCCGCAGCCTGGCGCATTACTTCCTCAACCGTCTGCCGGAAGATGATGTTTGCCACTGGGATTTGGCGCTGCTCGGTACCGACGCCGTGCGCGACAGTTCAGCGGCGGCGATTGCCGCCTGTGGCCTGCTGGAGCTGGTCAAGGCGCTGCCGACGCTCGACGCAAACCGTGCGTATTATGAAGAGATGGCGCTGCGTATTGCGCTGTCGCTGACCGATAACTACCTTGCTCACGACGACGATCCGACCGAAGGGCTGCTGCAGCACTCGGTTTATCATATGGGCAGCGGTAAGGGCGTCGATCAGTGCTGTAGCTGGGGAGACTATTTCTATCTTGAACTGCTGGCGCGGCTGCGACAGATTTGGCACCCGTACTGGTAACCCTTAAGCAATGGAGAGCAAAATGAAAAGCGTAGCCGTGCTATTAGCCCCTGGTTTTGAGGAGGGGGAAGCGATTGTCACTATCGATATCCTGCGCCGCCTGAATATTTCGGTGCAGACGATTGCCTGCGGCGAGAGTCGCGAAGTGGTGAGCTATCACGCCATCCCTATGGTGGCGGACAGCACTCTGCAGGCCAGCCTCGACCGTACCTTTGACGCCGTGGTGTTACCGGGCGGCCCGCAAGGCAGCGTTAACCTGGCGAAAAGCGCGGAGGTCATTGCCTTCGTCCGCCGCCACGATGAAGCGGGCAAATATATCTGCCCGATTTGTTCCGCCGCCGCCCGCGTGCTGGGCGGCAATGGACTGCTGAAGGGACGGCGCTATGTCTGTTCCGGCGATCTGTGGAAAACAGTCAGCGATGGCATCTACGTCGATGCCGACGTGGTGGAAGAAGGCAATCTGCTGAGCGGCCGTGGGCTGGGTAAAGTGTTTGATTTCGCCTTTACCCTGGCGGCGCGATTGCAGGGCGATGACGCGTTGGCGCGCGAGCAGGCCAGCCATATTGATTATGCGTGGCAGGATAGCGAGCCCGTTTACGGGCTGGCAAAGTGCGATTTGTAAGTTTCGCCCGGCGGCGCTACGCTTGCACGGGCCTACAATGAATAGTGCAATATATTGATATTGTTACGGATTATAGGCCGGGTAAGCGCAGCGCCACCCGGCAAGAAAGCGTGTGCAGACGGTTTACAGCCCAATCACCAGCTCCCCGGAATGGCTCCGCGAGCAGCACAGCGCCACCTGCTGGTCCGTTGCGCTTTTTTCCGCCTCCGACTGCACGCTATCCCGGTGATCCACCACGCCGTCAATCACCGGCGTCAGGCAGGCTCCGCAGATCCCCATCTCACAGGAAAGCGGGACCGCCACGCCATTTTCCTGCAGCACCTGGGCGATGGTTTTATCCGCAGGCACCGGCCAGCGCTCCCCGGTGGAGGCCAGCTTGACCGTGAAGATCTCCCCGGTTTCACCGCCTGCGGCGGGCGCAACGGGCTGAAACGCCTCGCTGTGAAGATGGGCGTCAGCCCATCCCTTTGCCGTGGCGACCTCACGCACTTTTTCCATAAACCCCGCAGGTCCGCAGATCCAGGCGTGAAGGCCCGATTCGGCCGCCGGGAGATGTTCCGCCAGCACTGTGCGCGGGCTGGCGGTATGAATGATGCACTCATCGCACAGCGAGAGTTCGCGCACAAACGCCGCGCTTTCCCGGTTCCTGACGTAGTAGTGCAGCGTGAACGGCGTTCCGGTCGCCTTCAGCTGCAGGGCCATCGCATACAGCGGCGTAATGCCAATTCCCGCCGCCAGGAGTAAAACCCGCTCTGCCTGCTGAAGCGGAAACAGGTTGCGCGGGGCCGATATCATCAGCTTCTGCCCGGGACGCAGCGTCTCGTGAACATAGCGCGACCCGCCGCGCGAGGCGGTTTCCCGCCCCACGCAGATCAGGTAGCTCTCGCCGCCACACGCTCCGGTCAGGGAATACTGGCGAACCACGCCGCAGGGCAGGTGAACATCAATGTGTGCGCCGGGCTGCCACGGTGGCAGCGCTTCGCCGTCTTCCGCCACCAGCCTGACGGCGAGGCTTTTGTCGCCCTCGCGCCACAACCCGTCAACAATCACGCTCAGCATATCGGCCTCCGTCATACCAGGAAAAACTCGCCAAAGCCCATCTTCTTCAGTCCCCGACGGTAGGCAATCGAGCTTTTATCTGCGGGGATATGCGCTTCCAGGGTCAGGTCCAGCGGCAGGCGTTCCGGACGCTGGGTTTCCACCATCAGACGGTCCTCTTCAAAAATCCGCAGATTGAAAGCATGCACATCCTCCACCGGAATATGCAGGTCAAAATTGCGGGCGATAGGGGCGAACATGCGGGTCACGCGCGATGACACCGGCGATGCGGCGTTCATAATGACCAGTCTCGACTCACCCGGAAAATGAATCGTCAGGGTGGCGGTGAACGGCAGGTGCATCTCAAAATGGCGTAACCACTGGAACCCTTCCGGAGCCTGCACGGGGGAGCTGGCGGGATAGTTGCTCACGGAGCTCCAGTAATCCGCCACGAAGCCAAACGGCGTCTCCTGAGGCTGATAGTGGGGCACCAGCGGGTTATTCGGGTCCGCAAAAGTATCGGTGTGGATCCAGGCAAAGTGCGCCACGTCCAGAAAACCCTCTACCTGACGTCCGGCAAAGCCGTTGACCTCAAACGCCGGGCAGTTAATCTGCTGAAATCCGTCGTCATCCCAGTGCGGCATGGTGGGCTGCGGCGCGGGGTTTTCCGGATCAAACGCCAGGCAGGTCCAGATGAGCCCGAACCGCTCCTCCACGGCGTAGTTAATCAGGTTCAGCTTCGCCGGAACGGGCTGGTCGGGGCTGGAGGGAATACGGTTGCAACGCCCGCCCTCCCCAAAGCGTAAGCCATGATAGGGGCAGATAATCCCGTGCTCGTCGTGAAAGCCG
The DNA here is from genome assembly GCF_900110475.1 of Enterobacter sp. NFIX58. Lineage (NCBI taxonomy): Bacteria > Pseudomonadati > Pseudomonadota > Gammaproteobacteria > Enterobacterales > Enterobacteriaceae > Enterobacter > Enterobacter sp. NFIX58. The sequence continues at coordinate 1,242,339 of NZ_FODW01000001.1, read as the reverse complement.
AGCGTCAGCGGCACGCCGCGGTGCGGGCAAACGTCACGGGCGACCACGACCTGGTCGTTAATGCGGTAAATCACCAGCTGCTCATCCAGTAGCGTCGCTTTGACCGGCGCCGGACCGACGTCGCAGGCGCGCGCGACCGGATGCCAGCATTTCGCCAGACGCAGCCAGTCCTCTGGCTCAAACGTACAGTGGGCGGGTGGAGTCGGTTCTCTTTTCATCATTATCCCTCTTACATTCAGCCTAACGGGCCGCCCTGAATGGTCTCGCACAGACCGTTGATGATGCGCTCTCCGGTCTCCTCGCGAAGCTCCTGATACCAGGCCTGCGTCAACGCCATGTCTTTGCCGTGGGTGACGTCGCAGCGCTTACGCGCCTTCAGCACCAGGTCACGCACCCGGTCGCAGCGCAGCGCCTCGTACTGCCGCAGCGCCAGCGTGATGTTGTGGTTTTCACGCAGGCATTCCCCCAGCACCACGGCGTCTTCCATCGCTGCGCAGCCGCCCTGGCCGATATCCGGTGTGGTGCTGTGCCCGGCATCGCCCAGCAGCGCGACGTTGCCGCGTACCAGGCTGTCGAACGGCTCAATGTCGTGGATTTCAATGCGGTTGGTGGTTTCAGGATCCAGCGTCGCGATAAGCTTCTGCACCGGCGGCGCCCAGCCGCGGAAGTAGCCCGTGAGATCGGCGTGCAGGGTAGTGCGATCCTCCGCCAGACCCGCAGGGAGCGGCACGTCAAAGAAGAAGTAGAAGCGTCCGCCGGAGACGGGCATCAGCGACACGCGTTTGCCTTCGCCAACGAAGGTGGTCCACTGGTGCGCCGGGGCGATCTCCTCGTCAATCTTCACCAGCCCGTTCCAGTTCACGTAGCCGGCGTAGCGGCGCTCCGGCGTGTACCCCAGCACGTACGGGCGAACCGCCGAGTGGCTGCCGTCGGCGGCAATCAGGAAATCCCCGGCAGCTGTGCTGCCATCGGTGAAGGTGACGCTCACACCAGCCTCGTCTTCATGAGCGCGTTCGACGCGCTTGCCGAACTGCACCTTGTCGCGCCCCCAGAAGTCCAGCATTTCGCGCTGAAGCTCAGCGCGCGAGACGGGGCAGGGACGCCCGCCGGTACGCTCAACCAGCGGGGCAAGGCTAAAGCGGGTCAGGGTATCGCCGCGACGGTAATCCTTATAGGCCATAAAACGCATCGGTCCGCCGTAGGTCTCGATGATGTCGCCCATGCCGAGGTGCTGCATGCATTTCACGCCGTTCGGCCAGATGGAGATGGCCGCCCCGACGGGCCTGATCTCCTTTACGGCTTCAAACACGGTACAGTCGATGCCCGCTTTCTTGAGCGCGACGGCGGCGCTCAGGCCGCCAATACCCGCACCAATAACGATTGCTCTCATGCTTCTCTCCTTTTGCAGGGTGTAAAGACATTCAGCAATTTGCGTACCAGGCTGCAGAGTGGTGAAAACGGCGTTGTGAGGGAGACGTTTGCACTGCTAAGGTGCACAAACGCGGTGAGCGTGCCTTTTTATGAATCAAAAATTTCCTGGTCAGCCATCCGGAATCGACTGTTTCACGTTTGTCTCAAGAGTGGCGTGGTTTGTGCACTGACCTGAAGGAGGATAATCAAGGAGAACCTATGATCGCACTGCACGACTTCAATCAGCTGCCTGAGAAAGACGCTTTTACGCTGCTTCAGCCCTGCGTGGCGATACCCGGCTGGGCCGACGCGTTGGTGAGTGGGCGGCCTTATTCGAGCCGGGACGCGTTGTTCATTGCGGCGCAGGCCCTGACGCAACGCTGGGATGAAGCGGCCTTAACGCAAGCCCTGAGCGCCCATCCGCGCATCGGGGAAAAGCCTGCGGGTTCAGCGGCGGAGGCGGCACTGTCGCGCCAGGAACAGGGCGCGGTGAACGATCGCGATACCGCCCTTGCCAAGGCGCTGCGTGAAGGTAATGCCCGCTATGAAGCCCGCTTTGGGCGCGTCTTTCTGATCCGCGCGAAGGGCCGCAGCGGCGAGGAGATATTACAGGCCCTGCACGCGCGGCTGGAGAACAGCGACGCGCACGAAATCCGTGCCGCGCTGGAACAGCTGCGGGAAATTACGCTGCTGCGACTGGAAGGAGTCATTCACGAATGAGCACACTCAGCACCCATATCCTCGATATTTCGACGGGCAAACCCGCAGAGGGCGTGACGGTTTATCTGCAACAGGACGGGAAGACGCTGGCCACGGGCGTGACCAACGTCCAGGGACGCATCGCCGCGTTCGTTCCCTCTCTGCCCGCGGGCCGCTATCGGCTGGTGGCGGAGATTGGGGCGTGGTTTAGCGATACCGGCCGGGAGACAATCTATCCCTGCGCGCACATTGAGTTTGTGACGGGAGAAACGGCAGACGAGCATTTCCATCTGCCGTTTGTGATTGCTCCCGGCGGGTGGTCAACCTACCGGGGCAGTTGACCACACCCGCTCGCCGTTGACCCAGGTCTCGCTGATGTTGCGCTCGTCGCCGAGGGTCATCAGCACAAAGAGCTGCTCGTAGATATCCTGGCAGCGGCGATTGCGCAGGCGCTGCAGCGGCGTTATGTCGGGGTCGATAATCACGAAATCCGCCTCTTTGCCTGCCGCGAAGTTGCCAATCTTATCGTCCAGCCGGAGGGCGTGCGCACCGCCCAGCGTGGCGTGATAAAACGCCTCGCTGGCGCGCAGGCGGTAGCTCTGAAGCTGGCCCACCTTGTAGGCCTCCCCCAGCGTGCGCAGCATGCTGAAAGTCGTGCCCGCCCCGACGTCGGTGCCGATGCCCATCCGCACCCTGTGCTGCCAGCAGGCGGGCAGGCGAAACAGCCCGCTGCCGAGAAACAGGTTCGAGGTGGGGCAAAACGCCACCGCCGAGCCGGTGTCATGCAGGCACTGCCACTCGCTGTGGTGCAGATGGATCGCGTGGGCAAACACGCTGCGCTCGCCGGTCAGGCCGTAGTGGTGATACACGTCCAGATAGCGCTCATGCTCCGGCCAGAGATCGCTCACCCAGGCCACTTCGTTGGGGTTTTCGCTGAGATGCGTCTGCAGCCAGGTGTCCGGGAACTCCTCTCTGAGCAGGCTGACCGCCGCAAGCAGCTCGGGTGATGACGTCGGCGCAAAGCGCGGCGTAATCGCATAGCCCAGCCGTCCACGGTGATGCCAGCGCTGGATCAGCGCCCGGGTCTGCCGGTAGCTCTGCTTCGCGTCTTCGCTCAGGTAGTCCGGCGCGTGCCTGTCCATCATCACCTTACCAGCGATAAGGCGCATGTTCAGGCGCAGGGCCTCGGTAAACAGCGCTTCGACCGATTCCGGATGCAGCGTGCAAAACACCAGCGCGGTGGTGGTGCCGTTGCTCACCAACTGGTTAATGAAAAATTCGGCGATCTCTTCTGCGTAGGCCTCATCGGCAAACTGGCTCTCCACCGGGAAGGTGTAGGTGGTCAGCCACTCCAGCAGCTGTTCGCCAAAGGCGCCAATCATCTCCGTTTGCGGATAATGGACGTGGGTGTCGACAAAACCGGGTAGCAGCAGCCTGCCGCGCAGGTCGGTATAGCCTTTGTGCGGGTCAAGATACTGCTCGCCCTCCTGCCACGGCATCTGTGCCAGAATTTTTCCGTGCTGGATAAACAGCAGGCCGTCCTCAAGGTAGCGCGCGTGCTGGGCAATGGCGTCTGCGCTGTCGCAGACCCGGGCAATATCAAAAAAAGCACCGCGTATCGCAGTCTGGTATTCCATCATGGTTCCTGCCTTCGTGTGTGCGTAGCGGGGGTGAGAAGGCTCAGCAAGAACGGTGCCAGAATGAACGGGCCGCAGAGATGCTGCGGCCGAAGGGAAAGGTTACTCTTTTTGCGTCGCCACGCGGGAGCCAAACGACGTCGCGCCTGCCGTCTCGCGCTCTTCCCGCGCCAGCCAGCGGTAGGTGACGCCGCCGAGGAAGACGCCAATAAACCAGCTGAAGTTTGCCACCTCATGCAGGGCCGGGATAAAGCTAATGACCAGGCCCACGGCAACGGACGGGATCAGCGCCCCAATGGCTTTCGGGTTAAAGCCGTTGCGGTACCAGTATTTGCCCTTTGGCGTGTCGTCGAACAGATCGTCAACCGACACCTTGCCGCGTTTAATCAGGTAGAAATCGGCGATCAGAATGCCGAACAGCGGGCCGATAAACGCCCCGAGCACGTCCAGGGTGTAGTGGATAAGCTCCGGCGAGTTGAACAAGTTCCACGGGGTGAGCAGGATCGAGCCGACGGCAGCAATCATGCCTCCGGTGCGGAAGCTGATTTTCTGCGGCGAGCAGTTAGAGAAATCAAACGCCGGTGAGACGAAGTTCGCCACGATGTTGATCCCGATGGTGGCGGTGATCATCGTCAGCAGGCCAATCGCCACGGCCAGATCGTTGCCCACGCGGCTGACGGTCTCAATCGGGTCGGTGATCATGCGGCCAAACAGAGACTGGGTGCCGGAGACAATCACTACGGTGACGATGGAGAACAGCAGGAAGTTAAACGGCAGCCCCCAGCGGTTGCCGCGGCGGATCTCACCCATGCTTTTGCCGTAGCGGGAGAAATCGCCAAAGTTAAGCAGCGGACCGGAGAAGTAGGAGACCACCAGCGCCGTGGCGGTGATCATCTGCCAGGTCTGCTCGCCCGCGCTCAGGGATTTGCTGGCGAGGGTAAAGGAGATGCCGTCAAAACCGGTCTTGTATACAATCCAGCCGGCGAGGGCCAGCATCACCACGTAAACCGCCGGACCGGCGATATCAATAAAGCGCTTGATGGCGCTCATGCCGTGCCAGAAGACCATCGCCTGTAGGACCCACATAATGGCAAAGCAGATCCAGCCCAGGTGCGACAGGCCCAGGAATGCGCCGGTAGTGAGTGAAGAGAGCGACGGCCAGAACTTCAGCGCCACCAGCATCAGCGCGTTGGCGGCGAGATAGGTCTGAATGCCGTACCACGCGAAGGCAATCAGCCCGCGGATCACCGCCGGAATATTGGCCCCGAACACGCCAAACGCCTGACGGCTGATCACCGCGTAGGGCACGCCCGCCATCTGGCTCGGTTTGGCCACCAGGTTGGCGCACAGCTGCACGATGCAAATCCCCACCAGCAGGCAGAGCAGCACCTGCCAGCTTGCCAGCCCGAGCGTAAAGAAGCTCGCGGCGACAACATAACCCCCCATGCTGTGAACGTCCGACATCCAGAACGAAAAGATGTTGTACCAGCTCCAGTTCTGGTCACGCGTCGGTGCCAGATCCTCATTGCAAAGACGTGGGCTGTAAACCGCACCGGAATCAGCGGCCGTACCTTGCTGTGCGTTTTGACTGTTTGGCATGAAACCTGCTCCTGTGAATGAAAACCCGTTGAGTGGGAGTGCAAACGGTGTTGCAGGATCCAGGCCAAAATAATAAATCTTGTATGCAATATTTTATTTTTATGTATACGATTCGATAACGGAAAGTAAAATTCGGAGTGGTGAATGAACAACCTAAACGCCCTGCAGACCGCGCCAGACCTGCATGATAAAGACGAATCCATCTTCCAGGCGCTGATGACCGCGATTGTCGAACACCGGCTGCTGCCGGGGAGCAAATTGCCGGAAGAGGCGCTGGCCGAGGTCTTTGGCGTGAGCCGCACGGGCATCCGCAAGGTGCTTCAACGACTCGCCGCTGTGCAAATGGTCACCCTGACGCCCAAGCGTGGTGCACACGTCGCCAGCCCGACGGTCGAAGAGGCGCGGCACATCTTCCGCACCCGCGCCCTGCTGGAGGTCGCTAACCTGCCGGACGTGCTGGCGCACTGCCAGCCGCCGCATCTTGCCGCGCTGGAGGCCATTATTCGTCAGGAGCAGCAGGCGCACGAGGCCTATGACGGCCCGGCGGCGATCCGCCACTCCGCCAATTTCCACATTCAGCTGCAGGCCATCTCCGGCAACCAGGTGCTCACTGAGATGGTGACCAGCCTGAGCCAGCGTTCTTCGCTGGTGATTGCCACCTGGGGCGCGCCGTGGCGTCAGGGCTGCCGTTGCAACGATCACGAGCAGCTGGTGGATCTGCTGCGCCAGAAGGCGCTCCAGCCGCTAAGCGATGCATTAATGCACCATTTTGAACATATCGTCGCCAGCCTCTGCTTCGAGCGGGCGGGCGAGTGCCTGCCTGATTTTGCCCGGCTGTTTGCCGGCCACAAGGAGTCGTAATGTCTGTCTGTATACAAGTGATCAACCCCAACACCAGCCTCGCCATGACGGAAACCATCGGCGCGGCAGCCCGCGCGGTGGCGGCACCGGGAACGGAGATCCTCGCGGTCTGCCCAGGCGTGGGCGTGCCGTCGATAGAAGGCCACTTTGATGAGGCCATCGCCGCCGTCGGTGTCCTGGAGCAGATCAAAAAAGGCAGGGAGCAGGGCGTGGACGGTCACGTGATCGCCTGCTTTGGCGATCCGGGCCTGCTGGCGGCGCGCGAGCTGGCGCAGGGGCCGGTAATCGGCATCGCCGAAGCCGCCATGCATATGGCGACGCTGGTCGCGACGCGCTTTTCGGTGGTCACCACGCTGCCGCGCACGCTGATCATTGCCCGTCATCTGTTGCACCAGTATGGCTTTCAGGACCATTGTGCGGCGCTGCACGCCATCGACCTTCCGGTGCTGGCGCTGGAAGACGGCAGCGGTCTGGCGCAGGAGAAAGTGCGCGCGCGCTGTATACAGGCGCTGAAAGAGGATGGCTGTGGCGCCATCGTGCTGGGCTGCGGCGGCATGGCGACGCTGGCGCAGGAGCTGACCCGCGAACTGCGCGTGCCGGTGATCGACGGCGTCAGCGCGGCGGTGAAGATGGTGGAATCGCTGGTGGCGCTGGGGCTGTCGACCAGCAAGCACGGGGATCTGGCGTTCCCGGAGAACAAAGCGTTAAGCGGGCATTTTCAGGCATTGAATCCATTTTAATTTTTTGGGGGTGGCAATGGGGCTTTTTGAACAGGATTATCCGCGGGATCTGCGCGGCTATGCGGGCAACCCGCCGCACGCGCGGTGGCCGAATCAGGCGCGCATCGCCGTGCAGTTTGTGCTCAATTACGAAGAAGGAGCAGAAAACCACGTTCTGCACGGCGATGCCGGATCCGAGCAGTTCCTGTCGGACATCATCGGCGCGGCCAGCTACCCGGACAAACACATGTCGATGGACTCTCTCTACGAATACGGCAGTCGCGCCGGGTTCTGGCGGATCCACAGTGAATTTCAGAAACGCGGCCTGCCGCTGACGGTCTTCGGCGTGGCGATGGCGCTGGCGCGTCACCCGGAGATAGTCGAGGCAATCAAAGCCGCGGATTACGACGTGGTCAGCCACGGCTGGCGCTGGATCCACTACCAGAATATGGACATCAGCCAGGAGCGCGAACACCTGCACAAGGCGGTGCATGTTCTGACCGACCTGTTTGGCAAGCCGCCAACGGGCTGGTACACCGGGCGCGACAGCCCCAATACGCGCCAGCTGGTGGTAGAGCACGGCGGTTTTGACTACGACAGCGACTACTACGGCGATGATTTGCCCTTCTGGACGGAAGTGGCCTGCAGCGACGGCTCCCGTAAACCCCACCTGATTGTGCCGTATACGCTGGATGCGAACGACATGCGCTTTGCGACCGCGCAGGGGTTTAACACCGCCGAGCAGTTTTATACGTATCTGAAGGACAGTTTTGACGTGCTGTACGAAGAGGGGGAAAGCGCGCCGAAGATGATGTCCATCGGTATGCACTGTCGCCTGCTGGGGCGACCGGGTCGTTTTCGCGCGCTGCAGCGGTTCCTGGATTATGTGCAGCAGCACGAGCGGGTGTGGGTCTGTACCCGCCAGCAGATTGCCGACCACTGGCGGGAGGTACATCCGTTTCAGAAGTAAGTGTGCGATGTTTTGCCGGGTGGCGGCTGCGCCTTACCCGGCCTACAGGGCCCACATGGCATACGGGACATCGTAGGCCCGGTAAGCGCAGCGCCACCGGGCAGGTTTTTCAGCGTTACACCATCAAACTCACCTGCGCCGCCACGATGCGCCACCCGTAGGCAAACCGCACCCACGTCTGCTGCTGGCGGCCAATGCGTTCTGTGCTCTCCCGGGTAAACTCGGTGCTGCACACGGCATAATCCTCCCCGAAGGTGGTGATGACGGTGTGGCGCAGCGTCCGCTGCAGCCCGGCGGCGGGGCGCGCCGCGCGAAAGGCACGGATTTCATCAATTCCGTACAGGTTTTCCCCCGCCCCCAGCCGCACCGTGTTTTTGTCGTGCCAGAACAGCTCGTCCAGCACCGCAACGTTGTTGCTCACCAGCGCGTCCTCATAGCGGTAAAACGCGGCCGTCACCTCGGCAACCACCCACGGGAGGTTAATGTCATCGTGATTCATCATGCTGCTATCTCCGCCGGACGGGCATCGGTGATGCCGCTCTCCTCCAGAACCCGCGCGACGCGCAGGCAGGCCTGCTCGTTAAACGGCGCGGCAATCAGCTGCAGGCCGATGGGCGCGCCCTGCGCGGTGCGTAGCGGAACGGTGGTCACGGGCAGGCCCAAAAACGAAATTGGCTGGGTCAGCATCCCCATGCTGGCGCGAATGGGCAGCGGCTGACCGTTAATTTCCATGGTTTGCTCGCCTGCCAGCGTGGCGCTGCGCGGGGTGGCCGGGGCGATCAGCACGTCGGCCTGCGCGAATAAGGTTTTAAACGCCTGCCGGGCGTGAGCGCGAAACCGCTGGGCCTGAATGTACCAGGCGGAGGGGATCATCGCCCCGGCCAGCAGGCGTTCGCGGGAGTGCGGTTCAAAACGCGCTGGCTCCTGGCGAAGCGCGGGCAGGTACTGATTTCCCCCTTCGGCGGCGCTGATGATAAACGCCGCGGAACGCGCCAGCTCGGCGTCCGGGAACGCCAGTTCATCCTGCACGTCGAGCGCCTTCGCCACCCGCGCCACGGCCTCTCTGGCGTCCGCGTCGCACCAGGTGGTGAAGTAGCCGCCGAGTACCGCGCAGCGCAGGCCGTCAAGCCCGCGATCGAGCAGGGGGCGCGTCTGTTCCCGGGAGCTCTCTGCCTGAAAACCGTCGCTGGTGTCCCGTCCCTGCAGGGCGTCATATACGGACGCCAGGTCACACACGCGGCGGGCGAAGGGGCCGATATGATCCAGACTCGGGACAAACGGATGGCTTCCTGCGCGCGACAGGCGGCCAAAGGTGGGCTTCAGGCCGTAGATGCCGCACAGGGAGGCCGGAACGCGAATCGACCCGTTGGTGTCGGTGCCGAGTGAAAAGTGCACCAGCCCGGCAGCCACCGCGGCCGCTGACCCGCCGGACGACCCGCCCGCAATGCGCGCCAGGTCGTGCGGGTTACGCGTCGTGCCGTAGTGGCTGTTCTCGGTGGTAAAGCCGTAGGCGTAGGCGTCCATATTGACCATCCCGGTCAGCAGCCCGCCCGCGCTGCGCAGCTGGCGTACCGCAAAGCCGTCAGCCGCGGCGGCAGGGCGCTGGCTGAACAGCTCGGCCCCGGCGAGGGTGGTGTGACCGGCAACGTCGAACAGGTTTTTCACCGCATAAGGCACACCTGCCAGCGGCGGCAGGGGACGCTTTTCCCGTCGCAGGGTATCAATATTATCGGCTTCGGCGAGCATGCGTGCTTCCGTCACGGTGGTCCAGGCGTTGAGCTGCGGATTTACGCGCGCAATCGCCTCCAGCGTCTGTCGGGCGATCTCGTGGGCGCTCAGCTCCCCCGCGCTCAGCGCCTGCTGGATCGCGTTGATACTCATCTCGTGTAGCGTCATGCTTTATACACTCCTGCAATCTCCAGACGGTCGTCGAGCGGCAGCGCCATCAGCGGGGCGGCCATGCTGGCAATGCGGTTGAACTGCAGCTGCAGCTCGGCGCGGCGGGCGTCATCCAGCGTCACGCCGAGTACGGTTTCCATTTGCGCCAGGTACGCCTGCCAGTCGGGTTGGTGTGTCGTCATTGTTTTCTCCTCAGAATCCGGCGGCTGTGCCGTTGCTGCGCGGGTCAAATGCCCCTTCGAACAGCCCGTTGGGGTGGCGGACAATCGCGCCCTCGTGGCCCATGGCTTCACTAAAGTCAGGAAAAAGCTCCACCTCGTGACCGAGTGCCCGCAGGCGCGTGACCGTCTCGGGTGAAAAACGCCCTTCAAGCTTTAAGGTGTCCGAGGTTTGTCCCCAGGTACGTCCCAGCAGCCAGCGCGGGCGGGTAATGCTCTCCTGCAGGGGGACGCCCTGAACAACGTAGCGGGTAAAGAGCGCAGCCTGGGTTTGCGGCTGTCCGTCACCGCCCATCGATCCATACACCATCACGCGACCGTCCTTCAGACGCGCCGCCGCCGGGTTCAGGGTGTGGAACGGCTGTTTGCCCGGCGCGAGGGCCAGAAGATGGGCGGGATCGAGGCTGAAGGATGCGCCGCGGTTCTGCCAGACGATGCCGGTATTGGGCAGCACCACGCCGCTGCCGAACTCGTGATAAAGGCTCTGGATAAACGACACGGCAAGCCCGCTGCTGTCCATCACCCCCATCCACACCGTATCGCCGGGACCTTTTCCGGTTCCCCACGGCGCCGCGCGTCCGTCGTCAACCCTGTCGGCAAGCGCCTGGAGGGCGGCGGGATCCAGCAGTTGCTGAACATCGGTGTTCAGCGCGCGCGGGTCGGTGATGTGGGCATCCCGCAGGCCAAAGGCCAGCTTGGTGGCTTCCACGATACGGTGAAGAGTGTCGGCATCGTCGGCCTCCGCCATGTTCAGGCGGTCGGTAATGCCGAGTATCGCCAGCGAGACCAGCCCCTGCGTCGGCGGGGCATGGTTAAAGATCTCTCCCTGCTGATGCTTGAGCTTCAGCGGCACGGTGCGTCGGGCGGCGTGCGCGTTGAGATCGGCCAGCGTCACGGGGAGATCCAGCGTCTCCATGCCGCGCGCCAGGACTTCCGCCAGCGGGCCGCGATAAAAGCTGTCGAGACCGTCCTCCACCAGGCGCGTCAGGGTCGTGGCCATGGCGGGCTGGTAAAAGCGGCTCCCGACCTGCGGCGGCTTGCCGTCCACCAGCCAGGTTTCCGCGAAGCCGGGAACGTCCTTCAGCTCGTCGAACTTGCTGGCCGTGGCGTGGGCCTGAGAGGCCGTGACCGGCGTGCCGTTTTGCGCATAGTCAATAGCGTCGGCCAGCAGGCGGGCCAGCGGCAGCGCCTTGCCGGTCATCTCGCGCGAAACCGTCAGCGCCTCGTCCCAGCCGCTGACGGTTCCGGCGACGGTCAGCGCCGCACGGGGGCCACGATGGGGGATCTGCGTGAGCCCGTCGTAGGCGGCCAGCGTCGCGCGCGATCCCGCCGCGCCGCTGGCATTGATGGCGATGGGATCGCCTTCCGGGGGCACGATAAGCCAGAAGCCATCGCCGCCCAGCCCGTTCATATGCGGATAGACCACGGCGATGGTGGCCGCCGCCGCGACCATCGCTTCGATGGCGCTGCCGCCTTCGCGCAGCACTGCCAGCGCGCTCTGGCTGGCGAGGTGGTGGGGCGCAACCGCCATACCGTGTGTGGAGACATTACTTTGCATGAAGAGTCCTCGTAACCCTGAAAGTCACAAGGTGCTGCAAAAGCTGTTCCAGTTCTGAATAAAAAGTTTCATGCCAGTTGCCGCAGAAGCTGGCATGCTTAATGAATAATGAGCATGAGATGAAACAAACGTTACAGAGGCGTTATGGAACAGCTTGATGAACGACTGAAAGCACAATACGCGTCATTGTCGCCGCAGGAGCAGCGGGTGGCAGATTTTATTTTCGATCATTTTGACGACCTCATTAGCTACAACAGCGCCGAGCTGGCGCAGCTGAGCGGGGTATCGAAAGCCACGGTGAGCCGTCTGTTTAAGCGTCTGGGCTATGAGAAATATAAGGACATGCGCGAAGAGCTGCGCACCCTGCGCCAGAGCGGGATGCCGCTCACCGACAATCGCGATGCGGTGCAGGGCAATACGCTGCTGGCGCGCCACTATAAGCAGGAGATGGCAAACCTGACCCAGTGGGTCAATGCCCTCGACGCGCAGCAGTTTGCCGACGCCATGGCCTGCATGGTCAGGGCGCGCCGGATCGTTATTATCGGCATGCGTAACGCCTATCCGGCGGCGCTGCACCTGCGCCAGCAGCTGCTGCAGGCGCGCGGTCATGTGCTGGTGCTGCCGCAGCCGGGGCAGAGCCTGAGCGAGGAGCTGGTGGACTTAACGCCGGACGATCTGGTGGTGATGATGGCCTTCCGCCGTCGCCCGCGCATCATTCGCCCGCTGATGCAGCAGCTTCAGAGTAGCGGTATTCCGGTGCTGCTGATGTGCGAGCCGCAGGCCCACAGCCTGTTCCCGCTGGCGAGCTGGCAGCTCTGCACCCCGCTGGACAGCGTCTCCGCCTATGACAGCTATTCGTCGGTCAACAGTCTGATCAACCTGCTGGCGAACGCCTTCCTGCATGACATTCTCGATAAGGGCCGCCCGCGCATTCACGAGATTGCCTCCCTCTACCAGCAGCTGGACGAGCTGGAACAGCGATAATGGGGCATCAGGCTGGTGCTTTGCATTAAAACAGTGCAATCAGACGGGGCGTAAAAGAGCGCCCCCTTTTCGCCATTCCCCGCTTTATCAGGCTTTATGACAATATCCCCCGTTTCGCCTGACCTGGCACATTAGTTGCAAAATCACATTCAAAGAATCTTTTGTTTCATGTTAACGTTACGGGGAAGCACCATGAAAAAATTGTTGATTGCACTGGCCGGGGCAGCATGCCTCTTCACACAGCTGCCGGCAAAGGCTGACCAGCTTCAGGATATTGAGAAACGCGGCACCATCCGCATTGCCGTTCCGCAGGATTTCCCGCCGTTTGGCTCGGTGGGAACCGATCTGCAGCCGCAGGGCTATGACATCGACATGGCGCGCTATCTCGCTAAACAGATGAAGCTCAAGCTGCAGCTGGTGCCGGTGACCAGCGCCAACCGCGTGCCGTACCTGCAAACCGACAAGGTGGATCTGGTCATTTCCAGCCTGGGTAAAAACCCGGAGCGCGAGAAGGTAATCGACTTCAGCCGCGCCTACGCGCCGTTCTTCCTCGGCGTGTTTGGCCCGAAAGGGGCTGAACTGAAGGATGCCGCCGCGCTCAGCGGAAAAACCATCGGCGTGACGCGCGGGGCGGTGGAGGACATGGTGCTGACCGGCCTGGCGCCGAAAGACGCGGCCGTGAAGCGTTACGAAGACAACAACACCACGCTGTCGGCATATCTGTCCGGCCAGGTGCAGTACGTGGCGACCGGCAATCTCGTGGTGGCGGCCATTTCGCGCCAGAACGCGGCGAAAGCCCCGGTGCCGAGCTTTATGCTGAAAGACTCGCCGTGCTTCATTGGCCTGAAGAAAAACGAACCGGCCCTGAAGGCAAAAGTGGACGCGCTGATCGAGCAGGGCATTAAGGACGGCACGCTGAACGGTCTGTCTGAGCAATGGCTGAAGGCCCCGCTGCCGGCAAACCTTGGCGCCTGAGCCGATGACTGAGCAACTTGATTTTTCCGCCCTCTGGCCGCACTGGCCGGAGCTGCTGGCCGGGCTGTGGGTCACTATTCAGCTGACGGTGATGGCCACCGTCGGCGGGCTGGCAACAGGGATTATCGGGGCAGCGATCCGCAGCGGACGCACCACCTGGTACAGCCGGATCTGGGGCGGGTATGTGGAGATCATCCGCAACACGCCGTTTGTGGTGCAACTGTTTTTCATCGTCTTCGGCCTGCCGAACCTGGGTCTGAAGATGACGGCGGGGGAAGCGGCGCTGCTGGCCATGGTGGTCAACCTGGGCGCCTACAGCACCGAGATTATTCGCGCGGGCATTCAGGTCACGCCGAAAGGACAGTGGGAGGCCGGTCGCGTGCTGGGGCTGACCCGCCTGCAGACCTTTATCCGCGTGGTGCTGCCGCCTGCGCTGCAGCGCATTTATCCGGCGCTGGTGAGCCAGTGCATCATCGTGATGCTCGGCTCGTCGGTGGTGTCGCAGGTCTCCTATGAAGAGCTGACCTTCGCCGCCAACCTGATCCAGTCCAGAACGTTTTTAAGCTTTGAGGTCTATCTGGTGACCACCGGGATTTACTTAGCGCTGTCGATTACCCTGCGCCAGCTGATGATGGCGGCAGGACGGAAATGGCTGGGGGTGCAGGCATGATGACCACCTTTACCGACTGGGACATTATTCGCAATCTGCTGCTGGCCGGACGCTGGACGGTGCTGCTGTCGCTGGTGGCGTTCGTCGGCGGGGCGGTGGTAACGCTGCCGCTCCTGCTGCTGCGCCTGACGGGCGGGCGCACGGTGAAGCGCATTATCCGCGGCTATATTGAGCTGTTTCAGGGCACGCCGCTGCTGATGCAGCTGTTCCTGGCCTTCTTCGGCGTGGCGCTGTTCGGCATCGACGTTTCGCCGTGGACCGCCGCCTCGCTGGCGCTGACGTTCTACACCAGCGCATTTCTGCTCGATATCTGGTACGGCAGCATTCGCGCCCTGCCGAAAGGGCAGTGGGAAGCGTCGCGCTGTCTGGGGCTGACCTTCGGCCAGACCCTGTTTCGCGTGGTCGCCCCGCAGGCGCTGCGCATCGGCATTGCGCCGACGGTCGGCTTTGCCGTGCAGGTGATCAAAGGTACCGCGCTGGCGTCGATTATCGGTTTTGTCGAGCTGACCAAGGCCGGGACCATGCTGACCAACGTGACCTATCAGCCGTTTAAGGTCTTTGCGCTGGTGGCGCTGGGCTACTTTATTCTGTGTTATCCGCTGTCGCGCTACAGCCGCTATCTGGAGACGAAATTCAATGCCTCTCATCACCATTAATCAGGTGCAGAAGTACTACGGCGATAACCACGTGCTCAAGGGCGTCGATCTGGATATCGACATGGGCCAGGTGATCTCCATCATCGGGCGCAGCGGATCGGGCAAAAGCACGCTGCTGCGCTGCATTAACGGCCTGGAAGGCTATCAGGACGGCAGCATCAAGCTGGGCGGCATGACCATTACCGACCGGGATTCCCAGGCGCGTGAAATCAGCCGCTCGGTCGGGATGGTGTTCCAGAGCTTCAACCTGTTCCCGCATATGACGGCGCTGGAGAACGTGATGCTCGCCCCGCGCCGGGTGCTGAAAAAAAGCGCCGCCGAATGCCGTGCGCTGGCGCAGCAGATGCTGGAGAAGGTTGGCCTTGGCGATCGTCTGGATTACTACCCGTCGAGCCTCTCCGGCGGCCAGCAGCAGCGCGTGGCGATTGCCCGCGCGCTGGCGATGTCGCCGAAAGTATTGCTCTGCGACGAGATCACCTCCGCGCTTGACCCGGAGCTGGTGGGCGAAGTGCTCAAAGTGCTGGAGCAGCTGGCGGCCGAGGGGATGACGCTCATACTGGTTACCCATGAAATGAATTTTGCCCGCGAAGTGGGCGACCGCGTGGTGTTTATGCACCAGGGGAAAGTCTGGGAGCAGGGCGACAGCAAAACGCTGTTCGCCAACCCGCAGACCACGGAACTGAAGCAGTTCATCTCCTCCGTGCGCGGCCTCAACTGATAAGGACTGAACAATGGATATCGCACACTTTCCGCAAATCAACCCGCCCCAGCGTCTGCTGATGGGCCCGGGCCCGATCAACGCCGACCCGCGCG
Source organism: Enterobacter sp. NFIX58 (assembly GCF_900110475.1). Taxonomy (NCBI): domain Bacteria; kingdom Pseudomonadati; phylum Pseudomonadota; class Gammaproteobacteria; order Enterobacterales; family Enterobacteriaceae; genus Enterobacter; species Enterobacter sp. NFIX58. Next base: position 1,226,671 of record NZ_FODW01000001.1, on the reverse strand, counting down.
TGCTGCGCGCCATGTCGAGCCAGCTGATCGGCCAGTACGATCCGGCCATGACCCACTACATGAACGAGGTGATGGCGCTCTATCGCGGCGTATTCCGCACCGAGAACCGCTGGACGATGCTGGTGGACGGCACCTCCCGCGCGGGAATTGAATCCATTCTGGTTTCCGCCATTCGACCGGGAGATAAGGTGCTGGTGCCGGTCTTTGGCCGCTTTGGCCACCTGCTGTGCGAAATTGCCCGCCGCTGCCGTGCAGAGGTGCATACCATCGAGGTGCCGTGGGGCGAGGTGTTTACCCCGGACCAGGTCGAGGATGCGATAAAACGTATTCGTCCGCGCCTGCTGCTGACCGTGCAGGGCGACACCTCCACCACCATGCTGCAGCCGCTCGCGGAGCTGGGCGCGATCTGCCGCCGCTACGACGTGCTGTTTTACACCGACGCCACCGCGTCGCTCGGCGGTAACGCGCTGGAGACCGACGCCTGGGGGCTGGATGCCGTATCGGCCGGGATGCAGAAATGCCTCGGCGGCCCGTCGGGCACGTCGCCGATCACCCTGAGCGCGCGGATGGAAGAGGCGATCCGCCGCCGCAAGTGCGTGGAGGAGGGCATTCGCACTGACGCCCACCGCGATGGCGACGAGGAGATGATCTACTCCAACTACTTCGATCTCGGCATGGTGATGGACTACTGGGGGCCGGAGCGGCTGAACCACCACACCGAAGCAACTACCGCGCTGTTTGGCGCCCGCGAATGCGCGCGGCTGATCCTGCAGGAAGGACTGGATAACGGCATCGCGCGTCATAAGCTGCACGGCGATGCGCTGCTTAAGGGGATTCAGGCGATGGGGCTGGAGACCTTCGGCGACCTGAAGCACAAGATGAACAACGTGCTGGGCGTGGTCATTCCGCAGGGCGTCAACGGCGACCAGGTGCGTAAGCTGATGCTGGAGGATTTCGGGATTGAAATCGGCACCTCGTTTGGCCCGCTGCACGGCAAAGTGTGGCGCATTGGCACCATGGGCTATAACGCGCGCAAGGACTGCGTGATGACCACCCTGAGCGCGCTGGAGTCGGTGCTGAACTACCTCAAATTTGCCACCACGCAGGGGGCCGCCATGCAGGCCGCGTGGGACCACTATCGCCGCGAGACGCCGCAATGAGCCCGGCGGCAGAACGGGTGATGGTGCGCGCCGACGCGCTGGCCGCCATCAGCGAAACCCCGGATGCGCTGACAAGGGTCTATCTCTCCACGCAGCATCTGCAGGCCAACCAGCTGGTCGGGGAGTGGATGCGCCAGGCGGGCATGACCGTCTGGCAGGACAGCGTGGGCAACATCTGTGGACGCTACGAAGGCGCGCAGGAGGGAGCCCAGGCGGTGCTGCTTGGCTCGCATCTGGACACCGTACGCAACGCCGGGCGCTACGACGGCATGCTCGGGGTGCTTACCGCCATCGAAGTGGTGGATAGTCTACACCAGCAGGGTGTGCATCTGGCGCAGGCCATAGAGATTGTCGGCTTTGGTGACGAAGAGGGAACCCGTTTTGGGATCACCCTGCTAGGCAGCCGGGGGCTGACGGGCACCTGGCCGCAGGGCTGGCTGGAGACGTGTGATGCTCAGGGCATCAGCGTGGCGCAGGCGATGGTGCAGGCGGGGCTCGATCCTGCCCGCGTGGCGCTCGCGGCACGTCATCAGGACGATTTTAGCGCCTGCCTGGAACTGCATATCGAACAGGGACCGTGTCTGGAGCAGGAAGGGCTGGCGCTGGGCGTGGTGGAAGCCATTAACGGCGCGCGCCGCCTCAACTGCCGCTTCACCGGCGAGGCCGGGCATGCGGGTACCGTGCCGATGCATCACCGTAAGGATGCCCTGGCCGCCGCCGCCGAATGGATGGTGCTGATTGAAAACACCACCCGACAGCAGGGCGGCAACCGGGTGGCGACGGTCGGTGAACTGCGCTGCCTGCCCGGTGCGGTCAACGTCATCCCCGGCGAGGTTGCGCTCTCGCTGGATATTCGCGGCCCGCAGGATGCCCCGCTTGACGCGCTGCTCACTGAGCTGCTGGCGCAGGCGCAGGCGATTGCCGCTCGTCGCGGGCTGAGCTTCAGCGCCGAGGAGTTTTACCGGATCGCCGCCACGCCGTGTGATGCGCGTTTGCAGCACCTGCTGGGCGACGCCGTGGAATCGGTGCAGGGGCGCTCGTTATCCCTGCCCAGCGGCGCCGGGCATGACACCATCGCCCTGGCGGAACGCTGGCCGGTGGGGATGCTGTTTGTGCGCTGCAGGGGCGGGGTCAGCCACCATCCGGCGGAATCGGTGATGGCTGAGGATGTTGCTCTGGCAATTGAGGCATTTGGCCGGACGGTAAAAAAACTGGCAGGCGATGAAACGGCTTAAGCGTTCGGCCGTGCCGCCGTTTCCGGTAGACGCAGCGGTACCGTCATCAGGCTGGCGGTGAAATAGAGTACGGCTATTACCCACAATGTCCCTTCCACACCCAATGGCGCGACGCACACGGTGACGATGAAGGGGCCGGCGAAATTGCTTAGCCCCGAACCAAGGTTGAGACAGGAGATCGCCGCCCCTTTGTTTTCCGGCAGCAGCGAGGGGATCAGGGCGCTCAGCGGGCCAAACGCCCCCAGGCCGATAGCGTAAAGGGCGAGCGCCAGAAACAGGGCGAGGGTGCTGTGGCCAAACAGCACGGGGGCATAACACACCGCGATGGAGGCTACGCCGCATAGCGTACCGGAAAACCACATCACCGTTTTTCGCCAGCCCAGGCAATCGCCCAGCCAGCCAAACAGATAGCTGGCGAAAATATTCACAATATTGACCAGGCCCCAGACTGTTAGCCACTCGGCAATGCTAAAGCCAAATTGCGGTAAATAGACCGGCATCAGGATCACCAGCGAAAATTTACCGATGTCATTGATGGTTTTCACCACGACCGCCAGACGCATTTTCGGCTCTCGCACCAGGACGATAATCCCCTCCAGAAGCGCTGTTCTCAGCGGATAACCGTCCCTGAAAACGGGCCGGTCGTGGTTGAGGACCAGTGCACAAAACCCGCCGCAAAGAACAAACGCGAAGCCGCTCAACAGCGTGCCCGTTTCGCCCATGCGGGCCAGCATCATGCTGGAGTACCACGGGCCAACAATTGTCATTCCGACACCGAAGGCTATCCAGAACCAGGAGACCGCACGGCCTAAAATACGGCTTTCGCAGCGCTGGTTTATCCATACCAGAAACGAGTAGGCAAACAGCGGGTAAGCCACCCCGCGTAGCGCGTAGGTTGCGACCATGAGCGGATAGTTATTCTGGGGGAGGGCAACAAAAATAAAGGGCACCGAGCCGATAAAATAGACCACCGTCGCGATCCACATCAGCCGGCGCACCCCCAGCACGCCTGCTCCGATACCGGAAAACCAGGAGACAGCGGCAACGCACAGGCCGAAGATGGATGAGAGCAGGCTAATTTCAACAGGATCAAAGCCCCTCTGCTGCAAAAGTGAAGCCAGCCAGCTTTGTTCGATGGTCGCTCCGGTTATAAATAAAAAAACACCGATGAATCCCCAGCTAAGCTCCCGGGGTAATCCTATCCGCGCCCATATCCCTTGTTGCATCACCAGGTTATGTTCAGTCATGTTGTTCTCTTCTTCCTGCCGGGCGGGCACGGTTGCCCGCCCGGAACATCAGGCATTTTTCAGTTGTACGGTCGAACGGGATTTCATCTGGCTACGATTGACGTGGCCCACCGTGTTCTGCCCCCAGCACTGCTCGTAAGGTAAGCCGGTAAGACTTTCAATCACTGCTCTGTTTTCAGCGCTGACAGCGTCTTTCTTTCCGCCACGTTTGAGGCGTGCAACCTCCTCGTTAAGGATGGCATGAGTACGGCTGTTCACCTTGAACTGGAAGGCCGACCATATCCCCCAGAGCGTGAGCACAACGGGGAGCGCAATCATGATAATCACGATCATTGTGATGGCCGTTCCCGGCTGGTGGCTCTGCCCTGAAACGAAGCCGGAGAGTTGCAACGCAACGCCGACCAGGAAGATTGACAGCGCCTGGGAGGCTTTACGCAACAGGCTCATAAAGCCAGCAAAGATCCCTTCGCGGCGGCTGCAGGTGAGGATTTCGTCCACGTCCGCCACAAAGGTGTAGTTGTTCCACGGGATCGCGTAGATCCCCCCGCGCGCCAGACCCGCAATCCCTGCCGTCAGATAGAGCAGGGCCATACTGGTAGAACCGTTTACCCATGCCGCGCCGAAAAGGAGAAAAGCCAGAAGGGCGAGTGTTGCCTGGGTGGCGAACGCGCGTGAGGGTGAGAAACGCAGCGTGAGCCAGGTTGCTACACCGACGCCAAAGAACTGCATGCCGTTGATGGTCGCCAGGAGGTTGGAGGCCATGACCGGGGTGGTCATCAGGGCGAAGACGACAAAGTAGGTGAATACCGAATTGAAGATATCCTGGGCAACTGAGCCGCCCAGATACATCCCCAGGTGCGAGCGGAAAGTTTTTATTTTCAGCGTGGACAGGAAGTCGTAGCAGATGGCGTGAACGCGGGCGAGGAGCGGCTGCTTTTCCCCCTCGTCAACGTGACGCTCGCATTGCTCTATCTCATCAAGCGAGCGTTCCCAGGTACCGAAGTAGACAAAGAACAGGACGACCATAAATGAGAGCGTGAAGATCGCGCCGGCATAAAAGAACGAATCTGCGGAGTCTGAACCAAAATAAGCCACCAGGCGTCCCGGCAGAAAGGCGGCGGCAAATCCCGCCAGTTGGGCGATATACATACGGGCGCTGGTCAGCTTCGAACGCTTGCTAAAATCGGAGGTCATTTCTGCGGAGAGCGTATCGTAAGGGATAATAATCATCGAATAGACGATTTCGAACAGAATATAGACCAGCAGATAGATCCAGTAGTTAAACCCCTCTACCCACAGCAGGCTGTAGACCGACACCAGTGGAATACTGACCAACAAGAAGAAGCGGCGACGACCAAAACGACGGCCCAGCCGGGTTTTATGGAAGTTATCGGAGACATAGCCCATCAGCGGACACATGATGACGTCGACAATGCGCGCCACGGCAAACAGCGAGCCTGCTTCAATCGGCGTTAAGCCGCAGAAGGTGGTCAGGAAGAAGAGTAACCATGCGCTCACCAGCGTGAACGCGCCAGAGCCTATTACATCAGCAAGACCATAACAAACGTAGTTATGCAGCTTTATTTCACGTACTTTTTTTATCATTTTTATCCCCAGTGACGAAGTCGTCCAAAGGTTCCACCTTTATGCACAGGCGGCGTCGGTGATGAGGTTCTGAACGTTAAGCAGGACGGTTTTTTCCGCGTTCCAGCCTGCAGGCAAGGGCACCGGTCGGCAGAGGTGCGTGGCGCAGAGCCGCAGCCCGCTTACGCCGTTGGCGTAAAAAACGGGCATACCGCCAGGGTAGGGCTCTACCCCATGCGCACGGCCGGTAGACGGATTGATGTTGTAGGCGTTGTCCAGCCCCATTCCGGTGGGACGCGCGGGGTTGCACGGCGGACGAATATCGTAGAAGCCTTGTTCCTGCGAGTCGCTGAGGCATTGTTCAACGCAGAGACCATTAAACATGATGTCGCGAATGTTGCCCGGCGTGTCGCTGTGCAGGTTAATCGCGCCTTCAGCGTGGCCTGCAAGGTTACTGAAAATGACGTTTTCGATGGCGCCAGGCTGAACCTCTGGCGCACGGTGGCGTACCGAAATATAGATCGGATCGGCTTTTCCCCAGTGACAGGGATGGCCGTGACGGCAGTCAAACAGAATATTGCTGAACACCAGCCGTTGAAAACGCCCCCCATCGCGTGAGACCAGCCCAATCCCCCGGTTGGACTCAAAAATCGTGCAGTTGTTGACGGTGATGTTCTCAATATCGGCAAAGGTTTCCGTACCGATTTTGATGGCGCAGCTTTTGGAACGTACAATACAGTTGTTCACCGTTACGTTACGAATGGGCTGCTGTAGCGGCGCGGGTTTCCGGGTGGTTTTCAGGCAAATCCCGTCGTCGGCGGCGCTGAAGTAGCTGTCGCTGATATGGACGTGCTGGCAACTGTCGATATCGAGCGCATCGGTGTTGGCGAGCGCCAGGTCATTATCAATGGTGATGTTCCGGACAAAAACGTGGTTGCAGCTCACCAGGTGAGCGGTCCACATCGGCGAGTTATGCAGGGTAATATCCTGCAGGCGTACCTGTTCGCAGCCTTCAAACACCACCAGTCGCGGGCGCTGTGATTTAGGCTGGCGATAGCCCTGGTCATCCGCATCTGATGAAAACCAGCTTGCGGCGTCTCCATCAATTTTTCCTTCTCCACTCAGGGTGATGTGCTGCTCGCCACGGGCGTAAAGGAGCGCCATGTTTGACATTTCTGCGAGCGTCACCGTCTCCGAATGCTGGTAATCGGCAGGGTTTGCGCTGGCGCGCAGGCAGGCACCGGCTTCCAGATGCAGGGTAAAATGAGAGGGTAAAACCAGCGTACCGGTGAGCCAGATGCCGGGCGTCACGACCAGCGTTCCGCCCCCGGCGGAGGCTATCTCATCGATAAGCTGTTGCAGTTGCGTCGTCAGTACCGTATTGCCACTGCGGTCGAGTGGCGCATTGTCTAAAGAAATTTTCATCGTCATTCCTGTTCATCAACATGATGACCAGGATTTAACGCGTTTTTACCGTCGCCGGAGTGCGCAGAAAAGGTGCTTCTTGACGTAACGGTGAAGCACTTCACGTTTGATTTCTGGAGGACAATTAATTATTGAAAATTGTCACATTTCGCGCTTTTTCAGACCGAAAGGGTGTTGCAAAAAAGAGAAATCGTGGTTGTCAGGGACGCGGGTGAGGGGTTATGAACGCCCTCTCAGCGACGTTAATTCATGGCTCAGACTGTCAGCCAGCGCACGTACCCGCGAGGCATCAAATAACACATGCAGACCGGGTGAGGCGTCAGCGTGTTTCTGGCAGTAATCCTCCATTTCACAGGCACATCGATAAAGCTCCTGAATATTGATATGGCTAATCTCCTGCATACTCCAGCTGTTCTCGACCTCACGGGCATAGCGCAGCGTAAAGAACGCCTTTTGCGCATGTAAAAAGAGACGACAATAGAGGGTAAAGCCCTGCCACTCTTCATACCAGCGACGTTCAAGCGAGTGGGGAAACGCGGCGCGTTTTACGAAATGCAGTGCCGCTTCCTGAAGCGCGGCGGCAGCGTTGCCCGCCTCGTCTTTCTCCCTTGCGATACGTGACAGGCAAGCGGCGGACGTTTCTGGATCGTTGCGATCGAAGGTGATTGTCCGTTCTGATCCGGGCAGCCAGTAATTGCGGTTTAGCTGGCCGTAAAGGCTCCACACCGCCTGGCCATAGCTTTCGGGTACCTGGCTGTGACGATGGAAAACGTGCTTGCGGACATAAATAGCGCTGTATAACACCTGTCCCGCTTGCTCAAGCAGGGAACAAAATGTCTCAAAGGTCTGCTCGTCGGGTTGCCAGCCATAGCTTTCGTGTAGCCAGTCGGTCATCAGCTGCGCTTTCGTCAGCGTTGTCCCCTCGTTGCTTAGCATTCTGCTGCAGGCCACCAGATTACATTCGCTGAGCGTACCCATGATCCAATGGTTATCCAGACTTTCCCAGCTCACTTTGCATACCGCGCCAGTGATGGCCGGGTTACTGCGACACCAGAGCAACCGCCCCTGGAGTTCATCAATACGCGGGAATGGAAAGATGCCCCAGCCAACCTCTTCCCCGACCAGGTCGATCTCTGTCCAGACCTCGCGCTCCCGAACCTCCAGCAGTGCGGGGTTATTAGGAAAGGATGGCCAGAAACGTTCGGGGGTGAGCTTGATCGAGACGCTGACGCTCGCCGGTAAGGGACGGATGGCCTCCAGCACGTTGCCAAGATCGTGGTTATCCGCCGGAAATACACGCAGCACCAGATGTTTATTTTCCTGCTGCATCACGCGGGAGAGGGCAGTGAAGCAGCAGCTATAAATCATGAAGCTGCGATCGTCGCGTTGTAACGGGGCGGGTTTTTCCGTTGATGGCTGCTCCCAACTCGGGCGTGAAACTGGCAGCAATCCGTCGGTACTAGAAATCGCAATCATCAGGCCGCTGAGAGACGGAATGCGCTGGCAGATCTGCGAAATCTTATCCGCAAGGTAACTGCACCAGAAGTCCACGTCGAAGCGTACACCTTGGTTGGGATCAAACAGGTGCGGATGGGAAAGCAAGAGATCGGTTGGAAAGTTGAGCTCTTTGGCCTGGAGGTAAAATCGCAGCCCCTGACGTCGGCACAGCTGGCCCAGGCGGTTGAGATAAACGCAGCGCGCCCGCTGCTGGCTGGATAAGCGGTCATTGTAGTGATGTGGCGTATACCCTTTCGGTGTGGCAAGCAGATTAAAGAGGTCAGCCTGCCCGACAATGAGGGTATTGAAGCCATGGGCTACAGCCCACTCCACCAGTTCACCGGTTTTATTCCAGTCCCAGTAAGCCTGGGTATTCAGTTCTACCGCTCGCGTCTGCCACATATCCCTATCCATTCGTCCGACGAAAACAGGGTTACTATCTCGCTTTATTTATGCTTTTCGCAAGCAGAGCAATACGTTCCGGAATTTATAAAGACGAACTGACCGCTCAGTTCGTCAGTAAGGTGTTTTCAACCTCCAGTGGGAGGTTGAGGCGCGCGATCGTTCACTCCAGCCCCAGCGTATATTGCGCAATCTTAAAGTAGATAATCAGCCCGGTACCGTCGATAAGCGTCGCGATAAACGGCGCGGAGACGACCGCCGGGTCAATGCCGCAGCGCTTGAGCACCATGGGAATGACGGACGAGACAATGGCGCTCCACAGCGTAATGCAGAACAGCGTCAGGCTGACGATGAGCGTAATTTCCAGCCCTATTCCCATCATCCAGGCGCGGATGCACCCGGCAAGACCCAGCGTGGTGGCAATCATCAGCGAGGTGGTCATCTCTTTACGCAGCACGCGGCCCACGTCGCGCAGACGCACTTCTCCCAGCGCCATGGCGCGCACCAGCGTGGAGGTGATCTGCGTCCCGCTGTTGCCGCCCGTGCCGATCAGCAGCGGAATGAAGAACGCCAGCGCGATGGCGGACTCCAGCGCCTCTTCAAAATGCTGAATAACCGAGCTGGTGTAGGCTTCGGCGACAAACAGCAGCAGCAGCCAGACGGAGCGTTTTTTCCACAGGCTATACGGGCTGGTCTCCAGATAAGGCTTCTCCAGGGGGAGCGTCGCCCCCTGAAGCTGGGCATCTTCGGTGACGTCATCTTCCAGCAGATGGGCGATTTCGCGCTCGGTCAGGCAGCCGACGAGCTTGCCGTGGGTGACCACGGGCACCACATCCGCGCCGCCGTGCGCCAGCAGTCCGGCAACATCGGCACGTTCATCCTCCGGTTTGACCTGCAAAAACTGCGAAATCATCAGCGATTTCAGTGGCTGCACCGTATCGGTGGTCTGCAGCAATTTGCGCACGGCAACCATCCCCGCCAGGCGGCCATGGTCTTCGATAAAAATATGCGACGGAATATCATCGTCTTTTAATTTTTCGAAGAATTGCTCGCGCGCCAGCGCCACGCATAATGCCATATCGAGGACGATAAAATCGGTATTCATATATTGCGCGATCGCGCTGTCATTGAATGCCAGGTTTTGGTTGTGAATAGCGTAAGACATAGTGAATTCCCTTTGAATAATAAAATCTCTCAGGGGCGAGCAAGACAGGGCATGTCGAAGAGGAGATCCCCACGTCCTGGGTTCAGCACTGTACACCGTATCCCGCGAGGGAAGTTATACTGACAAAGCCTTGATTCGACAGTGCCTGTTTTACCCTGTGTCGATTCTCTCGAACCTACCAGAGCGATAACGTGTATTTGTACAGGAGCCTCGCCATAACGAGATCGTTGTAAAACAAGAGGAATAATACGCTTATTTAACGTTACCGCTCAGGAATTTAAAAAATGTTTAAGAACGGTTTAGGAGAATATTATTAATGGAATGTTGAGGGTTTATTTAAGGTTATTCATTTTAAATGGAGAATTAAATAATTAACGGGGGAGGGGAAAATGGCGTGGCTTGATAATCTGCTGAATCATTTTGCGCTGTATCCGGCACATCTGTTCGCGCTGTTATTTATGATGGCGCTGAGCAAGTCGACGGTGCTGATCTCCTCCGTGTTGCCGCCCGCCTCGGTCATGCTGCTGGCGGGCATTACCGTCAGCCAGGCAAGCATGCATCCTGCCCTGGCGTGGCTGGCCGTGGTGATGGGGGCAACGGCGGGCTCGGCGCTGAACTACCACTTAGGGCAGCGGATGGGGCACACGCGCTGGATGACCCGCTTCACGGAAAAACACGCCGGTAAATTTCTGCGGGTGCAGCATCAGCTACAAAAAAACGGGGTGCTGGTGCTGTTCACCGCGCGCTTCCTGGCGGTACTGCGCTACATCGTGCCGCTGGCGGCAGGCATGCTCAGGCTGAACGTGGTGAAAGTTTACGGCGTGAGCCTGGCCTCTGCCGCCGTATGGGCGGCGCTGTATGTCGGCATCGTCACCGGCATCAGCGCCTTTTGAGTTACAGGCTCCCCATTCCGCCGTCCACCAGCAGTTCTGTTCCTACCGTGTAGCTCGACTCGTCGGAGGCGAGATAGAGCGCGGCTTTTGCCAGCTCCGTCGTCGAGCCCATTCTGCCCAGCGGCACCAGCGTGATGATCTCCGCCATCATTGCGTTAAGCGCCTCTTCACTTAAGCCCGTTTTCGTAAAGGCCGGGGTTTCCACCGGACCGGGGCTCAGGCCGTTGACGCGGATCCCGCGCGGCAGCAGTTCCGCCGACAGCGTGCGCGCCAGCGACAGCAGGGCGGCCTTGCTCGCGGCATACACGCTGCTGGTGGGCAGGCCGATGCGCGCGCTCACGGAGCCGCAGAGGATCACCGACGACGGGTTATTCAGCAACGGCAGCAGCGCCTGGATTAAAAAGAATGGTCCCTTCAGGTTGATGTTCATCAGACGGTCCCAGGTCTCTTCCTGCCAGGCTTCCAGCGGCGCGTGCGTCACGTCGCCGGCGTTGAGAAAGACCGCGTCCAGGCGTGGCCAGCGGGCGGCGAGGGTTGCCGCCAGCGCTTTTTGCGACGCGATATCGCCCGCATCGGTTGGGATCACCCAGGCCTTATCGCCCAGAATGCGCTCTGCTTCGGCGAGGGTGTCCGGGTTGCGTCCGGTCACGGCGACGTGCGCCCCTTCGGCGATAAATGCCTGCGCGGTGGCGAGACCGATACCGCTGGTGCCGCCGGTAATCAACGTATACTTATCGGTTAAACGACCCATGTTCTTCTCCTGAAATGTCACTGGAGAAAGCACTATAGAAACGTTAGTATCGAAAGGAAACCAGGTACCAAATGGATACTAAAGAGGCAAGAGGTGTGCTATGGCTGAAATGCTGGAGGAGTGCTGTGAAAAAAAATCTGAGGCCTATACCTGCCCGATGACGCAGTTTGTAAACCTGATTTCCGGCAAATGGGCGATCCCGATCCTCTATCGTCTTATTGTGATTAACACGCCTGTCCGCTTTGGCGATCTGCTGCGGGCGGCTGCCCCCATCACCCAGAAAGAGCTGACGAAGCAGCTGCGCCTGTTTGAACAGCGCGGGCTGGTGACGCGGACGGTCTACCCTGAGATCCCGCCGCGCGTGGAGTATCAGATTACCGGGCTGGGGTTAACCCTGCAGGATGCGCTCGCGCCGCTGGCCGCCTGGATGAGCGAGTACGGCGACCAGCTTCAGCGTTAGGCTACTGTTTTACGTAGCGCGGTGCCGGGATGCCGGTGCGCGCGCTGCTAAACAGCTCAAGGCGCGCCGCTTCGTAGCGGTCCCACAGGCCTGCATCATGCATCGGCGGGATGGTGATCGGTTCGCCCTGATCCAGACCCGCCAGCGACGCATCCACCATATCGTCGGTGGTCATTACCGATCCTTCCGGCAGATCGTCCACCGTGACGCCTGAATGGCTCCAGATCTCCGTTGCGGTAGCGGCGGGCAGTACGGCCTGAATGCGCACGCTGCTGTCGGCAAATTCTTCCTGTAGCCCACGGGTAAAGCTCAATACCCACGCCTTAGTGGCACTGTAGAGTGCGCTGCCCGCCCGGACGTGCAGCGCCAGCACGGACGCGATATTGATCAGCGTGCCGCGATTGTTCTGTGCCAGGCGCGGCAGGATGGCGTAGGTCAGACGCATCAGCGCCGTGGTGTTCAGGGTGTTAATGGCCTGATGCTGCGCCACCTCGCCCGCGAGGAACGGTGCCATCTGCGCGGTGCCCGCGTTGTTAATCAGCGTATCAATGGCGGTATTGCTGCGCAGTTCATCTTCCACCGCCCGGATCCCGGCTTCATCGGTGAGATCGGCCACCAGAATATCGACGGCCACGCCATAGCGTGCGCGCAGGTCGGCGGCGAGGGCTTTCAGGCGATCCTCGCGGCGGGCGACCAGGACCAGGTTAGCACCGCGCGCGGCAAGGCGATCGGCATAGACGGCACCGATCCCGGAAGAGGCACCCGTAATCAGGGCGGTGGTGATTTGCGTAGTCATCGTGCATTACCTCAGGCAAAGTGGGGTATTTGGTTTCAATATGAAACTGAATTAACTCTCGGTCATTTGGTTTTATAATGCAACCATATTGGCGATCATTTTGTGCTTTTGCCGTCGGGAACGGTCAGGAGGGGAGTTTAGCCACGATCTCTTCAGGCGTCAGTTCGCGGCCATCGTCGGCGATAAGCGCCAGTTTACGCAGGGGTTTGCGCTGTTCGCTATCGACCAGCACGGTGCCGCATTCGTTTTCCGCGAACAAAAATTCATTGCCCCACTGGGACAGGGCAACCAGCACGGTTTGCAGGGCGCGTCCCTTGTCGGTCAGGACGTATTCCTGCCAGGCGCTGCCGTCGGAGGCGGGCTGAAGCCGGAGAATGCCTTCGTCTACCAGCAGCTTGAGCCGCGTGGTCAGCATGTTTTTCGCGATACCGAGGCTTTTCTGAAACTCGCCGAAGCGTTTAATCCCCCGGAGCGCGTCGCGGACGATCAGCAGCGACCACCAGTCGCCGATGATATCCAGCGAACGGGCGACGGGGCAGGTGCTCTCTTCAAGGCGGGTACGTTTCACAGCGAATTCTCCGGTGGGGTATGGTTTTATTATAAAACTAATCCGTACACACCGTAAGCACGTTAATCATCAGTTTGAGAAATGCTTCCCGGAAAATTGTGACGAATCTGTCACACTGAGCGCGACATTTTAAAACGAGTGAGGAATTAGGGATGAGAAAAGCACTACTCGCGCTGGCAGTCGCCGGTTCCATTTCAGCAACGTTTGGCGTGCAGGCGCAAGAGACGCCGGAAGGGTATCAGCTGGAGCAAGTTTTAATCATGAGTCGCCATAACCTGCGCGCGCCGCTGGCTAACAACGGCAGCGTGCTGGAGCAGTCCACGCCGAAGCAGTGGCCGGAGTGGGAGGTGCCGGGCGGTCAGCTCACAACCAAAGGGGGCGTGCTGGAGGTCTATATGGGCCATTACATGCGCGAGTGGCTGGCGCAGCAGGGGATGGTGAAGACGGGAGAATGTCCACCGGCGGAGAGCGTTTACGCCTATGCTAACAGCCTGCAGCGCACCGTCGCCACTGCGCAATTCTTTATCACCGGCGCGTTCCCTGGCTGCGATGTGCCCGTGCACCACCAGGAAAAAATGGGCACCATGGATCCGACATTTAATCCGGTGATCACCGATAATTCGCCGGAATTCCGCGAAAAAGCGCTGAAGGCGATGGAGGCGGAACGGCAGAAAATGCAGCTTGGCGAAAGCTATAAGCTGCTGGAGCAGATGACGAACTACGCCGACTCGCCGTCCTGCAAAGAGAAAAAGGTCTGCTCGCTGGCGGACGCGAAAGATACCTTCAGCGCTGACTATGAAAAAGAGCCTGGCGTATCCGGGCCGCTGAAGGTGGGCAACTCGCTGGTGGATGCGTTCACGCTGCAGTATTACGAAGGCTTCCCGGCCGACCAGGTCGCCTGGGGAGAAATCAAAACCGACCAGCAGTGGCGCGTGCTGTCGAAGCTGAAGAACGGCTATCAGGACTCGCTGTTTACCTCCACCGAGGTGGCGCAAAACGTGGCGAAACCGCTGGTGAAATATATCGATAAAACGCTGGTTACCGACCAGGCGAAAGCGCCGAAAATCACCCTGCTGGTGGGGCATGATTCGAACATTGCTTCCCTGCTTACCGCCCTCGATTTCAAACCGTATCAGCTGCACGATCAGCAGGAACGTACCCCGATCGGCGGCAAGATTGTCTTCCAGCGCTGGCATGACAAAAATGCCAACCAGGAGCTGATGAAAATTGAGTATGTCTACCAGAGCGCAGAGCAGTTGCGCAACGCCAGCGTGTTGTCGCTGCAGTCTCCGGCACAGCGCGTGACGCTGGAGCTCAAGGGCTGCCCGGTGGATGCGAACGGCTTCTGTCCTGTTGATAAATTCAATGCGGTGATGAATAACGCGGCGAAGTAAGAGAGAACCCCCCGCTGCGGCGGGGGGAAACGCTTAGACGTTTTTACGTTCGATGGTTTGCTCACCCCAGAAGAGCGAGTCTTTGTCCGTTTTTTCGAAGGCGCGCACCAGCACCTCATCGTTACCTTCCTCCCAAATCTGCTCGGCCAGCTTTTCATCGTATTTCGCGACTTCAAAGATAGCTTCGGCAATCTCCGGAGAGGTGTTGCGTAAACTTGCCCATTCGCCCACGTGGTGAGCTTTGGATTCTTGAGTTGGCATGCTTGTCCTCCTGTTGGGTGTTAGCCGTTCAGTTTTTTGGCCAGACCCGCGACGTATTCACCCTGATAGCGGGCGATAGACAGTTCTTCATTGCTTGGCTGACGTGAGCCATCCCCACCGGCAATGGTGGTTGCGCCGTACGGCGTACCGCCGCGCACCTGGGAAACGTCAAACAGCTCCTGCGCGCCGTAGCCAATCGGCACAATCACCATCCCGTGATGAGCAAGGGTAGTCCAGGTTGAGGTAATCGTCTGCTCCTGACCGCCGCCGGTCCCGGTAGAGCTGAATACGCTGGCGAGTTTGCCGTAGAGCGCCCCGGATGCCCAAAGTCCGCCGGTTTGATCGAGGAAGGTGCGCATCTGGCCTGACATGTTGCCGAAGCGGGTCGGGGTGCCGAAGATAATGGCATCATAATCCGCCAGCTCCTGCGGGGTGGCGACCGGTGCATTTTGCGTTTTTCCCCCGGCTTTCGCGAAGGCTTCCGCCTGCATGGTTTCCGGTACGCGTTTCACCACAACCTCTACGCCATCAACCCTGTTTGCACCTTCTGCTACCGCGTGAGCCATGGTTTCAATGTGTCCATACATGGAATAATAGAGCACCAGAACTTTTGCCATTTTGCATCACTCCTCGTTGGTTTTTCTGACAGCGGATCGCTGCGTTCTTTTAAAGATATGTCATCACAGCCAGACTGCAAAAATGAACGCCATTTATTTGATTTATAACAACATGAGGAGAAAAATGACTTTGTAGCAAAATGATACAACTTTCCCGGTGCGGATTTTTAAAATGATAAGAAAGGTTTATGGATTGCCGCCGCGTCATCTCACCCGAAAGACTGAGATCATGTTGCAGGATATTACCTTCGACTTGCCGGATAACCTCATTCCACTAAGCTTAGTTTCACGCGGCACAGATAAAGGCGTTGTCCTTGAGCCGCGAGGTGAAAGAATCCTCTTTTACTGAATGCAATATGATGTCTAATGTTTCACATTCTGGAGGTTAGAGATGGCAAACCATCGTGGTGGTTCAGGTAATTTCGCAGAAGACCGTGAAAGAGCATCAGAAGCAGGCCGTAAAGGTGGCCAGCATAGCGGGGGTAACTTCAAGAATGACCCGCAACGCGCATCTGAAGCTGGCAAGAAAGGGGGGAAAAACAGCCACGGCAGCAGTAAGTAACACGCCGGGTTGAACCCCTGCCGCCGGGATATCCCGGCGGTTTTTTTTTATTTCTGCAACATTGAACTGTAACCAAAGGCAACGCACACTACAGAATTGTTCTCACTTGCTGGTGCCGCATGTCTGTCTCACGCTTTAAATTCTCCGTTAAACCGCAGGAAGCCATCCTCATTCTCATCACCATGTTCTGGGGCGGGACGTTTCTGGCCGTTCAGTACGCGGTGACCCTTAGCGATCCGTTCTTTTTTGTTGGTCTGCGCTTTGCAACGGCGGCGATAGCCGTGGGGCTGATATCCCTTAACACGCTGCGGGGTCTGACGCTCAAAGAGCTTAAGGCGGGCGTGGCGATTGGGGTGGCGATCGCGATGGGCTACAGCCTGCAGACATGGGGATTGCAGACTATCTCCAGCAGCAAATCCGCATTTATCACCGCCATGTATGTGCCCCTGGTGCCGCTGCTGCAGTGGCTGTGCCTGGGGCGGCTGCCGGGGCTGATGTCCTGTATTGGCATCGTGCTGGCGTTTATCGGTCTGATTTTGCTGGCCGGGCCGGAAAACAACCTCCTGGCGCTGGGGCCGGGCGAGATCATTACCCTGATTGGGGCGATTGCCATTGCGGCGGAAATTATTCTGATCAGCGCCTGGGCGGGCAAGGTGGACGTTAAGCGGGTGACGGTGGTGCAGCTCGCCACGGCATCGCTGGTGGCCTTTGCGACGATGGTGCCGGCAGGGGAGTCCGTGCCGCCGATGTCCACCGGCCTGGTCGTGGTGGCGCTGGGGCTGGGGATTTTCAGCGCCATTATTCAGGTCACCATGAACTGGGCGCAGCGTAGCGTATCGCCGACCCGGGCAACGGTCATTTACACCGGCGAACCGGTCTGGGCGGGCATTTTCGGGCGACTGGCCGGGGAACGTCTGCCGCTGCTGGCCCTGGTGGGCGCGGCGTTTATTGTCGCCGGGGTGCTGGTGAGCGAGTTGAAGCTCAGAAAGCGTCGGAACCCGGTGAGCGACATGACTGCTGAAGAAGGTTTAGATTGAAAAAACAGACGGGTTTATCTACGATATGTACGGATAAATACCGTACACGGTGAAGTAAACCATGCCAGCACTGAAAAAACAGCGTATCGATCTTCGCTTAACGGACGAAGACAAAACAATGATTGAAGAAGCGGCAGCGATGACGAATCAAACGATCACCCAGTTTATGGTGAACAGTGCGTCAGAGCGTGCTGCAGAGGTCATTGAACAGCATCGGCGTCTCGTCTTAAACGAAGCATCATGGAATGCCGTGATGGATGCCATCGACAATCCGCCAGAGCCAAATGAACGCCTGAAGCGAGCGGCAAAACGTCTTCGAAACATGGAGTGAAGCGTCGTGGAAAATCTCACGATCGAAATGTTTTCAGAGGGAAAAGATTATGATTTCAGGGACTTCGATTGTGGTGAACCCTCGCTAAATGTCTTCCTCACAGAACATCTGGTGCGTCAGCACAATGGGCGTATTTTACGAGGCTATCTGCTTAAAGACCGCGATGGTCCGCGAGTCCTGGGCTATTACACGTTATCGGGAAGTTGCTTTGAAAAAGCGATGCTGCCTTCCAGGACTCAGCAGCGTCGGATCCCTTATAGCAACGTACCGAGCGTAACGCTGGGACGTCTGGCGATACATAAAGACTTGCAGGGACAGGAGTGGGGAACGACGCTCGTCACGCATGCCATGCGGGTTGTCTATCTGGCATCGCAGGCGGTGGGCGTACACGGAATATTTGTTGATGCACTCAACGACCAGGCAAAACAATTTTATCTGAAGCAGGGCTTTATTCCGCTGACGGATGAAAACAGCCATTCTCTTTTCTTTCCTACAAAATCTATCGAACGACTGTTTGAGCAGGTGTGATTGCCTGACATAAAGGTGTTCTTAGCGAACATAAAGGTCGGGTAAGGCGTCGCCGTCACCCGACATTGAGATTTCACGACTCCTGACGTACCACCTCGCCCTGCGGCGCAGCGGCCATCCGGCGGCTCAGCAGGGCGTTAAGCAGGATCGCGCCAAAGGTCGCCGTGCCAATCCCGCCGATCGTAAACCCGCCCAGCGTCAGGGCAAAATCGCCCGCGCCCAGCACCAGCGTAACGGCCACCATAATCAGGTTGCCGTTCTGGCTGAGATCGACCCGATGCTGCACCCAGATCCGCGCGCCAGCCACGGCGATCAGCCCAAACACCACGATTGAGGCCCCGCCGATCACCGGTGACGGAATGGTGTGGATCAGCGCGCCGAATTTCGGCGAGAAGCCGAGCAGCATCGCCATCACCGCCGCCGCGACAAAGACCAGCGTCGAATAGACTTTGGTCACCGCCATCACGCCGATATTCTCGGCATAGGTGGTGACGCCGCTGCCGCCGACTGAGCCCGAAAGCATGGTCGCCAGCCCGTCGCCGACGAACGCGCGGCCCATGTACGGGTCCATACTGCGTCCGGTCATCCCCGCGACCGCCTTCAGGTGACCCAGGTTTTCCGCCACCAGGATCACCGCTACCGGTGCGATAAGCATCATCGCCTGGGTGTTAAAGGTGGGCGAGGTCACTTTCGGCAGGCCGAACCAGGCGGCCTGATGCAGCAGGGTAAAATCAACCGGCTTGCCGAGACCAAAAACGTTCGCCAGCAGGGCATACACCAGACAGGCAACAATCAGCCCGACCAGGATCAGCAGCCGCTGGATCATCCCTCGCGTAAACACCGCTACCAGGCCGATGCACAGCACGGTCACGACGGCCATCCAGCTTTCAAACGGCGAGGCGGAGACGCTCCTGACCGCGATCGGCGCAAGGTTAAGGCCAATCGCCATCACCACGGCGCCCGTCATGACCGGAGGCATCATTCGCTCTATCCAGCGCGTACCGATTTTCATCACCACCAGACCAATCAGGGTATACACCAGACCGCAGGCGATGATGCCGCCGAGGGCCACGCTCAGGTTGGGGTTGATTCCCTGGCCGTTAAATCCGGTGGTGGCGATCACCACGCCGACAAAGGCGGCGCTGGATCCCAGATAGCTGGGCACGCGCCCGCCGGTGACAAAAAAGAACAGCAGGGTGCCGATACCGGACATCAGAATCGAGAGGTTGGGATCGAGTCCCATCAGCATCGGCATCAGCACCGTGGCGCCAAACATGGCGACCGCGTGCTGGACGCCCATCACCATCGTCTGCCCGAGCGGGAGGCGTTCATCCGGCGCGACCACGCCAGCGTCTGTGGAGGTCGATTTCAACTGCCAGTGGGGAAATCCGAACATGGTCTGTCTCCTTAGAGCGCCTTAACAGGCGGGTCGCATCAGCGCGTGGTAGCCGCGGTCAAACCACACCAGGCCCTGCGGCGCGGGGTGGCGAATAATCGAAACGATGTCGCAAAAAAGAATGTCGTGGGTGCCGACGCTCACCACCTGGCTGATGCGGCAGTCAAACGAGGCCAGCGCATCCTGCAGACGCGGGCAGCCGGTGTCGCCCGTTTGCCAGCGGGCGGCGGCAAAGCGTTCTTCCATCGGCGTTTTGCCGCCAAACAGGTTTGAGAGCGGCTCCTGTCCGGCGCTCAGGGTATTCACGCACAGCGTGCGGTTCTCGCTGAACGTCGGCCAGACGGACGCGCCGCGGTTCAGGCACACCAGCAGGGTGGGCGGTGAATCCGTGACGCTGCACACCGCGCTGGCGGTGAAGCCTGCCAGCCCCGCCGGACCGTCGGTGGTGATGATGTTCACCGCCGCGCCGACGCAGGCCATGGCATCGCGAAAGGTTTGTTTATCCGGTGTAGTCATCATCGCTCCTTACGCCAGCCCGCAGGCATCGTCGAAGGTCAGGCGCGGCAGGCGGCCGTAAAGTTTGCCCGGGTCGCCGTAGCCAATGTTGATCAGCAGATTGCTTTTAAGCGTCGTGCCGGTGAAAAAGGCCTCGTCGACCTTTTGGCGGTCAAAGCCCGACATCGGGCCGGTGTCCAGCCCCAGCGCGCGACAGGCGAAAATCATGTAGGCGGCCTGCAGCGAGCTGTTGCAAAAGGCGGTCTCTTCCGCCAGCGCGGGGCTTGCGGTAAACCAGCTTCTGGCATCGCCGTGCGGGAACAGTTCAGGCAGGCGCTCGTAGAACTCACTGTCCCAGGCGACAATCGCCGTGACCGGGGCGGTGAGCGTTTTCTCCAGGTTGCCGCTGGAGAGCGCCGGGCGGAGCTTCTCTTTTCCTTCCGCGCTTCGCACAAACACAATCCGTGCCGGGGAGCAGTTGGCCGAGGTTGGCCCCCATTTCATCAGGTCGTAGATTTCGCGCAGCGTCTCGTCGCTGACGGCAATATCCTGCCAGCCGTTATGGGTGCGGGCGCCGGTGAACAGCGTTTCCAGCGCGGTGGGATTAATGGCTTCGCTCATTACAGCTCCTTATAAAGCGGGTTCATGACTGTGCAGCAGGCTGGCCAGCCCGTTAAGCAGCAGGGTGTTAAAGGTGTCCGGCTCGGTGACGTTGCAGGCATGGCCGCCCTGACGCATCACCGCGCTGTGGCTGTGCGGGATCGCTGCCTGCAGCTCAGACGAGCAGACAGAGGGCACCAGCATGTCGTCGGCGGAACAGATGATCTGTACCGGGCAGCGAATGCGCGCCGCATGGCGGCTGAAGTCAGCCTTTTTCAGGGCGCTGAGCCGGTGCAGCAGGTTGGCTTTTCCCTGAAAGTGGGCCAGCGCCAGCGCTTCTTCGGCCTCCAGACGGGGGGCGCGAGCGGCCATCCAGTCTGCCGGGTAGAGAAACAGCGGCTGCGCCTCAACCCACGCCTGCGGGCCACCGTAATGCAGCAGGCGCTCGCGGATCTGAAAGCAGCGGCGGGTATGCGCGTTGAGGGTCAACCAGCCGTTGACGCACACCAGCGCGGTGAGGGCGTCGGGTCGGTCGAGGGCCAGCTGCAGGCCGACCAGTGCCCCCAGCGCATGGCCGACAACGCTGTAGCGCGCGATCCCGGCCTCAGCCAGCGCCTGGGCCAGTTCGTCCGCCATCTGTGCCAGGCTGTATCCTTCCGGCAGGGCGTCGGGGTTAGTGCCCGTTCCGCGTTGGTCATAGCACACCACCTGATACTCCGGTTCCAGCGCGGCCAACTGGGGCAACCAGTAGCTGCCGCTGCCGCCGAGACCGGCAATAAGGACCACCACGGGCGCACCCTCATACGGGGGCGGTGAGACGGAGAGTTTCATGGCCGCCTCACTTCGCGATGTGCGCAACGGTGGCGATCTCAACCAGCGCGTCTGGCTTCACCAGCCCGCACTGAATGCAGAACCGGGCCGGTTTATCGCCGGGGAAGAACTCCGCGTAGATTTCATTAATCGCGGCGTAGTTTTTCCAGTCGGTGATAAAGATGCTGTTGAAGGTCACATCCTCCATCGTGCCACCCGCCGTTTCGATCACGGTTTTGATCGTCTCCAGCACGTGGCGGGTTTGCGCCTTTGGGTCGTTGATAAACACCACGTTGTTGTCTTTATCAAACGGCAGCGTGCCGGAGACATACACCACGCCGTCGGCAAGGGTGCCGGGGACAAACGGGGCGATGGGCGTGCTGGTGCCCGGCGGGATGATTACGGATTTCGGCATTGTGCGTCTCCTCAGGCGATACGGGCGAGCGGGGGATTCAGGGCGTCGCAGAAATCCGCAACGTTACTGACCCAGCCAAAAAAGGTTTCGATATTGAACAGGGCCGCCTTCTGGGCGAAATCCGGCCCGGCCTGATGGGTCGCGTCTTCCAGCACTACGCCGAAATACTCGAGGAAAAAGCCGTCGCGCAGGGTCGACTCCACGCAAACGTTGGTGGCAATGCCGGTGAAGACCAGGTGGCGAATGCCCCGGCTGCGCAGCAGGCTGTCGAGCGGCGTGTTGAAAAAGCCGCTGTAGCGCGGTTTCGGCAGGACAATATCACCCGCCTGCGGGACCAGCTCATCCACCAGCTGATAATCCCAGCCGCCTTTTGCCAGCAGCTTGCCCTGCAGTTCGGGCCGCTTGCGCATGGTTTTCAGGGCGTTCGACTTGTGGAAGTTCGGTGAACCGGGGCCACCGGCCTCAACGTACTGGTCATCCCAGCCGTTCTGGAACCATATGATAAGCATGCCCGCGGCGCGCGCGGCGGCGACGGCGGTTTTGATATTCGCTATCACAGGCTGCGTAGCGGAGACGTCGAAGCCCGCCAGATCAAGATAACCACCGGGGCTGGCGTAGGCGTTTTGCATGTCCACCACGATCAGCGCGCTCTGCTGTGGCGTGAAGGTAATGGCTTCCGGGCGTGCGTTAAGGGTTGTCATTACGCCACCTCCTTCGTGACGGCAGGGATGTGGGCGCGGCACTGCATCAGCGGCTGGATGCGCTCGCCGAAGGTCTCCACGCCGGTGAGGAAGTCATCGAAGGTCAGCAGGACGCCTTCCGCACCGGGAACGCCCGCCACTTCATCGAGCATTCTGGCAACGCTGGCGTACGAGCCGACCAGCGTGCCCATATTGATATTGACGGCGGAGGTCGGGTCGGCCATCTGACGAACGTTGGTATCCGCCCCGGAGCGGGTGTCCTTCTGGCTCTGCTCGGTGAGCCAGCTCAGGGCTTCCTCGTCGGCGCCGTCCTTATAGCGCTCCCATTTCGCGCGCGCGGCGTCGTCGGTTTCGTCGGCAATCACCATAAACAGTACGTAGGAGCCCACGTCGCGCCCGGTTTTGTCGGCGGCCTCTTTCATGCGCGCGGCGGTCGGTGCGAAGGCGGCAGGCGTGTTAACGCCTTTACCGAAGCAGAAGTTAAAGTCGGCGTATTTCGCCGAGAATTCCATTCCCGCGTCGCTCTGCCCGGCGCAAATTACCTTCATCGGCACCGACGGCTGCGGGCTGACGCGGCAGTCGTTCATGGTGAAGAAGTCACCCTTGAAATCGCTTTTGCCGGTACCCCACAGATCGCGCAGGACCTGCACGTACTCGGTCAGGTAGTCGTAGCGACGCGAGAAGTAATCGTCACCCGGCCAGAGCCCCATCTGCTCGTACTCGGGTTTTTGCCAGCCGGTCACCAGGTTGACGCCAAAGCGTCCGCCGGAGATGGAGTCGATGGTGGAGGCCATGCGCGCCACGATCGCCGGGGGCAGGGTGAGGGTGGCAGCGGTGGCGTAGATCTGGATCCGCGAGGTGACCGCGGCCAGCCCGGCCATCAGGGTGAAGGACTCCAGATTGTGATCCCAGAACTCGGTTTTGCCGCCGAAGCCGCGCAGCTTGATCATCGAAAGCGCAAAGTCGAAATGGTAGTGCTCCGCTTTCTGCACGATGGCTTTATTCAGCTCAAAGGTCGGCATGTATTGCGGTGCAGTGGTCGAGATAAGCCAGCCGTTGTTGCCGATGGGTACAAATACGCCAATTTTCATCACGAACCTCTCTTCATTACGTCGCAGGTGTAACGGTGTTTTTGCAAAGGCAGTGCCAGTTTTAAAAATGGCAGTGTTATTAATGTGTTAATCAGAGGTTGGAGGTTTGATGTGATTAAATGTGGACTAACTGGTCAAAAACATTGCACAGAAAACAGGCATTCATGCGCGATCGGAGTGCAGGATGTCGTGGCGAGACGGGGGTTTTGCTATGCTGAGGGCAACGCAGAATAAGGAGAGCGGGAATGACACAAGGCGCAGTGAAAACACCAGGTAAACGTTCGCAGGCGGTGAGCGCCAAGAAGCAGGCGATCCTCAGCGCGGCGCTGGAGACCTTTTCGCAGTTTGGCATTCACGGCACGCGTCTGGAGCAGGTGGCGGAGCAGTCCGGGGTATCCAAAACCAATCTGCTCTACTATTACCCGTCGAAAGAGGCGCTGTATGTTGCGGTGATGCAGCAGATCCTCGATATCTGGCTGGCCCCGCTGAAAGCGTTCCGCGAAGAGCTGGCCCCGCTGGTGGCGATCAAAGAGTACATTCGCCTGAAGCTGGAGGTGTCGCGCGATTACCCGCAGGCATCACGGCTGTTCTGCCTTGAGATGCTGCAGGGCGCGCCGCTGTTGCAGGCGGAGCTGACCGGAGATTTAAAACAGCTGGTGGACGATAAGTCGGCCATTATCGCTGGATGGGTGGCCAGCGGAAAACTGGCCCCGGTCGATCCGCATCATCTGATCTTTATGATTTGGGCCTCCACCCAGCATTACGCTGACTTTGCGGCCCAAGTCGAGGCGGTGACCGGAAAAACGCTCCAGGACGAAGCGTTTTTCCACAGTACCCTGGAAAACGTGCAGCGGATGATTATCGAAGGGATCCGCTTGCGCTAGTTCCCCTCACCCTAACCCTCTCCCCAGAGGGGAGAGGGAACTGTTCTGCGCTGTCTTTTCTCCCTCGCCCCTATGGGGAGAGGGGACAGCTTAGGTTGCCCTCTTCACACTGCATCAGCGAGGCCAGAAACGCTTCGCGCTCCACGGTTTTCTCCGCCAGGCACTGATTCACTATCATCGGCTGAACGCTGCCGCCTTCCGTCCCCGAACCGATAAACGCACAGTCCGCGTCGCGCAGGGCAATCCAGGCCTGCTGCGCCTTTTTCAGCAGCTCGCGCTGGGGAGCTTCCGCGCGCTTGACGGCGGCCTGATAGGTCTGGTTGAGTTTTTTATCGGCAGCCTGGTACTGCTGCGCGCTACAGGTATTCAGTTCAAGCTGAGTGGTCGCTTTGTCGCACTCGTCGGCCAGCGCGCTGGCGCTCAGCAGCAGTGCTGCGCCTGCGAGAAATACTCTTTTCATCTTTCCCTCAGTGTAAAAAAGCCGGATGCGCTGCGCTTATCCGGCCTACGGTTGTTTTGTCGACCCGGTAAGCATAGCGCCACCGGGAAGAGTTTACACGATTAACCGATGGTCATCAGGCTGGCGTTACCGCCCGCTGCCGCGGTGTTGACGCTGAGGGAACGCTCCACGTACAGACGCTCCAGCAGCAGGTTGGTTTCCCCACGGGCGAAGCCCTGCACCGAAACAATTGCCCCGCTGCGGGCCGCAACCTGCTCGCACAGCTCGCGCAGCTGATCGGAATCACCGTGATAAATCACGGCATCGAACGCCTGCGTCAGCAGCGCATCGGCTTTCGCGAAGTGGATACGGGCCGAGACCGCTTTCGGCAGCTGTTTGGCCAGGTCGCGATGCAGCGCATCGTCCGGCCACAGCACTTCACACCCGGTGGCCATCGCGGCGGCCAGCTGTACCAGCGCGTCCTGCTCGTTATCCGCCACGCACAGAACGCGCTCGCGCGGCATCAGCGTCCAGGTATTGCGCTCGCCGGTCGGCCCCGGCAGCAGACGCTGCGTACCGGCCTGTGCCAGCTCGCCATACTGCTGCGCCACGGCACGCAGTTCAGGACGTTTTTCCGCCCAGGCGATCAGCGCTTCCAGCGGCTGGGTCAGCACGGTTTTCAGCTGCGCATCCACCGGATACACCGCATCCTGACGCGCCAGGGTGACGCCCAGCGCGTTCTCAGGACGGTTCGCCAGCAGACGGTACAGGTAGAGCGGACCGCCCGCTTTCGGGCCGGTGCCGGAGAGACCTTCACCGCCGAACGGCTGCACGCCCACGACCGCGCCAACCATGTTGCGGTTAACGTACAGGTTGCCCACTTTGGCGCTGCCGGTTACCTGCGCGATGGTCTCGTCGATACGGGTATGTACGCCGAGCGTCAGGCCATAGCCGGAGGCGTTGATCTGCTCAACCAGCTCGTTGAGGTTGTTACGGTTGTAGCGCACCACGTGCAGCACCGGACCGAAGACCTCTTTTTTCAGCTCGTCGAAGCTTGCCAGCTCGATAAGCGTAGGCGGCACAAAGGTGCCGGAACGCCACTCGCGGGCATCTTCGCTGTTGTCTCGCACCGCCTGGAACACCGGACGGCCTTTCGCGCGCATGGCCTGAATGTGGTTTTCAATATTGGCTTTGGCTTCCGCGTCGATCACCGGCCCGATGTCGGTGGTGAGACGGCCCGGGTTGCCCATGCGACATTCGGCCATCGCGCCGCGCAGCATCTTCAGCGTGTGGTCCGCCACGTCATCCTGCAGGCACAGCACGCGCAGAGCGGAGCAGCGCTGACCGGCGCTGTCGAAGGCGGAGGCCAGTACGTCAACCACCACCTGCTCGGTGAGGGCGGAGGAGTCAACGATCATGGCGTTCATGCCGCCGGTTTCCGCGATAAGCGGAGTAGGACGACCCTGCGCATCCAGACGGGTGGCAATATTGCGCTGCAGCAGCGAGGCCACTTCGGTCGAACCGGTAAACATCACGCCGCGCACGCGGTTATCGGAGGTCAGTTTGGCGCCCACGGTTTCACCGCGGCCCGGCAGCAGCTGGACCACGCCCGCCGGTACGCCTGCTTCCAGAAGAATGTTGATGCCCTGCGCGGCAATCAGCGGGGTCTGCTCTGCCGGTTTTGCCAGCACGCTGTTGCCAGCGGCCAGGGCGGCGGCAATCTGGCCGGTGAAGATCGCCAGCGGGAAGTTCCACGGGCTGATACAGACGACCGGGCCGAGCGGACGGTGGGTTTCGTTATCGAAATCATCGCGCACCTGACCGGCGTAGTAGTGCAGGAAGTCGACCGCCTCGCGCACTTCGGCGATGGCGTTGCTGAAGGTTTTACCCGCTTCGCGCACCAGAATGCCGATGAGCGACTGCATCTGGTCTTCCATCAGCACCGCCGCGCGTTCCAGAATGGCGGCACGTTCCTGCGGCGGGGTGGCGAACCAGATAGGGGCGTTATTCACCGCGCTGTCCAGCGCCTGATCCACTTCCGCATCGGTGGCTTCACGCACGTAGCCGACGATATCTTTTGGCTCTGCCGGGTTGATGACCGGCTGCATGTCGCCGTCAGCAACGGGCTGCTCCAGCATCGGTTTGGCCTGCCACTTCTGCAGCGCGCTGTTGAGCAGGGCAGAGGAGAGGGATGCCAGACGGTGTTCGTTGGCGAGATCCAGCCCCGCCGAGTTGACGCGGCCTTTGCCGTACAGCTCGCGCGGCAGGGCAATCTTCGGATGCGGCAGGCCAATCTGGCCTTCCTGGGCCGCCATCTTCTCAACGGCCTGCACCGGATCGGCCACCAGTTCGTCCAGCGGCAGGGTGGTATCGGCGATGCGGTTAACGAAGGAGGTATTCGCCCCGTTCTCCAGCAGACGACGCACCAGGTAGGCCAGCAGGGTTTCGTGGGTGCCTACCGGGGCATAAATTCGGCACGGACGGTTCAGCTTGCCGTCCGCCACTTTACCGGTCACCTGCTCGTACAGCGGTTCGCCCATGCCGTGCAGGCACTGGAATTCGTACTGGCCCGGGTAGTAGTTCTGACCCGCCAGGCTGTAGATCGCCGCCAGGGTGTGGGCGTTGTGGGTGGCGAACTGCGGATAAATCAGGTTCGGCACACCAAGCAGCTTTTTCGCGCAGGCGAGGTAAGAGACGTCGGTGTAGACCTTGCGGGTATAGACCGGATAGCCTTCCAGCCCTTCCATCTGGGCGCGTTTGATTTCGCTGTCCCAGTAGGCCCCTTTCACCAGGCGGATCATCAGGCGACGGCGGCTACGGCTGGCCAGGTCAATCAGGTAATCAATGACGAACGGGCAGCGTTTCTGGTAGGCCTGGATCACGAAACCGATGCCGTTCCATCCCGCCAGCTCCGGCTCGAAGCACAGTTTTTCCAGCAGATCGAGGGAGATCTCCAGACGGTCGGCCTCTTCGGCGTCGATGTTGATGCCGATGTCATACTGGCGCGCCAGCAGGGTCAGGGACTTCAGGCGCGGGTAGAGCTCTTCCATCACCCGGTCGTACTGCGCGCGGCTGTAGCGCGGGTGCAGGGCGGAGAGCTTAATCGAGATGCCCGGGCCTTCATAAATACCGCGACCGTTGGACGCTTTACCGATGGCGTGGATCGCCTGCTGGTAAGAAACCATGTAGGCCTGCGCGTCGGCGGCGGTCAGCGCCGCTTCGCCGAGCATGTCGTACGAATAGCGGAAACCTTTATCTTCCAGCTTGCGGGCGTTCGCCAGCGCTTCGGCAATGGTTTCTCCGGTCACAAACTGTTCGCCCATCAGGCGCATCGCCATATCCACACCTTTGCGGATCAGCGGCTCGCCGCTCTTGCCGATGATGCGGTTCAGGGAGCGTGACAGGTTGGCTTCGTTATGGGTGGAGACCAGTTTGCCGGTAAACAGCAGGCCCCAGGTCGCGGCGTTGACGAACAGCGACGGGCTGCGGCCAATGTGCGAATGCCAGTTACCGTTGCTGATTTTGTCGCGGATCAGCGCGTCGCGGGTGGCTTTATCCGGAATACGCAGCAGCGCTTCCGCCAGGCACATCAGCGCCACGCCCTCCTGCGAGGAGAGGGAGAACTCCTGAAGCAGACCCTGAACCATCCCGGCGCGGCCGGTGGCGGTCTTCTGGTTACGCAGTTTGTCAGCCAACTGGTACGCCAGGCTGTGCGCCTGGGCGGCAACGGCTTCCGGCAGGCGAGCCTGCTCCAGCAGCATCGGTACGGCGTCGGTTTCGGCGCGACGGTACGCGCCGGTAATGGCGGCGCGGCTGACGGACTGCGGCAGGATCTGCTCGGCGAATTCCAGGAACGGCTGATGGCTCTCGTCGCCAGCGGCCGGCGCGTCCTCGCTTTCATTGGCGGCGCCGGCGAGCAGGGCAGGCAGCTCCGGCAGGCCCTCGTCGCTCTCGAGTCTTTCGAGATAGTTAAAAATCGCCTGCTTAATTAACCAGTGCGGCGTGCGGTCAATGCGGGTTGCTGCGGTCTTAATCCGTTCGCGGGTTGCGTCATCCAGCTTAACCCCCATGGTGGTCATACCCATGCCAAAGCTCCTGTTGTGCTTTCATCGTGTTTGGTCGTTAGCGTGAAATATCCACCATGTTGCAACTTTGTGCAACCGTGTTAAATGTGACCTGGTTTGCAACCCGGGAAATGAATGAATTGTTAACGGATGGTTAGCTGGAAAAACGTGCTGCCTTTGTCCCGGGAAGCCCGTTTTTATGCGGGAGTTAACACTTTTAAAAGGTGCAACCCGTAAAAGCGTGAGCGAGTGCAACCTATAGGAAACTCGTATCAAACCGGGGATGAAATTGATGTAAATGCAGTGTTAAATCGTTTGTCAGCGGAGGGCGCATACGGCAGGATAGCGCGCCTCACCGAAACACAAGATACCGTCACCTCGTTCCGGTGATCATATAACAAGGCAACCCGGACGGTTGTCGCTCGACACTTTTGGAGAATTTGAATGGCAATTAGCACACCGATGCTGGTGACATTTCTCGTTTATATTTTTGGCATGATCCTGATAGGGTTTTTGGCGTGGCGTTCAACGAAAAACTTTGACGACTACATCCTGGGCGGACGCAGTTTAGGCCCGATGGTGACCGCACTCTCTGCGGGCGCATCGGACATGAGCGGCTGGCTGCTGATGGGTCTGCCCGGTGCGATTTTTATCTCTGGTATCTCGGAAAGCTGGATTGCCATCGGTCTGACCGTGGGCGCATGGATCAACTGGAAGCTGGTGGCAGGCCGTCTGCGCGTGCACACCGAGGCCAACAATAACGCCCTGACGCTGCCGGACTACTTCACCGGACGCTTTGAGGATAACAGCCGCGTGCTGCGTATTATCTCGGCGGTGGTGATCCTGGTGTTCTTCACCATTTACTGTGCCTCCGGCATCGTGGCCGGTGCGCGTCTGTTCGAAAGCACCTTCGGCATGAGCTACGAAACCGCCCTGTGGGCCGGTGCGGCGGCAACCATCCTCTATACCTTCGTGGGCGGCTTCCTGGCCGTCAGTTGGACCGACACCGTGCAGGCGAGCCTGATGATCTTCGCGCTGATCCTGACCCCGGTGATTGTGATTTTCACCGTTGGCGGCTTTGGCGATTCGCTGGAAGTGATCAAGCAGAAGAGCATCGAAAACGTCGACATGCTGAAAGGGCTCAACTTTGTCGCCATCGTCTCCCTGATGGGCTGGGGTCTGGGCTACTTCGGTCAGCCACACATTCTGGCACGCTTTATGGCGGCGGATTCTCACCACACCATCGTCCATGCGCGCCGCATCAGTATGACGTGGATGATTCTGTGTCTGGCGGGCGCGTGTGCGGTCGGCTTCTTCGGGATCGCCTACTTCAGCAATAACCCGGCGCAGGCGGGCGCGGTGAACCAGAACGCCGAACGCGTGTTTATCGAGCTGGCGCAGATTCTGTTTAACCCGTGGATTGCCGGTATTCTGCTCTCCGCGATCCTGGCCGCGGTGATGTCCACCCTGAGCTGTCAGCTGCTGGTCTGCTCCAGTGCCATCACCGAAGACCTCTATAAGGCCTTCCTGCGCAAGGGCGCGAGCCAGAAAGAGCTGGTATGGGTAGGGCGCTTTATGGTGCTGCTGGTGGCGCTGATTGCGATTGCGCTGGCGGCCAACCCGGAAAACCGCGTGCTGGGTCTCGTGAGCTACGCGTGGGCGGGCTTTGGTGCGGCATTTGGTCCGGTCGTCCTGTTCTCCGTCATGTGGTCCCGTATGACCCGTAACGGCGCGCTGGCGGGGATGATTATCGGTGCGGTAACCGTTATCGTCTGGAAACAGTTCGCCTGGCTGGGCCTGTACGAAATCATTCCGGGCTTCATCTTCGGCAGCATCGGTATCGTGGTCTTCAGCCTGTTGGGTAAAGCACCGTCTGCCTCCATGCAGAAACGCTTTGCGGAAGCCGACGCGCATTACCACTCCGCGCCGCCGTCTAAGCTGCAGCCAGAATAATTTTCTCACGCAGTACCGTAGGCCGGGTAAGCGCAAGCGCACCCGGCTTTTTTCTTGCCAAAATCCGTCTTTTCCTGTGATATCCCTGTGCTTATAACAATGAGGATAGCGAAGCATGACAATCAAAACAGGGTTAATGGCGGCGGCATTATTGATGCTGGCGGGCTGCAACGCGCCATCGCAACACGCGGCGGTGGAGACCTGCAAAGCGGATAACCAGATGCAGCAAACCACGCTCTATTTCGGCTTAAACCGTCCTGCCGGGGCGCAGATTACCCCGAACGAGTGGCAGCAGTTTGTTGACCAGGACGTGACGCCGCGCTTTCGCGATGGTTTAACGGTATTTGATGCCCGCGGGCAGTGGCTGGGGAACGACGGAAAAGTGGCGCGTGAACCGAGCAAGGCGCTGATGCTGATCCACGGTAAAGATGCGCAGAGTGAGAAGAACATCGAAGCGTTACGCGGGATTTATAAGTCACGCTTCGCGCAGGAGTCGGTGATGCGTGTCGATCAGCCGGTGTGCGTACAGTTTTAATGAAAACGGCGGGAATTCCCGCCGTTGTTGTTTTTTAGGCCGGGATCGCTGCGCGCCATTCGGCATTGCATCAGAGCACCAACCCCGCAAAGCTCGCTGACAGCAAACTCACCAGCGTCGCGCCGTAGACCAGACGCAGCCCGAAACGCGATACCACGTTACCCTGCTGCTCGTTCAGGCCCTTAATCGCCCCGGCCACGATGCCGATGGAAGCGAAGTTCGCGAACGAGACGAGGAAGACGGATAAAATCCCCAGCCCGCGCGGGGACATCTGGTGTGCTATTTTCTGCAGCTCAATCATCGCCACAAATTCATTCGCCACCAGCTTGGTCGCCATAATGCTGCCCGCGTTTAAGGCATCGCTCAGCGGAATACCTACCAGCCATGCCAGGGGATAAAATACATAGCCCAGGATCTGCTGGAAGCTCATGCCAAATACGCTGGAGAAGAGGGCGTTAACGGCGCTAATAAGGGCGATAAAGCCAATCAGCATCGCCAGAATAATCATCGCCACCTTAAAACCAGCCAGAATATACTCGCCGAGCATCTCGAAGAAGCTCTGCGATTCATGCAGTTTTTCAAGCTTGATATCCGGCTCCGCTTCCGGGCGCGCCGGGTTGATGACGGAGAGAATAATAAAGGTGCTGAACATGTTCAGAATCAGCGCCGCGACGACAAATTTGGCATCGAGCATGGTCATATACGCCCCGACAATCGACAGGGAGACCGTCGACATGGCCGTGGCCGCCATGGTGAACAGACGACGCGAGGAGAGATCGCCCAGCACGCCTTTGTAGGCAATGAAGTTTTCCGACTGGCCGAGGATCAGCGAGCTCACCGCATTAAAGGATTCCAGCTTGCCCATGCCGTTCAGTTTGGAGAGCAGCGTACCGATCACCCGAATAAAAATCGGCAGGATCCGCCAGTGCTGAAGAATACCAATCAGCGCGGAAATAAAAATAATCGGGCAAAGTACGCCGAGGAAAATGAACGCCAGCCCTTTTTCTCCCATACCGCCAAAGACGAAATTAGTCCCTTCACCAGCAAATTTGAGCAGTGACTCAAAAAATCCCGAGACGTATTTAATCAGGAATAACCCGCTTTCGGCGTGCAGGAAAAAGAACGCCAGGGCAATTTCAATGACAATCAGCTGTAAAACAAAACGAATGCGAATTTTTCGGCGGTCGAAACTTACCAGCCAGCCAAGCGCGAGAATAATGACCAACGCCAGCAGGAAATGGACAATTTTAAACATAATTTATTTTCACCAGGTGTTTGAGGCGGATATTTAGCCACAGCCCTGAATCAGCGTAAATGGGCATTTTCGTTATAACTTATAAACTTGACCGTTACGTATGTAACTATTATCAGGCTCTGCGTTTACAACTCGTCATCAAAACACTGCACATTTCGCTTGTGTTTCTTTCTGCCGTAATGATAATCACTATCACAAGAATTTACCTTTCTTTGCATCAGTTGACCGCGATAAACATTTAAGGTGTCGGCATGTTTGTTCCATTTCTCATTATGTTACGTGAAGGGCTCGAAGCCGCCCTGATCGTGAGCCTCATCGCCAGTTATCTGAAGCGAACCCAGCGCGGGCGCTGGATTGGCGTCATGTGGATCGGGGTCTTCCTTGCCGCGGCGCTCTGCCTGGGCTTAGGTGTCCTCATCAACGAAACCACCGGTGAGTTTCCGCAGAAAGAGCAGGAGCTGTTTGAAGGTATCGTCGCCGTGATTGCGGTGGTGATCCTCACCTGGATGGTGTTCTGGATGCGTAAAGTCTCCCGTAACGTGAAGGTGCAGCTGGAGCAGGCGGTGGATAACGCCCTACAGAAGGGGAACAACCACGGCTGGGCGCTCATTATGATGGTCTTTTTCGCCGTGGCGCGCGAAGGGCTGGAGTCTGTTTTCTTCCTGCTGGCGGCGTTTCAGCAGGATGTGGGGATTTGGCCGCCGCTGGGGGCCATGCTGGGCCTCGCCACGGCCGTGGTACTCGGTTTCCTGCTCTACTGGGGCGGTATTCGTCTGAACCTGGGCGCCTTCTTCAAGTGGACCAGCCTGTTTATTCTGCTGGTAGCCGCGGGTCTGGCGGCAGGGGCGATTCGCGCCTTCCATGAAGCGGGCCTGTGGAACCATTTCCAGGACGTGGCGTTCGACCTCAGCAACGTTCTCTCCACGCACTCTCTGACCGGCACCCTGCTCGAAGGTATCTTCGGCTATCAGGAAACGCCGAGCGTCAGCGAAGTGGCGATGTACTTTATCTATCTGGTTCCGGCGCTGGTGCTGTTCGCAATGCCGCCGCGTACCGGCACGCAGGCGTCACGCGTTGCGCCGTAATCTTTGATTGAGTAACAACATACTTTTAAAGGGAAGAGTCATGGCAATTCAGTTCCGTCGTAGTGCGTTATGCGCAGGCATTGCCGCGCTGTTCGCTTCTGCTTTCTCCGCCTGGGGCGCGGATGTTCCACAGGTTAAGGTCACCGTCAACGACAAGCAGTGTGAGCCGATGACCCTCACGGTGAACAGCGGAAAAACCCAGTTTATTATTCAGAACCACAGCCAGAAGGCGCTGGAGTGGGAGATCCTGAAAGGCGTTCTGGTGGTGGAAGAGCGTGAAAATATCGCCCCTGGCTTCAGCCAGAAGATGACCGCCAACCTGCAGCCGGGCGAGTATGAGATGACCTGCGGTCTGCTGACCAACCCGAAAGGGAAGCTCATCGTCAAAGGTGAAGCGACGGCCGATGCGGCGAAAGGCGCTGCGGTACTGAGCCTGGGCGATGCGATTACCGCGTATAAAGCGTACGTCACGAAAGAGACGGCGGATCTGGCTGCGGCAACCAAAGCCTTTACCGATGCAGTGAAGGCCGGTGATATCGAAAAAGCGAAATCCCTCTATGCGCCAACCCGTCAGCATTACGAGCGCATTGAGCCGATCGCCGAGCTGTTCTCTGACCTTGATGGCAGCATTGACGCCCGTGAAGATGATTTCGAGCAGAAAGCGGCCGATCCGAAATTCACCGGTTTCCACCGTCTGGAGAAAGCCCTGTTTGGCGATAACTCTGCCAAAGGGATGGAGAAGTATGCTGACCAGCTGAACAGCGACGTGCTGGAGCTGCAAAAGCGCATCAGCGAGCTGGCCTTCCCGCCATCAAAAGTGGTGGGCGGTGCGGCCGGGCTGATTGAAGAAGTGGCCGCGAGCAAAATCAGCGGCGAAGAAGATCGCTACAGCCATACCGACCTGTGGGACTTCCAGGCTAACGTCGACGGCGCGCAGAAAATTGTTAACCTGCTGCGTCCTCAGCTGCAGAAAGAGAACGGCGAGCTGCTGGCCAAAGTGGATGCCAACTTCAAAAAAGTCGACACCATCCTGGCGAAGTACCGCACCAAAGACGGGTTTGAGACCTACGACAAGCTGACCGATGCCGACCGTAATGCGCTGAAAGGCCCGATTACCGCCCTGGCGGAAGATCTTTCCCTGCTGCGTGGCGTACTGGGTCTGGACTAAGCACGATGAATAAGCATAACGAGAGCGACGTGGCTGAGCCTTCCCGTCGCCGGTTGTTAAAAGGGGTAGGGGCGCTGGGGGGCGCGCTTGCTCTGGCTGCCGGGTGTCCGGTGGCGCACGCGGCGAAACCGCAAAGCGCGCCCGGCACGCTGTCACCTAATGCCCGCATGGAGACGCAGCCGTTTTATGGCGAGCATCAGGCCGGTATCCTGACGCCGCAGCAGGCGTCGATGATGCTGGTGGCCTTTGATTCGCTGGCCAGTGATAAAGCCGATCTGGAACGTCTGTTCCGCCTGCTGACGACGCGCATCGCGTTTCTTACCGCCGGTGGACCGGCGCCCGATACGCCGAACCCGCGTCTGCCGCCAATGGACTCCGGCATTCTGGGGCCATTCATTGCCCCGGATAACCTGACCATAACCGTTTCGCTGGGAGAATCGCTGTTTGACGCGCGCTACGGGCTGGCAAAACAGAAGCCGAAAGCGCTGCAAAAAATGACGCGCTTCCCGAATGATTCCCTGGATGCCGCCCTTTGTCACGGCGACCTGCTCCTGCAGATCTGCGCCAACACCCAGGACACGGTGATCCACGCCCTGCGCGACATCATCAAGCACACGCCGGATCTGCTGAGCGTGCGCTGGAAGCGGGAAGGGTTTATCTCTGATCACGCCGCCCGCAGCAAGGGAAAAGAGACCCCGGTGAACCTGCTGGGCTTCAAGGACGGCACGGCCAACCCGGACAGCCACGATAGCGCACTCATGAAGGAAGTGGTGTGGGTCACTGCCGACCAGAATGAACCGGCATGGGCGGTGGGCGGCAGCTATCAGGCGGTGCGGATTATTCAGTTCCACGTGGAGTTCTGGGACCGCACGCCGCTGAAAGAGCAGCAGACGATCTTCGGTCGTGATAAGCAAAGCGGGGCTCCGCTCGGCATGAAGAACGAGCATGATGTGCCCGACTACGCCAGCGATCCGAATGGCGATGTAATTGCGCTGGACAGCCATATTCGTCTGGCCAATCCGCGCACCAAAGAGACGCAGTCGAGCCTGATGATGCGTCGGGGATACAGCTATTCGCTCGGCGTCACCAATTCCGGTCAGCTCGATATGGGGCTGCTGTTCGTCTGCTATCAGCACGATCTGGAAAAGGGCTTCCTGACCGTGCAGAAGCGGCTCAACGGCGAAGCGCTGGAAGAGTACATTAAACCCATCGGCGGCGGCTATTTCTTTGCTCTGCCAGGCGTGCGCGACAGCAACGCGTATCTCGCTCAAGGTCTTATTGAAGCCTGATAATTGTCCCTGCGACGATTCGCAGGGACATTATTTTTTCATATGACTATCCTGCTGTTATATTTCTGTAATATTTCTATATGAGACTGATTTCAACTGTAGGGACAGTCTTAAAAGTTGCATTCAGGTAAAATAAATGTTGCATTTATGATAACTCCTGATGTACTTAAGATAAGACAGCGGTAGTTCCCGGCAGTGATGCTGAATCACTATGGAGATCGCGAATGGTTGCGTCCTGTACTGGACAAGGTAAACATAACAACCGCAGCACCCGGCGCGGAGGCTCAGACTCCGGCAGCGATTTCCTCACCACTAAATTTTCCCCCCTCCCTCAAGAATCTGATTCGACCGACGTGCAGAACGGTGCGCGTAGCTGTTCCGTATCGTCATCCGATAGTGCAAGCAATGGCTTACAAGGAAGCCAACCCTCTGATGTTCGTGCGCATAATCGTGCCGACACTGGCGCGTGTGATGAATACCAACAACTCAAGGTGCTATCCATGGGAAGACAAAAAGCAGTGATCAAAGCTCGTCGCGAAGCAAAACGTGTGCTGAGACGGGATTCACGTAGCCATAAACAGCGTGAAGAAGAATCGGTCACCTCGCTTGTGCAGATGAGTGGCGTAGAAGCAATTGGCATGGCTCGTGACAGCCGTGATAATTCTCCAATTGTGGCGCGCAATGAGGCTCAGGCGCACTACCTGAATGCTATCGAGAGTAAACAGCTCATCTTTGCAACCGGTGAAGCCGGATGCGGGAAAACCTGGATCAGTGCAGCCAAAGCGGCGGAAGCGCTGATCCATAAGGACGTGGAGAGAATCATTGTTACCCGTCCGGTACTGCAGGCTGATGAAGATCTCGGCTTCTTGCCCGGTGACATTTCGGAGAAGTTTGCCCCGTACTTCAGGCCCGTCTATGACGTGCTGGTGAAGCGGCTGGGTGCATCCTTCATGCAGTACTGCCTGCGGCCAGAGATTGGCAAGGTGGAAATCGCGCCGTTCGCCTATATGCGCGGACGTACATTTGAAAATGCGGTCGTCATTCTTGACGAGGCTCAGAACGTGACCGCTGCGCAAATGAAGATGTTTTTAACGCGCCTCGGGGAGAACGTGACGGTTATCGTTAACGGCGATATTACCCAGTGTGACCTGCCGTCCGGCGTGAAATCTGGACTGAGCGACGCCATGTCACGTTTTGAGGAAGATGAGATGATTGGGGTGGTACGCTTCACCAAAGATGACTGCGTGCGCTCGGCGCTCTGCCAGCGCACGCTGCAAGCCTATTACTGAGTTTGCTGTTGCGTTCAAGGCCCGGGAAACCGGGCTTTGTTTTTTGTGCGGACATGTCGTCGGGTGGCGCTGCGCTTACCCGACCTACAATACTGCATGCGTGCAATATGCGAAAAAAAAGCCCGCATTTTCATGCGAGCTCTTCTTTAAATATGGCGGTGAGGGGGGGATTCGAACCCCCGATACGTTGCCGTATACACACTTTCCAGGCGTGCTCCTTCAGCCACTCGGACACCTCACCATATTGTTTTGCTGCCTGACCGCTTGGGGGGCAACGGGGCGCTACTATAGGGAGTTGCGCTGACACGGTCAAGCAGATTTTCAGCTTTAGTGCCTGTTCGGTTAAGCAATAATCAGCTCCACGGTTTTTACGCCGTGGAGCAGGGGATTAACGCTGTGAATCGAGCACTTCGCTGTTTTTAACCACTTCCTGCGCTTTGCTGTAGCTTTCGATCAGAAGCTGATAAGCCGGGAAGATGTGTGTGTACACTTCCGCCCACTCCGCGGCATCTTCACGGTTCCAGGTACGCTGGATCTCAGAGGCCACCGCCGCCGTATCCATCGGGACCACACCGGCCTGCACCACGCGCGCCAGCGTGATCTCCTGCGCCATTTTGCTGTAGGTGCCGGAGGCATCAATCACCGCAAACACTTTATACCCGTCCGCCACCGCGCTGATTGACGGGAAGGCCATGCAGACGCTGGTAATGGTGCCCGCAATGATCAACGTCTTACGCCCGGTGGCTTTTACCGCCGCCACGAACTCCGGGTTATCCCAGGCGTTGATTTCGCCTTTACGGGCAACATATTGCGCATGCGGCGCGTTGGCGTGGATCTCCGGGATAAGCGGTCCGTTTGGTCCTTGTGGGACGGACGCGGTGGTGATCACCGGGATCTTCGCCAGGGTTGCGATTTTTGCCAGCGCTGCCGCACGGGCACGCAGTTCCGGCATTGGCATATCCCCAACGGTCTGGAACAGACCGCTCTGGTGATCGATAAGCAACATCACCGCATCATTTACATCGATGGCCGGACGGGTTCCGTTAAAATTCGCAGGTGCAGACATCTTCTTCTCCTTTATTACGTTCAGATCTGGCCGAAGCGGCCGGAATTGAAATCACGAATGGCTTCGTTGATTTCGGTTTTACTGTTCATCACAAACGGGCCATAGCCCACGATCGGTTCATTCAGCGGCTCACCGGCCATCAGCAGCACTTTTGCGTCGCTGTTCGCTTCCAGGTGCAGTTTGTCGCCTTCCTGACTTAACACGACCAGCTGGGCTTCACCCGCCTGAGCGGTACCGTTTACCGTGATGCTGCCTTCAAGCACGACCAGCGCCGTGCTCCAGCCTTCCGGCTGATTGAGCGTCAGATGGCTTCCCTGGTTCAGCGCGATGTCCCAGACGTTGAGCGGCGAGAAGGTGTCTGCCGGGCCGGTCACCGTGTCGTAGCGACCGGCAATAACCCGCAGCGTTCCACCACTGTCAGGCAGCGTCACCACCGGGATGTCGGCTTTCGTGATGCTCTGGTAGCCCGGTGCGGCCATCTTGTCTTTCGCCGGCAGGTTGACCCAAAGCTGCATCATTTTGAGTTCCCCGCCTTTCTGCGAGAACGCGCTGGAGTGGAACTCCTCGTGCAAAATGCCTGCGCCTGCGGTCATCCACTGCACGTCGCCGGGCCCAATCACACCGCCTTTACCCGTGGAGTCGCGATGCTCCACTTCACCGGCATAGACGATAGTGACCGTCTCAAAACCCCGGTGAGGATGCTGGCCTACGCCGCGTTTCGCACCATCTGCCGGAAAGGTGTATGGACCCGCATAGTCCAGCAGCAGGAACGGGCTGAGCGGCTCGCCGTGGGTTTGATAAGAGAACATTGAACGGACCGGGAAACCATCGCCAACCCAGTGCTGACGAGGAGCGGTATAAACGCCAGTGATGTTTTTCATGATTAACTCCTGATGTTCTGTTGATGTAATTAGCTTATATTCAGGGTTAATATCCCGGTAGATAGTGAAAATGGCATTCACTGTTCTGAAAATAGAACGATGAGGATTTATGCAGGATCTCAATGACTTCGTCTGGTTTGTGAAGGTTGTGGAGTACGGGGGGTTTGCGGCGGCGGGAAGGGCGCTTGATTTGCCGAAGTCCAGGCTAAGCCGCCGGATTGCGCAGCTGGAAGAGCGGCTTGGCGTGCGGTTGATACAGCGCACGACGCGGCAGTTTACGGTGACGGAAGTGGGGCACACTTTCTATCAGCACTGTAAGGCAATGCTGATAGAAGCAGAAGCGGCAGAGGAGGCCGTTGCTGCGCTGCAGGCTGAGCCGCGCGGCGTCGTCAGGATCACCTGTCCCGTCACGTTACTGCACGTCCACGTGGGACCGATGCTGGCGCGGTTTATGGCGCGCTACCCCGGGATTAATCTCCAGCTTGAGGCCACCAATCGTCGGGTCGATCTTGTTGGCGAAGGTATTGATGTGGCTATCCGCGTGCGTCCGCGTCCGTTTGATGACAGCGACCTGGTGTTAAGGGTGCTGGCTGACCGGGGGCATTGCCTGGTGGCAAGTCCGCAGTTGATTGAACGTATGGGTAAACCGCGAATGCCTTCCGAGCTCAGTGAATGGCCTGGATTAAGTATGGGGGCCGGTAAACAGGTGCATAAATGGGAGCTCAGTGGTCCAGAAGGGGCGAAAGCGGAGATCCACTACGCACCGCGCTTTATTACCACCGACATGCTGGCACTGCGGGAAGCAGCGATGGCGGGCGTGGGCGTTGTACAGTTGCCGATTTTGATGGTGAAGGATCAGCTTGCGTCAGGGGAACTGGTACGGGTGCTGGACGCGTGGGAACCCCGACGGGAAGTGATTCACGCGGTTTATCCTTCGCGGCGCGGCATGCTGCCGTCGGTCAGGACGCTGGTGGATTTTCTGACTGAAGAGTATGCGAAGATGGTGGAGGAGTAGCTTTTTGTAGGTCGGGTAAGCGCAGCGCCACCCGACATAAAGAGCGCAGGGAGTTTGAAGGTTCGAATCCCCCTGCATGCGTGCAATATGCGAAAAAAAAAGCCCGCATTTTCATGCGAGCTCTTCTTTAAATATGGCGGTGAGGGGGGGATTCGAACCCCCGATACGTTGCCGTATACACACTTTCCAGGCGTGCTCCTTCAGCCACTCGGACACCTCACCATATTGTCATCCCGTTGTTGACGGGACGGGCGCTAATGTAAGGAAAAGCCGAACTGCCGTCAACTCACTTTTTCAGTAATTTAGCGCGTTTAGACAAACTTCAGACAACATGATTCTTAAATGTGCTGAAAGCGTCTTTTTTATCAACAACACAGCCGTGCAATAAATTTGTTATGCTGACAACCTCGTTAAAAAACAAAATAAATCAGCGCAATAAAAGGCAGGAATGACTATGGATATACTTTTCTATCACCCCACGTTTGATACGGCCTACTGGATCGAGGCGCTCACGGCGGCATTACCCGGCGCACGCGTTCGCGAGTGGAAGCGTGGAGATAACGAACATGCTGACTATGCGCTGGTCTGGCATCCGCCAGTAGAAATGCTCCAGGGCCGTAAACTGAAGGCCGTTTTTGCCCTGGGAGCCGGTGTGGATTCCATTCTGAGCAAGCTGAAGGCGCACCCTGACATGCTGCCGGAAGCGATTCCCCTGTTCCGCCTGGAAGATACCGGAATGGGGCAGCAGATGCAGGAATATGCGGTCAGCCAGGTGTTGCACTGGTTCCGCCGCTTTGATGACTATCAGGCATTTAAACAGCAGGCCCACTGGGAGCCGCTGCCGGATTACCGTCGTGAAGACTTTACCATCGGCATCCTCGGTGCGGGCGTGCTGGGCTCAAAGGTGGCTGAAGCCCTTGCACCGTGGGGCTTTCCGCTGCGCTGCTGGAGCCGCAGCCGCAAAGATTATCCGGGCGTCGAGAGCTTTGCCGGCACGGATGAACTCCCGGCCTTTCTCAACGGCACGCGCGTGCTGATCAACCTGCTGCCCAATACGGCGGAAACGGTCGGTATCATCAATGAAGACTTGCTCAACCAGTTAGCCGATGAGAGCTACCTGATGAACCTGGCGCGCGGGGTGCATCTGGTCGAGACCGATCTGCTGAAGGCGCTGGACAGCG
The DNA here is from genome assembly GCF_900110475.1 of Enterobacter sp. NFIX58. Lineage (NCBI taxonomy): Bacteria > Pseudomonadati > Pseudomonadota > Gammaproteobacteria > Enterobacterales > Enterobacteriaceae > Enterobacter > Enterobacter sp. NFIX58. The sequence goes on along the minus strand of NZ_FODW01000001.1, from coordinate 1,185,146 downwards.
GAAAGCTAAAAGGCGCCATGCTGGATGTCTATAGCCGTGAGCCGCTGCCGGTGGAAAGCCCGCTGTGGGCACATCCGCGTGTGGCGATGACCCCGCACGTGGCCGCCGTGACGCGTCCGGCAGAAGCGGTGGCGTACATATCCCATACCATCAGGGAAATGGAGAAGGGTAACGCGGTCACCGGCCAGGTCGACAGACAGCGCGGCTACTGAGAGAAACCCGGCGTTCGCCGGGTTTTTGCTAATATTCGCCGCTGATAACTGCTATCCTTTGGAAAAACCGCAGAGGAGAGAGAGATGTATCCCGTTGACCTGCATATGCACACCGTCGCCAGTACCCACGCGTATAGCAACCTCCATGATTATATCGCCCAGGCGAAGCTTAAGGGGATTAAGCTGTTCGCGATCACCGATCATGGCCCGGACATGGCGGATGCGCCGCACTACTGGCATTTTGTGAATATGCGGATCTGGCCACGTCTGGTGGACGGCATTGGGATACTGCGAGGCATCGAGGCGAATATCAAAAATACCGACGGTGAGATCGACTGCACCGGCCCGATGCTGACGTCTCTGGACCTTATCCTCGCCGGTTTCCACGAGCCGGTTTTTGCACCTCAGGATAAAGAGACCAACACCGCGGCGATGATTGCCACCATTGCCAGCGGCAATGTGCATATTATCAGCCACCCCGGCAACCCGAAGTACCCGATTGATATTCAGGCTGTCGCGCAGGCGGCAGCGAAGCACCGCGTGGCGCTGGAGATTAACAACTCCTCCTTTGTTCACTCGCGTAAGGGCAGTGAAGCCAACTGCCGCGAAGTGGCGGCCGCCGTCCGCGATGCGGGCGGCATGGTGGCGCTGGGTTCGGATTCCCATACCGCCTTCACGCTGGGCGATTTCAGCGAGTGCCTGAAGGTGCTGAATGACGTTAACTTCCCGGAAGCCCAAATCCTGAACGTCACCCCGCGCCGCATGCTCGATTTCCTCGAATCGCGCGGCATGGAGCCGATTGCCGAATTTGCCGATCTTTAATTGTGTAATGGAATAATAAAAATGAACGAGTTTTCCATCCTTTGCCGCGTGCTGGGTACGCTCTATTATCGCCAGCCGCAAGACCCGCTGTTGGTTCCGCTTTTTACGTTAATTCGTGAAGGTAAACTGGCGGAGAACTGGCCGCTGGAACAGGATGATTTACTGGCGCGTCTGCAAAAAAGCTGCGACATGCAGCAGATTGCGACCGATTACAATGCGCTGTTCGTCGGTGAAGAGTGCCGCGTTTCGCCATACCGTTCTGCCTGGCAGGAAGGGGCGACGGAAGCGGAAGTCCGTGCTTTCCTCTCCACCCGCGGTATGCCGCTAAGCGATACGCCAGCCGATCATATCGGTACGCTGCTGCTTGCTGCCTCCTGGATCGAAGACAACGCCGGGGATGATGAAAACGAAGCCATCGAAACCCTCTTCGAAACGTATCTGCTGCCGTGGGTCGGCACATTCCTGGGTAAAGTCGAAGCCCATGCCACCTCGCCATTCTGGAGAACGCTGGCACCGCTGACCCGCGACGCGATCGCGGCGATGTGGGATGAGCTGGAAGAAGAGAATGAAGAGTGATTTAGATCACATAAATCCTGCAACTCCGCATTTCAATTTGCACATAATGTGCTTCTGATCGCATTTCTGTGGTGCGCTTCTGCTAAGATGCGCGCCATGAACATATTACTTTCTATCGCAATAACGACGGGCATTCTCTCCGGACTCTGGGGATGGGTGGCCGTGTCTCTCGGATTGCTCAGCTGGGCCGGATTCCTTGGCTGTACGGCCTATTTCGCCTGCCCGCAGGGGGGCGTCAAAGGGCTCTTTATCTCTGGCTGCACGCTGATGAGCGGTGTTATCTGGGCGCTGGTGATCATGAAAGGCAGCGCGCTGGCGCCGCATCTGGAGATACTGGGGTACGTAATGACGGGCGTGGTTGCCTTCCTGATGTGCGTTCAGGCTAAGCATCTGCTGCTTTCGTTTGTGCCGGGAACCTTTATGGGAGCGTGCGCGACCTTTGCAGGGCAGGGTGACTGGAAGCTGGTGGTGCCTTCCCTGGCGCTGGGGTTGCTGTTTGGCTATGCCATGAAAAACAGCGGTCTTTGGCTGGCGTCGCGGCGGGAAAAAGCGCAAAACATCACGGCGGTGAGCGAATAAAAAAAGGCGAGATAATCATCTCGCCTTTTTTATGCGCTTCCTGTCAGGATTCCGGAGGGACTGACATATCGCGGTATTTCACCAGTATCGGGTTCTGCACGTCTGCTTTGTTTTGCAGATCCCACAGCCCGCGGTCAATACCGTCGTTGATTAAGAAGATCACGCCGGTTTCAATGGCTGACATCAGACACATCATGACCGGCTCGTTAGAGGTGTAACCAATTTCACCCTCAAGCAAACGCTGGTAATCGATGAAGCGGAATACCCCTGCCTGAACTTCATAGGACAGTATGGTTTTGCTGGTGGTCACCGAAGAGAGCACTTCGCCTGTACTGACGTTAACCACACGCAGGTTAACGGCGATTTGGTCGAGCTGGTACTGGGTATCCGCACCGATACCGAAGTACCGCGCGCCCGCACCACCCGATTTAACGTTACTTTCGTAACCAATAATCGATCCTTCAATCATCACGTTTGCTGCCGCCAGAGATTCCAGAGGCGTGCGGTTATTGGCCGCGACGGTACCATTCTCCTGTGCGGCACGAATGATTTTCCGTTCATTCAACAGGTTCTGAAGACCCTGACGTTCCAGCGGAATAAACCAGTGCGAATCCTTGAGTGCGGTAACCAGCATCGCGGTGGCGCTTTGCGGCACGGCCGTGGAGAAGTTACTTGCCGGGTAAGGTTTGAATTGCCCGGTTTCGTCCTGAATGTTGTATACGGAGACAAATATTTTCCCCGTTGGAGCAGGTAAATGCGTTAAATCACGATAACTCTGGGCCCGAGGCATTAATGTTGGTTTTGCAGCTTCTTTAGGTGGAGCAGTTAAACAACCGCTCAATAAGCACACTGCAACAAATATCAGGAAGCGCTGCATGATCGTTGTCCTTATTTAGCTATTGTTTAAAAGTCAGTTGAATTACTTTGAAGACCGGAAACCTGAATGGTGGATATTCTTCCGGTTTTACGATCGGTCACGTTCAGCTGAAGCTGTCCATCAGTGTTGGCGATATCAACGATAAAGTCGTTGGTCACCATCCGGCCGGGTTTACCGGTATTAATGTTGGTCAATAACCCGCCTAAAATCTGCGACTGGATAGCCTGAGTGAAGTTGTCCAGGGCGGATGGGGTATCAATGCTAAAATCCTTTAAGCTTGGGTCCTTATAGGAGTTTTGCGCCTGAGCCTCATTCAGCAGAAACGCACCGTTGTTAGGGTTACCGCCAAAGTTAGGGTTACGGAACTGAAACGTCATGTTTCCGGCCCAGCTTATGGGGGTGATCAGCATTATCGAAACAACTGCATATGCAATACGCATGACAGCCTCCGCATATCGGTTCGCTAGAACTCGTCTTTTGCTAAATCGCTGGTGCTTAATAGGGCTTTATCTATTTGCAGGCGATTAATAGCGTCTTCTGATTGTGCCAGTGCTAAGGCTACGTTTTTATCGAAGTCCATTTTTGTGGGGAATAAAAACGTTTGATAAATAACGTACTGATTGGCCGTTATTGTTATCCAACTTCCCCATCGTGCACTGGGCCGCTCGTTGATTGTTATATTTCCGGTATAGGTACTGTCCCATTTGTCACTGAAGGCCCGGTAAAAACTGTGCCCGACCGATGAGACAGTGTGGTCTGTTAACAATCCGGGAACTTCGACCTCGACGGCCTTCAGATTCCCTGCAGCGAGCAGGAAACTCGCTGCGGCGATCCAACTCAACGTGCGTTTCATGTGATTAACGCCTGAGGTTATCGTTAGCCCACGAAACCGCCTGAGTTCGGTTTTTCACAGCTATCTTCTTGAAAAGATTATAAAGGTGCGTCTTTACCGTATTTTCGCTGATAAATAACGAACGGGCGATTTCAATATTTGAAGCACCAATGCGTAACTTATTCAGGATCTCTTTCTCACGGTGCGTGAGCAGTGCTGACTCTGAGCTGTTATAGCGATAATTTCCGGAGTGCGTAATGAGATAGCTTGCAAGCTTTTGCGAAAAATAACACTCGCCGCGCAATATACCTTGCAGGCCCTCAACCACCCGGTCTTCTTCTTCCGTGACGTAGAACACGCCATTGATATGCGGCCAGCTTTCAATATCTCTGAAGGGATATTCGTCAGGTGTATTCAACAATAGCACGCGGATATTATTGTTTTTCCTGCTTAAAATATCCTGCCAGTAATGGATAAGCTTTTTATCAGCTTCCATCATATCGAACAGAATGATGCTGCCAGGGGCAATATCATCAAAAGAACGTTGAATATTATGCAATTTCCCGTTCAGTGATAAAGATTGCTTTAAATGTTGTAATAACGCTGTCGCTTGCAAAGAAGGTTTTGTGATCAACAGTAATGTATGACCATGTAAACTATGGACTTCATTATACATGATGAAACCCCACTTTTTTTGGCACCTGGCAGCTGCCCTCCTGTTTATTAGAGGACACCAGAAGTACTGACAGATGTTGCACTGCTGTGTGTAGAATCAGACCATAACCTCCACAGGGAGGTAAATATAAAACCAATTTCGTACATCTAATTTCAATCTAGCTTTTACGAAGTTTAAAGCAAGTGTTAAACATGTAACTGAATGTAAAAATCAATATTAATTTGTGAAATTATCTTGTAATGAATGGCGAGAAATGATGAGAAAGTTGTACATATTAATAGAGGTGCACAGATTTTAAAAATCATACAAATATTTATAATTATTTGATTTATAGGGTTATTTGTTATTTTGATGAAACGATAATTAAGTATGAGTTACAGGTTGGTTCTAAGTCCAGGAATGAGCAGTGGTCTGGCTTAAGAAAACAGGTGTCGTGTCACGCACTGAGAAAAAATGTTCTTCAGCCGTTACGTTTAAACACCCCGGGAAGACCCGTGGACAGCCTTCGCCTCGCTGTACAACCCTTTCGCAAAACACCTGTAATAAAAAATATAAGCTGGCCTGAATAAAGTGTTTTTTGATGTAAATTACGACTTTGTGGTGATCTGAAAAATAAAAATAAGCCGCGCGGGTGAGATATTTAAAATGTTTCAGCGGACATACTCTTCACCGTAACGACGCGTTAACACAATACGAATCGTTTTTACAATTAACACGGTTATACGGTTATGGCGTGATTCAATAACCAGGTCCAGGGTGACAACATGAAATACACATCGTTATTTATGGTGTTAACATTACTGGGTGCGCCTGGATTTGTAACCGCAGCGAATTCAGATTTAGCCAATCCTGAATATAACTTTGCGGTTAACGAATTAAGTCTTTCATCACTCAATCAGGCAGCCATTATTGGTCAACAGGGTGTTTTCAATGACGCTCAGGTTCGCCAGGAGGGTTCAAAACTCTTGTCCATTGTTTCCCAGGATGGGGCAGGTAACAGAGCGAGAGTTGATCAATCAGGGGGTTACAATATTGCCTGGATCGATCAGAGCGGTAACGCGAATGATGCAGGTATTACGCAAGATGGATACGGTAATAGCGCGAAAATTATCCAGAAAGGGTCGGGTAATAGAGCAAATATTACGCAGTACGGTACGCAGAAAACCGCAGTTGTAGTGCAGAAACAGTCGCAAATGGCGATTAACGTTATTCAACATTAGCGCCTTCGCGACGACTTTAATCAATCCGATGGGGGTTTACCATGAAATTTCTCAAAGTGGCAGCGCTTGCAGCAATCGTAGTTTCTGGTAGTGCTATGGCGGGTTCTATTAATCAGGGCGGCTGGGGTCATGGACATGGTCATGGCGGATACAGTGGCCCAAATTCAACCCTGAATATTTATCAGGACGGTGGCGGTAACTCCGCGGTTGCTCTGCAGACAGACGCCAGAAATTCCGTGCTGAATATTACCCAGAAAGGTGGCGGTAACGGCGCTGACGTTGGTCAGGGTTCTGATGACAGTAAAATCAACCTGACCCAGAAAGGATTTGGCAACAGTGCAACACTTGATCAGTGGAACAGTAAAAAATCTGTTATGAACGTTAGCCAGTCCGGCGGCTTTAACGGTGCCCTCGTAGACCAGACTGCTTCTAACTCTACTGTCAACGTTACCCAGATCGGCTTCGGTAACCACGCGACAGCTCATCAGTACTGATACTGAAATCTGTGCTACAAAAAACAGGGCTGATGCCCTGTTTTTTTTCGGGAGTTCATCATGAATACCTTAATTCTCCTTGCCGCGCTTTCCAGCCAGATAACCTTCAAAACGTCGCAGCAGGAAAATATGACCACCATTATTCCCCAGGTCACTCTGGCGCAGCCGTGTGATTGTCAGGTTCAGATTGTTTCCGTTCGGGAAGGGCAGGGGGGACAAAGTTCGTCCCGACAGCAAAATACCTTTTTTATACCCGCTAATCAGACGATTGATTTAATGCGCCTGAGTTTAAATATTAACGCAGGAGACACGGTAAAAATCGTTGTCACCGTCTCAGATGGAAAATCGCTTCATTTATCACAACAGTGGTCGCCAGCGGGAAGTTCGATCTAAAAATTCATGTAATCAATGGCTTGCGAATGTGGCGGGTCTGCACCGTTGAGCTATGCTGATATCAGGGACCAGGTCATTATGTTCCTTAACGTGAGACTTCGTTTGTTATAATGAAGTGCGTTTACCCCTCAAGGACGATTTTCATTGAGGAGTACCTATAATGAACCACTCTTTCGCTCGACTCGTGACGGGTCTGGGCCTGATCGTTTCTGTTTTTAGCCTCCCGGTTTATTCCGCTACCATTGTGAACGGTGGCGTCATTCATTTTCGCGGTGCCATTGTTGCCGACCCCTGTGAAGTTTCGCCGCATCAGAGACAGTTTGCCTTGTCCTGCCCGGATAATAATCGTATGCAAACGCGCATGGTCAGCTATGAAGAGGCGCTTAATGGCCACGTGTCCGATTCGAACCTGGCATCGCTGCGCATGAAATACCTCAACCCTGAAAAAACGCTCGCGGTTGTCGAAATACAGTATCGATAACGCTCTCTCTTCCGCTTTGTGCGGAAGAGGATTTTTTCTGATAGTTTTTTCTCCCGGGCAGCCCTGCGATACACTTAAGAAAAAGGCGGGTTGCAGAGGGGCTTTATGAAACCGCAAATTGAAGTTATTCATGGCGATATTACGACCATGCACGTCGACGTCATCGTCAATGCGGCCAATCCCTCCCTGATGGGGGGAGGCGGTGTGGACGGGGCTATCCACCGGGCTGCCGGACCGCAGCTGCTGGAAGCCTGCAAAACCGTGCGGCAACAGCAGGGTGAGTGTCCTCCCGGTCATGCGGTCATTACGCTTGCGGGGGATCTGCCTGCCAGAGCGGTCATTCACGCCGTAGGGCCTGTCTGGCACGGTGGCGATCGGCATGAGGCGAGTATTCTGGAAGAGGCGTACCGGAACTGTCTGCGGCTGGCTGCCGACAACGGCTATAAAACAATGGCGTTTCCGGCCATCAGTACCGGTGTGTATGGCTATCCTAAGGCGGCTGCCGCGACGATCGCCGTCGAAACCGTTTACCGCTACCTGTCGCTAAAACCGATGCCTGAGAAGGTTATCTTTGTCTGTTTCGACGAAGAAACTACCCACCTTTATCAACGGTTGCTGACCCAGCGCGGGCAGGAACTGGACACCTGAAGAAAGCGCGGCGCACTCAGTGCGCCGCGGTTGTTTATGAGGCTTTTACCTGTGGTTTTCCTGAAAAGAGGAAACGCAGGAGCGGGATCCGCAGATGGATTTCATAGAGCACGATCGCAATCCCCACGACAAACACCAGACCGGTAAAGAACCCCAGCGTGTTGGAGGCGATATGCGGGGTGATATAAGCCCCGAAGAAAAGCGTTAACGGGTGATGCACCAGATAAATAAACAGCGAAGCATTGACGAAGTAGGTCACACGGCTGGACTTAAAGTTCAGCAGGCGATGGCCGAGCGCGAATACCACGTTCACCATCCACAAACCCAGCAGCATGGTGATCACGCTTTCCGTTTCGTACATCCAGGCGTCGCCGCTGCCGTAGCGCTGATTCAGCAGATAGGCTGCGAACGCGAAGGCCGCACCTATCGCGCACCACGGTGACGGAGTGGTAAACAGTGCTTTCAGCTTCGGATAAATAAACGCCAGCGCGCCGATTAAAAAGAACGGGATGTAGAACAGCGACTGCATCACCACGAAATTAAAGAGCCCGTCGCTTAAAATCGGCGAATAGACGATAAGCAGGGTCCGTCGCACGGCAGCATAAGCGATCCCCAACAGCAAGAAGAGCACTGACAGTTTGCCCATCGTAACGTTGGCGAAAAAGGTGTCTGCTGTCGAACTCAGGTGGTGGCGCAGGCGGCTAAAAATGAACAGACTCACCGTGGTGAGCACCACCAGGACCAGCAGGAACCACAGGTGAGACACCAGCTCCCAGACCAGCGTATTGTACTTTTCATACAGCGACAGATTCGGCCAGTTCTCCGCTTTGCCTTTGACGTACTGCAGCATAATGAACTGAGGCAGCGTCAGCAGCGGAATCGCGGTCAGCATGGGGATCCCCACGCGCTCGACGCGCACCTTCCACCAGCGTTTAAGCGGGTATCGCAGAAACAGCATGTAAGAGAAATAGCCGGAGATGACAAAAAACACCTGCATACGGAAGGCGTGAATAAAGTCATTAAACAGCGTCAGCCACCAGGACGGCATCTGGCTATTCACATGCCAGGTGTGGCTGGAGTAAATCAGTGATATGTGAAAAGGGATCCCCAATAGCATCAGCCATGCCCGGATCGAGTCGAGGAAATATTCACGTTCTGTTGGTGTTGTGCTCATATAACGTTGTGCATTCTCAGACTTTTCGTCTTATCCCTAAGACTCATAATGGTTACATTCGAAAGCAACCCTACACCAAGACCGACACCCTGTCTCCAGGATAAGCACGCAAAGTGAATAATGGGTTCTTTCATTTGCTTAATCCATGAGCCAGCAGCTGAACAAAGCAGTGATAATGTTGTCGGATTGCCTGAGTTTCCATTAAAATGGATCGGATCGATATAAGCACACAAAGGGGGAAGTGCTTACTTATTATGAAACATAAACCACAGATGATGAAAATGCGTTGGTTAGGTGCTGCAGTGGTGTTATCACTGTATACCTCATCGGCACTGGCCTTTAACATCGACGATGTCGCAAAACAGGCAAAATCGATGGCGGGCAAGAGCTACGAAGCGCCGAAAAGTAACTTGCCCTCCGTTTTCCGCGATATGAAATATGCGGACTATCAGCAGATCCAGTTCAATCACGACAAAGCCTACTGGAGCAACATCAAGACCCCGTTCAAGCTTGAGTTTTATCATCAGGGTATGTATTTCGACACGCCTGTTGCCATCAATGAAGTGACGGCCACAGCGGTACGTAAGATTAAATACAGCCCGGATTACTTCAATTTTGGCAATGTGCAACACGACAAAGATACGGTGAAAGACCTGGGCTTCGCTGGCTTTAAGGTGCTTTACCCGATCAACAGCAAAGATAAAAACGACGAAATCGTCAGCATGCTTGGTGCCAGCTATTTCCGCGTGATTGGCGCGGGGCAGGTATACGGGCTTTCTGCGCGCGGACTGGCTATTGATACCGCGCTGCCATCAGGTGAAGAATTCCCACGTTTCCGTGAGTTCTGGATTGAACGTCCAAAACCAACGGACAAACGTCTGACTATCTATGCGCTGCTGGATTCTCCGCGTGCGACCGGTGCCTATCGCTTTGTGATCATGCCGGGTCGTGACACGGTGGTTGACGTGCAGTCTAAGGTTTACCTGCGTGATAAAGTGGGCAAACTGGGCGTTGCGCCGCTGACCAGTATGTTCCTGTTTGGGCCGAACCAGCCGTCACCAGCAACCAACTTCCGCCCGGAACTGCATGACTCCAACGGTCTGTCTATTCACGCCGGTAACGGCGAGTGGATCTGGCGTCCGCTGAACAACCCGAAACATCTGGCGGTGAGCAGCTTCGCAATGGAAAACCCACAAGGTTTTGGCCTGCTGCAGCGTGGTCGTCAGTTCTCCCGCTTTGAAGATCTGGACGACCGCTATGACCAGCGTCCAAGCGCCTGGGTCACGCCAAACGGTGACTGGGGTAAAGGTAAGGTCGAGCTGGTAGAAATTCCAACCAATGACGAAACCAACGATAACATCGTCGCTTACTGGACACCGGATCAGCTGCCGGAAGCCGGTAAAGAGATGAACTTCAAGTACACCATCACCTTCAGCCGCGACGAAGATAAGCTGCATGCGCCGGATAACGCCTATGTCATGCAGACTCGCCGCTCAACGGGTGATGTGAAGCAGTCTAATCTTATCCGTCAGCCTGACGGTACCGTGGCCTTTGTCGTGGACTTCACAGGCCAGGATATGAAGAAACTGTCACCGGACACTGCCGTTGCCGCTCAGGCCAGCATCGGTGATAACGGTGAAATCGTTGAGAATACCGTGCGTTACAACCCGGTAACCAAAGGCTGGCGTCTGACCCTGCGCGTGAAAGTGAAAGATCCGAAACAGACCACTGAAATGCGTGCAGCGCTGGTCAGTAACGATCAGCCACTGAGTGAAACCTGGAGCTATCAGCTACCTGCCAATGAATAATACATCTGAATATATTGATGCCATGCCGCTGACGGATATCGAAAAAGCGGCACTGCCTAAGAGCGACATCCGCGCGGTTCACACCGCGCTGGATGGTGAACATCGTCAGTTTTCCCGTGATGATGATACGCCGCTGGGGTCAGTAAAGGCACGTCTGGAGCAGGCCTGGCCGGACTCGCTGGCAGAAGGGCAGTTGATTAAAGACGACGAAGGGCGCGATCAGCTTCAGGCGATGCCAAAGGCCACGCGTTCCTCAATGTTCCCCGATCCGTGGCGCACCAACCCGGTGGGCCGCTTCTGGGATCGCCTGCGCGGGCGTGATGTGACGCCGCGCTATCTGTCACGCCTGACGAAAGAAGAGCAGGCTTCCGAACAGAAATGGCGTACCGTGGGGACCATCCGTCGCTACATCCTGCTGCTACTGACGCTGGCGCAGACGGTCGTTGCGACCTGGTATATGAAAACCATCCTGCCTTATCAGGGCTGGGCGTTTATCAACCCGACGGACATGATGGGCCAGGATCTCTGGGTCTCCTTCATGCAGCTGCTGCCGTACATCCTGCAGAGCGGCATCCTTCTGCTGTTCGCGGTTCTCTTCTGCTGGGTCTCGGCTGGTTTCTGGACCGCGCTGATGGGCTTCCTGCAGCTGCTGATGGGGCGTGACAAATACAGCATTTCGGCGTCAACGGTCGGGGATGAACCCCTCAATCCTGAGCACCGTACCGCGCTAATTATGCCTATCTGTAACGAAGACGTTGACCGCGTGTTTGCGGGCCTGCGTGCCACCTGGGAGTCCGTAAAGGCGACCGGCAACGCGGAGCATTTCGACGTCTACATCCTGAGCGACAGTTACAACCCGGATATCTGCGTGGCGGAACAAAAAGCGTGGATGGAGCTGATTGCGGAAGTGCAGGGCGAAGGGCAGATCTTCTACCGTCGCCGCCGTCGTCGTGTGAAGCGTAAAAGCGGTAACATCGATGACTTCTGCCGTCGCTGGGGTAATCAGTACAGTTATATGGTCGTGCTGGATGCGGACTCCGTCATGAGCGGTGACTGCCTGAGCGGTCTGGTGCGTCTGATGGAAGCCAACCCGAACGCGGGTATCATTCAGTCTTCGCCAAAAGCCTCCGGTATGGACACGCTCTATGCGCGCTGCCAGCAGTTCGCCACCCGTGTTTACGGGCCGCTGTTTACGGCGGGTCTGCACTTCTGGCAACTGGGTGAATCGCACTACTGGGGTCACAACGCCATTATCCGCGTGAAGCCGTTCATTGAACACTGTGCGCTGGCGCCGCTGCCGGGCGAGGGTTCGTTTGCCGGTTCTATTCTGTCGCATGACTTCGTGGAAGCGGCGCTGATGCGTCGTGCTGGCTGGGGCGTCTGGATTGCCTACGACCTGCCGGGATCGTACGAAGAGCTGCCGCCGAACCTGCTGGACGAACTCAAGCGTGACCGCCGCTGGTGTCACGGTAACCTGATGAACTTCCGCCTGTTCCTGGTGAAAGGGATGCACCCGGTTCACCGTGCAGTGTTCCTGACGGGCGTGATGTCTTATCTCTCCGCACCGCTGTGGTTTATGTTCCTTGCGCTCTCTACTGCGCTGCAGGTCGTGCATGCCCTGACGGAGCCGCAATACTTCCTGCAACCGCGGCAGCTGTTCCCGGTGTGGCCACAGTGGCGCCCGGAACTGGCGATTGCGCTGTTTGCCTCCACCATGGTGCTGTTGTTCCTGCCTAAGCTGCTCAGCATCATTCTGATCTGGTGCAAAGGCTCGAAAGAGTACGGCGGTTTCTTCCGCGTGACCCTTTCACTGCTGCTGGAAGTGCTGTTCTCCGTGCTGCTGGCACCTGTGCGTATGCTGTTCCACACCGTGTTCGTGGTCAGTGCGTTCCTGGGCTGGGAAGTGGTCTGGAACTCACCGCAGCGTGATGACGACTCCACGCCGTGGAGCGAAGCCTTTATGCGCCACGGTTCTCAGCTGCTGCTGGGTCTGGTGTGGGCGGCCGGGATGGCGTGGCTGGATCTGCGCTTCCTGTTCTGGCTGGCGCCGATTGTCTTCTCGCTGATCCTGTCGCCGTTTGTCTCCGTGATCTCCAGCCGTTCGACGGTGGGGCTGCGGACCAAACGCTGGAAGCTGTTCCTGATCCCGGAAGAGTATTCCCCGCCGCAGGTGCTGGTGGACACCGATCGTTATCTCGAGCAGAACCGCAATCGCACGCTGGATGACGGCTTTATGCACGCCGTGTTTAACCCGTCATTCAACGCCCTGGCAACGGCGATGGCCACCGCGCGCCACCGTGCCAGCCAGGTGCTGGAGATTGCCCGCGATCGTCACGTTGAGCAGGCGCTGAACGAGACCCCGGAAAAACTCAACCGTGACCGTCGTCTGGTCCTGTTGAGCGACCCGGTCACGATGGCGCGTCTTCACTACCGCGTGTGGTCCGCTCCGGAGAGATACTCTTCGTGGGTAAACTACTATAAAGAACTGAAGCTGAACCCGCTGGCGTTGAAGGCGAAGTAAGTGGTTAAGTAGGGCGGGTAAGCGAAGCGCCACCCGCCAGATAAAATACCGGCTTAATCGCCGGTATTTTTTTAGAGGTTACTCATGAGAATAATCATCGTCGTTCTGATGGCATGCCTGCTCAGCGGCTGCGGCAGCATCATCAGCCGCACCATTCCAGGGCAAGGCCACGGGAATCAGTATTACCCGGGCGTGAAATGGGATCTCCGTGACTCCGCATGGCGCTACCTCACCGTGCTGGATCTGCCATTCTCGCTAATTTTCGACACGCTGCTGCTGCCGATCGATGCCAGCCACGGCCCTTACGAGTAGCGTAAATTAACGCTCGTCCCACTCATCGGCTGCGGTTTGACCTTCTTCCGTATCGAGTGGTGGCTCGAGCTGAAATTCGCCCTCATCCCACTCGTGCAGGGTGTTTTCTTCCAGCCATTCCTGCCGCAGTTCGATTTCATCATAGTCACCGTCAAAGACGGCCTGCGCACCTTCACCGCTCAGGACCGGCAGGCATTCCCCTTCTTCACCCTCATCGGCAAAGAATTCGGCCTGCCACATAATATCCCCATCCTGCAGAACGTATTTTTGGATATTAAGTTGTTGCACGTCAGCATCTTCTTCTTCAACGCCGGGGTTATCGGCGAGGAACTCTTCACGAGCGGCATCAATAGCTTCTTCCAGCGTGCTATAAAAAACATATTCTTTAGGGGCCATAATCAGTGCCTCGTCGGTTAATGTTAACAAATGTATAGGTTGGGGTATGCGGATTGTCAAAGCGTATGTCTATAGTAGGATAACCTGCAAGTAACAGGTTGATGCTTTTGGCTTAGATTGATGATTACCCCAGCATCAAGCATTAGAAAAATGCGAAAAAGGGCTGAATGTTCCGACTTTAAGAGTAGTCTACATACCTGACAGAAGCGATTTAAGTGCATTTATAATACATAGATGATTAATCTACCTCTTTTCAGAGTAACGGAACGACGTATATCAAATTGCCGATTAATAGTACATGTATTTAGAATGGCCTATAACTTGTTCCGTTAAAGAACGAGTGCTTTTTCAATACTACTTTCAGAAAATAATTTGGCAATTATTCCAACGGTGCTGTTTGTATTTCTCACGTATGGTAGACTTCCTCTATGCAAACATCAGGGAAAACAGTATGCAAATAATGAGGATGACATACGACGACATTGATAAAAATGGCTATGCCAAATTACACGTCTATGGAATAGGAACTTTCTCGGTATTCAGTGGGCAAAACCCATATACCAATGATCCCAATTGTGCGTTTATGCCTAACAGTGCAATCCCTACTGGACGGTACTGGATCGTTGATAGGCCTACGGGTTCTACTCTTAATCAGATCCGGGCATGGGGGATAGATACAATCACTGGTAACGATCACTCCGAATGGTTTGCACTCTTCAGTGCTCAAACCATGACAGATAGCATTCTGATTAATGGTGTATCGCGTGGTAGTTTCCGTTTGCATCCATTACGGCCAGATGGAACGGGTGTATCAGAGGGATGCATAACATTCCTCAATCGCCCTGATTTCTATACTGTACGTAGTCAGTTGCTCCGTACAAAAAAAGTAAAAGTACCAGGTTCCAGATCTGGATTAATGGCGTATGGCTGGGTGGACGTACAAGGGGGTAGCAACTATGCGAACTGTAGGATTCGTTAAGTATGCAGCCTTATATAGTATCTGCATCATCTTTTCATGGTGGCTATCAAGTTTCGGTAAACCTCTCAATGGGTTTACTCAATGGGTAATGGATACCGCCTATAGTACTTTCGGTTCCGGCCTGAGTGGGTTATATGAAGCTGATGCAGATCCGGTAAGGTTCATTGCCTTAATCGTTATGGTACTCATCTACGCTACGGTACTGTTCCTGCTCATACGCTTAGCCCTCAGAAAGTTCCAGAAAAAAAGAAATTAATTGCAATAAGAAGCCCCGAAAGGGGCTTTATTTTTTTTTGCGGTTTATAAAATCTTTTATTGGTAGATTTTGTGAGTAAACTTTATTTATTTTATCTAATAACTGTTTGTTATTTTTTACTGCGGCATGACGAATATCATTTATTTCTTTTTCAAAGATGTCTTTTGCTATTTTATCAGCAAAGTAAAGGTTCTCGTATTCCCCAAGAGCTATATAAATTCGAGTGAAAATATCATCATATTCTTTAGTTGTTTTTTGAACGAAGTTTTCAATTTCACTTGCGTGTTCACTAATGTCATAATTAGTACGTGAAATTGATTTGAATTGATTTATGATACCATATGATAAGCGATGATATTCATCATTTTTGTTTTCCAACTCTTGATTTAGCTCATCAATATGTGATTTGATTTTAACATCATCACCATCGATTCTAACAGATTCGACAATTTTTTTTGTTAAAGCTAATATCGTATTTTTAGCTCGAAAGCTTAATGTGCGGATATTAGAAAGATCTTTATATACAGCATTTTCAATAATAGTATAAGCTATATCATAATGTTTCTGAGCCATCCAATCCGGTACTTTCATTAACGCGATGATAGCAATTATGAAAGTACCAAATGTCCCAATGGCACTTAACCAATCCGTAAATGATCCCCATTCAAATCCCTTAACATCAGCGAAGAGAACCTTAATGAGTACCAAAACTGCTAAAGTTAATAATACTCCAACAATAGAGATAAGGGTGATATTTGTTTTCCTGCAAACCATCTATAAATGATCCTGTTGTCATGATAATCAGCACAAAGACTTTACCACTGTAAACGAAATCAAGTACACTCACAACCTCATGCCCCCAACGGTGGGTAGGTTTGTTGAAGGTGTGGGTGTGGCGTGAAGCTATTATATGATAATCCTCAGTACTGATTTACTCCCTTCAGTTCACATGTAAGTAAAGAAATTCTACTTAAGGCCGATACTACCCATGATAGGAAATCTGTTGTTGATTTCCTAACTATCATTACTGATAGATTATAAGGGCCAAAATGAAAAAACTATTATTAGCAACATTATTCATGGCGAGTACATCACAGGCCGCTACTATCTCTGAGGGTTTTTACTGCGACAGCTACGGCAATCTGATGAAGATGATTAGTGCTATCTCGACTAAAGATCAGGGGGTGATGTTGAAGATGGTCAAAGCTGGTATTTGCGTTACGGTTGAAGAACCTATGACGATACGTAACGTACAGGTTATGGATCATGGGTTCGTGTCGTTCGGTCATTCCGGCGAAGTAGGGTATTCAGTACAACAATTCATTAAGGACTGATGAAAACAGTTACGGTATAAAATACAGATAATTTATAGGGTGTAACAATGGGAAGGGTGATAGCTGTTGTCATGGTGTTGATAGCATTATTGATCAAACTCGCGGGTGATGATGGCAAGCATGAAGCACAAGCCGAAGAACCGTCTAACCAGCTCACAGATCAGGAGTTACAGGACGCTAAGGATTTCGCTCAGGCTCTTATCCAGCGTGATTACACATGCGATAAACTCACTACGTTTAGCAATGCGAACTTCTCAGGCCGTATAGATGTGTGGTGTGATGATCAGTACCAGTATGAGATAACAAAGCCTGGTGGACGCTGGTTAGTCGAAGCGAAATAACCTACAAAGCCCACTATCATAGTGGGCTTTTATTGTCATCCCTAAACCACCTCCTGGGGAGGTGGTGATTGATCCTGTAAGGCTATAGCCTGAAGAATGCCCATGTCGGAATATCTCTTCTTACTCACCACAAGTAAAAGGAGACAGACTGACATGGGGATTTACAGGAGTTCATCACATGTATATTGGCGTTGCAAATACCACATAGTCTGGACGCCAAAATATCGATTCAGGATCCTCAAAGATAAGCTGGGTAAGGAACTTTACAGGACAATCTACATCCTCTGCGGAATAAAAGGTTGTGAAGTTCTGGAGTTAAATGTTCAACCAGATCATGTACATCTTGTGGTTATCGTGCCGCCTAAAATTTCCATATCAACGTTGATGGGGCATCTTAAAGGTCGCAGTGCCATCAGACTCTACAATCGTTTTCCATATATAAGAAAGAGGTTATGGGGAAACCATTTTTGGTCACGCGGCTACTTTGTCGATACGGTAGGGGTAAACGAAGAGATCATCAGACGATATGTGCGGCATCAGGAGAAAACGGAACAAACGCACGAACAGCAGATGGAATTGCTAGAGTAGAAACAGGAATGAAACAATAGCCCCCCTTACAGGGGGCATTCTAGAAAGCCACCTTCTAAGAAGGTGGTCTTTTACTCATTTGGGAAATATGAAATAGTCGTGCATATTACTTTTGATATTATCTGAATCATGTTTAATGTAATCTTTTAGATCTTCTAATTCCTTATGAACCTCTAGTATCTTTTCATCATCTTGCATGTAAATGCGACCTTGTAATTGATATGAGATATCACAGAATTGCTTCAACCTTTCGAAACACCTGAATGTCTCAGGTAATACGGAAACATTGAATCTTTGACAAGCAAAAAGATTTCCTTTTAGACTAATCGCCCTATATGCTAGTGTTTTAATTTCTCCCCATGTTTGAGATGTGTGAGAATTGCTTGGTTTAATACTTATAACATCCCAATACAACCTTTGAATATTTTCTTCAATCGAATCATATTCACTGATTAAATTGTTAACATGGTTAAAACCTGCTTCATAAGTCTTTTGTTTAAACCAATTGGGGGCAGCCTTATACGCAAGGAAGGCTATATAAGTTGTCGCTATAGACGATCCTGTACTCACCCAATCTGATACGCTACCCCATTCTAAGCCGCTCATACTATTAAAAATCACCTTTGAAAAAGCTATGATAGCGAAGACGAATGAAATTATAACTAGCGAAATTAATATTGTATTCGTCCGTTTTAAATAATCCATGGTCATATCCACTTTTCATAAGCGGAACTGGATTTTTGATAGTTCAAATTTATCATAAGCCATAACTACATCATGCTTACGTATTTTTGTGCCAGTGTAATTATTTGAGCCATCTATAATTCTTGACAAGTCTGTTTTATCTTTTTTATCAATTTTCATGCCAAAATATAACCCTGTCATTTGTGATCTTTTAAATGAGTAGATCCCTTCAGGCTGTTTTGTTACAACACGCATTTCTTGCTCATACTCCCATTCTTTAGCTTTAGTTAAACAAGCTTGGAAACCAGTATTAGGGCCGTCAGTACGTCCATTCTCATCAAAAAGCGGAGGTCGATCCTCAGAATAGTTCACATCAAAAGGAATAAGAATTTGTGATAGTTGATTAATACCCAAGCTATAATACTCTACTATTTGAAGGCTGTCTGATTTGAATTCAAACTCAATGACACAACCTTCATGGTTATCAGCATAGTGTGCCCACATCGGGAGTATGAAAGGTGACTTACTGAAACAGCTTATGGACATGTTGCGGGTATAAAGATCTCTAAATGCACCACTGCGTAGAGACTGGAGATGCTTAGAAGTCTCACGATGATTGCTCTTGTAACGCTTAACCCCACCACCAATTTCATCGTTAATGCGGCGTGTAAATTTCCTTAATCCCTCTTCTTGAACCGCAGGGAAATAGTCAAAGGGATCGTTGAAATTCACAGGAGAAGTGAACTTTAACGTTGAATTTTGAATGATGATTTTTGCTGTTTCAGCACCAACATACTTATAAAATTTCATGATTCCGATTGTTCTTATTGATATCTCAAGTAGCATGATAATAGCCACCTTTTAAACAACAATCTAGAACGGTAGTTCTTCTTGTCCACAGAACCAATCATCGCCATGTTGTTCAATCACACGTTGTTCAGCATGTAGATAACTCACAGCGTACAGAACATCTTTGAATGGCGTTTCGCTAAGCAAAATGAAACAATTCGGTTGCACCGTACCAATCCAGAACACCCCGCCTACAGAACCTTCAAAAATCACCTGATCACCAAACTTGAATTGCTCAAGAGCACTTCCACGATGACAGACCGTGAACCATACCCCGTTGTTGGAGAACTGGTGAACACCTCTACGTATGGATGGATCGTAACCTTTCTTATTGCCCATTTCTTAGCCCTCCCATAAATAACTGTGTATACGCACAGTGTTGCAAGCAAAAACCACAAAATCCTGTACCGAAAAAATCCCTTTAAGCTCATGTACTTTTTATACCACTAAAAGTGGTAGGTTTTTAAATATCGATCGATTCTTAATGATTAATAGGTAAAGCGATCAATTCTCAGTAAGTTAACTTAAAAAGGATTACATAATGACTATTGATCATTGGGCTATTCCCATAACAAGCATTGAGGGAAAACTATTAGGTATTGACATTGAGAGCCACGTTGAAAGGGATGGTGTAAGGCTATTGGCCGGGATAGAAGAGGAAGTACTGAGCAGTCAGTTAAGGCTAGTTGAACGCAAGACGGCCTGGTCCACGGATAACAATCTGTTTTGCCTTATTGGTAAAGGAACTATCAGTGCTACAGAGCACCTATCATTCCTACGACAGATGACCACAACGACTCGTAAACATGAATACGAGTAGCTTGATGATCTTTGTGTTAATGGCGGTTCAGCTATCCCGCTCGTAACAGGTGCTTTCGAAGTAGCAAGGCTAAATAGGCGATATACAGAAGAGATTATAGGTCGTCTGATCTTTCCGGTGCTGCTCAAGAGTATTAGACCGGCAACTACAATCCGATATACCAGATGGATAATGGCAGTACTGGCTGCTTGGTACGGGAAGAACAGGTGACAACTATGCATGTTTATTGACGAAAAATAGCTACATGCTATAGCAGAACTTAACAGGAGATTAAGAATATATTAGCCACACTGAATTCTAATCAATTTCTATCAACACCAAAGCGTTTAATACGACATTTATACTAAAGCACGAGTACTTTAATAGATCATACTGACTCTTGATACTAACTGTGATCGGAGGATATATGACGTTTAAGCCCAATAAACTTACTTTTGCAGAGGGACTCAAAAGAATCGAGAATGCCTTTGCTAAAGAGAAAATGAAGTATCCGACATCTATAATTACCTCTCGTGATGCTAATCTGGCAAAAGTTTGTAATGCATTGAAGGTAGACAATGTACCATTAGGATTTAAAAAATGGCAACTACCCGTTCATCTTGAAATGGCTTCACAATTTTTTATTTCAGTTGGGGCTGCTGATACTGTTGTCCCACTACATTCTCATGATGAAGGTGATGGGTTCAGATTAATTATGTCAGGGACAATAATATATAATGGTATTGAATTAACAGAGGGCGATTGGATGTTCATTCCCAAAGGTAAAAGTTACGACTTCAAGGTTGGAGAAAAAGGAGTGACATTGTTCTACTGCTATAGTTGTTGTTGTGCATAGCTTATATTTTTCTTTGCCATGGAAGGTAAGAAATTTTGCTGAGAAAATGTATGCTTTTGAACTGAAACTAACAATAAAAATTTTAAGATAATCTATTCGGTAATTTTCTAAAAGGTACTTTTGTTATATTGTGGGGCAGGTGAGTTTAGTTTTCGGCAGCGAATTGCTTTAAATATCTGTGACATTAGAACAATGCCCCGAACCTAAGATGAATAGGAATTGAATAAAGAATGAATAATGAATCGCCACTGATAATCTAGACACTTTGCCAGAATTAAAAAGCCCCTTAAGGGGCTTTTTTTATAGTCGTTGTAATAGTAATGGTTTCTTCGCTTTCTCTAAAAACTGAATGGCTTTGTTTGATTATTTCCCTAACATCAGTTTTCTTTATTTTTCTGTAATTCAAAAAAGCCGAAGCTAAAACAGCAACTAAAAGTATAAGTGATACTATACAAATAGTTACCCTTTCTAAGGGTGATAATTGGGGGTCTATATATAAACCATACATAGAAACAGCAGAGATAGCAACACCGAAAACCATCCACATATCTATAGGGCTTTTATTTGTCGATTTGACCGTAGTGTGCTTTTTGACTAAGTCCGTACCTGATAGTAATGTTAAAATTAAGGATAATATAGCGAGGGCAGTATTTACATTAAAATTTAGCATTGCGAATGTAAACAGCAATAGTAAAATGAAAATAAGTATCGCTAAGACTAAAAATATTCCTTTCTTGTTCATAAATACCCCGTCGTATTTTTAAAAAGGTATTTTATGTCAAGAGTTAGTAAAAAGGAATCTGCGCATCACAATAAAGTGATGGAGTTGGTGTATTCAGATAAGCAATTAACACAAGTTGATAGGGGATTCATATTCACCAATTATAGGGGGGACGGTATAGGGCTACAGGTGCTTCTTGCATGGGATTTCATACTTTAAGTAATAGACCAACGCAAATTACATGCGTGGAACTTAATCCAGAGTACGGTTTGAGTACAAGGTGATTGAACATACAAGTACCATTGGGCCAATTACTACAACTTCGATTGGTTATGGCTGATGAAAAATAAAAAAAAAGCCCCGTTTGGGGCTTTTAAGTTAACCCAAGCTATTCTTCTTAAACTTCATTACTTTTTTATTGTACCGTATTTCACAATTATCAAATCTTTTTCTTGTTATAGCTTCAATCTCATCACATTTTTTCCTAACTGATGCTTCAGTTGGATTTAAATTCTTCATAAGGTATAAAATTGTTTTGATAATGCTATATTTGTCCTTAGTATTTGCACAGGCATAATATAGATTAAAGATGTTTTCTTTTCTAATGAAGTCTTCAGTGTTTTTGTAATGTTTGTTAAAGGAAGTCTCTAATTCTGAAAACTCAGAAATGCTTTTCACGTAACTTTTCAATTTTGGCGTTCCAAGCTCATCTAATTTTTTTGAACAGGCCTCGTTGAAAATCGATTGCAAGCTCTCAATTTTACCTATTAAACTTTTAATTTCTTGCTGAGATGGCAAAGGTGGAAATGTACAGAGTTTTTCAATATACCAATTACTTGTCATTCCTTTTTCACCACGAGAATGACGTAGCACATCAATATATAAATCCCAGTTTTGAGTTCTTTGGGCTTGATAAAGATAAGTAAGTACTATATCAGGTAAGCCTTTATATAAACAATTGACTTTATTATTTATGTTATGAGTTTCTTTTAATAAATTGGCATGCATGGAAGATAAGGATAAAAAATTATCTTTATAGGAAATTAATCTCTCAATGCTCTCACGTCTGTCAAGCTCAGCATCAATACGATTTCTTTCCTGTATATATTGCGTGTGTTCACCAAAGTACTTATCCCCACAAATGCCTCCAATTAAACCTTCATGTCCAGTATCATCAACACCAAGATATCCATGCTGATGTTTTTGACCACAGTTCCCATGCTCGGTTTTTACCTGGCACTTCACACTCTCACTAAGATGATAGCGTCCTGCAAGAGAACGAAAACTTTTAACAGTAATTTCTAAATCAGAAGAAAAATTAGGGCGTGAGGTAATTTGTTCTATTGTTGCAAAAGATTCTGAATTATCTGCCATTACATTTCCTTATCTTTGCGTACTGTTTGGATGAACAGATTGTGAGAATATACACCCCTTAAAGGGATCTTTCAATGGCGTATGAAGTTTAAGGTTATAGGCGATGCGTGTTTTAAACGAACCCGGGGATTGTGACATGACGGATACCGACAAAGGCTAAAGTAAGTACTTATGAACGGATAACGCAATGATCCAATTATATATGTATTTTACTTTACGCTTTTTCCAGCGTGGCGTACATGGTCATTGGTGTCTCCCTGTTTTCCAGAAGGTTTCAGGGAAAGAATAGCTGAATATCTGATTCTGCAAGTATGAATACGAAAATATGCTTCAGGCGTTCGTCTTATTCCGCCACCGGACGTAACGCGCGGGATAAACTGAACCACGAATAGATCGCATTAAACAGCACTACGCCTGCCGTCACGATAAAGACGGCGCGAAAACCAAAGCTGGCGGAAATGCCAGCCCCGAGGAGCGGCCCGGTGACATTACCGATGTCGCGAAACGACTGGTTATAGCTGAAAATACGCCCGGCAATCTGGTTTGTGGAGTTGTAGACCAGCAGGGTTTGAACGGCGGGCAGTAACGCGCCGTCGGCAGCGCCCAGTAAAAAGCGCAGAACACCAAGCTGCCAGGGCGAGTGCACCATCGACATGGGGATCAGCAGCAGGACAGAGATCACCAGCGCACAGATCAGAATTTTTTCCGGGCCGACGCGGTCTCCCAGTTTCCCCAGCCTCGGAGCGCTGAGCAATGCCGCCACGCCGGGCACGGATGCGATCAGCCCGCTAATAAATGCAATATTGCTGACGTTGCCCGCCAGATCGCGAACGTACAGCGTGAGGATAGGAGCAATCGATCCGGTTGCAACCTGAATAATCAGGGTCGTCACGAACAGACTCAGCACCAGTCTGGGATTTTTGAGCGAGGTCAGCACCTCCCTGGCGTGGAGCATCTCTTTCTTCGCAACGGGCGTGAAGTTTTCCCGAATACAGATCAGGGTGACGATAAAGCACAGGAACAGCACGCTGGCGGTGATGAAGAACACCGGGCGCAGGCCATAGCTGTCGGCAAGGAGTCCGCCGGCCAGTGGCCCCAGCAGGGCACCGCTCACGCCGCCGGTTGAGAGCGTGCCCAGCGCCCAGCCGCTCTTATGGCGAGGAATTTGTGTGGCAATCAGGGCGTTGGCATTGGGAATAAAGCCTCCCAGCAAGCCCAGCAGCGCGCGCAAAATCAGGAACTGCCAGACGTTTTGCGCCACGCCCATCAGCGCCATGATGATGGCCATCCCCAGCGCCGAGCGGAGCAGCATGATTTTTCGCCCCTTGCGGTCGGCAAGGCCACCCCAGAAGGGCGAGGCCATCGCGGAAAACAGGAACGTAATGCTGAATACCAGGCCGGACCACATATTGAGCGCGCTGTGGCCCGTCACGCCCAGCTGTTCGACGTAAAGCGGCAGGAAAGGCATGACCAGGCTAAACGCTGCGCCGGTGAGAAAACAGCCAAGCCACGCAACCGTGAGGTTACGCTTCCAGCTTATGGGGGCATCTGAGGGTGACATAACAATCCGCATAATGAGGTGCTGAGCACCTGAAGCATGAAGTAATAAGCCTGCTAATTATGCGCCTGGGTTATGATTGCCGCAATGAGGGGGAGCTTTTAAAGCTAAAACAGCATGCGGCCCTGAGGGCCGCACGTTGAAAATCAATAGCGGGACGGCGTGCCTTTTGGCCGGGTTTTAAAGCGACGGTGCAGCCACATATACTGTTCCGGGGCGAGCATGATGCACTTCTCCACCACGCTGTTCATCCAGCGTGCGGTGGTTTCTGCATCGTCAAGCGGCGGTGCGAGTTCCGGCTCCAGCATCATCAGCTCGTAGCCCGAACCGTCTGGCTTACGGCGGGGAACAAAAGGCACGATGGCGGCTTTGGACATCCGCGCCAGCATCCAGGTGCCGGTGGTTGTCGCGGCCTCTTCAACGGCGAAGAAAGGGACAAAAACGCTGGCCTGTGGGCCATAGTCATGGTCGGGGGCATACCAGACCACTTCACCGGATTTCAGCGCGCGGATCATTCCCTTCAGATCTTTACGGTCGATCATGCTTTTGTTAGAGCGCATGCGGCCGTTGGTCTGGATTAAATCGATGACCGGGTTATCGTTAGGGCGATAAACGCCAATGCCGGGCGCCTGCATGCCGAACATACGCGCCCCGATTTCCAGTGTCAGAAAATGGACGCCGATCAGCAGAACGCCCGTCTGGTTGGCCTGAAGCGTATGCACCGGATCCATGCCGGTTCCCGTCACCTCACTCCAGCGAGCCATGCGTTTGTCCGGCCAGAACCACGCCATGCCGGTTTCCATAAGCCCCATCCCGACGGATTCGAAATTCTTTGCGACCATGTCGTGACGCTCTGATTCGCTCATCTGCGGAAAACACAGCTCAAGGTTGCGGTACGCGATTCTGGCGCGACGCTTCATAAACAGCTGTGCGAAACGGCCCAGAAATTTGCCCAACCGAAAAATAACAGGGTAGGGAAGCTGTACCAGAAGCCATAAAAAGCCGATGCCAAGCCAGGTCAACCAATAGCGGGGATGCAAAAGGGCGGCAGTAAATGTTGGTAACTGGGTCATGTCTTTCCTGTGTTCAAACGTCCTGTTTCGCTAGTGTCTCATTTTTTGAGGCGTAGCCAAAATATCTGCTTTCGAAGCGTGCACGAATACAGCAATTGTTAAGCCTGATTAATCAGGGTGTGTGAAATGTAGCGTAAATTGTGTGGATGTAAATTGGTTTTGTTTGCTATATGATGCCGACCGAATTTTCATTCTCTCTAACGATTCCAGGACTGTACACCATGCCAGTGTTACACAACCGCGTGTCGAATGAGATGTTAAAAGCGCGTATGTTGGCTGAAACCGAACCGCGCACCACCATCTCATTCTATAAATACTTCACGATCGACGATCCGCAGGCGACCCGCGATGCGCTTTATCAGGCGTTCACAGCGCTGAACGTCTTCGGCCGCGTCTACCTTGCCCGTGAAGGCATTAACGCGCAGATTAGCGTACCGGAAAGCAAAGTCAGCGCCTTCCGTGACGTACTTTATCAGTTTGACCCGGCCCTTAACGGCTTACGCCTGAACATTGCCCTGGATGATGACGGGAAATCCTTCTGGGTGCTGCGCATGAAGGTGCGTGAACGCATCGTGGCGGACGGTATCGACGATCCTGAGTTTAACCCGGCGGACGTCGGTGAATACCTGAAGGCGGCGGAAGTGAATGCGATGCTGGACGATCCGGATGCCGTGTTTATTGATATGCGTAACCACTATGAGTATGAGGTGGGGCATTTCGAGAACGCGATGGAAATCCCGGCCGATACCTTCCGCGAGCAGCTGCCGAAAGCGGTTGAGATGATGCAGGAGCATAAAGATAAAAAGATCGTTATGTACTGCACCGGCGGTATCCGCTGTGAGAAAGCCAGCGCGTGGATGAAGCACAACGGCTTTAATAAGGTCTGGCACATTGAAGGCGGCATTATCGAGTACGCTCGCCGCGCCCGTGAGCAGGGGCTGCCGGTACGCTTTATCGGGAAAAACTTTGTCTTTGACGAGCGTATGGGTGAACGTATTTCGGACGACGTCATTGCCCAGTGCCACCAGTGCGGCGCGCCGTGCGATACCCACACCAACTGCAAAAATGACGGTTGCCATCTGCTGTTCATTCAGTGCCCGGCCTGTGCCGAGAAGTTTAACGGTTGCTGTAGCGAGCTGTGCAGCGAAGAGAGCATCCTGCCGGAAGAAGAGCAGCGTCGCCGTCGCGCAGGACGTGAAAACGGCAACAAGATTTTCAATAAATCACGCGGTCGTCTGAATACCAAACTGGGTATCCCTGACCCGGAATGATAATAACGCCCGGCACGGTGAAAGCCTGCCGGGCGACGTTATTACGATTTCTGCTGTACACCTTCAACGGAAATAATCAGCTCCACGTCCTGAGACGCCGGGCCTAAATCCGTTGTGATATTAAAATCTTTCAGGTGAATTTTCCCTGCCGCTTCAAAACCTGCGCGTTTACCTCCCCACGGGTCATCACCCTGACCCAGTAATTTCGCATCAAGCGTGACCGGTTTGGTTACGCCGTTAAGCGTCAGGTTGCCGGTAATATTCAGCTTATCGCCGTCTTTCTTCACCTCAGTAGAAGTGAAGGTCGCCTGCGGGAATTTCGCGACGTTGAGGAACTCCCCACTGCGCAGGTGTTTATCGCGCTCTGCGTGGTTTGTGTCGACGCTGTTCGTATTAATCGTCACATTGACTTTATCGGCCGCAGGATTTTTTTCGTCAAAGGTGAACGTGCCGTCAAAATCCTTAAAGGTACCGTACAGCCAGCTATATCCCAGGTGCTGAATACGGAAATTGACGAAAGCGTGCTGGCCCTCTTTATCAATTTTATAATCCGCCGCCACGGCGGAACCGGCGGTGAATAACATAGAACCCAGTGCGATACCCAGCAGGTGTTTTTTCATTTTATGCTCCAGAGTCAACTGACGAGCGGCCAAGCATGCGCTTTAGCGTATCGTCTTTATCAATAAAATGGTGTTTGAGGGCGGCAAACCCGTGAAGTACGGACAGGATCACCACGCTCCAGGCAAGCCAGAGGTGAATGACCCCCGCCGTGTCGGCCTGCGCCCCGGCATCGCTCAGTGTTGCCGGAACGTCGAACAGGCCGAAGACGTTTATCGGCTTACCGTCAGCCGTCGAAATGAGATAGCCGCTAATCAGGATGCCAAACAGCAGTGCATAGAGGGCAATATGCGCGGCGACTGCACTGAGGCGGGTAAATTTACTGTGGGTCTTTGGCGCAGCGGGCGGCGGAGAAATATGTCGCCAGATCACGCGGAAAACCAGCCCCAGCATCAGCAGGACACCAATGCTTTTATGCAACTCCGGCGCCTGGTGATACCAGCCATCGTAATAGCTGAGTGTGACCATCCAGAGCCCAAGTCCAAACATACCGTAGACGGCAAGAGCAAATATCCAGTGCAAACTTATGGATATTATTCCGTAGCGCCGGGAGGAGTTACGCAATTGCATCAGAATGTCCATTTTCAAATTAACCGGAAAGTAAAAATGAACGGGAAGGCGGGATATTGCAACTGAAATAATTGTCTATTGATTTTTATTTTATTTATTTCAGCAATTTTGAAAAGGATCGCTGGCGCTAATTCAATCTCTTCGTGCAAGCGAAATGGTGAGTTTCAATAAAGATAAATTAACGTCAATTATTGTCAGTAAGGCTTTTCAGTAAAATACAATGTAAACAAAATCAATAATGGCCAACAGCGCCCACAATAAGAGATAGAGCATAAAATGCTCGCGAATATTATTCATCAGAAAGCTAACGATCCTGCGCATAACGCCCCGAAATGCAGTGTGAATGAAGCGGGCCCCGGGACCTCCGGGGCCCATGGCGAATTATCTGTTAAAACGCGAGAGGGAGAAGGGCGTCAGATCAAACTGCGGTGCAATACCCTGGGCAAACTGCGCGGCGATTTCACCCAGCACGGAAGCAAACTTAAAGCCGTGGCCGCTCAGGCCGGTGATGAGCAGCGTGTTGTCATGCCCCGGCAGCGTATCAATGATAAAGTCTTCATCCGGCGTGTTGTCGTAGGTACAGGCCGCGCCATACAGCAAGCCGCCGACGCCCGGAAGAATAGTGCGCAGGAACGAGAAGGCTTCCGAACCATCCTGAGGAAAGGCGCCGAAAGGCTTACGCTCTTCAGGGGAGGTGATAGCCTGGCCCCCGTTGTGTTTACCGATTTTCAGCGCGTCTTTTTCTGACGGGAAGCCGTAAAACTGGTCGCCGTTGGGTAATTCGCCGGTGAAGGCCGGGAATTTATTCTGGACGCTGTAACGACCATCCGACTGGAACCAGGAGAAGACCTTGCGCACCGGCTGGATCGGCAGATCGGGCAGCAGGCGGGTAACCCAGGTTCCCGCGCTGACCAGCAGGCGATCCGCGGAATATTCACCGTCAAGGGTCGTTACCGTGACGCCATTATCGTCATGGGTGATGGCGTCCACCGGACAGTTGAACAGCTGCGCGCAGCCTGCCTTCTCGGCAAGCTCGATCCAGGTCTTGATCGCCGTTTCACAATGCAGCACACCAGAGTGGGCTTCAAAGAGGCCAATATAATCGTCCGGGACGCTAATTTCAGGCCAGCGCGTGCTAATGCCCGTCGCGTCCAGTTTCTCAACGTCCAGATTAAACGCTTTCGCGCTGCGTTCGACGCCGGCGAGAAATTCAGAATGGGCCGGGCCCAGGTTGATAACGCCGGTACGTTCGAAAATGCGGTCTTCAGTCTGTTTCGCCAGTTCGTCCCACAGCGTCTGGGCGCGAAGCACCAGCGGAACATAGCGCTCGCCTTCGCCATACGCATGGCGGATGAGGCGGGTATCGCCATGATGGCTGCCCTCCGCATGAGGCGGAAGATGGCTATCGATCATCAGGACCTTCAGGCCCGCCTGCGTCGCGTAATAACCGGCGGCAGAACCCACAGATCCGCTGCCAATAATGATTAAGTCGTATCTCATATGCATCTCGTAAACTGATGTTTTGTTAGCAGAGTAATTAACAACGCGGGGTTAGACAAGGGAGAAATAAATAAGGCACCGCGAGGGTGCCTGTTGAGTGAAAAGTGGGCATAAGCTTAGTGCCGTTTATACTCATTTTCCTGATAGTCGCCAGATTCTATTTTTGCAATACCTGCCTCTAAAATAGAAATAAACTGACGGGCGACGTCTGTTGTTAGCCACAGCGTCTGTCCAACTTCCGCTTCTTCACGGTTGAGTTGATTTGGGGTCTGGTAGTGCAAACGCAGCATCAGCGCATCGTAGCTATCTACGGTACTGATATCCCAGCCAACGAGTGGGTGGGTCTGGATGACTTCACTATTCTTTTCCATTATAACCCCCTTAATGCGTGTTAGAAGACAACGGCTTTGAGGTTCAATGCATGTTTTTCTGAAAGCAACTTCAGTATACCAAGTAATAAGGGTTCCGAAGGGAAAAATAAACAGGTGGCAACACATTTTTCTGCTTTTTAGGATTGTTCGAACAATAAAACACCATCTCGTTCACGATTTTTAAAGAAGATGCCGAATTAATTTGAACTTACGGGATTTTAGGCAAAAAAAAGCCGGGGCGACCCGGCAAAAAACACAATGAGGGAGCAGTGTTAATCCGTGATGAACCAGTCGTCAGCGCTTTCCCACGTTTCCTGCAGGATTTCGCTGATGCGATCTTTATCTTCTTTTGCGGCACCAATAACGGAAAGGTTGTTTGCCGCGGCGTAACGCACCGTGACGGCACCTGCGTTGTCAGGAAAGGTATTGTTAATACGACGGGATAATTCGCCTGCCAGTGCATCAAGCGCGCCGGCAGGCAGAACGGTAGTTTTGGCTATGGTGACTTCAATACGCATAAATGCCCCCTGTGTAATATACTGTTTATTTATACAGGTATATTATCAGTTTGACAACAAGGGGCATTGATTTTTTAACGTTTTACCGTCCAGCTTACGGTTTCACCCGCCAGGAATGGGATCAGCGTATCATCCGTCAGGGCAATGGACTCCTCAACGTGGCTCGCTTTACGCTCCAGTTCGATGAAGGTGTCATTGACCGGCAGGCCGTAGAAGCGCGGGCCGTTAAGGGAGCAGAACGCTTCGAAATGTTCCAGCGCGTTCATCTCTTCAAATACGGTTGCGTAGCTGGCAAGCGCCGTAGGGGCGTTGAAGCAGCCTGCACAGCCGCAGCTTGCCTCTTTACGATGGCGGGCGTGAGGCGCGGAATCGGTACCGAGGAACGCGCGGGAGAACCCGCTGGCGACCAGCTCACGCAGCGCCTGCTGGTGGATGTTGCGCTTGAGGATAGGCAGACAGTAGAGGTGAGGGCGCACCCCGCCCACCAGCATGTGGTTACGGTTAAACATCAGGTGTTGTGGCGTAATGGTGGCGGCGATGAGATCGTTGCCGTCACGCACGTACTCTGCCGCGTCTTTGGTGGTGATATGCTCAAAGACCACCTTCAGCGCGGGCAGGCGCTGGCGCAGAGGCTCCATCACGGTCTCGATAAAACGGGCTTCACGGTCGAAGATGTCAATGTCAGCATGCGTCACTTCACCGTGAACCAGCAGTGGCATACCCAGTTTCTGCATGCGTTCCAGAACCGGCATAATGGCATCAATGCTGGTGACGCCGTGGCTGGAGTTGGTGGTGGCATTCGCCGGGTAGAGTTTCGCTGCCGTAAACACGCCTTCGTTAAAGCCGCGCTCCACTTCGTTCGGATCCAGTGAATCGGTCAGGTAGCAGGTCATCAACGGGGTAAAATCGTGTCCCGCAGGAACGGCGTCGAGGATGCGCTGGCGATAGGCTATCGCGGCATCAACGGTGGTGACTGGTGGCACCAGGTTAGGCATGACAATCGCGCGGCCATAAATTTCGCTGGTATAAGGCACGACGGTTTTCAGCATATCACCATCACGCAGATGAATATGCCAGTCGTCAGGGCGGCGGATTTTAAGAACCTGGGGTTGTGCAGTCATGGAAGCTCCGGCTTGTCAGGAATCAGTCATTAGGATGGCTGTTTTTGCCGGACACAAATCATAAGCGGAAACGTTTTCGTTTGCACACTTTTCCGTAAAAAAAAAGGGCGCCGCAGCGCCCTTCAGGTTAATCGGTGAAAGGAATGATAATTTCACCCGGCTTAACCTCTATCCCTTTTGCGTATTTTTTCGCCAGGGCTTCACCCTTGCTTTTGTCTTCACTTAAGACGTACGCGGGCTGCTGGTTAAAGTAATTCCGCAGCGACTGATTCAGATAGGGCATCAGGGTTTGCAGAACCGGCGCCATTTTGTCCGGAGACACCTGCGCATCGACGACTTCCATCTCCTGCAGGAAAATTGCCCCTTTCTCTTTATTGAAAACAGGGAGTGCCTTCAGCTTGAGCTTGATGTTGGCTTTCTGGTTACCAAAGAGGGAGGACATATCGAGGTCTGCATCACCGGCCAGGGTGACTTTGTTTGGCTCTTCACGTCCGATCTGGCTGGTGAGATTTGTGAGCACGATATGCGCATCGGCAAGACCCGGTACGCCAATGTCTTTCGAGAAATTGTTATGTTTTTCCAGCGCCTGATTAATTTCCTGTTCACTGACGGTATATTGCGTGAGCTGGTTACAGCCAACCAGCAGACCGCTGACAACCAATGCCGCGGCTAAGACAATTTTCTTCATAGTGTTCCTCAACGAAAAATCGGCGCTTCTGTCCTGTTACGCCAGTATGTCAGCGTGAATGGGTAGAAACCAGCAGAAAAAACTGAGAAGTGGGGCGGGAGCGGCGCCCGCCCGAGGGAAAAGTTATGCGCCTGGCTCGAGCATGCCGCTCGCGCTGCGTTTCTGGCTGAACTGCCACCACAGGGCGAGTAGCGTCATAAAGCCCACCGCGCCAAGCATCATCCACGGGAGTTCAGGTTGATTTAACGCTTTGCCGGCATCAAACAACCAGCCGCCCCCGGCGTAACCAAATGCCCCGCCGAGTGCCAGCCCCAGACGGCTGAACCCCATATAGCTGCCGCGCGCACGCGCATCCGCAAGCGAGGCGCTCAGCGTTTCGCGGGCAGGCTCGGCGATGATCGAGCCAATATAGAATGTGCAAATCAGCGTAAACAGCTGCTGGAGCGTGTTCACCAGGCCGATCGGCATCATGCTCAGCGTCATCAGGAACAGTCCGGCCATCAGACGATGTTCCAGACGAAAACGTCGCTCGCTCCAGCGGGCAATCGGATAGAGCAGCGTTAACGACAGGCAGGCTTCGATGGCGTACATCCATTTCACCGCCGCAGGGGTACCTGCAATGTCGTTAACCATGATCGGCAGCATCAGCATGACCTGCACGGCCAGCATGTAATATCCCGTCAGGGTCAACACATAGGTGACAAAGCGCTTGTCATGCAGGACGCGACCAAGCCCTTCCCGGACCGGCGCTTTCACCGTCGACAGTTTCCACGCCGGCAGGAACAGGCCATTAAACAGCGCGCACAGAATAAAGAGCACCGCGCCAGCCGCACAGACCAGACGGAAGTCATACTGCAGCAGCCAGCTTCCCAGCAGGGCGCCGACAACCGCCCCGGCACTGTCCTGCATCATGAGAATCGAGAAGAAGCGGCCGCGGTGCTGCGGGCGAATCAGCTTTACCACCAGCGCGGTGCGGGGCGGATCGAACAGCGTGCCCCCGATACCGGAGAGGAAACAGGAGAACCAGAGCAGCCACGGCTCCTGAGCGACCGCCATCGTGGCAAACCCTGCCGCGCGCAGCAGCATACCGGTTACGATCATCGGTTTAGCACCAAAGCGGTCGGCGATGGCCCCGCCAAAGACGCCCAGGCCCTGCTGGACAAACTGGCGTAGCCCCAGGGCAATGCCGACCATGAGTGCCGCCCAGCCCATCTGATCGACAAAGCGGATCGAAATAAGCGGAAAAACGACAAAAAAGCCGAGCACGACCAGCATGTTATCGACGAGCAGGAAATATTTACCCAGGCTCCTGGCCTGTGATACGCGGGACATTTTCCCTCCAGGGAAAATAAGATGGTGAGCACGCTAACATTCTGCGGTGTCGCCGCGTTTTTTCCCACCCCTGAACGCGACAATATTTTTTTATCAAAAGGGTGCTTTGATAGAGAGTTCTCATCGAAAAGTGTGAAAAGAGGTGAAAATGGTATGTCACTGTTTTCACAGACGGCGCAGGCGCAGGTATAGTAAAGCTAATGGGTAAGCTGAAGTGACGGGAAGGAGTGGTATCGATGTTTGGCTATCGCAGTAATGTGCCAAAAGTGCGTCTGACAACGGACAGGCTGGTCGTTCGTCTGGTGCATGAGCGTGATGCCTGGCGTCTGGCGGATTATTACGCCGAGAATCGCCAGTTTTTAAAACCCTGGGAACCCGTTCGGGATGAGAGCCATTGTTACCCTTCCGGCTGGCAGGCGCGCCTCAGCATGATTACGGAATTTCACAAGCAGGGCAGCGCGTTTTATTTCGCGCTGCTGGATCCTGAAGAGAAAGAGATTATCGGGATCGCCAATTTTTCAAACGTGGTGCGGGGATCGTTTCACGCCTGCTACCTGGGCTACTCCATCGGCCAGAAGTGGCAGGGGCAGGGGCTGATGTACGAGGCGCTGACGGTAGCGATCCGCTATATGCAACGCACGCAGCACATCCATCGCATTATGGCGAACTATATGCCGCATAACCAGCGCAGCGGAAATCTGCTGGCGCGTTTAGGGTTCGAGAAAGAGGGGTACGCCAAAGACTATCTGCTGATAGACGGAGAGTGGCGCGACCACGTTCTGACGGCATTAACCACCCGGGACTGGACTGCAGGTCGTTAAGGAGAAAAGATGAAGTATCAGCTAAACGGTACAGAAGCGCGCGTGATTGGGTGCTTACTCGAAAAACAGGTCACCACGCCGGAGCAGTATCCGCTCTCCGTCAACGCCGTGACCATGGCCTGCAACCAGAAAACCAACCGCGAGCCGGTGATGAACCTCAGCGAACATGACGTTCAGGACGTCCTGGACGCCCTGGTAAAACGCCACTATCTGCGCACCGTCAGCGGATTCGGCAACCGCGTGACCAAATACGAACAGCGGTTTTGTAACTCCGAATTTGGCGACCTGAAGCTGAGCAGTGCGGAAGTGGCGGTCATCACCACGCTGTTGCTGCGCGGGGCGCAGACGCCGGGGGAACTGCGCACCCGTGCTTCCCGCATGCATGAGTTCAGCGATATGCAGGAGGTCGAGCAGACCCTGGAAGGGCTGGCTTCTCGCGAAGACGGCCCATACGTGGTGCGTCTGGCGCGCGAGCCGGGCAAGCGTGAAAGCCGCTATATGCATCTGTTCAGCGGTGACGTTGATATTTCAGTTAAATCCAGCGCAACCGATATGAATGCTGGAGATGACGATTTAGTTGCCCGCGTAGAGGCGCTGGAAGACGAGGTCGCCGGGCTGAAACAGCGTCTGGATGCCTTGCTGGCACATTTGGGAGACTGACGGTGAAAAAATTACGCGTAGGCGTGGTGGGGCTGGGCGGTATTGCACAAAAAGCCTGGCTGCCTGTTTTAGGTGCGGCGACGGACTGGACCCTGCAAGGGGCATGGTCACCCACCCGAGAAAAGGCAGAACGTATCTGCGAAACCTGGCGCATGCCGTATGCTGCCTCATTGCAGGATCTGGCCCGCGAGTGCGATGCGGTCTTTGTCCATACCTCAACGGCAACCCATTATCAGGTGGTGAGCGAACTGCTCAATTTGGGGGTTCACGTCTGCGTGGACAAACCGCTGGCTGAAAATGTTCAGGATGCCGAGCGGCTGATTGAACTGGCCGCGCGTAAAAAACTGACGCTGATGGTGGGCTTCAACCGCCGTTTCGCACCGCTTTATCAGCAGCTTAAGGCGCAGTCGGGCACGCTTTCCTCGCTGCGGATGGATAAACACCGCACAGACAGCATCGGGCCGAACGATCTGCGCTTCACGCTGCTGGATGACTATCTGCACGTTGTGGATACGGCGCTGTGGCTCGCCAGCGGCAATGCGCAGTTGCAAAGTGGCACGCTACTGACGAACGAGCAGGGTGAAATGGTCTACGCCGAACATCATTTCTCGATTGATCATCTGCAGGTAACCACCAGTATGCATCGTCGTGCGGGCAGCCAGCGAGAATGCGTCCAGGCCGTCACCGACGGCGCGTTGTACGACATTACCGACATGCGTGAATGGCGTGAGGAGAAGGGCAGCGGCGTGGTGACGCTACCTGCCCCTGGCTGGCAGAGCACGCTTGAACAGCGCGGTTTTGCCGGTTGTGCCCGTCACTTTATCTCCTGCGTGCAAAATCAGACGGTTCCTGAAACGTCCGGCGAGCAGGCCATCATGGCGCAGCGCGTTGTGGAAAGGCTCTGGCGCGAGGCCATGAGTGAATAACTCGCTGTAACATCTGCGGATAGTAATTCGTTGAAATCCGGGTAGACTAAGCGCCGCTTGTAGGCTTTGCCGGGTGGCGCTTACGCTTGCCCGTCCTGGAAATCCGTATGGTTCTGGAAATTCACGTTAATGAACTTATTAAAATCGCTGGCGGCCGTCAGCTCGATGACCATGTTTTCCCGCGTGCTGGGTTTTGCGCGCGACGCCATTGTGGCAAGGGTATTTGGTGCAGGGATGGCCACGGACGCCTTTTTCGTCGCGTTCAAATTACCGAACCTGCTGCGTCGTATTTTTGCGGAAGGGGCGTTTTCTCAGGCATTCGTCCCCATCCTGGCGGAATATAAAAGCAAGCAGGGCGAGGACGCAACGCGCGTCTTTGTGTCTTATGTCTCCGGCCTGCTGACGCTGGCGCTGGCGGTGGTGACCGTCCTCGGGATGCTGGCTGCGCCCTGGGTGATTATGGTGACCGCGCCCGGCTTTGCCGATACGGCCGACAAGTTTGCCCTGACCTCGCAGCTTTTGCGCATCACCTTCCCTTATATTCTGCTGATCTCG
This sequence comes from Enterobacter sp. NFIX58, assembly GCF_900110475.1. NCBI lineage: Bacteria > Pseudomonadati > Pseudomonadota > Gammaproteobacteria > Enterobacterales > Enterobacteriaceae > Enterobacter > Enterobacter sp. NFIX58. The sequence goes on along the minus strand of NZ_FODW01000001.1, from coordinate 1,148,762 downwards.
CTGGCCTCGCTGGTGGGGGCGATCCTCAACACCTGGAACCGCTTTTCTGTTCCTGCGTTTGCGCCGACGTTCCTTAACGTCAGCATGATCGGCTTTGCCCTGTTCGCCGCGCCGCACTTCAACCCGCCGGTACTGGCGCTGGCCTGGGCGGTCACCGTGGGCGGCGTGCTGCAGCTGGCGTATCAGCTGCCGCATCTCAAAAAAATCGGCATGCTGGTGCTGCCGCGCATCAACCTCAAAGATGCCGGGGCGATGCGCGTCATCAAACAGATGGGACCCGCCATTCTCGGCGTCTCCGTCAGCCAGATCTCGCTGATTATCAACACCATCTTTGCCTCGTTCCTGGTGTCCGGCTCGGTTTCCTGGATGTACTATGCCGACCGCCTGATGGAGTTCCCATCCGGGGTGCTGGGCGTGGCGCTGGGGACCATCCTGCTGCCGTCGCTGTCGAAAAGCTTTGCCAGCGGTAATCATGATGAGTATTGCCGCCTGATGGACTGGGGCCTGCGTCTCTGCTTCCTGCTGGCCCTGCCAAGCGCGGTGGCGCTGGGTATTCTGGCCAAACCGCTGACGGTGTCGCTCTTCCAGTATGGGAAATTCACCGCCTTCGATGCCGCCATGACCCAGCGCGCGCTGATTGCCTACTCGGTGGGACTGATGGGGCTGATCGTGGTGAAAGTGCTGGCGCCGGGCTTTTATTCGCGTCAGGACATCAAAACGCCGGTAAAAATTGCCATCGTGACGCTGATTATGACGCAGCTGATGAACCTGGCGTTTATTGGTCCGCTGAAGCATGCAGGCCTGTCATTATCGATTGGTCTGGCGGCCTGTCTGAATGCCGGGCTGCTGTACTGGCAGCTGCGCAAGCAGGATATTTTCACGCCGCAGCCGGGCTGGGGGCGTTTCCTGGCGCGCCTGATCGTTGCGGTACTGGTGATGTCTGCCGCGCTGCTTGGCATGATGTACGTGATGCCGGAATGGTCCCTGGGTACCATGCCTTATCGTCTGATGCGGCTGATGTGCGTAGTAGGCGTCGGGGTGGTGGCGTACTTTGCCACGCTCGCGGTGCTGGGTTTCAAAGTCAAAGAGTTTGCCCGCCGGACGGCATAAATGCCAAAAGGGGAGTTCACCTTAGGGTGCTCCCCACTGCATAATTTGTCGCTTTAGCGTCAAATCGAAATCTTTTTCACACCCGCAATACGTGCAGTCGCTGTCTGACCATCCGCACCGTACAGTCCGGTTTCTTTATGCGGTTTCAACACCTCAAGCGCCTGCTGATTACGCTCAATCTGACCTTCCAGTAGCCAGCCGTTATGCTGGTTAAGATCGCGCAGGTGCTGGGTTTTTTCGGTAATGGTCTGCCAGCGCTCAATAATATCGTCATTGGCGCTGCGCTTAGGATCCTGCTCAGCGCGTCGCTGCTGCTCCAGATAATCCAGCGTTGCCAGAAGCGAACTTTTGTCTTCAGTAATACGCTGCAGCGCGCTGCCGTTGATGTGACCGGAAGAGAGATGCTGCTGTTCAGCGTCCATTACCGTTTTCAGGTCGTTCAGGACAACCGTCATTTGATCCAGTATTTCTGACAGTCGACTCATACGGTTAGTTACTCTGTAAGAAACTCTGTGCTTCCTGAATCAGGGCGTCAGCGATTTTGCTGGTGTCCATTTTCAGCTCACCGTTACGAATAGCTGTTTTCAGCGCTTCAACACGTTCCATATTGATATCGTTGCTGCCCGGCTGCATCAGTTTTGCCTGCGCGTCGCTCAGGGTCACGCTGGTGCTGTTGGACGTTGACGGTTTTTCCAGACGCGTTTTCTGCGCCGTAGCGTCATTCGTTTCGCGAGGTTGTACAGCGCTTACCGGCTTCAGGGCTGATGTACGATCAATGCTCATAGTGTTGTCCTCATCGAGGGTTCGCGGCGTTTGCGCCTGACATCATCATTAGTGGAATATTTATCGGCACGCGCCGCGAAATCTTTAAAAAGATTATAGGTTAATCAGAATATTCCCATCAGCATCGACGGTTCCGCTCACCACCTGGCCTGAGGACATTCTGACGCGGGCGTTTTGCGCCACCGCGGCATTGTTCAACGCTTTCCCTTCACTGTTGATGCTAAAGCCATCTCCGTTGGCCACCACCATCACCTGTTGGCCTGCTTTTACCCGCCATGCCTGACGCAGCATGGAGATCTGTATCGGCTGGCCTGGCGCGACGTCGCGCAGGCTGACGGCGTCCTGTGCCTGGTTAATATCCAGCATGGTGCGTGGCGGCAGCTGATCCAGACGGCCGCGCTTCAGCGTCACGCTGTTTGTCTGCAGCACGCTGCCGCGCGCAATGGGCACGGCAGCGACAACATAATTGCCCGTCGCCTGAACGGCAACCTGTAAATAGCGTTTTTCGTTGGCGCAGCGTGCCAGCACGTTCACATTCCCCCAAAGCTTTGTGAACCCTACCACGCTGAAGGACGGCTGGTCACACGTCGGGTACAGATTCGGTGGCGTGCGCACGGTAACGGTCACGTCATCGCTAAAGCCTGCCAGTTTTTCAGCAAAAAAAGCCGTTAGCCGATCCTGTAACCCATCGGCCTGCGCCAGAGGGCTTAACAGCAAGAGAGCCGCCACCAGACCACGTTTTAACGTTTGCATCGCAAGTTCCACCGTTTCCAGAGTTGAACGAATTCTACCTGCAGTGGTTTTGCATCAACGGAATAAATAGCGACGCATTTTGCGCTTATTCCGTCGATAGGGGAGACCGGGTGAGATTTAAGCTGTGAACTGAAATTTTGCCATCAGCGGAGGAGACATGCTCGATAAACTCGACGCCGCGTTACGTTTTCAGCAGGAAGCGCTCAACTTACGCGCCCAGCGGCAGGAGATTTTAGCCGCCAATATCGCTAACGCCGATACCCCGGGGTATCAGGCGCGCGATATTGATTTTTCCAGTGAACTCAAAAAGGTGATGGAGCGTGGACGTGCCGAAGGAACGGGTGTTGCACTTGCCATGACATCCTCTCGCCATATTCCTGCTCATGCGATGACCGCGCCAGCGACCGATTTACTTTATCGCATTCCCGATCAGCCCTCACTCGACGGTAACACCGTGGATATGGACCGGGAGCGTACCCAGTTTGCCGACAACAGCCTGAAATACCAGACGGGCCTGACCGTACTTGGCGGACAAATCAAAGGCATGATGAACGTCCTGCAGGGGGGGAACTGATAGATGGCCTTGCTGAATATTTTTGATATCGCCGGTTCGGCGTTAACCGCACAGTCCAAACGCCTGAACGTGGCCGCCAGTAACCTGGCGAACGCCGACAGCGTCACCGGACCCGACGGCCAGCCCTATCGTGCCAAACAGGTTGTCTTTCAGGTCGATGCTGCGCCAGGCGCGGCGACGGGCGGCGTGAAGGTCTCTGATGTGGTAGAGAGCCAGGCGCCGGACAGGCTGGTGTATGAGCCGGGTAACCCGCTTGCGGATGCCAGCGGATACGTGAAGATGCCAAACGTGGATGTGGTGGGTGAGATGGTGAACTCCATGTCGGCTTCCCGTAGCTACCAGGCCAACGTCGAAGTGCTTAATACCGTGAAGAGCATGATGCTCAAAACACTCACTCTCGGCCAGTAAAGGAGACATGCATGTCCATCGCCGTAAATGTGAATGATCCTACGAACTCGGGTGTTAACAACACAAAGAGTACGACAGGTTCTAACTCCCTGACGGGGAGTAACGCCGCCGACCTTCAGGGCAGCTTTCTGACGCTGCTGGTGGCGCAGCTTAAGAACCAGGATCCCACCAACCCAATGCAGAACAACGAACTGACCACGCAGCTTGCGCAGATCAGTACCGTGAGCGGCATTGAGAAACTGAACACCACCCTCGGTTCCGTCTCTGGGCAGATTAACAGCGCCCAGTCTCTGCAGGCGGCAAGCCTGATTGGTCACGGGGTGATGATCCCGGGAACCACGATTCTGGCAGGCACCAGCACCACCGACGGCAATACCACCACGACAACCACGCCGTTTGGCGTTGAGCTCCAGCAGCCGGCTGAGAAGGTGACGGCAACGATCACGGATGCCAATAACGTAGTGGTTCGCACCATTGATATCGGCGAGCTGAAGGCGGGCGTTCACACCTTTACCTGGGATGGCAGCCTGACCGACGGCACCAAAGCACCAAACGGATCCTACAAAGTGGCAATCAGCGCCAGCAACGGGACGACCCAGCTGGTAGCGCAGCCGCTGCAATTCGCGCTGGTCCAGGGCGTGATTAAAGGAAGCGACGGCAACAAACTGGATTTGGGAACCTCTGGTTCCACCACACTCGACGAAGTTCGGCAGATTATCTAAGCCTTAACACTTATCAGGAGTAAGTCATGGCCTTTTCTCAAGCGGTCAGCGGCCTGAATGCTGCGGCCACCAACCTGGACGTCATTGGCAACAACATCGCCAACTCCGCGACCTATGGTTTTAAATCCGGTTCTGCTTCCTTTGCAGACATGTTTGCCGGTTCCAAAGTCGGCCTGGGCGTGAAAGTTGCGGGCATCACTCAGGACTTTAGCGACGGCACCACCACCAACACCGGTCGTGGTCTGGACGTTGCCATCAGCCAGAACGGTTTCTTCCGTATGGTCGATTCCAACGGCTCTGTGTTCTATAGCCGTAACGGCCAGTTCAAGCTGGATGAAAACCGTAACCTGGTGAACATGCAGGGGATGCAGTTAACCGGTTATCCGGTTGCCGGGACGCCATCAACGGTTCAGACCGGGGCGAACCCACAGGTCATTAATATCCCAACCACGTTGATGGCCGCGAAGTCCACCACCACGGCTTCCCAGCAGATTAACCTGAATTCCACCGATACCGCGCCGACCACCGCCTTTGATCCGGCTAACCCGGACACGTACAACAAAAAAGGGACGGTGACCGTCTTTGATAGCCAGGGTAATGCGCACAACATGAACCTGTTTTATGTCAAAGATGCGACCCCAGCTAACTCCTGGAAAGTGTATGCCCAGGACGGTAGCGTCGCAGGCAGCACGGCGGCACTGGCCACCACGCTGACCTTCGATAATAACGGTACGCTGACCGGTGGTGGAAATATTAACATCACTACCGCGACCATCCCAGGTGCGACGCCAGCGACCTTCGCCATGAGTTTTGCTAACTCCATGCAGCAGAACACCGGTGCGAACAATATCGTCGCGACCAGCCAGAATGGTTTTAAACCAGGCGACCTGGTGAGCTACCAAATCAATGACGACGGCACTGTGGTCGGTAACTATTCCAACGAACAGACCCAGGTTCTGGGCCAGATCGTGCTGGCAAACTTCGCCAACAACGAAGGTCTGAAATCGGAAGGCGACAACGTCTGGTCTGCCACCCAGTCCTCCGGCGTGGCGCTGCTGGGTACTGCCGGAAGCGGTAACTTCGGCACGCTGACCAACGGTGCGCTGGAAGCCTCTAACGTCGATCTGAGTAAAGAGCTGGTGAACATGATCGTCGCGCAGCGTAACTATCAGTCTAACGCGCAGACCATCAAAACCCAGGACCAGATCCTCAACACGCTGGTTAACCTGCGTTAAGCGGCTAACAGGAAAGCGCAATGGATCACGCAATATATACCGCGATGGGCGCGGCAAGTCAGACGCTCAATCAGCAGGCCGTTACCGCCAGCAACCTGGCAAACGCCTCAACGCCGGGCTTTCGTGCGCAGCTTAATGCGCTGCGCGCGGTGCCGGTAGAAGGGCTTTCCCTGCCGACCCGTACACTGGTGACCGCATCAACCCCTGGCGCCGATATGACGCCAGGGCAGATGGATTACACCTCACGCCCGCTGGACGTGGCTCTGCAGCAGGACGGCTGGCTGGCGGTGCAAACGGCGGACGGCAGTGAAGGCTATACCCGTAACGGGAACATCCAGGTGAGCGCGACGGGCCAGCTGACGATTCAGGGGCATCCGGTGATGGGGGAAGCGGGTCCGCTGACCGTACCGGAAGGCTCTGAGCTGACTATCGCTGCGGACGGCACCATTTCGGCGCTCAACCCGGGCGACCCGGCCAATACCGTTGCGCCCGTCGGTCGTCTGAAGCTGGTCAAAGCGGAAGGCAAAGAGGTGCAGCGTGGCGACGACGGCATGTTCCGTCTGACCCAGGCGGCGCAGGCGACGCGGGGTGCCACCTTACAGGCCGATCCGAGCATCCGCGTGATGTCCGGCGTCCTGGAAGGCAGTAACGTCAAGCCGGTCGAAGCCATGACCGACATGATCGCCAGCGCCCGCCGCTTTGAAATGCAGATGAAGATCATCAGCAGCGTGGATGAAAACGCGGGCAAGGCTAACCAACTTCTGGCTATGAGCTAACAGGATTCCTTATGATCAGTTCTTTATGGATCGCGAAAACTGGCCTGGACGCCCAGCAAACCAATATGGACGTGATTGCCAACAACCTGGCAAACGTCAGCACCAATGGTTTCAAGCGTCAGCGCGCCGTTTTCGAAGATTTGCTTTATCAAACCATCCGCCAGCCGGGGGCGCAGTCTTCTGAACAGACGACGCTGCCATCGGGTCTGCAGATCGGTACCGGTGTTCGTCCGGTGGCCACCGAGCGTCTGCACAGTCAGGGCAACCTGTCTCAGACCAACAACAGCAAAGACGTGGCGATCAAAGGCCAGGGCTTCTTCCAGGTGCAGCTGCCTGACGGGACTTCTGCCTACACCCGCGACGGCTCGTTCCAGGTCGATCAGAACGGCCAGCTGGTGACGGCGGGCGGTTTCCAGGTCCAGCCTGCGATTACCATCCCGGCGAACGCCCTGAGCATCACCATCGGACGTGACGGTGTGGTCAGCGTAACCCAGCAGGGGCAGGCCGCGCCGGTTCAGGTTGGGCAGCTCAACCTGACCACCTTCATGAACGATACCGGTCTGGAAAGCATTGGTGAGAACCTCTACACCGAGACGCAATCCTCCGGTACGCCAAATGAAAGTACCCCGGGCCTGAACGGCGCGGGCCTGCTGTATCAGGGCTATGTTGAAACCTCCAACGTGAACGTGGCGGAAGAGCTGGTGAATATGATCCAGGTCCAGCGCGCGTATGAAATTAACAGTAAAGCAGTGTCGACGACCGACCAGATGCTGCAGAAACTGACGCAACTCTAAGGTGTAGCCCGGTGCGGTAAACGCCGCGCCGGCTCCCTGTTTTCGAAGATGAAGGCAATGCAAAAAAACGCGGCGTTTCGTTATCCGATACTGACTGTTCTGGCCGTCACCCTCAGCGGGTGTGCCTGGATCCCGTCTAAACCTTTGGTCCAGGGTGCGACGACTGCCCAACCCGTTCCTGGCCCTGCGCCAGTGGTAAACGGCTCCATTTTCCAGACCGCGCAGCCGATTAATTACGGCTATCAGCCGCTGTTTGAAGATCGCCGCCCGCGTAACGTCGGCGATACATTGACCATTGTGCTGCAGGAAAACGTCAGCGCGAGCAAGAGCTCGTCGGCGAACGCCAGCCGCGATGGCAAAACGAATTTTGGCTTCGACACCGTGCCACGCTATCTCGAAGGGCTGTTCGGCAACGCGCGTGCTGATGTGAACGCGTCCGGCGGCAATACCTTTAACGGTAAAGGCGGCGCGAATGCCAGCAACACCTTCAGCGGTACGCTGACGGTGACGGTTGACCAGGTACTGGTTAACGGCAACCTACACGTTGTGGGTGAAAAACAGATCGCCATCAACCAGGGCACTGAATTCATTCGCTTCTCGGGCGTGGTTAACCCTCGCACCATCAGCGGCACCAACACCGTTCCGTCCACTCAGGTGGCGGATGCGCGCATTGAGTACGTCGGGAACGGCTATATCAATGAAGCGCAAAATATGGGTTGGCTGCAGCGCTTCTTCCTTAATTTATCGCCGATGTAAGCGAGGTGACCCATGTTTAAATCGATCTTCGCCGTGGCGCTCGCGCTGGTGGCTACCTTTGCCCAGGCTGACCGTATTCGCGATCTCACCAGCGTACAGGGCGTGCGTGAAAACTCGCTGATTGGCTATGGTCTGGTGGTGGGGCTGGACGGTACCGGTGACCAGACGACCCAGACCCCCTTTACCACCCAAAGCCTGAACAACATGCTTTCCCAGCTCGGCATTACCGTGCCAGCGGGAACTAATATGCAGCTGAAAAACGTGGCGGCAGTAATGGTCACCGCGTCCTACCCGGCGTTTGCGCGTCAGGGACAAACCATTGACGTGGTGGTCTCCTCAATGGGTAACGCCAAAAGCCTGCGTGGCGGTACGCTGCTGATGACCCCGCTGAAAGGCGTCGACAGCCAGGTTTATGCGCTGGCGCAGGGGAACATTCTGGTCGGCGGTGCGGGAGCATCCGCAGGCGGAAGCAGCGTGCAGGTGAACCAGCTCAACGGCGGACGGATTACCAACGGGGCGATCATTGAGCGTGAACTGCCGACCCAGTTTGGCGCGAGCAACACCATCAACCTGCAGCTCAATAATGAAGACTTCACGATGGCGCAGCAGATTGCCGATACCATCAACCGCAGCCGCGGCTACGGTAATGCAACGGCACTCGATGCGCGCACCGTGCAGATCCGCACCTCCACCGGCAGCAGCAACCAGGTGCGCATGCTGGCCGATATCCAGAATATGGAAGTGAACGTTCCGGTCCAGGATGCGAAGGTGATCATCAACTCCCGTACCGGCTCGGTGGTCATGAACCGGGAAGTGTCGCTCGACAGCTGCGCCGTGGCGCAGGGGAACCTCTCCGTGACGGTAAACCGCTCCGCGAACGTGAGCCAGCCGAATACGCCATTTGGTGGCGGTCAGACGGTGGTGACGCCGCAAACGCAGATTGATATGCGCCAGAGCGGCGGGTCACTGCAAAGCGTGCGCTCCAGCGCCAACCTGAACAGCGTGGTGCGTGCCCTGAATGCCCTGGGGGCAACGCCGATGGATCTGATGTCCATCCTGCAATCGATGCAAAGTGCGGGCTGCCTGCGCGCCAAACTGGAAATCATCTAATGCTGACCGATAGCAAACTGTTGACCAGTGCAGCCTGGGATGCCCAGTCGCTCAACGAACTGAAAACCAAAGCAGGAAAAGACCCGGCGGCGAATATCCGCCCGGTCGCCCGCCAGGTGGAAGGGATGTTTGTACAGATGATGCTGAAAAGCATGCGCGAAACCCTGCCGAAAGACGGGATGTTCAGCAGTGATTCAACGCGTCTCTACACCAGCATGTATGACCAGCAGATTGCGCAGCAGATGACCGCCGGGAAAGGCCTCGGTCTGGCTGACATGATTGTCAAGCAGACCGAAGCCGCGCAGGGCATTCAGCCTCAGGATCAGCCGCAGCAGGTACCGATGAAATTCGACCTGGAAACGGTGACCAGCTATCAGAACCAGGCTCTGACGCAAATGGTGCGTAAAGCCATGCCGAAAGCCACGGGCAGCGGTGATGAGCCGCTCTCCGGTGACAGCAAAGACTTCCTGGCGCAGCTTTCTCTGCCTGCGCGCCTTGCCAGCGAACAGAGCGGCGTGCCGCATCACCTGATTCTGGCGCAGGCCGCGCTGGAGTCGGGCTGGGGTCAGCGCCAGATCCGCAAGGAAAACGGCGAGCCGAGCTTCAACATCTTCGGCGTGAAGGCTACCTCCAGCTGGAAGGGGCCAACCACGGAGATCACGACCACCGAATACGAGAACGGTGCGGCGGTGAAGGTGAAAGCCAAATTCCGCGTCTACAGCTCGTATCTGGAAGCCTTGTCCGATTATGTTGGCCTGCTGAGCCGAAATCCGCGCTATACCGCCGTGACGCAGGCGGCGACGGCGGAGCAGGGCGCTCAGGCGCTGCAAAACGCGGGCTACGCGACCGACCCGAACTATGCGCGTAAGCTCACCAGCATGATCCAGCAGCTGAAATCAATGGGCGAGAAGGTCAGCAAAGCCTATAGCACAGATATTGAAAATCTGTTCTGAAAGTTCTCAAGTCCCGGTGGAGGTTGCCGATAACCTTCATCAGGACTCGTGTCTGAACGTATAAAAGGAACCCCCATGTCCAGTTTGATTAACAGCGCCATGAGTGGCCTCAGTGCTGCGCAGTCGGCACTCAATACCGTCAGTAATAATATTTCAAGCTATAACGTGGCAGGCTATACCCGCCAGACCACGGTGCTGGGCGCATCTAACAGCACGCTGACCGGCGGTGGCTGGGTGGGTAACGGGGTGTATGTCTCCGGTGTCCAGCGTGAGTATGATGCCTTCATCACCAACCAGCTGCGCGCCGCGCAGACGCAGAGCAGCGGCCTGACGACGCGCTACCAGCAGATGTCAAAAATCGACGACGTGCTCTCCGATACCACCAACTCGCTCTCCACCACGCTGCAGGACTTCTTCAAGAGTCTGCAAACGCTGGTGAGCAACGCGGAAGACCCGGCGGCACGTCAGACGGTGCTGGGTAAAGCGGGCGGTCTGGTCAATCAGTTCAAAACCAACGATCAGTATCTTCGCGACCAGGATACGCAGGTCAATACCGCGATTAGCACCAGCGTTTCTCAGATCAACAACTATGCCAAACAGATTGCCAATCTGAACGATCAGATTTCCCGTCTGACCGGCGTCGGCGCGGGCGCATCGCCTAACGATCTGCTTGATCAGCGCGATCAGCTCGTCAATGAGCTGAACAAAATCGTCGGCGTGGAAGTCTCTGTCCAGGATAGCGGCACGTTTAACATCTCTTTCGGCAACGGTTACAGCCTGGTACAGGGCAGCAAAGCCAACCAGCTGGCTGCCGTGAAGTCGAGTGCCGATCCGGCCCGTACTACCGTGGCCTATGTCGATGACGTGGCCGGGAACGTCGAGATCCCGGAAAAAATGATCACCACCGGTTCATTAGGCGGTTTACTGACTTTCCGTACGGAAGATCTGGATAAAGCCCGTAATACCCTGAACCAGATGGCGCTGGCCTTTGCCGATTCGATGAACACGCAGCATGAAGCCGGTTTTGACGCTAACGGTGATGCGGGCGGTAAGCTGTTCAACTTTGGTTCTCCGGCGGTACTGTCCAACAGCAAGAACGGCGGATCGGCGGTTGTTACGGCCTCTGTGACGGACAGCAAACAGGTCCAGGCGACAGACTATAAGCTGCAGTTCAACGGCACTGACTGGACGATCACCCGTACATCAGACAAAACCAGCTTTACGATGAGCCCGGATGCCAGCGGCAATCTGTCGTTTGATGGCCTTAACGTCAACGTGAGCGGCACGGCAAATACCAAAGACAGCTTTACCGTGAAGCCGGTTTCCGACGTCATCATGAACATGGATCTGGCGATCAGCGACGAGTCCAAACTGGCGATGGCGTCAGTGCAGAACGGCGGCGAAAGTGATAACCGTAACGGCCAGAAACTGCTCGATCTGCAAAACGCGAAAGTCGTGGGGGGCAACAAAACCTTCAACGATGCGTATGCCTCTCTCGTCAGTACCGTGGGTAGCTCAACGGCGTCACTGAAGGTGAGCAGCCAGACGAAAGCTAACGTAGAGACGCAGTTAATCAAGCAGCAGCAGACCATCTCTGGGGTAAACCTCGACGAAGAGTATGGCAATTTGCAGCGTTATCAGCAGTATTACCTGGCGAACGCCCAGGTTCTCCAGACTGCCAGTACGCTCTTCGATGCAATTATCAACATTCGTTAAGGTTGAGGTGAACAATGCGTATTAGCACCCAGATGATGTATGAGCAGAACATGCGTGGGATCACCGATTCCCAGAGCAGATGGCTGAGCTACGGTGAACAGATGTCCACCGGCAAGCGCGTCAACCGTCCGTCGGACGATCCTATCGCCGCGTCGCAGGCCATCGTTCTGTCACAATCGCAGTCGCAAAACAGCCAGTTCGCGCTTGCGCGTACCTTCGCCACGCAAAAAGTCTCGCTGGAAGATAACGTGTTAACTCAGGTGAACACCGCGATCTCAAGCGTGCGCGAGAAGCTCGTCTACGCATCGAACGGCACATTAAGCGATGACGACCGTCTTTCTCTGGCGACCGATATTCAGGGGATCCGCGATCAGCTTATGAACCTGGCCAACACGACGGATGGTAATGGTCGCTTTATCTTTGCGGGATACAAAACCGAGAGCGCACCGTTTGATGCCGCGACCGGGGATTATAACGGCGGCGCTGAGGCCATCACGCAGCAGGTTGATACGGCGCGTAATATGGCCATTAGCCATACCGGGCAGCAAATTTTCGAAAGCATTACCAGTAATGCGGAACAGCTGCCGGGCGGTGGATATGGCGAGACGAACATGTTCAAAATCCTGGATTCTGCGATTGCGTCGCTGAAGACGCCGATTGAGAACGATCCGGCTGCCGCAACGGCGCAAAGCCAGGTGATTGCCAATGCGCAAATCGGCATTAAAAACTCCCAGAACAATATTCTGACGGTCGTTGCGGATGTGGGCACCAAGATGAACGAGCTGGAAAAACTCGATACGCTGGGCGATGACCGCGCGCTGGGTCAGACCAAGCAGATGAGCGACCTGGTTGATGTCGACTGGAACGAAGCGATTTCCTCTTACACCATGCAGCAGGCGGCCTTGCAGGCGTCTTATAAAGCGTTTAGCGATATGCAGGGCATGTCTCTGTTCCAGCTGAACAAATAACATCTTGACCTCTTGGAACATGTCTTGAAACTGGGCATGTTTTACTGCCCAATCCGTCTGGATTGGGCATTTTTTTTATGCGGCTTCCGCCGGTACGGAGGCGACACGCGCACTTTCTATCAGACGGATGGCCAGCGCAATGACGCCACAGACGGTGGCCAGCGCGACCACGCCCGTCCAGCCAGCCAGCGAGTAGATATTGCTGCCTAACGCGGATCCCAGCGCCATCCCGATAAAGACCACCGTAAAGAGCAGGGCGTTGAGACGACCACGCGCCTGCGGTTCAAGGCTGTACACCAGGTTCTGGTGGGCGACCAGGCTGGACTGCAGGCCCAGGTCGAACCCGACGGCAGAGATGGCGATCAGCATCAGCTGTCCATGAACGCCCAATGCGGGCATCAGGAACATCAGGGCGAAAGAGACGGTCACAAGGACGGCACCAAGCTGTGTGACTTTTCCGGCCCCCAGTTTGTCCGCCAGACCTCCCGCCAGTGGGGCAGCTAACGCACCCGCGGCACCGGCAATACCAAAACCACCTGCGACGGCACTACCCAGATGGTAGCGTTCCAGCAGCATGACCGCCAGCGTTGACCAGAAGGCGCTAAAGGCAATCGACAGGAAACCCTGAGCCAGTGCGGCGCGGCGCAGCGCCGGATAGCGACGCCACAGGTGCTCCATCGAACGCATCAGCGCGGGGTAGCTCAGCGTGGAGTGAATGGCAAAACGGGGAAGCACAAACCACATCATCACCCCGATGAACGCGATGCTCGCCGCCGCCAGCTGGTACATGACGCGCCAGCCAAACGCTTCGCCCACCACGCCGCTTACGGTTCTGGATAATAAGATACCCATCAGCAGGCCGGTCATTACCGTGCCTACGGTTTTCCCCTGTTTACCTTCCGGTGCGAGAATGGCCGCGGCGGGGACGATATCCTGCGCCATGGTGGCGGCCATGCCGATGAGCAGGCTTGCCAGCAGAAGAGAATGGATCTGCCCGGTCAGGCTACAGCCGAGAAGAAACAGTGCCAGCGCCGCGCTTTTGATCAGAATTAATGTCCTGCGGTCGTGGCGATCGCCCAGAGGAAGCAGGAACAGGATGCCGAGCGCGTAGCCTGCCTGCGTTAATGTTGGCACCAGGCCCATACCTTCAATGCTCAGATGCAGGTCAGCACCCATAAGCGGCAGCAGGGGCTGCGCGTAATAGATTGATGCCACGCTGAAGCCAGCCCCCAGAGCCAGCATAAAGATCACCCAGCGGCTTACAGCATGGGGAGTTGTTGTTGTGTTCATAAGTTGTTCCTCATTCGTCGTGTGCAGCTATTTTTTATCAGTACGCCTTGCGACGGTAGCGGGCCCGGTGGTAAAACGCTTATACGTTGAACGTATAAATGAAAATGCGATGAAAAGAGTTGAGCGTATAGACAGGGTAGAGCTAATGCGGACGTTTGTCCGCATTGTCGAGGCGGGTTCGCTCTCAGCGGCGGCGCGACAGCTGGCAACAACCCAGGCCACGGTAAGCCGACGGTTGCAGTCGCTTGAAACCATGCTGGGCGTGCGCCTGTTGTTGCGCACCACCCACACGACGCGGCTAACGGATGACGGCGAGCGCTGCTATCAGCACGCCCGTCGGGTGATTGACAGCTGGCTGGCGCTGGAGGATGAGGTAGGGCAGACGGAAGATGAGCCTGTAGGCGTGCTGCGGGTGCGGGCGCCGCACGCGTTTGGTCAGGATCAGCTTCTGAAACCCGTAACCGAATTTTTGCAACGCTATCCGCAGCTTTCGATTGAGTGGATGCTCAACGATCGGTCGGCGGATTTCCTCGGCGACAACCTTGACTGTGCTATTCGGGTGGGCGTGGAGGTCGATCCGGCGACCGTATCCGTGCTGCTGGCGGAAGTGCCTCGCTCGGTGGTGGCCGCGCCAGCGCTGCTGGCCCGCTTCCCGGCGGTGAATACGCCGGAGGATTTGCAGCAGTTTCCCTGGATAGCCATCAGCTCTTTCTACCAGCGCCACGTGGAGCTTTTTCACGATGCCACGTCCGCCACCGCGCGGATTGCTATTACGCCACGGCTCAGCACCGACAGCCTGTATGTCGCACGCAATACGGCACTTACCGGCCTTGGCGTGGCCGTGGTATCCAGCTGGACGGTACAGGATGATATTCGGGAAGGGCGGCTGGTGCATTTGCTGCCGGAGTGGCAGCCAGCGGCGCTACCGGTGCATCTGGTCTATCCCTGGTCCCGTTATTATCCGGCACGCTTGCGGCGTTTTCTTGAGCTGATGCGGCAGGTCATGCCGGAGGTGACCGGAATGAGGAAGCCCGTACAGCAGCCATAAAAAAAGCCGACCTTAAGGTCGGCTTTTTACTTTCAGCGTTGTTTGTCGTTATTCGACAGACTGTGGACGCGTCGCGGGTGCAGTCGCCTGATGCGTTGCACTGTGGCCGCCTGCAGCGCCTTTACCGTCGAAGCTGAAAGCCGGACGAACCCAGTCGCTGTGACGCGGTGCTTCTGGCACGTAATCCGGCGCCGGAGCGCGGGTCATCGGTGCAGTCGCCACGTGGGCAGCGGCTGGCGCAGAGACAACCGGCTCAGGTTTCACTTCAGGCGCTTTCGGTTCTTCAACAACCGGTTCAACCTCAATCTCCACGTCCTGAACGATTTCTTCAGTGGTCGTTTCGACGATGGCTTCAGCGGTGTCTTCCACGGCGGCTACAGGTTCAGCTTCTTCAGCGATTTCCTCAGCCACCACCACATCTTCTTCAGCAATAAGCTGCGGTGCGGCATCAACCGGCGCGGCAATCACTTCCGGATGCGTGGTTTCGACCTCAGCTGCCTGAGGTGCTTCCGCTTCAACAACCTGAGGTTCAACCACGGTTGCCGCTTCAGTCACAACGTCTTCTACCGCTGCCGCAGGTGCAATGATCTCTTCCGCAACTGGCTGTTCTTCAACAACCTGCTCCGGACGCGCTACCGGGTAGCGGATCCAGACTTTGCCGGAAGCCATTTCTGGCGAAGCACAGGCAATGGTCAGTGGCATTGGCGACTGAGTCGGGTAACGCTCGTCACGATAGCGGCGACGGCGCTGACCGCTGACGCGCAGATGACGTGGAGAACGACGTGAACGGCGCGGCATGCCGGCGTTATCACGGTTTTCACCGTTTTCATCCTGCTCAACGTTGTTATCAACGACCGCTGGCAGGTCAACTTTTGCCAGCTGTGTGCCGGTTGCGCTCTCGCGGCTTTCAACCGCGACGATTGCTGACTCTTCGGTTGCTTCGGAGGCGAAGCGGACTTTCTGAGCAAGCTGGCGCTGCTTACGACGCGGCATGACCTGAGTACGTTCTTCCTGCTCGCCGTCCTGCTGTTCAACAAGCTCTTCGCGGTTCAGGTTTTTGACTTCCTGCTGTGCCTGACGCTTCTCGTCGTTACGGCGACGGTTGCGTTCACGGCGCGGCTGCTGGTCGTCACGCTGTTTGCCCTTCTCAGACTCATCGCCCGCCTGCTGGCGAATTTCACGATCTTCAACATTCTGCTGCTGTTTTTCGCGACGGTTGCGACGGTTGTCTTCGCGTTGCTCACGACCTTCGTTGTTCTCAGAGCGGTTGTCACGGTTGTCACGACGCTCGCTGCGGTCATTACGATCGCTACGGTCATTACGGTCGCGGCGGTTGTTCTGACGCTTACGGCGGTCCTGCTGACGTTCAGGCTTGGCCGCTTTTGGCTCTTCTTTCGGCTGCTCTGGCTGAACTTCCTCACCGGCAAACATCTTCTTCAGCGCGCCGAAGAAGCGGCTCAGCAGACCCAGCTGTGCCGGCTGGGCTTTCGCTGCCGTTGCTTCTGGTTTCTGCGCCGCAGGTTTGGCCGCTGGTTTTTCCAGGGCTGCTTCCGGTGGGGCTTCTGGCATGATGAAGGTGGCTAACGCAGGCTGCTCTGGCAGTTTACGCTCTGCTGGCTCTTCATCTGAAGGCAGGGCCATCTCTTCTTCGTGCAGCTTCGGCAGCAGGTAGCTGAGCGTTGACGTCTCTTCGCCTTTACGGACACGCAGCACGTGATAGTGCGGGGTTTCCATCTGATCGTTTGGCACGATGATGCAGCGAACGCCACCCTGACGCGCTTCAATCGCACTGACCGCTGCACGTTTTTCGTTCAGCAGGTAGGAGGCAATTGGCACAGGGACAATCGCGTGCACCTCTTTGGTATTCTCTTTCAGCGCTTCTTCTTCAATCAGACGCAGGATAGAGAGGGACAGCGATTCGTTATCACGCACGGTACCGGTGCCGGAGCAGCGCGGACAAACGTGATGGCTGGACTCACCCAGCGACGGGCTCAGACGCTGGCGGGACATCTCCAGCAGGCCGAAGCGTGAGATATGGCTAATCTGGATTCGCGCACGATCCTGACGTACCGCTTCGCGCAGACGGTTTTCTACCGCACGCTGGTGGCGAACAGGGGTCATGTCGATGAAGTCGATAACAATCAGACCGCCCAGGTCGCGCAGGCGGAGCTGGCGGGCGATTTCATCAGCGGCTTCAAGATTGGTGTTGAAGGCGGTCTCTTCGATATCGCCACCGCGCGTTGCGCGAGCGGAGTTGATGTCGATAGCGGTCAGCGCTTCAGTGGTATCGATAACGATAGAACCGCCGGACGGCAGGCGCACTTCACGCTGGAAGGCGGATTCAATCTGGGATTCGATCTGATAGTGGCTGAACAGCGGGATTTCACCGGTGTACAGTTTAATTTTGCTGGTGAAATCCGGACGACCCAGCGCGGCGATGTGCTGGCGCGCCAGCTCAAGCACTTTCGGGTTATCGATCAGAATCTCACCGATGTCCTGACGCAGGTAGTCACGGAAGGCACGCACGATCACGTTGCTTTCCTGGTGGATCAGGAACGGAGCAGGGCGGCTTTCCGCTGCTTTCTGGATGGCTTCCCAGTGCTTCAGACGGAAGCTCAGGTCCCACTGCAGCGCTTCGGCGGATTTGCCGACGCCCGCGGTACGCACGATAAGCCCCATGCCATCAGGCAGTTCAAGGCTTGCCAGCGCTTCTTTCAGTTCGGTACGGTCATCACCTTCGATACGGCGAGAGATGCCACCCGCACGCGGGTTGTTAGGCATCAGCACCAGATAGCTCCCTGCCAGGCTGATAAAGGTAGTCAGTGCGGCGCCTTTGTTGCCACGCTCTTCTTTATCAATCTGAACGATAACTTCCTGACCTTCACGCAGAACATCTTTGATGTTTGGTCGGCCATGGGCGTTGTAGTTTGCAGGGAAATATTCGCGGGCGATTTCTTTCAGAGGGAGGAAACCATGACGCTCAGCACCGTAATCGACAAATGCAGCTTCAAGGCTTGGTTCAATGCGGGTGATTTTACCTTTGTAAATGTTCGCTTTTTTCTGTTCGTGTCCAGGACTTTCGATATCCAGATCGTACAGGCGCTGCCCATCCACAAGGGCGACACGCAACTCTTCTTGCTGAGTTGCGTTGATTAACATTCTTTTCATCGTAACTTACTCGTTATTCTTACATTGACGACAAAGCTGCGGGCAAGGTGACGCTTTCCGGGGTATGAACCGATGGCCTCGTGTCTGTTCACGTCGCCAACCTCACGGTTGTCGCTCGCTTAAGAGGCGCAGAGTGTCGGTTGCCTGTATTTCATACGGAAACACAGCGCAATTATCAGGGGAATTGCCTGGGTAGAACTCTCCAGAGAACAATCCTTATACCGGGAAGTACTGCAACCCGCAGCCCGCTAACTGCCTGAAAGATCAATACGTCTTACGCCATTGCTGCGTGGATGATCGGTCAGACAAAATTGGTCATTCCGTCAACATCCTTACTTAACCAGGATTTAACACGGAAAACAGCCTCATTATTCCACTGCTCGCCGGGTTATAGCAAGATGACTTTTACCAATTATCACCCGGTTACTCACAGTTTCTTCACTTCAGAATGGCGATTGGTTTAATAACCACCAAATCGGTTGCGCGAAACGGGGGACAGGCCGGATAAAAGTAAATATAAGCATAGAAAAATGAGTGGCGCTAATGGCTGTCGATATTTAGAATCGCCAACCATGAAAACAGAGACTCCAGCCGTAAAAATGGTTGCCATCGCCGACGATGAAGCGGGGCAACGTATCGATAACTTTTTGCGTACCCAACTGAAAGGGGTGCCAAAGAGCATGATTTATCGCATCCTGCGTAAGGGCGAGGTGCGGGTTAACAAAAAACGCGTGAAGCCTGAGTATAAGCTCGAAGCCGGTGACGAAGTGCGTATTCCGCCGGTGCGCGTGGCAGAGCGTGAAGAAGAGACCGTTTCACCGAAGCTGCAGAAAGTGGCGGCCCTGAGCGATGTCATCCTTTACGAAGACGACCATATTCTGGTGTTGAATAAACCGTCAGGAACGGCAGTCCATGGCGGTAGCGGTCTGAGCTTCGGCGTGATTGAAGGGCTGCGTGCCCTGCGTCCGGAAGCGCGCTTCCTTGAGCTGGTGCACCGTCTTGACCGCGACACTTCAGGCGTACTGCTGGTGGCGAAAAAGCGTTCCGCGCTGCGTTCGCTGCATGAACAGCTGCGTGAAAAAGGGATGCAGAAAGACTATCTGGCGCTGGTGCGCGGCCAGTGGCAGTCCCATGTAAAAGTGGTGCAGGCGCCGCTGCTGAAGAACATTCTGCAAAGCGGTGAGCGTATTGTCCGCGTGAGCCAGGAAGGGAAACCGTCTGAGACGCGCTTTAAGGTTGAAGAGCGCTATGAGTTTGCCACGCTGGTGCGCTGCAGTCCGGTGACCGGTCGTACCCACCAGATCCGCGTGCATACGCAGTTTGCAGGGCACCCCATCGCGTTTGATGACCGCTATGGCGACCGCGAGTTTGATAAGCAGCTGGCGGGGACGGGACTGTCGCGTCTGTTCCTGCATGCGGCAGCACTGAAGTTTACCCATCCGAATACTGGTGAAGTGATCCGTATTGAAGCGCCGCTGGATGAGCAGCTGAAACGCTGTCTTAAGGTTTTGCGCGGCTGATTTTGCCCGGCGGCGCTGCGCTTGCACGGGCCTACGGTTTTGTAGGCCGGGTAAGCGCAGCGCCACCCGGCGAAGGTCACATCGTCAGCGGATTACACTCTTCTCGCCGTAACATCTGACACAAGGCAATCAGCGGTAACCCCACCAGGGTGTTGGGATCGCGACCGTCCAGCTTGTCGAACAGCGCAATCCCCAATCCTTCACTTTTAAAGCTCCCCGCGCAGTTCAGCGGTCGCTCACGGCGCACATAATCCATAATCTCTTGCTCGCTGAGATGACGGAAGTGTACGTCGAACGGCTCGCACTCGGTTTGCAGATGGCCTGACGCGGAGTTATAGAGGGCCAGGCCCGTATAGAAGGTCACGATAGTACCGCGCGCACGCAGAAGCTGCTGGCAGGCATTTTCCTCAGTATGGGGCTTGCCGGTGATTTCGCCGTCCAGCACGCAAACCTGATCGGAGCCTATAATCAAATGCGAAGGATAGCGTGTGGCCAGCGATTGCGCCTTCTCCTTAGCAAGACGCGTCACCAGATGGCGCGGTGACTCGCCCGGCAGTGGCGTCTCATCCACCTCTGGCGCGGCGCATTCAAACGGGATCCCGAGCTTTTCCAGCAGCATTCGGCGGTAGGGAGACGTGGAAGCAAGGACGAGATTTGGCATATTTTTATCACCAGATATAGCGTATCGATGCCAGCCATTTTAAACTACAGGCCGCAATGTGTGCGAATAATTGGCAAAAGGCAGCTCTGGTTGCCTTTTTCTTTGACTCTATGACGTTACAAAGTTAATATGCGCGCCCTATGCAAAAGGTAAAATTACCCCTGACTCTTGATCCGGTTCGTACGGCTCAAAAACGCCTCGATTACGAAGGTATCTATACTTCCGATCAGGCTGAGCGTATTGCCGAATCCGTAGTCAGTGTGGACAGTGATGTAGAATGCTCCATGTCGTTCGCTATCGACAACCAGCGTCTCGCCGTTTTAACCGGTGATGCAAAGGTGACGGTAACGCTCGAGTGTCAGCGTTGCGGGAAACCGTTTGTACAGCATGTTCACACAACGTATTGTTTCAGTCCGGTTCGTTCTGACGAACAGGCTGAAGCACTCCCGGAAGCGTATGAGCCGATTGAGGTTAACGAATTCGGTGAAATCGATCTTCTGGCTCTGGTTGAAGATGAAATCATCCTCACCTTGCCAGTGGTTCCGGTGCATGATTCTGAACACTGTGAAGTGTCCGAGGCGGACATGGTCTTTGGGGAACTGCCTGATGAAGCGCAAAAACCAAACCCATTTGCCGTATTAGCCAGCTTAAAGCGTAAGTAATTGAGGAGTAAGGTCCATGGCCGTACAACAGAATAAACCAACCCGTTCCAAACGTGGCATGCGTCGTTCCCATGACGCGCTGACTGCAGTTACCAGCCTGTCTGTAGACAAGACTTCTGGTGAGAAACACCTGCGTCACCACATCACCGCTGACGGTTTCTACCGCGGCCGCAAGGTTATCACTAAGTAATCACGCGTCAGCGTGATTAGGCTTAGTGAGGAGCTCCCCGTGCAAACGGGGAACTTACCGAACCAGGCTGCGACGATACCTTGACACGTCTAACCCTGGCGTTAGATGTCATGGGGGGAGATTTTGGCCCTTCCGTGACAGTGCCTGCAGCATTGCAGGCACTGAATTCTAATTCGCAACTCACTCTTCTTTTAGTCGGCAATCCCGACACAATCACGCCATTACTTGCAAAAGCTGACTTTGAACAACGTTCACGTCTGCAGATTATTCCTGCGCAGTCAGTTATTGCCAGTGATGCCCGACCCTCGCAGGCGATTCGTAACAGCCGCGGCAGCTCGATGCGGATTGCGCTGGAGCTGGTGAAAGAAGGTCGAGCCCAGGCTTGCGTTAGCGCGGGAAATACCGGCGCGCTGATGGGGCTGTCGAAATTATTGCTCAAACCGATTGACGGTATTGAGCGTCCGGCGCTGGTGACGGTTTTGCCGCATCAGCAGAAGGGCAAGACGGTAGTGCTCGATTTGGGCGCGAACGTCGATTGTGATAGTACAATGCTGGCTCAGTTTGCCGTCATGGGATCGGTGCTGGCAGAAGAGGTGGTCGGGATCAACACTCCCCGTGTTGCGTTACTGAACATTGGTGAAGAAGAGACCAAAGGCCTGGACAGCATTCGCGAAGCAGCTGAATTGCTCAAACAGGTTCCCTCCATCAACTATATTGGTTATCTCGAAGCCAATGAGTTGTTGACGGGTAAAACGGATGTTCTGGTGTGCGATGGCTTCACCGGGAACGTGACGTTGAAAACCATGGAAGGGGTCGTGCGGATGTTTCTTTCTCTGCTGAAATCACAGGGAGAGGGCAAAAAAAGCGCCTGGTGGCTGATTTTATTGAAGCGTTGGTTACAAAAGAGCCTGACGCGGCGATTCAGTCACCTCAACCCCGACCAGTATAATGGCGCCTGTCTGTTAGGATTGCGCGGCATCGTGATTAAGAGTCATGGTGCCGCCAATCAGCGAGCATTTGCTGTCGCGATTGAACAGGCAGTGCAGGCGGTGCAGCGACAAGTCCCTCAGCGGATTGCCGCTCGCCTGGGATCTGTATTAGCTAAAAGTGACTGAGCGTACATGTATACGAAGATTTTAGGTACCGGCAGCTACCTGCCAAAACAGGTGCGTACCAACGCCGATCTGGAAAAAATGGTAGATACGTCTGACGAGTGGATTGTCACGCGCACAGGTATCCGTGAACGTCGTATTGCCGCGCCAGACGAAACCGTGTCGACCATGGGTTACGAAGCCGCACAGCGTGCTATCGAAATGGCGGGCATTGATAAAGAACAGATCGGTTTGATCGTGGTGGCCACGACGTCTGCCACGCATGCTTTCCCAAGCGCGGCGTGCCAGGTGCAAAACATGCTCGGTATTAAGGGCTGCCCGGCGTTTGACGTCGCTGCCGCATGCGCAGGTTTTACCTATGCGCTGAGCGTAGCCGATCAGTACGTGAAGTCCGGTGCCGTTAAATATGCGCTGGTGATCGGTGCTGACGTGCTGGCGCGTACCTGCGATCCGACCGATCGCGGAACGATCATTATTTTTGGTGATGGTGCGGGTGCGGTGCTGCTGGGGCAGTCCGAAGAGCCGGGTATCATCTCTACGCATCTGCATGCTGATGGCAGCTATGGCGAACTGTTGACCCTGCCTAACGCCGATCGCGTAAATCCGGACAACTCGATTTACCTGACGATGGCAGGGAACGAGGTGTTCAAGGTGGCGGTGACTGAGCTTGCGCACATCGTTGATGAAACGCTGGAAGCGAATAACCTTGAACGCTCCGCGCTCGACTGGCTGGTTCCGCATCAGGCGAACCTGCGTATCATCAGCGCAACCGCGAAAAAGCTGGGTATGTCGATGGATAACGTTGTGGTGACGCTGGATCGTCACGGCAACACCTCTGCGGCGTCAGTACCGTGCGCATTTGATGAAGCGGTACGCGACGGGCGAATCAAACGGGGCCAGCTGGTCTTGCTTGAAGCCTTCGGTGGCGGGTTCACCTGGGGTTCCGCGCTGGTTCGTTTCTAGGATAAGGAATAAAAAATGACGCAATTTGCTTTTGTGTTCCCGGGGCAGGGCTCTCAAACCGTTGGGATGTTGTCTGAAATGGCAGCAACCTATCCGGTCATTGAAGAGACTTTCCGTGAAGCTTCTGATGCACTGGGTTATGATTTATGGGCGCTGACCCAGCAGGGTCCTGCCGAAGAGCTGAACAAAACCTGGCAGACCCAGCCCGCGCTGCTGACCGCGTCCGTTGCGCTGTGGCGTGTCTGGCAGCAGCAGGGCGGTAAAGCGCCCGCGCTGCTCGCAGGACATAGCCTGGGTGAATACTCAGCCCTGGTCTGTGCCGGTGTGATCGCGTTTGCTGACGCGGTACGTCTGGTGGAACTGCGCGGTAAATTCATGCAGGAAGCAGTGCCAGAAGGCACGGGCGGCATGTCAGCTATCATCGGTCTGGATGATGCCGCGATTGCAAAAGCGTGTGAAGAGTCTGCTGAAGGTCAGGTTGTCTCTCCGGTTAACTTCAACTCGCCGGGCCAGGTGGTTATCGCCGGTCATAAAGAAGCGGTTGAGCGTGCCGGTGCAGCCTGTAAAGCGGCGGGTGCCAAACGTGCGCTGCCGCTGCCGGTCAGCGTGCCGTCTCACTGTGCGCTGATGAAGCCCGCTGCCGAGAAACTGGCGGTTGAGCTGGAAAAAATTACGTTTAACGCACCGACGATTTCCGTTGTGAACAACGTCGATGTGAAATGCGAAACCGCGCCGGAAGCTATCCGCGACGCGCTGGTTCGCCAGCTCTACAGCCCGGTACAGTGGACCAAAACCGTTGAGTTTATGGCCTCTCAGGGCGTTGAGCATCTGTATGAAGTCGGCCCAGGGAAAGTCCTCACCGGTCTGACAAAACGTATTGTTGACACCCTGACAGCCTCGGCGATTAACGAGCCGGAAGCGATGTCAGCGGCACTCTCGCAATAAAAGAGGAATACCATGAGTTTTGAAGGAAAAATTGCCCTGGTCACTGGCGCAAGCCGCGGTATCGGGCGTGCAATTGCTGAAACACTGGTTGCGCGCGGCGCGAAGGTGATTGGGACAGCAACCAGCGAGAATGGCGCTCAGGCTATCAGTGAATATCTGGGTGCAAACGGTAAAGGTCTGGTACTGAATGTGACCGAACCTGCATCTATCGAATCTGTTCTGGAAAATATTCGCGCAGAGTTTGGCGAAGTGGATATTCTGGTAAACAACGCCGGGATCACTCGCGATAACCTGTTAATGCGAATGAAAGACGACGAGTGGAACGATATTATCGAAACCAACCTGTCATCTGTATTCCGTCTGTCAAAAGCGGTAATGCGCGCTATGATGAAAAAGCGTCATGGTCGTATTATCACTGTCGGTTCTGTGGTTGGTACCATGGGAAATGCTGGTCAGGCTAACTACGCTGCGGCGAAAGCCGGTCTGATTGGTTTCAGTAAGTCGCTGGCGCGTGAAGTCGCGTCCCGCGGTATTACGGTAAACGTTGTTGCTCCGGGCTTTATTGAAACGGACATGACGCGTGCGCTGACTGATGAGCAGCGTGCGGGTACGCTGGCGGCAGTTCCGGCGGGTCGTCTTGGCGACCCTAAAGAAATCGCCAGTGCGGTTGCATTTTTAGCCTCTGACGAAGCGGGTTACATCACTGGTGAGACCCTCCACGTCAACGGCGGGATGTATATGGTTTAACCACGATGAAAAATATTTGCGTTATTAGGGCGAATGGCCTCAAAATAACGTAAAATCGTGGTAAGAACTGCCGGGATTTAGTTGCAAATTTTTCAACATTTTATACACTACGAAAACCATCGCGAAAGCGAGTTTTGATAGGAAATTTAAGAGTATGAGCACTATCGAAGAACGCGTTAAGAAAATTATCGGCGAACAGCTGGGCGTTAAGCAGGAAGAAGTTGTGAACTCCGCTTCCTTCGTTGAAGACCTGGGCGCAGATTCTCTTGACACCGTTGAGCTGGTAATGGCTCTGGAAGAAGAGTTTGATACTGAGATTCCGGACGAAGAAGCTGAGAAGATCACCACCGTTCAGGCTGCCATTGATTACATCAACGGTCACCAGGCGTAAGTGAACATCTCCAGGCGGTCATTCGACCGCCTGAGTTTTATCTTTTTTAGTCCCACGAATCTCTTTTTTTATCCCTCCCTGGAGGACAAACGTGTCTAAGCGTCGTGTAGTTGTGACCGGACTTGGCATGTTGTCTCCTGTCGGCAATACCGTAGAGTCCACCTGGAAAGCTCTCCTTGCCGGTCAGAGCGGCATCAGCCTAATCGACCATTTCGATACTAGCGCCTATGCAACGAAATTTGCTGGCTTAGTAAAGGATTTTAACTGTGAAGAGATCATCTCGCGCAAAGAGCAGCGCAAGATGGATGCCTTCATTCAATATGGAATTGTCGCTGGCGTTCAGGCCATGCAGGATTCTGGCCTTGTGATTACGGAAGAGAACGCAACCCGTATCGGCGCCGCTATCGGCTCCGGGATTGGCGGTCTTGGCCTGATCGAGGAAAACCATACATCCCTGATGAATGGCGGCCCGCGTAAGATCAGTCCGTTCTTCGTTCCGTCCACGATTGTTAATATGGTGGCAGGTCACCTGACCATCATGTTCGGCCTGCGTGGGCCAAGCATTTCTATCGCCACCGCCTGTACGTCTGGCGTACATAACATCGGCCAGGCCGCGCGCATTATTGCGTACGGCGATGCAGATGCTATGGTTGCCGGCGGTGCTGAAAAAGCCAGTACCCCACTGGGTGTCGGCGGTTTCGGCGCGGCCCGTGCGCTCTCTACCCGCAACGATAATCCACAGGCGGCAAGCCGTCCGTGGGATAAAGACCGTGATGGCTTCGTGCTGGGCGACGGTGCGGGCATGATCGTACTGGAAGAGTACGAACACGCGAAAAAACGCGGTGCGAAAATTTATGCTGAAGTCGTTGGCTTTGGTATGAGCAGCGATGCGTACCACATGACGTCTCCTCCGGAGAACGGTGCAGGTGCTGCGCTGGCGATGGAAAACGCGATCCGTGATGCGGGTATTACCCCGGCTCAGATTGGCTACGTCAACGCGCACGGCACATCTACACCTGCAGGCGATAAAGCGGAAGCTCAGGCGGTTAAGTCTATCTTCGGCGAGTCTGCCAGCCGCGTACTGGTGAGCTCCACGAAATCCATGACCGGTCACCTGCTGGGTGCGGCGGGTGCAGTAGAGTCAATCTACTCCATCCTTGCGCTGCGCGATCAGGCTGTTCCACCAACCATCAACCTGGATAACCCGGATGAAGGTTGCGATCTGGACTTCGTTCCTCACGAAGCGCGCCAGGTTAGCGGAATGGAGTATACCCTGTGTAACTCCTTCGGCTTTGGCGGTACCAACGGTTCTCTGATCTTCAAAAAGATCTGATCCTGACGTTCCGATCGCACTAAAAAAGGTCCGCTTGCCGGACCTTTTTTATTAAGGCTAATCTTCTTGTCGACTGCATGACATCCTGCCAGACTAAACGTCCACGCATAAGGAGCCACCATGTTTTTAATCAATGGCCTTGAGCAGGACACGCTGCCTGCCAGCGACAGGGCGGTACAGTTCGGGGATGGTTGCTTTACGACGGCGCGCATTCTGGATGGCCATGTTTGCCTTCTGGAAGCGCACATACGACGCCTACAGCATGGCTGTGAAAAGCTCATGATCCCCTTTACGCACTGGGACACCTTACGTCAGGAAATGTGCCAGCTCGCATCGGGGAAGCACAGCGGCGTACTCAAGGTTATCATCAGCCGCGGCAGTGGTGGCCGGGGTTACAGCGCTGCATCTTGTCTCGCCCCAACGCGTATTCTTTCCGTGTCTGCTTATCCCGCGCATTACTCTCGCTGGCGAGAAGACGGCGTCACGCTGACGCTAAGCCCGGTACGACTGGGACGAAACCCGATGCTGGCCGGGATTAAGCATCTCAATCGCCTGGAACAGGTGCTCATTCGTACTCATCTTGAACAGACGGACGCTGATGAGGCGCTGGTCCTTGACAGCGAAGGGTTCATTACGGAATGCTGTGCGGCTAATTTGTTCTGGCGACAGGGCAGGAACGTGTTCACCCCCGCGCTGGATCAGGCTGGCGTGAACGGCATAATGCGCCAATTCTGTTTGCAGCAGCTGGCACACTCTGACTTTCACGTTGTCGAAGTTAACGCAAAGGAAGAGGTGCTACAGACTGCTGATGAAGTCATCATTTGCAACGCGCTGATGCCTGTTGTGCCCGTTCGCGCCTGTGGCCAGCTACGCTGGTCGTCGCGCGAGCTGTTTCAGTTTTTAGCCCCGATATGTGAGCAAACCAGATAGTCATGAAAAAAATGTTGCGCTTTGTCCTTCTCCTCATTGTTGCGCTGGGCGTTGCTGGCGGAGCAGGCGTATGGAAAGTTCGCCAGCTGGCAAACAGCAAGATCCTGGTTAAAGACGAAACGATCTTTACCCTGAAAGCGGGAACCGGCCGCCAGGCGCTTGGGGAACAGCTCTACGGTGATAAAATTATCAATCGTCCACGGGTATTCCAGTGGTTATTGCGCGTGGAGCCTGAACTGTCACATTTCAAAGCCGGTACCTATCGCTTTACGCCGGGAATGACCGTCAGAGAGATGCTGCAGCTGCTGGAAAGCGGCAAAGAAGCCCAGTTCCCTCTGCGATTTGTGGAAGGGATGCGCCTGAGTGATTACCTCAAACAGTTGCGCGATGCGCCGTATATCAAACATACCCTGAAGGATGACAGCTACCAGACGGTGGCCGACGTGCTCAAGTTTGAGCATCCCGAATGGGTGGAAGGTTGGTTCTGGCCAGATACCTGGATGTACACCGCCGGTACGACCGATGTGGCGATCCTGAAGCGGGCGCACAAAAAAATGGTCGCCGCAGTGGATGCGGCCTGGGAAGGGCGAATGGAGGGTTTACCCTATAAAGATCAAAACCAGTTTGTCACCATGGCCTCGATTATCGAGAAAGAGACCGCCGTTGCCGCCGAGCGCGATCGGGTGGCGTCAGTATTTATCAACCGTCTGCGCATTGGTATGCGCCTGCAAACCGACCCTACCGTCATCTACGGCATGGGCGAGAGCTACACGGGCAAGATTTCCAGAAAAGATCTGGAGACGCCAACGGCGTATAATACCTACGTGATTAGCGGTTTACCGCCTGGCCCGATTGCCACGCCGAGCGAGGCTTCTCTCAAAGCCGCCGCGCATCCGGCGAAAACACCGTATCTCTATTTTGTGGCTGATGGAAAAGGGGGACACACCTTTAACACCAACCTTGCCAGCCACAATCGCTCTGTTCAGGACTATCTGAAGGCACTTAAGGAAAAAAATGCGCAGTAAATACATTGTCATTGAGGGACTCGAAGGGGCGGGTAAAACCACCGCCCGCAACGTGGTGGTGGATACGCTGAAATCGCTTGGCGTCGCCGACATGGTCTTCACCCGCGAGCCGGGCGGTACGCAACTTGCGGAGAAACTGCGCAGCCTGGTGCTGGATATTAAATCCGTTGGCGACGAAGTTATCACTGACAAAGCCGAAGTATTAATGTTCTACGCGGCGCGCGTACAGCTGGTTGAGACGGTGATCAAACCCGCCCTGGCCGATGGCAAGTGGGTAATCGGCGATCGTCACGATCTGTCGACTCAGGCTTATCAGGGCGGAGGACGTGGTATCGACCAGACCATGCTGGCAACGCTGCGCAATGCCGTACTGGGGGATTTTCGCCCCGACCTGACGCTCTATCTGGATGTGACCCCGGAAGTGGGTCTTAAACGCGCCCGCGCGCGCGGCGAGCTCGACCGCATTGAACAAGAGTCGTTTGATTTCTTTAACCGCACCCGTGCGCGCTATCTTGAGCTGGCCGCACAGGACAGCTCCATTCGTACCATCGATGCAACGCAATCCCTGGATGAGGTGACGCGTGACATTCAGCAAACCGTGACGCAGTGGGTGCAGGAGCAGCAGGCATGAAATGGTATCCATGGTTGCGCCCGCACTTTGAACAGCTGATCGGCAGCTATCAGGCGGGGCGGGGGCATCATGCGTTACTGATTCAGGCATTGCCGGGAATGGGCGATGATGCATTGATTTATGCCATCACCCGTTTTCTGATGTGCCAGCAGCCGGAAGGGCATAAAAGCTGCGGCAAATGCCGTGGCTGTCAGCTGATGCAGGCGGGCACACATCCTGACTACTACACGCTTGAGCCGGAGAAGGGGAAAAGCGCCCTCGGTATCGATGCCGTGCGGGAAGTCAGTGAAAAATTGTACGAACACGCGCGGCTGGGCGGCGCTAAAGTGGTCTGGCTTAAAGACGCCACGCAACTGACCGAGGCGGCAGCTAACGCCCTGCTGAAAACCCTGGAAGAGCCGCCGGTAAAAACGTGGTTTTTCCTTTCGTGCCGTGACCCGGGACGCTTGTTGGCGACGCTGCGCAGCCGCTGTCGTCTCCATCACCTTGCTGTGCCTCAGGAATCGTGGACGCTGAGCTGGCTGGAGCGAGAGGTGACAACGTCACCTGAGAGTGCGCTGGCCGCCTTGCGCCTGAGCAGCGGCGCGCCCGCAGCGGCGCTGGCATTGCTGCAACCTGACGTCTGGTCGCAGCGAGAAACGCTTTGCCGGGCCGTCGAAATGGCACTCAATAACCACGACTGGCTAAGCGTATTGCCTGCGCTTAACAGCGATCAGGCCGTTGAGCGTCTGCACTGGCTGGCCTCGTTGTTGCTGGATGCCCTCAAACTTCAACAAGGGGCAACGCTGCTGACCAACCCGGACGCGTGGACACTGGTGAATACGCTGGCGAACCGCCTCTCAGGAACGATTCTTCATGCGATGCTTCATGAAATTTGCCAGAGCCGAGAACAGCTTTTAACCGTGACGGGTCTTAATCGCGAGCTTTTACTGACCGACCAGTTACTGCGTATTGAACACTACCTGCAACCCGGCACCACACCGCCGGTTTCCCATCTCTGAGAGAGACATTATGTTTTTAGTCGACTCACACTGCCATCTTGATGGCCTGGATTATCAATCCCTGCATAAAAACGTGGATGACGTGCTGGAAAAAGCCGCCGCCCGCGATGTGAAATTCTGCCTTGCGGTAGCGACGACGCTGCCGGGCTATCGCACGATGCGCGAGCTGGTGGGCGTTCGCGATAACGTGGTGTTTTCCTGCGGCGTACACCCCCTGAACCAGGATGAAGAATATGACGTTGACGATTTGCGTCGTCTGGCGGCGGAAGAGGGCGTGGTGGCAATGGGCGAGACCGGGCTGGACTATTTCTACACGCCGGAAACCAAACCGCGCCAGCAGGCGTCCTTCCGCAACCATATTCGCATTGGCCGCGAACTGAACAAGCCGGTTATCGTCCACACCCGCGATGCGCGTGCGGATACCCTGGCGATCCTCCGGGAAGAAAACGTGACGGATTGCGGTGGCGTACTACACTGTTTCACAGAAGACAGAGAAACGGCGGGTAAACTGCTTGATTTGGGGTTTTATATCTCGTTTTCCGGGATTGTGACGTTCCGTAACGCTGAGCAGCTGCGTGATGCTGCACGTTATGTTCCGCTCGATCGCATTCTGGTAGAGACCGATTCTCCCTATCTGGCACCGGTTCCGCATCGCGGTAAAGAGAACCAGCCCGCGATGACGCGAGATGTGGCTGAGTACATGGCCGTCCTGAAGGGCGTCAGCATCGAAGAGCTGGCCCGCGTGACGACAGAAAACTTCTCCACGCTGTTCCATATTGACCCTGCCCGCCTGCAATCTGTCTGATACACCTGTTTTTTTTAGGCTCGTAATTAATAAATAAACCGAGTAAAGTTCACCGCCTCATTTGGGGCGGTGATGCTGTTTTTAGACACATCCGGACATGCTTTTTGTAAATAACTGAAAGTTTTTCGACCGTCTTAAGCTGAAACGTGATAGCCGTCAAACAAACTCAGAGGGAATTATTTTACTCTGTGTAATAAATAAAGGGCGCTTAGATGTCCTGTCCACGGCACGGTACTCCCCCCGGGCCAATGCGTGAAAGCGTAAAAAAAGCACAAATACTCAGGAGCACTCTCAATTATGTTTAAGAATGCATTTGCTAACCTGCAAAAGGTCGGTAAATCGCTGATGCTGCCAGTATCCGTACTGCCTATCGCAGGTATCCTGCTGGGTGTCGGTTCTGCTAACTTCAGCTGGCTGCCAGCCGTAGTGTCCCATGTGATGGCCGAAGCAGGCGGTTCTGTCTTTGCTAACATGCCACTGATCTTCGCGATCGGTGTGGCTCTGGGCTTCACCAATAACGACGGCGTATCTGCGCTGGCTGCAGTGGTTGCTTACGGCATCATGGTGAAAACCATGGCTGTGGTTGCGCCGCTGGTTCTGCATTTACCGGCAGAAGAGATCGCTGCGAAACACCTGGCAGACACCGGTGTTCTCGGCGGTATCATCTCCGGTGCGATTGCAGCGTATATGTTCAACCGCTTCTATCGCATCAAGCTGCCTGAGTACCTGGGCTTCTTCGCGGGCAAGCGTTTCGTTCCGATCATCTCTGGTCTGGCAGCGATTTTCACTGGCGTGATCCTGTCCTTCATCTGGCCACCAATCGGCTCCGCTATCCAGACCTTCTCTCAGTGGGCTGCTTACCAGAACCCGGTTGTGGCGTTTGGTATCTACGGCTTCATCGAGCGTTGCCTGGTGCCATTTGGTCTGCACCACATCTGGAACGTTCCATTCCAGATGCAGATTGGTGAATTCACCAACGCAGCAGGTCAGGTATTCCACGGCGATATCCCACGTTACATGGCGGGCGACCCAACTGCAGGTAAACTGTCTGGTGGCTTCCTGTTCAAAATGTACGGTCTGCCAGCAGCGGCGATTGCTATCTGGCACTCTGCGAAGCCAGAGAACCGTGCAAAAGTGGGCGGTATCATGATCTCCGCAGCGCTGACCTCGTTCCTGACCGGTATCACCGAGCCGATCGAGTTCTCCTTCATGTTCGTTGCGCCGATCCTGTACGTTATCCACGCGATTCTGGCGGGCCTGGCGTTCCCAATCTGTATTCTGCTGGGTATGCGTGACGGTACGTCCTTCTCTCACGGCCTGATCGACTTCATCGTTCTGTCCGGTAACAGCAGCAAACTGTGGCTGTTCCCAATCGTCGGCGCGTGCTATGCCGTTGTTTACTACACCATCTTCCGCGTGCTGATTAAAGCACTGGACCTGAAAACCCCAGGCCGTGAAGATGCGACAGAAGACAGCAAAGCGGGCGCGACCAGCGAAATGGCTCCTGCACTGGTTGCCGCGTTCGGTGGTAAAGAGAACATCACTAACCTGGACGCGTGTATCACTCGTCTGCGTGTGAGCGTTGCTGACGTCGCGAAAGTAGACCAGCCGGGTCTGAAAAAACTGGGTGCAGCTGGCGTAGTTGTTGCAGGTTCGGGTGTACAGGCAATCTTCGGTACTAAATCCGATAACCTGAAAACCGAAATGGATGAGTACATCCGCAACAACTAAGTTGTGACCCTGGGGAGACTAAGGCAGCCGAATGGCTGCCTTTTTTATTTGTGCTGTTTGTCATCCCCGGCGGCGCTGCGCTTACCGGGCCTACGAAATGCAAATGTAGGCCGGGTAAGGCGTAGCCGCCACCCGGCTTAACACTCAGAAGTCGTAGCTCGCGCTCACCGAGACGTTCAGCGGCGCGCCATAAACCACATAAGAGCCGACGTAATCGTAATACTCTTTGTCGAACAGGTTGTTGACGTTCACCTGAACAGCAAAATCTTTGGTGACCTGATAACGGCTGAACAGGTTAACCAACCCGTAGCTGCCTTGCTCCGCGCGGGTACGGCCAGCCGGCGCGCCATCCACATCAGTCCACACCTTGTTTTGCCAGTTCACGCCACCGCCCACGGTCAGTTCCGGCAACATTGGCAGTTGATAACGGGTGAACAGCTTCATGGTTGTACGCGGCTGATCGGAGCTGACGGCGTTGCCATTCTTATCTTCCGCAATGTAGCGGGTCGCGCCGAAGGTCAGCTGCCAGTTATCGGTCAACGCGCCGTTCAGCTCGAACTCGATCCCTTTGCTCACTACGCCGTCCAGCGATTGGTAAATCGACTCACCGCTCGGCATATAGGTATAGGTATTGCTTGCTACGTTATCCTGCTCAATGCGGAAAATCGCCAGCGAGGTGGTAAGACGGGTATTGAACCAGTCTGCTTTCACACCGGCTTCGTAGCTTTTGCCCGTAGTAGGGTCGAGATAGCGTCCGCTGGCGTCCCGCTTGTCCTGGGGCTGGAAGATAGAGGTATAGCTGACGTAGGTCGACCAGTCTTCATTGATGTCGTAGACCAGGCCCGCGTAGGGCGTCACGTCATCTTTGGTACTTTCCAGACGGGTGTCCGGGGAGCCCGCAGGGTTATAGCGGATGTTATAGTTGGTATAACGTGCGCCGAGGATCAGATGCAGCGGATCGGCCAGCGAGAAGCGGGCGGAGGTATACGCTGAGGACTGGCGAATGTCGTCCTGGCTGTAGAGTTTCCACGGCGTCCACTGCGGGTCGGCAATGTTACCGTTCCAGTTCTTAAAGTTACCCACATCAACCATGCCGTAAACCGCGTCAGGCATTGAGTTGTCGTAATGGTTACGCTGACGACTGAAGCTGCCGCCGAACATCATTTCGTGCTGACGGCCGAAGAGATCGAAATCGCCGCGCAAGAAAGCGTCCACGGCATCCTGTTTCCGTTCGCCACGGTTCCAGCCGCCGTAGCCAACCATGCCTGCACCGGTCTCTTTATCCGGATAGCCGGACATATACATCAGCTTAGAGTCGAAGTTGGTTTCAGCATGCATGCCGTTAATGTGTGCTTCCCAGCCATTATCGAAACGCTGCGTCAGATTAGCGAAGATGCGGGTGCTGTCTTTATCAGACCTGGCCCAGTCAGGCGCGACGGTCTGGCTGCGATCGTAATGGGTTTTACTCCCGTCACTGTACCAGGTCGGGAGTCCGCCCCAGGTTGGGTCGGCGGTATGGCTTTCCTGATATTCGTATCCCACCGAGAGGGTGGTGCTGTCGGTGACGTCCGCATCCATCACGCCATAGAGGAATTTCTTTCGGTAGTGATAGTTATCCACGAAGCTGTCGTTGTCCTGATAACCTGCGATCATCCGGCCCCGTAGCTTACCTGACTCCACCAGCGGCGCCTGCAGATCCAGCACGTAGCGCTGTTTATCCCAGCTGCCGTAGCTGGCCGAAACATTGCCTTTGAATTCATTGCTGTCCGCATGCTTACGCACCATGTTGACGTACGCTGCCGGGTTGCCCGTACCGGACATCAGGCCGGTTGCACCGCGGACCACTTCTATGCGGTCATAAATCGCCGTATCGGCGGCGGTATCACCAAAGTTCCACACTTCGCTGATGGAGGTTGGCAGGTCGTCATAGGCGTAATTACTGACGAAAAATCCGCGCGAGTAAAACACGGTACGGTCGCTGTCCTGCACCTGCGCCGTTACGCCCGTGGTGTTGGTTAACACCTGGCCGATGGACTGCAGGTTCTGATCGGCCATGCGCTGCTGGCTAATCACGCTGACGGACTGCGGGATATCGCGGGGAACCAGCAACAGCTTCGTGCCGGTGGTGGTGGTTTTGACGCTGTAATCCCGCTCCTGACTTGCGGAAGGATCCTGCGTTTGGTCAAAACCGCCGTCAACAACAACGGTATCTTCGGCTGTTGATGCAGCGAAAGCGGCGGCTGGCGTCAGTGCCATAGCAATGCAGCCTGCCAGCAACGAAGGCGTTGCGACAGGCTGACGTTGCCCATCCCTGGTGTGATGAATGAAAGACATGATTAAACCCTTATGAACGATGAAGAGGGTATGCGTCAGTCCCGCGGACGCGGGCTGGCGTCGTTTTCTATGTTAAAAATGCGCATGAAAATGCAAATGCGAAATATACGCATTGCTATTAATGCTGTAAACAGATGTGTCGACCGGAACTGAAATAATGTTTCAGCCCATTAAGGCCCGCGAGCGGTCACTCTTCACTCAGCTGATGAACATTCGGGAAAGAAATCGAGGGAGGAGGTTGAAAGGACAGGAGAAACTCGCTCATACTCTTGAATTGTGTCACACCCTCATCCAGAGCGTGTGTTAACAGCGGACGCATCGCGCCTGATTAATCAAAAAAGGAATAGGTCATGGCTGAAGAAACGATTTTCAGTAAAATTATCCGTCGCGAAATTCCGTCGGATATCGTCTATCAGGATGAACTGGTAACGGCTTTTCGGGACATTTCACCTCAGGCTCCGACGCACGTCCTTATCATTCCCAATATTCTGATTCCGACCGTAAACGACGTAAAAACCGAGCATGAAGTGGCATTAGGTCGTATGCTGACGGTGGCCGCGAAAATCGCCGAACAGGAAGGGATTGCAGAAGACGGTTACCGTCTGATCATGAACTGCAACCGTCATGGCGGCCAGGAAGTCTATCATATTCATATGCATCTGCTGGGTGGACGTCCTCTGGGGCCGATGCTGGCACATAAAGGTCTTTGACATGCGTAAAGGGCGTATTGCAGCGCTGGTAATGACGATGATGATTGTGGGGTGCAGTTCGCGCCCGGCGATCCCCGTGAACGATGAACAGACGCTGGTGATGGAATCCTCCGTGCTTGCCGCGGGCATCACGGCGCAACAACCCGCGCTGACCATCAGTGAAATCAATTCATCTGCCTCCTCTACGCTCTTTAATGAAAGACACGAACCCGTGACGGTCCACTACCGTTTTTTCTGGTATGACGTAAGAGGTCTCGAAATGCATCCGCTGGAGGCGCCGCGCAGCGTCACCATTCCGGCCAGATCGTCGGTAACGCTCTATGGCAGCGCCAACTATCTGGGTGCGCATAAGGTGAGACTTTATCTTTATCTCTAAGGGGTGAACCTTGATTAAAAACTTGAGCCGCTATGCGCTCGTGACAGCTTTCGCGCTGTTCCTGGCGGGGTGTGTGACCCGAACTGAACAGCCAGCGCCTGTGGAAGAGGCGAAACCGGGCACTGAACAGCCGACACAGCCAACGCAGCCGCAGCCAACCGTACCGTCCGTACCGTCTATACCGGCACAGCCAGGCCCGATTGAGCATCCGGACCAGACGTCGCAGCCCACGCCGCGCGTGCGCCATTACGACTGGAACGGCGCAATGCAGCCCATGGTCGGCAAAATGCTGCAGGCACAGGGCGTGACGGCAGGTAGCGTGTTGCTGGTTGATAGCGTGAACAACCGTACCAACGGTTCGCTGAACGCGGGCGAAGCGACTGAAACGCTGCGCAACGCCCTGGCAAACAACGGTAAGTTTACGCTGGTCTCGGCTCAGCAGCTCGCGGTAGCCAAACAGCAACTGGGCCTGTCGCCGCAGGATAGCCTCGGCACACGCAGCAAGGCGATCGGCATTGCCCGTAACGTTGGCGCACAGTATGTGCTGTACTCTAACGCCACCGGTAACGTGAATACACCGGCCCTGCAGATGCAGCTGATGCTGGTTCAGACAGGCGAAATTATCTGGTCAGGTAAAGGTGCGGTTACGCAACAATGACAGCACGCGTGAAGAGATTCTGACGCGCTATTTTCCTCAGTACCGCCTTATCGCGCCGCAGGCCCACTCCGGGCTTGGCGGCGCGAGTTGCATTATAGCGCAGGGCGAACGACGTCTGGTCTTGCGGCAACATCACGACCCCTATGCGCCTGCCTCCCATTTCCGTCGTCAGTTTCGCGCCCTGAGGCGTCTTCCGTCAGATCTCGTGCCTGCCCCCCGTTTTTTCAGAGAGAGCTGGATGGCCGTCGACTATCTGGACGGTGACGTGAAAAGCGCGCTGCCGGACACGCCGGCGCTCGCGGCGATGCTGTATCATCTGCACCGGCAGCCACGTCTGGGATGGCGAATCACGTTATACCCGCTGCTGGAACGCTACTGGCAGCAGGCCGCGCCTGACAGACGCACCCCAGTGTGGCTGGCGCATCTCAAGCGGTTGCGTAAAACGGGCGAGCCGCAGCCGATTCGGCTCTCGCCGCTGCACATGGATGTTCATGCCGGAAATATTGTGCATACGTCAGCGGGCATCAGGCTCATCGACTGGGAATATGCCGGAGATGGCGATGTGGCGCTGGAGCTGGCTGCAGTCTGGACGGAGAGTGACGCTGCGCGGCAGACGCTGATCAGGGACTACGCCGAGGCGGCACATATCAACGCCGACGCGCTGAGGCGTCAGGTTAAACGCTGGCGGCCCTGGGTCGTCATGTTAATGGCTGGCTGGTTTGAAATGCGCTATCAGCAGTCCAGAGACAAACACTTTATTGCGCTGGCAGACGATGCCTGGCGTCAGTTACAAACGAAAGGATAAGAGAGGTGGATGTGGGTCCAGTCATGTTGGATGTAGAAGGGTTTGAACTGGATGCGGAGGAGCGTGAAATTCTGGCGCATCCGCTGGTGGGTGGTCTGATCCTGTTTACCCGCAACTATCACGATCCGGCGCAGCTGCGCGAGCTGGTGCGTCAGATCCGCGCCGCGTCGCGCAACCATCTGGTGGTCGCCGTCGATCAGGAAGGCGGACGCGTGCAGCGTTTTCGCGAAGGGTTTACCCGCCTGCCGGCAGCCCAGTCTTTTGCCGCGCTGCTGGGCACGGAAGAGGGCGGGATACTGGCGCAGGAGGCCGGCTGGCTGATGGCCAGTGAAATGATTGCCATGGATATCGACATCAGTTTTGCCCCGGTTCTGGACGTGGGGCATATCAGCGCCGCCATTGGCGAGCGCTCGTACCATGACGATCCGCGCATTGCGCTGGCCATGGCGACCCGCTTCATTGACGGCATGCACGATGCCGGGATGAAAACCACCGGCAAACACTTCCCTGGCCACGGGGCGGTGACGGCGGACTCGCATAAAGAGACCCCGCGCGATCCGCGTCCGGAAGCAGAAATTCGCGCCAAAGATATGTCGGTGTTCAGGTCGCTTATCACCGACAACAAGCTGGATGCCATCATGCCTGCGCACGTGATTTACAGCGACGTTGATCCGCGTCCTGCCAGCGGTTCTCCGCACTGGCTGAAAACCGTTCTGCGTCAGGAGCTGGGCTTCAATGGCGTGATTTTCTCTGACGATCTATCAATGGAAGGGGCGGCGATTATGGGCAGCTACGCTGAACGCGGTCAGGCGTCGCTGGATGCAGGTTGCGATATGATCCTGGTCTGCAATAATCGTAAAGGTGCCGTGAGCGTGCTGGATAACCTGTCGCCGATCAATGCAGAGCGTGTTACACAATTGTATCATAAAGGTTCATTTAGCCGTCAGGAGCTGATGGATTCGGCGCGCTGGAAGACGGTCAACGCCCGGCTTGAAGACCTGAATGAGCGCTGGCAGGCACATAAAGCCAGCCTGTAAACCCTCCCGGAAGGCGTAGCGTGGTGAGAAGACGATGATCATCTATTTACACGGTTTTGACTCAAACAGTCCTGGTAATCATGAGAAGGTGCTGCAATTGCAGTTTATCGATCCGGATGTACGGTTGATCAGCTATAGCACGCGCCATCCGAAGCATGATATGCAGCATCTGCTCAAAGAGGTGGACAAGATGTTGCAGCTCAACGTCGACGATCGGCCGTTGATTTGCGGCGTGGGGCTGGGCGGCTACTGGGCAGAACGGATTGGCTTCCTGTGTGACATCCGTCAGGTGGTATTCAATCCCAACCTTTTCCCGAACGAAAACATGGAAGGCAAAATCGACCGCCCGGAAGAGTATGTCGATATTGCGACCAAGTGCGTCAGCAATTTTCGTGAGAAAAACCGTGACCGCTGTCTGGTGATCCTGTCGCGTAACGATGAGGCGCTCAACAGCCACCGGGCTGCAGAACTTCTGCATCATTACTATGAGATCGTCTGGGACGAAGAACAGACCCACAAGTTCAAAAACATCTCCCCACACCTGCAGCGTATCAAAGCGTTTAAAACGCTGGGTTAATCCTCTGTTTGCAGGCATCAAAGCCCGGCCGCGAAAGCGTGCCGGGCTTTCTTTTTGACCAGAATTGTCTACTTTTAAGCCATCAAAACTTGATGCATATCAATTTTGGTATGACCAATGCGCCTGACGTGGTATTCTCAATGCACCTGAATGGTTTCAGTGCTGTAACCTGTTGTTAATTAAGGGTTATTTTTATAACTTTTAATTAACAATTGGTTAATAATTTGAGGGGGTCACGTTGACTACGCCATTGAAAAAGATAGTGATTGTAGGCGGTGGTGCTGGCGGGCTGGAGCTGGCGACACAGTTGGGTAAGAAGCTGGGTCGCGGTAAAAAAGCCAAAATCACGCTGGTGGATCGTAACCACAGCCACCTGTGGAAACCGCTGCTGCATGAAGTGGCGACCGGCTCTCTGGACGAGGGCGTGGACGCGCTCAGCTATCTGGCGCACGCGCGCAACCACCATTTCCAGTTCCAGCTGGGCTCGGTGGTGGACATCAACCGTGAAAGCAAAACCATCACTCTGGCAGAACTGCGTGATGAAAAAGGGGAGCTGTTGGTTCCTGAGCGCAAGCTGCCGTATGACACGCTGGTCATGGCGCTCGGCAGTACCTCCAACGACTTCAACACGCCGGGCGTGAAAGAGCACTGTATCTTCCTCGATAACCCGCACCAGGCGCGTCGTTTCCATCAGGAAATGCTGAACCTGTTCCTGAAGTACACCAGCAATATGGGTGCGAACGGTAAGGTAAATATCGCCATTGTTGGCGGCGGTGCGACGGGCGTTGAGTTGTCTGCGGAGCTGCACAATGCGGTGAAACAGCTGCACAGCTACGGTTACAAAGGGTTAACGAATGAAGCGCTGAA
This sequence comes from Enterobacter sp. NFIX58, assembly GCF_900110475.1. Lineage (NCBI taxonomy): Bacteria > Pseudomonadati > Pseudomonadota > Gammaproteobacteria > Enterobacterales > Enterobacteriaceae > Enterobacter > Enterobacter sp. NFIX58. The sequence goes on along the minus strand of NZ_FODW01000001.1, from coordinate 1,108,587 downwards.
CGTCACGCTGGTCGAAGCCGGTGAACGCATTCTGCCTGCGCTGCCTCCGCGTATTTCCGGTGCGGCGCACAATGAACTCACCAAGCTGGGCGTGCGGGTGCTGACGCAGACCATGGTGACCAGCGCCGACGAAGGCGGCCTGCACACCAAAGACGGCGAGTATATCAAAGCGGATCTGATGGTCTGGGCGGCCGGTATCAAAGCGCCTGACTTTATGAAAGATATCGGCGGCCTGGAAACCAACCGCATTAACCAGCTGGTCACGGAGCCAACGCTGCAAACCACGCGTGATCCTGAAATCTTTGCTATCGGTGACTGCGCCTCCTGCGCCCGTCCTGAAGGTGGATTCGTGCCGCCGCGTGCGCAGGCCGCACACCAGATGGCAAGTCTGGTCCTGCACAACATTCTGGCGCAGTACAAAGGCAAGCCAATGAAGGCCTATGTCTACAAAGACCATGGTTCACTGGTGTCTCTGTCAAACTTCTCTACTGTCGGCAGCCTGATGGGTAACCTGATGCGCGGCTCGATGATGGTAGAAGGGCGCATTGCCCGCTTCGTGTATATCTCCCTCTACCGTATGCACCAGATTGCGCTGCACGGCTACTTCAAAACCGGGCTAATGATGCTGGTGGGCAGAATCAACCGCGTGATCCGTCCGCGTCTGAAGCTGCACTAATCTTTCACTCCCTCCGGGCTCTCCGGAGGGAGTTTTTAGCATTTCATGCTGTAGATCACAGATTGAGTGCTTAAGAGTTCTCCTAAATACAATATATCTCCTCTGAACGTCCCTTTTTTGATCCTTTATCTGATTGGCGAAGCCGTGCCTCCATTGCAAAATTGTTACCAATAGCAACAAAGGAGGAAGTCCCGTGAATAAATCAATGTTGGCGGGTATAGGGATTGGCGTCGCGGCTGCGTTAGGTGTGGCTGCCGTTGCCAGTCTCAACGTATTAGATCGCGGCCCGCAGTATGCGCAGGTGGTTTCTGCTACACCGATTAAAGAAACGGTAAAAACGCCTCGTCAGGAGTGCCGTAACGTCTCCGTGACGCATCGTCGTCCGGTGCAGGATGAAAACCGTATCGCCGGTTCTGTTCTTGGCGCGGTAGCGGGTGGCGTGATTGGTCACCAGTTCGGCGGCGGCCGGGGTAAAGATGTGGCGACCGTGGTCGGCGCGCTGGGTGGCGGCTATGCCGGTAACCAGGTGCAGGGCGCGATGCAGGATAACGATACCTACACCACGACTCAGCAACGCTGCAAAACCGTCTATGACAAGTCGGAAAAAATGCTGGGCTATGACGTGACGTACAAAATTGGCGATCAGCAGGGCAAAATCCGCATGGACAAAGACCCTGGCACGCAAATTCCACTGGATGGAAATGGTCAGCTGGTTCTGAATAACAAAGTGTAAAAAAGATGTTCTCTGAATTTAGCTCCTCATGCGCTCAGGCTGAGGAGCTTTTTTTTGCTTTAGATTTTGAGTAGCTCAGGCCACAGCCGCAGCGTGGTTTCGCTAATATTCTGCAGTTTTTCCAGCGTTGCCCCTTCACGGGCGCTGATCGACATCCCCTGCAAAATACAGCTCAGGTATTGTGCCAGCAGTTGGGGGTTGCACTGCGCAGGGATTTCACCGCGCTGCTGGCGCTGTGCCAGAAAGGCGCTCAGCGTCTCCTCCTGCATCGCATGACGCGATTTCACCGTATTGGCAATCTCTTTCGAGGACGCCGCCAAAGTGGCAGAGGTGTTAATCATAAAGCAGCCCGCAGGCGTATCTTTACTGGTGAAGCAGGTCGCGACGGCGGTGAAGTAATCCCGAAGCGCCTGTTCGACGCTTTTCTCTTCACAAAATAGCTGGGCTTCATGTTTCGCCGCAAAGCGCGAAATGTATCTGTCCAGCACCGCCCTGAACAGCCCCTCTTTATTGGTAAATTCGGCATACAGCGTCGGCGCTTTGGCTCCGGTAGCTTCTACCAGATCGGAAAGCGAGGTTGCTTCATACCCATGTTGCCAGAAGAGAGTCATGGCCTTATCAAGCGCTGCATCCCTGTCAAACACTTTTGGTCGGCCACGGCTTTTCTTCGCACAACTCGTGACGTCGGTTGTCATGTGCCGTTGGTCCTCTGTTGGTTTGGTGAATAACCATTATAAAAATAAACGCAACCCACCACCAGTGCTGAATGCTTAAAAATATATTAATCATATCTATATGAAAAATAACGACTTTAAAATTAAGTTAATGCTCGTTATAAAATTATGTTGACGCGTGACCTGGATCACATTTATGATTTACCTATCGATCGTTAACTAAATAGATAACGACCTCCAAATTCATCTGCTAAAGGTAAACATCATGAAAAACGTAAAAACCCTCATCGCTGCTGCTGTTCTGAGTTCACTCTCTTTCGCAAGCTTTGCGGCTGTACAAGTACAGTCCACCCCGGTCGATCAGCATAAAGTCGGGACGATCTCTGCGTCTGCCGGTACTAACCTGGGTTCACTGGAAGATCAGCTGGCACAAAAAGCGGAAGAGATGGGTGCTAAATCTTACCGCATCACCTCTGTGACCGGTCCTAACACCCTGCACGGCACCGCCGTCATCTACAAATAAGCCGGGCATAAACCCTCATTTATGCCACTGCAATAAAAAACGCCCTGCTGAGCAGGGCGTTTTTTTATTTATGATTTACATCGATTGCTGGATTACATCATGATGCCGGGTGACATCGGTCGGCATGCCTGAGCGGGCCTCCATTGCGCGCTCCATCACCACGCTGTTGGTATTCGCATTCGTTTTGAAGTTTACCATTGCGGCATTCAGGTTAATGGGCAGCGTCTGCGGATCGTCGCCAATGTTTTTCGATAGCGGCTGGTGAATTTCGACCAGCCGCACGCCGCCCGGCTCCTCAGAAACCTTAATCGGCGTATTGATGATATTCACTTTGGTACCCGGCGTAACAACGTTAAACAGCGTTTTGATATCGTCATCGCGCAGACGAATACAGCCGGAGCTGACGCGCATGCCGATGCCAAAGTCCGCGTTCGTTCCGTGCAGCAGGTAAACGCCACCGTAGGCCGCCAGGCGGATCGCGTGGTGACCCATCGGGTTATCCGGGCCTGCCGGCACCACGGCCGGAAGATCGATGCCCTGAGCTTTATAACGGGCACGAATATTGGCCGTCGGGGTCCAGGTTGGATTCGCGCGTTTATCCGAGACGGTTGTGACCATCGTCGGCGTCAGGGTGTCGCCGCCCAGCTGACCAATACCAATCGGGTAGACGGTCACCTCATTTTTACCCGGCGGGTAATAGTACAGACGTAGCTCCGCCAGGTTTATCACGATCCCCTCGCGCGGGGCGTCCGGCAGGATCGTCTGTAACGGGATAGTCAACACGCTGCCCGCGCGCGGAACGTACGGGTCGACGCCGGGGTTCGCCTGCAGCAGAGCCAGAAAACCGACGTTATATTTTTTGGCAATGGCTTCCAGCGAACCGCCATTATTTTCAACCACATGAAAGCGGTTTTCACCCACCACCTTGCTGCCGGGCGGAGGAAGGGGCCAGGTATTTGCGCGAGCAGGAAGCGCCACCGCGACGGTGGCTGCCAGCGCAAACAGGGTTAACCAGCGAATAAAACGCGAAAAGGTCATCATCACCATAATCCATGCAAATTATAAGGTTATTGTTTTATAAGGCGTTAATGATAATTATGGCGAATGGGTGTGTCGGGAAGATCGGGTGAAGTGCAAAGAGTTTGTAAATTGTCCCCCGTTAGCGCTGGGCTAACGGGGGGAAAGGGAGGTCAGGCGATCGCGTTCTCTTCCAGCTGGCGCATAAAGTTACGCACCCAGTCCATGCGGGTTTTGCGCTCCGTCAGTTCCTGGGTGAATTTCAGACGCGTTGGGCCATCCAGACGGAAATGCTGCGGCTGTTTTTGCAGCAGGCCGATGAGCCACATCGGGTTGACGTGGTTCTTCTCCGCGAACTCAATCACGCCGCCTTTTTCGTTGCCTTCAAGCTTGCGAATGCCCAGTTTCTGCGCCTGCTGGCGCAGGCGAGCGATATCCAGCAGATTTCGCGCCGCATCGGGCAGCAGACCAAAGCGGTCGATCAGCTCAACCTTAATCTCTTCCAGCTCGTTTTCCGTCTTCGCACTGGCGATGCGCTTGTAGAACGACAGTCGGGTATTCACATCCGGAATGAAATCGTCCGGCAGCAGGGAAGGCATACGCAACTCGACCTCGGTCTGCTGGCTGGTGAGATCTTCCAGCGACGGCTCGCGCCCGGCCTTCAGGGCATCAACCGCGTTTTCCAGCAGTTCCATATAGAGCGAGAAGCCGATGGTCTCCATCGAGCCGCTCTGGTCCTCACCCAGCAGTTCACCGGCACCGCGGATCTCGAGATCGTGCGTGGCCAGTGCGAAGCCTGCACCGAGGTCTTCCAGAGAGGCGATGGCTTCCAGACGCTTTTGCGCGTCGGTGGTCATCGCTTTTGGATGCGGCGTCAGCAGCCAGGCGTAAGCCTGATGGTGCGAACGCCCGACGCGGCCGCGCAGCTGGTGAAGTTGCGCCAGGCCAAAGTGATCCGCACGTTCAATGATGATGGTGTTCGCGGTCGGAATGTCGATCCCGGTTTCGATGATGGTGGTGCACACCAGCACGTTAAAGCGCTGGTGGTGGAAGTCGTTCATCACCCGTTCCAGCTCGCGCTCGCGCATCTGCCCGTGACCGATAGCAATGCGCGCCTCCGGCACCAGCTCCGCCAGCCTGTCGGCCGCTTTCTGGATGTTTTCCACGTCGTTGTACAGGTAATAGACCTGACCCCCGCGCAGCACTTCACGCAGAATGGCCTCACGCACCACCAGATTATCGTACTCGCGGACGAAGGTTTTCACCGCCAGACGACGCGCCGGCGGCGTGGCGATAATCGACAGATCGCGCATGCCGCTCATCGCCATGTTCAGGGTTCTCGGGATCGGCGTCGCGGTCAGGGTCAGGATATCGACGTCGGCACGCATCGCTTTGATGCGCTCTTTATGGCGCACCCCGAAGCGGTGCTCTTCGTCGACAATCAGCAGCCCCAAATCTTTCCACTTCACGTCGTTTTGCAGCAGCTTATGGGTGCCGATCAGAATATCGATCTTGCCTTCGCTTGCCTGCTCCAGGATCTGCGTCTGCTCTTTGGTGCTGCGAAAACGTGACAGCATCTCGATGCGTACCGGCCAGTTGGCGAAGCGGTCGCGGAAGTTGTCGAAGTGCTGCTGAGCGAGCAGGGTGGTCGGCACCAGCACCGCCACCTGCTTGTTGTTTTCCACCGCAAGGAAGGCGGCGCGCATCGCCACTTCGGTTTTACCGAAGCCGACGTCGCCGCAGACTAAGCGGTCCATTGCCAGCGGCTGGCACATGTCGCTCAGCACGGCGTTGATGGCCTGAGCCTGATCCGGCGTGGTTTCAAACGGGAAGCTGTCGCAGAACAGCTGATACTGTTCCTTATCATGCTTAAAGGCGAAGCCCTCTTTGGCCGCGCGCTGGGCGTAGATATCCAGCAGTTCGGCGGCCACGTCGCGCACTTTTTCCGCGGCCTTCTGGCGCGCGCGCGCCCAGGCATCGCCGCCCAGCTTGTGCAGCGGCGCGTTCTCTTCGGCCCCGCCCGCGTAGCGGCTGATCAGATGCAGGGACGACACCGGGACATACAGTTTGGCGTCGTTGGCGTAGGTCAGCATCAGGTATTCACCTTTGATGCCGCCCGCCTCCAGCGTGGTCATCCCCTGATAGCGTCCAACGCCATGCTCCAGGTGAACAATCGGCTGGCCCGGATGCAGCTCGGCCAGGTTGCGGATCAGCGTGTCCGGGTTGATGGTTCGACGGCTGTCCTGACGACGGCGCGCGACGCGCTCACCCAGCAGGTCGCTTTCGCAAATCAGCGCCAGGTTGTTGAGCGTGTCGATAAAACCGTGCTCGGCGGCGCCAATCATCAGGTAACGGCCGTTTCCGGTCGCTTCGCTCAGGCGCAGGATGCGCTTCGGCGCCACCTTAATGCGTCCCAACAGCTCACCTAACGCTTCGCGGCGGCCTTCACTCTCAACGGAGAACACCACCGGGCCGGTAAAGGACTCCAGGAACTTGCGCAGATTATCCAGCGGGGATTTCTGCTGCGCCTGGACGGCCAGGTCCGGCAGCGTCCGGAAGGCGAGGTTGGTGTTGGCGGCCTTATCGGCAAGCGAATCGGTTTTCAGCTGCATGCGCGGCCAGCGCTTCAGCTCGGCGTTGAGCTCGTCGGTACGCAGCCACAGCGCTTCCGGCGGCAGCAACGGACGCATCGGGTCAACGCCCCGGTTTTCGAAGCGAGCGCGGGTTTCGCTTTCAAAGCGGCTGGCGCTGGCGTCGATATCCCCGGTGTTAACAATCAGGGTATTCGCCGGGAAGTAGCTGAACAAGGCAGGGAGCGGCTCGCTGAAGAACAGCGGCTGCCAGTATTCGATCCCGGCAGGCAGCGTGCCTTTGCTGACCTGCTGATAAATATGTTCCGCGTCGCGCTTCACCTCGAACTTATCGCGCCACTGGCTGCGGAACAGTTCGATAGCGGTTTTGTCCGTCGGGAACTCATGTGCGGGCAGTAAATTGATGGACTCCACTTCCTCCAGCGTGCGCTGCGTGTCGGCGTCGAAGACGCGCAGGCTGTCGATTTCATCATCGAAAAAGTCCAGACGATACGGCTGGTCGCTGCCCATCGGGTAAAGGTCGAGCAGCGCGCCGCGGGTCGCGTATTCCCCGTGCTCCATCACCTGGTCGACGTGGCGATAGCCGGCACCGTCAAGCTGCGCGCGCAGGGCATCACGGGACAGACGCTGGCCTTTTTTCATCACCAGCGCGTGGCCGTGCAGGTAGCTGTGCGGACAGACGCGCTGCATCAGGGTATTCACCGGCACAATCAGCACGCCGCGCTGCATGGTCGGGAGTTGATACAGCGTCGACAGGCGCGAGGAGATGATCTCCTGGTGCGGAGAGAAGCTGTCATAGGGCAGCGTTTCCCAGTCGGCCAGGCTGAACACCAGATTATCGGTGAACTGGCGAATTTCATCGTGCAGGCGCAGGGCGTTTTGCATATCCGGGGCAACCAGGATCACCGGGCCAGGATGACGCTCGGCGATTTCCGCTACCAGCGTGGCGCACGCTGCGCCCGTGAGTTCACCCAGCTGGCGCTGGTCGCCCGCTTTGACAGGCAAGGAATAACGATAGTGTTCAGGCATGGCTATGTCAGAGTCTCTTATGGATATACCAACAGTATTGGGGCATATCACTGATACGCAATGTCTTTATTATCCTCGATCGTTTTACATAAGCAAATCGTAACCGCACGGCGGGATTATACGCCCCCGGAAGGGGGGCGGTGAGGGCATTAACGGGTGGTGGGTGACAGCGTGAGCGGTGAAGGCGGAGAGAAGAAAATGTCCCCAAACAGCGCGGTGGAAATCTTACGCACCCCGAGTCCGGCAAGGGTACAAATCAGCAGGCTGGCAAACGGATAGACAAGAATTAGGGATAGCTCGGCCCAGACCGGCCAGTAAGCGGCATTCATCTCGCCGATCAGGAACAGGCTGAAGGCCTCAATGAGGATGCGGTGAGTGGTATAAATCGCAATGGTATTGGAGCCAATCACGTTCAGCAGGTTGTCAGGGTGAACGGCATAGCGCTGCTCAAAGCTGTAGAACAGCTTCATGATCAGCACAATCGACAGCAATGAGAGCAGCAGCGGAACGTTAGCAAACCACAGCACCACGGAGACGGCGGCGAAAGCGCCGGTTGTCAGCCAGCTGCGGCGCAGGCTGAGGTTTTTCATCCACGTCATCAGCGCTGCGCCATACCACGCCCCGAGGCTGTAGTAGATCATGTTGCGTACCACGCTGTTCATTCCCCACCACGGCAGCGGCAGGAAGTTGATCGCGATGCTTGCCAGCGCCAGCAGCCCCAGCATCGGCAGCTTCCAGCGGCTCAGCAGTTTACACAGCGTGAAGTACACAACCAGGGCATACAGATACCACAGACTGGTGCTGGCGGTGAGCATGCCTCGCACAAATCCCGGGAGCGAGTCGGCGTAGGCCGCGTTCGACGAGGTGGCAAGCGCGCGATCGGGCGCCAGCCAGGCATTCAGGTGGGTCAGCGCCTGCCATTGCAGAATCCCCCACAGCGCCAGGACCCAGACAATGCTCCAGATTCGCTTGTCGAGACTGGTTCGCCAGTCCACCTCGTCAATATAACGACGGATCAGATAGCCGGAGATAAAGAAAAAGACCGGCATACGGAAGGGGGCAAGATAGAGATTAAAATAGACCCAGCATTTGGCGAGAAGGCCGGAGAGCGGGTGTTGCAGCCCGATCAGGTGCGGATAAAACGTGATAACCGAATGATAGATAACCACCAGGCAGATACACAGCCCTTTTATCTGGTTAATCCATAATGCTTTTTGCTTCATTGTTCGCAACTACCTTATTGCCATAGACGAACGAACAATTGTTGTTAAACGAAACCGGGCTGTAATGGGTAACAGTCTGTATCAGGAGGTTTTTCGGAAAAGGTGGAGGTTGCGAGGGGCGGTTTCAGACATTAGTACCCTGATTTATCTGAATTTTTCGGAAAAATGATTACCAAAGCTTACGGTTTCAGTCATTTACGCTTAACGGATTCGCTTATATACTCGTGGGTCTGCTATCAGCAAACAGACGGACTTCATGTATCAACCTGTCGCACTCTTCATAGGCTTACGCTACATGCGTGGGCGCGCCGCGGACCGCTTCGGTCGCTTTGTCTCCTGGCTTTCGACTATTGGCATTACGCTTGGCGTGATGGCTCTGGTGACGGTGCTTTCCGTCATGAATGGCTTTGAGCGCGAGCTGCAAAACAACATCCTGGGGCTGATGCCGCAGGCCGTTCTCTCATCGACTAACGGTTCGGTTAACCCACAGCAGCTGCCGGAAAGCGCGGCGAAGTTACAGGGCGTCACGCGCGTTGCGCCGTTGACCACCGGTGACGTGGTGCTGCAAAGCGCCCGCAGCGTGGCGGTCGGCGTGATGCTGGGTATCGACCCGGCGCAAAAAGATCCGCTGACGCCGTATCTCGTTAACGTGAAGCAGACTGACCTGGAAGCCGGGAAATACAACGTGATTCTGGGTGAGCAGCTTGCCGGCCAGCTTGGCGTCAACCGTGGCGACCAGCTGCGCGTGATGGTGCCTTCAGCCAGCCAGTTTACGCCGATGGGGCGCCTGCCAAGCCAGCGCCTGTTCAACGTAATTGGTACCTTTGCCGCCAACAGCGAAGTCGATGGCTACCAGATGCTGGTTAACATCCAGGACGCGTCACGCCTGATGCGCTACCCGGCTGGAAATATCACCGGCTGGCGCCTGTGGCTTGACGCGCCGCTGAAGGTGGATACCCTCAGCCAGCAAAAACTTCCGGACGGCACCAAATGGCAGGACTGGCGCGAGCGTAAAGGCGAGCTGTTCCAGGCCGTGCGGATGGAGAAAAACATGATGGGGCTGCTGCTGAGCCTGATCGTCGCCGTGGCGGCATTTAACATCATCACCTCGCTGGGGCTGATGGTGATGGAGAAGCAGGGCGAGGTCGCTATCCTGCAAACCCAGGGGCTGACGCCGCGCCAGATCATGGCCGTGTTTATGGTGCAGGGCGCCAGCGCCGGTATCATCGGTGCGCTGCTCGGTGCCGTGCTGGGGGCACTGCTTGCCAGCCAGCTCAACAACTTAATGCCGATTATCGGCGCGCTGCTCGACGGCGCGGCGCTGCCGGTGGCTATCGAGCCGCTGCAGGTGGTCGGTATTGCGTTGGCCGCGATGGCCATTGCGCTGCTTTCAACGCTTTATCCTTCCTGGCGCGCCGCCGCCACTCAACCCGCTGAGGCTTTACGTTATGAATAAGATCCTGTTGCAATGCGACAACCTGTCCAAACGCTATCAGGAAGGCACTGTGCAAACCGACGTGCTGCACAATGTGAGCTTTAGCGTGGGCGAAGGCGAGATGATGGCGATTGTCGGCAGCTCCGGCTCCGGTAAAAGTACCTTATTACATCTGCTGGGCGGGCTGGATACCCCAACCAACGGCGACGTGATTTTCTCCGGCCAGCCGATGAGCAAAATGTCCTCGGCGGCGAAGGCCGAGCTGCGCAACCGCGAGCTGGGCTTTATCTACCAGTTCCACCACCTGCTGCCGGATTTCACGGCGCTGGAAAACGTGGCGATGCCGCTGCTGATTGGCAAAAAGAAACCCGCAGAAATTAACGCCCGCGCCAGCGACATGCTGAAAGCGGTAGGGCTGGGCCATCGCGGTAACCACCGTCCGTCGGAGCTGTCCGGCGGCGAACGCCAGCGCGTGGCGATTGCCCGTGCGCTGGTCAACAACCCGCGTCTGGTGCTGGCGGATGAGCCCACCGGTAACCTGGACGCCCGCAATGCGGACAGTATTTTCCAGCTTCTGGGCGAGCTGAACGCCTCACAGGGTACCGCGTTTCTGGTGGTGACCCACGATCTGCAGCTGGCAAAACGCATGGGGCGCCAGCTTGAGATGCGCGACGGTCATCTGAACGCGGAACTGACCCTGATGGGAGCAGAGTAATGGCGTCACCGTTATCGTTACTCATCGGTTTACGTTTTAGCCGCGGCCGCCGTCGTGGCGGCATGGTGTCGCTGATCTCCGTCATCTCGACCATCGGTATTGCGCTGGGTGTGGCGGTGTTGATCGTCGGCCTGAGCGCCATGAACGGTTTCGAGCGCGAGCTGAATAACCGCATTCTGGCGGTGGTGCCGCACGGGGAGATCGAACCGGTTAACCAGCCGTGGACGAACTGGAGCGATGCGCTCACCAAAGTTGAAAAAGTGCCGGGCATCGCCGCGGCCGCGCCCTACATTAACTTTACCGGGCTGGTGGAGAGCGGGGTAAACCTGCGCGCCATTCAGGTGAAAGGGGTGAATCCGGCGCAGGAAGCGCGTCTCAGCGCGCTGCCGAACTATGTGCAAAACGGCGCGTGGGCCAACTTCAGGGCGGGCGAGCAGCAGATCATCATGGGTAAAGGCGTTGCTGATGCCCTGAAGGTGAAGCAGGGCGACTGGGTGTCAATCATGATCCCCAACGCCAGCGCCGATCACAAACTGCAGCAGCCAAAACGCGTGCGCCTGCACGTTACCGGTATTCTTCAGCTGAGCGGCCAGCTTGACCACAGCTTTGCGATGGTGCCGATGGAGGATGCGCGCCAGTATCTCGACATGGGCGACAGCGTGACGGGCATTGCGATTAAGGTGAACGACGTCTTTAACGCCAACAAACTGGTGCGCGACGCGGGCAGCGTGACTAATAACTATGTCTACATCAAAAGCTGGATCGGCACTTACGGGTATATGTACCGTGATATCCAGATGATCCGCGCCATTATGTATCTGGCGATGGTGCTGGTGATTGGCGTCGCGTGCTTTAATATCGTCTCGACGCTGGTCATGGCGGTCAAGGACAAGAGCGGCGACATCGCCGTGCTGCGTACCCTCGGCGCAAAAGACGGTCTTATTCGCGCCATCTTCGTCTGGTACGGTTTGCTGGCGGGTCTGTTCGGCAGCCTGTGCGGCGTGGTGATTGGCGTGGTGGTTTCCCTGCAGCTGACGCCGATTATCAACGGGATTGAAAAGCTTATTGGTCACCAGTTCCTGTCGGGTGATATCTATTTTATTGACTTCCTGCCGTCTGAACTGCACTGGCTGGATGTTTTTTATGTGCTGCTTACAGCACTTTTACTGAGTCTGCTGGCAAGCTGGTATCCGGCGCGTCGCGCAAGCCGAATTGATCCGGCGAGGGTATTAAGTGGCCAGTAATTACGTCATGATCTAGCGGCTTTCGGGTCGCCAGATCGAAAGAGGAATGCGTTATGTATTATGGATTTGATATTGGCGGCACCAAGATTGCGCTCGGCGTGTTTGATAAAGACCTCAAACTGCAGTGGGAAACCCGCGTTCCCACGCCGCGCGACAGCTACGACGAATTTTTAACCGCCATTGCCGCGCTGGTGGCACAGGCCGATGAACGCTTTGGCGTGAAAGGCAGCGTCGGCATTGGTATTCCGGGCATGCCGGAAACCGACGACGGTACGCTTTACGCGGCCAACGTGCCTGCCGCCAGCGGTAAACCGCTGCGCGCCGATCTCTCTGCTCTTCTTGAACGCGACGTGCGTTTAGATAACGATGCCAACTGCTTCGCGCTCTCTGAAGCCTGGGATGATGAATTCCGTCGCTACCCGCTGGTGATGGGGCTGATCCTCGGTACCGGCGTCGGCGGCGGAATCGTCATCAACGGTAAGCCCATCACCGGCCGCAGCTACATCACCGGCGAGTTTGGTCATATTCGCCTGCCGGTGGATGCCCTCGAGGTGGTGGGACGTGATTTTCCGCTAACCCGCTGCGGCTGTGGCCAGCACGGCTGTATTGAGAACTACCTTTCCGGCCGCGGGTTTGCATGGCTTTACGAACACTTCTATCATCAGAAACTTGAGGCCCCTCAAATCATTACCCTGTGGGAGCAAGGGGATGCGCAGGCGCGTGAGCACGTCGAGCGCTATCTGGATCTGCTGGCGGTATGTCTGGGCAATATTCTCACTATCGTCGACCCGGATCTGCTGGTGATCGGGGGAGGGCTCTCAAACTTTACCGCGATTACGGAACGGTTGTCCGGGCGTTTGCCCCGACACTTATTGCCGGTTGCCCGCGTGCCGCGTATTGAACGCGCGCGACACGGGGACGCAGGAGGCATGCGCGGAGCCGCATTCCTTCATCTCACCGATTAGTTTACGAGGTTACTATGCTGTCGCGTCGCCAGGGTCGACTCAGCCGTTTTCGCAAAAACAAACGCCGCTTGCGTGAGCGTCTGCGCCAGCGGATCTTTTTCAGAGACAGAATGATGCCAGAAGCGATGGATAAACCCAGAGTGGTGGTGCTGACCGGGGCGGGGATCTCCGCCGAGTCAGGAATTCGAACCTTCCGCGCGGCGGACGGGTTGTGGGAAGAGCACCGCGTGGAGGATGTCGCCACGCCGGAAGGCTTTGCCCGCGACCCGGATCTCGTGCAGGCGTTTTACAACGCCCGCCGCCGTCAGCTTCAGCAGCCTGACGTCGCGCCGAATGCCGCGCATCTGGCGCTGGCGAAGCTGGAAGAGGCGCTGGGCGATCGTTTTCTGCTGGTAACGCAGAATATCGACAACCTGCACGAGCGGGCCGGTAACAAGAACATCATCCATATGCACGGCGAGCTGCTCAAGGTTCGCTGCGCCTGGAGCGGTCAGGTGCTGGACTGGAAAGAGGACGTGCTGCCAGAGGATAAGTGCCACTGCTGCCAGTTCCCGTCGCGCCTGCGTCCGCACGTGGTCTGGTTCGGCGAAATGCCGCTGGGAATGGATGAGATCTACAGCGCGCTGGCGATGGCCGACGTGTTTATCGCCATCGGCACATCTGGCCATGTTTATCCGGCGGCGGGGTTTGTCCACGAAGCGCGACTGCACGGCGCGCATACGGTAGAACTCAATCTTGAGCCAAGCCAGGTGGGCAGCGAGTTTGAAGAGAAACACTACGGTCTGGCAAGTACGGTTGTTCCGGAATTTGTCGACAAGCTGCTGAAAGGGCTGTAACGCGAATCGCGTGAAAAGGCACCCGCTGAACGGGTGCCTTTTTATTTAAGAGTGAAAGAACGCCAGCGTCTTCTCCAGCGATTTAGCCTGCTCGTCCAGCGAGAGCGCCGCCGCTGAGATCTGCTGAACCAGTGAAGCATTCTGCTGGGTGGTGCTGTCCATCTGGTTAACGGCGGTACTGACCTGGCTAATCCCCCGATTCTGTTCGTCCAGCGCCTGAACAATGTCGTTGATGACCAGATGCACGTGCGACACCGCCTCAATCACCTGTTTCATCATTACGCCGGTCTCATTGACCAGCTCAACGCCTTTGCTGACGCGGCCTGAGGACTCGGCAATCAGCTGGGAAATTTCTTTAGCCGCGTTAGCGCTTCGCTGGGCAAGGTTGCGCACTTCACCTGCGACAACTGCGAAACCGCGTCCCTGTTCGCCTGCGCGCGCCGCTTCAACGGCCGCATTCAGTGCCAGAATATTGGTCTGGAAGGCGATGCCGTCGACGATGCTGTTAATCTCACCGATCTTACGTGCGCTCTCGTCAATCTCCCCGATCACCATTACCACGTCGTTTACCAGCGTTTCGCCATGCCCGGCAAGGCTCGCGGCGCGATCGGTCAGCGTGGTGGCCTTGTGGGCGTTGTCGGCGTTATTCTTCACCGTGACCGAAATCTCTTCCATGCTGGCAGCCGTTTCAACAATCGCCGCCGCCTGTTCTTCGGTACGCGAGGCGAGGTCAAGGTTGCCCGCCGAAATTTCGCTGGTCCCGCCGTGCACCGAATGGCTGGCTTCGCTGATGTTGCCGACGATGCGCTTGAGCTGCGTCTGCATGGTGTGCAGGGCATAAAAAATGCTGTGGGTATCCCCGGAACGCACCGGGATGGTGTTGTTCAGATCTCCCCGGGCGACGGCCAGGGCGATCCCGGCGGCCTCGGAAGGTTCTCCCCCCACCGGACGGTCAACCTTGCGGGTAAAGATCTGGGCCATCACCAGGCTGACCGCAACGATGCTTAACACCATCAGGACGATGGCTTTCAGTAAAAATGCGCGCGCTTCGGCCATCACTTCGCTGACCGGGGTGATAATAGCCAGTTTCCACGGCGTCTGGCTGTTGCCGACGGCGATGTCCTGCCAGGTGATAAACACCTCTTCCTTCAGCAGCGGATCGTTTACCCGGGTGACATCATGACCGGCAATCTGACCCGCGTAAGGCTTGCCTGCAGCCCGTTTGTCCGGGCTGGACACCACGTTATTGCCCGCAGACAGGAGGAGGGCGTAGCCTGTGCCGTTCCACGGTTTAATTGCGCCGATCGTGGACTGCAGCGTGGCGAGCGAGAAGTCAGAGGTGACCGAGCCCAGAAACTGACCGTCACGCATGATGGGGGCGGCAATCGAGGTGAGCATCACGTCCACGCCGTTGTAGGGGTAAATATAGGGTTCGATGATCACATCTTTATGCCGCTGTTTCGGCAGCAGATAATAATCACCGCTGCCGGGCGTTTCGATGTCCGTCAGCAGGTGCAACGCCGGTTTGCCGGTGGCATCGCGGTCGACGTAGTGGGCGTAGCGCCCGGCAGGATCTTCACCGCTCTGACCGGCAAAGGCGGCATCGTTATCGTCAAACGCGTTGGGCTCAAAGGCCATCGACATGGAGAGAAACGACGGGTGAGCCGAGAGGTAGTGGATGAGCAACTGGTTAAGGCTCTGGCGATCGGATACGCCCGCCTCGCGCAGCGCCAGGGCACTGTTGCCCATATCCCGGGCGGCAGTCAGGGCGGAATCCAGCTGTTTGCTGACCTGTAAAGCCTGTACCTCGGCTATCTGGCGGATATGTTTTTTGGCCAGCACCTCTTGCTGCGCCATCCACTGCCACATCATAAACCCGATCGTTGCCGTAAAGCCCACCGTCACGGTGAGGAAAATGGACAATAGCATCAACGTCTTGACTCTTATTTTTTGTTTTTGGACCATGGCGTCTTTCATTCTCATCTCCCGTAATGTCGTGCATGTCGGGCAGGCACACAGTACTTATCGGATATTTCGTTCTCTTTCTGTAGAGCGCCGGATATATTTAATTTAAATTCCAGAATATTAAATCCCGTTAATTAGTGTGGATGCTTTTATTTTGTGCATTCAATCAAAATAGCGCTCGATAATGCTCGTTATCATCGTGTAGAAAGAGGATGCTAATAAATATTAAGTGGTAGAGGAGGATGGGATATGTACGGATTTATCGCGCGACAACCCATTTTTAACCCAGAGATGAATACCGTGGCCTATGAGCTGCTTTTCAGAGACGGGATGACAAATCGTTTTCCGGATGTGTCGGCGGAATATGCCACGTCCAGGATGATATCCGATCAGTTTTTATGTGTGCCGTCCCAGCGCATCGCCGGGGCACATACGTCGTTTATTAATTTCCCTTCAAGGATGGTCATTGACCGCAGTGGCGAAGCGCTTGATAAAGAGAGCGTGGTGATTGAGATCCTTGAAGATGCTGTGCCGGGGGCCGAACTGCTGCAGGCTGTCAGGGAGATGAATGCGCATGGCTACCAGTTTGCGCTTGATGATTTCACCCTTGCGCCAGAATGGGATGCTTTTTTACCCTATATTTCGATCCTGAAATTCGACGTCAGAAATTATACTTTAGCGCAAATTAAAGCGTATCTGAAAGCACGTAAACATCTGACCGGTCATATTAAATATCTCGCTGAAAAAGTTGAGACTAAAGAGGAATTCAACCAATACAGGGACGAGGGGTTCTCTCTTTTTCAGGGCTATTTTTTCTGCCGTCCGGAGGTCATTAAATATAAACGGCTGTCGCAAAATCAGCTGGCGATTTTCCGGCTGCAAATGGAGGTCGGACGCAATAAACCTGATTTTCGAATCATCGAGTCGTTGATAAAAACGGATCTGACGCTCTCTTATAAAATCATGCGCTATATGAAGCATACGGCGTTTAAACATGTCGGCGCCTGTAATTTCAGCAAGTTAACCCTGAGCGAGGTGCTCAGGTATCTTGGCGAAAATCAGCTCCGACGGTTTGTTGCCGTCGTAGTCCTCGCCAGTGCGGGTAATGACACCGTCAGCGAGCTTTACCCGCTAAGCATGATGCGCGGCAAGTTCTGCGAACTGATTGCAGAGACGATGAAAGACCCGATTCTGGCTGAAAATGCGTTCATGTGCGGCCTGTTTTCTTTGCTCGATACCCTTCTTGAGTTGCCGATGGCCGAGTTGATGAAGCAAATTGCGGTACCGCAGAGCGTGAGCAACGCGCTGTGCCATCAGGAGGGGCAGTTAGCCGACATGATCAACCTCTGTCGTTATTATGAACAGCAGCGCTGGGACGAGGCAACCCGGGTTCGTCAGGCGCTGGGTCTGTCTGATGAGGAGGTGGTGGAGGCGATGCGAAAGGCGACGATCTGGGCAGGAGAGAATGCGGTCAGTTAATTCCCCCTCACGCCGCGCAGGCGGCGTGAGGAAGAACGCGATACCGGTTAGCGGCCCGCTTTTAACTTCTGGGAATACTCTTCGTAGAGGCGGCTGGCGTCGCCGACATCGTTCTGCCATTCACCTTTGCTGATGGTTTCGGCGTCCGGGTAGAGCGACTTATCGTTAGCCACGTCTGGCTTCAGCAGCTTGCGTGCGGCCAGGTTGGGCGTCGGGTAGCCAATCGTCTCGGCAACTTGTTTCGCCACGTCAGGGCGCAGCAGGAAGTCAATCAGCTTATGCGCCCCGTCCACGTTTTTCGCGTTGGCCGGGATTGAAAGACTGTCCATCCAGAAAATCCCACCCTCTTTTGGCCAGACAACCTCAAGCGGCGTACCGGCCTGGCGGGCGACATACGCGGAGCCGTTCCACACCATCCCCAGGTTCACTTCGCCTTCCATATACGGGTTTGCCGGGTTATCGGAGTTGAATGCCGCCACGTTAGGCATCAGCTTTTTCAACTCGGTATACGCCGCTTCAATCTCTTTTGGATCCGTCGTATTGCCCGAGTAGCCCAGCTTGCGCAGCGCGATCTGGAACACTTCACGCGCGTCGTCGGTCAACAACAGGCTGCCTTTGTACTCCGGTTTCCACAGGTCGGCCCAGCTTGTCACCGATTTCGGATCGACGGCCTCGCTGTTAACGCCAATCGCGGTTGCCCCCCAGATATACGGAATGGAGTAGTCGTTATTCGGGTCAAACGGCTTGTTGAGCATCTCCGGATCGAGGTTTGAAAAATGGGTTAGCTTCGTTTTATCGATCTTCTGGATCATGCCCTCTTTGCGCATTTTGTCGACAAAGTAGGTGGAAGGAACCACCAGATCGTATGCGCCGTCTTTGTAGGTTTTGAGCTTGGCATACATGGTTTCATTCGACTCGTAGGTCGAGTAGATCACCTTGATGCCCGTCTCTTTGGTGAACTGTTCCAGCAGTCCCGGCGGCACATACTCGGTCCAGTTGTAGAAGTAGAGCGTTTTGCTGTCATCAGCGTGCGCGGCACCCATGCCAAGCACCAGCGCGGCAGCGGCGAGCATTTTTTTCATTTCATTGTCCCCTGAGATTTTGTTTTATCACGAGCAATAACCTGGCTGGCGATCACCAGAACCAGCGAAAACACCAGCAGAATGGTCGCCAGCGCGTTCACCTCAGGTGAAACGCCGACTTTCACCATCGAATAGATTTTCAACGGCAGAATTTCATAACTCGGCCCGGTCACGAAGGAGGAGACCACCACGTCATCCATCGACAGGGTAAAGCTCAGCAGCCATCCGGCCGCCACGGCGGGCATCGCCAGCGGCAGGATGATTTTGCGCAGGATAGTCATTTCGCTGGCACCCAGATCTTTCGCCGCCTCCAGCATGCGCACGTCGAACCCTTTCAGGCGCGCAAAGACGGTCACCACCACAAACGGCAGGCAGAAGGTGATATGGGAAAACAGCAGCGACCAGAAGCCAAGCTGTACGCCCAGCAGCATAAACAGCACCAGCAGCGAAATCGCCATCACGATGTCCGGCGACATCATCACCACAAACAGCATGCCGCTGACGAACGGCTTACCGCGAAAGCGATAGCGATAGAGCGCCACGGCGGTCAGGGAGCCAATCAGCGTGGCGAAGGTGGCGGAGAAGATCGCCATCGTCAGCGAGTGCTGAGCGGCCTGCAGCAGGCTGTCATTGTTCATCAGCAGGCTGTACCAGTCGGTGGTAAAGCCCTGCCAGTTAATCCCAAAGCGCGAGCTGTTAAACGAGTTCACGATCAAAATAATGATCGGGATATACAGGTAAGCGTAAATGGCGGTCATAAAACCGCCGCGAAGCAGTCGACCGATCATTCGAGTTCCACCTTCTTATTCAGCAGCCGTGATGCGCGCCAGTAGACCAGCAGCATCAGACCCATCACCACCGTCAGCGTGATGCTGGTGGCGGACCCGAACGGCCAGTCGCGGATGTTGAGGAACTGGCTCTTGATCACATTCCCAATCAGCAGGTTTTTCGCCCCGCCCATCAGGTCAGAAACGTAGAACAAGCCCATCGCCGGGAGCATCACCAGCAGACAGCCCGCGATAATGCCGGGCATGGTCAGCGGGATGATAATGCGGATAAAGGTCTGGAACCTGTTGGCACCCAGATCTTTTGCCGCTTCCAGCAGCGGTTTATCCAGCTTCTCAATGCTGGAGTAGAGGGGCATCACCATAAACGGCAGCAGGATATAGACCAGACCGATAATCACCGCGCTCGGGGTGAACATGATGCGGATCGGCGTATCGATCACTCCCAGCCACAGCAGAAATTCATTGAGGTAGCCTTTGGTGCTGAGGAAGATTTTCAGCCCGTAGATGCGAATCAGCGAGTTGGTCCAGAACGGCACAATCAGTAAAAACAGCAGCAGGGGCCGCACCTTTTGCGGCAGGCCCGCGAGGAACCACGCGAAGGGATATCCCAGCACCAGACAGGCAATCGTGGCAATCAGCGCCATATTCAGCGAGTGCAGCAGCACGTCAAAATAGAGCGGATCGATCAGGCGCGCGTAGTTGTCCAGCGTAAAGACCAGCGAAACGAAATGGGTATCGTCGCGGGTCAGGAAGCTGGTGGCGATAATCATCAGGTTGGGGAGAAAGACAAACAACACAAGCCAACCGACGATCGTGGCAATCACCACATTCTGGAACTTACTTGTGTTCTTCATCAGCCAGTACAACCTCCCAGCTTTCTACCCAGTTGATAACCATTTTCTGGTCGAGAGAGTGGTCGAAGTCAGGGTCGTCCTCGTTAAAGAACTCGCTGACCATCACCATTTTGCCGTTCTCCAGCTCGACGACAGACTCCAGCGTCATCCCTTTGTAGTTGCGCTCGCGGATATAGCCGATTAACCCTTCGGCCTTGGCATTGCCGTGGATTTCATCGACGCGCAGATCTTCCGGGCGCAGCAGAACGTTGAGCTTTTGTCCCTTTTCGACGGGGAAATTCACCGTGATGGCGCACTCCCGTCCTTCGACGCGAGCCCGGACGCGCTGGTCGTCCAGACGTTCGATCACCGTGGCGTCGAAGATATTGATTTCACCAATGAAGCTGGCGACAAAAAGGTTCTTCGGCTCTTCGTAGATTTCACGCGGCGTGCCGTCCTGCTCGATTTTACCGTCACGCATCACCACGATGCGGTCGGACATGGTCAGGGCCTCTTCCTGGTCATGGGTGACGAAGACAAAGGTAATGCCGAGCTTGCGCTGCAGAGCCTTGAGCTCGTTCTGCATCTGCTTGCGCAGCTTGTAATCCAGCGCGGAGAGGGATTCATCCAGCAGGAGCAGACGCGGCTTGTTGACCACGGCGCGGGCGATGGCCACGCGCTGCTGCTGGCCGCCGGAAAGCTGATGCGGTTTTCGCTGGGCAAACGTCTCGAGCTGCACCATGCGCAGGGCTTCGGTGACGCGCGGTTCGATTTCATTCGCCGGGGTTTTTTGCATCCGCAGGCCAAACGCCACGTTTTCAAACACGGTCATGTGCGGGAAGAGGGCATAGCTCTGAAAGACAGTGTTGACGTGGCGGTCTTCGGCGGGAACCTGAGTGATGTCCTGGTTTTCAAGATGGATATGGCCGTTATCGACGCTTTCCAGCCCGGCGATAAGGCGCAGTACGGTTGTTTTGCCGCAGCCGGAGGGGCCAAGCAGCGTCAGAAACTCACCGTCATTGATGGTGAGAGTGAGGTCGGAAATGACGTCCTTGCCATCAAAACTTTTACGAATTCGTTCCAGTTTCACCAGCGGTGAACGGGTTTGTGTATTCAATTTTTGCGCTGTCCCATATAGACGCCTCAGGCAGCAGACTGAAGCGGGGTTTGTGTGTAACCACCTTGGTGACTCGTAATGAGGGCGGACATTCTACGGCAATCCCCTGCAATCGCCAATCCTTGTCACTGATTCATAAGCTACATTTACTAACGCATAACGATATAAACGGAAAATATTCTCGTTTGCGGGATAAAAGTGACCTGACGCAATATTTGCGTTTTGATGCTTATTGATAATGTTGTCACAAAAAGTGAGGGTGACTGCATGGATAAATTACTTGAGCGTTTTTTACAGTACGTTTCGCTGGATACCCAATCTAAACCGGGTGTTCGCCAGGTGCCGAGCACCGAAGGCCAGTGGAAGTTATTAAACCTGCTTAAAGAGCAGCTTGACGCCATGGGGCTGGTCAACGTCACGTTAAGCGAGAAAGGCACTGTGATGGGAACGCTGCCGGCGAATGTCCCGGGTGACATTCCGGCGATTGGCTTTATCTCCCATGTCGACACCTCTCCGGATTTTAGCGGTAAACATGTAAACCCGCAGATCGTTGAAAACTACCGCGGCGGCGACATTGCGCTGGGCATAGGCGACGAAGTGCTCTCGCCCGTCATGTTCCCGGTGCTGCACCAGCTGCTGGGCCAGACGCTGATCACCACCGACGGAAAAACGCTGCTGGGGGCGGATGATAAAGCGGGGATCGCGGAAATCATGACGGCGCTGGCGGTGCTGAAGGGCAAAGATATCCCGCACGGCGATATCCGCGTGGCCTTTACGCCGGATGAAGAGGTCGGCAAGGGCGCGAAGCACTTCGACGTGGACGCCTTTAACGCGCAGTGGGCCTATACCGTTGACGGTGGCGGCGTCGGTGAGCTGGAGTATGAAAACTTCAATGCTGCCTCAGTGACGATCAAAATTGTCGGCAACAATGTTCACCCCGGTTCGGCGAAAGGCGTCATGGTGAACGCGCTGTCGCTGGCATCGCGAATTCATGCGGAAGTCCCGGCGGAAGAGAGCCCCGAACAGACCGAGGGGTATGAAGGGTTCTATCACCTGACCAGCATCAAAGGCACCGTGGACAGCGCGCAGATGCACTACATCATCCGCGATTTCGACCGTAAAGCCTTTGAGGCGCGCAAGCGTAAGATGATGGAGATCGCCAAGAAGGTGGGCAAGGGCCTGCATCCTGACTGCTATATTGAGCTCATCATCGAAGACAGCTATTACAATATGCGCGAGAAGGTGATGGCGCATCCGCATATTCTCGATATCGCCCAGCAGGCGATGCGCGACTGCGATATTGAACCGCAGCTGAAGCCGATTCGCGGCGGCACCGATGGTTCTCAGCTGTCATTCATGGGGCTACCGTGCCCGAATCTGTTTACCGGTGGCTATAACTACCATGGCAAACATGAGTTTGTGACGCTTGAAGGAATGGAAAAGGCGGTGAAGGTGATTGTGCGGATCGCGGAGTTGACCGCGAAGCGGTAGCCGCTTTAAGCCGGGTGGCGGCTACGCCTTACCCGGCCTACGTTCAAATTGTAGGCCCGGTAAGCGAAGCGCCACCGGGCAGAAAGGCAAGGAGTGCCCATGTCAAACTACCGTCGCCATTACGTCCCCGGTGGAACCTGGTTCTTCACCGTCAACCTGCAAAATCGTCAGAGCGATTTGCTTACCCGTCATATCGATAGCCTGCGTTCCGCCACCTCAACGGTTAAGCGTGCGAAGCCCTTCACCATCAACGCGTGGGTTATTCTGCCTGAACACATGCACTGTATCTGGACCCTACCGGAAGGAGACAGTGATTTTTCTGCTCGCTGGCGGGATATCAAAAAGACGTTCAGCCGCAACGTCGATATGCGCCATATCTGGCAGCCACGATTCTGGGAACACACTATCCGTAACGAAGAGGACTACCGGCGGCATGTGGATTACATTTACATCAATCCGCTGAAGCACGGCTATGTGGGTAAAGTCAGCGACTGGCCGTTTTCAACGTTTCATCGGGACGTGCAGGAGGGATTGTATCCGGTGGATTGGGCCGGCGAGATCGAGGATTTTGCGGCGGGTGAGCGTCGATAAAAACGCCCGGTGGCGCTACGCTTACCGGGCCTACGATCCGAATGTAGGCCGGGTAAGGCGTAGCCGCCACCCGGCAAATATCACGACTCAGTCCTCAAAGAACCAGTACCCGCTGTTGACCAGTGCGGCCAGCATCGCGAGGAAAGACGGGTCTTCCAGCGCATCGCCAAAGGTATCGGCAGTCAGCACCAGATGGCTGGCAATCGCTTCCAGTGCCGGACGGTGTGGAGAGTCCAGCTTCTCGCCGTTGACGAACACCTCCTCACCAATACGCAGCACGCGTAGCCCGCCCAGACGCGTCAGCTTGTCGCCCTGCTGAAGCGCATCATAAATCTCGTCAGCCTGATAAGGCGGCTCCGGTGGTGCAACGTCCAGCTCGTGGCGGGACTGGCTGATAAACTCGCCAAACCACTGTTTGAAGTGCTCCGGCTCGTTAATCAGATCCAGCATCATGCCGCGCAGCTTATCCAGCTCTGCGGGCAGGATATCGGCCGGATGCTCGCGCGCAGGCACATCCGGGTCGCTGTAACGATAGCTGCCCAGCTCGCGTTGCAGAACGTAGTCGGCAAATCCGCTGATCATCTCGCGGCCGCTTGGCGCGCGGAACCCGACGGAGTAGTTGAGGGAATTCTCCAGGGAGTAACCTTCGTGAGGGAATCCCGGTGGAATGTAGAGAATGTCACCCGGCTCCAGCTCTTCGTCGATAATCCCGTCAAACGGGTCAACCTGAAGCAGGTCCGGATGCGGGCAGTGCTGCTTCATAGGGACTTTTTCGCCCACGCGCCAGCGGCGGCGGCCCGTACCCTGAATAATAAACACGTCGTACTGGTCCAGATGCGGACCGACGCCACCGCCAGGAACGGAGAAGGAGATCATCAGATCGTCCATGCGCCAGTCGGGCAGGGCGCGGAACGGACGCATTAAGGCGGCCGTTGGCTCGTGCCAGTGGTTGACCGCCTGCACCAGCAGCGACCAGTTGTTTTCACCGAGGTGATCGTAGCTTTCGAAAGGACCGTGGCTAACCTGCCATTTCCCGTCCTGGTGGCTGACCAGACGGCTGTCGACTTCGTTTTCCATGGCCAGACCGGCCAGCTCGTCAGGCGAGATGGGGTCGACAAAATTGCTGAACCCACGTTTCAGAACGACCGGGCGTTTTTGCCAGTAACGTTCAATAAACTCGGGCCAGTTAAGCGTTAAGTGATAATCCATATTTTTTTATTCCGCAGGCTCTTACTGACTCGGATTATAACGGAAGCTCAGCCCCCCGGCTGCGAGATCCTCGCATTTTTCACATAACGGGTTAACTATCGTTCGATGTGGGCTGCTGGCGACCAAAAATGACCTCCATTCGCGCGCCGCCCAGCAAACTTTCACTGGTTTCGATTTTCCCGTCGTACTGATCGACAATCTCACGCGCGACGGCTAATCCAACGCCCTGGCCAGGACGTAGCGTATCGGCGCGTTGACCCCGATCGAACACCACATCACGTTTATTGCGCGGGATCCCCGGGCCATCATCCTCAACGATGATATGCAGTTCGTTATCCGTCTGCCGCGCCGACACTTCCACGAACTCCAGACAGTATTTGCAGGCGTTATCCAGCAGGTTACCCATCACTTCCATGAAGTCATTTTTTTCACCCACAAAGCTTATCTCTGGCGAGATATCAAGGCTGATGTTCACCCCTTTACGCTGATACACCTTGTTGAGGGCAGACGTGAGGTTATCAAGAAGCGGGGCGACCGGATGCAGCTCGCGGCTCAGCAGCGCGCTGCCGGAACGCATGCTGGCGCGGTGGAGGTAATAGCCAATTTGCTGGGAAATACGGCTGATCTGCTCCAGCATCACCGGCTCGGCATCGTCAACGCTCAGCTTCGAACTGCGCATGGAACGCAGGGTGCTTTGCATGACCGCGAGCGGGGTTTTCAGGCTGTGGGTCAGGTCGGTAAGCGTCGTACGGTATTTATCATAGCGTTCGCGTTCACTTTTCAGCAGGCGGTTGAGGTTTCGCACCAGGCTGGTGAGCTCGCGGGTGGTTTCCGGATTGAGCTTTTCGCGATGATGCTCTTCCAGCTCGCGAACCTCTTTCGCCAGTGATTCTATGGGGCGCAAGCTCCACCACGCCGCTACCCACAGCAGCGGGATCACCAGCAGCAGATTTGCCGCCAGAACGTAGATGAACCAGCTCCAGACCATATAAGAACGCTTTAGCTCGACCGGAATGGTGTCGATCACCACGATGGTCAGCTGCGGCATGTTTAGCGTCGCCGGATAGAGGTTAATTGCGACGGAGTGGGTCATCTCCGTTTCGGCATCGTCGGCGCGGATCTCGTTCAGCTTTTGCTGCAGGGAGCGATCTTCACGGATCAGCGAGCTGGTGGTGTTGAGATCGGCTTCAATTTCATGAAACCCGTTGGTTTTGAGCCAGTCCGGACGAATGCTTTTGACCAGCCACGGGATCTCCCGCTGTGCCCACAGTAGCTTCCCCTTTTCGTCATAAATCAGGGCCAGCGTGGGGCTCTGCTGATTGAGGTTTTCCGGCATTTCGACGGTGATTTTATTGTCTTCCCACTTCGCCAGGGTATAAAACAGATTGCTTTCGCCACGCAGCAGGCGAAAGGTGGTTTTATCAAAGCTGACGCTGTAGCCCACCAGGGCGACCATGCCGTAGGAGAGCGACAGTACCAGCACGACGGCTGCCGTTGCCAGTAAAAAGCGCACCCGCAGCGAGAGGGGCAAAATATGGCGCAAGATCCGTCTCATTTAGCGTAATTCGAACAGGTAGCCCTGACCACGGACGGTGGTAATCACATCCTGTGGATATTGCGCCTGAATTTTCTTACGTAAACGTCCCATCAGCACGTCAATGGTATGGCTCTCACGCAGTTCAGCATCAGGATAGAGCTGGAGCATCAAGGAGTCTTTGCTTACGACCTTGCCGTTGTTACGGATCAGCGTCTCCATGATGGTGTATTCGAAGGCGGTGAGCTTGATCACTTCATCATTGATGGATAATTCCCGGCGGGAGAGATCGACCTGGAAAGGCGGGATGGAGATAACCTGAGACGCCAGCCCGCTGTTGCGACGAAGCAGCGCCTGCATGCGGGCCGCCACCTCTTCAATATGGAATGGCTTGGTGACGTAATCATCTGCACCCGCGCTCAGCACTTCGACCTTATCCTGCCAGCCTTCACGAGCGGTCAGCACCAGAACCGGCAGAGAAACATCGTGGCTGCGCCAGCGACGAATCAACGACAGACCGTCTTCATCAGGCAACCCTAAATCGACAATGGCGATATCCGGCAGGTGTTCATTGAGATAATAATCGGCTTCTTTTGCATCTTCAGCATCGTCCACCTGATGTCCCATCTCCTGAAGCTGAACCTTCAGGTGATGACGTAGCAATGCGTTATCCTCAACAACCAGTACGCGCATCATCTTTTCTCCCAGAATAAATAGTATGAATAGTTTAACGCTGATTATGTTGCTGTGGGGATAAACATTGAGTAAACCGGGGAAAAGCAACCCCCTTTCCGGGCGGAAAGGGGGGAGAGGAGATTACTTCAGCTCGTCAACCATGGTGATGGCGCGGCCAATGTAGTTCGCCGGAGTCATGGCCTTCAGGCGGGTTTTCTCTTCTTCCGGCAGCGCCAGGCCGTCGATAAACTGCTTCATACCTTCGGCGTCAACGCGTTTGCCGCGGGTCAGCTCTTTCAGTTTTTCGTACGGTTTTTCGATGCCATAACGACGCATCACGGTCTGAATCGGCTCCGCCAGCACTTCCCAGTTGTGATCCAGTTCGTCCAGCAGACGATCGCGGTTCACTTCCAGCTTGCTCACGCCTTTCAGGGTGGACTGGTACGCAATCAGCGCGTAGCCGATGCCCACGCCCAGGTTACGCAGCACGGTGGAGTCGGTCAGGTCGCGCTGCCAGCGGGATACCGGCAGTTTGCTTGCCATATGCTGCAGTACGGCATTCGCCAGACCCAGGTTGCCTTCGGAGTTTTCGAAGTCGATAGGGTTCACTTTGTGCGGCATGGTGGAAGAGCCGATTTCACCCGCGATGGTTTTCT
Source organism: Enterobacter sp. NFIX58 (assembly GCF_900110475.1). Lineage (NCBI taxonomy): Bacteria > Pseudomonadati > Pseudomonadota > Gammaproteobacteria > Enterobacterales > Enterobacteriaceae > Enterobacter > Enterobacter sp. NFIX58. The sequence continues at coordinate 1,081,506 of NZ_FODW01000001.1, read as the reverse complement.
GTTTGAAGTGGTTCAGGGCGATGTAGCCCCACACGTCACGATCGAAGTCGATCAGGATGGTGTTGAAGCGCGCGATGCAGTCAAACAGTTCGGCGATATAGTCGTGCGGCTCAATCTGGGTGGTGTACGGGTTCCACTGAATGCCCAGCGAGGTCACGAACTCTTCGCTGAACTGGTGCCAGTCCACTTCCGGATACGCGGCGATGTGGGCGTTATAGTTACCGACCGCGCCGTTGATTTTGCCCAGAATTTCAACCTGTTCCAGCTGACGATACTGGCGCTCCATACGGTACGCGACGTTCGCCATCTCTTTACCCATCGTGGATGGGGTGGCTGGCTGGCCGTGGGTACGGGAGAGCAGCGGAATGTCGCGGTATTCCACGGACAGCGCTTTCACCGCGTCGATGATTTTTCGCCAGTAAGGCAGCACCACCTCTTTGCGCGCGGTAGAGAGCATCAGGGCGTGCGACAGGTTGTTGATGTCTTCAGACGTACAGGCGAAGTGGATGAACTCAGACACGGCGTGCAGCGCAGGAACGCTTTCCACTTTCTCCTTCAGGAAGTACTCGACCGCCTTCACGTCGTGGTTGGTGGTGCGCTCAATGGTTTTAATGCGCGCGGCATCTTCTTCATTGAAGTCGGCAACGATTTTATCAAGGTAATCGTTTGCCTTTTCATCAAAAGCAGGAACTTCCTTGATTGCTGCCTGGGCGGCCAGCTTTTGCAGCCAGCGTACTTCAACCTGAACACGGAACTTCAGCAAACCATATTCGCTGAAGATCCCGCGCAGCGCGCTGACTTTATCGCCGTAGCGTCCATCGACAGGGGATACGGCGGTCAGTGAGGATAATTCCATAATTCGCAACTCCGGGAGGTTAACAATGAGCAAGAATTTGTTTTGCCTGAGTGGTCAGGCGATTACGAGAAAACATTAGCTGCAGGCGGCCACCGCCAACCTGGTGCCACAGCACGGCAGCGCGGATCCCAGCCAGCAGTGACGCGCGCACTTTTGCCTGTACCTGCGGACTTTGCAGCACGGCAGGGGAGCCGGTGACCTGTATACGCGGCCCCAGCGGGCTGATGACGTCAACATAAATGCCGGCCATGGCGCTCAGCAGCGTGTCGGACTGCAGGTCAAAATGATCGAGCTGACGCTGTAGCCCGGCAATGCGATCGCCCAGGGTATTAAGCGCGCCTTTTGCTGCGCTCAGCTTACGCTCCAGCACCATCAGGCTCAACGTGTAACGGGTCAGCTCTGCGTTTAACCCCTGACGGCTGCTGGCGTTAAGCACGCCAAGCAGGGTTTCAAGACCGAGACGAAGATTGGTTTCACTGCCACCGAACACGCCCAGGGTTGAACCGGGGTTGAGGTCGATAACGCTGTTGAGTGAAACGTGCAGGGCGTCAGCGTCGCAATGACCCTGATGCGCCAGCTGTTGCACCAGACGGGCTGACTGGCAAATTCCCGCCAGCGCCAGGGTGATGTCATAGTAGTTCTTCGCCACACGGTCTCCTTTATGTGTGCAATCGCTGTTAAACAGCGGGCAGCGGCAGGCGCTGTTCAATGATCCCGCCGCCCAGGCAGATTTCGCCGCTGTAGAAGACAGCAGACTGGCCCGGGGTGACGGCGGCGACCGGCTCGTCGAAGCGCACGTCAATGCGATCGTCATCGAGCGCGGTAACGGTGCAAGGAATATCGGTCTGACGGTAGCGTGTTTTCACCGTGCAGCGCAGCGTGCCTTTTAGCGGCTCACGATCGACCCAGTGCAGCTGTTGCGCAATCAGGCCAATGGACATCAGACGCGGATGGTCGTGACCCTGAGCAACAACCAGAATATTGTTTTCGACATCTTTGTCGACCACGTACCACGGTTCTTCGCTACCTTCTTTCGTCCCGCCGATACCCAGGCCTTTACGCTGGCCTAAGGTGTGGTACATCAGCCCCTGATGCTGGCCAATCTCTTCCCCGTCGACGGTGACAATTTTACCCGGCTGTGCGGGCAGGTAACGACCGAGGAAATCGCGGAATTTGCGCTCGCCGATGAAGCAGATACCGGTAGAGTCTTTTTTCTTCGCGGTGATCAGGTCCAGCTCTTCGGCGATTTTACGCACCTGCGGCTTTTCCAGCTCGCCGACAGGGAACAGGCTCTGGGCGATTTGCTCGTGGCTCAGCGTATAGAGGAAGTAGCTTTGATCTTTGTTGCCGTCCAGACCGCGCAGCAGCTGGCTTTTGCCATTCACATCTGCGCGACGCACGTAGTGACCGGTCGCAATGTAGTCTGCGCCCAGATCTTCCGCGGCGAATTCCAGGAAGGCTTTAAATTTGATCTCTTTATTGCACAGAATATCCGGGTTCGGCGTGCGGCCCGCTTTGTACTCTTCGAGGAACAGTTCAAACACGTTGTCCCAGTATTCTGCGGCAAAGTTAACGGTGTGCAGTTCAATGCCGAGCTTATCGCATACGGCCTGCGCATCGGCGAGATCCGCAGCGGCAGTGCAGTATTCCTCGCCATCATCTTCCTCCCAGTTCTTCATGAACAGGCCCTCCACCTTATAGCCCTGTTGCTGTAACAGGTAGGCGGAAACGGAGGAATCGACACCGCCGGACATGCCGACGATCACTTTTTTCTGGCTATTATCTGACATGGAATACTCACGACATTGAACTTCAAGGCGGCGTATTCTATCACGCCCCCCCACCATTGGCACCCTCTGTAAACGGCCAGTTAAAAGCGCCGATGACATCCAGCGGCAGGCGTGCGCCTGACTGCCAGCAGCGAATGCTTTCCGCAACCAGCGGCGAGCGCAGGTTACGCGCGTTCAGGATCTCGTCGGCGGTGACCCACAGACAGCGGTCGATATCGTCATCCTGCGGCTCAGTGGCGCACGTTTCGCTAAGCTCAACGGCAAATAAAAAACGCAGGAAAGGGGTGCTATCGGGTGCAATCCACTGGTGCATACGGATGAAGTGCTGGGGGTCAGCGTGAATGCCGGTCTCTTCCCATAGCTCGCGTTTTGCGGCCTGAAGAAGGGTCTCATTGGCTTCAAGGTGCCCGGCTGGCTGGTTCCACAGCGCTTTGCCGTTAATGCTCTCTTCGACAACCAGGAATTTACCCCGGGCGTGGACCACGCAGGCAACCGTGACATGAGGTTTAAACATAGTGACTCCTTAAAAGGTAACGTCTCGCCATTCACCGTTTGCCAGCGTTTCCAGGGTGTAGTTACCCATAGCGTAGCGAATCAGACGCAGGGTAGGGAAGCCGACGTGCGCGGTCATCCGTCGAACCTGACGGTTGCGGCCTTCATAAAGGGTGATTTTGAGCCAGCTGGTCGGAATGGATTTGCGTTCGCGAATCGGTGGATTGCGCGGCCACAGCCACTCCGGTTCATTCACGCGTTCAATACCTGCCGGCAGGGTGGGACCGTCGTTCAGCGTGACGCCTTTGCGCAATTTATCCAGCGTTTCTTCGTCCGGCTCGCCTTCGACCTGGACGAAGTAAATTTTGCCGGTGCGTTTTCCCGGCTGCGTGAGCTTCGCCTGCAGCGCGCCGTCGTTGGTCAAGACCAGCAGGCCTTCGCTGTCCCGGTCCAGACGCCCGGCCGCGTAGACCCCCTGAACAGGAATGTAGTCCTTTAGCGTGCTGCGTCCGGCTTCGTCGGTGAACTGCGGCAAAACATCGTAGGGTTTATTGAACAGAATCACCCGCTTTGGCTGGGTTTCTTGCGGTCGTCTGGCGGCTTGTCGGGAGCTGAATCGCTCAACCCGGTGTTTTGTAAAAGAAGTTTTCTTCATGGTATTTTCAGGCGTTATCAATTGCCGCATTATAGCCTAATAACGAAGACCTTTCATGGCGTCGGACAATCAGGTACTATCGAAGGGCTCATTACAATTTATTAACATAAGATCAGTAACAACCAGAAGCGCTCGAAGGAGAGGTTAATGGAAAGCAAAGTAGTTGTTCCGGCGGAAGGTAAAAAGATCACCCTGCAAAACGGCAAGATTAACGTTCCTCACAATCCGATTATTCCGTTCATCGAAGGCGACGGTATCGGTGTAGACGTTACCCCGGCAATGCTGAAAGTGGTTGATGCCGCTGTTGAGAAAGCCTACAAAGGCGAGCGTAAAATTTCCTGGATGGAAATTTACACCGGTGAGAAATCGACGCAAGTTTATGGCCAGGACGTCTGGCTGCCAGCAGAAACGCTGGACCTGATCCGCGACTACCGCGTTGCTATTAAAGGCCCCCTGACCACCCCAGTCGGCGGCGGTATCCGTTCTCTGAACGTGGCTCTGCGTCAGGAGCTGGACCTGTACGTGTGTCTGCGTCCGGTTCGTTACTATCAGGGCACCCCAAGCCCGGTTAAGCACCCGGAACTGACCGACATGGTTATCTTCCGCGAAAACTCAGAAGACATCTACGCGGGTATCGAATGGAAAGCGGACTCTGCTGACGCAGAAAAAGTGATTAAATTCCTGCGCGAAGAGATGGGCGTGAAGAAAATTCGCTTCCCTGAGCATTGCGGTATCGGCATTAAGCCGTGCTCCGAAGAAGGGACCAAGCGTCTGGTGCGCGCGGCCATCGAATATGCGATCACCAACGACCGTGACTCAGTGACCCTGGTTCACAAAGGCAACATCATGAAGTTCACCGAAGGCGCGTTCAAAGACTGGGGCTACCAGTTGGCGAAAGAAGAGTTCGGCGGTGAGCTGATCGACGGCGGCCCATGGCAGAAGATCAAAAACCCGAACACCGGCAAAGAGATCATCATTAAAGATGTGATCGCCGATGCGTTCCTGCAGCAGATCCTGCTGCGTCCTGCAGAATACGACGTGATTGCCTGTATGAACCTGAACGGTGACTACATCTCTGACGCCCTGGCTGCACAGGTTGGCGGTATCGGTATCGCCCCTGGCGCGAACATCGGTGACGAGTGCGCCCTGTTCGAAGCGACCCACGGTACGGCACCAAAATACGCAGGTCAGGACAAAGTGAACCCAGGCTCTATCATCCTCTCCGCAGAGATGATGCTGCGTCATATGGAATGGTTCGAAGCCGCAGACCTGATCGTTAAAGGTATGGAAGGCGCGATCAACGCGAAAACCGTAACTTACGATTTCGAACGTCTGATGGAAGGCGCTAAGCTGCTGAAATGTTCAGAGTTTGGCGACGCGATTATCGCGAACATGTAATCCAGATTCTGGGTTAAACAAGAGCGGGGGCCTGAGGGTTCCCGTTTTTTTTGCCTCTGCCTGCAGGAGACAACACGATGTTAGCCACTGTCCTTATCGCTGTCGTTGCACTCATCCATCTCTACATTCTTGTGCTGGAAATGTTCCTGTGGAATACCAAAACAGGGCACAAGGCTTTTAATCTGCGTCCTGATTTTGCGCGCGACACCCGCGTGCTGGCCGCGAATCAGGGGCTGTATAACGGTTTTCTGGCAGCCGGTCTGCTCTGGAGCCTCTGGCTCGGCGAAAAGGGGATTCAGGTAGCCATCTTCTTCCTGAGCTGTGTACTGATCGCCGGACTTTTTGGCGCAGCCACCGCCAGCCGTAAAATTTTGTATGTGCAGGCCATACCCGCGCTTGCAGCGCTGCTTGCGTTACTCCTCTGAAGCAATGCTTTGGTTGAGATAACGCCTCCGATATACTCGTGACGTTACCTTTATTGACCTGAGACGAGACTGTTATGCACAACGACATCCCACTGAAATATTATGACATTGCCGACGAGTACGCGACGGAAGCCGCAGAGCAAGTCGCTGAGTCAGAGCGCGACGCGCTGGCACACTATTTCCAGCTGCTGCTCATCCGCTTAGCGAATAATGAGGAGATCAGCGAGGAAGCCCAGCAGGAGATGGCCACTGAAGCCGGGATCCGTGCGGGTCGCATTGATGATGTTGCGAACTTCCTCAATCAGTGGGGAAATGAATAGCCTGCCTTAGAAACCGTTATGCTGATGCTTTGCGATACAGCTCAGCATCACGCTATCGGACCACATGCATTTTTTCCGCAGAATAGGCGAAGTGGGTTTATCAATAAACAGCGCGAAAATAACAATCAGAAAGAACAGTACCACTGGAAAAAGTAAGGATAATTTCACGTTTTTAACCAAAATAAGAATGTGCTTCAGGGTAATCTACCGTCTGAATATGACGACTATATGTTTTGGCGGAAAAAATGGAAACGCCTGAGCGTAAAAAAAGGTGCATGGCAGGCTTCTGATTACGGGGCGACGCCAGTGAGTCGCTTCGCCAGTTCGCTCCGGGTGAGTGCTTTTGAAAAATACCATCCCTGGATCAAGGCATCGGGATATCTGTCCGCAATGAAGCGATATTGAATTTCATTTTCCACGCCCTCGAAAACAAGGGTTTTATTCAACTTCGCAAGGGCATCGCTGAAGATAACAAAGATGTTTTGCTTATAATGCTCGCTGACGCCATCCACCAGCGACTTATCAATTTTAATTTCATCATATTCAAGCTGCGACAGCCGGGCCAGATTTGAATTTTGCACGCCAAAATCATCGATTGAAATTTTAACGCCAAGCGACTTCAGTTCCTGACAGAACTCCTCGAGGATACCCGCCGCGGAAACGGCTTTTTCAGAAAGCTCGACCTTCATCAGGGAAAGGGGGAGGCGATTGGCTAAGCACTCGCGACGCAAAATGTTAATAAACTGTCCGTCTTCAATTTCCTTTCGCCCAACGTTGATTGAAACGATCAGCTGATGCTTAATCGCCAGCGGGGCAATTTCTGAAAGGGACTTCGCGATAATATTGCTGTAATATTTTTTATACAGACCGATTTTCTTAATTAATGGGATGAACAGCTCCGGCGAGACGTCTCCGTGCTTTTGATCGCGCCATCGCGACAGAACTTCGACGCCCACGATTTTTTGATCGCGAATACGAATAATGGGCTGATAATTAACGCTGAAGGTATTCGTTATCACGGCTTTGATCAGCGTGCGTTCCAGCGAAAAACGGTCTTCATAGAGACGGAAGATAAATAACGTTATCGCGACCCAGATAAAAAAGAGTATGACCACGAGAAACGTAAAGATAAACGGGGGGAGTGAGGCCAGTCCTGCATCGTGGTGTTTTACAATCACGCATAGATCCCACAAGGCGCTGCACTGTGTAATGGTCAGGGTGAACAACACCGAATGCAGCCAGCTCCGCGGCTTCAGCTCAGGGGCGGCTGAAAAAAAGATCCGTCCAAAGTCCTTCGTGGTGGCGCTCAGAGAATAGCTTGCGGTAACCGGGGTAAATTTATCGTAAGCATAGCGGGAGGTGAAGATAATAATATTATTATAAATAGCCGCATTGCCGGTGAAAAAGTCTTTTCTGGAAAACTGCGCCAGGAGAAAACCTCTCGGCGTTTTATGCAGTTCCGCAGGAAGTGGAACGGGCGTCGCGAGTTTACCCCAAAAAGCGGTACAGACAATTTTTCCCTTTTCGATAAAACCGATATCGCTGAAATAGAGGTTATTAAGCTTTATTTGCCTGTAGCTATCAAGACTGGCTTTATCACATCCCTGCGTCGTTATGCTTTTGAGGCCCAGCGCCACGCTTTGGGACAGATCTTCTGAATAATGTAAAAGGGTTTGGGATATTTCAAGCTGTTTGGTTTTTTGCTGACCGATGATAACCACGTTGACCGCATAAAGAGACAGGATGACCAGAAGCGTTGAAACGATCGCAACGGCAATGCGCTTTTTCATTTTCCAGTTATCCTGTCCGCTCCCTGATTTCACAAAGCTTAACACAGCCAGGGCAAGGCACAAGCCTGATAGTCACGTCGGGTGAGCAAATTTGAGCGGGTGAACTCATACGAAAGCATCAGTTTTTTAAGACAATTCTCAGCTAAGCTATTTTCATTGTGATAAGCAACGCCGGTTAAACCACGGGTTCTTCTTTCCGATCCTCCATGCTTGTTTATTCTATTAAGGAAAACATCGTGCGTAACGTGATGATCCCTGTTCTCAGTGCCTTGTTTCTTTTTCTGATCGGCATACTGATTATTAACTGGCAGTTATGGCAGATGGCGAAAATGAATAACGTTCATACCGCCACGGTAAGCACCCAGAAAATAGAAAACATTCTGTCGGAAGCCGTCAGTGCGGCCAGCACGGCGAAGCGCGTTGCGGAGCAGGGGTGTAGCAGCAGCGGACAGCTGGCGCTGGGGACAGAAGCCGCGTTAAAACCGCATCTGCGCGCCATCATGATCCAGCAGCAGGGAAAAATCATCTGTACTTCCCTTCCCGGGAATGGCGTTTTGATTGTGCATCCGGAGACGTTACCTGAACAAAAATTAATGCTGCTACCCGGTAACCGACTGGTGAACGGCATCCCGGTGCTTGTCTTCCAGATGCCCATTGCGGGAGGGCGCGTCATCGTCAGCGTCAGTGATGCGCATTTGCAGGACGTCATCGCGAACGCATCAAACAGCGTTGACCTGGGGTTGGTTGTCGGCGACAGGATGTTTACGCGCAACGGTGAGGTGACCGGCTGGAAAGCGGCCTCGTGGGCGGGGTCACTGACGACCTCTTCGCACTTCCCCTTCAGTCTGGCCTGGCAACCGCCTGCCTTTTTTAGCCTGACGCGGCTACTGCAACAGGGATGGAGCCTGATTCTGCTGATTCTCGCGCTATCCGTGGCGGTGGGCATTTTGATCCGCCGCTACAAGGGGAAAAGTACCACCTTTGAAGACGATTTGCGTAAGGCCATTTTGCAGGGAGAGATCGTGCCTTATTACCAGCCGATCGTGAACGGCGATACCGGCGGGTTATACGGTGTTGAAGTCCTGGCAAGGTGGAAGCATCCTAAGTCAGGCTTTATCCCGCCGGACGTCTTTATCCCGATAGCTGAACGTAGCGGGTTGATTATTCCACTGACCAAAGGCTTGATGGCGAAAGTGGTCACACAGCTTAAGCCGCTCCTGCCTAAGCTGCCGGACGGGTTCCATATCGGGGTGAACATCAGCGCCAGACACATCAATGCCCCTTCTTTCATCGGTGACTGCCGAATCTTCGGCAAGGGGTTTCAGGGTAAAGCCGTGAAGCTGGTGCTTGAGGTGACCGAACGTGAACCGTTGATCGATAATCCTCATCTGGTGGAAAACCTCAACGCGCTGCATAACGCCGGTTTTGTCATAGCACTGGATGATTTTGGTACAGGGTATTCCGGGCTGTCATGTCTCAATGCGCTTGCCATAGATTATATTAAAATTGATAAAAGCTTTGTTAACCGGGTATCAGAGGAGAAGGACTCAACGATCCTGCTGGACTGCGTTATTGACCTGGCGAAAAAACTTTCATTGCGGATCGTGGCCGAAGGCGTAGAAACGAAAGAGCAGCTGGAGTATCTCAACCGTAATGAGATTACCCTGCTGCAGGGTTATTATTTTGGTAAACCCGTCTCCTATATCGATTTTATTAAAGTCATTTTATCTAAGCCCAGGGAGACCGTGATGGTGTAAAACGCGGGCGTTGCTGAGCGTCAGGAATAGCGCTGGTTACCAGGCGGTGAAAAACAAAATAAAGACGATCTTCTGTTGTATGCTTAAGTGCAATTCATTTTCCTCTTATCCTGAGCTTTGTTACAGTGACAAGAGTTGTCAGCCAGGGATATCAGGCGTGATAAGGTGGAAAAGCTCGTGCATGTGAAAAATACTTTTTACACAACAACCATTACCGTCATCATTGTCTCATTGATCATCTCGCTGGCGCTTGCTGTCCAAATTGCCACGTCCAGACAGCAGTCAATCCAGCAAATTAATACCAGCGTCGCTAACCTGAGCCATACCCTTGATGTCTATACTGAAGGGATCATGCGCCAGAGTGAAATGTTAATTACTACCGTTTCCGACATAATCGAAATTTATGGCATGACCCCGCAGCAGGCGACCAATATTCAGCACATGATCAATAATCAGGATAACCTTCTTACCCAGATTAATAATGTGGTTGTTTACAATGCTCAGGGCGATATCTTTACCGCGCTGCATGAAACTTTTACGGGGCCACGCAAAGGCTCGGACAGAGAGTTTTTTATCTATCACAAAGAAAATAAAAATCAGGCGATTTTTATTGGGGAACCGGTGGTAAGCAGAACCAATGGCAAATGGGTTATCACCATCAGCCGGCGCCTTGAAACCCAGACCGGGGCATTTAACGGTGTGGTGGTGGTGACGCTGGGTATCGAAAATTTTCTGGCGCTCTACGGGCAGATTAATATCGGTCACTCGGGCGTCATCGGCTTAACGACGCAATCAGGCGTGCTGCTGGTCCGGTATCCCTTTAAAAATACCTATATCGGCACGATTGTTTCTGATTCACCACTCTTCAGGAAATATCTCAAGGTACAAAATACGGGGATAGCCAGCTCCATCTCGCGGTTTGATAAAATCGAGCGCATTTATGCCTATGAGAAAAACAGACGCTACGGACTGGTCACCACCGTGGCGGTTAGCATTGATGAAGCCCTTGCCCCCTGGCGCAAGCAGGCGATTCAGCTGGCGGTACTCATTTTCGTGTTCACGGCGATACTCATCGTCGCGTCATACTTCCTCTATTCCGACCTGTCCCGTAAAACACGGGATAACAAAGCGCTGAAGATTATTGCCTCAGAAGATGCGTTGACCGGGCTGTACAATCGCCGCGTCTTTGATGAAAAAATCCTCTCGGACATCGCTCTGTGTGCCGCGCATGACGCACCGATTTCGATACTGATCGTGGACGTGGACTACTTCAAAAAATACAACGATAACTACGGCCATCCGGAAGGGGATCGGTGTCTGGCTATGCTTGGAAACAGCCTCAGGGAGAGCCTTACCCGTGATAATCAGCTTGTGGCGCGATACGGCGGAGAGGAGTTTGCGCTGATATTGCCGGATACGGATATTCAGGAGGCGCTTCGTCTGGCCCAGACGATTATTCGCAATGTGTTCTCGCTGCAAATCGCTCATGCCTTTAGCCCCTTCGGCCGGGTGACGGTAAGCGTCGGGATTTCAACCGCCCGTGCCGTCGACATCGCGGGCAGCCAGCAAAATATCATTATTGCCGCAGACCAGGCCCTCTATCAGGCGAAACGCGCGGGACGTAACCGGTACGCGTTTGTTGGGGTATGAGCTAAAAAAAAAGCCCACTCAGGAGTGGGCAAGAAATACTGGAAGCAATGTGAGCAATGTCGTACTGAATACCTGAGTGTTTCTCTCAACTATTCAGTGTTGAGAAAGATAATCTTTCTCAACAAAAGTTGCAACCCCACAGTTTATGTGGCCCGTTCTTTTTGTTGATGAAAAATGACGCACTCTCTCACTGTGATGCTTATCACAAATTTCCTTTCTGGAATCCTGTGCTATTCTTTTTTGTGTCGTTGATTTAATGACAAAAACCATACAGAGAGGAAAGTTATGGGAATTTTATCCTGGATTATCTTTGGGCTTATTGCGGGTATTCTGGCGAAGTGGATCATGCCGGGCAAAGATGGCGGTGGGTTTATCGTCACCGTAATACTGGGTATTGTCGGCGCGGTAGTCGGCGGCTGGATCAGTACGCTGTTCGGTTTTGGCAAGGTCGATGGCTTTAACTTCGGCAGTTTCGCCGTCGCGGTGATCGGTGCGCTGGTTGTGCTGTTTATCTACAGAAAGATCAAAAGCTAAGTTCTGAAAGCGTTGAAAAAGGCTGCCAGATGGCGGCCTTTTTACGTATTGGGTTTACCACCAGCCAAGCTGCGTGCCGGCAAACGCTGCAATGGCAACGATCAGCATAATGACGGTTGTCTTCCGCATTTATGCCCCCGGCGCCGCGTAGCCGCCAACAAAAAACCACGCTAAAAAAACCACCGCCGTTATAAATATAACGACCGGGAAGAGGATCCCTATTCTCATACCATCACCTGTTTCGGTTTCTGTAACGCCGTAGAGTGTACGGGGTTAATCCATAGTGAGAAAGCGTGTTTTGCTTTTTCCTTTCTTATCCTGATACATCGCTACATCCGCAGCGCGTAACGCGCTGTCAGGATCGGTTGCGGCAGGGTCCACTTCGATCACGCCGAAGCTGGCGCCCGGATAAATAATATGAACGCTGCCGAGCCAGTATTCGCCGGCGATGCAGGCGCTGAGGCGCGTTTTGAGCAGCGTAAGCTGCGCGTTATCCCCGTCCTGGTGGGGCTGGCTCAGCGACGCGACCAGAAATTCATCCCCGCCCAGACGACCGATAATATCGTCCTGCTGTTTCTCTTCGGTCAAACGCTTGCCCACTTCTATCAGGAACTGGTCGCCAGCCTCGTGGCCGTAACGATCGTTAATCAGCTTGAAATCATCCAGATCGATAAACGCGATGATGGCGTTACGCTTCAGGTGCCGGGCCAGAGAAAAGAGGGTAGTCAGATCTTCAAAAATGGCGCGACGGTTGGGTAAACCGGTAAGGGCATCCGTATAAGAGTGCGCGATGAGGGCCGCATTGGCTTCGCGAAGCTGGGTCACCAGCGACTCTTTCTGAATGGACTGGGCAATCAGCCCGGCGAAGAGCTTCAGCACCTGTTCAGCGCGCTCGCTCAGCGGCTTTCTGGCCGTGCTGGTGGCGCAGAGCGTTCCGTAAAGTGAACCATCGGCAAGATGGACAGGAATACTCATGTAGGTGGTAATGCCAAGTGCTTTTGCGGCTTCACACTCGGGCCAACGTTCAGGCACGTCATTGCTGAACATCGTGTCACTATCCAGCGCGCGTTTGCACAGCGTCTCATCCCATGGGACGCTCAGCCCCTCCGGGATCGTCATCTGTTTGCTGTTGCGGGCGTAGAGGATGTGCTGCAGCCGCGCCTCGATATCCACCTTCGTCAGGTAGGTCGACTCCATGTCGGTGACAATTTCCAGCATCTCCAGCAGCTGGCGAACGAGGCTTTCAAGGGATTGCTCGGTGGCAAGGGTTTCTGAAACGCGAGCGAGGATAAGGTCCGACATGACGTAGAATGACTCCCAGGCAGAAGACGTCTGCATCTGCATGTTATGCTGAGTTTTTAGGCTTCAGGCATAGTAAAACATGAATACAGAAAATTTAATATATGCAGGAAGCGGGGAGCAGGCGAGAAAAAAAGCCCCGTTGTTGAGACCGGGGCAAAGACATCTTGATTACGGAATGATGTTCTCTGGTCATATCGAGAACATGCCACACTATAGTGCTGAAAAGTGCAGTTAAAATGGAGAAATCATGGAGAACGCGGCGATGACCCGTTACCCTTAGGGTGTAATGATGTCAAAAGGATCAATGAGATGAGATTTCTGCTTCTGACGCTGGCGCTTCCCCTGGCCGCCTGCACCGCAAAAACCACGCCACCCGATGCGCCGAAACCGCCGCACGTTATCGGTATGGCGAACCCGGCCTCCGTCTACTGCCTGGAGAAAGGCGGGGAACAGATCCCGGTTCAAAGCCCGCAGGGCGTTCGCACCGAGTGCAAATTACCGGGCGGGGAAGTGATCGATGAATGGACGCTCTATCGTCGCGATCATCCGCAACCCACCAGGTGACAGACGGATACCGCCTGCGATACACTTCTCTTTAGGATTAATCTTAGCCAGTATCTGGCGTTCGTTTCCGCGAGAGAAGTATGTTTCAGTTAAAACCGGGCAGCATGGCGATGATCGTGGGTGCCCGCACGGCGTCAGGCCGTCGCAATATTGGTAAATCTGTTGAGCTGTTTGGCCTTTGCCAGCCTGGCCTGCGCTTCGTTAACCCGGTCAACGGCGTGATGACGCAATTACCCACTACCGCAGATCGCGCACTTTGGCTGGTGACGGGTGATGTCTACGCCTTCGATAATCAGCACGGCTTTGCGTTTGTCCGCGCCGAACATCTGATGCCGCTCACCCCGGATGAAGCGCCGCAAATTCTGGATGAACTGACGATCGGCTGATCACAGATGGCGCAGCCAGTCGGCTAAGACCAGGGCGTGATTTTGCTCCGTGTTTTTGGCAGCAAAGAGCAGGGTGACGGTCTGCCTGCGCGCCAGCGTCGCCAGACGCGCGCCCTCGTCAGCCTGCTGCGCCAGCTCTTCCCGATAGGCCTGGCTGAAGGCGGTGAAATCAATCGTTTCGCTATGAAAGGCCTTGCGTAGTTCCGTTGAGGGCGCGAGCGCTTTACACCATTTGTCATACACAAGGTCCGTTTTCTTAACGCCGCGCGGCCACAGCCTGTCCACCAGTACCCGATAGCCGTCATCAGAGCCTGCCTGTTCGTAGACCCGTTTGCACTGAATCATGATTTCACCCTCCCAATTTAAGGTATTGTGATAATTGCAAAAGATCGGTAGTCTGAGGTTCCTTATGTTATCTGATAATACTCTGGCATAAGGAACCTTTCATGGAACACCTCCCGGTTAAAACGACGCTGCGCATTGCGCTGGTTGGCGATTATAATCCCAATGTTATTGCGCATCAGGCGATCCCGCTGGCCATTGACGACGCCGCCGCAGTGCTTGACCTCACCGCCGATTACGACTGGCTGGCCACGACGGAGCTGACAAGCTCTGAAGATCTGGTGGGCTACGATGCCATCTGGCTGGTTCCTGCCAGCCCCTACAAAAACACCGAGGCCGCTTTTATTGCCGCGCGCTACGCCCGTGAAAACAGCATCCCGTTCCTGGGCACCTGCGGCGGGTTCCAGCATGCGCTGATTGAGTATGCCCGAAACGTGCTGGGCTGGGCTGATGCGGCACACGCTGAGACGGATACCGAAGGTACCATGGTGATTGCGCCGCTGACCTGCTCGCTGGTGGAAAAAACCGATGCGATTGAACTGCGCAGGAATACATTAATTGCCAAAGCGTACGGCAAGCCGGAAATTGAAGAGGGATATCACTGTAACTATGGCGTGTCTCCAGCGTTTGCACAGGCGCTGGAGAGCGGTGATATGCATGTGACGGGCTGGGACGATCAGGGTGAAATCCGTGCCGCGGAACTGGTCACGCACCCGTTCTTCGTGATCACCTTATTCCAGCACGAGCGTGCTGCGCTGGAAGGACGTCCGGTCGTGCTGGTACAGGCGATGCTGCGCGCGGCGCGCGGGTAAAAAAGGCAGACCCAAGGGGCTGCCACACTGTTTAACGGGGCGCGATCTCCCGGTCTCGCCCGGCTAAGATGCCGCAGAGGGCCATAATCACGGCGGCCAGCGCGCAGCCCAAGAGCGTGATCCGCCAGTCTCCCGCGCTATCGTGAATTTTCCCCATTAGCGGAGGGCCGCAGGCGGCGAGCAGATAGCCAATCGACTGCGCCATGCCGGACAACGCTGCCGCCTGGTGTGCAGTGCTGGCGCGCAGACCGATAAACGTCAGGCCGAGGATCATCGTTGCCCCTGTGCCAAAGCCAAACACCAGCGTCCACATCACCGCCATGCCCGGCATAAACCATAATCCCGCCGCGCTTATCGCGCACATCAGCGCCACCGCGCCTGCGATCGCCCGCTGGTCTTTCAGACGGTGGAGGATCAGCGGAACGGCGAGTCCCGGCACGGCCGTGGCCAGCTGCAACAGACCGTGCACCGAGCCAGCCTGCGCTTCGCTGTAGCCGTGGCTCAGCAGTATTGCCGGCAGCCAGCCGATGATGACGTAGTAAATCAGCGAGTTTATCCCCAAAAAGAGCGTGACCTGCCAGGCGAGGGCCGAGCGCCAGATCGCGCGGTTATGCAGCGCGCCTGCGCCCGTTACCGTTGCGACGTGTTTCTGACGCCACTGCGGCAGCCAGAGCAGCAATGCGACCAGCGGAAACGCCATAAGCATCAGCAGCGCGCCATGCCAGCCCGCACTCCCTTGTGCCAGGGGAACGATCATCGCTGAGCCAAACGCCGCCGAGACGCCCATCGTCAGGGAATAGGCGCCGGTGAGCTTCGCCACCTGGCCCGGAAAATCACGCTTAATTAATCCGGGTAACAGCACGTTCCCGAGCGCAATACCGCACCCGACGATCGCCGTTCCGGTGAAAAGCAAAGCGGCGGAGGGCAGCGAGCGAACGGCAATCCCGGCGCAAATCAGCAGCAGGGCGATAAACAGGCTGCGCTCCATGCCGATACGCCGGGCAACGCCTGCGGCGAGCGGCGAGACGAGGGCGAAAGCCAGCAGGGGCAGGGTGGTCAGCAGACCGGTTTGTGCCGTGCTTAAGCCATAATCAAGACGAATGGTATCAAGCAGCGGCGCTGCGCCGGTGAAGGTGACGCGAAGCGTAGTGGCAATCATCAGGATGCCTGCAATCAACAGCGCGCCGTGTTTTCCTGAGGTGCGAATAGCAGTAGTCATTATGTTCTCATACGTTCAAGCGAGCGGACACAATACCGATTTTCTCAGCGGTTGAAATCAGGCTAAAATGACAGTTTATCGCTAATATCGGACAAACTGATGATTGGTCTGGGACTGGAAGGCTACGATCCAGATAGCCAGCACGATGCGGCCGTCGCATTTCGCATTCAGGTGGTGGCGGAGGAACAGTATATTCCCCGGCATCATCACCGTAAGGGGCAGTTGATTCTGGCCCTCGGCGGCGCAATCACCTGTGAAGTGGAAAATGCGATGCTGATGGTGCCGCCTCAGTATGCCGTCTGGATCCCCGGCCAGATGCCGCACAGCAACAGGGCCACGCCGGGCGCGCAGCTCTGCTTTTTGTTTATTGAGCCGGGGGCCGTCAGCCTGCCCGAGCGCTGCTGTACCCTGAAAATCTCCCCTCTGGTGCGGGAGCTGATTTTATCGCTGGCGGAAAAATCACGTGAGCAGCTCTCTCTTGCGACCACGTCTCGCCTGGTGGACGTGCTGTTTGACGAGCTACCGCTCCAGCGTCAGGAACATCTGCAGCTGCCCGTGTCGCCCCATCCCAAAATCAGGCTGATGAGCGAGAAGATGGCGGAGGAGCCCGCCGCCTGGCAGACGCTAACGCAGTGGGCGAGCCACTTCGCCATGAGCGAGCGCAATCTGGCGCGGCTGGTGGTGAAAGAGACCGGCTTAAGCTTTCGCCGCTGGCGCCACCAGCTGCAGCTGATTGTGGCATTACAGCACCTGATCGGCGGGAAATCGGTACAGCAGGTGGCTCAGTCACTGGGCTATGACTCGACCACCGCGTTTATCACCATGTTCAGAAAGGGGCTGGGCCAGACGCCGGCGCGTTATATGGCCAGCCTGACTACGACTTCCCAATAAACAGCGAGACAAGGCCAGCCGCAATCAGCGGGCCGACCGGCACGCCGCGAAAGAGCGCCACGCCCAGCACGGTGCCCACCAGCAGACCCGCCACCAGCGAGGGCTGGCTGCTCATCAGCGTGACGCCGCGACCGCCCAGCCACGACACAAAAATCCCCACCGCGATCGCCACCAGCGATTTCCAGTTTACAAACGAGTGCAGCAGCGTTGAGGCGGGAAGGGTACCGCTGGCAATCGGCGCCATCACCCCAATGGTTAAGATGATAATCCCGATGGTGAGGCCTTGTTTTTCTATCCACGGGAAAAAGGTATTTAACGGGGTCACGCGCACAATAATCAGCACCAGAATCGAGATGGCGACGGTAGTGTTATGGCTGATAAAGCCGAGCGCGGCGAGTGCCAGAAGAATGAGCAGAGTAGGGTCAAACATAGGGAATCCTTGCCAGAAAAATTGTTCTGTTTACTGTACGCGCAAACGCGGCAGAGAACAGGGTTAAAAAGATTTTGTCGTTGTCATAACCTTGTCATTTACGCGGATTAAAACGAAAGCAGATATCGCAAAAGGGGGCGCCATCATGAACGATCACATGTTTGTGGAAACGCTGATTATCTCCTCATCGTTTTTCGCTATTGCCGTTATTCTCGTTGCCTCCGTGCTGTTTCTGGAACGAAAAGGCTGACAGGGCGTCAGCCATCGCAGTTACGCTTTATGGAAGGTGACGAGCTCAGGACGGGCGATGCGCAGATAATCCTGGGTATCCATAATCACGGATTTCTCCAGCAGGCCGGCGTTAAACGCGATTTCGTCAAAGCGCTCGAACAGCAGCGGGTCGGCAACCAGTGCCAGGTCAGGATGAAAGCTAAAGGGCGGGATAGCGCCGAAAACGCAGGCGGTCAGGGCATCGACTTCGGCCGGGCTGGCGAGGGAGGCCTTTAGCCCGCCAAAATGGCTGGCAAGCTGGCTCAGGTCAGCCTGCAGGTCGGCGGCCAGAATCGCCAGAACGTGTTTTTTCACGCCGTTTCCCTTCACCTTGCAGACCAGGGCTTTGGCGCCTTGCCGCAGATCGGTTCCGCGAATTTCACTTACCGCTTCACATTTCCCGACCGCCTCATGCTCCATGACGCGAAAACGCGCGCCCTGCTCGGTAAGTAAGGTAATGAGCTGCTGGTGGGTTCCTGTTCCAATAACGTCGTCAGTCATAACGATTTTCCCGGTGATAATCCAGTATGCAGCCTTCTACATTAGCACGGGATGAACAGGGTCGAAAGAAAACAGCCAGCGGGTTCGCTGGCTGTGGGTTTATGCGTTGCTGGTAGCTGACTGCTTGTGGAACAGCTCCCTGAACACCGGATAAATGTCATCCTGGTCACGGATATGCTGCATGGCGAAATTATCGAACATCGCCTGCAGATGCTCATACTCCCGCCACAGGGTCTGGTGTGCGCGACGGGTGATTTCGATATAGCTGTAGTAACGCACGACCGGCAGAATTTTCTTCGCCAGGATCTCGTGACACAGCGGCGAGTCGTCGGCCCAGTTATCGCCATCCGACGCCTGCGCGGCATAAATGTTCCACTGCGCCGGGTCGTAGCGCTCTTTGACCACTTCATCCATCAGCTTCAGCGCGCTCGAGACGATGGTGCCCCCGGTCTCCTGCGAGTAGAAGAACTCATGTTCATCCACCTCCTTCGCCTGGGTGTGGTGGCGGATATAGACCACCTCCACGTTCTTATAGGTTCTGCTCAGGAACAAATAGAGCAGGATATAAAAACGCTTCGCCATATCTTTGGTGGCCTGATCCATCGAGCCGGACACGTCCATGAGACAGAACATCACCGCCTGGCTGGAGGGCTCAGGGCGTTTTTCGTAGTTCTTGTAGCGCAGGTCGAAGGTGTCGATAAACGGTACCCGTTCGATCTTCGCCCTCAGCTCTGCAATCTCTTTACGCAGGCGCTCCTCTTCCAGCAGTTGCGCCGGTTCCGTGTTTTCCACCACCTTCAGGCTACTCTCCAGCTCGCGCAGTTCGCGACGTTTGCCTGCCGTCATGGCCGTGCGTCGCGCCAGCGAATTCTGCAACGAACGCACGACGCTGATGTTGGCGGGCACGCCGTTGGCGGTATAACCCGCGCGGTGGGTTTTATATTCATTAAGCTGACGATGCTGATTCTTTTTCAGATTCGGCAGCGCCAGGTCTTCGAACAGCAGGTCGAGATATTCATCTTTCGAAATCTGGAAGACAAATTCGTCCTGGCCTTCACCGTCCTGGCTGGCCTGTCCCTGACCGCTTCCTGAACCACCGCCGCCGCCCTGAGGGCGCTCAATTCTGTCGTTCTGAACGAAGTGGTCATTACCTGGGTGTACGCGATGGCGCAGGCCGCCTCGCCCCTGATGAAACATCGGTTCGCTGATGTCATCGGTGGGGATGGAGACAGACTCGCCGCTGTCGACGTCGGTCACCGAGCGTTTGTTGATGGCCTCGGAGATAGACTGTTTAATTTGCGCTTTATAACGACGCAAGAAGCGCTGGCGGTTCACCGTGCTCTTGTTTTTGCCGTTAAGACGCCGGTCAATAAACCAGGTCATATACCCCCCGTACTGCATTTGCCAACTTGCATTTTGTAGGCCCGGCAGGCGCTAACCGCCGCCGGGCACTTGTTTTAAGACGATTTACGCACGCGCAGGTACCATTCGCAGAGCAGGCGGACCTGTTTGCGGGTGTAGCCTTTTTCCATCATACGGTCGACAAAATCGTCGTGTTTTTTCTGTTCATCGGTTGAGGTTTTGGCGTTAAACGAGATCACCGGCAGCAGCTCTTCGGTATTGGAGAACATTTTCTTCTCAATGACCGTGCGCAGTTTCTCGTAGCTGGTCCAGTTCGGATTGCGCCCGTTGTTATGCGCTCTGGCGCGCAGGACGAAGTTCACAATCTCGTTACGGAAGTCTTTCGGGTTGCTGATCCCGGCTGGCTTCTCGATTTTTTCCAGCTCCGCGTTCAGGGATTCACGGTCAAACAGCTGGCCGGTATCCGGGTCACGGTACTCCTGATCCTGGATCCAGAAGTCAGCGTAGGTGACATAACGGTCGAAAATGTTCTGCCCGTACTCTGAATAGGATTCCAGGTAGGCCGTCTGGATCTCTTTGCCAATGAACTCGGCGTATTTCGGGATCAGGTAACCTTTCAGGAACTCAAGGTAGCGTTCAGCCTGCTCCTGCGGGAACTGTTCGCGTTCAATTTGCTGCTCCAGTACATAGAACAGATGCACCGGGTTGGCCGCCACTTCCGCATGGTCGAAGTTAAAGACGCGGGAGAGGATCTTAAACGCGAAGCGCGTGGACAGACCGTTCATCCCTTCATCGACCCCGGCGTAGTCGCGGTATTCCTGATACGATTTCGCTTTCGGATCGGTATCCTTCAGGCTCTCACCGTCATACACGCGCATTTTCGAGTAGATGCTGGAGTTTTCCGGCTCTTTCAGGCGCGAAAGGATGGAGAAGCGTGACAGCGTTTCCAGGGTGCCCGGCGCGCACGGCGCATGCACCAGCTCACTGTGGTTAAGCAGTTTCTCGTAAATTTTGATCTCTTCGGAGATCCGCAGGCAATAAGGCACCTTGACGATGTACACGCGGTCAAGGAAGGCCTCATTGTTCTTGTTATTACGGAAAGTCACCCATTCAGATTCGTTCGAGTGGGCAAGAATGATCCCGTTAAACGGCAGGGCAGAGATACCTTCCGTCCCGTTGTAGTTTCCTTCCTGAGTCGCCGTCAGCAGCGGATGCAGCACCTTGATGGGCGCTTTAAACATCTCGACGAATTCCATAATCCCCTGGTTAGCCCGGCACAGTGCACCCGAGTAACCGTAGGCATCCGGGTCGTTTTGCGCGAAGTTTTCCAGCTTGCGGATGTCGACCTTACCGACCAGCGCCGAAATATCCTGGTTGTTCTCATCACCGGGTTCCGTTTTGGCGATGGCGATCTGTTCCAGGATCGACGGCCAGACTTTCACCACGCGGAATTTGGTGATGTCGCCACCAAATTCGTGCAGGCGTTTGGCCGCCCACGGCGACATGATGGTGCCGAGGTAGCGACGCGGGATGCCGTACTCTTTATCCAGAATCTGCGCATCTTCCTGCGGATTGAACAAGCACAGCGGATGGTCATTCACCGGGCTGCGCTCGCCGTTGGCGCTCAGCACATAGATAGGCACGCGCTGCATCAGCGACTTCAGGCGTTCCGCCAGCGAGGATTTACCGCCGCCCACGGGGCCGAGTAAATAGAGGATCTGTTTCTTCTCTTCCAGACCCTGAGCGGCATGCTTCAGGTAGGAGACAATCTGTTCGATGGCATCTTCCATACCATAGAACTCTTCAAACGCCGGGTATCGGGCGACCACCCGATTCGAAAAGAGACGGGAAAGCCGGGGTTCCAGGGCAGTGTCAACCATGTTTGGCTCACCAATAGCCATTAATAGCCGTTCTGCCGCATTGGCATAGGCACTGCGATCTTGCCGACAGATGGTAAGAAACTCCTGCAGTGTGAACTCTTCGTCCTTGGCAGCTTCATAGCGCTGGCGATAGTGATCGAATATATTCATGGCATGCCGTCCTTTCGTTTTTTAGCACAGGATAAGAGCCGTTCGTATGAGTAGTGGAGGCTCCCGGAAGAGAATCTCTCGCACCTCACTGCCAGAGCAGCAACCTGTGTGCCAGGTCAGACGCTAAGAACCGCAGGTGTTCAGGAAAACTCTTCTTAAATTAAAGCGTAGATGGCATTTGCAAAACTTGCATGCCCATAAAATCTACTTTCAATGACATATCAATAACTCATCCAAAAATTTCCACTCTGGTAATAAGGCAAAAGCACGTTTTTCATTCAGCGTTCATGTAAATGAAAGCAGGTTGTCATCTGATAAGTTAAAAATAATGGGTTAATCGGACTGATTAGCAGGCAAAAAATTTTGGGATGTACGGGAATGGCGGTTACACTTCACCCGCTGATTATTTGACTACAGGAAAGAATGGATTGTGACCAAACTCAAACTTCTGGCATTAGGCATCCTTGCCGCGACCGCAGTAAGCACCGCACAGGCGGAAAGTCAGTGGACGGTTGGCGCGGGTGTTGGCGTCATTAACAGCCCGTACAAACAGTATGACCGTGATGTTTACCCTGTTCCCGTTATCACCTATGAAGGGGATAACGTCTGGTTCCGTGGGCTCGGCGGCGGCTACTATCTGTGGAACGATACGGCCGATAAGCTCTCCATCATGGCCTACTACGATCCGACGCACTTCAAGCCGGGTGACAGCGACAGCCACGCGCTTCGCCAGCTCGACAAGCGTAAAAGCTCGATGATGGCCGGCCTCTCTTATGTGCATAACACCCAGTATGGCTTCCTGCGTACGGCCCTGGCAGGCGATACGCTGGATAACAGCAACGGTTTTATCTGGGACCTGGCGTGGTTGTACCGCTATACCAACGGTGCTTTGACTCTGACCCCGGGGATTGGTGTGCAGTACAACAGCGAGAACTACAACGACTACTATTATGGCGTCTCTAAAAACGAGTCCCGTCGTAGCGGTCTGAAGAGTTACAGCGCAGATGACGGCTGGGATCCGTACCTGGAGCTGACCGCGAGCTATAACTTCCTCGGCGACTGGAGCGTGTACGGTACTGGCCGTTATGAGCGTCTGAGCGATGAAGTGAAGGATAGCCCGATGGTCGACAAGTCCTGGGCAGGCATCTTCTCTGTCGGTGTGACCTACAAGTTCTGATTGTGCACTAAAAGTGTGCAATTGATGCATTAAAACGGGGCGCATGCGCCCCGTTTGCTTTAGTGTGGTGCAGTGAAATTATCGCTTAACAATGCGGATCGTCTGCCCTAAACGAGATGGCTTTTCTTCACTCGCTTTCTGCGGGGTGGTCACGCAGGCGGTTTCCACGCAGACGAACGTTTTATAACCGTCGTCAGGCACGTCGGCCATGCTGACAGACAGCGCCGGACCCGGGTTCCAGCCCACCACGTTGCTATGGTGGTGATGTACCACCTCAATGCCGCGGTTCAGGGCACCGTCGTGGATCACGCTGCATGCTTCCGGATGCAGATAGACGCGGTCGGTACGGTCAGGAAACGCCTGAACGCCGTCACTCAGCTTCCCTTCTTTGGCGTCATCGACTTTGTCGATAAAGGTATCGCCAAGGCCGCTCACCTTCACTGCGCTGATGTCACCCACGTTGAAATAGGTGTGCAGGGCGGAGGTGGTTTCGAACTCGCCATGGGCTTCCAGTTCGATTTCACAGGTTTTACCCAGCTTAAAGCGGGCGTACAGGGTGAAATCATGCGGCCAGAGGGCACGAGTTTCGTCATTAGCCTGCAGCTCAAAGGTCAGCACGGCGCCGTTGTCGTCTTCGTTATGCGCTTTCAGGGTCCACTGCTGGTTACGGGCAAAACCGTGAGAAGGCAAACCCGGCTGTGCGGACGGGCCGAACCACGGCCAGCAGATCGGTACGCCGCCGCGAATCGCCGCCCCTTTTTTGAAAGAGGTCGCATCGCTCAGCCACAATCCCTCAGCTTCCCCTTCGGGTTTCCAGGAGAGCAGGTGGGCACCGTTCAGCGCCACGGAGGCCTTAACGCGTGGATGGTCAACGACGATAACGTCAGCACCGTCAATCTGGCGGCGGGAGAGCACAGGGGTAAGTTGTTCGACTACCGGAAGTGCAAAAATTTTATTAATCATTCAGCAATCCTCTGTCTTATAAATAAAAAAGGCGACCGAAGTCGCCTTTTTGGATCAAACACTCATCTCAACTTATTTGGAGATGTGAGCGATCAGGTCCAGTACTTTGTTAGAGTAGCCGGTTTCGTTGTCGTACCAGGATACCAGTTTAACGAAGTTGTCGTTCAGTGCGATACCTGCTTTAGCATCGAACACGGAAGTGCACACTTCGCCGTTGAAATCGGTAGAAACAACGTCGTCTTCGGTGTAACCCAGAACGCCTTTCATTGGGCCTTCGGAAGCAGCTTTGATTGCTTTCTTAATTTCTTCATAAGAAGCAGCTTTTTCCAGACGAACGGTCAGGTCAACAACGGATACGTTAGGAGTTGGAACGCGGAACGCCATACCAGTCAGTTTGCCATTCAGTTCTGGCAGTACTTTACCTACAGCTTTAGCCGCACCGGTAGAGGATGGGATGATGTTCTGAGCCGCGCCACGGCCGCCGCGCCAGTCTTTGTGAGACGGGCCATCAACGGTTTTCTGAGTAGCGGTGGTTGCGTGAACGGTAGTCATCAGACCTTCGATGATGCCGAAGTTGTCGTTGATAACTTTAGCCAGCGGTGCCAGGCAGTTGGTGGTGCAGGATGCGTTAGACACGATATCCTGGCCAGCGTAAGTTTCGAAGTTTGCACCACGAACGAACATTGGGGTGTTGTCTTTGGAAGGACCAGTCAGAACAACTTTCTTCGCACCCGCAGTGATGTGTTTACGTGCAGTTTCGTCGGTCAGGAAGATACCGGTTGCTTCAGCAACAACGTCAACACCAATTTCGTTCCATTTCAGGTTAGCTGGGTCTTTCTCAGCAGTAACGCGGATGGTTTTGCCATTTACAACCAGGTGGCCGTCTTTCACTTCAACGGTGCCGTCGAAACGACCGTGAGTTGAGTCGTACTTCAGCATGTACGCCATGTATTCAGCGTCCAGGAGATCGTTGATACCAACGATTTCGATGTCAGAACGTTTCTGAGCAGCACGGAAAACAATACGGCCGATACGGCCAAAACCGTTGATACCTACTTTGATAGTCATATATTCCACCAGCTATTTGTTAGTGAATAAAAGGTTGCCTGTAAAATTACAAAAACCTTACGCAGCGTCAAGCGGAATCGTGTCAATCATTGCGACAAATCAATCCTGTGACTAACGTTTGTGCGACTGACTCGCCTCACTTTCCCTTTGAGCTTGCAACCACATGGGGGCTGCGCCCGGAATTTTAAAGTCCTCGCAGGATAAAAATGTGAATGTGATCACAATTGCCTGACCGCCTTTTCGCGACACATAAGTTTAGATCAAAAGTGCACGCAAGGGTGTTAATGTTTTGTTAGAATGCGGGGTAAAAGATGTCTGTTTCTACAGCGAGATGTAAGCATATGTCGAACCAACGTAACCCTGACGATTTGAAAAAAAACCTCACAGAAATGCAGTTTTACGTGACGCAGAACCACGGAACGGAACCCCCGTTCACCGGGCGTTTACTGCACAACAAGCGGGACGGTGTCTACCACTGCCTGGTCTGTGATGCCCCGCTGTTTAATTCACAAACGAAATTTGATTCGGGCTGCGGCTGGCCGAGCTTTTACGAGCCGGTGAGCGATGAGGCTATCCGCTATCTGACCGACTCGTCGCACGGTATGGTGCGCACCGAAATTCGCTGCGGCAACTGCGATGCGCACCTTGGCCACGTCTTCCCGGATGGCCCTCAGCCAACGGGCGAGCGTTTCTGCGTGAATTCAGCCTCAATGAGCTTCACTGACGACGAAAACGGCGACCAGATCAAGGGTTGAAAAAACGATTCAGCAAATTATTCCTTCGAAAGGGCGGGATTGTGAATATTGAAGACATGATTAGCGGGATGACGCCGGAAATTTATCAGCGTCTGGTCACCGCCGTAGAGCTGGGAAAATGGCCCGATGGCGTCGCGCTGACCCCGGAGCAGAAAGAGAACAGCCTGCAGCTGGTGATGCTGTGGCAGGCGCGCAACAACACTGACGCGCAGCACATGACGATCGACACCCGTGGTCAGATGGTGATGAAGAGCAAGCGTGAGCTGAAAGAGGACTTCGGTATCACGCCGAAGCCGATTGCGACTTTCAAATAAGGCTCTCCCTGTAGGCCGGGTAAGCGCTAGCGCCACCCGGCACACTACACCTTAGTGTGGGATCCCGAGCGACGCCGCCAGCTGCTTCGCTAACTGGTTTTCGTCATCCGCGCCGTACTCCCAGAACATCGCTCCGGCGAGCCCTTTCTCTTTGATGTAGTCCGCTTTGATCGCCACGGATCGCGGGTTCTCATACGAAATCGCAAACAGCGCGCTGCCATCGGCACCTTTCACCGAGAGCCACGGCACCTTTGCCTGGTCGTCCCAGTGTTCGGTAAAGCGTTTCTGCGGATCGTTCAGCAGCTTTTTGACGATATCGTTGTACTTCACGTAGGTATCTTTGGTCAGGTCATAGCCGAGTGACTTGAATAACCCAATCTCCTGCGACCCGAAGTAGGGCTGAGTGGCCGGGTTTTTTTGCGCATCGGGTTTCGTCCAGTCAATGCCCGGCTCCACGGCGCGTTTCGGTACGCGGCCATAGAAACCAATCCCGAGATTCATCTGCTGCGGCTTGAGTCCGGTGGCCAGATAGTTGTTCACCACAAAATCGACGCTGTATTTGTCCGCGGCGGCCACCGTCGGCCAGGCGCTGGAGTCATACAGGTTGGCATTGAAGTACTGCGTGCCGTACGCCATGTCGTAGGTCATCAGGTTGATGTAGTCGAGCAGAGGCGCAATGGCTTTCACATCCACCCAGCTTTTCGGACTTTCCGCATTCGCGCCTACCGCAATGGTCACCAGCTTTTTATGCCCGAACGCGTCGCGCATCTCCTTCAGCAGGGCGGTAAAGTTATCCCGGTCGGCGGGCTGGCTTGCCACCAGCCCCCAGGCGCCGTTGACCGGATATTCCCAGTCGAGATCGATCCCGTCCAGACCATATTTTTCGACAATCTCCTGTGCGGAGCGGATGAACACCGCGCGGCTCTCTTGGGTTGCCGCTGCGCCAGAGAAGCCACGCGCGCCCCAGCCGCCGACGGAGAGCAGGACCTTAAGATTTGGGTTTTGCTTACGCAGAGTGGGGATTAAGGCCAGATCGGACGCCACTTTTGGCGATAGCCAGATTTGATGCAGCTTCGCCGGATCTTTCAGCGCGGCGTTGGTTTCGTCTTTTTCGTCGTTATAGACCAGACCAAACGAGTAGTTCAGGTGGGTGATCTGGCGAACGTCCAGTTTATTGATATCGCCACCCGGTCCGGCGGTGACATCGCCACCCCCGTTAAAGTAGCCCACGGACATCAGGGAACTGGCGGAGGCAACTGACGCGCAAAGCAAGGGTAATGCTGCCAGCAAGGGCAAACGTTTCATACAAGTTCCTCTTTGACTAAATAAAATTAACCACGCCACGGAAAAGGCGTGGCGAAAAAACAGCCTGAAGAGAATAGCATTGCCGCTTCGCTGAGGTTGCGAGGGAGTTCACTTTATGGGAGATCGGAGGGGGTTTGCCGGGTGGCGCTGACGCTTACCCGGCCTACAAAACCAAAGAAGTAGGCCGGGTAAGGCGCAGCCGCCACCCGGCTTAAAAGGCCTAAGCCTGCGTTTCCAGCCAGTCTTCGAGCGTATACAGCGTCGCGCCTTCCGCAGCCATATCCATAAACGCCTGGGCGCTGTCCTGCGGGTGAATGTTCACCCCGCGGCAGCCGTCGGTGATGACGCTGACGGTGTAGCCTAACTGAAGCGCATCCAGCACGGTGAACTTCACGCAGTAGTCCGTTGCCAGCCCCAGCACAATCAGCTCCGTGATTTCGTGGTGACGTAACCACGCATCGAGAGCGGTTTTCTGACGATGCCCGTTATCAAAAAACGCGCTATAGCTGTCGATAGCCGGGTTTTCGCCTTTGTGGAACACCGCATCGATGGCCTTTTGATTCAGGAGCGGATGCAGCGCCGCGCCTTCCGTCTGCTGTACGCAGTGATCCGGCCAGAAGGTTTGCGCCAGCCCGTCGAGTTCACCCTGGGTGAACGGTTCGACGTTGTGCTGGCTGGCAAAGCTGCCGTGATTTGCCGGGTGCCAGTCCTGGCTTGCGACAACCGCTTCACCGCGGGCTTTGCACCAGTCAATCAGCGTGTTGGCCACGTCAACGGTGCTGTCACCTTCGGCGACGGCCAGCGCACCGCCCGCGCAGAAATCATTTTGCAAATCGACCAGGAGCAGGGCGCGTTGCTTCATGAGACCTCCTTATTCGTCAGGCGTCAGTTCGCCGCGCAGGTTTTGCATCATCGCGCTGCGAATGGACTGAATGTCCAGATCCTGACTCAGTAAATAGTGAAGTTTAGTCAGCGTTGCCTCAACGGTCATATCGAAACCGCTGATCACCCCCGCATGCGCCAGCGCGTTGCCGGTGGCATAGCCGCCCATATTCACTTTACCGGACATACACTGGGTCAGGTTCACCACCACAATTCCACGCTCGCTGGCTTCCTGAAGCTCTTTCAGGAATTCACCGTTCTGCGGCGCATTGCCCACGCCGTAGGAGCGCAGGATCAGCGCCTTCACCGGCTGGCGCAGGAAGTTACGCACCACGTCCGCAGAGATACCCGGATAGATGGTGACCACGCCAATCGGTTGCGGAGTAATCGGATGAACAATCAGCTCGCCCGCGGTGTTCGGCGCAGGAGGGGTTCCCAGACGACGGATATGAATACCGGCCTCCAGCAGCGGCTGCAGGTTAGGTGAGGCAAAGGCGTCAAAGCCGTCGGCGTGGGCTTTGGTGGTGCGGTTACCGCGATACAGACGGTTGTTAAAGAACAACGACACTTCGTTAATCGGGTAATTCGCCGCCACGTACAGGGAGTTCAGCAGGTTGATCTGCCCGTCGGAGCGCAGTTCCGCCAGCGGAATTTGCGACCCGGTGACGATAACCGGCTTGCTCAGGTTCTCCAGCATGAAGGAGAGCGCCGAGGCGGTAAACGCCATAGTGTCGGTACCGTGCAGGATCACGAAGCCGTCGTACTGGTCGTAATGGGCTTTAATGTCATCCGCGATGTGCTGCCAGTCTTCCGGCGTCATGTCGGAGGAGTCCATCAGCGGCTCGTATTCGTGGATGGTAAAGTCAGGCATTTCCGGACGGTGGAATTCGGGCATCAGCGCAAGCTGACGCTGAAGGTGGCCGGAGACGGGGATATAGCCGTTTTCGGAGCGCTGCATACCGATGGTACCGCCAGTGTAGGCTACATAAATCGATTTCTTCTGCATGGTAGTGAGTTCTTGTTCTTCAAAAGAAAAAAATCCCCTCTTCGCGGGAAGAGGGGACGGTTTTTAACGGACGTTCGCGCAGGTCAGGCAAAACGCGTAACGACTCTGTGGATCGTTAAAGGCCGCAAGCTTATCGCTTTCCGCCTTCATCGCTTTTGCCGCCGTGGCGACCGGCGCAGGCAGGTAAGCCTGCAGCGCCTCCGGCAGCATGGCGCGTACCGAGCCGGACATGCTGTCCATGACCATATCGAAGAACGACGGTTCGTCCTGGTAATACTCGATATGCCACTGCTTCAGCTTCGCCAGTTCGGCGGCTTTCTTCACCGCGTCATCGAAGTCACCCAGGCTGTCCACCAGTCCGTTGCTCTTCGCATCCTGACCGGTCCAGACGTGGCCCTGTGCAATCTGGTCGATCTGCTCAGGCGTCTTTTTACGCGAGTCTGCGACCAGGGTGATAAAGCGTTTATAGCCGTTCTCAATGCTGAGCTGCATCATCTCAGAGACTTCCGGCGGCAGGGATTTGGTCACCGAGACATCCGCCAGCGGAGAAGTCGCTACGCCGTCGGTATGCACGCCCAGAGAATCCAGGCTGTTCTCTACGGTGTTGATCACCCCGAAGATACCAATCGAGCCGGTCAGCGTGCTTGGGTTAGCCACGATGTAGTTGGCTGGCGTGGAGATCCAGTAACCTCCGGAGGCGGCCATTCCGCCCATTGAGACGACGACCGGCTTACCGGCGGCGCGCGCCGCGGCCAGTTCAGCGCGGATGACTTCGGAGGCGCTGACGCTACCGCCAGGGCTGTTGACCCGCAGGACAATCGCCTTCACTTTCGGATCCAGGCGCGCATCGCGGATTTGTGACGCGGTGGTATCGCCACCCACGTTCCCCGGGGTCTCCTGACCGTCCATGATCGCACCGTTGGCAAAGACCACCGCGACGCTGTCACCGTTCTCATCCGGTTTCTTCGTCGAGTAATCATACATGCTGATGGCGCTGTAATTTTTGTCCTCTTTGCTCCAGCCAAACTGTTTGCTCAGGGATTTTTCAATCTCGGCGCTGGTGCCCAGGGCATCAACCAGTTTGTTATCGAGCGCATATTTCGCGGTATCGCCGTCAACCTTACGCAGGCCTGCCAGCACGCCCTGCGCGCCAGGGAACACCTGCTCAGGCGTAATCTGACGGTTCGCGGCAACGGTGCCCAGATAGTTCTGCCACAGCTCACCAATCCAGCGGCTGTCCGCTTCGCGGGCGGCAGGGGACATATCGTCACGGATAAACGGCTCCACGGCAGATTTGTACGTACCGACGCGGAAGACGTGGGTGGTGACCTTCAGCTTATCGAGCAGCGATTTGTAGTACAGGCCGTTGGTGGCAAAGCCGTGCAGATCGACCGTACCCTGTGGGGAGAGCCAGATCTTATTGGCGAAGCTCGCCAGATAATATTGTCCCTGGCTGTAGCTGTCGCCCACGGCAATGACCGGCTTGCCGCTGTCGCGGAATTCGCGCAGCGCTTTACCGATGTACTGCATAGACGGCTGATCGCCGCCGGCAAAATCTTTCAGATCCAGCACGATGCCGGTGATGTTGCGGTCATCTTTGGCCTGACGGATGGCATCGACGATATCGAACAGGGAATTTTCCTGCAGACGGTCTGACGTGGCGCCAAACAGCTGACGGCTGATTACGCCCAGACGGTTGCTGGCTGACGGTTTATCAACGATTACGCCGGTGATATCAAGTAACAAGGCCCCGCGAGTCGAATGCTGCGCCTGATTCGCGTTGCTGATGTGCATCCAGATACCCGCGCAAACCAGAACCAGCAGGATGAAGAAGATGTTCATCACCAGGTTGCGGACGAAGTTGAGCAGTCGCCACGTCCATTTAAAGAAACCGGCAATAATTCGCCAAAGGGTTCGCATGTATTCTCCCTAACCAGAAAATGACTGTTTCCGTCGCCACTGGACGGTAATGTTGGGTTATCGTAATGACCCAACCGCCACTTGTCAGCAGGAATCGCCTGCCAGGCTGTAACAAAATCTGCCGTCGTGTTAATTTTGTGAGTAAATTTCAAGAAAGGAGTTAACCAATGGACGCACTCGAACTGCTTGTTAACCGCCGTAGCGCTTCCCGTCTGGCCGAACCTGCCCCGGCAGGCGAGCAGCTGGAGAACATTCTGCGTGCCGGCATGCGTGCCCCCGATCATGGCACACTGCAGCCGTGGCACTTCTTTGTAATTGAAGGCGAAGGACGCGATCGTTTCAGCCAACTGCTGGAGCAGGGGGCGCTGGCCGCAGGGCAGGATGAGAAGGGGATCGACAAGGCGCGTAATGCCCCGTTCCGCGCCCCGATGATCATCGCCGTCGTGGCAAAATGTCAGGCGGGCCATAAGGTGCCGGTCTGGGAGCAGGAAATGTCCGCGGGCTGTGCGGTGATGGCGATGCAAATGGCCGCCGTCGCGCAAGGCTTCAACGGTATCTGGCGCACCGGTGCGCTGACCGAAAGCCCGGCGGTCCGTGACGGTTTTGGCTGCGGTGAGCATGACAAAATTGTCGGTTTCCTCTACCTCGGCACCCCGCAGCTTAAAGCCTCCAGCACCATCAGCGTGCCGGACACCACGCCTTTCGTCAGCCGCTTCTGATAACGCACGCTAAACTGTCTGGATTCTGAGCATCTGCCGCAGAATTCAGACAGTCATACTTACCTCTTTATGGAATGAGCGCTACCATAGCGCGATTGAGATGACAGGAGACGTCCATGAGCGAGCAAACCATTCGTTTAACGCAGTACAGCCACGGAGCCGGTTGCGGTTGTAAAATTTCCCCGAAAGTGCTGGAGACCATCCTTCACAGTGAACAGGCGAAGTTTGTCGACCCGAACCTGCTTGTCGGCAATGAAACGCGCGACGATGCTGCAGTTTATGACTTAGGTAACGGCACCAGCATTATCAGTACCACCGACTTCTTTATGCCGATTGTCGACAATCCGTTCGATTTCGGGCGCATTGCGGCCACCAACGCCATCAGCGATATCTTTGCCATGGGCGGTAAGCCGATTATGGCGATCGCCATTCTGGGCTGGCCGATCAACACCATCCCGCCGGAAGTGGCTCGTGAAGTGATTGATGGCGGCCGTTTCGCCTGCCAGCAGGCAGGAATTGCGCTGGCCGGTGGTCACTCTATTGATGCGCCGGAGCCTATCTTCGGCCTGGCCGTTACCGGCGTGGTCCCGACCGAACGCGTGAAGCGCAACAGCACCGCACAGGCGGGCTGCAAGCTGTTCCTCACCAAGCCGCTGGGCATTGGCGTGCTGACCACCGCCGAGAAAAAGTCCCTGCTGAAACCGGAGCACAAAGGGCTGGCAACCGAAGTCATGTGCCAGATGAACCTCGCCGGTGCGGCGTTCGCCAATATCGACGGCGTGAAGGCAATGACCGACGTGACCGGTTTTGGTCTGCTGGGGCACCTCTCCGAAGTGTGTCAGGGCGCGGGCGTGCAGGCGCAGGTCTGGTATCAGGACGTGCCGAAGCTGCCGGGCGTGGAAGAGTACATTGCTCAGGGCGCGGTCCCGGGCGGTACCCAGCGTAACTTCGCCAGCTACGGTCACCTGATGGGCGAAATGCCAGAAGAATGGCGCAACCTGCTGTGCGATCCGCAAACCTCCGGCGGCCTGCTGCTGGCGGTCACGCCGGAATCCGAAGCCGAGGTCCAGGCCACTGCCGCCGAGTTCGGCATTACCCTGACGGCGATCGGCGAGCTGGTAACCGCGCGCGGTGGCCGACCGATGATTGAGATCCGTTAATTCGATGCGGTTGTTTATTGCCGAAAAGCCGAGCCTGGCCCGTGCCATTGCCGATGTGCTGCCCAAGCCGCATCGCAAGGGCGACGGCTTTATCGAATGCGGTAACGGGCAGGTGGTCACCTGGTGTATCGGTCACCTGCTTGAGCAGGCGCAGCCGGATGTCTACGACAGCCGCTACGCCCGCTGGAATTTGAACGATCTGCCCATCGTGCCGGAAAAATGGCGCCTGCAGCCCCGGCCTTCAGTCACCAAACAGCTCAACGTGATCAAGCGCTTCCTGCATGAAGCCGAAGAAATCGTGCACGCGGGTGACCCGGACAGGGAAGGACAGCTGCTGGTCGATGAGGTGCTGGACTATCTGGAGCTGGCGCCGGAAAAGCGCCAGCAGGTGCAGCGCTGTCTGATCAACGACCTCAACCCACAGGCGGTCGAGCGAGCCATTTCGCGCCTGCGCGCCAACAGCGAGTTTATTCCGCTGTGCGTCTCGGCGCTCGCGCGTGCCCGCGCCGACTGGCTGTACGGTATCAACATGACCCGCGCCTACACCATCCTCGGGCGCAACGCGGGCTATCAGGGCGTGCTCTCCGTGGGCCGCGTGCAGACGCCGGTGCTGGGGCTGGTCGTGCGTCGTGACGAAGAGATTGAGAACTTCGTCGCTAAAGATTTCTTTGAGGTGAAAGCGCATATCGTCACGCCTAAAGACGAGCGCTTTACCGCCGTCTGGCAGCCGAGCGATGCCTGCGAGTCGTATCAGGATGAAGAGGGGCGTTTGCTGCACCGTCCGCTGGCGGATCATGTGGTTAACCGCATTACCGGACAGCCGGCTATCGTTACCAGCTATAACGATAAACGGGAATCAGAACCCGCGCCGCTGCCATTCTCGCTGTCGGCCCTGCAGATTGAGGCCGCGAAGCGCTTTGGCCTCAGCGCGCAGAACGTTCTGGACATCTGCCAGAAGCTCTATGAAACCCATAAGCTGATCACCTATCCGCGTTCAGATAGCCGCTATCTGCCGGAAGAGCATTTTGCCGGTCGTCATTCGGTGATGAACGCCATTAGCGTGCATGCGCCGGATCTGCTGCCGCAGCCGGTGGTGAACCCTGACACCCATAACCGCTGCTGGGACGACAAAAAGGTGGACGCCCACCACGCGATTATCCCGACGGCGCGCGCCAGCAACGTCAATCTGACCGACAACGAAGCAAAGGTCTATAACCTGATCGCCCGCCAGTACCTGATGCAGTTCTGCCCGGACGCGGTGTTCCGCAAATGCGTGATCGAACTGGAAATCGCGAAAGGGAAATTCATTGCGAAAGCCCGTTTCCTTGCTGAAGCAGGCTGGCGCACGCTGCTGGGGAATAAAGAGCGTGACGAGGAGAACGACGGCACGCCGCTGCCCGTCGTTGCTAAAGATGACGAACTGCTATGCGAGAAAGGCGAAGTGGTTGAACGTCAGACCCAGCCGCCGCGCCATTTCACCGATGCGACGCTGCTTTCCGCGATGACCGGCATCGCCCGGTTCGTGCAGGATAAAGATCTGAAGAAGATCCTACGCGCCACCGACGGTCTGGGTACGGAAGCAACCCGCGCGGGGATCATCGAGCTGCTCTTTAAGCGCGGTTTTCTTGAGAAAAAGGGGCGCTACATCCATTCGACCGAGCCGGGCCGCGCGCTGATTCACTCCCTGCCTGAGCTGGCCGCCAGGCCGGACATGACCGCGCACTGGGAGTCGGTGCTGACGCAGATCAGCGAGAAGCAGTGCCGCTATCAGGACTTTATGCAGCCGCTGGTGGGGACGCTTTACCAGCTGATCGATCAGGCGCGCAGCACGCCGGTGAAGCGCTTCAGAGGGATGGTTGCACCCGGTGGTGGCGCGAAGAAACCTTTCAAAAAGAAAAAGAGCGCGGCCGCCTCTTAACCCGTAGGCCGGGTAAGGCGAAGCCGCCACCCGGCGAAAAGCAGCTCTGCGTCCTGAAAAAAGCCCGGTGGCGCTAACGCTTACCGGGCCTACACGTTGAGAACGCAGCGAAAACTTAAATCACACCCTGCCCAATCATCGCATCCGCTACCTTCACGAACCCGGCGATATTCGCCCCGCGCACGTAATTGGTTTGCGATGCTTCACCGCCGTACTCCACGCACGCATGGTGAATATCCAGCATGATATGGTGCAGGCGCGCGTCCACTTTTTCCGCCTTCCAGCCGAGACGCGCGGCGTTTTGCGCCATCTCGAGGCCGGAGGTCGCTACGCCGCCCGCGTTAGCGGCCTTGCCCGGTGCAAACAGCACGCCCGCCTCCAGGAACAGGTCCGTCGCGTCGATTGTGGTCGGCATGTTCGCCCCTTCGGCCACCGCTTTTACGCCATTGCTAATCAACGTGCGCGCGGCTTCAGCATCCAGCTCGTTCTGCGTGGCGCACGGCAGGGCGATATCCACCGGCACGCCCCACGGCTGTTTCCCTTCCAGGTAGGTCAGGCCCAACTCCCGGGCGTAATCCGCCACGCGTCCATCGCGGCTGGCTTTGATTTCACACAGGCGCGCCAGCTTCTCTGCCGTGAAGCCCGCTTCATCCACCACCGTTCCGCTGGAATCAGAGGCGGTCACTACGCGAGCGCCAAACTGCATCGCTTTCTCAATTGCGTACTGCGCCACGTTACCGGAGCCGGACACCGCGACGCGCATACCTTCGAAACCTAAGCCGTGACGCTTGAGCATGGCTTCGGTGAAGTAAACCAGGCCGTACCCGGTCGCTTCCGGGCGGATCAGGCTCCCGCCAAACGACAACCCTTTGCCGGTAAAGACGCAGGCGCTGTTGTTGGAGAGCTTTTTCATCATACCGGCCATAAAGCCTACTTCACGCCCGCCCACGCCGATATCACCGGCAGGCACGTCGGTGTCAGGACCAAGATGGCGATAGAGTTCGGTCATCAGCGCCTGGCAGAAACGCATCACTTCGCCTTCGCTTTTGCCTTTCGGGTCGAAATCGCTGCCGCCTTTCCCGCCGCCCATGGGCAGCGTGGTCAGCGCGTTTTTAAAGGTCTGCTCGAAGCCGAGGAATTTCAAAATGGACAAATTCACGGACGGATGGAAACGCATGCCGCCCTTAAACGGGCCGATGGCGGAGTTAAACTGTACGCGCCACGCGCGGTTAACCTGCACCTGGTTGCGATCGTCCACCCACGTCACGCGGAACTGGATCACGCGCTCTGGCTCGACAAGGCGTTCAAGCAAAGACATCTGGCGATAGCGCGGGTTTTGTTCAAGGAAGGGCCACAGGGTGGTCATCACTTCACGCACGGCCTGGGCGAACTCGCTTTGGTGCGGGTCGCGCTGCTGAACGTGGGCAAGGAAACTTTCCAGAGAGCGTGTCTGATCCATAGATATAAGAACCTCTTATAATAATGTTTGTATATGACTTATGCGTTTTGTGTTGTTTTTTTGACTATACCACCCGTACTGCTTTGTCTGGCAAGCAGAAATTCAGGGCGAAAGGGAAATTAATGAAATGAGCTGCGTCATAACCAAAAGCGATGACGAGATATATTAAAGGTTCCGCGCTGGTTTACCGTTATAGTCATTATCAAGGGAACAACAGGAAGATGTGTCTATGAACCGTTATCTACTGACCGCATTATGTGTGATCTTTACCGCAGGTGCGCAGGCTGACCGCATTCGCCCGGACGTGGAAGTGAATGTGCCGCCGGAAGTGTTTAGCTCCAGCGGCCAGAATCAAACGGTGCAGCCCTGTAATCAGTGCTGCATCTATCAGAACCAGAACTACTCGGAAGGGGCCGTGGTGAAAGCGGAGGGCGTTCTGTTGCAGTGCCAGCGTGACGAGCGCGTTATTGGCACGAACCCGCTGGTCTGGCGTCGCGTAAAACAATAAACGCTTCCAGAAGGGGAATATCCGCGGGGGCTAAGGCGTAGCCAAACGCCTCTTCCGGCGTACACCACGCCAGCTCGCTGTGGTAGTGCGCCGTGAGCTCGCCGCTAAACGCAGGAACGTGCCAGGCGTGCAGGTTGATTAACCGCTGCGAGACTACACGCTGGTGGCTGGCCACGTATTGCGCAGGGCGTGCTTCAATACCTAACTCTTCACGCAGCTCGCGGATAAGCGCCTCGGGCTGGGTTTCTCCCGCCTCGACTTTGCCGCCTGCAAATTCCCACATGCCCGGCTGGTCGGCGTGGGCAGGG
Source organism: Enterobacter sp. NFIX58 (assembly GCF_900110475.1). Lineage (NCBI taxonomy): Bacteria > Pseudomonadati > Pseudomonadota > Gammaproteobacteria > Enterobacterales > Enterobacteriaceae > Enterobacter > Enterobacter sp. NFIX58. Next base: position 1,044,268 of record NZ_FODW01000001.1, on the reverse strand, counting down.
CGCTGTGCCAGTAAAATTTTGTCGTCTTTTTCGATGATGGCGGCAACGACATCGAGTGTTTTCAGCATGGTCGTCAATAATTGATAACGAAAAAAGACATATTATCGTGCCCTTTCTCAGAGTCCAGCTATCAGGAGAATCAGGTGAAAGAGACTACCGCCTGGGTTGCCCCTATCGAATCCCTTCCCGCCAGCCTTAAACCCATTGCCGTGATGCAGAAAAAGCATTTTGGCGCCGTGCTGAATCCCACGCGCTGGTGGGGGCGCATGCCGCGTCTGTTCTGGCTGGTAGCGCTGTTCGTCGGTTTTCTGGATCGTCGTCGCGCGCGCCTGACGCCCGTGCTTCGTTCGTTGCTAATGACGCGGGTGTCCCAGCTCTGCCACTGCGCTTTCTGTATTGATGCCAACAGCCTGCGGCTGGCCGAGCGCTGCGGGGCGCTGGATAAGGTGCAGGCCGTGAGCGACTGGCAGGGTTCCGCCTTGTTCACGGAGCAGGAGCGCGCGGCGCTGGCCTACGCCGAGGCGGTGACCGCCACGCCGCCCCGGGCGGATGAGGCCATCAGAGCGGCGCTGAAGCGCCATTTTACGGATGACGCTATCACCGAGATGACGGCGCTCATTGCCTTTCAGAATCTCTCTGCCCGCTTTAACGCCGCGCTGGATATTCCGGCGCAGGGGCTGTGCGCCACCTTTAACGAGACGCCTCATGCTTGATCGCCACCTTCATCCGCGGATAAAACCGGCGCTGAATCGTCTGGTCTCCGTGCTGGACCGACCGGGAATAACGCCCGACGGATTAACCCTGACCGGGTTTGCCATCGGCGTGCTGGCGCTGCCGTTTCTGGCCCTTGGCTGGTATCCGGCGGCGCTGGCCGTCATCGTGCTGAACCGCCTGCTGGACGGTCTGGATGGTGCGCTGGCGCGCCGCAGAGGGCTGACCGATGCGGGGGGATTTCTCGATATTGCGCTCGATTTTCTGTTCTACGCCCTGGTGCCGTTTGGCTTTGCGCTGGCAGCACCCGTTGAGAATGCGCTGGCCGCGGCCTGGCTGCTGTTTGCGTTTATCGGGACCGGCAGCAGTTTTCTGGCGTTTGCGGCGCTGGCCGCGAAGCACGAGATCGACAACCCCGGCTATGCGCACAAGTCGTTTTATTACATCGGCGGGTTAACGGAAGGGACGGAGACCCTCGCGCTGTTTGTGCTGTGCTGCCTCTTTCCGGCGCACTTTACGCTTTTCGCGTGGGTATTTGGCGCGCTGTGCTGGCTGACCACCACAACGCGCATCTGGAGCGGCTACGTGACGCTGAAGTCACTCAACCCTTAGCGCGCGCTTTCAGGCCCGCGCTCACCGGTCGTCACCGGGTTCTGCGGGTGACTGCTCCATTCGTACCAGCCGCCGTCATAGACGGCGATATTCTTCCAGCCCATCGCCCGGGCGTACATAAAGGTTTCAGACGCCCGCCAGCCGGTGCCGCAGTAAAACGCGACGTGCTGTTCCGGCAGAATATTCCAGCGCTTCCACTGGGCGGCGATGTCGTCTGCGCTGCGCATGGTGCCATCCGGGTTATGGAAATCCTCCATGTGGGTAGCATCGCTGCCCGCGTGGCCCCAGCGGGCACCGGCAATTTCACCTTTTGGCTTGATGTAGCTGTAGCCGCTGGTTTCGCCAATGAACTCCGGCCACGAGCGAATGCTGACCAGGGAGGCATCCTGACGGTGCAGCATGCCGCGCGCCTGTTCCATATCCACCATCAGCTGCGGCTGACCGGGGATCGGCGCGCCAAAATCGGGGGCTGGCATTACTTTACCGGGCGTGCCGCGCTCAACCGGCAGGCCTGCATCTGACCACGCCTTCCAGCCGCCGTCGAGAATACGCACATCCTTCACGCCCGCATACAGCATAATCTGCGCCACGCGCGCGGCGGCGTAGACGTCGCGGCCATACAAGATGACAGTGGTGTCGTGACGGATCCCGTGCTTCGCCAGCATCGCTTTCAGCTTGTCGTCGGAGACTTTATTCCACAACGGTTCGCTTTCCACCTCGTTGGTGTCGATATAGCCCGCGCCGGGAATGTGGTTCAGCAGGTAAAACTTCGGTGCACCCCAGGCGGCTTCGATCACTTTCCAGTCGCCCGCCGGTGCGGCAGTCACGGGTTTACCCTGCTGGAGCCGGTGGATCCACTGCGGGTAAACCAGCTGTTCAAAGTGGGGCAGGCGCTGAAGGCGGTCTGGGGTCTGCAGTGCATCGCTGAGCAGCGAAACGTGGCGGTATCCGGCTTTCTCCAGGCGGGCTTTCACCGCCTGGTTATCGTTCTCGTCGCCGTACAGGGCGATGGTCGTCGCAGGGGTAAGCTGATGCTGTTTGGCCCACAGCGCAATCTGCTCGTCGCTCATGGCGCTAAGCCAGGCGGCAGCAAGGTTGAGTGCGGCGGGTTCATGCCCGGAGGGGCCGCTGAGCGTCTGCGGCCAGCCGTTATAGAAGGCGCTGGCGCGTGTGTCGACAGGCGTGCCGTGCTGTGCCTGAAGCTGAGACAGCGTGATGGCGTTGGGCATATCAGCCGCCAGTGAGGAAAAAGAAGCGAGGCCGCAGAGCAGGGCCAGCGCGGTCAGTTGAGAAACACGTTTCATCGAATAACCTGACGTCAGTAAAAGAGGGGGGCATTGTCGTCTCTCCCGAATCGGAAAACATTGCGTTAGCACATTATTGCCAGCGAGAAATCTCAATCAGCTCGCCGCTGGGCGGAATATCGTCCTCATCGTGCGTGACCAGCACCACCGGAATATTGCGCGCGCGGACGGCGTCAAACACCCATGCCCGAAATGAGGCCCGCAACGCTTTATCGAGGCGGCTGAACGGTTCATCCAGCAGCAGCGCCTGCGGCTCCGCGAGCAGGGCCCGCAGCAGGCTGACCCGGGCGCGCTCTCCGCCGGAAAGGGTGGCCGGATCGCTGGCGTAATGGCCGCTCAGCCCGGCGGAATCCAGCGCCTGCGCGACCGCTTCCCGCCGCGCGCTGCCGGCGATCCGCTCAGGCAGCGCCAGCAGCAAATTTTGCCCGACGCTGAACTGATCGAACAGCAGCGCGTCCTGAAAGAGAATACCCAGCCCGCGGGACTCCACGGGAAGACCGTCGCAGCGACGCGCGTCGAGCCACAGTTCGCCCCGCGCCTGGAAATCGTCTGACAGCGCGCCGACCATCCAGGCAAAAAGGGTCGATTTGCCGCTGCCGGACGGCCCCATCAGGGTGACGATCTCCCCCCGGGGCACGCAAAAACTGACCTCGCGGAAAAGCGGTTCGATGGTGAGATTTTTTACCTTCAGCATTAACGTAACCCTTGTCGGTAGCGGCCCACGAGCCGGGATAGCAGGGCGGCAACACCAAACACCGTGCCCGTGACCAGCAGTAATCCCAGCGCCCGGTTAGCAAGAATCGGGATGCTGCCCCCGCTGCTCAGCGCGACGGTTTCGGTGGTCAGCGTGGCGAAACGCCCCGCGCCCAGCCACAGCGTCGGCATGTATTGTGCCATGCTGACGGAAAAGCCGGTGGCAAAGGCCAGCAGCGCAGGGCGCACCAGCAGGGGGCATTTCACCAGGCAGAAGACTTTGGTCCGTCGCCAGCCGAGGGTTCTGGCGGTGAGGAGCAGACGGGGATCGATCCGGCGCCAGGCGGGTTGCAGCACCAGCAGCGTCCACGGCAATACCCACAGCAGGTGGCTCCAGAGCACGGCGGCGTAGTGCCCGTCGACGCCCAGGTGCAATGCAATGGCATACTGGCCGGTGACGAGCGGGAGGGCCGGAAGGGCGAGCGGTAACCATACCCACAGCGCGCCGCGCTGCGGACCCCATTCCAGCCAGAGTAAGCCGACGACCAGGGCGATCAGGGCTGAAAGCAGACCGAATGACAGGCTGGTCCCCACCGGGCCAACGTCTTCCCGTTGCGCCAGCATCAGCAGCACCGCGGCGCACAGCACGCCGCACGCGGGCAGGAACCCGCTCAGTGCCCGCTCAGGCAGGGTGAGCTGAGACCGGGGACGCGTTCCGGTGAAATCCGCAAACGTGCGAACCCATGCCTTCCAGAGGCCGTATCCCAGGGCGGCAAGCGCGGCCAGCAGCAGAAGGAGAAGCAGGCACAGCAGCGTCCCTTTTGCCTGCTGCTGCGCGTCGCCCTGGCTTAACCACTGCCAGGCCAGCACGGCCAGGGTAGGCGGGTTGCCCGGCCCGAGAACGATCGCCACATCGACGACCGACAGCGACCACGCCAGTACCGCCAGCATTACTGCCCCGAGGACAGGGGCGATAGCCGGAAGGATCAGCCAGCTGAGCGTCTGAAAACGCCCGTAGCCGAACGTCTGCAGGACGATTTTTTGCTGCGCGAGCCGTTTTTCCGGCAGCACGGCGTAAATCGCCCACAGGACAAAGGCGCTCTCTTTGACGGCGAGCGTCAGGCCCAGCCCGGCACCGTAGCGGTCAAACGGTGGGGAACAGACGGTGCAGACCTGATAAAACAGACCGCCCTCGGCAAACAGCAGTAGCGCGCCGGTGGCGAACGCCACATGGGGGATCGCCAGCAGCCACGGCAGGCGGGTTGTGAGACGTCGCCAGCGTTTCCCGGGCCAGACAAGGCTGACGAGGAGAAGGGCAATCAGCAACGCCCCCAGCGTGGCGATGAGCGTTGAGACCAGCGTGGCAATGGTTGCCTGAGGCAACTGCGGATCGTTCAGCAGCCGCTGCCAGTTTGTCACCGAAAACGCCGGGGCAAGCAGCATGGCGCCGGCGGGCAGGAGCGGCAGATAAATTACCGCCATCGCCAGCCAGACAAGCCCGCTCAGCGGGTGCCGTAACGACGCAGCCATTCCTGCTCCAGCGCATTCACCCAGGCGGACTGGGGCTCTGCAAGCACCTTCGGCAGCCCCTGCGGCGTGTGGGCCAGCAGCTGTCTGGCTTCACCTTCAGGCAGCGTTTTGGCATCCAGCACGCTCGGATCGCCCCAGATGGCCGGGTCAGCTTTACGGATCTGCGCCTGCGGCGACAGCAGGAAATTGGCGACTATTTTCGCTCCCGCGCTCGCGCTGGCGTTGGCCGGAATCGCCACAAAATGAACGTTGCCGAGCATCCCGCCCTGGAAACCAAAACTGTAGCTGTCGGCGGGCAGTTCGCTGCTCGCCACTTTCTGCTGCGCATGTGCGGGGTTAAAGGTCAGGGACAGGTTCAGGCTGTCGCTGGCAAGCAGGGCATCCATCCGTGCAGGAGAAGGGGGGAAATCTTTCCCTTCGCGCCACAGCAGCGGGTGGAGTTTGTCCAGATAATCCCAGAGCGGCGCCGTCACCTCGGCAAAGGTGCTATCGGGGGCCTTTTGCAGTGCCTCCGGGTGAGCGGTTAGCGTCATCAGCAGCTGCTCAAGAAATGCCGTGCCGGTAAAATCGGGCGGGCGAGGATAGCTGATCTTGCCGGGGTGCTGCTGCGCGTAAGCCAGCAGCGCCTGAGGATCCACAGGCGGCGTCGGCATGCTGGCCTTGCGAGCGATAAAGGTCAGCTGCGCGCCGCCCCACGGCGATTCCGCGCCGTCTGTGGGGATAGCAAAATCCTCCGTGACGGGCTTGCGGGTATCAACATAGCGCCAGTTGGGCAACGTCTGCGCCCATCCGGTCTGCAGCAGGTTTGCCTCTTTCAGCGTGCGGAAGTTCTCGCCGTTAACCCACAGCAGGTCGACGGAGCCGTTGGTCTTACGTCCCGCGGCGGCTTCGGTCTGAATGCGTTTTACCGCGTCGGCAGCATCCGCCAGCGGGACAATTTTAAGGGTAATGGCATAGTGCGTTTGCATCTCACCGCTGACCCACTCCAGATAGCGGTTGACCGCCGGATCGCCGCCCCAGGCGTTAAACCAGACGGTCTGGCCTTTAGCCTGTTGCTGAATGGCCTGCCAGCCGTCGGCGGCAAATAGGGGGGCTGCCAGCAGCAGACCGGTCAGAAACGTGCAAAAACGCACACGGCGCATAATGCCTCACTTTTTAGCAGACGGGAGAAAACGGGAAAACAGCCGGCGGGTGACCAGCGGTAATAACCCCAGTAGTGTAAAGGCGAATACCGTGCCCGGCGACAAAATATCGCGCAGCGAGGTCACTTTTCCCAGCGCGCGCCCGGCGTTCAGAAAGATAATCGTGGCGGGCAGCATGGCGACCTGGCTCACCCACCAGTAGCGAAATACCCCAATCCGGGTCAGCCCCATCAGCAAATTCACCAGAAAAAACGGGAACAGCGGCATCAGGCGCAGGGCAAAAAGAAAGTTCGCGCCGTCGCGTGCCATGCCGGTATTCACCGTACTCATCTGCCGGGCAAACCGCCGTTGCACCCAGTCGCGCAAAAAATAGCGGCTGGCGAGCATCGCCAGCGTGGCCCCGAGTGTGGAGGCAAAGGAGACCAGCACGGTGCCTTCCCACAGGCTAAACAATGCCCCGCCCAGCAGGGTCAGGACAGCCGCGCCGGGTATCGAGAGGGCGGAGACCGCCACATAGACCGCAAAGAAGATCAGCGCGCTGCGCAGCGGCGCGTGGTCGACATAGGCGAGTAACGCCTGGTGGTGCGTTTTAATCCCTTCCAGGGAGAGGGTTCCCGGGGGAAGCATGACAAACGTCAACATAAATGCGCCCAGAAGGGCGCACAGGAAGAGTGTTTTTGGAATGTTCACGCGTCATTACAGCTTGAATTTAGCCCACACTGGCGCGTGGTCAGATGGTTTTTCCATGCTGCGGATGTCGTAGTCGATCCCGGTTTCGATGCAGCGCTCGGCCAGCGGTGTACTGGCGAGCAGAAGATCGATACGCAGGCCGCGGTTGTCGTCAAAGCCTTTAGAGCGATAGTCAAACCAGGAGAAGCGATCCTGCGTTTCCGGATTGGCATTGCGGAAGGTATCCACCAGGCCCCAGCCCAGCAGGCGCTCCATCCACTCACGCTCTTCCGGCAGGAAGGAGCATTTTCCGGTGCGCAGCCAGCGTTTGCGGTTCTCTTCGCCAATACCGATATCGAGATCCGTCGGGCTGATATTCATGTCGCCCATGATCAGCACCGGATTCTCTTTTTTGAGTTCGGTGGTCAGGTAGTCCTGTAGATCCTGATAAAACTTCGCTTTCGCCGGGAATTTGGTTTCATGGTCACGGCTCTCACCCTGCGGGAAATAGCCGTTGATGACCGTGATATTGCCGATCGCAGAAGGGACTTCCGCCATGATAATACGACGCTGCGCTTCTTCACCGTCGCCCGGGAAGCCGCGACGCACGGAAACCGGCGGCGCTTTGGTGAGCAGCGCGACGCCATAGTGACCTTTCTGGCCGTGATAAAAGACGTTGTAGCCGAGTTTCGCCACCTCTTCGAGGGGGAACATGTCGTCGTGAACCTTTGTCTCCTGCAGGCCGATCACATCTGGCTGATGTTGCTCAACGATAGCTTCAAGCTGATGAGGGCGGGCACGCAGGCCGTTGATATTAAAAGAGACAAATTTCATAGTCGCTGCCAGTGCAAGGTGAATAGTGCAAGGATGGTAGCAGAATTTGCGTCAACTGTTACCGGCTTCGACCAATAACTGCAACAGATAATGCCGGTGGTGCAATATTTGCACCATTCTGACGCGCTTCGCCCTCAAACAGGGCGTAAATGGCCGATAAATTTCGCGAGCGATCACAATTCCAGAATTATATTTGGCCTGTGCATACTCTTTCTGATTTTCATGCGGCAAAGCGCCGCTTGTCGTAAAAATATTCACTTTTTATGCACTAACAGTGAATAACTCCATATTGTAAATCATTGATATTCTGTTACCTCAACCCGTTTATGCATTTTTATCGCTGGCTGGCACGAAGGCTGCAATCTACATTCACAGTGCAAACACTCAATTATTTAACATTCAAATAACCTTTTATTTACCGGATGAGGTCGCTATGTCTCTGTCAATTACGCGTGAAAATTTCGATGAATGGATGATGCCGGTTTACGCTCCGGCGGCTTTTATTCCGGTTCGTGGGGAAGGCTCGCGCCTGTGGGATCAGCAGGGTAAAGAGTATATCGACTTTGCAGGTGGGATTGCGGTGAACGCGCTGGGTCATGCGCACCCGGCGCTGCGTCAGGCGCTGAACGATCAGGCGGCGAAGTTCTGGCATACCGGCAACGGCTTCACCAACGAGCCCGCGCTGCGCCTGGCCAAAAAACTGATCGACGCGACGTTTGCGGAGAAGGTCTTTTTCTGTAACTCGGGGGCGGAAGCCAACGAGGCGGCGTTGAAGCTGGCACGCAAATATGCGCACGATAAATTTGGAACCCACAAGAGCGGTATCGTGGCGTTCAAAAATGCCTTCCACGGACGCACGCTCTTTACCGTCAGCGCAGGCGGGCAGCCTTCCTACTCGCAGGATTTCGCGCCGCTGCCGCCGGATATTCGTCACGGTATTTATAACGATCTGCAGTCCGCCAGCGAGCTGATTAACGACACCACCTGCGCGGTGATCGTCGAGCCGATGCAGGGCGAGGGTGGCGTGCTTCCGGCGCAAAAAGCGTTCCTGCAGGGGCTGCGCGAGCTGTGCGATCGTCACAACGCGGTGCTGATTTTCGACGAAGTGCAGACCGGCGTGGGCCGCACCGGCGAGCTGTATGCCTATATGCACTACGGCGTGACGCCGGACGTGCTGTCGACCGCCAAAGCGCTGGGCGGCGGCTTCCCGATTGGCGCGACGCTGACCACCGATAAATTCGCCAGCGTGATGACCGTCGGCACCCACGGCACCACCTACGGCGGCAACCCGCTGGCCACCGCCGTCGCCGGACAGGTGCTCGACATCATTAACACCCCTGAGGTGCTGAAGGGCGTTAAGCAGCGCCACGACTGGTTTGTTGAGCGCCTGAATGCCATCAACAGCAAGGTTGGCCTGTTTAAAGAAATTCGCGGCCTGGGGCTGTTAATTGGCTGCGAGCTCACCGCTGAGTTTGCCGGAAAAGCTAAACTTATTTCACAGGAAGCGGCAAAAGTAGGCGTGATGGTGCTGATTGCCGGTGCTAATGTCGTGCGTTTTGCTCCTGCGCTGATTGTCAGCGAGGAAGAGGTGCAAACCGGTCTGGACCGCTTTGCGCTGGCGTGTGAAAAAGTGAAATCCGGGGTGTCATCATGATGGTCATCCGTCCCGTTGAGCGCGGCGATCTCGCCGGGCTCATGCAGCTTGCCGGTAAGACGGGAGGCGGGCTGACCTCGCTTCCTGCCGATGAAAAAACGCTGTCGGCGCGCATTGAGCGCGCCCTGCAAACCTGGCAGGGGACGTTGCCAAAAAGCGAACAGGGGTATGTGTTCGTGCTGGAAGACACCGATACGGGAACCGTGGCCGGGATCTGCGCCATTGAAGTGGCCGTCGGGCTGAACGACCCGTGGTACAACTACCGCGTGGGTACCATGGTTCACGCCTCGAAAGAGCTGAACGTCTATAACGCGCTGCCTACGCTGTTTCTCTGCAATGATCACACGGGCGCCAGCGAGCTTTGCACGCTGTTCCTCGATCCGGCGTGGCGCAAAGAGGGCAACGGCTATCTGCTCTCCAAATCGCGCTTTATGTTTATGGCCGCCTTCCGCGATCGCTTTAACGAAAAAGTGGTCGCGGAGATGCGCGGCGTAATCGACGACACCGGCTACTCACCGTTCTGGGAGAGCCTGGGAGAGCGTTTCTTCTCGATGGAGTTCAGCCGGGCAGACTATCTTTGCGGCACCGGTCAGAAGGCCTTTATTGCCGAACTGATGCCGAAGCATCCTATCTATACCCATTTCCTCAGCCCGGAAGCGCAGGCGGTGATCGGCGAAGTGCATCCGCAAACTGCACCCGCCCGCGCGGTGCTGGAGAAAGAAGGCTTCCGCTACCGCAACTATGTCGACATCTTTGACGGCGGGCCTACGCTTGAGTGCGATATCGACCGCGTGCGCGCGATCCGTAAGAGCCGGCTGGTTGAGGTCTCTGAAGGCCAGCCCGCGCCGGGCGACTGGCCGGCGTGCCTGGTGGCGAACGAAAATTATGCCAACTTCCGCGCCATGCTGGTGCGGACCAACCCGAAATGTGAACGTCTGGTGCTGACGGCTGCAGAACTGGATGCCCTGAAATGTAACGCCGGCGATAAGGTTCGCCTGGTGCGTCTCTGCCCTGAGGAGAAAACAGCATGACATCATGGATTAACGGTGACTGGGTCACGGGCGAAGGCGAACAGCGCGTAAAGACCAATCCGGTAGGAAAAGAGGCGCTCTGGAAGGGGAATGACGCCAGCGCTGCGCAGGTGGAACAAGCCTGCCATGCCGCTCGCCGCGCGTTCCCGGCGTGGGCAAAACAGCCTTTCGCCGTGCGCCAGGCGCTTGTTGAAAAGTTTGCCGGGCTGCTGGAGGCAAACAAGGCCGAGCTGACGCGCATCATCGCGTCTGAAACCAGTAAACCGCGCTGGGAAGCGGCAACCGAAGTGACGGCCATGATCAACAAAATCGCCATTTCGGTGAAGGCTTACCACACCCGTACCGGCGAACAGCACACCGAGATGCCGGACGGCGCGGCCACGCTGCGCCACCGTCCGCACGGCGTGCTGGCGGTGTTTGGGCCGTACAACTTCCCGGGGCATCTGCCGAATGGCCACATTGTGCCCGCGCTGCTGGCGGGCAATACCGTCATCTTTAAACCGAGCGAGCTCACGCCCTTCACCGGCGAGGCGGTGGTTAAGCTGTGGGAACAGGCTGGCCTGCCGCCGGGCGTGCTGAATCTGGTGCAGGGCGGACGCGAAACCGGCCAGGCGCTGAGCGCGCTGAGCGATATCGACGGCCTGCTGTTTACCGGCAGCGCCGGGACGGGCTATCAGCTGCATCGCCAGCTGGCGGGGCAGCCGGAAAAAATTCTGGCGCTGGAGATGGGGGGCAACAACCCGCTGATTGTGGAAGACCCGGATGATATTGACGCCGCGGTGCACCTGACGATTCAGTCCGCCTTTATTACCGCCGGACAGCGCTGCACCTGCGCCCGCCGCCTGCTGGTGAAAAGAGGCGCGCAGGGTGATGCTTTCCTGAAGCGTCTGGTAGAGGTGAGCGCGCGCCTGGTGCCAGCCGCGTGGGATGCCGATCCGCAGCCGTTTATCGGTGGACTGATTTCCGAACAGGCCGCGCTGAACGTGCTGAAGGCCTGGCAGGACCACGTCGCGCGCGGCGCGAAAACCTTGCTCGAACCGAAGCAGGTTCAGCCGGGTGCCTCGCTCCTGACGCCGGGCATCGTTGAGATGAGCGGCGCGAGCAACGTGCCGGATGAAGAGGTCTTTGGCCCGCTGCTGTGCGTCTGGCGCTATGACGATTTCGATGCGGCGATTGCGATGGCCAATAACACCCGCTACGGCCTGTCGAGCGGGCTGATTTCGCCGCATCGCGAGAAGTTTGACCAACTGCTGCTGGAAGCGCGCGCCGGGATTGTGAACTGGAATAAACCGCTGACCGGGGCCGCGAGCACCGCGCCGTTCGGCGGCGTGGGCGCGTCGGGCAACCATCGCGCCAGCGCGTGGTATGCCGCCGATTACTGTGCCTGGCCGATGGCGAGCCTGGAAACCCCGGCGCTGACGCTGCCGGAGACGCTTAATCCGGGGCTGGACTTTACCGGAGGGGATCGTCATGAAAGCGCGTGAAGTCAACTTTGACGGGCTGGTGGGTCTGACCCACCACTACGCCGGTCTCTCTTTTGGTAATGAAGCCTCCACGAAGCACCGTTTTCAGGTTTCCAACCCGAAGCTGGCGGCGAAGCAGGGGCTGCTTAAGATGAAAGCGCTGGCGGATGCCGGTTTCCCGCAGGCGGTGATCCCGCCGCAGGAGCGTCCGAACGTGGCGGTGCTGCGTCAGCTCGGCTTTAGCGGTACCGATGAGCAGGTGGTCGAAAAAGCGGGGACGCAGACGCCGCACCTGCTCTCGGCGGCAAGCTCCGCCTCTTCGATGTGGGTCGCCAACGCGGCAACCGTCGCGCCGTCCGCCGATACGCTGGATGGCAAAGTCCATCTGACGGTGGCTAACCTGAATAACAAGTTCCACCGCGCCACCGAAGCGGAAACCACCGAGCGCGTGCTGCGCGCCATTTTCAGTCAGACCGCCCATTTCGCGGTGCATCAGGCCTTGCCGCAGGTGGCGATGTTTGGCGACGAAGGCGCGGCCAACCATAACCGCCTGGGGGGCGATTATGGCGAGCCGGGTCTGCAGCTGTTTATTTACGGGCGCGAAGAGGGGGGCCACGCCGCGCCAACCCGTTATCCTGCGCGCCAGACGCTGGCGGCCAGCCAGGCCGTTGCCCGCCTGAACCAGGTCAATCCTTCCCAGGTGATTTTCGCCCAGCAGAACCCGCATGTGATCGACCAGGGCGTGTTCCATAACGACGTGATTGCCGTTTCCAACCGCCAGGTGCTGTTCTGCCACGAGCAGGCGTTTGCCCATCAGGAAAAGCTGCTCGCCACGCTGCATGAGCGCGTGCGCGGCTTTACGCCCATTCAGGTGCCAACGGCGGCGGTAAGCGTGCAGGACGCGGTTGAAACCTATCTGTTCAATAGCCAACTGCTGAGCCGCGATGACGGCAGCATGATGCTGGTTCTGCCGCAGGAGTCCCGGGATCATCAGGGCGTGTGGCGCTACCTGACTGAACTGGTGAAGGCCGATAACCCGATTGACGAACTGCGCGTGTTTGACCTGCGTGAAAGTATGGCCAACGGCGGTGGTCCAGCCTGTTTACGTCTGCGCGTGGTCTTGACTCAGGACGAAATGCAGGCGGTTAATCCGGCGGTCATGATGAACGATACGCTCTTTACGCGCCTGAATGACTGGGTCGATCGCTACTATCGCGACCGGCTAACGCAGGCCGATCTGGTTGACCCGCAGCTTCTGCGTGAAGGACGTGAGGCGCTGGACGCGTTATCGACAATCCTGCAACTGGGATCGGTTTATCCGTTCCAGCGCTAAAGGAGTGGATATGGAAAATTTACTGGCGCTGACCCTGGCCGATGAAACGCCGGAACAGAAAGAGGGGGACGGTCCCTCATTTCGCTGGCGGTGGCTGGGGCGCGGGGTGCTTGAGCTGACGCCGACCGCAAAAAGCGATCTCTCGCTGCTGCTTTCAACGGGCATTCACGGGAATGAAACGGCACCCGTTGAGATTGTCGATCTGCTGCTGCGCGCGCTGTATCGCAATGAGATTGCCCTGACGTGCCGCGTGCTGGTGGTGCTCGGCAATCCGCCTGCGCTGGCGGAAAACAAACGGTATCTGGTGAGCGACATTAACCGCATGTTCGGCGGGCGCTGGTCGCAGTTTCCGCAGAGTGACGAAACGGCGCGGGCAGCGTGGCTGGAGAACGTCGTGACCGCGTTTTTTGCTGCTGCGGGACCGGCGCGCTGGCATCTGGATCTGCATACGGCCATCCGCGCGTCCTACCATGTTCGCTTCGGCGTGTTGCCGCAGCGCAATCAGCCGTGGGAGGAAGATTTTCTGAGCTGGCTGGGAGACGCCGGGCTGGAGGCGCTGGTGTTTCACCAGTCGCCGGGCGGAACCTTTACGCACTTCACCTGTGAACACTTTGGTGCGTTGTCCTGTACGCTGGAGCTGGGGAAAGCGCTGCCGTTTGGGCAAAACGATCTCTCTCGCTTTGCGCCTACGCATCTCGCCCTGCGGGCGCTGCTGGGAGGAAAGGCTCCCGAGCCTACGCATCAGCCCGTCGAGCGGTACCGGGTCGTCCAGCAGATCACGCGGCGCAGCGATGCCTTCCTGCTCCATATGGCCGCGCATACCCTGAACTTCACGCCGTTCCGCAAAGGGGCGCTGCTGGCCGAGGATGGCGAGGAGCGTTATGAGGTGCAGAAAACCACCGAGTATGTTTTATTTCCTAATCCCACCGTGGCGTTTGGCTTGCGTGCCGGACTGATGCTGGAAAAAATATCCTGAACCTTTCCCCTCTCTTCATCCGGGAGGGGAAGTAAAATACCCTTTCTTAGCAATTAAAGCGCCTGTACGTGTTTTGCAGAATATTCCTGGTGAATTGCTTTATTATTCACCTTCACTTCGTTATACTTTTGCTAAATCGCTTTAAAATCATCGTATTGAATATTTTTGGTTGCAACTCTCCACGCTTTATCCTTATTTCCTCCACATTTGGCGAAAATTTGTTTTTTACACTTTCATTGTTTTACCGTTGCTCTGACTAATTGACGATAAACCCCGTAAAGTTAATCTCGTCAACACGGCATAGCGCCGAAGAATAACTGAAAGAAAGGAAATAAATTATGCGTAAGTTTACTGCACTGTTTGTTGCTTCTACCCTGGCTCTGGGCGCTACCAGCATGGCGTTCGCCGCAGATACTGCGACCACAACCGCTGCCGCGCCTGCTGAAGGCAAAATGATGATGCATCATAAAGGCCCGGGTATGCACAACGAGATGATGATGTTTAAGGATCTCAACCTGACGGATGCGCAGAAACAGCAGATCCGCGATATCCGGAAAAGCGAACGCGACCAGATGAAACGTCCGCCGCTGGAAGAGCGTCGTGCCATGCATGACATCATCGCCAGCGACAGCTTCGACAAGGCAAAAGCCGAAGCGCAGATCGACAAAATGGCCGAGCAGCACAAAGCCCGCATGCTGGCTCACCTGGAAACCCAGAACAAGATCTACAACATTCTGACCCCGGAACAGAAAAAACAATTTAATGCGAATTTTGAGAAGCGTCTGACAGAACGTCCGGCGATGGAAGGTAAAATGCCAGCACCAACCGAATAATCGGTTCACTCTCTTAAGACCGCCGGGATCCTGTCCACAAAAGCGAAAACGCTGTGGACAGGACCGGCGGTTTTTCTTTCCTGCCCTCTTGTCTGCCGCCGCCAGCGCGGTATGCTCCTGTAGTCGCATCAGAGAATGTTTGTAGAGTCATGGCGTTAGCATTTTTATTGACGTTCCGCTAAGGCCTGCCCGCTCTGCTGCCGATACTGTGTCTGTGAATACCTAACGATAACAAACAAGACAGCAACGATAGCAATATCCTTGCCCTGGCACGGGTTGTGCCATTCAGGAGTGGTGATGGAGTTCTTTGATATCCGTAAAATGCCGGTCAGCCTGTGGCGCAATGGTGCGGGTGAAACGCGTGAGATTTGTTGTTTCCCTCCCGCGACGCGTGATTTTCACTGGCGTGCCAGTATCGCGACTATCGCCAGCAACGGCGAATTCTCCTCTTTCCCCGGCGTCGATCGGGTGATTACCTTGCTGGAAGGTGGGGAGGTGACGCTGGATGCCGGTCAGGCGTTCTTCCATACCCTGAAGCACCATCAGCCCTATAGTTTTGCCGGCGACCTGCCGGTGAAAGCGCTGCTGTCCGATGGGCGGATGGCGATGGACTTCAACATCATGACCCGTCGCGACTGCTGCCGGGCGAAGGTGCGCGTGGCTGACCGTACCTTTACCACCTTTGGCACACGCGGGGGCGTGGTGTTTGTGTTAAGCGGGGCGTGGCAACTGGGTGATAAATTGCTGACGGCCGATCAGGGCGCCAGCTGGGAGGAGGGTACCCATACGCTGCGTCTGCTGGAGGCTCAGGGTACCTTATTGTTCAGCGAAATCACGTGGCTGCCAGGCCATTGAGTTCAATGATCTCAAACTTACCGGCCAGCACAGGTTTACAGAGAATTTTGTAGCCATCGTGGTCAAATCCGGCGGGCGTGCGCAGCAGGGTTGCCGCGTCGTTGATATCGTCTACAGCGCCCAGCCAGAGCCAGTTATTGACGATGTGGTACTGGGTCATCGCGTCACCCACTTCTTTGAGCGCAACGGCGCTTTCCCAGGGCCAGCACTTCACGCTGATGGCCCCCAGACCGGAGAGGAGCCGTGCGTGGTGCGCCTCAACGCTCTCTTTGCCACAGCAGGCACCGGCACAGCGCTTCAGCGCGGATCGAAAACAGGCGCGTCCGCGCGTGGTCGCCTCCAGGCCCAAAAGGCTGTAGCAAAGCTGGAGCTCGTCCGCCAGCGTCTGCAGCGCCTGAAGTGCGGCACGTTTATTGGCGAACAGTCCGTAGAGATTCGGGGCATGAGAAAAATCGACGTCGCGCGCGTAGACGACCTGTGGCTTGCCTTCGTTGATCTGCAGGGAGCAGAGCTGACGGTTGCGGCGCAGGCGCTTGTTGAAAAGCGGCTGTTGTTCTTTTATCAACCGCGCCTCCAGCAACAGCGCGCCCATTTCTCCCGCCGTCTGGAACCAGGTAATGCGTCGCGACTGGCGCAGCATGGCGGCCTCGTCCGGCGTACGCAGATGGGATAATACCCGACTGCGAATGTTAACGCTCTTGCCGATGTAGAGCGGCAGGGTGTCGCTTTCGCCGTGAAAGATGTACACGCCCGGCTGTTTAGGCAGTGCTTCAAGCCAGGGGCGAAGGTGCTCGGGATATTCGTAGATAGCCGCCGCTTCAAACTCAAGACGCGGGGCGGATTGACGCCTGCTCACATACTGCTCCATATACTGTTCAGGTATACAGTGTAGCAGGAGTGTGGTGGTTAAAAAAGAGCCGGGTGGCGGCGATGCCTTACCCGGCCTACAAAACGGGGTTACCGTTTTGCATTTATTTCCAGAAGTCGTCAAACACCGTAATCGGTGGGCGACGCTTGTGCTCGGTTTTCAGATACCAGCCTTCGATGATCTTCGCGGTGCCTTCATCCAGCTTTTTGCCTTCCAGATAATCGTCAATGTTGTCGTAGGTGACGCCAAGGGCCGCTTCATCCGGCAGGGAAGGGCGATCGTCTTCAAGGTCAGCTGTCGGCGCTTTCTTATACAGATGCTCAGGGCAGCCCAGCGCGGCAAGCAGCTGCTTGCCCTGACGTTTGTTCAGGCGGAAGATCGGGTTAATGTCGGTGCCGCCGTCGCCATATTTGGTGAAGAAGCCGGTGATCGCTTCGGCCGCATGGTCGGTGCCGACCACGACGCCTTTGGTCATCCCGGCGATGCTGTACTGCGCTTTCATGCGCTCGCGTGCCTTTTCATTGCCGCGAACGAAATCGCTCAGCTCAATGCCCGCTTCGCGTAACGCCTGCTCGCTTGCCAGCACCGAGCCTTTAATATTCACGGTCAGCACGCGGTCAGGCTGAATGAAGGCAATGGCGTCCTGGCAATCCTGCTCGTCTGCCTGTACGCCGTAAGGAAGGCGCACAGCGATAAACTGCAGCGTCTCATCGCCCGTCTCTTCGCGGAGCTCTGAAATGGCCATCTGGCAGAGCTTGCCGGTCAGCGTTGAATCCTGGCCGCCGCTGATGCCCAGCACCAGAGATTTCAGGAAAGAGTTCTTCTTTAAATACGCTTTTAAAAAATCCACGCTGCGGCGGATCTCTTCATGTGCATCTACCGCAGGCTTCGCGCCCAGCGCCTGGATAATCTCTTGTTGCAGAGTCATCACGCTCTCCATAAACAGAATGTGTTAACTGTTAAAACTAACCCTTTGGGCGAGAAACGACAAGGATCACAGTTTCGAGTGCGCTAATTTGCGCCGATTTAGCAGCTTATCGTTGTTTTATTAGAATTTTCCGAAATTCGTCTGGCGTAACGCACAAAGTTGAACAATAGTACTTTTTATCCCATGCTTAGATAACACGCTGATAAACAAGAGGACGGAATATGAACAAGAACGTAGCAGGAATTCTTAGCGCAGCGGCGGTACTGACTATGCTGGCAGGGTGTACGGCTTACGATCGCACCAAGGATCAGTTTACGCAGCCCGTAGTAAAAGACGTTAAAAAGGGGATGACCCGTTCGCAGGTGGCTGCGATTGCCGGTAAACCTTCTTCTGAAGTCACCATGATTCATGCGAAAGGGACCTGCCAGACCTATATCCTGGGTCAACGTGATGGTAAGGCAGAAACCTACTTTGTCGCCCTGGATGATACCGGTCATGTGATCAACTCCGGCTATCAGACCTGTGCTGAATACGACACCGATCCGCAGGCACCTAAGGCGTAGTCACCCTGCTTGCCTGAGGATGTTAACAAACCGGCCCCGGGGCCGGTTTTTTTATGCATCAGAAAATCTTATTTCTTTTCGCGAATTATTTGCCCGAAATGTGAGGGTAGTCAACAAGCCAGGTCAATGAGAGACAATTCTAGTCTATCCAGAATTATCCCCTGTCTGTACCATTGCGTATACTCACTCCAACGATAAACAACAGTACGCAAACTACCTGTCTGCCGGGACAGCGAGTCGAGTGATAGCGCGATGGCAGGTAGTCATACAAGAGGGAAATCACGATGGAAAAGAAACATATCTACCTGTTCTGCTCAGCGGGCATGTCAACCTCGCTTCTGGTCTCAAAGATGCGTGCGCAGGCTGAAAAGTATGAAGTCCCTGTGGTGATCGAAGCGTTCCCCGAGACGCTGGCGGGCGAAAAAGGTAAGACAGCCGATGTTGTTTTACTGGGACCGCAAATTGCTTATATGTTGCCCGAAATTCAACGACTGTTACCTAATAAACCGGTCGAAGTGATCGACTCGGGGCTGTACGGCAAGATTGATGGTTTAGGTGTTCTTAAAGCTGCTGTGGCAGCCATTAAAAAAGCTGCTAATTAATTTTTATTTTTCCCGTCAAAGAGTTATTTCACACACAATACGCCGTAACATGCGTTACGGCATTTAAGGGTATTTTCCTATGAGTAAAGTCATCGCTTCACTTGAAAAGGTACTCCTTCCTTTTGCTGTTAAAATAGGAAAGCAGCCTCACGTTAATGCCATCAAAAACGGCTTTATTAAATTAATGCCGTTGACGCTGGCCGGGGCCATGTTCGTTTTAATTAACAACGTTTTTCTGAGCTTTGGTGAAGGTTCCTTCTTTTATTCATTAGGAATTCGGTTAGACGCTTCCACTATTGAAACCCTTAATGGTTTTAAAGCCATCGGCGGCAACGTCTATAACGGTACGTTGGGAATTATGTCGCTGATGGCGCCTTTCTTTATTGGGATGGCGCTGGCAGAAGAGCGTAAAGTCGATCCGCTGGCCGCCGGGTTATTATCCGTCGCCGCCTTTATGACCGTCACGCCTTACAGCGTGGGTGAAGCCTATGCCGTTGGCGCCAACTGGCTGGGTGGGGCTAACATCATCTCCGGTATTGTTATCGGCCTGGTGGTGGCAGAGATGTTCACCTTTATCATCCGTCGAAACTGGGTGATTCGCCTGCCGGATAGCGTACCGGCTTCTGTATCCCGTTCATTTTCCGCGTTGATTCCAGGCTTCATTATTCTCTCCATCATGGGGATTATTGCCTGGGCGCTCTCTCACTGGGGCACAAACTTCCACCAGATCATCATGGACTCTATCTCTACGCCGCTGGCGTCGATGGGTGGCGTGGTCGGTTGGGCGTATGTGATTTTCACCTCTCTGCTGTGGTTCTTTGGCGTGCATGGTTCACTGGCACTGGCTGCGCTGGACAGCGGAATTATGACCCCATGGGCACTGGAAAACGTTGCACTTTATCAGCAGTACGGCTCCGTTGACGCGGCGCTGGCAGCGGGTAAAACCTTCCATGTGTGGGCGAAGCCGATGCTTGACTCCTATATCTTCCTGGGCGGTACCGGGGCGACCTTGGGTCTGATCATCGCGGTCTTTATTGTCTCTCGTCGTGCTGATTACCGTCAGGTCGCGAAGCTGGCGCTGCCATCAGGCATCTTCCAGATTAACGAACCGATCCTGTTCGGTCTGCCAATCATCATGAACCCGGTCATGTTCATTCCGTTCATCCTGATTCAGCCGCTGCTGGCCGCTATCACCCTGACGGCGTACTACATGGGCATCATTCCACCGGTTACCAACATTGCACCGTGGACCATGCCGGCGGGTCTGGGCGCCTTCTTCAACACCAACGGCAGCGTCGCGGCCTTCCTGCTGGCGATATTCAACCTCGGGATTGCCACCCTGCTGTACATGCCATTCGTGGCGATTGCGAACAAAGCCGCCACCATCATTGATGAAGAAGAGAGCGAAGAGGATATTGCCCTCTCACTGAAATTCTAAGATTGACGGCGCGGGGAAACCCGCGCCAGCCACAAGGAGCTTAAAGATGTTAGATTTGGATAGTATTGTCGCAGACGACGCCGCCGAGAACGATCTGGAAGAAGTGGTGATGGGGCTTATCATCAACTCTGGGCAGGCCCGCAGCCTGGCCTATGCCGCACTGAAGCAGGCCAAGCAGGGGGATTTCGCCGCGGCAAAAACCATGATGGAACAGTCCCGCACGGCGCTGAACGAAGCGCACCTGGTGCAGACAAAGCTGATTGAAAGCGATCAGGGCGAAGGGAAGATGAAGGTCAGCCTGGTGCTGGTTCACGCGCAGGATCACCTGATGACCTCGATGCTGGCACGTGAGCTGGTGGCGGAGCTCATTGAGCTTCACGAGAAGATGCAGTAAGTCAGACTGAGTAGCAGGAGGTCAGCACGATGGAAATTAAAACCGCACTTGAACAGCAGCTGTTTAATGGCAAAAATTTTCACGTGGTTATCTACAACAAGACGGAGAGCGCCAGTGGTCTGCATCAGCATGACTACTACGAGTTCACGATTGTTCTGACCGGTCGCTACTATCAGGAGATCAACGGTAAGCGCGTCCTGCTTGAACGAGGGGATTTCGTCTTCCTGCCGATGGGGTCTTATCACCAGAGCTTTTACGAATTTGGTGCCACCCGCATTCTGAATGTGGGCGTCAGCAGACGTTTCTTCGAGAAGCACTATCTGCCGCTGGTGCCGTTCTGCTTTGTGGCCTCTCAGGTCTATCGGGTCAAAAACGAGTTCATGACCTGGATTGAAACGGTGATCGCCTCGCTTAACTTCCGCGACAATGAATTTGATGAGTTTATTGAAACGGTGACCTTCTACGTGATGAACCGGCTGCGTCATCATCGTGAAGAGCAGCAGGTGACGGATGATATTCCGCAATGGCTACGCAGCACCGTTGAGCTGATGCACGACAAAGGCCAGTTCAGCGAAAATGCGCTGGAAAATATGGTCTCCCTGTCGGGCAAATCCCAGGAATATCTGACCCGTGCGACGCAGCGTTATTATCGTAAAACGCCCGTGCAAATTATTAATGAAATCCGCATTAATTTTGCTAAAAAACAGCTGGAAATTACCAACTATTCTGTCACCGATATTGCTTACGAGTCAGGATACAGCAGTCCCAGCCTGTTTATTAAAACCTTTAAGAAATTGACGTCATTCACACCGAACAGTTACCGGAAAAATTTGACGGTAATTAATTAACTTTCGGCGGATTACCCGCCACGAATATTGCTTTAATGGCTTGCCCAAATAGCGGGAAGAGCACGCTATACCTTGCAGGCGATTAACCTGATACGCTAAGGGAGATATTATGCAGAAGAAATTAAAAGTCGTAACCATTGGTGGCGGCAGCAGCTACACCCCGGAATTACTTGAAGGTTTCCTGAAACGTTATCATGAATTACCGGTCAGCGAATTATGGCTGGTGGACGTTGAGGAAGGTCAGGAGAAGCTGAATATTATTTTCGACCTGTGCAAGCGCATGGTGGAAAAAGCGGGCGTGCCTCTGACCGTGCATAAAACCCTCGATCGTCGTCTGGCGCTGAAAGATGCGGATTTCGTCACCACCCAGCTGCGCGTCGGCCAGCTGAAGGCACGTGAGCTGGACGAGCGTATTCCGCTGAGCCACGGGTATCTGGGGCAGGAGACTAACGGCGCGGGCGGCCTGTTTAAAGGCCTGCGTACTATCCCGGTCATTTTCGACATCGTCAAAGACGTACAGGAGATCTGCCCGAACGCGTGGGTCATTAACTTCACCAACCCGGCCGGCATGGTCACTGAAGCGGTCTATCGTCATACCGGCTTCAAACGTTTTATCGGCGTCTGCAACATTCCGATCGGCATGAAGATGTTTATCCGCGACGTGCTGGCGCTGACCGACAGCGACGATCTCTCCATCGATCTGTTCGGCCTGAACCACATGGTATTTATTAAAGATGTCATCGTGAACGGAAAATCGCGCTTTGCCGAGCTCCTCGACGGCGTAGCCTCCGGTCGTCTGACGGCGGCATCGGTGAAAAACATCTTTGACCTGCCGTTCAGCGAAGGGCTGATCCGCTCGCTGAATCTGCTGCCTTGCTCGTACCTGCTTTACTACTTCAAGCAGAAAGAGATGCTGGCCATCGAAATGGGCGAGTATTATAAGGGCGGCGCGCGTGCGCAGATCGTTCAGAAGGTTGAGAAGCAGCTGTTCGATTTGTATAAAGACCCGAACCTGAACGTCAAACCGAAAGAGCTGGAGCAGCGCGGCGGGGCCTACTACTCCGATGCGGCGTGTGAAGTGATCAACGCCATCTACAACGACAAGCAGGCGGAGCACTATGTCAACGTGCCGCACCACGGCCATGTCGACAATATTCCGGCTGACTGGGCCGTCGAAATGACCTGCATCCTGGGACGCGAGGGGGCTAAACCGCATCCTCGTATCACCCACTTCGATGACAAGGTCATGGGGCTGATCCACACCATCAAAGGCTTTGAAGTGGCGGCAAGCAACGCGGCGCTGAGCGGTGAGCTCAATGACGTGCTGCTGGCCCTGAACCTCAGCCCGCTGGTGCATTCTGACCGCGACGCGGAGCAACTGGCCAGCGAGATGATCCTGGCGCATGAAAAATGGTTGCCGAACTTTGCCGCCACGATCGAGAAGCTGAAGTTCAAACAGCAATAAGAGGACGCACAATGGAAAACCTGCTGATCGTTAATGCTGATGATTTTGGCCTCTCGAAAGGTCAGAACTACGGCATTATTGAAGCCTGTCGCCGGGGGGTTGTGACCTCTACAACGGCGCTGGTTAATGGTGAGGCGGTTGAACACGCGGCGCAGCTGAGCCGCGAGGTGCCGGAGCTGGGCGTAGGCATGCATTTTGTGCTGACGCTCGGGATGCCGCTTTCGCCAATGCCGGGCCTGACGCGCGATGGCCAGCTGGGTAAATGGATTTGGGAACTGGCGGAGCAGGGTGCTCTGCCGCTCGAAGAGATTGCCCGCGAGCTGGAGTGTCAGTTCAACCGCTTCGTTGATGTGTTTGGTCAGACGCCGACGCACATCGACAGCCATCACCACGTGCATATGATCCCGGCGATTTTCCCGCTTGTTGCCGGGTTTGCACAGCGCAAAGGCGTGGCGATGCGCGTGGATCGCGAGGTGCACGGATTGCCGGACTGTGCTGTCACCACCACTGAGGGGTTCAGCAGCGCGTTTTACGGCGACGAGATCGACGACGCGCTGTTCCTGAAGGTGCTGGATGATTCCGCCGCGCGGTGTGAACGTTCGCTGGAGGTCATGGCACATCCTGCCTTTGTCGATAACACCGTGCGTAAAAGCGCCTACTGCTGGCCGCGTCTGGCGGAGCTGGATGTGCTGACGTCGCCGTCGTTGAAATTCGCGATTGCCGAGCGCGGGTATCGGTTGGGGACGTTCGGGGATCTTTGAAATAAAGCCCGGTGGCGGCTTCGCCTTACCGGGCCTACAAAACCAATCGAATGTAGGCCGGGTAAGCGCGAGCGCCACCCGGCTTTTTTTACGCCGGAATCTGATCGATCTTGCTGCTTCGCGACCAGACACGGTGCGCGGCGAGCAAATCAAACAGCTTCGTCATAAAGGCATCGTCAACGTTATCTCCCTCGACAATCCCGTCCTCACCCTGATCGGCCACCTTCAGCTGCGCTTTGAACTGCCGCGCGTCGCCGGACAGCGCGATCGGCTTCAGGTGCTTATAGGCTTCCAGCAGATAATAGACGGCGTCGCCGTTGGTCAGCAGGCTGGCAATATCCCCGCACGGCACGATCACCGCATCGACGGTCAGTGATGGCGCACCGGCAAAGGTCGCCGCGACCGGCAGCACAGAACCATCGTTGGCCGTCACTTCACCCATGCGGGAATAGAGCAGTTTGGCATGCACGCCCTGGGTTTTCAGCGCCTGCATAATCCCCAGCACGTCGCTGGCGCGGGTTTTGTCGTTCAGCAGAATGGCGACCACGCGGCCTTTAATCGAGCCGCCCGGCACTGCATACAGGCTCAGCGACGGATCTTTCTTCACGCCGTTAACCTCTTTCGGCGGAGCAAGGTTACGTTGCTCATCGGTCAGCGTAATGCCCAGGTTATCCGCGACGCTCTGGGCAAGCTGAATATCAATATGCGCCAGCTGATCGACCACGCGCTCGCGGATGTAGGTGCGCACCACTTTACTCAGCTCGAAGCTGAAGCCGCCGATGATGTGCTGTTGCTCAATCGGCGTCTGGCTGTTCCAGAACAGGCGAGGGTGGGCGTAATACTCACCGAACGAGGGGCTGCGCTCGCGAATTTTATTGCCATCGATGCGCTCCTGATACGATTCGAATCCACCGCGTTTCGGTCCGGGAGGTGTTTCACGCGGCCAGTTATCGTTGATGGAGTTCGGCTCATAGTTTGCCGGGTTGGTATCAATATCCTGACGGTGCATCCCGTCGCGCTGGAAGTTGTGATACGGGCAGGTTGGGCGGTTAATCGGAATTTCGTGGAAGTTCGGCCCGCCGAGTCGGCTAATCTGCGTATCGGTATAGGAGAACAGGCGTCCCTGCAGGAGCGGATCGTTGGTGAAGTCCAGCCCCGGCACGATATGCCCCGGGTGGAACGCGGCCTGCTCGTTTTCGGCAAAGAAGTTATCCGGGTTACGGTTAAGCACCATTTTACCCACCAGCTGCACCGGCACCAGCTCTTCCGGGATCAGCTTCGTCGGGTCCAGAAGGTCGAAATCGAACTTAAATTCGTCCTCTTCCGGTATGAGCTGCAGGCCAAGTTCGTATTCCGGGAAGTCGCCCGCTTCAATGGATTCCCACAGCTCGCGGCGATGGAAGTCCGGATCGCGCCCGGTCAGCTTCTGCGCCTCGTCCCACACCAGCGAGGCTTTACCCGCGACAGGCTTCCAGTGGAAGCGGACAAACGTGGCTTTCCCCTCGGCATTGATCAAACGGAAGGTATGGATGCCAAACCCTTCCATGGTGCGGTAGCTGCGCGGAATCCCGCGGTCTGACATCGCCCACATCACGTTGTGTAAGGTTTCAGGCTGCAGGGAAACATAGTCCCAGAAGGTGTCGTGCGCACTTTGTCCCTGCGGTATGGCCCAGTGGGGCTCCGGTTTTACCGCATGGACAAAGTCAGGAAATTTATGCGCATCCTGAATGAAAAACACCGGCGTGTTATTGCCGACCAGATCGAAAATACCCTCTTCGGTATAAAACTTGGTGGCAAAGCCGCGGATATCCCGGACGGTATCTGCCGACCCCGCGCCACCCTGCACGGTGGAGAAACGCACAAAGACCGGGGTGATTTTATCCGGGTCGGAGAGGAAATCCGCTTTGGTGATCGCTTTCAGGCTCTTGTAGGGCTGAAAGTAGCCGTGCGCAGCGGAACCGCGCGCGTGGACGATGCGTTCTGGTATCCGCTCGTGGTCAAAATGGGTGATTTTTTCCCGCAGGATAAAGTCTTCCAGCAGGGTTGGCCCGCGCGCGCCTGCGCGAAGGGAGTTTTGATCGTCAGCAATGCGTACGCCCTGATTGGTCGTGAGCGCGAAACCTTCACCGCCTTTTCGGTGTGGTTCAAGAGATTTCAGCTTCTCGTTTCCCGTGTCCGGCGATTTCATGCTTCCCGGTGCGGTAGGCTGTTCGCCCGGTGCGGAGGGGCCAGGGGAGGGGCGGTGAGAGCCGTCAGCGGGAGCGAGAGAGTCCATACCCGGTTGAGATTCTTCAGTGCCATGAATGGGTGATTGATGTGTTTTATCTTTGTTCGACATTGCACGCTTCTCCTTTATCCATTGCTAAAAACCCTATTAAGGATAGAACAATGTCGCGACATGGTTCGCGAACTAAGAGTTTTCATATGCCGTGATTAGCGAAAGGAGCCATCTCACCCACTCGGAGCGCGACGGAAGGCAGCAGGATCGGCTATCATAGAATTTTCCTGCTTCAAGAATTTGCTTTAGTGAATCCGTTGCTTATGAAACCTCTTCGTCAACAAAACCGCCAGGTTATTAGCTATGTGCCCCGCGTTGAGCCCGCGCCGCCAGACCATGCCCTGAAAGTGGAGGGCTTTCGCGATGTGTGGCAGTTACGGGGGAAATACGTGGCCTTTGTGCTGGTCGGCGAGCATTTCCGTCGCTCTCCCACCTTTACGGTGCCGGAGTCCGCACAGCGGTGGGCGATGCAGATCCGCCAGGATGAAGAGGTTGAAGAATAACAGCCATAAAAAAACCGCCATCAGGCGGTTTTTTTATTTCTAACGTGTTTAGCGGTGCGCCAGCTCGGCGTCGTCTTCACTTTCCAGAATCGCTTTGTCGGTCTGCTTCAGCCACTGGCTGGTCAGCGTACCGGCGGTCATGGAGCCGCTCACATTCAGCGCGGTACGACCCATGTCGATCAGCGGCTCAACGGAGATCAGCAGGGCGACCAGCGTCACGGGCAGACCCAGCGCAGGCAGCACAATCAGCGCGGCGAAGGTTGCGCCGCCGCCAACACCCGCAACGCCTGCGGAGCTTACGGTGACAATCCCGACCAGCGTGGCGATCCAGACCGGATCCAGCGGGTTGATGCCGACTGTAGGAGCAACCATTACCGCCAGCATCGCCGGGTACAGACCCGCACAGCCGTTCTGACCAATGGTGGCACCAAAGGAGGCAGAGAAGCTGGCGATAGATTCAGGCACGCCCAGACGACGGGTTTGCGCTTCAACGTTCAGCGGGATAGACGCGGCGCTGGAACGGCTGGTGAAGGCAAAGGTCAGTACCGGCCAGACCTTACGGAAGTACTTCAGCGGGCTGACGCCGTTCACGCCCAGCAGGATGCCGTGCACCACGAACATAATGCCCAGGCCCAGGTAAGAGGCGACAACGAAGCTGCCCAGCTTAATGATGTCCTGCAGGTTAGAGCCGGCAACCACTTTGGTCATCAGCGCCAGCACGCCGTAAGGGGTGAGCTGCATGACCAGACGGACCAGCTTCATCACCCAGCTTTGCAGGGTGTCAATTGCGGTCAGCACGCGTTCGCCTTTTGGCGCATCGTCTTTCAGCAACTTCAGCGCCGCTACGCCCAGGAACGCGGCGAAAATAACCACGCTGATGATCGAGGTTGGGCTCGCACCGGTCAGGTCAGCAAACGGGTTCTTCGGAATGAAGGAGAGCACCATCTGCGGCACGGTCAGGTCAGCCACTTTCCCAACGTAGTTGGTCTGAATCGCGGTCAGACGCGCCGTTTCAGCGGTACCCTGAACCAGACCCTCTGCAGTCAGACCAAACAGGTTAGTGACCAGCACACCCACCAGCGCGGCAATCAGCGTGGTGAACAGCAGCGTGCCGATGGTCAGGAAACTGATTTTTCCCAACTGGGTCGCGTTGTGCAGGCGGGCAACGGCGCTCAGAATAGAGGCGAAGACCAGCGGCATAACGATCATCTGCAGCAGCTGGACATAGCCGTTACCGACAATGTTGAACCACTGAATGGAATCTTTCAGAACTGGATTATCGGAGCCATAAATTGCCTGTAATGCCAGACCAAATACGACACCCATGGCCAGACCAACCAGCACCTTTTTCGCCAGGCTCCACTGTTTGTGGCGCGCCTGCGCGAGAAGCAATAGCAATACAGCGAACACAACGACGTTCGCGATGAGTGGAAAATTCATCCCCGTTCTCCTGATTTATTATCGGGTCGGTTTTTACCGATCCTGTTGGCGGAAGGTTAGCAGAAGTGTGATGTAGCGCTTATATCCAAATGGAATGGATTATGACAAATGGGATAATTTTGTTGGTTTACTGTTCAATCTGGTGATGAATAAAGCGATTGAACTGAAATTGCAGCGAATTAATCATCTGGGAAGACCAGCGGACTGCACTGTTTTCGGGCAACGTTTGCGGCATCCAGACGGCGTAAGCAAACAGCGCCATGCACAAGACGCGCTCCAGCTGGTTCCCTTTCTGCGGTGCGAGAATGGGAAAACGGAAGCGCCAGCGGCAGGGCCACAGCAGCGGTACGCCCGCGGGCGTCAGCATATCGGCCAGAATATGGCTTAAATATCCCAGCACCATCCCCTGAATGGCATCACCGGGGACGATCCAGCTTTCGGGCACTTTTAAATAGAAAAGCGTCAGCAGGCCAAACACGGCCAGCAGGCTGTGCGTAAACCCCCGGTGGCCGAACGCGCGGGCGATGGGTTTCGATACCCACTTCAGGCGCTGTCCGAGGAACGACTTGGGGTGGTCGATGTCAGGCAGCAGACAGGTCAATACGGCGGAAGGGACGATATGCCACCAGTCCCCCTGTGCCAGCACGGGGGTGAGTTCAGCGTTTTTGGCAAATACTGCGCACGCGATAGAAAAAAGCAGGTGGCCTTCCGCCGTCATGATAAAACCCACAAAACTGTCAATTCATACAGTATAGGGTTTTTATACAGTAGGCGGAAGAGGTGACGGTGTAACTGTTTGTCACAAACCGGAGGAGGGCGTTAACCGCCCTGCAGATGGCGCGCCGTCAGTTCTGCCAGTGAATGTAGCTTCACATCGGCAAGCGCGAACCGGGGATCGTGGCGGCCTTCTTCCGCAGGCACCACAATGGAGCGCATCCGCGCGGCTTTAGAGGCCACCATGCCGTTAACGGAATCTTCCAGCGCAACGCAGTTGAGGGGATCCAGGCCGAGCTTAGCGGCACAGTCCAGATAGACCTGCGGGTGCGGCTTGCTGTAAGGCAATTTCTCAGCGGAGGCAAGCGCGTCGAAACTGTCGCGCAGTTCAAACATGACGAGCACTTTTTCCAGCATATGCAGCGGTGACGCCGAGGCCAGGCCGACCTTCAGCCCCTGGGCTTTACACAGCGCGACCGCCTCACGTACGCCGGGCAGCAGCGGCTTGCTCTCTTCTACCAGCGAAATGGCGCGGCTGATAATGCGCGCGGTCACTTCATCACGACCTGGTCCAGCCCACGGCTGTTGGGCATACCACAGGTCAACCACCATATCGATGCGCAGGCCCAGCGTATCGGGAAGTTCATTACGGCGGCTGATATCCACGCCCAGGCTGGCCATGACGTCCAGTTCAGCGCGATCCCACAACGGTTCGGAATCGATCAGTAATCCATCCATGTCAAAAATTGCGGCAAGAATTTGGCGCGGTGTCGACATCACAACGTCTCCTTATCCAGGGTGTTCGACAGACGATAAGTGCTAAGCACACTCTGCAATTTAGCATATTGCTTTTAAAGAGCGGGCGAAATTGATGACCAGCAGGTAGACTTATGCACAAATAACGCGTCTTTATGAAGAGGAACTGATGACGTATCAACAAGCTGGACGCATTGCGGTCTTAAAACGTATTGCTGGCTGGGTGATTTTTATTCCTGCCGTCATTTCTACGCTGATTTCTGTACTCAAATTTATGTACGATCACAGCGAAAAACAGCCGGGTATCAATGCGGTTATGCTTGATTTTGCGCATGTGATGATTGAGATGATGCGTTTTAATACGCCATTCTTGAATGTCTTCTGGTTTAACTCACCCACCCCGGATTTTCACCATCAGCTGAATATCGGCTTTTGGGTGATATACGCCCTGATCTTTGTTGCGCTGGCGCTGCAGGCCTCTGGCGCGCGAATGAGCCGTCAGACGCGCTTTTTACGCGAGGGTGTTGAGGACCAGCTCATTCTGGAGCAGGCCAAAGGCCTGGAAGGCATGAGCCGGGAGCAGATTGAATCCCGCATTGTTGTGCCGCGTCACACTATTTTCCTGCAAATCTTCCCGCTCTATATCCTTCCCGTGATTATCATTGTGGCAGGATACTTCTTCTTCTCACTGCTCGGTTTTCTGTAACCGATACGGGTGGCGGCAAGGCCACCCGTTCGCGTCTCAGGCGGCAAGCATGCGCTCAAGCGCACGCTGTGCGTTAACCAGGTGTTCCCCACCAAAAAGTATGGCGCGGTTCATCAGCGTATAAAGCTGGTACACCGGTTGACGGTCGAGGAAGCCGGGCGGCAGGGGAGAAACCGACTGATAACCGTCATATATCTGCGGCGGTTGTTCAGGGTGCAGCGGCAGCATGGCAAGGTCACACTCTCGGTCACCCCAGTAGCAGGCCGGGTCGAAGATATAGGGGCCGTTGGGCCCCAGCGCGCAGTTATCGGACCACAAATCACCGTGGAGCAGAGACGCCTGCGGCTGGTGGGAGGCCAGACGCTGCTGCACGTGCTCGACGATGGCGTCTATATTGCCAAATTCCAGCCCTTTCTCGGCGGCAAGCTCAAGCTGCCAGCCAATGCGCTGCTCGGCAAAAAACGTCGACCAGCGTCGCTGCCAGGCATTGGGCTGTGGCGTGGTGGAGAGGTCATTGTCAAAATCGAGACCAAACTGCGGCTGGTCGCTCCACTGATGGAGGCGTGCTAGCTGCTGGCCAAGAATGAAAGCGTTATGGGCATCCAGCGGACGGGCGGGGAGATATTCCATGACCAGAAAACTGTAATCGCGGTCGCTACCGACGGCCAGCACCTGCGGGACCGTCACCGTTTTACTGCGCGACAACAGTTCAAGCTGATCGGCTTCGGCGGTAAATATCGGCAACAGCTCACGTTCATCGCATTTTACGAAGAGATCGCGCCCTGCGTAGCGTAAATGCCACGCGGCGTGGATCTCTCCGCCTGGCAGTTCGTTACGCAGTTCAATTTCACCTTCACCCAGCTGCTCACTTAAAAGATGACTGATAGCCTGCCACATGTTGACTCTCCCATGTTGTCTGCCAGATCATAAAGTTAGCGCATTATTGCGGTAAAAAAATACGAACTAACGCACACCTGAGCGGTTTAATTTCATACAGGGCACTTATTGTTCTTTTTTCTGCCAGCTTTCCCAGGTGTCGACGTCAATTTCGGCTGGCTTGTCGGTCACACTTTCCACCAGACTGGCGGCCAGCGCATGAACCTCTTCTTTATTCAGGGCACCTATCAGACCAAATGCCAGGGTGCCTAAATCATGAATATTGCCCTCGTCATCCGTGAGCGTGAGGAGAAAATTAGCCCGGGTGAAGGCGTTGTTGAGCTCATTCAGCTCGGTCAGCGATGCTTCATGAAGGTTGACGGTTACGACGTAGCGGGTGATGTCACCACTGCTCATAATTCACCTCATTGTTATCATGGAAGTTTTCTTAGCATAGTCGATAGTTTGCGTTTGGCGACTCGGTGATGACATTCCCCTCCATAAGGATGAAGGGGAACAGGGGTTAATTTCGGGACAGATAATCGACAATTTTTTGCGTATCGGCCAGCGAACAGAGACGCGTGCCCTGGTTGATGGTAGCGGCGCTACCCGCCGCCACGCCGTAGCGCGTCATCTCCTGCAGTGACGCGCCCTGCGCCAGCTTAAGCGTCATCGCGCCTACCATGCTGTCACCCGCGCCAACCGTGCTCTGGCTCTTCATTGGCGGAGGAACAACCTGAACGGACGACGTTTCATCGACGGCCAGTGCCCCCTGCGGACCAAGGGAAACCACCACGCGCCGCGCTTTGCCGCTGCGCACCAGCTCCTGCGCGGCGGTGCGCACATCGTCAGGCTGCGTCAAGTCGCGGTTGACCAGCGCGCTTAGCTCTTTCTGGTTGGGTTTGACCAGTTCAAGATTGCCCGGCACTAAGGCCGCCTGCAGGGCCTCGCCGCTGCTGTCAACGATGCAGCGGATACCGCGTTGCTGCGCCGCCTGAATAAGCGCGGTTAATTTTTCCGTGCTGACGCCGGGTGGCAGGCTGCCGCTTACCACCAGCAGCGCGCCGCTTTCAATGGTCAGTACTTTCTCTTCAAGCTGACGAAACTCGTCATCGGTGAGTTTCGCACCCGGCATGACAAACCGGTACTGCTCGCCGCTGGATTCAACGTGGACATGCAGGTTTTGCCGCGTCCAGTCTTTCGCCTCGACGGTTTCTACGGCAACTTGTTCATCTGCCAGCAGAGAGACCAGGTGTTCGCCGGTGGCACCGCCTGCGGGAAAAATGGCCGTGGCCTTGCCGCCGAGATGGGTAATGGCGCGCGCCACGTTGATACCGCCACCGCCGGGCTCAAAGACCGGGGCGCTACAGCGCAATTTACCTTCCGGGTAAATCTGCGGCGTCAGAGTGGCGGAATCAAGGGAAGGGGAGAGCGTCAGGGTGTAGATAGAAACCATCATTACCTCCTTTTAGCATGGGTTCCTTTTAGTCTGGCACCATTTGTCAGGAAGGCAACGTAAATAACAGTATGATTTTAAATATGAATACTGAATAAAAGTAAGGCCGGAGATATATAAAATAAAACGCTTTTTGGGATCGTTCTTATTCAAAAAATGAAATAAGAAAACATTGCTATGTTATTTGCGGCTTTTTATAATTTGTTACCTTTCTCTGGACGCCTTGTCATTGATCCTCAAGAAAGATTCCGGGACCGTGTGGTCTCTTTTTTTGTTGTACGGACTCCTTAATAAAATGAAGCTTTTAAAGACAGTTCCCGCTGCACTGATGCTGGCGGGTGGCGTGTTTGCGGCTATGAACGCGACCGCCGATGATTCCGTTTTTACTGTCATGGACGATCCCTCCACCGCGAAAAAACCGTTTGAAGGTAACCTGAACGCTGGGTACCTGGCACAATCCGGTAACACGAAAAGCTCTTCTCTGACGGCGGACAGTACGCTTACCTGGTACGGTAATACCACCGCCTGGTCTCTGTGGGGTAATGCCAGCAATACGTCCGCTAATGACGAACGTTCTTCCGAGAAATATGCGGTTGGCGGACGTAGCCGTTACAACATGACCGACTATGATTACCTGTTTGGTCAGGCAAGCTGGTTAACCGACCGTTACAATGGTTATCGCCAGCGTGACGTGTTCACCGCGGGTTATGGTCGTCAGTTCCTGAACGGTCCGGTACACAGCCTCCGTTTTGAATTCGGTCCGGGTGTGCGTTATGACGAGTACACCAATGGCGATACCAAAACCCAACCGCTCGGTTACGCTTCCGGCACCTATGCCTGGCAGATGACTGACAACACCAAATTTACCCAGGGTGTTTCTGTATTTGGTGCCGACGATACGACGCTGAACTCTGAGACGGCGCTGAACGTGGCCATTAACGAACACTTTGGTCTGAAAGTCGCCTACAACGTGACCTGGAACTCTTCACCACCCGAATCTGCACCGGATCATACCGACCGCAGAACCACGGTTTCACTGGGTTATAGAATGTAATGAAGACGGGCCGATGATCATGTCGGCCCGTTTATTCTGTCTGGTCTTGTGACGTCCCTTCTGATGAGCAGTATTCGCCCCTAACCCCAAATCATTGCCGCCCAACGGAGTAACAGCATTGCGCCGCAGATGGCGATCAGCACCAGCACCATTTTCCAGTGTTTTACGGCAAATCGTTTTGTTGGCATAACCTAATCCTTGTTCGTTGATACCCACAGTCTACCAAACAGGGCCGAAATATGCCCCTACTCAGGAACGATTGGGTTATGCCAGCGCAGGGTTCGGCTCAGAACCAGTGGAATCGTTCGGCGAGAATCAACAATAAACCTGTGGCGGAAAGGATGTTTAAAATCACAACCGTTCTACTGGATACGTTCATAGTATGCACCTTTGGGTTTAAAGACCTGTTCAAGATTAGCCCAGCATCTTTGAAATGCGAGCACCGGGATTATGCGACCTGCAAATTCATGCGAAAGTGCCAGCACATCAATCTGCCAGCAGAGGGTGCAATCTCCCTTTTGTTAGTGTTAACATTGCAAGGCTTGCCGTATATCCGGCGTTGTCTGATTTTCCGGCAGGTGAATGATGACGAACCAATTTGACGATTGTTGGTCAGATGGTGTCGTAATCTATTGTCAAATCACGATTATTTTCTTTGTATATGCTCTTATGTGTGGGGCATCACTGCAAATAAGGATATAAAATGCCTGTAATTACTCTTCCTGATGGCAGCCAACGCCATTTCGACCGTGCTGTTAGCCCAATGGATGTTGCCCTGGACATCGGTCCTGGTCTCGCGAAAGCGACTATCGCCGGCCGCGTTAACGGTGAGCTGGTAGATGCCTCCGATCTGATCGAAAACGATGCGACGCTTGCGATCATTACCGCAAAAGATGAAGAAGGTCTGGAGATCATTCGTCACTCCTGCGCGCACCTGTTAGGCCATGCCATCAAACAGCTGTGGCCAAACACCAAAATGGCGATCGGTCCGGTTATCGATAATGGTTTCTACTACGACGTTGACCTTGACCACACCCTGACTCAGGAAGATATCGACGCGCTCGAAAAACGTATGCACGAGCTCGCCGAAACAAACTATGACGTCATCAAGAAGAAAGTCAGCTGGCACGAAGCGCGTGAAACCTTCGTGAAGCGTGGCGAGAGCTATAAAGTCTCGATTCTTGACGAAAACATTTCGCATGATGACAAGCCTGGCTTGTACCATCACGAAGAATACGTCGACATGTGCCGTGGACCGCACGTGCCGAACATGCGCTTCTGTCATCACTTTAAGCTGATGAAGATCGCCGGCGCCTACTGGCGTGGCGACAGCAACAACAAGATGTTGCAGCGTATCTATGGTACCGCGTGGGCCGATAAAAAAGCCCTGAACGCCTACCTGCTGCGCCTGGAAGAGGCGGCGAAGCGTGACCACCGTAAAATCGGTAAGCAGCTTGACCTGTACCACATGCAGGAAGAAGCGCCGGGTATGGTGTTCTGGCATAACGACGGCTGGACCATCTTCCGTGAACTGGAAACTTTCGTACGCTCCAAGCTGAAAGAGTACCAGTATCAGGAAGTGAAAGGCCCGTTCATGATGGACCGTGTGCTGTGGGAAAAAACCGGCCACTGGGACAACTACAAAGATGCGATGTTCACCACCTCGTCTGAGAACCGTGAATACTGCATCAAGCCAATGAACTGCCCGGGACACGTTCAGATCTTCAACCAGGGTCTGAAATCCTACCGTGACCTGCCGCTGCGTATGGCGGAGTTCGGGAGCTGCCACCGTAACGAGCCATCAGGTGCGTTGCACGGTCTGATGCGCGTGCGTGGCTTTACGCAGGATGATGCGCATATCTTCTGTACCGAAGATCAGGTTCGTGACGAAGTTAACGCCTGTATCCGTATGGTCTACGATATGTACAGCACCTTTGGCTTCGAGAAGATCGTGGTCAAACTCTCAACGCGTCCGGAAAAACGTATCGGTAGCGATGAGATCTGGGATCGCGCAGAAGCGGATCTCGCCGTAGCGCTGGAAGAGAACGGCATTCCGTTCGAATACCAGCTGGGCGAGGGCGCATTCTACGGTCCGAAAATTGAATTTACCCTGTATGACTGCCTCGATCGCGCATGGCAGTGCGGTACTGTACAGCTGGACTTCTCCCTGCCGCAGCGTTTAAGCGCCTCTTATGTAGGCGAAGACAACGAGCGTCAGGTGCCGGTAATGATTCACCGTGCCATTCTCGGTTCTCTGGAGCGCTTCATCGGCATCCTGACCGAAGAGTTCGCCGGCTTCTTCCCAACCTGGCTTGCGCCGGTGCAGGTGGTGGTGATGAACATTACCGATTCTCAGGCAGATTACGTTAAAGAATTGACGCAGAAACTACAAAATGCGGGCATTCGCGTAAAAGCAGACTTGAGAAATGAGAAGATTGGCTTTAAAATCCGCGAGCACACTTTACGTCGTGTCCCGTATATGTTGGTCTGTGGTGATAAAGAGGTGGAAGCAGGCAAAGTTGCCGTTCGCACCCGCCGTGGTAAAGACCTGGGCAGCCTGGACGTAAGTGAAGTGATTGAGAAGCTGCAACAAGAGATTCGCAGCCGCAGTCTTCAACAACTGGAGGAATAAGGTATTAAAGGCGGAAAACGAGTTCAAACGGCACGTCCGAATCGTATCAATGGCGAGATTCGCGCCCAGGAAGTTCGCTTAACAGGTCTGGAAGGCGAGCAGCTGGGGATTGTGAGTCTGAGAGAAGCAATCGAAAAGGCTGAAGAAGCTGGAGTAGATTTAGTTGAAATCAGCCCTAACGCCGAACCGCCAGTTTGTCGTATCATGGACTACGGCAAGTTCCTTTATGAAAAGAGTAAGTCTTCTAAGGAACAGAAGAAGAAGCAAAAAGTTATCCAGGTTAAGGAAATCAAATTCCGTCCTGGTACCGACGATGGCGATTATCAGGTAAAACTCCGCAGCCTGATTCGCTTTCTGGAAGATGGCGATAAGGCCAAGATCACACTGCGTTTCCGCGGTCGTGAGATGGCCCACCAACAGATTGGTATGGAAGTGCTTAACCGCGTCCGTGACGATCTGAGTGAACTGGCAGTAGTCGAATCCTTCCCTACGAAGATCGAAGGCCGCCAGATGATCATGGTGCTCGCTCCTAAGAAGAAACAGTAAGGCCTTCAAGCAGCAAAATCTGTGGAGCCTTCGGGTTTCATAGGTTTTGTTCGCCTATGTTTCGTTTATTTAACAATGCGAAGTGGAAGTTATTAAAATGCCAAAAATTAAGACCGTACGCGGTGCTGCTAAGCGCTTCAAAAAAACCGGTAAAGGTGGTTTTAAGCACAAGCACGCTAACCTGCGTCACATTCTGACTAAGAAAGCTACCAAGCGTAAACGTCACCTGCGTCCAAAAGCCATGGTTTCTAAAGGCGATCTGGGCCTGGTCATCGCGTGCCTGCCGTACGCATAAGTCGTTTCGTTTAACTTTTTTAACTTAGAATAGATACAGGAGAGCACACATGGCTCGCGTAAAACGTGGTGTAATTGCACGTGCACGTCACAAGAAAATTTTGAAACAAGCTAAAGGCTACTACGGTGCGCGTTCACGCGTATACCGCGTTGCCTTCCAGGCTGTTATCAAAGCAGGTCAGTACGCTTACCGTGACCGTCGTCAGCGTAAGCGTCAGTTCCGTCAACTGTGGATTGCGCGTATCAACGCAGCAGCACGTCAGAACGGTATTTCTTACAGCAAATTCATCAACGGCCTGAAAAAAGCCTCTGTTGAAATCGACCGTAAGATCCTGGCTGACATCGCAGTATTCGACAAAGTAGCGTTCACCGCTCTGGTCGAAAAAGCGAAAGCAGCACTGGCATAAGCCAGTTGAGAGAGGGGGCCTGGCTCCCTCTTTTCATATAACCCTGTAAGAAGATTGACATTTACCCGTGCAGGCTTTTCAATAAGGTCTCAACGGTTTTTACCCAACAAGGTAACGCAAGCATGAATGCTGCTATTTTCCGCTTCTTCTTTTACTTTAGCACCTGACTTCAGGAGGCTAGCGCGTGAAAGATGAAACGAAAAACAGCGCCAGATAAGCCTCCCGATGGAGGCTTTTTTTGTGCCTGAATTTGAGAGAATAACTCCACCAAATCGGTGTCTGCACCGACATAATGAGGAAAATCATGTCACATCTCGCAGAGCTGGTTGCCAGTGCAACAGCCGCCATTAATCAGGCCTCAGATGTTGCCGCGTTAGACAATGTCCGCGTCGAATATCTTGGGAAGAAAGGGCACTTGACCCTTCAAATGACAACCCTGCGTGAGCTGCCGCCAGAAGAACGCCCGGCAGCGGGGGCGGTGATTAACGAAGCCAAAGAGCAGGTACAGCAGGCGCTGAACGCACGCAAAGCCGAGCTGGAAAGCGCGGTGCTGAATGCGCGTCTGGCCGCAGAGACGATCGACGTCTCTCTGCCGGGTCGCCGCATCGAGAACGGCGGTCTGCACCCGGTTACCCGTACCATCGATCGCATTGAAAGTTTCTTCGGTGAGCTCGGCTTTACCGTGGCGACTGGCCCGGAAATCGAAGATGATTACCACAACTTCGATGCTCTGAACATTCCTGGCCATCATCCGGCACGCGCTGACCACGACACTTTCTGGTTCGACGCGACGCGTCTGCTGCGTACCCAGACCTCCGGCGTTCAGATCCGTACCATGAAGGATCAGGCACCGCCAATCCGTATTATCGCGCCGGGCCGCGTCTATCGTAACGACTACGATCAGACCCACACCCCAATGTTCCACCAGATGGAAGGCCTGATTGTTGATAAAAACATCAGCTTCACCAACCTGAAGGGCACGCTGCACGATTTCCTGAACAACTTCTTTGAGGAAGATCTGCAGGTTCGTTTCCGTCCGTCCTACTTCCCGTTCACCGAACCGTCTGCGGAAGTTGACGTGATGGGCAAAAACGGCAAATGGCTGGAAGTGCTGGGCTGCGGCATGGTGCATCCAAACGTACTGCGCAACGTGGGTATCGATCCGGAAGTTTACTCCGGCTTTGCCTTTGGTATGGGCATGGAGCGTCTGACCATGCTGCGCTACGGCGTGACCGACTTACGTGCATTCTTCGAAAACGATCTGCGTTTCCTCAAACAGTTTAAATAAGGGCAGGACAGAACAATGAAATTCAGTGAACTGTGGTTACGCGAGTGGGTAAACACCACGCTGGACAGCGACGCGCTTTCTAACCAGATCACCATGGCTGGTCTGGAAGTGGACGGCGTTGAGCCGGTTTCTGGCGCATTCAACGGCGTGGTCGTCGGCGAAGTGGTAGAGTGCGGCCAGCATCCTAACGCGGACAAACTGCGCGTAACAAAAGTAAACGTAGGCGGTGACCGTCTGCTGGATATCGTCTGCGGTGCGCCAAACTGCCGTCAGGGGCTGAAAGTGGCCGTGGCGACCGTCGGTGCGGTACTGCCGGGCGATTTCAAAATCAAAGCGGCTAAGCTGCGCGGCGAGCCGTCTGAAGGCATGCTGTGTTCCTTCTCCGAGCTGGGTATTTCCGACGATCACAACGGCATCATTGAGCTGCCGCTGGATGCGCCAATCGGCACCGATATCCGTGAGTACCTGAAGCTTGATGACAACACCATCGAAATCAGCGTCACGCCAAACCGTGCCGACTGCTTAGGGATCATCGGCGTGGCGCGCGACGTTGCCGTGCTGAACCAGACCGAACTGAACGCGCCGGACATTGCGCCGGTTGAAGCGACCATCAGTGACGTGCTGCCTATTCAGGTTGACGCTGCGGATGCTTGCCCGCGCTACCTCGGTCGCGTGGTGAAAGGCATCAACGTTAAGGCGCCAACCCCGCTGTGGATGAAAGAGAAGCTACGCCGCTGCGGTATCCGCTCTATCGACGCCGTGGTCGACGTGACCAACTACGTTCTGCTGGAGCTGGGCCAGCCAATGCACGCGTTCGATAAAGATCGTATCGAAGGCGGCATTGTGGTGCGCATGGCGAAAGAGGGTGAAACCCTGGTTCTGCTGGACGGCAGCGAAGCGAAACTGAACGCCGACACCCTGGTGATTGCTGACCACAGCAAAGCGCTGGCAATGGGCGGTATCTTCGGTGGCGAACATTCGGGCGTCAACGACGAAACCCAAAACGTGCTGCTGGAGTGCGCGTTCTTCAGCCCGCTCTCTATCACCGGTCGCGCACGCCGTCACGGTCTGCACACCGATGCGTCTCATCGCTACGAGCGTGGCGTTGACCCGGCGCTGCAGTACAAAGCAATGGAACGTGCCACCCGCCTGCTGATCGACATCTGCGGCGGCGAAGCGGGCCCGGTGATCGACGTCACCAACGAAGCGACGCTGCCGAAGCGTGCGACCATCACCCTGCGCCGCAGCAAGCTGGATCGTCTGATTGGGCACCATGTTGCCGATGCGCAGGTGACCGATATCCTGAAGCGTCTGGGCTGTGAAGTGACCGAAGGCCAGGACGAGTGGAAAGCCGTTGCGCCATCATGGCGTTTCGACATGGAAATTGAAGAAGATCTGGTGGAAGAAGTGGCCCGTGTTTATGGCTACAACAACATCCCTGACGAGCCTGTCCAGGCCGGTCTGGTGATGGGCACCCACCGTGAAGCCGACCTGTCCCTGAAGCGTGTGAAGACCATGCTGAACGACAAAGGCTACCAGGAAGTGATCACCTACAGCTTTGTTGATCCAAAACTGCAGCAGCTGATCCACCCGGGTCAGGAAGCGCTGATCCTGCCAAGCCCAATCTCCAGCGAAATGTCCGCGATGCGTCTGTCCCTGTGGACGGGCCTGTTGGGCACTATCGTTTATAACCAGAATCGCCAGCAAAACCGCGTGCGAATTTTCGAAAGCGGTTTGCGCTTTGTACCGGATAATCAGGCAAATTTAGGCATCCGTCAGGATCTCATGCTGGCTGGCGCCATCAGCGGTAACCGCTATGAAGAACACTGGGACCTGGCAAAAGGCACGGTTGATTTCTACGATATGAAGGGCGATCTGGAAGCGATTCTGGATCTGACCGGTAAATTATCTGAAATTGAATTCCGCGCAGAAGCCATTCCGGCCCTGCATCCAGGCCAGAGCGCTGCCCTCTATTTAGACGGCAAACGCATTGGTTTTATTGGGGTTGTTCACCCTGAGCTGGAGCGTAAACTGGACCTGAACGGCCGTACCATCGTGTTCGAGCTGGAATGGAACCTGGTGGCAGACCGCGTGATTCCTCAGGCTCAGGACGTCTCCCGCTTCCCGGCAAACCGCCGTGATATCGCGGTTGTGGTCGCGGAAAATGTGCCCGCAGCAGATATTTTGGCCGAATGTAAGAAAGTTGGCGTAAATCAGGTAGTTGGCGTAAACTTATTTGACGTGTACCGCGGCAAGGGCGTAGCAGAGGGCTTTAAGAGCCTGGCTATCAGCCTGATCCTTCAGGATACCAGCCGTACACTCGAAGAAGAGGAGATTGCCGCTACCGTCGCCAAATGTGTAGAGGCATTAAAAGAGCGATTCCAGGCATCATTGAGGGATTGAACCTATGGCGCTTACAAAAGCTGAAATGTCAGAATATCTGTTTGATAAGCTTGGGCTTAGCAAACGGGATGCCAAAGAGCTGGTAGAGCTGTTTTTCGAAGAGATCCGTCGTGCTCTGGAAAATGGTGAGCAGGTAAAACTCTCCGGTTTTGGCAATTTTGATTTGCGCGACAAAAACCAACGTCCGGGCCGCAACCCGAAGACGGGGGAAGATATTCCCATTACAGCCCGCCGCGTGGTGACCTTCAGACCCGGCCAGAAGTTAAAAAGCCGTGTCGAAAACGCAACGCCCAAAGCAGAGTAATATGAACTAACTAAAAAGGCCGCCCACGCGGCCTTTTTTCTTTGCGCTCTTTGGTAAACCCGCCGTAAAATCAATTACATCTCACGCTACTAAAACCGTACACATGCTTGATTATGCCCATCACCAGCACCGTTCCGATCGGCGTCGCCTGCTTTTGCTGGCGCTGCTGCTCATTATTGCCGCAGGCGTTAGCCTCTGCGCCGGTGACCGATGGATAGGGCCCGAAAGCTGGTGGGGGCCTGACGGACAGCTCTTCGTCTGGCAAATTCGTCTGCCGCGGACCGTCGCGGTGATGCTGGTGGGCGCCGCGCTGGCGCTGTGCGGCACCATAATGCAGGCATTGTTTGAGAATCCCCTGGCGGAGCCCGGGCTGCTCGGCGTGTCCAACGGTGCGGGCGTGGGGCTGATTGCGGCGGTAATGCTGGGCGGAGGCGAACTCTCCGGATGGCGTATTAGCCTGAGCGCGATCCTTGGCGCATTACTGATAACGCTCATCCTGCTTCGTTTTGCCAGACGGCATTTATCGACCAGCCGTCTGCTGCTTGCCGGCGTTGCGCTGGGGATCATCTGCAGCGCGCTGATGACCTGGGCGGTCTACTTCTCGACCTCCTTTGACCTGCGGCAGCTCATGTACTGGATGATGGGCGGCTTTGGCGGCGTCGACTGGCAGCAGGGCTGGCTGATGGCACTGCTGGTGCCGGTCATCGTGTGGGCAGCCCTGCAGGCGCAGCCGCTGAATATGCTCGCGCTGGGTGAAACCTCAGCCCGCCAGCTGGGCATGCCGATTGGGTTCTGGCGTAATGCGCTGGTGATCGCCATTGGCTGGCTGGTCGGCGTCAGCGTGGCCCTGGCGGGCGCGATTGGCTTTATTGGCCTGGTGATCCCGCACATGCTCCGTCTGTGTGGCCTCACGGACCATCGAACCCTGCTTCCGGCCTCGGCGGTTGCCGGGGCCGTCACGCTGCTGGTTGCTGACATCATCGCCCGGCTTGCCCTGACGGCTGCAGAGTTGCCCATCGGCGTGGTGACCGCCACGCTGGGCGCGCCGGTCTTTATCTGGCTACTATTAAAAGCTGGACGTTAAATCGACAACCTGAGGAAATGCTATGCAGTCAGATATCCTGAATACTGAAGTGACCACCATTGATGGCGATAAAACCACGCTGGAAGGCTACAAAGGCAACGTGTTGCTGATCGTCAACGTGGCATCCAAATGCGGCCTGACGCCGCAGTACGAGCAGCTGGAAAACATTCAGAAGGCCTGGGAAAAAGACGGTTTCACCGTGCTGGGCTTCCCCTGCAACCAGTTCCTGGGCCAGGAGCCGGGCAGCGAAGAGGAGATTAAAACCTTCTGCAGCACCACTTACGGGGTGACGTTCCCGCTGTTCAGCAAAATCGATGTCAACGGTGAAGGCCGCCATCCGCTGTATGCGAAGCTGATCGCTGCCGCACCGAAAGCCGTTGCGCCGGAAGGCAGCGGTTTTTATGAACGCATGGCCAGCAAAGGCCGCGCGCCGCTTTACCCGGACGATATACTCTGGAACTTCGAAAAATTCCTGATTGGTCGCGACGGCCAGGTCGTTCAGCGTTTTTCACCGGATATGACCCCTGAAGATCCGATCGTCATGGAATCTATCAAGCTGGCGCTGGCGAAATAATGTCGCTGCTGATGCAGCTCACGGACGTTGCCGAGAAGGGACGTCTGGAGCCGATAACCGGCACCGTCAATGCGGGAGAAATCCTGCATCTTGTCGGGCCAAACGGCGCCGGAAAGAGCACGCTGCTGGCAAGGATGGCGGGCATGACTGCC
The DNA here is from genome assembly GCF_900110475.1 of Enterobacter sp. NFIX58. Classification (NCBI taxonomy): domain Bacteria; kingdom Pseudomonadati; phylum Pseudomonadota; class Gammaproteobacteria; order Enterobacterales; family Enterobacteriaceae; genus Enterobacter; species Enterobacter sp. NFIX58. Next base: position 1,001,294 of record NZ_FODW01000001.1, on the reverse strand, counting down.
GGAGAAGGGCAGATAACGTTGCTGGAGCATACGCTGGCCGACTGGTCGCCGGTCTCACTGGCGCATCGGCGCAGCTATCTCGTGCAGCAGCAGGTGCCGCCCTTTGCGATGCCGGTCTGGCAGTATCTGATGCTGCATTTGCACGACAAACACCGTACGGCGCTGCTGGCGGACGTGGCCGCGGCGCTGGGGCTGGAAGATAAACTCTCCCGGCATGTCAGCCAGCTATCCGGCGGCGAATGGCAGCGGGTACGTCTGGCGGCTGTCATCGTCCAGATCCACCCGGCCGGTAACCCGCATGGTCGGATGCTGCTTCTCGATGAACCGATGAGCGGTCTGGATGTGGCGCAGCAGGCGGCCCTGGATACGCTGCTAAGCGCGCTGAGCCGAAAAGGCATCGCCGTGGTGATGAGCAGCCATGACCTCAACCACACCTTGCGACATGCCCATCGGGTGTGGCTGCTGGCGAAGGGGAAGATGATCGCCAGCGGTACGCGGGATCAGGTTCTGACGCCGCCCAATCTTGCCCGCGCATACAACATGTCGTTCCGCAGGCTGGATATCGAGGGCCATAAGATGCTGATTTCGACCGGGCAGGAGTAAGCGTTTCTTGCCTGTGAGCACAGTTGCACGCTAAATTACGAAAAGAACAATAAAAGCAGAGGATTCGTCTGAAAATGCGATTCTGGTTTCTCCTGATGGCCACACTTTTTCTTGCGGGATGCAGTAGCCATCGTGCACCGCCGCCTAACCCACGGCTTTCAGATTCGATCACCGTCATCGCCAGCCTCAACGATCAGCTGAGCAACTGGCGCGGCACGCCTTATCGCTACGGCGGTATGAGCCGTGGCGGTGTGGACTGCTCCGGCTTCGTTCTGATGACCTTCCGCGATAAGTTTGATTTACAGCTGCCGCGCGAAACGCGCAAACAGGCAGAAATCGGCACGGAAATTGATAAAGACGATCTTCTGCCCGGGGACCTGGTTTTCTTCAAAACCGGATCGGGGGAAAGCGGTCTTCATGTGGGCATTTATGACACTGACAACCAGTTCATACACGCGTCAACCAGCCGCGGCGTGATGCGCTCTTCCCTGGATAATGTCTACTGGCGTAAAAATTTCTGGCAGGCACGACGTATATAGTCTTCGTCGTATACCTCTCTTATGACGGCATGGAAACGAATAAAACATGCCGTTTTTTCTCAAATAAGATGATTAAAGTTAAATTTATCTAAAATTAGCGAATCCCGCATGTGTCTGTTTTATCTAAAACTGGCTATTATTCTGCAACCAGGATAAGATTATTTTAGATTCAGGGATAAATCTGAAAATTAATACGGAACTAATGAAATTAATCTTATTAAAATCAAGACAGTGGAATTGTGTCGGCAATTGCTCCAGGATGTCCTCTCTCATCTTTAATGCGGGGCGAGTGCAATGATAATTACGCTAGATAATGCTTACCAGTCTGAACTGCTGCTTCTGCCTGCCCGTAATAGCGCAGGGGAGCTTAAAGGTTTAGAAGTTCTGGTTAACTTTACTGGCGTCGGCAGCGATGTGCGGATCCCCACTGAGCTTGTTATCCCACGACTTTCAGCGGCTGAAGAGTTAACGCTGTTTAACGAAAAATTGCAATTGCTTGATACCTGTAAACTGTTTTTTATTCAGCATCAGTTAATTGCATGGATCAATATTACACCTGCAATAGTTGAATTTTTATTAAGTAATGGAAACGCTGTTTCAATTCTTGAGCGTTATCCGTTTCTTGAGTTTACTGTTAATGAGAATTATCCAGGTTTAAATAACGGAAAGGACGATCTTCAGCTGGCGAGAATGGCGATCCATTTTCCGTTGGTGCTGGCAAACTTTGGCGCAGGCGCGGCATCGCTCAAGGCGGTCTACGATGGATTATTTAAACGGGTCATTCTCGATAAAGGCTTCATTCAGCAGCGTGCGGCGGAACTCTCTTTTGAGCCCTTTATGCGCGCCATCCTCTGGCAAATCACGCCACACTGCCAGTCTGTGATTGTCTCAGGCATTGATGACCACGGCCTCTTACAGCGCGTGCTGTCCTTTAATTTTGGCGCCATGCAGGGGACACTCTGGCCTGCCGTCTCGGCGGAACACGTCACTACGCTGGTTCAGCAGCGATAACCCTTGCTTTCGCCCGTGTTTAAGTCCGGGTAAACCCTCTACACTAAAAGCAGGAGGACTTATGACCCTGTCTTTTACTGCTCGCTGGCATGACGAGTTGCCGGGATTTTATACCGCACTCAAACCCACACCATTACAAAATTCACGTCTTATCTGGCATAACGATCGGTTGGCAGAAGAGTTGGCCATTCCGCCTGAGCTGTTTCAGCGTTCAGAGAGCGCTGGCGTCTGGGGAGGCGAAACGCTTCTCGCCGGTATGCAACCCCTGGCTCAGGTCTATAGCGGACATCAGTTTGGCGTCTGGGCAGGACAGCTGGGCGACGGCAGGGGGATCCTGCTCGGTGAACAACAGCTTCCCAACGGGGAGACGGTTGACTGGCACCTCAAAGGCGCGGGCCTGACGCCGTATTCGCGGATGGGCGACGGGCGTGCAGTTCTGCGTTCAACGATCCGCGAGTGCCTGGGCTCCGAAGCGATGCATGCCCTGGGTATCCCCACCACCCGAGCGCTGTCGATCGTGACCAGCGACACGCCGGTTGTGCGCGAAACCGTGGAAAAGGGCGCCATGCTGATGCGTATCGCGCAAAGCCATCTGCGCTTCGGCCATTTTGAGCACTTTTACTATCGTCGCGAGCCGGAAAAGGTGCGCCAGCTTGCAGACTTTGCCATTCGTCACCACTGGGCGCACTGGCAGGACGAGGCGGATAAATACGTTCTCTGGTTCCGGGACGTGGTGGCCCGTACCGCCACCCTGATTGCCCGCTGGCAAACGGTAGGCTTTGCCCATGGCGTCATGAATACCGACAACATGTCGCTTCTCGGGTTGACCTTTGACTACGGCCCGTTTGGTTTCCTGGATGATTATCAGCCAGGGTATATCTGCAACCACTCCGACTATCAGGGGCGCTACAGTTTTGACAATCAGCCCGCGGTGGGCCTGTGGAACCTGCAGCGGCTTGCGCAAACCCTGTCGCCGTTTATCGACGTTGATGCCCTGAATGATGCGCTCGACAGCTATCAGGAGATCTTACTGCGGGAATATGGCACGCTGATGCGCAATAAGCTGGGGCTGGTGACGCAGGAGAAGGGCGATAACGACATCCTCAATGGCCTGTTTGCCCTGATGGCGCGCGAGGGCAGCGATTACACGCGCACCTTCCGGATGCTGGGGCAGACGGAGCAGCACAGCGCCGCCTCGCCGCTGCGCGATGAGTTTATTGACAGACAGGCGTTTGACGACTGGTTTGCATCCTACCGCGTGCGGCTGCAGCAGGAGCAAATGGATGACGCGACCCGCCAGACGCAGATGAACGCCACGAACCCGGCGATGGTGTTGCGCAACTGGCTGGCACAGCGGGCGATTGAGCAGGCAGAGCAGGGCGAGTACGACGAGTTACACCGTCTGCACGTGGCGTTGCGCACGCCGTTTGCCGACCGGGATGATGATTACGTCAGCCGCCCGCCTGACTGGGGCAAGCGGCTGGAGGTCAGCTGCTCAAGCTAGTCTTTTGGCCGGGGGGCGGATTCGCCTTACCCGGCCTGAACATCACTGCGCGACCCAGCCGCCGTCCATATTCCACGCGGCGCCGCGAACGTTAACGGCGCTGTCGCTGCACAAAAACAGCGCCAGTTCACCCAGCTGCTCCGGGGTAACAAACTCGCCCGAAGGCTGTTTCTCCGCCAGAAGCTGTTCGCGAGCGTGCTCCGGCGGTACGCCGTCAGCGATACGTTTGTCAATTTGCTGCTGCACCAGCGGGGTCAGCACCCAGCCGGGACAGATCGTATTGGCGGTAATGCCGGTGCGCGCGGTTTCCAGCGCCAGCGATTTCGTAAAGCCCACCACGCCGTGCTTGGCTGCCACGTAGGCCGACTTCTCTTTTGACGCGACCAGCCCGTGCACGGAGGCGATATTAATGATGCGCCCCCAGTTTTTCTCGCGCATGGCAGGGAGTGCCAGCCGGCTGGTGTGAAACACCGACGAGAGGTTAATGGCGATAATGTCGTTCCATTTCTCCACCGGAAACGCGTCAACCGGCGCCACGTGCTGTATGCCAGCGTTGTTGACGAGAATGTCCACGCCGCCGAACTGCGATTCGGCGTAGCGCATCAGGGCTTCAATTTGCAGCACGTCACGCAGGTCCGCATCGTGATAGCCCGGCTTTTTGCCCAGTTGCGCAATCTCAACAATTGCTGATTCGCTGTCGCCGAAACCGTTGAGGATCAGCTGCGCCCCGGCCTTCGCCAGCACGCGGGCGATCCCCAGGCCAATGCCGCTGGTCGAGCCGGTGACCAGGGCGGTTTTACCGTTCAGATTCATCTTTCTCTCCTTACACAATGCCGGTCAGATAGAACACGGCAATGACAAAAAGCACTGCCAGACTTTTAATAATCGTGATAGCAAAAATGCCGCCGTAGGCCTGGCGATGGCTCAGGCCAGTGATAGCCAGCAGGGTAATCACCGCCCCATTATGGGGTAGGGTATCCATTCCCCCGCTCGCCATTGACGCCACGCGGTGCAGCACCTCAAGGGGGATATTGGCGGCGTGCGCGGCGGCGACAAACGTGTCGGACATGGCTGCGAGCGCAATACTCATCCCGCCGGACGCCGAGCCGGTGATCCCCGCGAGAACGGTCACGCTGATGGCTTCATTCAGCAGCGGATTCGGAATGGCCGCCAGCGCGTGGGATAACACCAGAAAACCGGGCAGGGCGGCGATAACCGCGCCGAAACCGTACTCCGAGGCGGTATTCATCGCCGCCAGAATGGCACCGCTCACCGCCGTCCGGCTGCCTTCTGCCAGGCGTCCCCGGATGTTGCGGAAGCCAAAAATCAGCACCAGCACGATACCGGCGATCAACGCCGCCTCCACGGCCCAGATGGCGGTGATCTTGCTCACCTCGGTCACGATCGGTTTCGCCAGACCGGGCAGGGTCAGCTCGTGGCTCGTGCCGTACCAGCCGGGGATCCAGCGGGTAAACAGCAGGTTCAGTATGCCCACCACCAGCAGCGGGGCGATGGCAATCAGCGGATGCGGAAGGTTAATGTTGTCCGGTGTCTCCGGTTCATTTTTCAGATCCGTGCCGTAACCCTCATTGTTGCTGAGCGCCTTGCGCCGCTGGCGTTCCAGCCAGAGCAGGCCAAAGACGATAATGAACAGAGAGCCGATAAGCCCCAGCCACGGTGCGGCCCAGGCGTTGGTACCAAAGAAGCTGGTGGGAATGATGTTCTGGATCTGCGGCGTGCCGGGCAGGGCATCCATGGTAAACGAGAATGCCCCCAGCGCTACCGTGGCCGGGATCAGCCGTTTAGGGATGGCGCTCTGGCGGAACAGTTCCGCGGCGAACGGGTAAACCGCAAACGCCACCACGAACAGCGACACGCCGCCGTAGGTTAACAGCGCACACACCAGGACAATCACCGGGATGGCATGGCGACGGCCGAGGATCTGAATCGCGGCGGCGACGATGGAGCGCGAGAAGCCGGAAAGCTCAATCAGTTTGCCAAACACCGCCCCCAGCAGGAACACCGGGAAGTAGAGCTTGACGAAGCCCACCATTTTTTCCATGAACAGACCGGTAAACGTCGGGCCAACGGCGCCCGGATCGGTCAGCAGTACCGCACCGAGCGCCGCAATCGGCGCAAACAAAATCACGCTATATCCGCGATAGGCCGCCAGCATCAGCAGCGCCAGCGCCGCCAGGGCAATTAATACACTCATCACGACTCCTCACTGTCATTATTATTCGGGTACCAACGAGATGTTTAACGCTCGACGGTGAGGGCAATGCCTTGCCCGCCGCCTACGCACAGGGTGACGAGCCCCTTTTTGACGTCACGGCGCTGCATTTCGTACAGCAGCGTCACGAGGATGCGGCTGCCGGAAGCGCCAATCGGATGACCGAGGGCGATCGCGCCGCCATTAACGTTCACCCTGCGTTCATCCCAGCCGAGCTGCTGGCCCACAGCCAGCGCCTGGGCGGCAAAGGCTTCATTGGCTTCAATGAGGTCCACGTCATCGAGCGTCCAGCCCGCCCGCGCAAGCGCCGTCTGACAGGCGCTGACCGGCCCGATGCCCATCACTGACGGGTCAACGCCCGTCACGGCATAGCTCACGATGCGCCCCAGAATCGGCAAACCGCTCTCCCGCGCCTTTTCGCCGCTCATCAGCAGCACCGCCGCGGCGCCGTCGTTGAGCGTGGAGGCATTTCCCGCCGTGACCGTGCCTTCCTCCTGCAAAAAGGCGGGGCGCAGCTGCGCAAGCTGCTCGGCGGTGGTGCCTGGCCGGGGCTGCTCGTCACGGCTGACAATAAGCGGCGGCTTTTTACCCTGCCTCACCGTCACCGGCGCTATCTCGGCATCAAACCGGCCCGCTTCGGCGGCGGAGGCCGCTTTTTGCTGCGACCGGGCAGCGAAGGTGTCCTGCTGCTCGCGGGAAATGCCGTACTGCCGGGCGACGTTTTCAGCGGTGATCCCCATGTGGTAATCGTTGAACGCGTCCCACAGACCGTCCGTGATCATGCTGTCCTGCAGGCCCGTATGGCCAAAACGCAGCCCTGAACGCGCGCCGTCCAGCAGATAGGGGGCGTTGCTCATGCTCTCTTGTCCGCCGGCAATCACTACCTCAGCGTCGCCGCAGCGGATCGTCTGCGCGGCGAGCTGCACCGCTTTTAATCCCGCGCCGCACACCAGGTTGACCGTTGTCGCTGGCGTGCTGACGGGTAACCCGGCGGCGATGGCCGTCTGACGCGCAGGGTTTTGTCCGCATCCCGCCGTCAGCACCTGGCCGAAAATCACCTCATCTATCGTCTCAGCAGGAAGACCGCTGTTTTCAAGCAGACGATGAACCGCGACGGCCCCCAGCTCAGCCGCAGAGAGGGGCGCGAGCGATCCGCGAAAACTGCCAATGGGGGTCCGCGTTGCCCCGACAATCATGACCTCTTTCATCCTGAGTCCTCAGCTAAAGCGCATCTCGCGAACGTCGTCCGCCACAATCATTTTTCCGGCCGTCTTAGCCGCTATTTCGTCGATACTGACGCCGGGGGCGTATTCCCGCAGGATGAACGCGCCGTCCGCGATCTCGAGCAGCGCGAGGTCGGTTAAGACCCGGCGGATGCAGCCCGCGCCCGTAAGCGGCAGCGTGCAGCGCGACAGCAGCTTTGACTCACCGCTTTTTGACGCATGGGTCATCACCACGATAATGTTCTGCGCCCCGGCGACGAGATCCATCGCGCCGCCCATCCCTTTGACCATTTTTCCGGGGATCATCCATGAGGCGATATTGCCTTCGACGTCCACCTCAAACGCGCCCAGCACCGTCAGGTCAACATGGCCGCCGCGGATCATGGCAAACGACTGGGCCGAGTCGAAAATGGCCGCGCCCGTCCGTGCGGTCACGGTCTGTTTACCGGCGTTGATCATGTCGGCGTCGAGGCTCTGCTCGTCAGGGAACGCGCCCATCCCCAGCAGCCCGTTTTCCGACTGAAGCATCACGTCCATTCCTTCCGGAATGTAGTTCGCCACCAGGGTAGGAATGCCGATCCCCAGGTTGACGTAATATCCGTCGCGCAGCTCGCGGGCGACGCGCATGGCCATCTGTTCACGGGTTAACATCGTCACACTCCTTCCGCGCGCAGCGTGCGCTGTTCAATGCGTTTTTCAAACTGGCCAACAATCAGCCTGTCGACGTAAATGCCCGGGGTATGAATGGCCGACGGAGGAAGCTCACCCGGCGCAACAATCTCCTCCACCTCGACGACCGTTATCCGGCCCGCCGTTGCCATCAGCGGATTAAAGTTTTGCGCGGTATGGCGGTAGACGACGTTGCCGTACCAGTCCGCTTTCCAGCCCTTGATCAGCGCGAAATCCCCCGTAATGGCCTCTTCGAGGATGTAATGCTTACCGGCAAACTGGCGCACGTCTTTGCCCGCAGCCACGGGCGTGCCGTAGCCGGTGGCCGTGTAAAATGCCGGAATACCCGCGCCGCCCGCGCGCACCTTTTCCGCCAGCGTGCCCTGAGGCGTGAGTTCAATCTCCAGTTCACCGCTCAGTACCTGCTGCTCGAACAGCGCGTTTTCGCCGACGTAAGAAGCCACTACCTTACGAACCTGCCGCGTCTCAAGCAGGAGCCCGAGACCGAAGCCGTCCACGCCGCAGTTGTTTGATACCACCGTCAGATCTTTCACCTGACGGCGTCTGACCTCTGCAATCAGGTTCTCCGGAATACCGCAAAGGCCGAAGCCGCCCGCCAGCAAAGTCATCCCGTCCGTCAGCCCATCCAGCGCCTGCGCATAGCTGTCGACGCGCTTATCCAGTCCCGCCATCGTCATTCCTCCTCTTAACCGTGGCGGTATCATTAGGGGCGGCAACTCATTTGTTAATTTTGAATTTGTGACCCACTCATTTGGTTTTTTTTATTAATTTCCTGTTAACTAAATTTTTTCAATTAGTTAACAGGATGAAAAATGAGAATGAGTGTCAAACAGTTACGCGCGTTTTTAGCGGTAGCTCACACTCTGAATTTCGCCCACGCCAGCGAACGGCTGAATCTCTCCCAGCCAGCTCTGAGCCTGACGATTAAAGCCCTGGAGGATGCGCTCGGCGGACCGCTGCTGCAGCGGAGCACGCGCAAGGTCGCGCTGACGCAGGAGGGCGAGACGTTTTTGCCGATGGCGCGGCAGCTGCTTGCCGACTGGGATAATGTCGAAGAGGCGATGCACCAGTGCTTTACCCTGCAGCGCGGTAAAATCTCGGTCGCGGCGATGCCGTCGTTTGCCGCGAATGTCCTGCCCGAGGTGCTGAAAGCGTTTCGCGATCGCCATGCCGGGATCAACGTCACCGTGCATGACGTGATTAACGAGCAGGTGATTGAGATGATGCGGGAAGGGCGGGTCGAGATGGGCATCGCCTTTGAGCCCGCGCCCACACACAACCTGCTGTTTACCCCGCTGGGTCTCGACCGCTTTGTTGCCATTGTGCCGAAAGATTCCCCGCTGGCGGGCAAAAAGCGCCTGACATGGGAAGCGCTGCTGACGCTGGATTTCATCACCCTGCAGCGCCCGTCGGCGGTGCGTCTGATGATGGAAGAGGAGCTGGCGCGAAGCGGCAGAAAGCTGGACGTCGCGCTTGAAAGTCATCAGCTGGTGACGGTCGGGCGGATGGTCGCAAGCGGGCTGGGCGGCAGCGCCGTACCGGCGCTCTGCAAGACGCAGATGGCGTCGCTGGGCGCGGTCTGTATTCCGCTGGACAGTCCGCCTATTGAAAAGTGTATCGGAGTGATCCATCCAGGGCATACGCAGCTTTCAAAAGCGGCGCATGCCCTGCTGGAAACGCTGAAGGATTTTTATCAGCCCGATTAAGGGACAAGAAACACCTGCGGCGCGGCGTGAGCCGGGTGCCTGCCGACATGAACCTGTGCGCCGTACCAGTGCGCCAGCGCATCGGCCTGCAAAACGGTTTCCGGCTCTCCCTGGGACACGATCCTGCCGCTGTGCAGGAGCAGGAGGCGATCCGCCCACAGCGCTGCCAGGTTGAGGTCGTGCAGCACCGCGCAAACGTGCAGATGTCCCCGGCTGGTCAGGGATTTCAACAGGCGCAGCAGATGTTGCTGGTGATAGAGATCGAGCGCAGAGGTGGGTTCATCAAGAAACAGCCAGCCGCGCGGCGCACCGTCGCACCAGAGCTGAGCCAGCGCGCGGGCGAGCTGAACGCGCTGCTGCTCGCCGCCGGAGAGCGCGGCAAACTGCCTGCCCGCCAGCGGTAAACAGCCGGTGATGGCCATGACCTCCTCGATCACCGACGCTTCCGGCGTGCGGGTCCAGGGCGCACGACCCATACCGACGACCGCCTCAACCGGCCAGTCAAATCCGAGCTGCGTGTTCTGGCGCATCACCGCCCGGTAGCGGGAGAGCTTGTCCGGCGACCAGGCCGCAAGCGGTGTGCCCGCCAGGCTGCACCGTCCGCCCACAGGTTTAAGGTAGCCGGTAAGCAGTCGCAACAGCGTCGATTTCCCGGCGCCGTTGGGGCCAATCAGCGCCACCAGCTCGCCCTGAGACAAGGTCAGCGACACGTCGTGAATCAGCGTGCGTTGTCCGGCGCGAAAAACAAGGTTTTCTGCACAATAGCGTTCAGCCATGCGCACCTCCGCGACGAAAGATAAGCCACAGGAACCACGGCGCGCCGAGAAGGCTGGTCAATAAGCCGACAGGCATTTCCGCCGGGGCGACCAGGCTACGCGCCAGCGTATCGGCCACCAGCAGGAGCAGTGCACCGGCCAGCACCGAGCCGGGGAGCGCGGCCCGGTGGTCGGCTCCCAGCCACATGCGCACCAGGTGCGGCACCACCAGGCCGACAAAACCGATCACGCCGCTGACCGCAACGGCGGCAGCCACCAGCAGGGCACTGCACAACAGCAGGATCCGCTGCACGGCGGCAACCTCCACGCCGAGATAGTGCGCCTCTTCATCGCCCAGCTGCAGCAGGTTGAGGGGCCCTGCCAGACGCCAGATCGTCAGCAGGGTGGGGATCATCAGCGACGCGACGGCCAGCAGCGTCGACCACTGCGCCTGGCCGAGGCTGCCCATTCCCCAGAGGGAAAGCTGGCGAAGCTGGGCATCATTGCTGAGCCATGACAGCACGCCGACGGCGGCGCCGCACAGGGCGTTGATAGCAATCCCTACCAGCAGCAGGCGCGACAGGGAAGCGTCACGCTGTCGGCTGAGCAGGAAAATCACGACGGTGGCGGCCAGCGCGCCGAGAAACGCCGCCAGCATCGGGGCATACAGCATCACCAGCGCTGGCAGCGAGAGCGGAAGCACTACCCACAGGGCGACGGCAAGCGCCGCGCCGCTACTGATGCCGAGCAGGCCCGGATCCGCCAGCGGGTTGCGAAACAGCCCCTGCATTACGCACCCAGCCAGCGCCAGTGAACCGCCGATCGCCAGCGCCAGCAGCACGCGAGGCAGGCGGATCGTCAGCCAGATTTGACGCAAGGCCTCGTCGGTGCCGTTCCACAGCAGGCTGACCGGCAGGCGCAGCGCGCCAATACCGCTGGCCGTCAGCGTCGTGACGACCAGCAGCGCGGCCAGCATCCATAATGACAGGGCGACTCGCCGGGACATCAGGGCAGTTGCTCCGCTTTGGCGCGCAGCTCCCGGATGGCTTCCGGCGTTCGCACGCTGAAGCCCAGCAGCGCCATGTCATCAATAGCCAGCACCTGCCTGTTCCGTCCTGCCGGGGTTTGCGCCAGGCCGGGCAGCGCCCACAGATTCGCTTCCCCACCCAGGGCGTTGATGCCGTCCTGCGAAATCACCACCAGATCGGGTCGGCTGGCAATCGTGCCTTCCTGAGACAGCGGCTGATAGCGGGTGAACCCCTGCATCGCGTTCTGCAGCCCCGCCGCACGAATGGCCGCGTCCGCGCCGGTCTGTTGTCCGGCAGCCATGGCGGTCATTCCGCCGTGGTTGAGAATAAACAGCACCCGCTTATTGAGCGGTGACGCGGGAAGCGCCGACAGCGCCTGACGCAGCGTGTTGCGCAAGGCTTCCCCCTCGGCCTCGCGGTGCGTCGCTTCAGCGACGATCCGTACCTTTTCGTCAATGACGCTCAGATCGTTACCGGCAGGAATTGCGATGACCCTGACGTGGCTTTGCTCAACCTGCTTGAGCGCCAGAGACGGCTGCGCCTGGGCGCTGGCCAGCACCAGCGTAGGGCGCATGGATAAGATCCCTTCCGCGTTGAGCTGGCGCAGATAGCCCACGTCCGGCAGTGCGGTTGCCGCCTGCGGCCACTGGCTGGTGCTGTCGCGGGCCACGAGGGAAGAGGCCGCGCCGAGGGCGTAGACGATCTCGGTGACGTCGCCGCCGAGCGTGATAATTTTCTCCTGCGGCGCAGCAAACGCCAGCAGGGGCAGGGCGCTGAACAGGGCAAGCCACCTTTTCATGCGGTCAGCCCTTTCGCCGTTAAGGCGTCAATCTGGCTGCGCCACTGGCTCTGCTCCGGTTCGCCTTCGGTGCGCTGGCCGTACAGCTGGGCGATTTGCGTCCCGTCGGCGGCAAACAGCTCCAGGCTGGTGACATGCCCGTCCGCGGTCGGTTTGCGCGTGACCCACGTCTCCGCAATGGCGTCTTCAAGCAGGTGCAGGGTAAAGGTTGGGTTGAAGATGTTCAGCCAGCCTTTCATCGGCGCCAGCTTTTCCACCACGCCGGTGAAAATCTGCACGCAGCCGCGGTTGCCGACGAAGACCATGATTTCATTGCCGTCCCGACGCGCTGTCTCCAGCAGCTGCGCCAGCGCGCTGTTCTCTACCCGGCAGGCCAGATCGTCCCCCACCAGGCGAAACGCCTGCTGGCGGCTGAGGTTATGACGTTTGAGCAGGCTGAAGAACTGATGCACGTCGGTCATGGCGCGCCACTCTTTGTCCACGAGGGCGGCTTGCGGACTTTCCGCGTGAGCAGGCGCGTCGGGCGCCTTTAACGCCAGCGGTGGATTATCGGCAAAGATAAAACGGGTCAGCACGTCGCCCCAGGCGGAACGGTCGGTGTTGTCCGTGGCGTAGACCTTCAGCAGGGCATCGCCCTGATGGTCGAAGAACTGGATGCTCTGCCGCTCACCGCTGGCGGTGGCTTCACTGATGTGAAACGCGCTTGCCCACTGATTGAGGAACAGGCGCAGATCCAGCGCGCGCGGGTTCAGTACCAGCCCGGCATGGCCGTTCAGGTGCTGGTTGGTGAAGTTCCCGACCTGCTCGTGAACGGCGTAGTCGTTGCGGCAGATACATTTGGTTTCGCCCACCGCCTCCAGCGCGCCCAGGATCTCGCGGACTTCACCGTGCAGTCGCCAGGCGTCGTGGCCCACGCGGGCAAAGGTCAGCTCCGCTTCACTGATGTTCATTAGCCCTGCAAGGTCGCGCGCGTACTTACCCGGATTTTCTTCTTTTAGCTCAAGCCAGCGTGTGTAGTGATTCATTGTCTCTTCCTTTCAAAGCAATGCCCCGGTCAGCCGGGGCGAAGGGATTACCATTGATAACTGACGAAAATCTTCCCGTTACGGCCGTCCTGCGGAATGCCCTGAGGTGACCAGTACGCTTTGTCGAAGGCGTTGCCGAGTACCAGTGTCGTGGTCACGCCTTTGAGCCGTTCCTGGCCCTTATAGCTGACATAGAAGTCATTGACCGCATAGCCCGGCTGCTCGCTGTAGCTGCTGCTGATATGCGTTGAGCGATCGACAAAGGTCCCAATCCAGCCGACGGAAAAACCGCTCTGCGCCACCGGAATGTCCAGCTTGCTGGTAACGGTATCCGGGTTGATGCTGGAGATGTACTCGCCCGTATCGGTATCTTTCCCGCGCGTGCGGTTGTAGGCCAGGTCGAGGTTGAAGAGGTCGGCAGAGTATTTTGCCATCATGTCCCAGCCCCAGATTTTGGCGTTCGGGACGTTATACGACATGGTGGTTGCCGCCGCGAAATTGACGGTGGTGGAGATATAATCTTTGGCTTTGGTATCGAAATAGCTGGCTTTAAACTCCAGTGCATCGTTGGCAAGCAGCAGATCGTCAAAGCGCAGACCGAAACCAAACTCCTGCGTTTCGTTGGTTTCCGGGCGCAGGTTCGGGTTCGGCACCCAGTAGTTGGTATAGAAGCGGCCAATAGAGAAGTGTTTGGCGTCGTTGTACATCTCACCCATGGTGGGGGCGCGGAACGCCTGCGCGTAAGAGCCAAACAGCATCAGCCAGTCGGTCGGGCTGACGGTTAACCCGGCGCGGGATGACCACTTGTCGGCATCGACATCGTCGTAGCCATTGCTGCTGCCGCGGTAGTTGTCATACCGCGTGCCGCCCAGCAGGGTGACCGGCAGATCGCGCAGGGTAATTTCGTCCTGCAGCCAGCCGGAGCTGAAGTCGATTTTCGCCTCCGGGAAGCCGGTGGTTGCCCCGCCCGGATGTTGCTCCTGACGATAATATTCCCCGCCGTAGGTCAGGAGGTGTGATGCTAAGGTGTCGCTGAACAGGCGGGTGCGGTTTTCCACCTTGCCGCCTTTGGTGGTCTGCTTGCGGAACTCACCGCTGTTGTCGATATTCTGGGCATTAATGCGCGCTTCGGACCAGTAGACCTTCGCGTCGGCGTTCAGCCAGTCGTTACCTTCCGGGGCGATGTGATAGCCCACCTGCGCGTCACGCTGAATGGTGGAGCGATCGGTCATCGGGTTGCTGCTGTCCGCCCCGGGGGTTTGCGGGTTTTTCGGTTCCTGAGCGTCGTTATTGTAGTAGCGCAGGGAGCCGCTCAGGGTCTGGGCCGGGCCGATTTTCCAGCTGCCTTTCGCCAGCATGTTATTGATGGATTCGTCGTTAGGGGCGGTTGCTCCGTCGCTCTGGCGAATATCACCGCGATCCCGGCTGGACCAGGCCACCAGACCGTCCAGCGTGTCGGTGCGGCCATAGGCGCTGGCCCCCATGCCAAGACTGTGATCGCCCGTCGCGCCCGTCCCAAACACGCGGTAGCCGCTGTTTTTACCCGGCTCCAGCAGATCTTTCGCATCGGCGGTATCATAGGAAATCACGCCGCCCAGCGCGCCGCTGCCGTACAGCAGGGCCGACGGGCCGCGAACCACTTCGATACGTTTAATCAGCGCCGGATCGAGGAACGTGCTGTTCAGGTGACCGGTGTCGGTGCCCTGACGCACGCCGTCAACCAGCACCAGCACGCCGCGCCGGTCATAGCCGCGCAGGTTCACGTCCTGCCCGTTGGTGCGCCCGGTGCCGTCCAGCGTCAGGCCGGGGACGCTACGCAGCAGGTCGGCCGCCGAGCTGGCGGTTTGCTTCTCCGGCGCGCTGGCGTCAATCACGCTCACCATCATGGGGGCTTCAAAGGCGCTGCGGGCGTTGCCCGTGGCGGTGACGGTAATGTCATCTGTGGCAGCAAACGCCGCGGTCGGCAGGGCGCTGACAATTGCCAGCGTCAGAAGTGACGGGCGTAAAGACGCGGAAGGCAGGTGTGGCATAGCAACTCTCCATTAGAATTGAAAAGCGCTGGCTGCCTGGGGTTTACCTGGGTGGCTGGCGTAGTTTTTTGTGTTGTTTATTTTGTGAGGATCAGTTTTCCGGCATGGGTCTGGCGCAGCAGATAGCGCTGGCCGTCATGCTCGATAATGACCCGGCCCTCATCACCGAGCAGGGTTTTGCTGTCAATCCGACGCTCGATAGGGGCTGGTGCTGTGTCTGTTTTTGCTGGCGTTGCCGCGCTGTTATCCGTACGTGACATAATGTTTATAAATAACAATCAATGTAACAATGATAATCATTATCAATAAACTGCAAATTCACGGCAAGCGTTTTTGTGAAAAAAGGGTGAGAGGATCAATATTGTGCAATGAAAAGCCCGGTGGCGGCTTCGCCTTACCGGGCCTACAACGGCAAGAATCGTAGGCCGGGTAAGCGCAGCGCCACCCGGCAGGATGTTAAAAGCGTGTGTCCACGGCTGCTGCGAGTTTCTCCAGCAGCAGCTCACTGTCTTCCCAGCTCAGGCACGGGTCGGTGATCGACTGGCCGTATACCATCTGCTGGCCAGCAACGATTTTCTGCGTGCCTTCTTTGATAAAGCTCTCCGCCATAATCCCTGCTACGGCGGTTGAACCGCTGCGGATCTGCTGGCAGATCTCATCGCAGACGTCCAGCTGGCGGCGATGCTGCTTCTGGCAGTTGCCGTGGCTGAAGTCCACCACCAGATGTTCCGGCAGGTCGAACTCGGCCAGGGTTTCACAGGCCGCCGCAATATCTTGTGCATGGTAATTGGGTTTCTTGCCGCCGCGCATGATGATGTGCCCGTACGGGTTACCGCTGGTCTGGTAGATGGTCATATGACCGCTCTTGTCCGGTGACAGGAACATGTGGCTGGCACGGGCAGCGCGGATGGCATCAACCGCAATACGGGTATTGCCATCGGTCCCGTTTTTAAAGCCGACCGGACAGGAGAGGGCGGAGGCCATCTCGCGGTGGATTTGGCTTTCGGTGGTGCGTGCGCCAATCGCGCCCCAGCTGATCAGATCGGCGATAAACTGCCCGGTCACCATATCAAGAAACTCGGTGGCGGTCGGCACGCCCAGCTCGTTGACCTGCAAAAGCAGCTTACGTGCCAGCTCGATGCCGTGGTTCACGCGATAGCTGCCGTTCAGGTCAGGGTCGGAAATCAGCCCTTTCCAGCCCACCACGGTCCGCGGTTTTTCAAAGTAGGTTCGCATCACAATCTCAAGGCGGTGCTGATACTTATCCCGCAGGCCCTGAAGCCGTTTTGCATAATCCATCGCGGCATCCAGATCGTGGATGGAGCAGGGACCAATCACCACCAGAAGACGCTTGTCTTCACCATTCAGTATTTTTTCAATGCGGCGGCGGGAGGCCGTCACGTGTTCCGCAACGGCAGCGGAAACAGGATGCCGCTGGGCCAGTTCAGCCGGCGTAACCAGGCTGTCAATGCGCGCAGTGCGGAGTTCATCGGTTTTATTCATGGAATGTCTCAGAAAATTTTTGCTTCATCGGCAGACTACCGGGAAGTGATGGGCATCACCTTAAACCAATCCCTGCTGATTTCAAGTTCGGGGCGACACCGCCCCGTGGTTGCCGATGATGATACCTGAATCTGAGCTAATGTACTAGCATATTAGTACATGCGGCGGTTAAGCCCCATGATGTCGAGAATTTTGGTGGCAATTTCTTCCACAGAGTAGTTGGTGCTGTTCAGCCACGGGATCTGATTTTTGCGGTACAGGGCTTCCACTTCGGAGACCTCCATCCGGCACTGGCGCATGGAGGCGTAACGGCTGTTCTCGCGGCGCTCTTCGCGGATGGCGGCAAGGCGTTCCGGATTAATGGTCAGGCCGAACAGTTTGTGCTGCAGCGGCTTAAGGGCGGCGGGCAGCACCAGGTTATCCATGTCGTCAGCAATAAACGGGTAGTTGGCGGCGCGAATGCCGAACTGCATCGCCAGGTAGAGGCTGGTCGGCGTTTTGCCGCAGCGCGACACGCCAAGCAGGATCACCTGCGCCTGGTCGAGATTACGCAGAGAGATACCGTCGTCGTGCGCGAGGGTGTAATCGATGGCGGCGATACGCGCGTCGTACTTGGTCAGGTTGCCGGGGTTCAGCCCGTGGGTACGGTGGGCGATAGGCGTCGGGTCGAGCTTCAGCTCACTTTGCAGCGGAGCCACCAGCGCCTGCACGATATCCTGACAGAAGCCTTCACTCTGCAGAATGATGGCGCGAATCTCGGGGATCACGATGGAGTAGAACACCAGCGGGCGGACGCCGGTCTGCTGGTAAATGGCGTCGATCTGGTCCTTCACCGCTTTGGCGCGGCTCTCATTTTCGACAAACGGCAGCGTAATGCTGTTGATCGATACGGGAAACTGCGACATCACCGCGTGGCCCAGCACCTCGGCGGTGATCGCCGTACCATCAGAAATATAAAAAACGTGACGATCGACAGCACTATCCATTTTACCCACCCTGAATATCAGACGTAATTGTCTGAAAGCATAAATTAAAAAAGTAATTTACACAGCAAAGAACTTATCCTAATTATGAATGAAACGCTGTTTTTGATTTTCCTGAAAAGTGGATTTCATTTTTCAAATAGCGACTTTATTTCTGGGGTTTCTGGCTGAATATAGCGGAATCATCGGGTTAATCGTTGATGGGAAAGTATCCGAAAAGTTGAAATTTTAAATTGCTTACACGATTCACCGTTTTTTTAGCGGAAATAAATATGCCAGTATAAATACGTAGTCAGGTGTTACTTACTCCGATCAAATATCACAAAAGGATTGTTTCGATGTCCAACAATGGCTCGTCACCGCTGGTGCTTTGGTATAACCAACTCGGCATGAATGATGTAGACAGAGTTGGGGGCAAAAATGCCTCCCTGGGTGAAATGATTACAAACCTGTCGGGTATGGGTGTCTCCGTACCGAACGGGTTTGCCACCACCGCCGATGCCTTTAACCTGTTTTTAGACCAGAGCGGTGTTAACCAGCGCATTTACGACCTGCTGGATAAAACGGATATTGATGACGTCACTGAGCTTGCCAAAGCCGGGGCGCAGATCCGCCAGTGGATCATCGACACACCTTTCCAGCCGGAACTGGAAAAAGCCATTCACGACGCGTACAACCAGCTCTCTGCTGACGATGCGCAGGCCTCCTTTGCCGTGCGTTCCTCTGCGACCGCGGAAGACATGCCGGACGCCTCGTTTGCCGGGCAGCAGGAAACCTTCCTGAACGTCCAGGGTTACGATGCGGTGCTGGTGGCCGTGAAGCACGTGTTTGCTTCCCTGTTTAACGACCGTGCCATCTCCTATCGCGTGCACCAGGGCTACGACCATCGCGGCGTGGCACTTTCCGCTGGCGTGCAGCGCATGGTGCGCTCGGACGTAGGCTCATCCGGCGTGATGTTCTCCATTGATACCGAATCCGGCTTCGACCAGGTGGTGTTTATCACCTCCGCGTGGGGTCTGGGTGAGATGGTTGTGCAGGGTGCGGTAAACCCTGACGAATTCTACGTTCACAAGCCTACGCTGGCCGCTGGCCGTCCGGCGGTGGTGCGCCGCACCATGGGCTCGAAAAAAATCCGCATGATCTATGCCCCGACCCAGGAGCATGGCAAGCAGGTTAAAATTGAAGACGTACCGCAGGAGCAGCGCGACCGCTTCTCCCTGACCGACGCCGAAGTGCAGGAGCTGGCGAAGCAGGCGGTGCAGATTGAAAAACACTACGGCCGCCCGATGGATATCGAATGGGCGAAAGACGGGAACACCGGCAAGCTGTTTATCGTGCAGGCGCGCCCGGAAACCGTCCGCTCTCGCGGCCAGGTGATGGAGCGTTATACGCTGCACGCCCAGGGCAAAATCGTGGCGGAAGGCCGTGCTATCGGTCACCGCATCGGTGCTGGCCCGGTGAAAGTGATCCACGACATCAGCGAGATGAACCGTATTGAGCCCGGCGACGTGCTGGTGACCGACATGACCGACCCGGACTGGGAACCGATCATGAAGAAAGCGGCGGCTATCGTCACCAACCGCGGCGGCCGTACCTGTCACGCGGCGATCATTGCCCGCGAACTGGGTATTCCTGCGGTTGTCGGCTGCGGTGATGCTACCGAGCGCATGAAGGACGGACAGAACGTGACCGTCTCCTGTGCCGAAGGCGATACCGGCTACGTGTATGCCGATATCCTCGACTTCAGCGTGAAGAGCTCCAGCGTGGATACCATGCCGGATCTGCCGCTGAAGATCATGATGAACGTCGGTAACCCAGACCGCGCGTTCGACTTCGCCTGCCTGCCAAACGAAGGCGTAGGCCTGGCGCGCCTGGAATTTATCATCAACCGTATGATCGGCGTTCACCCGCGTGCGCTGCTGGAGTTTGACGACCAGGATCCGAAGCTGCAGAACGAAATCCGCGAGATGATGAAAGGCTACGACTCGCCGAAAGAGTTCTACGTCGGCCGTCTGACCGAAGGGATCGCGACGCTGGGTGCCGCCTTCTATCCGAAACGCGTGATTGTGCGTCTGTCTGACTTTAAGTCTAACGAATACGCCAACCTGGTCGGCGGCGAGCGCTACGAGCCGGAAGAAGAGAACCCGATGCTGGGCTTCCGCGGGGCCGGACGCTACGTGTCCGACAGCTTCCGCGACTGCTTCGCGCTGGAGTGTGAGGCGGTGAAGCGCGTGCGCAACGACATGGGTCTGACCAACGTGGAGATCATGATCCCGTTCGTACGTACCGTAGATCAGGCGAAAGCGGTTGTGGACGAGCTGGCGCGTCAGGGGCTGAAGCGCGGCGAGAACGGGCTGAAGATCATCATGATGTGTGAAATTCCGTCCAACGCCCTGCTGGCCGAGCAGTTCCTGGAGCACTTCGACGGCTTCTCTATCGGTTCGAACGACATGACGCAGCTGACGCTGGGTCTGGACCGCGACTCCGGCGTGGTCTCCGAGCTGTTCGATGAACGTAACGAGGCGGTGAAGGCGCTGCTCTCCCTGTCCATCCGCGCGGCGAAGAAGCAGGGCAAATACGTCGGGATTTGTGGTCAGGGTCCATCCGACCATGAAGACTTCGCTGCCTGGCTGATGGAGGAGGGGATTGATAGCCTGTCCCTGAACCCGGATACGGTGGTGCAAACCTGGCTGAGCCTGGCGGAACTGAACAAGTAACCGCTTAAAAACGGATAAAGGCGAGGAGATATCTCCTCGCCTTTTTTATTTTCCCTCTTATTTGCTCCCCATCACAAATAAAGTAAAAAACCAAATATCATAATTTGTCTGTCAATTTAGACAATTGTTAGCGCGCAACGCGTTGCTAATACTTGAGCCTTACTGCGCATTTCCCTTTCAGTGATGCGCAACTGGTTGAAATACGTTTTAACCTGATAAAAAGGCAAATAACAATGACACTCTCCTCTGTATTGCGTACCAAAGATAAAATAGGTTATGGCTTAGGTGATATGGCCAGCGCGCTGGTCTGGCAAACGGCAACCTTATTTCTCGCTTATTTCTATACGGACGTATTTGGGCTGCCCGCCGCAATCATGGGCACCATGTTTTTAGTGGTGCGCGTGGTTGATGCGTTTGTCGACCCGTGCATTGGCGCCCTGGTGGATCGCACCCAGACGCGTCACGGTCGTTTCCGTCCCTGGTTGCTGTGGTTCGCCATTCCGTTTGGCGTAAGCTGCCTCATCACCTTCTATGTACCGGACGTGGGGCCGACGGCGAAAATCGTTTATGCCTGTGTGACCTACGCGATCTTAAGCCTGATTTACTCCGCCATTAACGTACCTTACTGCGCCATGCCCGGCGCGCTGACGCTGGATCCGCGCGAGCGTCACTCCCTGCAGTCGTGGCGCTTTGGCCTGTCGTTTATCGGCGGGTTGATTGTGACGGTGATTGCCCTGCCGCTGGTCTCACTGTTAGGCCAGGGCAACGTGCAGAAAGGCTATTTCTATGCCATGAGCCTGATGGGGCTGCTGGGCATTGTGCTCTTTTTCTGCTGCTTCCTGATGACCCGCGAGCGCTATTCGCCGCGCAATGATACCTCCGGCTCGATGCTCACCGATTTAAAACTGCTGGCCGGAAACAGCCAGTGGCGCATTGTTTTCCTGTTTAATATTTTGCTGTTAACGGCGGTGGTAACGCGCGGTTCCGCCACGATGTATTACGTGAACTACGTGCTGTTGCGCCCGGAGCTGGTTTTTGCCTTTATTGTTTCCGGAATGGTCGCCTCCTTAAGTGGCGCATTATTATCTGAACGGCTGCTGGGGAAATTTGACCGCGTGCGCGCCTACCAGTGGACCATTATTTCCTTCGTCATTTTCGGCGCGCTGATTTTCTTCCTGCCGCCTTCGCAGGTGTGGCTGATTTTTGGCCTCAACATCGTCTTTAGCTTTGTGCAAAACCTGACCACGCCGCTGCAGTGGACCATGTTCTCCGATGTGGTCGACTACGAAGAGCATCGCAGTGGCCGCCGCCTGGACGGGCTGGTCTTTTCCACCGCACTGTTTGCCATCAAATTCGGCCTGGCGCTGGGTGGCGCGGTGGTCGGCTGGGTGCTGGGCATGGTGGATTACGCCCCGGGACAGGCAACTCAGGCGCCCCACGTACTCTCTACGATTAACGCGCTGTTCACCCTTATCCCTTGCGCGCTGTTCCTTTGCATGGTCGCGCTGCTTGCTATCTACAAGCTCAACAGTCGGCTGGTGGATTCCATCGCCCGGGAGTTGGCCAGCAAGCGTGAGGTGAGACCCGACGCGGGGCAGCTCAGCCCAACAATCCCTTCCGCACTACAGGAGTAAAACATGACAGCTATCTATAAGGACGCGGGACGTCCCGTGCACGAGCGCGTCGCCGATTTACTGGCGCGTATGACCCCGGAAGAGAAGTTCGCCCAGATGCATGCGTACTGGCTGATCCTCGATGAAAACGGCAACCATCGCGAACGCAGCGACCTCAGCGATGAATTCGCCGGCGTGAGCGAGCAGGCAGCGCTGAGTGAACGGCTAAAGCTGGGCGTCGGGCAGATCACCCGTCCGCTGGGTACCCATATCGTTGACGCGAAAACCGGGGTGCGCGCCGCTAACCGCCTGCAGCGCATGATGATGGAAGAGACGCGCCTCGGCATTCCGGCATTGTTCCATGAAGAGTGCCTGGTGGGGCTGCTGTGCAAAGACGCCACGCTGTTCCCGTCGTCGCTGAACTACGGCTCTACCTGGGATCCTGAACTGGTACAGCGCGCGGCAGAGCAGATCGGTGTAGAGGCGCGGTCCGTCGGCTGTCAGCAGGGGCTGGCGCCGGTGCTGGACGTTTCCCGCGACGTGCGCTGGGGGCGAACCGAAGAGACCTTCGGGGAAGATCCCTGGCTGGTGGGGGTGATGGCAACCGCCTACGTGAAAGGGTTGCAGGGCGATAGGCGTGATCTGCTGGCGACGCTCAAGCACTACGTGGGTCACTCGTTCAGCGAAGGGGCGCGCAACCATGCGCCGGTACATCTGGGCTTTAGCGAACTGAACGACACCTTCCTGCTGCCGTTTGAAATGGCGGTGAAGCTGGCCAATGCCGGGTCGGTGATGCCGGCCTACCACGATATCGACAATCAGCCGGGGCACAGCGACAGCTTCCTGCTGACCACCGTCCTGCGCGAACAGTGGGGCTTCGACGGCATTATTGTCGCGGATTACGGCGGCGTCAGCCTGCTGCACCAGCATCACGGGGTGTCCCACGATGCAGCCGAATCCGCCGCGCTGGCCTTTAACGCCGGGCTGGACGTCGAGTTGCCGAAAGATGACTGTGCGCGCCATCTGGCGGACGCCGTTGAGCGCGGGCTGATTTCTATGACCAGGGTGGATGAGATCGTGGCGCGCGTGCTGACCGAAAAATTCCGCCTGGGCCTGTTTGAAAACCCGTACGCGGATGAAAATGGTATCGATCTGCAAAATGACACCACCCGACAGGTTGCGCGGGAGGTGGCGACGAAATCGGTCACGCTGCTGGAAAACAACGGTATTTTACCGCTCGGCGGTAAGCCCCGCGTGGCGGTGGTGGGGCCGACGGCAGACGATCCGCTGGCGTTGCTCAGTGGCTACAGCTTCCCGGTACATCTGATCATCAGCGATATGGTTGAAGAGACCTCGCAGGTAACGACCCCGCGCGCGGCGCTGGAACACTACCTCGGTGCGTCGCAGGTCCGTTACGCCAAAGGGTGTCACATCATCGAGAAACGGATGGCGGGTGCGCCGGTCTTCCCGGGCGACAGCGGCGGTAAGCCGATGCAGCAGTCGCCGGTCTCGCAAAGCACCGCGCTGATCCCCGAGGCCGTGAACGCGGCGCAGGAGAGTGACGTGGTGGTGGCCTGCGTGGGCGATCTCGCCGGGCTGTTCCAGAGCGGAACCGTGGGGGAAGGTTCCGACACCGACTCCCTGAATCTGCCGGGCGTGCAGCAACAGCTGCTGGAGGCGCTGGTGGCGACGGGCAAACCGGTGATTGTCGTGATGACCGGCGGGCGCCCGTACAACCTGCAGGGGCTGGAGGATAAGATCGCAGCGCTGCTGGTGGCGTGGGCGCCCGGGCAGGAAGGGGGCTGGGCGATCGCGGACGTGCTAACGGGACGCGCTGAGCCGCAGGGGCGTCTGGTGGTGAGCGTGCCGAAAAGCGCCGGGGCAATGCCGTATTACTACAATCACAAGCTCAAAAGCGGCGGTACGCCGTTTGCGTTCCACTTCGGTTCACGTTATCCGTTTGGCTTCGGCCTTGGCTGGACGACGTTTAGCTGGGGGGCTGCCCGCGTAGCTGAAAGCAGCGTGCCGGTCAACGGCGAGGTGACGCTGAGTGTGGATATCACCAATGCCGGGGAACGCAGCGGCAGCGAGGTGGTGCAGGTTTACGTCAGGGATAAGGTCGCCACCCAGGTGCGACCGCTTCAGGAGCTGAAAGCCTTCCAGCGCGTCACGCTCTCGCCGGGCGAAACCGCCACTCTCAGCTTTACGCTACCGGTTGAGATGTTCAACTTTACCCGTCGGGACGGGAAACGCATCGTTGAGCCGGGCGAGTTTGAACTGCAGGTTGGCGCATCGTCGGCGGATATTCGCGAGGCGGTGACGGTTAATGTGACAGGGGAAACGCGGGTGCTGCCTGCTGAGTGGCGGATGCTCAGTACCTGTGAGGTTAAGCGCGCGTAGTCAGGATAAAAAAAAGCCCATCGTGGGAGATGGGCAAAGACTACACACAGCAATTCGTTGTTTCACTCAGGGGATTTCCATGCTTATAAATCAAGGTGTTGATCTATAACCGTGTCCTAATAGTAGGCATGTCATCTTTTAGCGTCGATCGGATTCGTCTCAATAGTTAAAGAGACGTAAAGATTTTTTAAGGTGAATAGCGGACTTAGAGCAAAAAAGGCGGGTCTGACCAGTGAGTAACGAATAAATACTTTAGCAGCGTTAAAGTATTGTGAGGGGGAATGTAGGCCGGGTAAGCGTTAGCGCCACCCGGCAAAAAACTTAATGCGTGTTCTTCTCTTCCAGCTCTTCCAGTTCGCTCAAAATCACGTCCGGGTCTGTTCCCGGAGGCGGAATTTCATGTACCCAGGCGGAGAACAGACGCCAGGTGACGGCGAGCAGCACCGGGCCAATAAACAGGCCTATCATGCCAAAGGCAATCAGTCCGCCAATGACCCCGGAGAGGATCAGGATCAGCGGCAGGTCAGCACCCATGCGGATGAGTATCGGACGAATGACGTTATCCATGGTGCCGACCACGCAGCTCCAGACCAGCAGCACCGTTCCCCACGTGGTATCACCCGTCCAGTACAGCCAGATAATACTAGGAACCAGCACCAGCAGCGGTCCCAGTTGCGCAAGACAGGTCATCAGCATGACCACGGTGAACACGGTGGCGTACGGTACGCCGGAAATCGCCAGACCGATACCGCCCAGCACCGCCTGCACCAGCGCGGTCACCACCACGCCCAGCGCCACCGCGCGCACAGCCTGCGCAGCCAGTAAAACCGCCGCGTCACCGCGCTTGCCCGCCAGGCGGGTGGCAAAGTGACGAACGCCTAAAGCCACCTGCTCGCCGCGCCAGTAGAGCAGGGCGCTGAAGAGCAGCATCAGGGTACAGTGCATCATAAACCGGCCGATATGCGCCGCCTGACCCACAAACCAGGTCGTGGTCGTGCCAATGTACGGGCGGACTTTTGCCATCAGCGCGCTGCCGCCCATCTCCAGCAGGCTATGCCAGCCGCTGTAGAGCTTGGCGCCCACCACCGGAATGCTGTTCAGCCAGGCGAGATCCGGCAGCGTCAGGTCACCGCTGCTAATAGCGCGAATAACGGGGCCGCTGGAATCCACCAGGCTATTCACCAGCAGGGCAATCGGAATAATAAACAGCAGGAACAGCAGGAGCGTCATGACCAGCACCGCTAACCCGCGGCGGCCGAACAGCAGTTTCTGCAAACGCAGCAGCAGAGGCCACGTGGCAACGACAACGGTCGCGGCCCAGGCGAAGCCGAGAATAAAGGGTTGAACAATCCACAGACACGCAATAATCATGAGGGCCAGGAACAGCACCGACAGCAAAATTTGCGCAACATCCCTGGGCTGGCGAAGATTGACCATAAATGAAACTTTCCTTAAAAGAACGCCAGCGTGGCTGGCGGGAACGGAAAACCGCGTCTCTCTAATCATTGATGATCTCAGCGGTTTTTGACAGGCGGATTTTGCCTGTAATTCGGCAGAGATTATAAGAAAAAAATGTGATAAAACTTTCCAGACACAACGCAAACGATTTTATACACAAAATCATTCGAGTTGCATCAAGGCGGCAAGTCTGAGAATCCCCAGGAGCTTACTGAAGTAAGTGACTGGGGTGAGCAGACGCAGCCAACGCAGAGGCAGCTCGAAGGATGACGTGTATATACAACTCTAATTAGGGTCGACAGTTATGATCCCACAGATTTCTCAGGCACCTGGCGTCGTTCAGCTGGTGCTTAATTTTTTGCAAGCACTGGAGCAACAGGGTTTTACAGGTGATACCGCCACGAACTATGCCGACAGGCTGACGATGGCGACCGATAACAGTATTTACCAGCTTCTTCCCGATGCCGTCGTTTTCCCTCGTTCTACGGCTGACGTCGCGCTTATCGCCCGGCTGGCCACGCAGGAGCGCTTCGCCTCGCTGGTCTTTACGCCGCGCGGCGGCGGCACCGGGACCAATGGTCAGGCGCTGAATCAGGGCATCATTGTTGATATGTCGCGCTATATGAACCGCATCATTGAGATCAACCCGGAAGAGGGGTGGGTGCGGGTCGAAGCGGGCGTTATCAAAGATCAGCTTAACCAGTACCTCAAGCCTTACGGTTACTTTTTTGCCCCGGAGCTTTCCACCAGTAACCGCGCGACCCTCGGCGGGATGATCAACACGGATGCCTCCGGTCAGGGCTCGCTGGTCTACGGCAAAACCTCCGATCACGTGCTGGGCGTGCGTGCCGTTCTGCTGGGCGGCGATATTCTCGATACGCAGCCGATGCCGGTCGAACTGGCGGAAACGCTGGGCAAAGATAACACGGCCAGCGGACGCATCTATCGTACCGTGCTGGAGTGCTGCCGCGACAACCGCCAGCTTATTCTCGATAAGTTCCCCAAACTGAACCGCTTCCTGACCGGGTACGACCTGCGTCACGTCTTTAACGACGACCTGACCCAGTTTGATTTAACCCGCGTGCTCACCGGCTCTGAAGGGACGCTGGCGTTTATCACCGAGGCGCGGCTGGATATCACCCGCCTGCCGAAGGTGCGTCGTCTGGTGAACGTCAAATATGACTCCTTCGATTCCGCGCTGCGCAATGCGCCGTTTATGGTGGAAGCGAAAGCGCTGTCGGTGGAAACGGTTGACTCCAAAGTGCTTAACCTGGCCCGGGAAGATATTGTCTGGCACTCCGTCAGCGATCTCATTACCGACGTGCCGGATAAAGAGATGCTCGGTCTTAACATCGTGGAATTTGCCGGCGACGATGCGGCGCTGATTGAGAGCCAGGTCACCACGCTCTGCCAGCGGCTGGATGAGCTGATTGCGCAGGGCGAAGGCGGCGTGATCGGCTGGCAGCTCTGTAACGATCTGGCCGGGATTGAGCGTATCTATGCGATGCGTAAAAAAGCCGTGGGCCTGCTCGGCAATGCGAAAGGGGCGGCGAAGCCGATTCCCTTTGCCGAAGATACCTGCGTGCCGCCTGAGCATCTGGCGGATTATATCGTCGAGTTTCGCGCCCTGCTGGACAGCCACGGCCTGAGCTACGGCATGTTCGGCCACGTCGATGCCGGGGTGCTGCACGTGCGTCCGGCGCTGGATATGTGCGACCCGCAGCAGGAGATCCTGATGAAGCAGATCTCCGACGATGTGGTGGCCTTAACCGCCAAATATGGCGGTCTGCTCTGGGGAGAGCACGGGAAAGGATTCCGCGCGGAATACAGCCCGGCATTCTTCGGCGAACAGCTCTATGCAGAGCTGCGCAAGGTGAAAGCGGCGTTTGACCCGCATAACCGCCTCAACCCGGGCAAAATCTGCCCGCCTGAAGGCGTGGACGCGCCAATGATGCAGGTGGATGCCGTCAAGCGCGGCACGTACGACAGACAGATCCCGATTGCGGTGCGCTCCTCCTGGCGCGGCGCGATGGAGTGTAACGGCAATGGCCTGTGCTTTAACTTTGATGTGAAAAGCCCGATGTGTCCGTCAATGAAAATCACCAGCAACCGTATCCACTCTCCAAAGGGGCGGGCGACGCTGGTGCGTGAATGGCTGCGTCTGCTGGCCGATCGCGGGGTTGACCCGCTCAGGCTGGAGCAGCAGCTTCCGGAAAAACGGGCCAGCCTGCGCTCGTTGATTGAACGCACCCGCAACAGCTGGCATGCCAACAAGGGCGAGTATGATTTCTCCCATGAGGTGAAAGAGGCGATGTCCGGCTGTCTGGCCTGTAAAGCCTGTTCAACCCAATGCCCGATTAAAATCGACGTGCCGGAATTCCGCTCGCGCTTCCTGCAGCTGTATCACACCCGCTACCTCCGCCCGGTGCGCGACCATCTGGTGGCAACGGTGGAAAGCTACGCGCCGCTGATGGCGCGCGCGCCGAAGACCTTCAACTTCTTTATCAACCAGCCGCTGGTGCGCAAGCTCTCTGAAAAACATATCGGCATGGTCGATCTGCCGCTGCTGTCGGTGCCGTCTCTGCAGCGCCAGCTCGTCGGGCATCGCTCGGCGAACATGACCCTGGAGCAGCTGGAGGCACTCACGCCTGAGCAAAAAGCGAAGGTGGTGCTGGTGGTGCAGGATCCGTTTACCAGCTACTACGATGCCCAGGTGGTGGCGGATTTCATCCGCCTGACCGAAAAGCTGGGGTATCAGCCGGTGGTCCTGCCGTTCTCACCCAACGGTAAGGCGCAGCACATTAAAGGCTTCCTGACGCGCTTTGCGAAGACCGCGCAGAAAACCGCTGACTTCTTAAACCGCGTGGCGCAACTCGCGATACCGATGGTCGGCGTCGACCCGGCGCTGGTGCTGTGCTACCGCGATGAATACAGGCAGACGCTGGGCGACAAGCGCGGTGATTTCCACGTCATGCTGGTGCACGAGTGGCTGCCGATGGCCCTGGAAGACAAAGCTGTACAGGATGTCAGCGGCGAGCCGTGGTATCTGTTCGGACACTGCACGGAAGTCACCGCGCTGCCGGGCGCCCCCGCGCAGTGGGCGTCCGTCTTTGCCCGCTTCGGCGCGAAGCTGGAGAGCGTCAGCGTGGGCTGCTGCGGCATGGCCGGCACCTACGGACACGAAGTGAAAAACCACGCCAACTCGCTCGGCATCTATGAGCTGTCCTGGCATCAGGCGATGCAGCGTTTGCCGCGAAACCGCTGTCTGGCGACGGGCTATTCCTGTCGAAGCCAGGTGAAACGGGTAGAAGGTAACGGTGTACGTCACCCATTGCAGGCTTTACTGGAGATAATTGGATGATCTGGAAACGTGCCGTGACGCTGCAGGCGCTGAACGCCATGGGCGAGGGGAATATGGTGGGGCTGCTGGACATCCAGTTCACCCGCATTGGCGACGATGATATCGAGGCCACCATGCCCGTCGATCGTCGCACACATCAGCCGTTTGGTTTATTGCACGGCGGGGCGTCCGTCGTGCTGGCCGAAACTCTGGGCTCGGTGGCGGGATATCTCTGTACCGAAGGGGAGCAGAAGGTGGTCGGACTCGAGGTGAATGCTAACCATATCCGCTCGGTACGCAGCGGGCGCGTGCGCGGAGTTTGCCGCGCGCTGCACGCCGGTAGCCGCCACCAGGTATGGCAGATTGACATTCTCGACGAGCAGGATCGCCTGTGCTGCTCATCGCGGCTGACGACGGCGGTCGTGTAAAGTTTTCAGATGTTTTGCCTTTGGTCAAAAACTAGTCAGTGGGTTGTGATATACTGGTCAGGTTTTGTACATAAGCGAGGACATCATGGATACTGAAATAACCCCAACACAGCTGGCAATTGAATATTTACGTCGCGATAAGAGCAATCTGTCCCCGGCGCAGTACCTGAAAAAGCTGAAACAGCTTGAGCTGGAATTTACAGATTTGCTGGCGCTCTCTTCGAATGAGCTTAAAGAAGAGATCTACTTTGCCTGGCGGTTGGGCGTTCACGTCCATTGAGAGAGTAAAAAAGGCCGCAAGAGCGGCCTTTTTTGTGTCTGACGTTCAGTATTTAGCGGGGAGCTTGTTGATTTTAATAAGCCTGCCTTCTTCCATTTCGATAAATCCGCCGGTTTTTAAATCCGCCAGAATGCGCATCACGCCGCTGCGGGAGAGCTGGGTTTTCTCCCTGATATACCTTTCCGCCGTCACGCTGCCGCGATAGCTCTCATCTTCATCCATCAGTTTTATGAGCTGCTGGCGAATCATCTCATACGCCGTGGGCGCGCCCTGTGGCATCACGTTGTTATAAAGACGGCTATAGACAAACATGAGCTGTTGAGAGAGCAGTCCCCATAGCCCTTTTTCTTTAATAATGTCAGCTACCTGTTCAGTAGGGATACTGCCAATCAGGCAAGGGCTCACAGTGATGAGGTAATCATTAAAATAGATGTCTGTCAGGTTAGCCAGACCAAACAGGGTAGGGCTGCGGGAGGTCGAGAGCATCATGTTATCGCTGCTGCGGTAGATGGCAATCGTTCCCTCAAGGATTAAATAACAGATCCCCTGACCGTCAACCTCAAGGTTAAGTCGTTCGCCGCGGCCTGTTCGACGCACGGTGCAATAGGGCTCCAGATGCGCGATCAGTTCCTGGGCGTAAGGGGAGCCGCGAGACGATTTATCTGTATAGGACATAGCCGTAAACCTGGAAGATAATCTTATGCTTATAGTTTCGCTCTTCTCTCGCGCTATCTCCAGATATTATTGTGATTTCAGTACTTCCGAGGTAAATGGTTAATCTCTTTCAGCACGCCACGTTCCATGGTGATGTATTTCCCCGTACGCAGTTCTGCCAGAATCCGCATAATCCCGCTGCGGGAAAGATAGGTACGGCTCTTAATATAGGCCGCTGCGGTGATGTTTTGTCTAATTGTCTCAGGTTCCTGCATTAATTCAACCAGCTGAAAGCGGATGATATCGTATGCGGACATCTGTGAAATTTGCGCGCAGTGCTCGTACACACGCGATGCAGTATAAATCAGCAATTTAGAAAAGTGTTCCCAGAGATCGTGCTGTGCAACCACTTTATTAAACGCATCCAGCGACACGCAAGCGAGTTCGGATGTCTCCAGTGCCCTGACGTAAAGATGTTCCGATGAAAACTGACTGCTGACACCCAGTATAAAGGGAGCCGATTCCGAATTTAACACAATACCGTCGCCGCGGCGGTGCAATGCCACGCTGCCGTGTAACAGTATAAAACAGTGGCGTTCGTCATTTCGGTAATACTGTACGACTTCACTTTTCGAAAGAATGATTTTCTCTGCGTCAGGAAGGACATTATCAATTAAACGCTCTATGTGTCTTAAGGGTTTTAATCCCAGCACCAACGATTTCTCATTGTCTAATACGGCTGCAATTCGCGTGTTCATAATATACCTCACATCAACAGATGCGATCGTTTTCCAATCGACATGGAGAATTATCTTAAAAAGCTGCGAAGCAGGGAATAACACTCAAAAGTCTAATAATAGACCGGAGGTGTTGAGAATCTTAACGTTATGAATTTTATCGTTAAACGGTGAAGGTCTAAAAGTAGACTGGCGATAAAACACGCAATCAAAATGTTTATTATTTGTTAAACCCCAGTCTACAGCTAGACCTGAAAAAAGATTGTTTCGTAGAAAAGTGTTGTATAAATTTTGACTCGTCGACAGAAACACAAATCTGAAACGCTCGACAAGATGAGAGCTATATTTTGTTTCTGATGGCCTCTGAAAAAGAATGGCAGAATGAGGAACGTCTGTTTTGCCTGAATATCAGTAATAAATAAAGTAATACAGGAAATGGCTTTATGAAAAAGAAAATTATTGTTGCCATCTTTACGGCAGGCTCTGCATTGACAATGACTCAGGCTTTCGCGGCGGCAGGTACGGTTAATTTTAACGGTAATATTTTGGATAATGCCTGCGATGTAGATGTGGCATCTCAGAATCAGGTCGTGGTTCTCGGCGATTATTATAAAACGGAATTTCCGACAACGGGTTCCAGAACCGCAGCGACGCAGTTCGATATCGTACTGAAAAATTGCCCGGTGACCGTTACCTCCGCGAAGGTGCGTTTTGACGGCACGCCAGATTTAACCGACGCAAACCTGCTGGCGATTGATTCCTCCGTTGTGGGAGCAGCAACGGGCGTGGCCATCAACCTGATGACGGCCGATAAGGCCGATCTGCCGCTGCATGGTAGCAACAGCTATTCCTATGTGCTGAGCAGCACCGCTGATAATACGCTCAATTTCTATGCTCAGTATATTTCAACTGCGGCATCAGTGACCGCGGGCCCGGCTAACTCGGTTGCTAACTTCTCTGTGGTTTATAACTAAGCCTTTTGCAGTAATCAGTATGGGGCCACCCGGCCCCTTTGTTTTATGAGGTATTCAATGCGTTTTATCACAACAATCGGCCTGGCCGCGGCAGCGTTACCGCTGACATTTTCAATGGCCCATGCTGGCGTCATTATTGGCGGCACGCGCGTTATTTTCGACGGTGCAAAAAAAGAAGCATCCATTAGCGTGGACAATGCCGATAGCGTGCCCTTTTTAATTCAGTCGTGGATTGACGTGCCGGAGGGGAAAACAGATAAAGCACCTTTAATCATTACGCCTCCGCTTTATCGACTGGATGGTGGCCAGAAAAATATCGAACGCATTGTCATGACCGGGTCACTCCCTCAGGAACAAGAAAGTTTATTTTGGCTCAATATAAAAGCCATTCCTTCTGCAACGAAACAGGCTAATTCACTGCAAATTGCAGTTAAAACGCGTATCAAGTTGATTTATCGCCCGGCAAGTCTTCACGCGTCAACGCCCGAAGATCAGGCCGGAAAATTAACATGGCAACGCAACGGGAATGAAATTCAGGTAAAGAATCCGACTCCCTATGTCATCAATTTTAATGAAATATCCGTGGGCGGAAAAAAACTGGACGGTGTTTCGTATGTATTACCCGGCGCGTCGGCCCGATTCCCGTTATCTCATGGAACCCGCGGAAATACGCTGACGTTTAAAGTTATCAACGATTATGGAAGCCCCGGCGCGTTGCATCAAGCCAGTTTGTGATTTTGGCAAACGGTAATATCCGCATTACTCAGGTCATCCGCAATGAAAATACAACATCATAAAGTACGACGCCTGGCGACACTCATCGCTCTGGCGATGACGGGGTCTTCTCCCACGCTTTATGCCAGCGAAACGTTTAATACTGAACTGGTTGAGCTGGATAACCCTGGCATGGGGAAAGCCGATTTATCCGCGTTTGAAGCAGGCTCTCAGGCGCCGGGTACGTACCATGTTGATATTATTCTTGACGATCGGCTCATTGAGACCCGGGATATTACCTTTGACGCAGCGAAAACGCCCGACGGAAATGACGTATTACAGCCGTGCCTGAGCATTGAACAATTAAAACAGTGGGGCGTGAAGACAGCGCTGTTTCCTCAGCTGGCCTCAGCGAAAAGCACCTGTGCCGATCTTATGGCCATTCCGCTGTCCTCGACGGATTTCCAGTTCAACGCGCAGCGTCTGGTTATCAGTATTCCGCAGGCCGCTATCGATATACCGGCGCGTGGCTATGTGCCGCCGGAAATGTGGGACGAGGGTATCAATGCCGCCATGCTCAATTACAGCCTGAGCGGGGCCAATACCTGGGCGAAAACCGGTGAGGCTGCCAGAACTGACAGCCAGTATGCCAACCTGCGTCCGGGGATCAACATTGGGCCGTGGCGCCTGCGCAACTACACAACCTGGTCCCGGGAGGCGTCGGGTCAGGATAAATGGGACACCGTATACACCTATGCGCAGCGGGCTGTTATCCCCCTGAAGGCGCAGTTGACACTCGGCGACAGCTCTTCCCCGGCTGACGTGTTTGACAGTATGCCTTTTCGCGGCGGTCAGTTGGCATCCGACGATGACATGCTGCCGGATTCTCTGAAGGGCTACGCGCCCGTGGTTCGCGGTATTGCGCGCACGAATGCGCAGGTGGTGGTGCGCCAGAATGGCTATCAGATCTATCAGAGCTACATCGCCCCGGGGGCGTTTGAGATTACCGACATGTATCCGACGGGCGGTGCCGGGGATCTTGACGTGACAATCAAAGAGGCGGATGGAAGCGAACAGCATTTCACACTGCCTTACGCCTCACTGCCGGTGCTGCAGCGCGAAGGACGTCTGAAGTATGCCATCACGGGCGGTCAGTATCGCGCCTACAACAGCAGCGTGGAAAAGACGCCTTTCGGGCAACTGACAGGTATTTATGGTCTCCCGCATGGCCTGACGCTATACGGTGGCGTGCAGGGATCGGGCAAGTACCGCTCGTTCGCCGTTGGCGGGGGGACAAACATGGGGGATTTTGGTGCGCTCTCCACCGACGTCACCCAGGCCTGGTCTACACCGGATAACACGGCAAAAACCAGCGGGCAGTCCTGGCGCGCGCGGTATAGCAAGAACTTTATCGATACCGGAACGAACTTCTCGATTGCGGGGTATCGCTATTCGACCAGCGGCTACTACGGGATGCAGGAAGTGCTGGATTCCTGGGGAGACAGTGCCGCGCTGCAGGACAGGAGGCGTAACCGCGCCGAATTGACCATGAGCCAGACGCTGGGCGGGGATTTAGGTTCCCTGACCCTCAGCGCCGCGCGGGAAGACTACTGGAATTCGGGTAAATCGATGGCGTCCTGGAGCGTCGGGTATAACAACTACTGGCATAACATCAGTTATGGCGTGACCTGGACATACAGCAGAAACGCTAGCACAGCCTCTTATGGTAGCGGGAGCAGCAAAACGTATGACCACGATCAGCTTCTGGCATTTAACGTCAGTGTGCCGTTGGATAAATTCCTCCCGCAGACGTGGGCAAACTATGGCATGAACGCCAGCAAGAATAATGGCACCACGCACAACTTGGGTATGAACGGCGTGGCCCTGGAAAACCATGCCCTGAACTGGAACGTGCAGCAGGGCTACGGTACGGACGGCGTCGACTATACCGGCAACATGAACGGTGACTACAAAGGTACCTACGGCGAAGTGACTGCGGGCTATGGCTACGACAGGAGCAGCGAGCGCCTGAACTACGGCCTGCAGGGGGGGATCCTGGCCCACGCGGACGGTATCACCTTTTCCCAGCCGCTGGGGGAAACCAATGCCCTGATTAAGGCACCCGGCGCCCACGGGGTGGATATTCGAAACCAGTCCGGCATGCGAACGGACTACCGGGGCTTTACGATAGTCAGCAATCTCTCCGTGTACCGTAAAAACGACCTCACGCTCGATCCAGAAAATATGCCTGACGACGTTGAGCTGGAGATCAATACGCGTACGGTCACGCCGACGCGAGGGGCGGTCGTCAGGGCTGATTACCTTTCCAAAGTGGGGCGCAAGGTGCTGATGACCCTGATGGACAACGGCCGCTTCGTTCCGTTTGGGGCGGTGGTGACGCTCGCCGAAGACGGTCGCGGTGGCTTTATCGTTGGCGATCGAGGACAGGTCTATTTAACCGGCATGAGCGAGCAGGGGACACTGGTCGTGGCATGGGGAAATCAGTCCGCCCAGCAGTGTCGCGTGGATTTCACCCTGCCGAAACAGGCCACCTACGGTGGTGTCACCCTCATTAACGCCCTTTGCCGTCAGGAACTTTAAGATGAAAACGATGAAATTTATGCTGTTGCTCTGTTTTTTTGCGGGCTGGAATTATGCCCACGCCGGGACGTGCACGACGATCGTACCGCAGACGTCTACGCTGTCGGTAGGTACCCTCACCGTGCAGCGCGATGCGCCTGTGGGAACGGTGATATTTTCCGGGGCAGCGTCAAACACGGGATCCTATCTCACCGGCTGCAGCAATCCATTAATGCTGGGTTTTAGCATGCGTTATAACGGCGCCACGCTCAGTACCTATGGGAATCATGTTTACAACACCAACGTCAGCGGGATTGGGATCCGATTTTCATCGAACAATTATTTCGAAAACCCGAGCAATACATTCTCATATAACGCACAAACCTCATACGTCGACTGGTATGGCGGAAAAATTGAACTGGTGGTGACCGGGCCGGTTTCCTCAGGGGCGCTCACGCCCGGCGTAATCGGTGTGGTAACCCTTCAGGGCAGCGACGCTATTTATCGCGATGGTCTGATGACGCAGTTGAGCAGCGGAACGATCAATGCCCTGGCGTGCACGATCAATACGCCACAGTTGACCTTCGCCATTGGAAATATACCTGCCTCTTCCTTTAACGCAGGCGTGGGAACGTCGCCGGCAGGGGCGCAAAATACGCAGAATCTCGGATTAAACTGCAGCGCCGGGACCAATATTAACGTCACGTTAAGCGGCATTCAAAACCCGGATATCAGCAATACCAGCGTGATGGCCCTTACGGGGCAGGGTAATACCGGAACGGCAAAAGGGGTGGGCGTTCAGCTCCTCTATAACGGTACTCCGCTAGCCATGAACAGCCGCCTGCTATTAAAACAGTCCGCGGGTGGGGTCGAAACACTCCCATTAACGGCCCGTTATTATCAAACGCTGGGGACCGTTCAGTCGGGAACGGCCAACGCTTCGGCCACGCTTAATTTAACCTACCAGTAGCCGGTGAGAAGATGAAAATATCGCACAAAAAAACTCTCCTGCTTGCCCTGTTGAGCTGGAAGGCGTTTTCCGCCGATGCGGTCAATATCGGCGTAACGGGAAATATTGTTGCGTCGCCCTGCGTATTTAACGGGGGGAATACGAATCTGGATATCAACCTCGGCAATATTCAGGCTTCCAATATGGTGACGCCAGGGTCCACGTCAGACCCGGTTGCGTTCGATCTGCTCTTTACAAGCTGTCCGCTGGGAACCCGCAGCGTCACGGTGACGTTCGCAGGAACCCCTGATCCCGCAGCAGGCGCGGACTACTACATGAACAGCGGCTCGGCCACCGGCGTTGCCGTCGCCATGAGTGACGCCGCAACCGGCTCGCTTAAAGGGACGGGCTCCAGCATCACAAAGGCCATTGCGGCAGACAGCACTGCAACGATGCCTATGCAGGCCTGGATAAAATCCGCTTCAGGCGGTATTACGCCTGGAAGCATCAGTGCCGTTGTCGTGATGACGATGCAGTACAACTGAATGTCAGTGATACCTGTTTATTAAAGATGTTGGTATGAACTATGTTAAATATTCTGATTCAGGAAACGGATCTGTTTTTTCAGGCTGGGCTGCAGGACTTTTTAGAGAGTTTTTTTAAGCATAACTTTCATCGCACTATCACATTTAATCCTGGCTTAACCCATGAAAATGTCAGTCAGGCCGATATTATTATCCTGTCATTATGTCAGGGTGAGACACTGACCTGTTTTCCCGAGTTACTGGCCCGGCAAAAAGGGATTGTGATAGGGTTCGTCGACGATGAGCAGTCGGTTTCGGCGTTGCCCTCCTGCTTTCAGGACATCATTTTACTTCCTCGCCGTGCATCGATTGATCGAATCAGTGGCGAACTGTTTATCGCGTGGTTCAGGACGCGACTACCGGGTTACACGTGGACCAAAAGGAACTGTTTCAACTGCCAGCATAAAAGTTTATCCCGGCAACAAATTCGTATTATGGTGAATTTTTACAGAGGGCTGTCGGTTATGCAGACCGCTCACGCGCTCGAGATGAGCGAGAAAACGGTCTTTACCCACAAATATATAATGATGCAAAAATTTAATCTGCGAAACGATTACGAGATGATCGCATTGCTGAGAAGGTTGATGGAGAAAAAGAGCCGGCCGAACCTGCTTCGCGAATTCCTGGAAAACAATGACGCATGACCCAGTCATTATCTATCAAAATTTTTCAGGCAATTTAACAATATTGAGTAACACTCCTCTTTGCATTTCGATATAGCCGCCTTCTTTTAATGCCGACAGTATGCGCATCACGCCACTACGGGAGAGGTGGGTTTTATCTCTGATATAGCTTTCTGCAGTAACGTTGAGCCTGAATGAGGATTCTTCGTTTGAGAGGGCATAAAGTTGTGCGCTTACAATGTCATAAGCGGAAGGTCCCGTTAAATCTTCATAACTGTGAAATAGCTTACCTGCCAGGCCCATCAGATGATATGCCAGGGGCTCCCAAAGCTTATGATTCGTAATAGTCGTATTAACGAAATCCATTTTGAGGGTAACGATGTCACAGTTATTAAACGTTTTGATATAGCCGCGCATCTGGGTCTGATGCAGATTACTGAGGCCGATCACCGCGGGTCCTTGAACCGTTGCCATCGCTAAATCGTCGTTGCCGCGGTGAATCATGACGCGTCCTTTGAGTAATATATAACAGAGACGTTCATTGCCAACCACAAAATTTAATCGACGGCGTGGTAGCACTCTTTTCAAATCTGAACCGTGTTTAAGATAATCGATCAGCAATTTTGTCGCTGATGAAGGATCACATACCCATTTTGTGGAGAACTCATCGAGCATACGCGCGCCTGTCCGTCAAACCTTCCAGTAGTCATGGGATTCAGTATAGCGTGGATCCTGCTGAGTCTTCCTGAGGCGCCATTTTTGTTCAGTATTTCAGCGGTAAGTGATTGATAGAAATCAAAATTCCACGTTTAAGTTCAACGCATCCGGCATCACGAAGATCTGCAAGAATCCGCATTATACCGCTACGAGACAGGTAGGTTCTGCTTTGGATGTAATTCGCTGCGGTAATATTGCTGCGAATTCGCTCCGATTCGTTCATCAGCTCAAGCAACTGGAACCGGATTATCTCATATGAGGACATCTGCGATATCAACGTGCAATGCTCGTAAACGCGAGAAGCGGTGTAAATCACTAACTTGCATAAGCTTTCCCACAGTCCAAAACTCTCGATAAGCAGATTGAAGCGTTCCAGTGGAAGGCGACTCATCACAGCATTTTCATTCACTCGGACGTAAAGGTTTTCGGTCTGAGAGAACTGATTACTGATCCCCATAATGAAAGTCGCTTGTTCAGAGTTAAGCACCATACCATCGCCTCGACGGTTCAGCGTGACGCCGCCTTGATGAAGTATATAGCAGGTTCTTTTTTTACCGGAATGATAGCGCAGGATTTCGCCTTTATTCGCATTAAAACGTGTGGCAAAGGGAGCGATTTGTTCAATCATTTTATCGATATCACTCACGGGCTTGAATGCATGAGAAGGTGTAACCTCAGTGATTTCTCCCGTTGACATTTTAGTATTCATATTAATCACTCCAGACGCTCTTTATGTTTG
This sequence comes from Enterobacter sp. NFIX58, assembly GCF_900110475.1. Taxonomy (NCBI): domain Bacteria; kingdom Pseudomonadati; phylum Pseudomonadota; class Gammaproteobacteria; order Enterobacterales; family Enterobacteriaceae; genus Enterobacter; species Enterobacter sp. NFIX58. Next base: position 962,155 of record NZ_FODW01000001.1, on the reverse strand, counting down.
TCAAAAGATGCGCCAGAGATTATCTATCCGAGGGGAGTGTAAATAAATAATAGGTTGGTTTCATAATGGACTCGCCCATTAACAAATATTTAATAATTTGAAATGGCCCACTTAAACAAATTTGCGTGTTAAATAATAGTTAAAATTAAAGTCCACTGTTGGGCTAAAAACCATTTGTCGGAAAAATTAAACTTCTGTAAATTTCGCCTCAGCAAGTGAGAGGATGAAAACAAAGTTATCGAATAAATATCTTTGCGTTCTGCTTACTGCACGTTGGAAATGAGATATCTGGCGCAAAAAATAAATGGTCTAAATCCATCTGGATGTTGCCGCCTAAATTTCGGTAATTTATAAAGTTATTAAGGAAATTAAATCATGAAAAAGAATATTATTGCTGCTGCTTTCGCTGCGACTGCTGCTCTGACCATGTCTAATGCTTTCGCTGCTGCTGGTACCGTTAATTTCACCGGCGAAATCATCGATGCAGCGTGCACCGTTGACGCGGGTTCTGTAAACCAGACCGTTGATCTGGGCCGTTACAGCAAATCTGAATTTACCGCTGCTGGCGATAAAACCGCTGCGACTAAATTCTCTATCGTTCTGACTGACTGCCCGGCAACCGTAACAGGTGCAACTATCAAGTTTGACGGTTCTGCGGACCCAGCAAACTCCAACCTGCTGGCTGTAACCGGTGGCGCAACGGGCGTTGCTATTAACCTGATGACGGCTGATAGCCAGGATCTGCCGCTGGCGGGCGTAAACAGCCACGTATACAGCCTGGCTGAAACTGTACCAAACACACTGGACTTCTTTGCTCAGTACGAAGCAACGTCTGCAACTGTCGGCGTAGGTCCAGCAAACGGTGTAGCTAACTTCTCCGTTAGCTACCAGTAATCTTCCTGACCGGAAACATATATGAGGGCCGGTATACGGCCCTTTTTTATCGAGGTGTAAAATGAATTTTCTTAGCAAAACTTTAATTGCCTGCGCAGTAATTTCAGCAAGCGTGTCCTTTGCCAATGCGGGTGTCATTATTGGCGGAACGCGTGTCGTCTATGATGGCAATAAAAAAGAAGCTTCCATTGATGTTAACAACCCGGATAAGACGCCGTACCTTATTCAGTCGTGGGTTGAAACATTAAATGGTGGCGCTGAGAAAGCTCCTTTTATTATCACCCCTCCGTTGTATCGACTCGATGGCGGCCAGCAAAATATTGAGCGTGTCGTAGTGACAGGCAACTTGCCACAGGATAAGGAAAGTCTTTACTGGCTAAATATTAAAGCGATACCGTCAGCGCCCAAAAAAGATAATACGCTGCAAATTGCGATCAAAACGCGCATTAAGCTGATTTATCGTCCGGCAGGATTAAAATCTCAGCAGCCGCAGGAGTTGAGTCATCAGTTAACCTGGCGCCGCAATGGAAACCAACTTCAGGTTACCAACCCAACCAGCTATGTCATTAACTTCAATGAAATCAGTCTGGGTGGTAAAAAAATTGAAAATGTTTCGTATGTACTTCCTGGGGAATCAATGAATTTCACGCTGCCTGCTGGCGCTAACTCAACCTCTATTAATTATAAAGTCATTAATGATTATGGGGCGGTGAGTGACGTGCAAAGCGCAAGCTTGTGAAAATAATTGGTTTTGGAATGTCGTTTCCAAGGTGACGTGAATGATGATAGTAAGGGAATATAATAATTTTAAACCTGCGCGATTGGCTTTATTAATTGCATTTGCCCTTGCTGGCTCAATGCAGAATGCCATGGCGCGTGATTACTTCAACCCGGACCTGGTTGAACTCGATAATCCGCAAAATGGGGGTAAAGCCGATCTCGCTGCGTTTGAAGCGGGCTCGCAGGCGCCGGGAACCTATCACGTCGATGTGATGCTGGATAACGAACTCGTTGATACGCGAGATATCGAATTCAAAACCTCAGGTGCTCCCAATGATGAGGGGAAATTAGAACCTTGTCTGACCGTGGAGCAGCTTAAAGAATGGGGCGTAAAAACCGAGCTGTTCCCGGCGCTGGCAGTGGACAACGAGCGTTGTGCGAACCTGCACGCGATACCTTCCGGATCCACTGAATTTCAGTTTGGCGCGCAGCGTCTGCTTATCAGTATCCCTCAGGCGGCAATTTCTCGTCAGGCCCGCGGATACGTTCCACCGGAACAGTGGGATGATGGAATCACGGCTGCACTGCTCAACTACAGCCTGAGTGGGGCCAATAACCGCTCGCGCAACGGGAGCAGTGATACCAGCAACACGCAGTACGCTAATTTGCGTCCGGGAATCAACATCGGGCCATGGCGTCTGCGCAACTACACGACCTGGTCACGAGATGAAGATGGCAAGGACAAATGGGATAGCGTTTATACCTACGCCCAGCGCGCGATCGTACCGCTAAAAGCGCAGATGACGCTCGGGGACAGCACTGCGCCTGCTGATGTTTTCGACAGCATGCCGTTCCGCGGTGCGCAGCTGGCCTCCGATGATGATATGCAACCCGATTCACTCAAAGGGTACGCACCCGTCGTCCGCGGTATCGCGCGTACCAATGCGCAGGTTATTGTCCGTCAGAATGGGTATGAGATTTATCAGACCTACGTTGCGCCTGGCGCCTTCGAGATTACGGATATGTATCCGACAGGGGGAGCTGGCGATCTGCAGGTCACGATAAAAGAGGCCGACGGTAGCATTCAACAGTTTACCGTTCCCTTTGCGTCACTGCCCGTACTGCAGCGAGAAGGGCGATTCAAGTACGCCGTCACGGGTGGGCAATATCGTTCCTACAACGGTAGTGTAGATAAGACGCCGTTTGCGCAAATTACGGGCATCTATGGCTTACCGTATGGCTTGACGGCTTACGGCGGTGGTCAAACGTCGAGCCACTACCAGTCGGTCGCTGCCGGTATGGGCAAGAATATGGGAGATCTCGGCGCAGTTTCTGTCGACGTCATTCAGGCATGGTCTACCCCACAAAATCTGCCGAGCGATAGCGGCCAGTCCTGGCGCGCCCGTTACAGTAAAAACTTTGTCGACACCGGCACTAACTTTGCGATTGCAGGCTACCGCTATTCGACCAAAGGCTTTTACGGCATGCAGGAAGTACTTGATTCCTATGGCGATAACGGTGTGATGCAAAACAGACGTCGTAACCGTATGGAGCTGACAATGAACCAGTCTCTTGGCGGTTCGTTAGGCTCGATCATGGTGAGCGCCGTTCGTGAAGATTACTGGAATTCCGGGCGAGCGATGGAGTCCTGGAGTCTGGGGTATAACAATTTCTGGAACGGCATCAGCTACGGTTTGACGTATACCTCAACGCGTAACGGGACGCCTGGTACATACGGTAACCCTACGAGCTATGACAAAGACCGGATGGTGGCATTTAACATTAGCGTGCCGCTGGATAAATTCCTGCCGCAGACGTGGGCAAACTACAGCGTTAATAACAGTAAAAATAACGGAACGACCCATACGGTTGGCATCAACGGGACCGCGCTGGATAACAATGCCCTGAACTGGAACGTTCAACAGGGGTACGGTAGTGACAATGTCGGATACAGCGGCAACGTGAACGGTGATTACAAGGGTACCTATGGTGAGGTGACGGCCGGATACAGCTACGACCAGAATAATAAGCGTCTGAACTATGGTATTCAGGGCGGCGTCATCGCGCATGCTGACGGCGTGACGTTATCGCAACCGCTGGGAGAAACGAACGTCCTGGTAAAAGTCCCGGGGGCGAAAGGTCTGACGGTACGAAACCAAACGGGCGCGAAAACGGACTATCGGGGATATACAACGGTAAATAACGTCAACGTCTACCGTAAAAACGATATTGTAATCGATCCAGAAAGTATGTCCGATGATGTAGAACTGGATCTCACGACCCGAACCGTTGTGCCAACGCGTGGGGCTGTTGTTCGCGCTGAATACACTGCCAACGTCGGTCAACGTGCATTATTTACGTTATTGCGTGGTAACGGAAAGCCTGTTCCATTTGGGGCGATTGTCAGCGTCAATGGGATTAAAAACAGTGGCTTTATTGTCGGTGATAATGGACAGGTTTATCTCACAGGCTTAGGCGAGAATGTCGACCTAATTGCTCAGTGGGGTGAGGGTAGTGATAAACAGTGTAAAGCCTCATATATTTTAAAACCTACTGATGTTAAAAATAACATTGCGGTTGTCAGTACTGTCTGTCGATAGGAAAGAAAATGAATGCATTTAAATATTTTTTGCTGTTGCTTTTGACATTAATATCCGTAGAAAGCTTTGCAGGCTGTACGAACAATATCTCTGCGCAAAACTTTAATTTGAATTTTAGTACAATTACTGCGCAGCGCGATGTGGCGCCGGGAACGGTTGTCGCTGCACAGTCGGGTATTTACAATGTGAATTTCTCATGTACTGATTCCACGAATAATTATCAGGAAGCGATGAGTGGTAGTTCCCTTGGGAATAGTCTCTATGATATAGGCGTAAGTGGATACGGCATTCGTGTGTCAGAAAATGATTCAGGCGGCGGTTTCCATCATTACTTTCCGATGTCATTTACTATTGGCAGCTATAGTGCTTCTTATATGTATAAAGTTGAGTTGGTCAGGACTACCGCTCCAGCTGTATCAGGTGCACTTCGCAGTGGACAAATTGCTAACATATCTATTTCAAACCAATTTTTCATTGCGACATGGAACATTACTGGCGGAAGCATTACGACACTTGCCTGCAGTCTTTCTTCGGGCTCGCTGAGTTTTCCGATAGGTAATATCCCTGCGACAAGTTTTGGCTCAACAGTGGGTACAACGCCAGCCAATGCTCAGGTTGCCCAGAATCTCGGATTGAGCTGCAATCCTGGCGCAAATATCAACATTTCTTTAAGTGGACAGCAAAACCCTGATGTGGCCAATACCAGCGTTTTAGCCTTATCGGGCCAGGGTGGTCCGGGGGTGGCACAGGGAGTGGGGGTGCAAATATTATATGGTGGCACACCTCTCAATCTTAATAATACCGTTTTCCTTAAGCAATCTGGCGGTGGGCTGGAGTCATTCCCAATCGTAGCCCGTTATTATCAAACTAAGACGGCAGTGAGTCCAGGTACGGCGAATGCAACCGCAACATTAAATATTACTTATCAATAGGAGGGTAAATCATGAATTTTAAACTTATGGCTATTGCGGCGATGGTATCTTTTTCATCCATGGCGGCTGATACGGTAAATATTAACGTTACGGGTACTATTGTTGCTTCTCCTTGCGTAATCAATGGAGGAAGTGCCAACCTGAACGTGGATTTAGGTTCGACTATTCAGGCCTCTACACTTGCCAGTGCGGGAGCAACCTCTACCCCCGTGGCATTTACTCTTCCGATAACAGCATGCCCTGTAGGAACGAGTAGTGTGCAAGTAACCTTCAGCGGAACGCCGGACCCTGTCGCAGGTGCCAACTATTATAAGAGCACAGGGACCGCGACTAACGTAGCGGTGGGGCTGTATCAGGCCAGCAATGGCAATCTGTTGGGGAACGGGAGTTCTGTGACCCAAACCGTTCAAGGCGATCGTACCGCCTCGTTAGCTATGCAGGCAAAAGCTTATTCTGCATCGGGTAGCGTCATGCCGGGAACCATTAATTCCGTTATTGTTGCCACCATGCAATATAACTGATTAATTATGATTAAAGCTGAACGCCCGCTTATAAGCGGGTGCCAGAGGTGTGCTATGTTTATAAAAAATTATTCGATCGTATTGGTTTTTTTAACCTTACCGCTAATGGGTAGAGCGGACTCCAATATTAATATTTCCGGCCAGGTCATTGCCAGCCCGTGTGTCGTTGACACGGGCACCGTTTCTAAAGTGGTCAATCTGGGGGAAGATACCAAGCAGAATCTCATCAATGCCGGTGATGGAGGCGTTTGGTCTGACTTTGATCTACTGGTGCAAAGCTGTCCTGCAGGCACCAGTAGCGTAACGGCCAAATTTACGGGCAATGCCGATACGCAAGATCCCACCGCATGGAAAAACAGCGGGACCAGCAACAATGTTGCATTACGTATCGCCAGCAGGGATCATGCGACAACATATAGCGTAAACAGCACAATGCAGGTGAATGTCGATAGCAGCACGCGCAGTTCAACATTTCCGCTGTCAGCGAGAATGTTTACGCCGCAAGGAAATTCCACTGCCGGAACGTTCCTGTCGGTAATGAACGTTGATTTTACCTATCAATAACGGCTGAAATATCTTTTCCAAGAAAAATAAGTTTGAGACTTCCATGCTGATAAATTCCTTGCTTGAGCATGCTATATGTGGTGTTCGGTTCCAGCCTATCTATTCTTCACAGGAAAAAAAGATAAAGGCATGGGAAATGCTAAGTGCCTTACGCCAGGGGATCGACTGCGAAACCTTTTTTGAAAAGATGTCTTTAAATGCTAGCTTTCGTTTATTACGCTGGCAGTTGCGTATAGCTTCTCTGTGTGTAGACAGTGAAGCCTATTTTATTAATGTGCCTGCGAAATTACTCTGCCGTTCAGTTTTGATTGATGAACTATTGCCCAGCCTGCACTCTGGCATTGTTATTGAGATACAAGATCCCTGTAATTTTATTTCATTGTCAAAAAAAGAACAGGAGGTTTTTTACTCCATGCATCAAAAAATAAAAAATACAGGTGCAAAGATATGGCTGGATGATATTAAACATGAGCATTTGTCACTGCTGGGTGAACGCATTTGTTTATTTGACGGTGTCAAGGTAGATAAAATGAGCCTATGGGAAAACAGAGGTTCCCCATGGGTATTAAAGTCAATGATTGCCTACTGCTCGTTGATGGTAGAGCAGGTGCTTATAGAGGGCATCGAAGATAACGAACTACTTGCATTGGCTCAGGGTACAGGATGCAATTTAATGCAAGGATTTCTTTGGCCTGAGAAAAGGTTCAGTATTGATTATGTCCCGGTCTGATAAATGATAAATGTTTTAATTAAAGAAGAAGATTTTTTATATCACCATAGCCTTAGGTCATTTATTGGCGATTTTTTTAAAAATGAATATGCGAAAAATGTCAATTTTCTCAAAGGCTATGTGCCTGAGAATATTGCCCGGGCGGAAATTATCGTTTATGCGTTCAGTAAGGGTGAACACCATACCTGCTTTCCAGAATTAAAAAGTGCGCGTAAATGCGTCATCATTGGTATTACTGAAGCGGAAGAACCGTCATCATCATTTTTACCGTTCTGCATTCAGCAGACTTATTTTGTATCACGCTCAGCACCACTCTATCTGTTGAAAAGGGTATTCCGTCAGGCATGGGTGGCCTACAGTGCGTCAGCTATCCCTGTCTTTTTAAAAGCCTGTGAAAGCTGTAAGCATAAAACGTTATCACAGCGCGAACTCAATATTATGGCCGGTCTTTACAAGGGGGAATCCGTCAAAAACATAGCCAGAGAGATGATGCTCACGCCAAAGACGATCTATGCCCATAAGTATGCTGTTATGCATAAGTTCAACCTGAGCAGTGAACACGAGTTGCTTGAGCTCCTGAACCGCTTACTGGAAAAACGCTGTAACCCCAATTTGTTTCGCGAAGCATTAGAGCAGTTTCGTTAGTGTTTACCCGGCGCCAAAAACACTTATCCTTGGGCCGGGTAGATCAGAAGCTACAGGGTGTTTCCCTTAGATATTCACCGCGTTAATCAGCCGCGACTTCATGGACTGATACGCCGACGCGGCATAGTCCTCCGCCCAGCGCTGGTCCTCAATCGCCTCCAGTTGCACCGCGCAGTACTTCGTTTCCGGGGTTTTGGAGATGGGATCGAGGTTGTCCTGGGTCAGCTCGTTGCAGGCGCCAATCCACCACTGATAGGTCATATAGACGGCCCCGGCGTTGATACGCTCGCTGATGCTGGCGCGGGTAATCACTTTCCCGCGACGTGAACGTACCCAGACCAGCTGCCCGTCAGTAATGCCCAGCTTTTCTGCATCGGCAGGGTTCATTTGCACCCGACCCGGCTCGTCGGCCAGGCTTTGAAGCGCGGCGCAGTTCCCGGTCATGGAGCGGCAGGAGTAGTGTCCCACCTCGCGTACCGTACACAGCACCAGCGGGAAATCCGCATCCGGGGTTTCCGCCGGCGCGCGCCACGGTGCGGCAAAGAGTTGCCCTTTACCGCTCGGCGTGTCGAACTGATTGTCTTTGTACAGGTACGGCGTACCGGGGTGATCCAGCGTCGGGCAGGGCCACTGCACGTGGCCCATCTCGCCCATTTTTTCATACGTAACGCCGTAGAAGAGCGGGCACAGCGCGCGCATCTCGTCCCAGATTTGCTGGTTGGAGTCATAATGCATCGGGTAGCCCATCTCGGTGGCGAGCAGGCTGATGATCTCCCAGTCGCGCTTCACGTTGCCGCTGGCGTCGATGGCTTTGCCAAAACGCTGGAAGCCGCGATCGGCACAGGTAAAGACGCCGCCGTGTTCACCCCAGGAGGTGGCCGGGAGCAGAACGTCCGCCACCTCTGCCGTTTTGGTCATAAAGATGTCCTGAACCACGACAAAATCTAGCGCCTCAAAACCGCTGCGCACCAGGCCGAGATCGGCTTCGGTCTGGAGCGGGTCTTCCCCCATGATGTAATAGGCTTTGACCTTGCCTTCCAGAGCAAGATGCGGCACTTCGGTAATGCGCGTCCCGACGCGATCGTCCATCGCATTGACGTTAATTCCCCAGGCGTCGGCGAACTTCTGCCTGACCGCCGGATCGGTCACATCCTGATAGCCGGGGAACATATTCGGCAGAACGCCCATATCGCAGGCACCCTGTACGTTGTTCTGACCGCGCACCGGCCCGACGCCGACGGCAGGGCGACCGAGATTCCCGGTCAGCAGCGCCAGGCTGGACAGCCCTTTGACCACATCCACAGCCTGTCCAAACTGGGTCACGCCCATCCCCCACATCACGGTGGCGGAAGGGGCCGCCGCGAAGGTGCGCATTGCCTGGCGGACGTCACGGGCGGGGATGCCGGTAAGATGTTCGACCTTTTCCGGCGCATAGTCTTTTACCGTTTGCCGGTAGGCCTCAAGCCCCTCCGTAAAACGCGCCACGTAGTTTTTATCGTACAGCTCTTCTTCCAGCAGCACATAGCCAAAGGCGTTCACCAGCGCCATGTTGCTGCCATTTTTCAGCTGCAGATGTTGGTCGGCAATACGCGCCGTTTCAATACGCCGCGGATCGCAGACGATAATTTTTGCGCCGTTTTCACGCGCTTTCAGCACGCGGCGGGCGACGATAGGGTGGGAGTCCGCGCAGTTATAGCCAAAGACCAGCAGGCATTTTGAGTTTTCAATATCGCTAATGGAGTTGCTCATCGCGCCGTTACCGAGCGTTTCCTGTAAACCGGCGACGGACGGGCCATGACAGACGCGCGCACAGCAGTCCACGTTGTTGGTGTTCAGCACCGCGCGGGCAAACTTTTGCATCACATAGTTGGTTTCATTGCCGGTTCCGCGCGAGGAGCCGGTGGTCATGATCGACCGCGGCCCGTGCTGCGCTTTAATACTGCTGAGCCTGTGGGCGGTGTAGCGGATCGCCTCTTCCCAGGTAACGGGGGTGAAGGCTTCGCCTTTGCGGTAGCGGATCATGGGCTGGGTGAGGCGAGGGGTGAGCAGACGGGTATCGTTAAGGAAGTCCCAGCCGTAAAATCCTTTCAGACATAAAGTGCCCTGGTTTGTGACTCCCGCTGCCGCTTCGGCACGGATGATACGGTTATTTTCAACGACAAGGTTCAATTTACAGCCTGCACCGCAGTACGGGCAGACGCTGGCGATCTTTTTCATCAATAACAGACCTGTTAAGAAATGAAGCAAAGTTGACTGGAAACCCAGTCCCGTATGAGTAAATAAGCAGGAACCGTGCCAGGTTGATTTTGCGTGGATTACAAGGCGTTATGCGGGGAGGGCGCGTGTCATCGTCAGGCCGATCGTCAGTTTTGACGATGACACGTTAGGGGGCGTGGCGAGCAGGAACTCAGAGATCGTCCATCGTGTAACCCACCACGATTTCTAGCGTCTTGCGAATCACATCCGCCTGAACCACGTCGTTGGTGGCTTCCAGCGTCTGAATGAGCCAGAGGATGATCGCCTTATTGGACAGATGCCCTTCGGAGGCCAGAACACAGCGTACTGCAGTAGAAAAAATAGCGGACTCTTCAGCAAAACGATCGCCTGCATGGCGGAAATACTCCGCCAGCGCACTGTCTAAAAAAGCAGAGTGGTATTCGGGTTGAAGCTGAATATTTTGTCTCATTTGTTCTCACCGTAGCTGTTAAATTGCAGTCAATGTATTTTTTTGGGATCGGACGGTTTTCCACTTCCAAATAACGGCACAACATTGTCTCGGGTATCGTTGAGAGATCCCTCTCTTTTCGTTCGTCCTTGCGCGGTTCTGCGACGTGTAAAGGCGGTGCTGTTTGAGCCGATCTCGGCAATCACCACCGCAAGTGTCTCCCGCCGCTGGGGATCCTTTTCATGTTCTTTCATGACCCGCAGACGCTGTAGCAAGCCTTCAGTTGTCACCGGTCCCCGCTCTTTCAGAAGAGAGAGAACGGCTTCACCGATAAGCTGGTCTATCAGTCGGTCTGCGTTACTGCTATTCATATCCTTACCGTTCGAAGAGCAGACCAAGCAGCATGTGGTAATGCTCTTCCTCTTCCGGGCCGTCGGCCTTTTCGAGGCGACTCAGCAATTTTGTACAAAGCGATTTGCGATTAAGGTTTCGCCCGTCGCTGAGAATTTCAACAACCACCTGGCCCAGCGTTTCCTGCTGGGTAGGAAGCGCGGCTTTTTCGAAGTACTGTGCGATTGCTGCTGCGGAATCTGCGACGTAACCTTTCTGCTGCATGTTTCGCTCCTGTAAAATTTTGTAATCAGTAACGTTACATTTAAGGTATACATAATTTCCAAATCTGTACATCTAAAATGTACAGTTTTTTAGATTTTTTACGATATATCTTATAAATCATTTATTTTTCATTGCGTTGGGTTGGCGTTGTGATGGGGGGCGAGTGCAGGATATATTGTACAAAAAGCGCAGGTGCTGGTAAGTTGTACAGCCGAGTCAAAAGGTCTCATTAACTGCCGTAAATGGTTGAGATGTAAATTATTTGTCAGGCAATTAATGTGCTATAAATGAACATTACCCACGTCTTTCGTGGCCAAAACCCTAACCCCCAGGAATAGCATGCTCACAACCATCATTTACCGCAGTCATATCTGCGAGGACGTTCCAGTGAAAGCGCTGGAAGCAATGGTCGCTGCTGCAAATCGTAAAAATCGGCAATCCAATGTCACGGGGATCTTGCTGTTTAACGGCACACATTTTTTTCAACTGCTGGAAGGGCCGGTTGAGCACGTTTCGGCTATCTATGAGCAGATCTGCAACGACCCGCGCCACCATAACGTGGTCGAGTTAATGCGCGATCACGGGCCTGTCCGGCGTTTTGGCAACGTAGGTATGGAGCTTTTTGATTTGCGCCACTTCGACAGGGACGAGGTACTGCAGCAGGTGCTCAATAAGGGGACGACACGCTACCAGCTGACGTATAACGACCGCCCTCTGCAGTTTTTCCGCACCTTTGTCGAGGCCACGGAAAAAGCGAACTATTTTGAACTGCCGCCTGCGGACTCATGGGAATTCGTTCGCGAAGAAACGCGCTTGTCCGCGCAACCTGAGGTGGTCGCGAAGGGGGCGGATTGCAGCTTCGCGTTCCAGCCGATAGTCGATCCATTTATGCAGCAGGTTGTCTCCTGGGAGGCGCTTCTCCGCACCCCGTCCGGCGACTCGCCGGGGGCTTATTTCGCCAGCCTTCCGCATGAGGAAGTCTACGCTTCCGATTTGCAAAGCAAGCAGGTGGCGCTCTCCATGGCCAGCGCGCTGGGGTTACAGGACCAGACGTTATCCCTTAACCTGCTGCCTATGACGCTGGTTAACATTCCCAACGCCGTGGATTTTCTGCTTACCGCGATCGAAGCAAACGGTTTTGTACCTGAACAAATCGTGGTGGAGTTCACCGAGAGCGAAGCCATTTCCCGCTTTGATGAGTTCACGGATTCGGTCAGGCAGTTAAAAAGCGCGGGTATCAGCGTGACGATCGATCACTTTGGTGCCGGTTTTGCCGGGCTGCAGCTACTGGCCCACTTCCAGCCTGACAGAATTAAGATTAATCGTGATTTGGTCGCGAACGTGCATAAAAGTGGCCCCCGACAGGCCATTATTCAGGCCATCATCAAATGCTGTTCCTCGCTTGAAATCCAGTTCTGCGCGGTTGGAGTAGAGAAGGCGGAAGAGTGGATGTGGCTGGAATCTGCGGGGATTTCCCAGTTCCAGGGGCATCTTTTTGCCAGCCCCCGGCACGGCGGGATTCCAGCCATTGCGTGGCCGGAGAAAAAGTTCGAATTGTGATAAAGCTGTACACAATCGGACAGACGTAACTGTACGAACGGTAAATTTTATACAACAATGTATTAACAGGTGAATGGCGTCGTAAGCCATTCACCCGTTCAAAATGCGGTCTTAGTTATACAAATGGTGTGTACAATCTGATAAGGTTGGTGCAGTTAGGTATGGAAGTTCTGAGCGTGAGGGAGTTAATGGCCTATTACAGTATCGGCGAAGTGGCCGAACGATGCGGTATCAACCCCGTTACGCTGCGTGCCTGGCAGCGCCGTTATGGATTGTTGAAGCCGCAGCGCAGCGAAGGGGGTCATCGTCAGTTTGACGATGAAGATATCCTGCGTATCGAAGAGATCAAACGCCTGATGAAGAGTGGCGTTTCGGTCGGGAAAGTAAAAGCCTTGCTGGAAAACAAGGAAGTTTTGACTCAGGGTAACTGGGTCTCGTTCCAGGAAGAGATGATGACCGTTCTGCGCTATGCCAGCCCGGCAAAGCTGCGTGCCAAAGTCGGTGAGTTCCGCCGCGATCACCCGATAGACGCCCTGATTGACAATATTATTTCTCCCGTCCGTCAGCGGATGAACCAGGACCAAAATACCGTGCGTCACATGGCGAGCCTGTTTGACGGGGTCCTGATCGAATTCGCGATCGCAAGCCTGGCAGAGTCCCGCAAAAAAGCCGGTAAAGATGCGCTTCTGATTGGCTGGGAGTGTGATGACCGCACCCATCTGTGGCTTGAAGCCGCGCGCTTATCGCAGAAGGGCTGGCACATTGATGTCCTGGCAGAACCGATTGATTCGCCGCGTCCCGAGCTTTTCCCGGGGCAGAAAATCTTCGTCTGGACGGGGAAATCGCCAACGCCTCGACAGCAGGAACAGCTCGACCACTGGCGTGAGCAGGGTTTTGCTGTCTCATTCCATCATTGAGTGTAAGAGGCCTTGAGGGCCTTTTTTTGTTTTTGTCTCTTTCCATGCAAAATCTATCTCAAGAATAGGCATTATTCCTGCAGATGAGATTTACCCGGCTAATTTTAAAGAACATCTAATTTTTTCTGGGGCTTTGCAGTTGGCTACTTGTTCAATAGGGGACTGTGTCCCCTTATTAATACTCAGCGAGTATGGCGCTCATTCCATGCATCTGAAAATTGAATATTACCGTCAAGAATTCTCCAGGTGATTTTTTCATATTGAATGCTGACGCTTTCTATGTGATTCATTTTATCGTTTCCCGCCAGCTTAACATTTGGAACGCTGCAGTGGACGCCAGTTAATTTCACATTCTCCATAAGAACGGTATAGTAGCAGACCTCCTGGCCTGCATCATTGATGTGATAAAACCTTATTTCTGCGCTTTTCAGCGTTTGCCCGGTTGCTGCAGCCTTGTAAAGATATGGCGTAGAGCTATCAACTTCTTTTTCAATCATCATAGATGAATGTTGGCGGGTGCCGGTGATTTTGCCGTTAGCGCTGTCAACGGGCAAATTTATACCATGGCTCAGGCCGATAATTTCAATGCTTCCTTCACGATCTTGTACGTCAACAGATCCTTTGATATCTGCACCGCCATCGTCTTTAAGCCACATATAGGGAGGTATAGGCATTTTATTATTTCCTTAGTTTTTTGGTTAACTTCATTGTTAAAATATAGAAAGAGGTAGTGATGATTAGCATTGCAAGCCAGTCAATGAATGAATAAGCATCATACATAGATTCAGCATTTTCATTTCCGGTGATAGTGATTGCTGTTGTTCGGGCTAAATCATAGTTAATATATGACTCAGGACCCGGTAGTATATGGCCTATCGCAAATAATAAAATGAGAAAATAAATAATTTTACTTGCCCTACGAGCAAGGATTTTTAATGTAGCCACCCGCTACTACCTCCACCCATCCTCGCGCCATGAGTGACCGCATGCATGGAACCTGAATAAGCGATGTACTCATTAGCGCGTTATGAATCATCGCAAAATCAGACATGTTGGCGATAGTTATGCATCCCTTTGAAACCGTGCCGGGATGTAGTCGGAAATTTCCACGTTTTACATTTTCTATCCATGCGTAATCATCTATACCCCAGTCATCACGCCACAAAGCAAACCAGTCAGATTTACCAAAAGCATTTCGGCCAATAAATCTGTTAGCTGCATCGTGAATCTCCTCTTTTTTTTGGGAGAACCAGTTACCCTCCCTGCGATCAACAATCCAGTATTTCCCCGGGGGAATAGGGCCAGTATTGGCGACATGTCCGCAACTGGCATTGTTTCTGTTGGCTCCCAACCCGGAATGCGCCATGAACACGCCCACACCATACAGATTGAAAGGCGCGTAATCTGCGCCATTCAGAATCATCTTTCCCTGTAACGCCATATGCCACCTTACTTCCTTTGCAAGAGTGTGGTTAATGCTACAGTGATTAATAATGTGATCCAGAGTGAGTGTATGATTTTCAGAAAAAGACTCGCATCAACAGGTTGTCTACTGCTGAGGAGCGCTTGCTGGCCGGGCACCTGAAGCCCTGGCCTTCTTTTAGTGCGCCAAATCGCATCTGTTAGACTGAGTTCACGATAATCAAAGCGGCTATCTCAAAAATAGGCATTTCCGATGCATATTTTACTTTTCACCTCTCCGCCACAAACCCCACGACGAAATGCATTATTAATCAATGCATTGAACAATTAAATCCATCCTGCCTGCATCTTGTCACAGGGTCTATGCTTAATAAAAGTAGGCAAAAAGGGCGGTTTAGCCGAATGCCCCTGCTGACAGAGGGTTGAAGTGATAATCGTTATCACTAACATGGTGTTATGCCCTGATGGCTTATCAGATGAGGTGGACCTATGGAACTGCATTCAGAAACCTTTAATCCTGCCGATTTCGCCTGGCGCGGGTTAACGCTCACGCCAGCGGCGGCGGCACATATTCACGAGCTGGTGGCGAAAAAGCCCGTGATCCTTGGCGTGCGTTTAGGTGTCAAACAGACCGGCTGCGCAGGTTTCGGTTACGTGCTTGATACCGTCACCGAACCCGAGAAAGATGACCTGGTGTTCGAGACCGACGGCGCAAGATTGTACGTCGCGCTGCAGGCCATGCCCTTTATCGATGGCACCGAAGTGGACTACGTCCGCGAAGGCTTAAATCAGTTATTCAAATTTCATAACCCGAAAGCCCAGAACGAATGCGGCTGCGGCGAAAGCTTTGGGGTATAGGCGGAACTATGTCTCGTAATACTGAAGCAACGAGTGAAGTAAATACCTGGAGCGGCGGGCACCTCAACTATAAAGAGGGGTTCTTCACCCAGCTGCAGACCGATGAGCTGGCAAAAGGCATCAACGAGGATGTCGTGCGGGCTATTTCGGCGAAACGTAACGAGCCCGAGTGGATGCTGGAGTTTCGCCTGAGTGCCTACCGCGCCTGGCTGGAGATGGAAGAGCCGCACTGGCTGAAAGCGCATTATGACAAGCTGAACTACCAGGATTACAGCTACTACTCCGCGCCGTCCTGCGGCAGCTGTGATGACACCTGCGCCTCGCAGCCCGGCGCGGTGCAGCAAACCGGCGCGGAGAACAGTTTCCTCAGCAAAGAGGTGGAAGAAGCCTTTAACCAACTGGGCGTACCGGTGCGCGAAGGGAAAGAGGTGGCGGTGGACGCTATCTTTGACTCGGTCTCGGTGGCCACCACCTACCGCGAGAAGCTGGCAGAGCAGGGGATCATTTTCTGCTCCTTCGGCGAAGCGATTCACGATCATCCCGAACTGGTGAAAAAGTACATCGGGACCGTAGTGCCTTCAAACGATAACTTCTTTGCGGCGCTTAACGCGGCGGTGGCCTCGGACGGTACCTTTATTTACGTGCCGAAAGGCGTGCGCTGTCCGATGGAGCTTTCCACCTATTTCCGTATTAATGCCGAAAAAACCGGCCAGTTCGAACGTACCATTCTGGTGGCCGATGAGGGGAGCTACGTCAGCTACATCGAAGGGTGCTCCGCCCCGGTCCGCGACAGCTATCAGCTGCACGCGGCGGTGGTGGAGGTCATCATCCATAAAGACGCCGAGGTGAAATACTCGACGGTGCAAAACTGGTTCCCGGGCGACGGCAATACTGGCGGTATCCTGAACTTCGTGACCAAGCGTGCGCTGTGCGAAGGGGAAAACAGCAAGATGTCGTGGACCCAGTCCGAAACCGGCTCGGCCATCACCTGGAAATACCCGAGCTGCATCCTGCGCGGGGATAACTCTATCGGCGAGTTTTACTCGGTGGCGCTCACCAGCGGTCATCAGCAGGCGGATACCGGCACCAAGATGATCCACATTGGTAAAAACACCAAATCGACCATTATCTCGAAAGGTATCTCCGCCGGACACAGCCAGAACAGCTATCGCGGGCTGGTGAAAATCATGCCGACGGCCACCAATGCGCGAAACTTTACCCAGTGTGACTCGATGCTGATTGGCGCGGACTGCGGCGCACATACCTTCCCGTACGTCGAATGCCGTAATAACACGGCCCAGCTGGAGCACGAGGCGACCACGTCACGGATTGGGGAAGACCAGCTCTTCTACTGCCTGCAGCGCGGGATCAGCGAAGAAGACGCCATCTCGATGATTGTCAACGGCTTCTGTAAGGACGTGTTCTCTGAACTGCCGCTGGAATTTGCCGTTGAAGCCCAGAAACTCCTCGCCATTAGTCTTGAACACAGCGTCGGTTAAGGAAAGCACATGTTAAACATTAAAGATTTACAGGTCAGCGTAGAAGATAAAACCATCCTGCGTGGCCTCAATTTTGACGTTAAGCCGGGCGAAGTCCACGCCATCATGGGGCCGAACGGTTCCGGGAAAAGTACGCTTTCTGCGACGCTGGCCGGGCGCGAAGATTATGAAGTGACCCACGGCTCGGTCGAGTTTAACGGCAAAGATCTGCTGGAGATGTCGCCGGAAGATCGTGCGGGAGAGGGCATTTTTATGGCCTTCCAGTACCCGGTCGAAATTCCTGGCGTCAGCAACCAGTTCTTCCTGCAAACGGCGCTGAATGCGGTGCGCAAGTATCGCGGGCTGGAGGCGCTGGACCGCTTCGACTTCCAGGATCTGATGGAAGAGAAGATCAGGCTGCTGAAAATGCCGGAAGATCTGCTGACCCGCTCGGTGAACGTCGGTTTTTCCGGCGGCGAGAAAAAGCGTAACGACATTCTGCAGATGGCGGTACTCGAGCCCGAGCTGTGCATTCTTGATGAGACCGATTCCGGTCTGGATATCGACGCCCTGAAGATTGTCGCTGACGGCGTCAACGCCCTGCGCGACGGCAATCGCTCGTTTATTATCGTCACCCACTACCAGCGCATTCTGGACTACATCAAGCCGGATTACGTCCACGTGCTTTACCAGGGGCGCATTGTGAAATCCGGTGATTTTACGCTGGTTAAACAACTGGAGGAGCAGGGTTATGGCTGGCTTACCGAACAGCAGTAATGCGCTCCAGCAGTGGCACCGGCTGTTTGAAGCCCAGGGCGGCACACGCTCGGCGCAGGCGCAGCAGCATCTGCAGCAGATGCTGCGTCTTGGCCTGCCGACGCGTAAGCATGAGAACTGGAAATATACCCCGCTTGATGGCCTGCTGAACGCCGAGTTTGTTACCCGTCTGGCGGATCTCACCCCAGCGCAGCGCGACGCGCTGGCCTTGCGTGTCGATGCCGTGCGCCTGGTGTTTGTCGATGGCCAGTTCCGTCCGGAACTGAGCGACACGGTCCAGGAGAGCGGCTTTGAGATTGAGATAAACGACGATCGCCAGCGCCTGAGCGCCCCGGTTCAGCCCGAGGTTTTCCTGCACCTTACCGAGAGCCTGGCCCGCAGCGTGACGCATATCGCCGTGAAGCGTAACCAGCGTCCGTCAAAGCCGCTGCTGCTGATGCATATCACTCAGGGTCTGGACGGCGATGAAATCAATACCGCGCACTATCGTCACCATCTTGAGCTGGCGGAGGGCGCGGAGGCCACGGTCATCGAACATTACGTCAGCCTCAATGAGACGCGTCACTTTACCGGGTCGCGTCTGACGATGAACGTTGCCGCGAATGCGCAACTTCACCACGTCAAGCTGGCGTTTGAGAATGCGCAGAGCCACCACTTTGCCCATAACGACATTGTCCTGGGCCAGGATGCCGCCGCGTACAGCCACAGCTTCCTGCTCGGCGGGGCGGTGCTGCGCCACAACACCAGCACGCAGCTTAACGGGGAAAACACCACGCTGCGCATCAACAGCCTGGCGATGCCGGTTAAATCGGAAGTGTGTGACACGCGCACGTGGCTGGAGCACAACAAAGGCTACTGCAACAGCCGCCAGCTGCACAAAACCATCGTCAGTGATAAAGGGCGCGCGGTGTTTAACGGCCTGATTAACGTGGCGCAGCACGCCATTAAAACCGACGGGCAGATGACCAACAACAATCTGCTGTTAGGGCGACTGGCGGAGGTGGACACCAAACCGCAGCTGGAAATCTACGCGGACGACGTCAAATGCAGCCACGGTGCGACGGTCGGGCGAATCGACGACGAGCAGATGTTCTACCTGCGCTCGCGCGGTATCGACCAGCAGGCGGCGCAGAAAATGATTATCTACGCGTTTGCCGCCGAACTGACGGAAGCGCTGCACGATGGTCAGTTAAAACTGCAGGTGCTGGATCGGATCGGTCAGCGCCTGCCTGGAGGCGAAGCATGAGTTTTCCCGTCGAAAAAGTACGGGCAGATTTCCCGGTTCTGACCCGTGAAGTAAACGGTCTGCCGTTGGCCTATCTGGACAGCGCGGCCAGCGCGCAGAAGCCGAATCAGGTGGTGGATGCCGAAGCCGAGTTCTATCGCCACGGCTATGCCGCCGTGCATCGCGGTATTCATACCCTGAGCGCCGAGGCGACCCAGCGGATGGAAAACGTGCGCACGCAGCTTGCCGCCTTCCTTAACGCCCGCTCGCCGGAAGAACTGGTCTTTGTTCGCGGGACCACCGAAGGGATCAACCTTGTCGCTAACAGCTGGGGCAACGCGCAGGTCCACGCGGGGGATAACATCATCATCACCCAGATGGAGCACCACGCCAATATCGTGCCGTGGCAGATGCTCTGCGAGCGCGTGGGCGCCCAGCTGCGGGTGATCCCGCTAAACGCTGACGGGACGCTTCAGCTTGAGCAGCTTGACCTCTTGCTGGATGACCGTACGCGGCTGGTGGCGGTTACCCAGGTCTCCAACGTGCTGGGGACAGAAAACCCGGTGGCAGAGATCGTCGAAAAGGCCCATCAGGCGGGGGCAAAGGTCCTGATTGACGGGGCCCAGGCGGTGATGCACCACGCGGTTGACGTCCAGGCGCTGGACTGTGATTTCTACGTCTTTTCAGGCCACAAGCTCTATGGGCCGACCGGGATCGGCGTGCTGTATGTGAAAGAAGAGATCCTGCAGGCGATGCCGCCGTGGGAAGGGGGCGGGTCGATGATCGCCACTGTCAGCCTGACGGAAGGCACGACCTATGCGCGCGCGCCGTGGCGTTTTGAGGCGGGCACGCCCAACACCGGGGGGATTATCGGGCTGGGGGCGGCGGTCTCCTACGTCTCTGGCATCGGCCTGGACGCCATTCAGGAGTACGAACAGCTGCTGATGCACTACGCGCTGGCGGAACTTGCCAGCGTGCCGGATTTGACCCTCTACGGGCCTGCCGATCGGCAAGGGGTGATTGCGTTTAATCTCGGGAAACACCATGCCTATGACGTGGGCAGTTTTCTCGATAACTACGGCGTGGCGGTCCGTACCGGGCACCACTGCGCCATGCCGCTGATGGCGTTTTACCAGGTACCGGCAATGTGCCGCGCATCGCTGGTGATGTACAACACGACGGAAGAGGTCGACAGGCTGGTGGCGGGGCTTAAGCGCATTCATCAGCTGCTGGGCTAACGGAGAGGCGAAAGATGGCAGAGCTGCCGGACAAAGATAAATTACTGCGCAACTTCTCGCGTTGCGCAAACTGGGAAGAGAAGTATCTCTATATCATTGAGCTGGGACAGCGCTTACCGCCGCTCGGTGAAGAGGCGCACAGTGCAGAGAACACTATTCAGGGCTGTCAGAGCCAGGTGTGGATTGTGATGGCGCAGTCTGATGACGGCACGATCGAATTGCGCGGCGACAGCGATGCCGCCATTGTAAAAGGGCTTATTGCCGTCGTCTTTAGCCTTTACCAGCAGATGTCGGCGCAGGATATTGTGGCGTTTGATGTCCGTCCGTGGTTTGAAAAAATGGCCTTAACCCAACACCTCACCCCGTCCCGTTCTCAGGGACTGGAAGCGATGATTCGCGCCATCCGCGCCAAAGCTGCAATCCTTAGCTAGACTTACATAACTGCATTCATTCTGTTTCGCGAGGTGGTTCCCGCCTCGCTGGTTTTTCAGCTTTCTGGCGTTCTGTCAGTGAATAAGGAATCTCAGCATGAAGCGCGCGTCTCTCATTACTCTATTACTCCTCAGTTCGCTCGGTGCCCTTAATTCGGCCCGTGCGATGGACTATCCGTTGCCGCCCGCAGGCAGTCGTCTGATTGGGCAAAATCAAACCTACACGATACAGGAAGGGGATAATAAGCTGCAGACCATTGCCCGTCGGTTTAATACGGCGGCGCAGGTGATCCTGGAAACCAACAATACCATTGCGCCGGTAAACCCTGCGCCGGGAACCGTGATAACCATTCCGTCGCAAATGCTGTTGCCGGATACGCCCCGCGAGGGAATAGTGGTAAATCTCGCTGAGCTTCGGCTCTACTACTTCCCGCCGGGGCAAAACATTGTTCAGGTTTTCCCCCTGGGCATTGGTCAGTTGGGGCTGGAAACACCGGTGACGACCACGCGGGTAAGCCAGAAAATCCCTAATCCGACCTGGACACCCACGCCGGGCATCAGAGCACGCTCTCTGGAGCAGGGCATTAAACTGCCTCCGGTGGTTCCTGCCGGGCCAAATAACCCCCTGGGACGCTTCGCGCTGCGTTTAGGCGTGGGGAATGGGGAATATCTTATCCACGGTACCAGCGCGCCGGACAGCGTCGGCCTGCGGGTCAGCTCTGGCTGTATGCGGATGAACGCCCCGGACATTAAGGCCCTGTTCGAACAGGTGCGGGTGGGCACGCGGGTGCAGATTATTAATGAACCCGTGAAGTTTTCCGTTGAGCCGGATGGTAAACGCTATATTGAGGTCCACCGTCCGCTGGCGCAGGTAGAAGGGGAAAATCCACAGGTCTCGCCCATTACCCATTCCTCCGAGTTTGCGACCTTTGTTTCCCAGGCGGGAAGCGATAAGGCGCTAATTGATAAAGCCCTGTCACGTCGCGCCGGGATCCCGGTTATCGTGTCGGCCGGTAGCGGCCCGTCAGCCAGCAATAGCGTGTTGTCGGTGCAGAACAGCCGGGTATCTGCTGCGGTAGCGGAAGATGAAGGGGAGAAGGTGACGCAGTAGCCGTTTAACTCAGGCAAAAAAAATGGCGCACAATGTGCGCCATTTTATTAACAGGTACTATTACTTACGGTATTTAGTAGCCTGGTTGTCCAGACGCTGGTTAGCGCGAGCTGCGTCGTCTTTAGCAGCCTGAACGTCGGAACGGATTGCGTTCACGTCGTTGCTCAGCTGGTCAACTTTAGCGTTCAGAGTCTGAACGTCAGAAGACAGCTGATCGATTTTAGCGTTGCTGGAGCAACCAGCCAGCAGAGTAGAACCCAGGATTACCGCGCCCAGTACCAGTTTAGTACGATTCATTATTAATACCCTCTAGATTGAGTTAATCTCCATGTAGCGTTACAAGTATTACACAAAGTTTTTTGGGTTGAGAATATTTTTTTGATGGGAATACACCTATTTTTGATCGTTCGCTCAAAGAAGCATCGAATCAGCCCGTTTCGGGTAAAAATCTAAGGAAAAAAAGGCATTTATCATCGGATTCATCTTAGATAATTCGCAATTAAATAGAAAAACCCGATTTGCATTTTGAATGACTTTGGCTAATGCCAGGAATAAAAAAAGCGCCCGGCGGGCGCTTTTTATCCAAATTAATTCGTTCGGGAATTATTACAGCACGTGAACAGATGCGGTATTGGTGGTGCCGCTTGGTACCAGCGCGCCAGAAACCATGACCACAACATCACCTTTCTGTGCCAGACCGCTTTCCAGAGCCAGTGCTTTACCCTGAATGTAGAAATCGTCAGTAGAGGCGATCTCTTTAACCAGATGCGCAACGACGCCTTTGCTCAGCACCAACTGACGAGCGGTGGTTTCGTTGGTGGTCAGGGCCAGGATGGTCGCATCCGGGAAGTATTTACGCACGGCGCGCGCAGATTTACCGCCCTGAGTGGCAACCACGATCAGTGGGGCTTCCAGTTTCTCAGCGGTTTCTACTGCACCACGGCATACTGCTTCGGTGATACGCAGCTTGCGGCTGTCGTTATTGAAGTCCAGACGGCTGGTCATCACGCGGTCAGTACGTTCACAGATGGTCGCCATGATGCCGACCGCTTCCAGCGGGTATTTACCTTTCGCGGATTCGCCGGACAGCATAACCGCATCAGTACCGTCGAGGATGGCGTTTGCCACGTCGCCTGCTTCAGCGCGGGTTGGGCGTGGGTTTTTGATCATGGAGTCCAGCATCTGCGTTGCGGTGATAACCACTTTACGCGCGCGCACACACTTCTCGATCATCATCTTCTGCGCGAAGATCACTTCTTCAACCGGGATTTCAACGCCCAGGTCGCCACGTGCAACCATGATGCCGTCAGACGCTTCGAGGATTTCGTCGAAGTTGTTCAGGCCTTCCTGGTTTTCGATTTTGGAGATGATCTGGATCTTCTCGCCGCCGTGCGCTTTCAGGTGCTCACGGATTTCAACCACGTCGGAACGCTTACGGATGAAGGAGGCCGCGACGAAGTCAACGCCTTGCTCGCAGCCGAAGATCAGGTCCTGTTTGTCTTTTTCAGCCAGGGCTGGCAGCGCGATGGAGACGCCCGGCAGGTTAACGCCTTTGTTTTCGCCCAGGTCGCCGTTGTTCAGCACTTTACAGATAACTTTGTTGCCTTCGATAGCGGTGACTTCCATACCGATCAGACCATCGTCGACCAGCACGGTGTTACCGACGGACAGATCGCTGGTGAAGCCTTCGTAGGTCACTGCAACGATTTCGCTGTTGCCGACGACGGATTTGTCGGTGGTGAAGGTGAAGGTCTGGCCCGCTTTCAGAGAGACGTCGTTACCGCCTTCCAGTTTGATGGTACGGATTTCTGGACCTTTGGTATCCAGCAAGATGGCCGCTTTTTTACCGGTCTTGCTCATCACGTTGCGCAAGTTCTGGATGCGCTGGCCGTGCTCTGCGTAGTCACCGTGGGAGAAGTTCAGACGCATCACGTTCATGCCGGCGTCCAGCATTTTGCTCAGCATCTCTTCAGATTCGGTTTTCGGGCCGATAGTACAAACAATTTTCGTCTTTTTCATGACAGTCTTAGTCTTTAAGTTGGGAAGGATATGGAAATCTCGCTCCGGGGGCGCACCGCCGCGGAGTCAAACCTGTGTTGCAAAAGAGTATATGACACGCACTAAGGATAGGAGACATCAAATGAGCGTGCAGAAGAAAGTGTGCCTGAGTGACAGCCCAACGAAGGAGAGGAGAAGTTGTACGTTGTTTTTTGTATTCCAAGCGCTGAAACCATTCACCAGGGATTTGGCGCGCATTATACGCTGATTTTAAGATAAAAGGAAAATGGAAACGGTGTTTCAGAAATAATCAATGCTGTTTCACATAATATTGTTATCAAGGCGTTAAGCCATGATGACAACTTGTGGCGGCAGGTGAGTAACCTGCCGCCGTTTGCTTATTTTTGCAGCGCCTGGCTGAGGTCTGCAATCAGGTCTTTAGGATCTTCAATTCCCACCGACAGGCGGATCAGCTGCGGCACAATGCCGTTTGCCAGGCGTTGTTCCAGCGGAATCGAGGCGTGCGTCATACTGTAAGGCTGGCTTACCAGACTCTCCACGCCGCCCAGACTTTCCGCAAGAGTGAACAACTTCAGGTTGCGAATCACCTCGGTGGCGCGTTGCGCATCGCCTTTTACCACGACGGAAATCATGCCACCGGGCAGCGCCATCTGCGTGCGGGCCAGCTGGTACTGTGGATGTGATTCCAGGCCAGGATAGAATACCTTTTCGACCAGAGGATGCTGATCAAGCCATTGCGCAATCGCCAGCGCGTTGGTGCTGTGCTTTTCGACCCTCAGCGCAAGCGTGCGAATACCGCGCAGTGTCAGGAAGCTGCTGAACGGATCCAGGACGCCGCCCACCGCGTTTTGCAGATAGCCCAGCTTGTCCGCCAGTTCCTTGTTGTCCCCGACAATCGCCAGCCCGGCCACCACGTCAGAGTGGCCGTTAAGGTATTTGGTGGCAGAGTGCACCACGATATCGAAACCGGACTCCAGCGGACGGTGGATCACCGGCGACGCGAAGGTGTTATCCGCCACGCTGATGACGTTATGACGACGGGCGATTGCCGCGATGGCCGCCAGATCGGCCAGCTTCAGCAGCGGGTTGGTCGGCGTCTCTACCCACACCATACGCGTCTGTGGGCGAATGGCGGCCTCGAGCCCGGCCAGGTCGTCCGGTTTAACCCAACTGACCTGCAGCCCGGTGCTGCGCTTGCGCACATTTTCGATCAGGCGGTACGTCCCACCGTAAACGTCATCAATGGCGACAATATGGCTGTCTTTATCCAGCAGTTCGAGCACCGTGGAGATAGCCGCCAGACCGGAGGCAAAAGCGTAGCCGCGCGTGCCGCCTTCCAGTTCGGCAATCGCCGTTTCCAGCGCATGGCGGGTAGGGTTGCCGCTGCGGGAGTACTCATAACCGGTATGCTCCCCGGGCGCGGGTTGCGCAAACGTCGAGGTGGCGTAAATCGGCGGCATGACGGCGCCGTGCTGGTCGTTGAATTCGCCGCTGTGTACGCTGAGGGTGGCCAGATTTTTCATCATTGATTCCTTTATTGCTGTAGACGGTTGCGCCAGGCGGTCAGAACGTCGCTGCGCGTAATCAGACCGAGAAAACGGTCGTTGTCATTAATGACGGCCACCAGGCCGCGGTCGAAGATGGCGTTCAGGGCGCTTTCCGGCGCGTGTTTATCAAGGAACTCGACCTGACGCGTCATGGCTGCCGTCACCGGCAGCGCGAAGCGATCGCCGTCGCCGCCGATATGCCGCAGGAGATCCCACTCGTCGATAATGCCCACCACCTTGCCGTTCTCCAGCACCGGCAGCTGGGAGATGTCATACAGACGCATGCGCGCCAGGACAGTGGAGAGCGTGTCGTCCGGGGCAGCGGTGACGGTAGCGCCTTCATCGTGGCGCAGGGCGATGTAGTCAGAGAGATCGCCGGCCTGAGGACGCGTGATGAGCCCCTGCTGTCGCATCCAGTCGTCGTTGAACATCTTCGAGAGATATTTATTGCCGCTGTCGCAGGCGAAGGTCACCACCCGCTTCGGCGTGGTTTGCGCCTGGCAATACTTCAGCGCGGCCGCCAGCAGCGTGCCGCTGGAGGAGCCCGCCAGAATGCCCTCCGTTTTCAGCAGCTCGCGCGCGGTGGTGAAGGCCTCGCGGTCGGTGATGCGCCAGGCGCGATTCACCCCTTCAATGTGGGCCAGCGGAGGAATAAAGTCTTCGCCAATTCCCTCAACCAGCCAGGAGCCCGCGTCGTGGTAGCGTCCGGTTTCCACCTGGTCGGCGAGAACGGATCCAGCCGGGTCAGCCAGGACAAACTCCGTGTGCGGAGAGTGCTCGGCGAACCACGCCTGCAGGCCGCCCAGCGTGCCGCCTGAGCCGACGCCCACCACGATGGCGTCGATTTTGCCGTCAAGCTGCTCATACAGTTCCGGCGCCGTGGTGGTGCGGTGCGCCAGCGGGTTGGCTTCGTTGTTGAACTGGTCGATGTAAAACGCGCCAGGCAGTTCGTTCGCCAGACGCTGGGCGTAATCCTGGTAATAGGCAGGATGGCCTTTGTTGACGTCGGAGCGGGTCAGCACCACCTGGGCACCCAGCGCGCGCAGGTGGAAAATCTTCTCGCGGCTCATTTTGTCCGGCACCACCAGGATCAGCGAGTAGCCTTTCTGGGCGGCGATCAGGGCCAGGCCGAGACCGGTATTGCCCGCCGTGGCCTCAATAATCGTGCCGCCTGGCTGCAGCTGGCCGGTACGTTCCGCTTCGTTAATCATCGACAGCGCAACGCGATCCTTAATCGACCCGCCCGGATTTTGGTTTTCCAGCTTCAGGAACAGCGAGCAGGGACCGGTATCAAGCTTATGCAGCTGGATCAGCGGGGTACGACCAATCAGTTCGGTGACGGAGTGATAAATCGTCATGATGTTTTCCTTTCTGGATGTCATGACGGGATGATAGGGCGATGAAATTTTCTCAATAAAGAACCATTCACTGCCGTTTAGAACAGAAAGGAATATAAATGCCATTTCTGGATGGAAGGACAGCAAGACGTAAAGTTGTCTGGATGTGAGGATGGCTATATCGGGATAAAATGCTGCAAAAATGACCGTTTTTTGCGCCCGTCCGCCAGCGGATATGCATCCGGCAGATAATCATTGCTGAAATTGGTCTAAATGCTTCGCACCCGGTAAATCCGCTGTTTATTGCCGAAAGTTATAACACATTCTTTTTTGTTCATTTAAAAGCTGATAACGCCTGTTTACTATCGTTTGGACATCCATACTGCTAAACCGCCACGGGCGGCACGGATAACGAATAAGAATGATTGTACTGAGCAATATTTCGAAGGTTTTTGACAACGGAAAGGTGGCACTCACAGCCGTTGATAATGTCAATTTGACGATAGCACAGGGACAGATATACGGGATCATTGGTTACAGCGGCGCAGGTAAAAGTACGCTTATCCGCCTGCTGAATGGTCTGGAAAAACCGAGCAGCGGCAGCGTAACCATCAACGGGCAGAACATTTCTGCCGCAAAAGGTGAAGCACTGCGCCAGGCGCGTCTGAAGATCAGCATGGTGTTTCAGCACTTCAACCTGCTGTGGTCGCGCACGGTCAGCGAGAATATTGCGTTCTCGATGCAAATTGCTGGCGTACCGAAAGCCGAAATAAAGGCCCGCGTGGCCGAGCTTATTGAACTCGTTGGCCTGAAAGGTCGCGAGCATGCTTATCCGTCACAGCTGAGCGGTGGGCAAAAGCAGCGCGTGGGCATTGCGCGTGCGCTGGCTAATCGCCCGGATGTGCTGCTCTGCGATGAAGCCACCTCCGCGCTTGACCCGCAGACCACCGATCAGATCCTCGATCTGCTGCTGGATATTAACCGTCGGTTCAAGCTGACCATCGTGCTGATCACGCACGAGATGCACGTGGTGCGCAAAATCTGCGACCGTGTGGCGGTGATGGAGAACGGTAAAGTGGTGGAAGAGGGCGACGTGTTGAGCGTCTTTACCCATCCGCAGCAGCCGATTACGCAGCAGTTTGTTCGTCAGGTGAGCCAGTACGCTGAAGAAGAAACCTTCAATACCGAACTGGCAAACGATCTGGAAGGTACGGTCATCAGGCTGACCTTTACTGGGCACAGCACGCACAAACCGATTGTGGGCGAACTGACGCTGCGCTACGGCCTGCCGTTTAACATCCTGCACGGAAAAATGACCCAAACCGCTCACGGCGTGTTTGGTCAACTCTGGGTGCACGTCGTGGCATCTGATGAACAACTGAACAATATCCTCGCCGACCTGCAGCACAGCGATATTGAAGGCGAGGTGATTAAACATGGCTGAGAATCTCTTTCCGCATCTCAAGTGGGATCAGCTCTGGGCGGCAACGCTGGAGACGCTGTACATGACCGCGCTTTCCGGTGTGGCGACCTTTGTATTAGGCATCGTGCTGGGTCTGGCGCTGTTTTTAACCGCGCGCGGCGGATTGTTCCACAACCGCACGGTGTATAGCGTCATTTCGATTGTGGTGAACGTGTTCCGCTCGATTCCGTTCATCATTTTGATTGTGCTGCTGATCCCGTTCACCAAGACCGTTGTCGGCACCATTCTTGGCGCCAACGCGGCGCTGCCGGCCCTGATTGTGGGTGCCGCACCGTTCTACGCACGCCTGGTTGAGATCGCCCTGCGTGAAGTGGATAAAGGCGTGATTGAAGCGACGCGCTCGATGGGCGCACGACTGAGCACGCTCGTGTTTCGGGTTTTACTGCCGGAATCATCACCTGCACTGGTATCGGGTATTACGGTAACGCTGATTGCGCTGGTGAGCTACAGCGCCATGGCGGGGGTGATTGGCGCCGGTGGTTTGGGAAATCTGGCTTATCTGGAAGGATTCCAGCGCAACCATGGTGACGTCACGCTGGTGGCAACGGTGACCATTCTGATCATCGTTTTCATTATCCAGTTCTGCGGCGATGTCATTACTTCACTGTTAGATAAACGCTAATAAATACACACAGGAACCACATCATGAAAAAGACACTGACACTGATCGCCGCTGCAACCCTGAGCGCCCTGAGCTTCGCCTCCTGGGCCGACACCCTGACCGTGGGGGCATCCAATACGCCGCACGCCGAAATTCTGGAGCAGGCAAAGCCGATTCTGGCGAAGCAGGGTATCGACCTGGAGATTAAACCGTTCCAGGACTACATTCTGCCGAACACCGCGCTGGCGGGTCATGACATCGATGCGAACTATTTCCAGCACATTCCTTACCTGAACAGCGTGCTGAAAGATCATGCGGGCGATAAGGACTACGATTTTGTCAGTGCGGGCGCGATCCACATTGAGCCAATCGGCATCTACTCCAAAAAATACAAGTCGCTGAAAGACCTGCCGGAAGGTGGCAAGATCATCATGCGTGACGCGGTTTCTGAAGAGGGTCGTATTCTTTCCATCTTCGAGAAAGAGGGCGTGATCAAGCTGAAGCCGGGCATCGATAAAGTGACCGCGCGCATCAGCGACATCGTCGAGAACCCGAAAAAGCTGAAGTTCACGCCTAACGTTGAAGCGTCTCTGCTGCCGCAGATGTACAACAACAACGAAGGCGATGCGGTGGTGATTAACGCCAACTACGCGATTGACGCCGGTCTGGATCCGGTTCACGACCCGATTGCGGTTGAGAGCGGTGAAAACAACCCGTATGCCAACATCATCACCGTGCATCGCGGTGACGAGAAGAAGAAAGACATCGTTGCGCTGGTGAACGTGCTGCACTCGAAAGAGATTCAGGACTGGATCCGCACCAAGTACAAAGGCGCGGTCATTCCAGTTAACAACTAATTAGCTGATTTTACAGATGAAGCCCGGCGAGTTCCTCGCCGGGCTTCTTTTTTGTATCCGGCAGGAGAATCATTTAAGCTCAACGTTTAACAGGCAATGGAGTGATGACGATGGGTAACGTGACCAAAGATGAAGCGCTGTATCAGGAGATGTGCCGGGTGGTCGGGAAGGTCGTGCTTGAGATGCGTGATTTAGGGCAGGAGCCAAAGCATATTGTCATTGCCGGGGTACTGCGTACCGCGCTGGCGAACCAGCGCGTGAAACGCAGTGCATTGACAACCGAGGCAATGGAAACGGTGGTTAAAGCGCTGGCCGGGTAAGGCGCCAGCGTTTCGCAAGCTGCTCGAGCGAGCAGCAGAGCAGGTAGTAGACCACGCCCGTAAAGATAAAAATGGCCGCCGGGTAGATTTGCACCCGGTTGTTGACCTGTCCCGCCACCGTGGTCAGCTCCGGGACGTTCACGATAAACGCCAGCGACGTATCCTTCAGCAGGCTGATAAAAATCCCCACCAGCGACGGCAGAATATTCCTCAGCGCCTGCGGCAGCAGCACGCGCCACAGGGTTTGCTGCGTGCTGAATCCCTGTGACAGCGCGGCTTCGAACTGCCCGGTCGGCAGCGCGCTCAGTCCGGCCAGCACTGAGTGCATCACGGTGGCCGCCGTAAACCAGGCCAGCGCCAGCGTGACGGTCAGCGCCCCGGGCAGATCGCCCCCGGCCATGAGCGGCAGGAGATACCACATCCAGAAAATCACGAAGATGAGCGGGATCCCGCGAATCAGCTCTGCCCATAAAAAGAGGACTTTTCGCACGAGCCCGGTAAAGCGCCAGGCCAGGCACGCGAGCAGTATCCCTCCGGGCAGAGCGATAACCGCAGCGCCTGCTGCCATCATTAACGAAAGCAGTACGCCTCCCGGTTCACCGGCTGCCGCGCGTCCCCACAGCAGATAATCGAGGTTATCGGTGATGACATTAAGTCCGGCAATCATGTTTTTCACTCCCTGTGGTGGCGACGATCGGGCGTTTACGTTTCGCCTGCGGCCCAAGGCGGACCAGCACCATTCCCATGACCAGACCGATCAGCAGATAGAGTGCAGTACCGAGGGTAAATGCCTCCAGCGCGTGCGCGTTAAAGCTTTCGATCTGCCTGACCTGGTAGGTGAGCTCGGCAAAGCCAATCCCGCTGGCGAGCGAGGAGAGCTTCATCAGGTTGAGATACTGGCCCACAACGGGCTGCCAGGCGTTAGCCAGCCCCTGCGGCAGCAGGATGTAGCGAAATACGCGCCATGCCGAGAATCCCTGGGCGAGCGCCGCCTCCCGTTGCCCGACTGGCACAGAACGCAACCCGGCTTCCACTTCTTCGATTAAAAACGCTGAGGTAAAAACGCCCAGCCCCCAGGCAGAGCATAAAAATTCGGGCGTAAACCACCAGACGTCGCCGGGCAGAATGGACCAGCTGTGATCGGCGTTGACCACGTCGCGAAACGCCTGCGGCAGCCCGTTCCAGGCAGCAAAATACCAGAACAGCAGCTGCACCAGCAGCGGCGTATTGCGAAACAGTGATACCCAGCCGCTGACGATCGCTTTCCCGACGCGTCCGCCTGAAAGGCGCAGAAGCATAAAGAGCAGTGCGAGCAGGCTGGCCAGCGCGATCCCCGCCAGCGTCACCCACAGGGTGGTAAGAAATCCGGAAAGTATCCACTGCAGAGGCTGTCCGGTCAGTACTCCCTGCCAGTCGAGCGCGGGCATTACAGATGCTCCTGATGCAGCGGGTCCAGCACCTTTTGCAGGAACCGCTGCGCGCGAGGATGCGCTGGCTGGCTGAAAAACTGCGCCGGCGGCGCGGTTTCCAGAATTTGCCCGCCGTCGATAAAGACAATCCGGTCGGCAATTTCCCGGGCAAACTGCATCTCATGGGTCACCACGATCATCGTGATCCCGCTGTGGGCGAGGGCTTTCATCACAAACAGCACCTCACCAATCATCTCGGGATCCAGCGCGGAGGTGGGTTCATCGAAAAGAA
This sequence comes from Enterobacter sp. NFIX58, assembly GCF_900110475.1. Taxonomy (NCBI): domain Bacteria; kingdom Pseudomonadati; phylum Pseudomonadota; class Gammaproteobacteria; order Enterobacterales; family Enterobacteriaceae; genus Enterobacter; species Enterobacter sp. NFIX58. The sequence goes on along the minus strand of NZ_FODW01000001.1, from coordinate 930,387 downwards.
TGATTTGCGGTGAAGAGGCGAGGGCGCGGGCTATCGCCACGCGCTGCTGCTGTCCGCCGGATAGCTCTGCCGGGAAATGGTGGGCCTTTTCCAGCATCCCGACTTTCTCCAGCAGGGCCAGCGCGCGCGCCTGGGCTGGCTCTGGCTTCCAGCCGTGAACGTGCTCCAGTGCCAGGGTAATGTTCTGGCTGGCGGTGAGATGGGCATAAAGGTTGAACTGCTGGAATACAAACCCCACGCGGCTTCGCAGCTGGCGCAGCCCGCTACCGGAGAGCTTTCCGGTAGGCTTGTTGTCGACCAGGATCTCTCCGCCGCTCAGGGGTTCAAGCTGGTTGATAAGACGAATCAGGGTGGATTTACCGGAACCCGACGGGCCGAGGATAGCAACCACTTCACCGGGCGTGATGGTGAGGTTAATGTCGTTCAAAACCTGATGGTCACCGTAGCGTTTGTCCACATGACGAAACTCGACGCTGGCCTGTTCCAGATGTGAAAAATCCGCGGCACCGGCCGCGGAGTGTGAAAATAAACCTGAGAGCATAATTACCTGGCTTCTATTTTAAAGCCGCGAGGCTGTGGAGCAGGGGTGCCAGGACCAAACCAGACATCATAGATTTTTGCCGCCTGACCGGTCTTCTCGAGATTAACCAGCTCGTCGTTGACGGCTTTCAGCAGTGCCGTTTCACCTTTCTTCACCCCCACGCCGATCTCTTCTTTACTGAGCAGGTCGGGCAGGATTTTGAAGTTGGCTTTGTCCGGCGCCTGCGCCAGCAGACCGGCCAGAATGGTGCTGTCCTGAGTGATGGCCTGTACGTTGCCGTTGCGCAGTGCGGTCAGCGCCAGGGGAATGTCGTCATAAGAGAGGACGCGGGACTGCGGGAAACGCTGGTGCAGCGCCTGCTCGCCCGTTGTGCCTTTGACTGCGCCAATGCGCGCACGGCTATAGTCATCGAGCTTGTCCGGTGATTTCGCCGGAACCAGGAACTGCTGGCCAGTGACGAAGTAAGGCGTCGAGAAATCAATGACCTGTGCGCGTTCCGGGGTGATAGTAATATCCGCCACGATCAGGTCGGCCTTGCCGGACTGCAGCAGCGGAATGCGGTTGGCCGGATTGGTGGCAACCAGTTCAAGCTTCACGCCGAGCGATTTTGCCAGCGCTTTGGCGAAGTCCACGTCGTAACCCACGATCTCATGCGTTTTGGCATCAATCGAGCCAAACGGCGGGTTGGCATCAAACGTGGCCACTTTCACCACCCCTGCTGCCTTGATATCCGCCAGCTGATCGGCCTGCGCCTGCGCTGAAAACAGGCCCCAGGCTGCCACTACGCCCAGAGCCAGCGTCCGTTTTTTAAACCCTTTCATTTTTGCTGCCATAGTCATTCGCCATCCCGTTGTTTTTGTTTTACCCCGTTACGCTCCCATAAGGGAAAGCTATCGCCAAATAAGAAATCGTTCTTTGCTATGAGCAAAAAAGCATTAGTGAACAAGGTGTTAATGAAGAGTGAAAAGGACGAGGGTGCTATTTGCAGATCCTGCACATCGACAGTGGATTTTGGTATTTCCCCTGCACGGGATAGGGGTGCTTAACTGAAGGCAGATACGGCGAGAGAGGGTAAGACGATGAAAAAATGGATCAGCACGTTACGGCGGTTTTTTGCGGCCCGGCCAGCGAATGCGGAGAACAGCGCGCAACGTGTTCTTGAGTCGATACTGCCTGTCGCCAGCCTGTATGGCGTAGACGTTGCCAACATTGACCCGGAGTGGTTCCATGATAAAACGCCACGCTGAACTGCGCCGCACGCGCGAAACGTACTGGAACGAAGTGTGCGTGACGTTTAACGAGTGAAATAAAAAAGCACCGGTTTCCCGGTGCTTTTTTATTAGATCTTGCAGGCGTCGCCGCAGTCGTCGTCGGCGACAATCGCCTGCGCTTTTTTATCCGCGTCGTCCAGACGTTCTGCATTACGCTCTTCTGCTTCATCCAGACCGTTAAACACTAAGTTATCGAGATCAATTTCCATGTTGCACCTGCTCTGTTCAGTTTTCGATACTGGCACAGTATAGGGCAAAAAAAGCCAGCAATGTACCTCGCAGCACATAAGGATAATCCCTGCCATACTCAGTGCTTTATCGCTGAGGAGAGCACATGATTACACTCTGTAAAACCTGTGGAACCGCCTACGATATGCAGCCGGACAGATGCCCAATTTGTGAGGATGAACGCCAGTATGTGCCCATCACGGGGCAGGCGTGGACCGATCTCGATACCGTCAACGCGACGCACAGCAACAAATGGCAGCAGCTGGAGCCGCGATTGTTCGGTATCAAAACGGTCCCGGCGTTTGCTATCAACCAGCGGGCACTGCTTCTGCAAACGCCGCACGGCAATATCCTCTGGGACTGCATCGCCAACATTGACCCGGCAACCAAAACGCTTATTAACGCCCTTGGCGGCATCAGCGCGATTGCGATTTCACACCCGCATTATTACACCACGATGCAGGAGTGGGCTGCGGCGTTTGACGCGCCGGTGTACCTGCACGCCAGCGACAGAGAGTGGGTGATGCGCGACAGCCCGGCCATTCATTTCTGGGAAGGCGATGCGCTGGAGATTTTCCCGTCGGTTACCCTGCTGCGTCTGGGCGGGCATTTTGCCGGGGGAACGGTACTGCACTGGCAGGAGGGGGACGGGGTGCTGCTGGTGGGCGATATTCTGCAGGTCACGCCGGGTAAAGACGCCGTCTCGTTTATGTGGAGCTACCCGAACTATCTTCCGCTGCCGGCCCGCACCGTGGCGTCCGTCGTGAGTCATCTGGAAGGCAGAACGTTTGAACGTCTGTACGGCGCGTTCGAAGGGCAGAACATCCTCGCTAACGCGGACGAGATTGTGCAGCGGTCGGGCCAGAAATATATTGCTTGTCTGAAGTAAACCACGATGGGTAAACTTTACGAGTGTGATCTCGATCATACCTAAACTAAAACAGATAAAAGAGACATTGCTATGCAACATATCATTGAAGGTTTTCTCAGCTTTCAAAAAGAGATTTTCCCGCAACGTAAAGAACTCTTCCGCAGTTTAGCGTCCAGCCAGAATCCCAAAGCGCTGTTCATCTCATGCTCCGACAGCCGTCTGGTCCCGGAACTGGTCACCCAGCAAGAGCCAGGACAACTCTTTGTCATTCGTAATGCTGGCAACATTGTGCCGCCGTTCGGACCGGAGCCAGGCGGTGTGTCCGCTACCATCGAATACGCCGTCGTGGCGCTGGGCGTCACGGATATCGTGATTTGCGGTCACTCCAACTGCGGTGCGATGAAGGCGATTGCCGATAACGCGAACCTGGAGCCGATGCCTGCCGTGTCACACTGGCTGCGCTATTCCGACGCGGCAAAAGCCGTGGTAGAGAAGAAAACCTGGGATAAGCCGATCGATAAAGTGAATGCGATGGTGCAGGAAAACGTCTTTGCGCAACTGAGCAACATCAAGACCCATCCGTCCGTCGCGGTGGGCCTGCGTAATAACTCCATCCGACTGCACGGCTGGGTGTACGACATTGAAAGCGGCGAAATCCTCGCGCTGGATAAAACGACGAAAAGCTTCGTCTCGCTGTCGGAAAACCCGGAAGTCTTCTTCGAGTAACCCGCAACAGCAGGGCACGGATGCCCTGTCAGTATTCAAAATAGGGTAATCTCCGCCGCACGCGTGACGCGGGTTTTTCCGCCGCTTTCGCCATCGCCTCTGCAATCTCTGCACACTCCACCAGCCCCTGAACGAAGGGACGATCGTGCATCAGCCACGGTATCGCACCGAAGGCGATGCGCCCGCGAACGGTGTCAGGCGCTTTTAAGGTGTAATCCTCGCCGATATCGGGTATCTCATCGCCGGTCGCTTCCAGCTGTTTTCGCAGCGTCGGGAAGGGCAGATCTTTCGTTTTGAGCGGCTTTTGTCCGCGTGCGTCAATAAATACGTCGAAACGATAGACGGTCTCTTTTGTGGTTATCACCGTTCGATCGCTGCCAACGTCGAGCGTGTAGTCGTCACCGAGCGCGGCCACGCTGATGATGCCGGCTTCGCGAAGTGCGAGCAGCCTGCGGATAGACTGCGGAGGAATGGCGGCATAGTTGTCGATAAATACCCGAGCCAGGCCCTGCTTAAAGCGTTTTCTGTCCTGCTCGCTGAGATGGGGAACGATCTCCTGAACGACCTCATGCAGCCGCAGCACGGTGTAGCGCCACGCCACGGTACGGCGTTCGCGTTTATTGCGTTCAACCTCGTTGAGATTCTCTTCCGCCCAGGTAAAGGGGCCGTGGCGTTGACGATCCTCAAACCAGGCCTCACGAACAGTGTCCGCATTTAGCGTATGCAGAGAAATCTTCTCGCACCACGCCGGATCGGCAAGCTGAAGCTCTTTGACCATCAGGGCAAAAATGCGGTCAAGCAGGCCATCCGGTCCTTTGGCGATCTCGCTTTCCACCACGAATTCGGTCAATACCGACAGCGGCTCGTAAGGAATAGGGCAGTAAAAATCGGCTTCCGGCAGAATGCCCGTCCGGGACATCAGTGCAATGTGTAACCCTTCGCTGCTTTTGTCGAGGATGAATTTACCGTCACGAAACGCACCGTGCTGCATCACCACCGCCATAGCCGCGTCCAGGCCGCTCAAGGAGGTGCCCATAATGCCCACGCGGCAAGGGGGAATGCGGGCGTCCATCAGACCGGACCACGGGCTTGGGAAGAACGTGCGCGTGGCTTCATCCTCCTCTGGCCAGACGTGGCCGGTGGCAATAACCGCCAGGTCGAATTGATCCGGTAAGGTGCGGTCGTTGACCGAAATCGTCACGCCGGTTGTCGAAGGGATGATGTTGGTGACCTTCGCGGATTCATGGACCTTAACCTCGAACCCCAGCTTTTTCGCCTCTTTTACGATTGAACGAAAACTGTCGCGAAAGTACTCTCCCAACAGGAGCCTGGGCAGGAACTGTCGGTCATGCAGGCTGGCTTTATCCACCTTAAAGCGTGCCAGATGGGCGTCGCTCTGTTCCTTAAGCCAGTCGAGATAGGTCATAAAAATAGGCGGGATTTCAATGCTCGCAATGTTCGCCAGCATCAGTCGGGAATTATCGTCGTCGTTATAGGGCATGCCCACGCCGGCTTCATCAGCCTGTTCGAAAACGGAAACGGAGAGCGGCGTGCTGTTTTGAAGCAGGTGATAAAAGGTGTAAATCCCTGTGGGGCCGGAGCCGATAATCGCGATCTTCTTCATCGACACGTTTCCTGTGTTTTTTTCCATAGGAAAAGCGTAGCAGGAGAATAATGATGAAAATAAAGGATTAAGAAAATTCAGGCTATCAGAGGAGAATTTGCACCATTTCAGGACTGAAATGGTGCGTCCGAGTGGACTCGAACCACCGACCCCCACCATGTCAAGGTGGTGCTCTAACCAACTGAGCTACGGACGCAGAATGGTGCGTTCAATTGGACTCGAACCAACGACCCCCACCATGTCAAGGTGGTGCTCTAACCAACTGAGCTATGAACGCAACGTGTTGTCGGTGACAACGGGGACGAATATTAGCGGCACAGCACCGAGGTGGCAAGAGGGAAAATGCAATTTTCTCTCTGATTTCACGCGATTGCTGTATTACCGCGCAAAGTGAAGAGAAAGTAGCCGCCGGGTGGCGGCTACTGCGTATTTAACGTGCAGCGCGTTGCAAAATGATCGTGGATGGCTGGCGCTGCAGGAAGCGCATGCGCATCATCATCATAATCGCCGCCGACGTCAGGCCGATGATAAAGCCCATCCAGAACCCCGCCGGTCCCATGCGGTCCACCACCAGGTCGGTCAGGGCCAGAATATACCCACACGGCAGACCCAGCACCCAGTAGGCGATGAAGGTGATAAAGAAAATGGAGCGCGTGTCTTTATAGCCGCGCAGCACGCCGCTGCCAATCACCTGAATGGAGTCCGAAATCTGGTAAATCGCGGCCAGCAGCATCAGGTGCGATGCCAGCGCGACGACTTCCGGATTGTCGTTATAGAGCAGGGCAATCTGCTCGCGCAGCGCAACGGTAAAAAGCGCCGTGCAAATGGCCATGCAGACGCCGACGCCCAGTCCGGTGCGCGCGGCGGTTTGCGCGTCGAGCGTCGAGCCTTGCCCCAGGCGGAAGCCCACGCGGATCGTCACTGCCGCGGCCAGCGACATCGGCAGGACGAACATCAGGGAACTGAAGTTCAGCGCAATCTGGTGCCCGGCGACGTTCACAATGCCCAGCGGGGAGACCAGCAGGGCGACCACGGCAAAAAGGGTCACCTCAAAGAACAACGCAAGGGCAATCGGCAACCCTAGTTGCACCAGACGCGTCATGATGCTCCAGTCCGGCGTGCTGAATCTGTTCTCGTTACGAATATCGCGCATGGAGCGGGCGCGCTTCACGAAAGTAAGCATCGAGAAGAACATGACCCAGTAAACGGCTGCCGTTGCCACGCCGCAGCCGACGCCACCCAGCTCCGGCATCCCGAAATGACCGTAAATAAAGACATAGTTAACCGGGATGTTGACCAGCAGCCCGATAAAACCCATCACCATGCCGGGCTTGGTTTTCGCCAGGCCTTCACACTGGTTACGCGCCACCTGGAAAAAGAGATAGCCCGGCGCGCCCCAGAGCAGCGCGCGCAGATAGCCCACGGCTTTGTCCGCCAGCGCCGGGTCAATATTATGCATAGCGCGAATGATATGGCCCGCGTTCCAGAGCACCACCATGATCAGCACGGAGACAAACCCTGCCAGCCAGAAACCCTGGCGAACCTGATGGGCGATGCGCTCGCGACGGCCTGAGCCATTGAGCTGAGCGATAACAGGCGTGAGCGCGAGCAGCAGACCGTGACCGAACAGGATGGCCGGAAGCCAGATTGACGTGCCGATAGCCACGGCCGCCATGTCGGTGGCGCTGTAGCCACCTGCCATTACCGTATCCACAAATCCCATTGCGGTCTGGGCCACTTGCGCGATGATCACTGGTATAGCCAGTGCCAATAACTGGCGCGCTTCATTCATGTACTTCTGCACGTGAACACCTTTATTTTGTAGTTATTTGAGAGACTAAAAAAGCCGCCGAAACGGGCAGCAAGAAGAAAATGCAGGGGGGTGCCAGCTATTGTAGCGGGCTTTAGCTATTTATCTAGTGAAAAAATCGCCAGAAAATGCGCTCCGCTGGCAACCTGTTTTTCCAACTGTTATTGTGGAGGGATTAAACGGTGTCATCACCGTTCGGAAAAAACAGGAGTTGTAAGCATGTTTACTGGTATTGTGCAGGGCACTGCCAAAGTAGTGTCCATTGATGAAAAACCTAATTTCCGTACTCATGTTGTTGAGCTGCCGGAATATATGCTTGAGGGTATCGAAACCGGCGCCTCGATTGCCCATAACGGCTGTTGCCTGACCGTGACCGAAATTAACGGCAACCAGATTAGCTTTGATTTAATGAAAGAGACGCTGCGGATCACTAACCTGGGCGAGCTGGTGGTAGGCGATACCGTCAACGTTGAGCGCGCGGCGAAGTTCAGCGATGAGATTGGCGGCCATTTGATGTCGGGGCACATCATGACCACTGCCGAAGTGGCGAAAATCGTGACCTCGGAAAATAACCGTCAAATCTGGTTTAAAATGCAGGACCCGTCATTAATGAAATACATCCTCTATAAAGGATTTATTGGCATTGACGGGATTAGCCTGACCGTGGGAGAAGTGACGCCAACGCGTTTTTGCGTGCATTTAATTCCTGAAACGCTGCAGCGCACCACGCTGGGCGCCAAAAAACTGGGGCATCGCGTGAATATCGAAATCGATCCGCAAACCCAGGCGGTGGTGGATACGGTTGAACGCGTGCTGGCAGCTAAAGAAGCCGCAATAATAAAGACCGCAGAAGAAGAATAAAAAATAACCCCGGCTATCCGGGGTTATTTTTTTAGCGTGCGACACGCAGTCCGTGTTCGATCCCCCGGCTGAATACCACCTGCCAGAGCTGAATATCCCGTGCGCGAAACGCCCCCGCGCAGGCATTCAGATAATAGCTAAACATCCGTTTGAATCGTTCTGAATAGTTGTCCGCAATCTCGGGCCAGGCTTTCTGGAAACGTTCATGCCACGCCATTAAGGTGGTGTCGTAGTCCGCGCCAAAGTTATGCCAGTCTTCCATCACGAAATGGGATTCACTGGCGTTGGCGATCTGGCGAACGGACGGTAAACAGCCATTCGGAAAGATGTATTTATTGATCCACGGGTCAACATTATTGTCGGTCCGCTTAGAGCCGATGGTGTGCAGCAGGAAGAGCCCGTCCGGTTTCAGATTACGATCCACCACCTCAAAGTAGGTATCGTAGTTTTTTGGCCCCACGTGCTCGAACATGCCGACGGAAACGATCCGGTCGAACTGCTCGTTCAGGTCACGGTAGTCCTGCAGCCGGATATCCACATCAAGACCCTGACAGCGCTCTCGCGCCATTTTTTGCTGTTCCGCTGAGATCGTCACGCCGACCACGCTGACGCCATAGTGCTTCGCCATAAAATACGCCAGCCCGCCCCAGCCGCAGCCGATATCCAGCACGCGCATGCCGGGCTGTAGCTGCAGCTTTTCACTGATCAGACGCAGCTTGGCCTGCTGTGCTTCCTCAAGCGTCGACGCGTCTTTCCAGTAGGCGCAGGAGTATTGCATGAAAGGGTCCAGCATGCGGCTGAAAAGGTCATTGCCGAGATCGTAATGCTCTTTGCCGACGATCCAGGCGCGTTTTTTACTTTGCAAGTTAAACAGTCGGGCAGAGGCGACACGCAGGGTGTCTTTCAGATTACGGGGGAGTTGATTTTCCAGACCGGCACGCAACACGCTGGCAAAAAAGATATCCAGCCGTTCACAATCCCACCAGCCGTCCATATAACTTTCTCCCAGGCCTAACGACCCTTCCCGCAACACGCGTTTAAAAAAGTCGGGATGTTTAACCTGGGGATCGGATGGCGAAGATCCGTTGATAGTGATGCCTGCTCGACCTAACAGTTCACTGACGATCCGGGACCAGTTGTCGTCCGGAACGCTGACTTCTTCTATACACGATGAACTCATAGCTTCTCCATCACCCTGATGTGATCAGAACCTTCAAACAGCGTAGACGCTTTTTTTGGTTTGTGAGAAATCTCACGGTAAATACCGCGAGGCTAGTATCCGACGTAGAACAGAGGAAGGGAGATAACCCTTGCCGAAATGCCTTCCATGGTAAAACGGAAGCACTCCGGCTCCCGTTAACACTTAATATTTATCGTATTTAATCGAACCAAATTTAGTATAGGCCTCAAAATTTGGTGATTCAATAGAAAATTGTTAGCAACCTAATCACTGAAATGTAACATGATTTCTGGCGCAATCAGGCATGCGAGGTTTCCACCTGCGCACCGCTATCCTGCTCACGCTGCGCGGACGCCTGCATGCGGTAACCCAATACCGCCAGCGCAACGGTGACCAGCATCACGCTGGTGGTGGTTAACAGCGGTGTCGCAATCAGCGCCGAGACCACCAGGCTTGCCAGGAAGCACAGACCCAGCTGCAGGGTATTTTGCAGCGCGGCGGCGCGGCCTGTCGCCTGCGGGAACGGACGTAACGCCTGTGCCACCACGATCGGGTAAATCGCCCCGTTCGCCACGGCCATCACGCAGAAGGGAATCAAAATTTCAGCCAGGCCCGCGCCCGGAATAAACCCGACGGCCCAGGTACCGATGACGCTCAGCGCATAGAGCACCAGCAGCCATGGCAGCATTTGCTGGCCTTCCCATTTTTGCAGCGCCGCGCGGCAGCCGTACCCGCCCACCAGGAACGCGATGGTCTGCGGAACATAGCTTAGACCGATGGCCGCCGGGCTGTAGCCCATATCGTGCAGAATAAACGGCGAGCCGGTGAGCCACGCGAAGAAGCTGGCCGAACAGGCGGCATAAATCAGGACATTCCCGCGATACGCCTTGGCGCTCAGCAGGGAGGTGAAGGTAATCGGCTTCGCGTCGGCATGCGCCTCTTTTTTATGCGCGGGCTTAAGGGCAAACGCCGGCAGCATCAGCACCAGCGTGATAGCAAACAGCGTGGCAAAAATGGCCTGCCAGTCAAAGTGTGCGAGGATCCAGCTGCCCAGCAGCGGAGCCAGGGCAGGGGAAAGACCCACCAGCGGCATAATAGTGGCGAAAATACGGTTTGTGCGGTTAGCCGGATAGTAGTCGGTCACCAGCGCCTGCCAGGTCACCGCCGCAGCACAGACGCCCACGGCCTGAATAAAGCGCAGCACCAGTAGCCAGGTAGCATCGCGCACCCACAACATCCCCAGGCAGCCCACGGCAAAAATGGCCAGACCCAGCAGCAGTACCGGTTTACGGCCAAAGCGATCCGAGAGCGGTCCCCACAGGAGCTGCGCGAAAGCAAAACCGGCAAGGAACAGGCTCAGGCTGGCGCTGATGGCCGCCGCAGGGGTTTGCAGGTCTTCCTGCATCGCGGCAAACGCGGGCAGGTACATGTCGGTGGCCAAAAAGCCCAGCACGCTTAAGCCGCCGAGCCAGACTAAAAATCCTTTCCTGGGTTGCATTCTCTTATTCTCCTGAGGAGGCAGGTGTACGTTGGCGCAGAGTGTAGGGAGTGCAAAGCGGCTTGTGAAACGCTAATATTTGGCGGGTGCATTCAAATTTTTTGCAGGCAGAAAATGTGGTCAGATTATTCTCTTGAAGTGGTCGATGCTGTTGCGCGTAACGGCAGCTTTAGCGGTGCAGCGCAGGAGTTGCACCGCGTCCCTTCGGCCATCAGCTACACGGTGCGTCAGCTTGAGGAGTGGCTGGCGGTTCCGCTGTTTGAACGGCGGCATCGCGACGTGGAATTAACGCCCGCAGGCGCGTGGTTTTTGAAGGAAGGGCGTTCTGTTATCAAAAAAATGCAGATCACCCGCGAACAGTGCCAGCAGATCGCCAACGGCTGGCGGGGACATCTCTCCATCGCGGTGGATAACATCGTGAAGCCGGAACGCACCCGGCAGATGATCGTGGATTTCTATCGTCATTTCTCTGACGTTGAGCTGCGGGTCTCGCAGGAGGTGTTCAACGGGGTGTGGGATGCGCTGGCGGACGGCAGGGCGGAGATGGCGATTGGCGCTACGCAGGCGATCCCGGTTGGGGGACGTTACGCCTTTCGCGACATGGGGATGCTGAGCTGGAAATGCGTGGTGGCACGCGATCATCCCCTGGCGGCGATGGACGGGCCGCTGAGCGACGATACGCTGCGTAACTGGCCCTCGCTGGTGCTGGAGGATACGTCCCGTTCACTGCCCAAGCGTATCACCTGGCTTCTGGACAACCAGCGGCGGGTGGTGGCTCCTGACTGGGAATCATCGGCGACGTGCCTCAGCGCCGGGCTGTGCGTCGCGATGGTGCCCGTTCATTTTGCGCGTCCGCGCATCGATACCGGAGAATGGGTTGAACTGACGCTGGAGAATCCGTTCCCGGACGCGGCCTGCTGCCTGACCTGGCAACAAAATGATGTCTCGCCCGCCATGGCCTGGCTGCTGGATTATCTGGGAGACAGCGAAACGCTAAACCGGGAATGGTTACGGGAGCCAGCGTAGCTGGCCCCGTCAAAGGATTAACGACGGTAGTCGCGGAACGGACCATCCGCAACGGAACGGCGTTCAATCAGGCGTGGGTGAACTTCAATGGACTGCGACTCTTCGCGTTTGTTGACGATTCTGTCCAGCAGCATATTGAAGGCCGTTTCGCCCAGCGAATCTTTTGGCTGGTGAATGGTTGTCAGCGCCGGGGTGAAGAAGCGCGCGTTACGCACGTTGTCATACCCGATCACGGAAATATCCTGCGGTACGCGCAGGCCCAGCTCATCGGCGGCGCAGAGCGCACCCATGGCCATGATGTCACCCCCGCAGAAAACGGCGGTCGGGCGGTGCGGCTGGGAAACGATCTGCTGCATTGCGCGATAGCCTGATTCCGGCTCAAAGTCGCCCTGCACGATCCAGTTTTCCGGCACGGTGATCAGCGCTTCTTCCATCGCTTTCATAAAACCGGCCAGACGGCCCGCGCCGGTGTTACGCTCCAGCGGACCCGGGATCACGCCAATCTCGCGGTGACCGCGTTCGATCAGGTAACGACCCGCCATGTAACCGCCTTCAAAGGCGTTGTCGATAACGGAGTCGGTGAAGTCCGCGCGCGCTTCACCCCAGTCCATGACCACCATGGGGATATGGCGATACTCTTCGAGCATCGACAGCACGGATTCCGGGTACTCGGAACACATCACCAGCAGGCCATCCACGCGCTTCTGCGCCATCATCGACAGGTAGGCACGCTGTTTTTCTATGCTGTTCCATGCGTTGCCCAGAATCAGGGTATAGCCTTTCTGGAAGCAGTTCTTCTCTACCGCTTCAATGATTTCGGCAAAATAGGCCGCTTCACTGCTGGTGGCCAGCAATCCAATGGATTTGGTGTGATTAACCTTGAGGCTGCGCGCAACCGCACTTGGGGAATAGTGCAGCTCTTTGATCGCTGCCCAGACGGCGTTGCGCGTCTCTTCCGCCACGAAGCGGGTTTTGTTAATTACATGTGATACGGTTGTAGTGGAAACGTTTGCGCGTTTTGCTACGTCTTTAATTGTTGCCATTAAATGTCACTCCAGACCATATCCTAAACTCCTGAAAAACTTGAAGGTAAACGTTTGCCTTCTCTCACCCTTATCACGCAATCTTGAATTGCGGCACGCCGGGAAAACGACACGGGACGTCAGGAGGGGGTCAATGGCCGGTACGCTAATAAATTTAGCGTGGAATTTTGTCCTATCTTGATGAAAAGGGGAAGAGGTAAAGTGTTTATCAGCCTAAATCCAGGAAGATTTTTGACGTAAATTATGCAAAAATGAGCAGGCTCACTTTTCGTGGGGGGATTAAAAGGAGAAAAATTGATGAGTTCCGATCTGAAGTTTTCGCTGTTCACCACCGTTGTTGTGCTGGCTCTGATTGTCGCGGCGGGTCTGACGGCCGCACTGCACTGATTTACGCGGAGGGAGAGCCTTCTCCCTCCCGCTCACCCCGATTGTTACTCCTAAGGCAAAAATCTTTTGCCATTTTGTTAACTTCTCATTTTTTGTGATTGATGTCATGCTTTCCGCTTCTTTGTTCTGTGTCACCACATGACACGGCATCCGGAGTTGACGCATGAAAATCAATTTTCCCCTGCTGGCCCTGGCGATTGGCGCTTTTGGGATTGGCACCACTGAATTCTCCCCGATGGGGTTACTGCCCGTCATCGCCCGCGGCGTGGACGTCTCGATCCCTGCGGCAGGCATGTTAATCAGCGCCTACGCTATCGGCGTGATGGTGGGGGCGCCGCTAATGACGCTTCTCCTTTCGCACCGCGCGCGCCGCAATGCGCTCATTTTCCTGATGGCGATTTTCACCCTCGGTAACGTGCTTTCGGCCATTTCGCCGGACTACACCACGCTGATGCTGTCGCGTATTCTGACCAGCCTCAACCACGGCGCGTTCTTTGGGCTGGGGTCGGTTGTGGCGGCAAGCGTGGTGCCAAAACATAAGCAGGCCAGCGCCGTGGCCACCATGTTTATGGGCCTGACCATTGCTAACATTGGCGGCGTTCCTGCGGCAACCTGGCTGGGCGAGGTCATTGGCTGGAGGATGTCCTTCCTGGCGACGGCCGGACTGGGCGTAGTCGCGATGGTGGCGTTGTTCTTCTCCCTGCCAAAAGGCAGCGCGGGTGAACGCCCTGACGTACGCAGAGAGCTGTCGGTGCTGGTGCGCCCGCAGGTGCTCTCTGCGCTGCTTACGACCGTGCTGGGGGCAGGGGCGATGTTTACCCTCTACACATATATTTCACCTGTGCTGCATGACATCACCCACGCAACGCCTCTCTTTGTGACCGCGATGCTGGTGCTAATTGGCGTGGGCTTCTCGATTGGCAACTATCTCGGCGGGAAATTTGCCGACCGTTCGGTGAGCGGAACGCTGAAGGGCTTCTTAATCCTGCTGATTGTTATCATGATCGCCATTCCGTGGCTGGCGCGTAACGAGTTTGGCGCCGCGGTGGCGATGGTCGTCTGGGGGGCTGCAACGTTCGCTGTGGTGCCACCGCTGCAGATGCGCGTGATGCGCGTCGCGCATGAAGCGCCGGGCCTCTCATCCTCGGTCAATATTGGTGCCTTTAACCTGGGCAATGCGCTCGGTGCGGCGGCCGGTGGGGCCGTGATTTCAGGGGGGCTGGGGTACAGTTTTGTGCCGGTGATGGGGGCGATTATTGCCGCGCTCGGCCTGCTGCTGGTGATGATGTCGGGTCGTAAACAGCCAGAAGCAGCCTGCGCTGCGGAATAAACCAAAAACGCAGAAGGGCGAACCCTTCTGCGTGTCTCTTACGCGGCGAAGTTCTTCGCCACAAAGTCCCAGTTAACCAGTGCCCAGAAGTGCTCCAGGTAGTTAGGGCGCGCGTTACGGTAATCGATGTAGTAAGCGTGTTCCCATACGTCCACGGTCATCAGCGGCTTAGCGCTGGTGGTCAGCGGGGTGCCCGCGTTAGAGGTGGACACGATAGCCAGTTTGCCATCCGCCTCTTTGACCAGCCACGTCCAGCCCGAACCGAAGTTCTTGATGGCGGCATCGGTGAACTTCGCTTTGAAATCCGCGAAGCTGCCAAAGGCGGCATTGATGGCGGTAGCCAGTTCACCGACAGGTTCGCCACCGGCGTTTGGCGCCAGGCAGTGCCAGTAGAAGGTGTGGTTCCACACTTGAGCGGCGTTGTTGAATACGCCACCCTCAGAACTGCGCACGATCTCTTCCAGCGTTTTGCCTTCAAAATCGGTGCCCTTAATCAAATTGTTCAGGTTGGTGACGTACGTCTGGTGATGCTTGCCGTAGTGATATTCCAGGGTTTCCGCAGAAATGTGCGGGGCCAGGGCGTCTTTTGCATACGGTAGTGCAGGTAATTCGAACGACATTGCTTCTCTCCTTATTGTATTTTGTGTTGTCAATAACCACACAGACAACAAGGACAGGATAGCAAATTGAAAGGGTATGCAAAAGAGGAACTTACCCTGCCACGGGTGTGGCAGGGCAGGGGTTAGCGAATGGTTTTCGGCGTCATCACGCGGCGTGCGCCGACGTAATGGCGTACCCAGTAGTCTTCACTGAGAGAGGTGATCTGAATATCCTGGCCGCTACGCGGTGACTGGATGAATTTTCCGTTGCCGACATAGACGCCAACGTGGTCAGCTGTCCCGCGGCCCTGCGTGCGGAAGAAGACCAGATCGCCGTTCTCCAGCTCTCCACGGTTGACCGGGGACGCGTCGCGCAGGTGGTACATTTCGTTGGCGGTGCGCGGAATGCGGAACTTGACCAGATCTTTATAGGCGTAATAGACGAGGCCGCTGCAGTCAAAACCGGTACGCGGTGAAGTCCCGCCCCAGTGATAAGGTTTGCCAATCTGCCCCATCAGCTTGTTCATTGCGGTTTTTTGCGCTTTCTGGACGCGTACTTTATGCACTTCCGCTATTTTGGTGACCTTGGTGCATTTCGCCTTATGGCCTTTACGCGCGATGCATTTTTCAGTCACGAGGTTAGCGGCGGTTTGCGAAGCTTTACTTTTGGCGGTGTGGGCAGTGCGGGAAGAAGTGGTTTTCGTCTTGCTGGAAGCGGTTTTTTTAGTCTGTGTGTTTGTCTTTTTCTTGTCGTTCTTAGCGGTGGTTTTTTTCTTACGTTCTGTGGCTTTCACCAGATGGTTTTTTTGTACAGCAGAATGCCGCGCCTGCTGAGAGGCATTCGCCACTGGCGTGAAGGTGAGTGAAGTAAACAGTAAAGCACAGAGCGTGATCGAGATTTTATTTATCCGCGCCACTGGGCAGTCCCCTGATAAATGCAGGTCATCAATAATACCCGCGTGTGATTTACAAAGCCCGTCGATTCTAATCCATAAAAAGCCAGAAAGTTAATACCATTTTTCAATCTCTAATCCTGTTTCGTTAGCAAGTGCAAAAAAATTCATCGTTCTGTTGTACATTTGCCCATTCCCTAAGCAAAACCCTGGCCGCCGCAGGGGTAAACACCATTTGCAATGCAACTTTTCGTGACTCGGCGTAAAATGTCTATACGTGACAAAAATGTTATTTTCCGATGCCAGTCTGAACCGCTACAATGTCAGACGAATGCCGTAACAGAAGTTAAAGGAAGCAAGACATGAGCACCACTATTGAAAAAATCCAGCGCCAGATCGCTGAAAACCCGATTCTGCTGTATATGAAAGGTTCTCCAAAGCTGCCAAGCTGCGGCTTCTCCGCGCAAGCGGTTCAGGCGCTGTCTGCCTGTGGTGAGCGTTTTGCTTACGTTGATATCCTGCAGAACCCGGACATCCGCGCTGAGCTGCCGAAGTACGCGAACTGGCCGACGTTCCCACAGCTGTGGGTAGACGGTGAACTGGTTGGCGGTTGCGATATTCTGATTGAAATGTATCAGCGCGGTGAACTGCAGCAGCTGATCAAAGAAACCGCGGCGAAGTACAAAACGGAAGAGCCGGACGCAGAGTAATTTACTGCGGAAATAAAAAAGCGACCTGCTATGTGGTCGCTTTTTTTTTGTCGGGTGGTGCTGCGCTTATCCGAACTACGATTGGCGCTCGGCCTCATCACCCATCGGCAGCGGCCAGCCGCCCAGACGCTTCCAGCGGTTGACGATCTCACAGAACAGCTCTGCGGTACGCTCCGTGTCATACAGCGCGGAGTGTGCCTGCGTGCCGTCGAACGGAATGCCAGCCGTAATACAGGCCTTTGATAACACCGTTTGTCCCAGCGCCAGGCCGCTCAGCGCGGCGGTGTCGAAGGTGACAAAAGGGTGGAAGGGGTTGCGTTTGAGCGACGCGCGCTCCGCGGCAGCCATGGTAAAGCTGTGATCGAAGGTGGCGTTATGGGCCACCATAATGGCGCGGCTGCAGTTGCTCTCTTTCATGCCTTTACGCACCATTTTAAAAATGGCGTGCAGCGCGTCATATTCACTGACGGCACCGCGCAGCGGGTTATGCGGATCGATACCGTTAAACGCCAGCGCTTCCGGCTGTAAGTTTGCCCCTTCGAAAGGTTCAACGTGGAAATGCAGCGTGGTGTCCGGTGTAAGCCAGCCCTGTTCATCCATCTTCAGCGTGATGGCGGCAATTTCGAGCAGCGCATCGGTTTTAGCGTTAAATCCGGCTGTTTCTACATCAATGACAACGGGATAAAAACCACGAAAACGGTCGCACAGACCGCTAAATTGAGCGTTATCGGACATCAGGGTCTCTTACATGGGGAAAAAGCAGAGCGCATTATGGCAAATTTTGCGGGGTGATGCAGTAAAACTACGGGCGCACGTTGCGCCCTGAGGGATCAGTTGCCCAGACCGCGACCGGCATCTTTGGCTTCAATCAGCTCGATTTTGTAACCGTCCGGATCTTCCACAAACGCAATCACGGTGGTGCCGCCTTTTACCGGGCCCGCTTCGCGCGTGACGTTACCGCCATTTTTGCGAATGCGTTCGCACGCGTCGGCCGCGTTATCCACTTCCAGCGCGATATGGCCGTAGGCCGTGCCCAGCTCATAGCTGTCAACGCCCCAGTTGTAGGTCAGCTCGATCACCACTTCATCCGTTTCCGGGCCGTAACCCACGAATGCCAGTGAGTATTTATATTCCGGGTTTTCGCTGGTGCGCAGCAGCTTCATGCCCAGGACGTTAGTGTAGAAATCGATAGAACGTTGCAGGTCGCCAACGCGCAGCATGGTGTGAAGTAGGCGCATAATTTCCTCATTAACCAATGGAATAAAAAAGCTTTTTGATCAGAAACGATGTTTTAGTATAGCGGCGAACTGTCGCCGCTATCAATGAACAATGGCGAGATTACAGTGAAGGGTAGTCGGTGTAGCCTTCCGCGCCGCCGCCGTAGAAGCTTTCCGGACGCTGCGGGTTGAGTGCCGCTTTTTTCTGCAGGCGAGCAACCAGATCCGGGTTGGCGATGTAGTCGCGGCCAAACGCGACGGCATCGATCAGCCCTTTATTAATCAGATCTTCGGCTTTCTCAGGCGTATAGGCACCTGCACCGATGATCACCCCGTGGAAGCGCTCGCGCACTTTCTGGCGGAAGGCTTCAGTGTAAGGCTTACCGCCGGCCCAGTCAGGCTCGGACATGTGAAGATAGGCAATACCGCGTTTGGCCAGCTCTTCAATCAGATAAAGCGCGTCCGCTTCCTCGTTCGGGCCATTGTCGACGTTCTGGAAAGACCCGATTGGGGAAACGCGGATCCCGATACGGTCCGGGCTCCACTCCTTGCATACCGCATCCACCACTTCCAGCACCAGACGGGCGCGGTTTTCGACGCTGCCGCCGTACTGATCGGTGCGGTGGTTAGACGACGGTGACAGGAACTGGTGCAGCAGATAGCCATGCGCGGAGTGTAGCTCAATCAGGTCAAAGCCGGCTTCACGGGCGTTGGCCACGGCCTGACGGAAGTCGTTAACAATCCCCGGGATTTCGTCCAGCTCCAGCGCACGCGGCATAGAGGTATCCACGCGGATCGCGTTGCCGTTTTCATCGCGCAGGGAAGTACGGGTATTGGCGCTCAGGGCCGACGCGGAGACCGGTGCCTGACCGCCAGGCTGGATGCTGCTGTGTGAGATACGACCGGTATGCCACAGCTGGACCGCAATACGACCCTCTTCAGCGTGAACGCCCGCGGTGATTTTCTGCCATGCCGCGATCTGTTCCGGGCTGTGAAGGCCCGGCGCACCGGCGTAACCCTTCGCCTGCGCAGAGATCTGCGTGGCTTCGGTGATGATCAGGCCAGAGCTTGCGCGTTGACGATAGTATTCGCCCATCAGCGGGGTGGGGATGTCACCCGGCTCAATGCTGCGCAGACGGGTCAGCGGAGCCATGAACACGCGGTTTGGCGCCGTGACGGCACCCACTTTCAATGGGGTAAACAGTTTTTCAGCTGACATAAAGACTCCTGAGTAGACCAGTCGACTAGTGATAAGGTAAATAAAAAGCGCCCGTTATACGCCAGGCGCAGTAATGCTGTTTTTCACATGTGCCAGCGCGCTTTCCAGCGGCACGGCACTGCGCGAAATTTTTGCCTGCAGGTTGGCCCCTAACCAGAGGGAGTAGAGCACCTGAGACTGCATTAAGGGATCGCCGGAAAAGGCCAGCGTTTTTTCGTCGCGGCCTTTTTCCAGCGCCTGGGCCAGCAGGGCGATCACGCCGCGGGCACCCTTATCCATCGCCGAGCGCATATCTTCGGAAAGATCGCACACCTCGGCAGACAGTTTGACCGTCAGGCATCCGCTGATAATGCCCTGCTGACAGAACTGGTTCAGCGTTTCCTGATAGTAGTTCAGAACACGATCCCGATAGTTTCCTTCCCCCGACGCAAAGTGGGTCGCCAGACGCTGGTGGTAGCCCGCGTAATGACGCTCCAGCATTGCCACGCCAAAGGCCTCTTTGGACCGGAAGTAGTGATAAAACGACCCCTTCGGTACCTCAGCGGTTTTTAATAACTCGCTCAACCCCATACCGGTAAACCCGCGATGCATGCAAAGACGCTCGCCGGTTGCCAGTAGATGTTCGCGGGTATCGTGTTCAGTATTTCTGCTCATGGCCGCACTCTAATAGACCGTTCGGTCTAATGCAAGCGAGTTTATTGCCGACATGCGTTCAGAATATCCATCTGCTGTTGATAAACCGTTGATTTGACGTCCATCATACCCAATACGGTTGAGAATAAATTGTCCTGGGAGACCGCATTTTTTGCTGCATGGTCGCGTAAACACTGTTCATTGATGCCAAAGTTTTTCGCGTAGTCCGGTGACAGCCAGAACATAAACGGAATGTGCGTTTGCTGCTCCGGCGCCAGCATGTACGGCGTCCCGTGCAGATAAATGCCGCTTTCACCCAGTGACTCACCGTGATCCGAGAGATAAATCAGCGCGGTATTCATGCTTGCCTGGCGTGCTTTCAGGGCATCAATGGTTTTGCTGACCATGCTGTCGGTATACAGGATGGTGTTGTCATAGGTATTCATCAGCGCCTGATGATCGCAATCCTGAATCTCGTTGGTGTCGCAGGTTGGGGTGAATTTACGGAAAGTGTCCGGGTAACGGCGATAGTACGCCGGACCGTGGCTCCCCATCAGGTGGATAACCAGCACCGTGTCCTGCTTCAGACCATCCAGCACATTGTCCAGACGGTAGAAATTCACATCATCAATACAGGATTTGTCTTTGCAGAACTGATCCAGACTCCACTGCGTCATATCGGTATGCGGCACGCGATCGCAGGCGCCTTTACAGCCGCCGTCGTTGTCGCGCCACAGCAGGTTGATACCCGCATGCTTGAGCACATCGAGCAGACCTTCCTGATGGTGCGCCAGGTCGGCATCGTATTTGCTACGCGTCATGCCCGAGAACATGCACGGAACGGAAACGGCGGTTTCAGTGCCGCATGAGGAGGCCTGCGGGAAGTTAATGACATCCTGCTTTTTCAGCTCCGGGTTCGTTTCACGATCGTAACCATTCAGGGAGTAGTTCGCCGCGCGAGAGGCTTCCCCAACGACCAGTATCAGAACGGTTTTCTTTTGTTGACCTGAAATCAACGGCCCTTTATGGGCATCTTCGCCAATCCGTACCAGCGTTTGATCGCCGGCAAACCAGCGCATTTTGCTGTACTTCACCACCGCGCTGACATAGTTGGCCGGGGTCACCATTTTGACGATGCTTTTGTTGTTGCGAAACAGCGAGGCGTAATCTTTATAAAACACTGCCGCAATCAGGATAATCACCAGCAGGGCGCCAAGCATCGCGGCAACGCGCGTCAGCAGGGCATACCACCATTTCCCGGTACGAATGCGGGTCAGCGCCAGCACCACGGAAGGCACGAGGCCAGCGATAACAATCCACAGAATCATCTGCGGCGTCACCAGGGCTGTCGCTTCCTGAGAGTTGGTTTCGAACACGTTCACAATCATGTTCTGATCGATCACCGCGCCGTAGGTGTACATAAAGTAGGTTGCCGCTGCGCATCCGATCGTCAATACAATCAGCAGCGGCTTGCGGATATAGGGGATATTCAGCAGGCTAAAGACAATCACCCAGCCGCAAAACAGCACCAGCGGTACGGACGCGGCAAAGAGGATGTCGTGCAGGTGCGCAGGGGCAATAATGGCCCAGCTGCGCTGGATAAACAGCCCGTTGATTAGCGTAAAGAAGAGTGCACAGCCCAGAGTAAATTTAATGTCGTTACATTGTAACTTTTTGATTAACCACATCGATCGGTAAACCTGTCATTGTCATGATGGGCAGAGTATAAAGAGGGAAGATTAGTGAAACCTTAATGCCACAAATCTGTGGTATAGGCCTTGCACGTGGCGCGTTTAGCGTCTTCACTGTAGGTGAGAGTGGTTATCCGGAGGTGAGTGTGGCAGAGCAGCTGGAGTTTTTCCCCATCCAGAGCCCGTGCCGGGGGATTTGTCAGGTGGATGAACGCGGATATTGCCGCGGCTGCATGCGTACCCGCGACGAGCGTTTCAACTGGCAAAACTTCAGCGACACGCAAAAGCAGGAGGTGCTACGCCTCTGCCGACAGCGTCTTCTGCGCAAAATACGCGCAAACAAAGCCGGTGAGACCGAAGAACCCCAGCAACCTTCACTTTTTTAACACGGTAATTGCGTATACTCATGACATCACGTCCTTGAGGAAAATGTTATGGTTCAGCGAATTACCCTTGCCCCCCAGGGGCCAGAATTCTCCCGTTTTGTGATGGGCTACTGGCGCCTGATGGACTGGAATATGTCCCCCCTCCAGCTGGCGAGCTTTATTGAAGAGCATATCGATCTGGGCGTTACCACGGTCGACCATGCGGACATTTACGGTGCCTATCAGTGTGAAGCCGCATTCGGCGAGGCGCTTAAGCTGGTTCCGGCACTCCGCGACCGCATGGAGATCGTCACGAAGTGCGGGATTGCCACCACGGCAAAACCGGAACACGCCCTTGGGCATTACATCACCGACAGCGCGCATATCATCAAGAGCGCTGAGCAGTCGCTGGTCAATCTGGCGACCGACCGTATCGACCTGCTGTTAATCCACCGTCCGGATCCGCTCATGGATGCCGATGAGGTGGCAGAAGCCTTCCTGAACCTGCATCAGAGCGGCAAAGTGCGTCACTTTGGCGTTTCCAACTTTACCCCGGCGCAGTTTGCACTGCTTCAGTCTCGCCTGCCGTTTACCCTGGCCACCAACCAGGTGGAGATCTCCCCGGTACACCAGCCGCTGCTGCTGGACGGTACCCTCGACCAGCTGCAACAGCTGCGTATTCGCCCGATGGCCTGGTCGTGCCTGGGAGGTGGACGCCTGTTTAATGATGATGAATTCCAGCCGCTGCGCAACGAGCTGGACACTATCGCCCGCGAGCTGAACGCGGAGAGCATCGAACAGGTGGTTTACGCCTGGATCCTTCGTCTGCCGTCAAAACCGCTGCCCATTATTGGTTCTGGCAAAATAGAACGCGTGCGTTCTGCACTGGCCGCTGAAGAGCTGCAGATGACCCGCCAGCAGTGGTTCCGCATCCGCAAAGCCGCGCTGGGTTACGACGTGCCATAAACCGCCAGAAGGTGACTTTCCGGTGAAATCTTTGCCCCTGGTATACACTTAAGGGGCAAAAAATAACCAGCGGAGGTCATATGAAGCGTTTTGCTCTGGCAATGGTCGCGCTGGTTGTTTGCGCAGGGGCGCAGGCAGCCAGCGACGAAGTGGAAATGAATCTCGTCACCTCTCAGGGTGTGGGTCAGTCCATCGGTACGGTGAAAATCACGGAAACCGACAAAGGGCTGGAGTTCGCTCCCAACCTCAAAGCACTCCCTCCCGGTGAGCATGGTTTCCATGTTCACGCCAAAGGAAGCTGTCAGCCCGCATTAAAAGAGGGTAAAGCGTCAGCGGCGGAAGCGGCAGGGGGGCACCTGGATCCCCAGCATACCGGCAAGCATGAGGGCCCGGATGGAATGGGACACCTGGGCGATCTGCCCGTGCTGGTGGTCAATAACGACGGTAAAGCCACCGATCCCGTTGTCGCGCCGCGTCTGAAAAAGCTGGATGAGGTAAAAGGTAAAGCGCTAATGATTCATGTCGGCGGCGACAATATGTCCGATCAGCCTAAACCGCTTGGCGGCGGCGGGGCGCGTTATGCCTGCGGCGTGATCTGATCCCCAATGGTACCCGGCGGTGGTGCCTGTTCCAGCTGCGACAGCGAGCAGTGCAGCCGCCAGATTATCGAGGCCAAATCACGGGCGGCGGGGAGATGATGTCGTGCAAGCGTATCGCAGATCCGCTGTAGTTCATTCAGCGTGGTTGCCAGCGGTCGCTGCTGGACACCGCGTTCGCTCATCACATCGCGCAGCAGAGAGATGCACACATCGCGAACCTGCGACAGCGGGTCGGAACGTGTTTCCCACCCGCGAAGCTGCCAGACCACGTGCGAACAGTTCAACAGCACCACGCCCCAGCGCAGCAGCCAGCGCCGGGAGAGCGCGTCCTGGCTGTTATTGAGCTGGCTGACGTGGTGATACACCAGCGATTCATACTCGTTTTCACGAAGATGCGGTTTACGGCTGAGCTGGTCCACAAACCCCCGGCGTAACTCCCGGATATGCCTGCGGCTTTTGCGGGCATCGGAGCCGGGGCGCAACACCGCGAAAGCCAGCCACGCCAGCCCCACGCCAAGGATTTTCGCCAGGTTGTCATTAAGAAAATCGGCGTAATCATAAACCGGCGGATTGGTCACGGAGATAAACGAGCCCATAAAGACAATCAGCTGCCCCCAGAGGCCCGCCTGTTTTGGCATTTGCAGCTTGAGTAGCTGCATGGTGGTCAACAGCGGAAACAGAAACAGCAGGAACTGCCACAGATCGCTTATCTGCACCATCAGGCCAAACTTCACCACAAAACTGAACAACGACAGCAGCACCAGGGTGCGTAGCAGGAGCGTCAGCGAGTTGAACGGCGAGGCCGCGACGGAGTAAAGCACGCAGCTGATGGCAGCAAGCGTCAGGGCCGCCGTACCGGACTCCCACTGCGTGGTGATGCTCCACGCCCCCACCAGCATCAGCGCGCAGAAGGTGCGAAAACCGCTCCACAGTGCTTCCAGGTAGTCGGTATGGCGGGCGAGAGCCGGGCTCCCGGGCACGTTGAACTCCGTGACCGGCGTGGCATTCTCAACCGCGATAATCCAGCGGCTGCTGCGCAGGTAGAGTCGGCAAAAGTAATTCAGACGCTGCCAGAAGGCGCGATGGCGATAGTCGTACTCATCAACCGGGGCGAGCGGGGCGATGATCTTCGCAACGGTGTAGATGTCCGCATCCGGGCGCGCAAGAGCCGAGAGCAGCGTTTCGATGACGGCACGGGTGTTTTCCGGCGGCGTCGGCCAGTTGAGCAGCATCCGGCGCAGGCTGGAGATGGCGCTGGTCATACGCAGCTGCTGGTGTAGTAAATAATTTAGCAGGGTGTTCTGACGACGAAAGCGGTAGTGGCTCCAGAACGCCTGAATACGCAACAGATTCATCGTCAGGATCTGTCCGATCACCTTTTCATGCGCGAGGCGGATCTCATCGCTGGTATCCGGTTGCCACAGCAGGCTCGCGTGCTCAAGCAGCCGGGTGTGCATGGTCTTGAGGGCGGTGATAAGCGCGGTGCCGTCGGAGGTGCTGGGGAGGATCATCATCATGAAGCCGCCGCTGAGGATCCCGACAATGACTTCACAGACGCGCGCCTGCGCGATATCCCACAGTTCGGTGGTGTCGAGCACGTTGACGACCGGGAAGGCGATAATGGCGGCGGTATAGCCCGCCAGCTGGAAAGCGTAGGCGACGTTATTGGTAAAATGGGCGCAGGCCCAGGTACAGCACCCCAGCCACGCCGCCATGCTCAGCAGGAACATCCACGGATCATTCAGCGTATGGCCGGCGATAATTAACGCCGCCGTGGCACCCAGCAGGCTGCCGGCGATGCGTCCAAGGCTCTTACTGATCACCCCGCCGACCGTAGGAAAACTCACCACCGCGGCAGACGTCATCGCCCAGTAGGGTTCATCCAGGTTCAGGTAATAGGCGACGGTCAGCGCCAGACACATGGCAATTCCGTTACGCAGCGCGTAGCGCCACTGAGGGCGCGTCGCTTTGATCCACGGCGTGTTTTGCCAGGAGAGTGCTGGCAGCTTCATCACCGGTTTCCGATGGAGACAGTACAGGTGGTGCCGGAGACCAGCGTGATGTCCTGCGGTAAATGGTCAAACTCCACGCGAACGGGCACGCGCTGAGCGAGACGCACCCAGGGCACGTTCGGCTTGATGTCCGGCACCAGGCCGGAATCCGTTTCGACGCTTTGATCGTAAATGGCGCGGCCAATGCTGGATACGTGACCCTGTAACTTCTGCGAGCCGCTATAAAGCGTAATGGCGGCGGGCGATCCCTCGCGAATATGGCGAAGCTTGGTCTCTTCAAAATAGCCCACCACGTAGAAGGAGTGGCTGTCGACGAGGGCAAAAACGGGTTGTCCCGTGGTGGCATAATTCCCCACGCGAGCGGAAAGGTTGGTTACCCACCCGTCAACCGGCGCGGTAATCACCGTTTGGGTCAGCTCCCACTGGGCCTGCTTCAGCGTGGCTTCGGCCACGTTGACGCTCGCCTGCATGGCTTTCACGTTGATGTTGGCGGTGTCTAAATCTTCCGCTGAGATGTAATTTTGCGATAAATGCCGGCGGCGGTTGGCTTCGTTATTCGCTTTCGCTAAGTCTGACTGGGCTTTTGCCAGCTGCGCCTCGGCGTTCAGAATCGCGATGTGGTATGGGGTATCGTCGATCCGGAAGAGTACCTCACCCTTTTTGACGTACTGGTTATCCTTAACGAGCAGCGTCGTGATGCTTCCCGACACCTGCGGGGTGATGCTGACCTGTTCAGCGCGAATTTTGCCGTCACGGGTCCAGGGGGACTGCATATAAAAATTCCACATCCACCAGCCTGCAACCAGCGCGAGGGCGAGAACAAAAAGGGTGGAAAAGTACTTCAGCGTTTTCAGAGGCATAGTCACCACACCATCAAGACAGCAAGGCCCAGACATACGGAGAGGGCAAACAGGGAAAGATCCATCAGCATGGGATGCCAGATTTCGCCGGAGTACATCCAGTCGCGAAGCAGACGATGCGCGATGAGCCAGAGAATAAAGCCCACCAGCACGGCCTTAAACAGGGGAGGAAAGTAGACTGACGCACCGAAGATCAGATCCTGAAGGGGTAACCCCTCTGAGCGATGAAAAAACGTCACGGGCAGAAATCCTTTGCAGTGAACAGAATGCCGCGTTGGCTTGTCTTAGTATGATGAAGCATCACAATTCAGTGTAAGTCATACTTTTAAGTTCGATGAATGCAGTATTGCATTTGTTTTGGCAATACAAATGCTGCACACTATTCTAAAATCAGTATAATAACTTAGCAAGCTAATTATAAGGAGATGAAATTGGAATCGCCATTAGGTTCTGATCTGGCAAGGTTGGTACGCGTCTGGCGTGCTCTGATTGACCATCGCCTGAAACCTCTGGAATTAACACAGACGCATTGGGTCACGCTGCACAACATTCATCAGCTGCCGCCCGATCAGTCACAAATTCAGCTGGCAAAAGCGATAGGCATTGAGCAACCGTCGCTGGTGCGCACGCTTGATCAGCTGGAAGAGAAGGGGTTGATCTCCCGACAAACCTGCGCCAGCGATCGTCGTGCTAAGCGGATTAAACTCACTGAGAAAGCGGCGCCTATCATCACCGAAATGGAAGCCGTCATCACCAAAACGCGCGGTGAAATCCTCTCAGGCGTTTCACCGGCGGAGCTGGAAATGCTCATCAGCCTCATTGCTCGCCTTGAGCAAAATATCCATGAGCTGCAGTCTCGCGACTGATAAACACGAAGGCCTTGCACCAGCAAGGCCTTTTTTTACTTAAAGACAACCACACGATTACGACCCGTCTCCTTCGCTTCATACATCGCCTTGTCGGCATTTTCCACGCACGCTTCTGCGGTTATCGTTGATGACGTTGCCGTAAACACCCCCATACTGATGGTGATGGGCTCCGGCAACTGACCGCCGCTGCTGGTTTTATCAAAGCTGCTTAGCTTCAGACGTATGCGCTCGGCCACCTGGTACGCGGAGTCTGACGACGTGTTGGCCAGCATCAGCACAAACTCCTCGCCGCCGATACGGGCCGCGATGTCCTGCGGGCGCACGGAATCCATCAGCAGGTTGGCGACAAACTGCAGGACTTTATCGCCCTGAAGATGCCCGTAGGTGTCGTTAATGCGCTTGAAGCGATCGAGATCGCTGACAATGACGGAAACGGGGCGGTTGGGTCTGGCGATATCCAGCGCCTGGTTTAACGATTCATAAAAATAGCTGCGGTTATAAAGGCGAGTGAGCGGATCGCGGATCGAGTTCTGATAGGACTGCTGATATTTTACGTGCGAGTCGCGATACAGTCTGAAGACATCGTAAAGCAGAACAAAAATAATCAGCAGCGTGGCGACAGTTTCAAATAACCGGGCGCGGTACCAGGAGATATCTTCGGCATGTCCACCCGCTAACAGCATTGAAAGTGTGACGATATAGCAAACGCACAGAAAATTTCCGCCTACCCAGAATAAATTGCGCACGCGCGTGACAAACATCAGCGCTACTAATGTTATCACCCAGAAAACAATTAAAGAGATATTAATGCAATGGCTCCAGAGGACCATAAACTGCCGGGTTTCATTATCAACCAGGTCAATCGATAACAAGGGCGAGTGGCTGGAATATATCCAGGCCAGTCCCACGGCACAGGCGGTAAAAAGAGACGCCCCGCTCACAATTGAGATATGCGCCAGCCGTGAAAGAGGGTAATTGCGCATGGGGTAGAGTATTGCCGCCACGATGAACAGCACCGCCATTAAAAAGTGGCGGAACATATAGTAGATCATCGCATCGTTGTAGTTCACGACGTTGAACTGATAGAGATCCAGCCAGGCGGGGAAGCTGGTCAGCGTTCCGACCATCAGCAATGCGGATCCGGCAAAGGCAAAGGCGATTGCGACCAGATACAACCGTCTTTTGTCACACCCGTATTTCATCGCCATAAAACAGGCAATAAACAGGTGAAACACCAGAAGAAAAATGGTGAGCGTAGGGAATAAAAGCGGTGAAAAGGACGGAACCCATTCAACGAGTTTTAAAAACAGCGCGTGTAATATCCCGATAACAACAAGGCAACCGAGACAGAACGCGATATAACGGCTCGTTAGAGCACGACGATTCGCAAGCATAGAATTTTTACAAATTATAATGAATAAAGAGAAGGTGATTGCGAAGAGTCTAATCAATTAGTGCAATAAATACTTTGCGCAGAAACAATATAAGGGGTGATTAATAATGGATGGTGTGAATGTATTTTGTAATTATATTTGTGAGAGTGATATATATTGTAAATGGATGTGGCCCGAGGACCACATCCACTTTTAATTAACGTGGAGAAACGGTCACCTGGCTTCCGTTGCTCGCCAGTACAACGCGCTGGCCTGCAGAGAAGCGGGTGCTGCCCTGTTTCTGAACAACCATGATTGTGCTGCCGTCGTCTTTACGAATTTCCAGCTCTACGCCCTGAGTTTTGTTCATCGCACCCTGAACGCCCTGGCCGGCTACGCCACCTGCAACGGCACCTGCGGCTGTCGCCAGAGAGCGTCCCGTACCACCGCCGACGGTATTACCCAGGAAACCACCCAGAACGGCACCGCCGATTGCGCCCATCACGTTGTTTTCATCACCACCCTGAATCTGTACAGGGCGTGCGTTAACAACGGTACCGTAAGTCACGTTCTGAACCTGTTTCGCTTCAGAAGCGCTGTAAACGTCGCCAGAAAGTGAACTGTCATTCACACAGCCAGCCAGAGTTAAACCAATCAGCGAAACGCCCAGTACACGTAAAATCATTTGAATCTCCTGTTCACCAAAAACGCCCGATTGGGGGCATCCGTTATGGCTAAATTATATGGCATAAGGAGCCATAGTTCATATCTTTGCACTAACAATAGGAAAATTGTACTTGAATTTGACTTAACGAGACATAAACAGGATCCGCCCGCGCTACCCGTCTGACATTGTTAAAAAATATTATTGCCGGATGGCAAAGCGACGCCGTTTATGGTTGAGTGGATATCCTTAGCCCACGCAACGTAAGGAAAGCGCATGAAATCGGGTCGCTACATTGGTGTGATGTCAGGCACCAGTCTGGATGGGGTAGATGTCGTTCTGGCCGCCATTGATGAAAACATGGTGGCACAGCAGGCGAGCCTGACCTGGCCAATCCCCATTTCACTGAAAGAGGATATTCTCAGTATCTGTCAGGGGCAGCAGCTGACCCTTTCCCAGCTTGGACAGCTGGATGTCCGCCTCGGGGCGCTGTTTGCGGATGCGGTGCAGGCTTTGATGCAAAAAGAACATCTTCGCCCGCAGGATGTGGTCGCCATCGGGTGTCACGGACAAACGGTCTGGCATGAGCCCATCGGAGAGGCTCCGCATACTCTGCAAATCGGCGATAACAACCAGATTGTGGCGAAGACGGGCGTCACGGTGGTCGGCGATTTCCGTCGTCGCGATATTGCCCTTGGCGGACAGGGCGCACCGCTGGTGCCCGCGTTTCATCAGGCGCTACTGGCGCACCCTTCAGAACGGCGTATGGTGCTCAACATTGGTGGGATCGCCAATCTGTCGATGCTTATCCCCGGGCAGCCGGTCCGCGGCTACGATACCGGCCCGGGCAATATGTTAATGGATGCCTGGATCTGGCGACAGTGCGGTCAACCTTATGATAAAAACGCGGAGTGGGCGAGCGAGGGTAAGGTGATTATCCCGCTGTTGCAGTCCATGCTGAGCGATCCTTATTTTGCTTTACCGGCACCGAAAAGCACGGGGCGTGAATACTTCAACTTTGGCTGGCTTGAGCGCCAGCTGGCGTCATTCCCGGCACTCGCGCCGCAGGATGTTCAGGCGACGCTTGCCGAGCTTACGGCCGTGTCGATTTCCGAACAGGTGCTCCTCAGCGGCGGATGTGAACGCCTGCTGGTGTGCGGCGGGGGAAGCCGTAACCCGCTGGTGATGGCGCGTCTTGCCGGGCTGCTGCCGGGCACCGAAGTGTCGACGACCGATGAGGCTGGCATCAGCGGTGATGATATGGAGGCGCTGGCCTTCGCCTGGCTTGCCTGGCGCACCATTGCCGGGCTGCCGGGCAACTTACCGTCGGTAACCGGCGCGCGCGAGGCGAGCGTCCTTGGGGCGATTTTCCCGGCAAATCCGCGTCATAATCAGAGTTAACTGAAATTCAGCGCGGCGCGTCGTCGTTAAAATGGAACGAAACAGGGGGGCAGCCATGCCCTCCAGGACCAGGAAAGTCTTCGGAATACGCCCATGAAAAAACTTCTTCTTATTGCCGCCCCTTTGTTGCTGTCAGGATGCAGCGTCTACAACCAGCTCCTTGAGCGCATGCAGACCGATACGCTTGAGTATCGCTGCGACGAAAAACCGCTGACCGTGAAGCTGAACAATCCACGCCAGGAAGCCAGTTTTGTTTATGACAATAAACTGCTGACGCTGAAGCAGGGCATTTCAGCCTCGGGCGCGCGTTACACCGACGGTATCTATGTCTTCTGGTCGAAAGGCGACAGCGCCACGGTCTACAAACGTGACCGTATTGTGCTGAACAATTGCCAGCTCGAAAATCCGAAGCGTTGAGATTTTTACAGGGGCGGCGCACAATAGCGCCACCCACTCTCAATGTCAGCTAACGCCATGTCAGATAACGACGAACTGCAGCAAATTGCGCATCTGCGCCGTGAATACACCAAAGGCGGCCTGCGTCGCCAGGATCTTCCCGCTGAACCCCTCGTTCTTTTTGAACGCTGGCTGAAACAGGCCTGCGAAGCGAAACTTGCCGACCCCACGGCCATGGTCGTCGCGACGGTGGATGAAAATGGTCAACCCTATCAGCGCATCGTATTGCTCAAGCATTATGACGAGAAAGGACTGGTGTTCTACACCAACCTTGGCAGCCGCAAAGCACACCATCTGGAAAACAATCCGCGTATCAGCCTGCTGTTCCCCTGGCACATGCTGGAACGTCAGGTCATGGTGACCGGCAAAGCGGAACGTCTCTCGACGCTGGAAGTGGTGAAGTATTTCCACAGCCGCCCGCGTGACAGCCAGATTGGTGCCTGGGTATCAAAACAGTCCAGCCGCATTTCCGCCCGCGGGGTGCTGGAAAGTAAATTCCTCGAGCTGAAGCAGAAGTTCCAGCAGGGCGAAATCCCGCTGCCGAGCTTCTGGGGTGGTTTCCGCATCCCGATTGAGCAAATCGAGTTCTGGCAGGGGGGCGAACATCGCCTGCACGACCGCTTTTTATACCAGCGCGAGAATGGCGGCTGGAAAATCGACAGACTGGCGCCGTAATCCCCGAAATTTGTTGATTTAAGCGCTAGCGCACACCGCGCTTGCGCTTTATTCTATGGTCCTTTCGCATCAGGCGAAAAGTCGTGTACCGGCAAAGGTGCAGTCGTTTATACATGGAGAATTTGATGGCAAGCAGTAACTTGATTAAACAATTGCAAGAGCGGGGCCTCGTGGCCCAGGTGACGGACGAGGAAGCGTTAGCAGAGCGACTGGCGCAAGGCCCGATCGCGCTCTATTGCGGCTTCGATCCCACCGCTGACAGCTTGCATTTGGGGCATCTTGTTCCATTGTTATGCCTGAAACGCTTCCAGATGGCGGGCCATAAGCCTGTTGCCCTGGTGGGCGGCGCGACCGGTCTGATTGGTGACCCAAGCTTTAAAGCCGCTGAGCGTAAACTGAACACCGAAGATACCGTGCAGGAGTGGGTCGATAAGATCCGCAAACAGGTTGCACCGTTCCTCGACTTCAACTGTGGCGATAACGCCGCGATTGCCGCGAACAACTACGACTGGTTTGGCAGCATGAACGTGCTGACCTTCCTGCGTGACATCGGTAAGCACTTCTCTGTTAACCAGATGATTAACAAAGAGGCCGTGAAGCAGCGTCTGAACCGTGACGACCAGGGTATCTCCTTCACCGAGTTCTCCTACAACCTGCTGCAGGGCTATGACTTTGCCTGCCTGAACAAACTGCACGGTGTTTCCCTGCAGATTGGCGGTTCTGACCAGTGGGGTAATATCACCTCCGGTATCGACCTGACCCGTCGCCTGCACCAGAATCAGGTGTTTGGTCTGACCGTTCCGCTGATCACCAAAGCAGACGGCACCAAATTCGGCAAGACGGAAGGCGGTGCGGTATGGCTCGATCCGAAGAAAACCAGCCCGTACAAATTCTACCAGTTCTGGATCAACACGGCGGACGCCGATGTTTACCGCTTCCTGAAGTTCTTCACCTTTATGGATATTGAAGACATCAACGCGCTGGAAGAAGAAGACAAGAACAGCGGTAAAGCGCCGCGCGCGCAGTACGTGCTGGCGGATGAAGTGACCAAATTGGTTCACGGTGAAGAAGGTCTGGCCGCGGCAAAACGCATTACCGCTAGCCTGTTTAACGGTACCCTGAGCGATCTGAGCGAAGCGGACTTCGAACAGCTGGCGCAGGACGGCGTGCCAATGGTTGAGATGGAGAAAGGGGCTGACCTGATGCAGGCGCTGGTGGACTCTGAACTCCAGCCTTCACGCGGTCAGGCGCGTAAAACCATCGCGTCCAATGCCATCACCATCAACGGTGAAAAGCAGGCCGACCCGGAATACACCTTTGTTGACGGCGACCGTCTGTATGGCCGCTACACCCTGCTGCGTCGCGGTAAGAAAAACTACTGCCTTGTCTGCTGGAAATAAGTCACAGTCTCCAGGGGCGTGGGAAACCACGCCCCTTTTGTTTTTTCAGGGTTGGGTAAGCATAAAATGAAGAACATCCTCGCCATTCAGTCCCACGTTGTTTTTGGACATGCTGGCAACAGCGCAGCGGAATTCCCGATGCGCCGCCTCGGCGCCAACGTCTGGCCCCTCAATACCGTTCAGTTTTCCAACCACACGCAGTACGGCAAATGGACCGGCTGCGTAATGCCGCCTTCACACCTCACCGAGGTGGTGCAGGGCATTGCCGATATCGGCCAGCTCAAGCGCTGTGACGCCGTACTGAGCGGTTATCTTGGTTCCGCGGAGCAGGGGGAGCATATCCTCGGCATCGTACGCCAGGTGAAGGCCGCTAACCCGTCGGCAAAATATTTCTGCGACCCCGTCATGGGCCATCCGGAGAAAGGCTGTATCGTGGCGCCAGGCGTGGCAGAATTCCACGTTCGTCATGCGCTGCCCGCCAGCGATATCATTGCGCCAAACCTGGTTGAACTGGAAATTCTCTGCGAGCATCCGGTTAACAGCGTAGAAGAGGCCGTAAGCGCTTCCCGCGAGCTGATCGCGCAGGGGCCTGAGGTTGTGCTGGTAAAACACCTCGCGCGCGCAGGGCTAAGTCAGGATCGCTTTGAGATGCTGCTGGTGACGAAAGAGGATGCCTGGCACATCAGCCGTCCGCTGGTGGATTTTGGGCAGCGTCAGCCGGTGGGCGTGGGGGATGTGACCAGCGGCCTGCTGCTGGTGAAATTACTGCAAGGGGCAACGCTGCGCGATGCGCTGGAGCATGTTACTGCGGCAGTGTACGAAATTATGACGGCGACGAAAGAGATGCAGGAATATGAGCTGCAGGTGGTCGCAGCACAGGATCGAATCGCGAAGCCGGAGCACTATTTCAGCGCAACCCAGCTTTAAACGATGCCGGGTGGCGCTGCGCTTACCCGGCTTACAACACCCGTAGGCCCGTGCAAGCGAAGCGCCGCCGGGCGATATTAGCTAAGCCCTTCCGCTTTCAGCGCCGCAGCCACCGCAGGACGCTCTGCCACACGCTTCATATAAGATGCAATGTGGTCTAACCCTTCCAGATTCAGCTTAACCGCACGCGCCCAGCGCAGCACGGTGAACAGGTACGCATCGGCAATCGTGAAGCGCGACCCGCCAATCCACTGCTCGTCTTTCAGCGATTCGTTAACGTACTGCAGCTTTTTCTCCAGCAGGGCGCGCAGGGTAGGTTTAAACTCTTCCGGCGTATCCGGGCGGAACAGGGGGGTAAAGCCTTTGTGCAGCTCGGTGGCAATGTAGTTCAGCCACTCCAGCGTTTTATAGCGAGAAATGGTACTGACCGGGGCCAGCAGCTGGCGATCGGGCACACTATCGGCCAGGAACTGCATAATCGCCACGCCTTCGGTCAGCAGAGTACCGTCATCCAGCAGGAGCGCCGGAACTTGTCCTTTCGGGTTAATGGCAAGAAAATCATCGCCGTTTTCCAGACGTTTTTTCATCAGATCAACGCCATCCAGCGTGAAATCTTTGCCGCTCTCGCGCAGGGTGATATGGGAAGCAAGAGAGCACGCGCCCGGTTTGTAGAACAGTTTCATCGGTAACTCCTTTTCGCTGAGGTTTCAGCTATGTTAGTGCGCAAACGGATAAAAAAAAAGCCGCTAATCAATTAGCGGCTTCTGGTCAGTCGTTTCTCACGGATATCACGCGGTAGCGGTTTTGGTCGCCTTAGCGGTCTTGTCGTCGTCCTGAGTCATTCGATTCAGTTTCGGTGCAGTCAGCAGCATCAGAGCGGCAATAACGGCAGTCGCGATACCAATCTGCATGAACACGGTACCGTAGACGTTCAGAGAAACCAGTGGGTCAGTGACGTTTTCCGGTACGGCCATCAGGTTCGCAATCTTGCCTGCGATAATGGCTGCACCCGCAGTCGTCAGGAACCAGCTACCCATAATGAAGCCCATCAGACGCTGTGGCACCAGCTGTGCAACCATCGCCAGACCCAGACCGGAGATCATCAGTTCGCCGATAGACTGCAGCGCGTAGCTCAGGATCAGCCAGTTAACGGATACGATACCGGCGTCGGTAGCAAATTTGGTACCCAGCGGCAGCACCAGGAACGCGCCGGAGCACAGCACCATACCGATAGCGAACTTGTGCGGCATTGGCAGACGGTCGCCCATCTTGTTATAGATAGCGGCCAGAATTGGGCTACCAATCATGATCCAGAACGGGTTCAGCGCCTGATACTGCTCCGGCTCGAACGCAATACCCAGGATGGAGTGCTCAACGTTACGAATGGCGAAGAAGTTCAGAGAGGTTGGCATCTGGCTGTACAGTACGAAGAAGATAATCGCTTCCAGCATCAGAATGAACGCCACGATCATCTTACGGCGGGCAGCACCCTGCATAGCGAATGCTTCTTTCGCAAAGATGACCACGATACCCAGCGCGACCACGCCCAGAACGGCACGTGCGATGCCCTGGTTGTGCAGCAGCCAGGTGGCGATCGCCGCCAGGGCAACAACGCCCACAATGGTCGCCAGCAGTTTGCCCATATGCACAGGCTCGAAGTCCGGTTTTGAACCGTAGTTTTTAACCCAGCTGCGGCAGAACAGGAAGTTCACCACGGTGATCAGCATACCGACGAAGCTCAGCGCAAACGCCACGCTCCAGCCGAATTTTGCTGCAAGCCATGGGGTGGCCAGCATTGAGAAGAACGAACCGATGTTGATGGACATGTAGTACATGGTAAATGCACCGTCCAGACGCGGATCGTCTTTGCTGTAGCAGGTAGAGAGCAGGGAGGACGGGTTCGCTTTGAACAGACCGTTACCGACGGCAATCGTCGCCATACCCATATACACGACAGCGGCATCGTGCCCTGACCATGCAACCAGACCATAGCCAATTGCCAGGACAATGGCGCCCAGCATGATGACACGTTTAGTGCCGAGGACTTTATCGCCCAGCCAGCCGCCAATCGCGACCAGACCGTACACCAGAGCACTGAAGGAGGAGAACAGCGTGATGGAATCGGCTTCGGACATACCCAGCTGTTTCACCAGGTAAACTGCCATGATCCCTTGCAGGCCGTAATAACCAAAACGCTCCCATAACTCGATAGAGAAGATGAGATAGAACGCTTTTGGTTGTTTAAAAGCGTTAAGACTCACGCTTTCATCTGTTGGTTTATTGTTTGCAGTAGACACATATACCTCTTTTTTTACATCCCATATTAACGGGGGTGTTCATAGCGTGATGGCCGTAGTCCATACGCCTTATAGTTATATTGGGAGGAGAAACGGCGGGTAATGTTCACTATCCTGCCCCATCTGGCAATACGTTTGTAATAATCTGTTACATATATCTGGGGTGGTATAATCGTCGGTTCATACAAATGTTATTCAGCGTTAAATTTTATACGATGTGTAAAGGTAGTTTTTTCGACTGGCAGAGACCCGTCAGGACCGGTGTTTGGCGATATGTTCTGCTATTTGCCGTCTCTGGCAGTGATATAGCCCAAATTCTGAAAAATAGCTGGTCTTATCGTCGGTAAAAAAAGAAGAGTGTCTTGTCAGACAAAGGCTTTAGCTCGATTTTGACAACAAAAAAACAACATGAAGTTATCAGGGTGATCGCGATCACAGATGTATAGAAATTTTCGGCTATGAAAAAAGTATTAACCTGTTTGAGCGTTAAAGCACCGAACAAGTGACAGCCTGGGGGAGACGAAAGGCGAACAAATAGCGGCCAAAAGAAGCGTGCACCATCACCCTTCTTTTGGTGTGGGGTTTTGTGGTTCAGGGATATACTTTTTCTTTGTATTCGCAGAGATCTTCAATAATGCAGGAGCCGCAGCGAGGCTTACGGGCAATACACGTGTAACGGCCGTGCAGAATCAGCCAGTGATGGCAATCAACCTTAAATTCAGCCGGAACCACTTTAAGCAGCTTCTCTTCGACCTGCTCGACATTTTTCCCCGGCGCAAAGTTGGTCCGGTTAGACACGCGAAATATATGCGTATCGACGGCGATAGTAGGCCAGCCAAACGCGGTATTGAGCACCACGTTCGCGGTTTTACGACCTACGCCCGGTAAGGCTTCCAGCGCAGCACGGTCTTCCGGCACTTCGCCTCCGTGCTGTTCCAGCAGGATCCGGCAGGTCTTAATGACGTTCTCGGCTTTGCTGTTAAACAGGCCGATGGTTTTGATATACGACTTCACGCCTTCCACGCCCAGCTCCAGCATGGCCTTCGGCGTATTGGCGACCGGATAGAGCAGGGCGGTGGCTTTATTGACGCTCACGTCGGTCGCCTGTGCAGAGAGCAACACCGCGATCAGCAGCTCAAACGGGGAGGTAAAATTCAGCTCCGTCGTCGGGTGCGGGTTCTCGTCCCGCAGACGGGTCAGGATCGCAATGCGCTTTTCTTTATTCATGAGGCCTTCTCGGGTGTCCCTTCCAGAACGCTGCGCTCAGCCGCGCGGCGCTTACGTTTCTCATCAATCAGGTATTTTATCGCCAGCATCATGCCAAGGCCAATAAACGCACCAGGCGGCAGCATCGCCAACAGGAATGGCGTATCGGTGTGGAACACTTCAATGCGCAGCGCTTTGGCCCAGCCGCCCAGCAGCGCATCTGCGCCGTCAAACAGCGTACCGTTGCCGAGGATTTCACGCAGGGATCCCAGCACGAACATGGCGCACGTGGCGCCCATGCCAATGGAAAAACCATCCAGCGCCGACATGGCCGGACTGTTTTTCACCGCGAAGGCTTCCGCACGCCCGACCACGATACAGTTGGTGACGATAAGGGGAATAAAGATCCCGAGCGACTGGTACAGACCGAACGCGTAGGCGTTAATCAGCATCTGAACAATACTGACCACCGACGCAATGATCATGACGTAAATGGGAATTCGAATTTCCGACGGCGTCCAGCGGCGCAGGGCAGAGATGGAGAGGTTGGTCAGGGTCAATACCAGCGTGGTTGCCAGACCCAGACCGAGCGCGTTGGTGGCGGTGGATGTCACCGCCAGCAGTGGGCACATGCCCAGAAGCTGAACCAGCGCGGAGTTGTTCTTCCACAACCCCTGGACAATGACCTCTTTAACCTGGCTCATGATTACTCCTCACAGGCCGGAAGATTGTTGATTTGCGCGGGCAGCGTTTCAGCATACAGCCCGGCTCGTTTTACGGCATTCACCACCGCACGTGGGGTGATGGTCGCACCGGTGAACTGGTCAAACTCGCCGCCATCTTTCTTCACCGCAAACGCGGTGTCATCTTCACCATGGATCACTTTACCGGCAAAGTGCAAAATCCAGTCGCTCAGACGGGTTTCAATTTTATCGCCAAGACCCGGCGTTTCATGGTGTTCCGTCACGCGGGTGCCCAGTATGGTGCCGGAGAAATCGCTGCCCACAAGCAGCTGAATGGCACCGGAATAGCCATCAGGCGCCGTCGCTTCCATCACTGCGCCGACCGGTTTATCCCCTTTGCGGGCAATAAAGAGGCGGTGCGGGCCTTTCCCAAGCTGCGGCGCGTCTACCACAAAGCAGCTTTTTTGCAGGTCGTTATCGTAGAAGTCGGACGGGATCACCTGATCGAACAGCGCCTTTTGCTGCTTCGAGGCCTGCTCTTCGATGGTCGTTTTGGTCAGCGCATTAACCAGCGCCGTCAGCCCTGTCAGGACCGCGGCGAAGACAGCCAGCGTGACGCCGTGTTTCTGCATCGTTTTTAACATGGCGAAACCCTTAACGATGACCGTACACGCGTGGACGCGTGTAATAGTCGATGAGCGGAACGGTAATGTTGGCGAGCAGGACGGCAAAAGCCACGCCGTCCGGGTAGCCACCAAAGCTGCGAATGAGCCAGACCAGCAGGCCTGCCAGCGCGCCGAAGATCAGGCGTCCGCGGTTAGTCGTTGAGGCCGTCACCGGATCCGTCAGGATAAAGAAGGCACCCAGCATGGTCGCGCCGGAGAACAGGTGCATCTGCGGGCTGGCCAGTGATTCAGGAGAGAATACCCAGCCCAGCGTGGCGCAGACCGCCAGCGTCACGAGGAAGCTGACCGGAATATGCCAGCGGATGGCTTTCTGCTGCAGCAGGAACAGGCCGCCCAGCAGATACGCCAGGTTGACCCACTGCCAGCCGGCACCCGCCAGCACGCCGCTGTAGATCGCCGATTTCATGATCTGCTCAACGCTGTGCCCGGCATGCAGGGACGTTTTAAAGGTATCAAGCGGCGTCGCCTGGCTGATACCGTCCACGCCCATACGCAGCGCGTTCATATCGGCACCGAGTGCCGTATGGCCGGTAAAGATCACGTGCAGAGCATCCATGAAGCCCGGAACCGTGGCCGCAATCTCGTGCGGTGGCAGCCAGCTGGTCATCTGTACCGGGAAGGAGATCAGCAGCACCACGTAGCCAATCATCGCCGGGTTAAACGGGTTATGGCCCAGTCCACCATACAGCTGTTTGGCAATGATCACGGCAAATACGGTGCCGAGGATCACCATCCACCACGGGGCAAACGGCGGGATACTGATAGCCAGCAGCAGGCCGGTCAGCAACGCGGAGTTATCGGCAAGAATGCGGGAGACCGCTGCCTTGCGCAGCTTAAGCACAAGCGCTTCCGCCGCCAGGGCGCTGGCGCAGCCCAGGATTATCTGGAACAGGGTTCCCCAGCCGAAAAACCAGCACTGAACGGCAATGCCCGGCAGCGCCGCCAGGCAGACCAGCATCATGATGCGCGATGTCTGGCGCTGATTGTGGGTGTAAGGGGAGCTTGCGATTCTGAAAACCATTTAATCCTCGTTAACTGCTTGCTGTGCGGCTTTCTTTGCCTGAACGCGCGCAATGGCGGCGGCGACGGCGGCTTTGCGCGGGTCATCGTTGGCGGCCTGCGGTTGTTCATCCTGCTGCGCCGCTTTGCGCGCTTTAGCGCGGGCAATCGCCGCTTCGACGGCGGCTTTACGCGGGTCGACCGGCGCTTCGGGTTCTGCGGTTTGCGTCTGCTGTGCCGCCTTGCGCGCTTTGGCACGGGCAATCGCCGCCTCAACGGCCGCTTTGCGAGGGTCGACAGCGTCCTGCTCGACCACCACATTCTGCTCACCGGCTTTGCGTGCTTTGGCGCGGGCTATTGCCGCTTCAACGGCGGCTTTGCGTGGGTCAACCTCAGCATCCGCCTGGGGCGTTTGCGCTTTTTCTGCCTGACGGGCGCGGGCCTGAGCTTTACGCGCTTCACGCGCAGCAATCGCTTCGCTGTTGTCCGGCTTCTCGCCGGCCGGGATCACCACGGGCTGCGCCGCAGTGGCTTTTTTCTCGCGAACGCGCGCCAGTGCGGCGTTAATCGCATCCTGATCTTTCTCGCCAGGCTGAACGGCGGCCTGCTTATGGCGCTCCTGACGGGCAATTTTTTCGCGTTCCAGTCGCGCCTGACGTGCTTCAAAGCGCGCTTTGGCTTCTGCTGCGCGTTTTTCTTCCATGGAAATGGCATAAATTTCCGCCTTCTCCTGGCGGAAATACTGCACCAGAGGAATGTTGCTAGGGCAGACCCAGGCGCAGGCGCCGCATTCGATACAGTCGGCCAGGTTATGGGCTTTCGCCTTGTCGTGCAGTTGGCCTTTGCTGTACCAGTACAGCTGCTGCGGAAGCAGATCCGCCGGGCAGGCGTCGGCACAGGCGCTGCAGCGAATACAGCCTTTTTCTTCCTGCTCTTCACCCATCTCGGTCGGAGAAGGGGCGAGCAGGCAGTTGGTGATTTTGACTACCGGCACATCGAGCCACGGCAAGGTAAAGCCCATCAGCGGACCGCCCATGATCACCATCTGGTCGCTTGACGGGCAAAACTCAGCCTGCTCCAGCAGGTGACGCACCGGCGTACCCAGACGCGCCCAGACGTTGCCCGGACGAGAGACCGCTTCCCCGGTCAGCGTTACCACGCGCTCGGTCAGCGGCTCGCCGTCGATTACCGCGCGCTTCACGGCGTACGCGGTGCCGACGTTCTGCATCAGCACGCCAATATCCGAAGAGCGTCCGCCGTGCGGAACCTGCTTACCGGTGAGAATTTGCGTCAGCTGTTTAGCACCACCAGAGGGGTACTTAGTCGGGATAACGCGCAGGCTAATATCGTGGCTACCGGCCAGCACGGCGCGCAGCATTGAGATAGCCTGCGGTTTATTGTCTTCGATACCGATCAGCACTTCCCGCGGCTGCAGAATGTGCGCGAGGATGCGGATGCCTTCCACCACCTGGGCGGCGCAGTCCTGCATCAGACGATCGTCGGCGGTGATGTACGGTTCGCATTCGGCGGCGTTGATAATCAGCGTCTGAATATTATCGCCACCGCCGCGCAGTTTGACGCCGGTCGGGAAGCCTGCGCCGCCGAGACCGGCAACGCCGAACTGATGAATGCGCTCGATGAGCGCTTCGCGGCTATGGGAGCGGTAGTCGCTCCAGCCGTCACGGTCGATCCAGCGGTCTTCGCCGTCGGCTTCAATCATCACGCTCAGCTCTGAGAGCGCTGACGGATGGGCCACCGTATGGGGCGCGATGGCGACCACCTTACCGGAGGTGGGGGCGTGCACCGGCAGCATACGTCCACGACCAAAGGTCAGGGGCTGACCGCGAAGGACGGTATCGCCTTCTTTCACGCACAGCTCACCCTCCGCGCCGATGTGCTGCTTGAGCGGTATAACGAAACGGGTCGCCAGCGGAATTTGACGCAGCGGCGTGCCGTTAGACTGGGTTTTCATCTCCGGTGGGTGAATACCCCCGTCAAAGTCCCAAATCTTCTCTTTTCTGAAAGCAGAAAATAACTTAAGCATGTTGTTCCACAGGAATATTGCGAACCGGAATGGTTTGAAGATCCCACTTCCAGCTTTCGGTAGTCGTTTCAACCGGGCGCAGCTCGATACATTGCGTCGGGCAGGGTGCTACGCAGAGGTTACAGCCGGTGCACAGGTCCGCCACCACGGTGTGCATGGCGCGCGTTGCGCCAACAATGGCGTCGACCGGGCAGGCCTGAATACATTTGGTGCAGCCGATGCAGTTCGCTTCGTCGATCACGGCCAGCGCGCGGACCGGCTCCTGCACATCCGCATCGCCGTCAACAGGCTGCGGATCAACGTTTAGCAGGGCCGCAATTTTCAACATCACCGCTTCGCCACCGGGCGCACAGCGGTTAATTTTCTCACCCTGAACCCCTACCGCTTCGGCATAGGGGCGGCAGCCGGGATAGCCACACTGCCCGCACTGGCTTTGTGGCAGAAGCTCATCAATTTTCTCTACAACGGGATCGTCCTCTACCGCGAAACGGCGGGAGGCGTAACCCAGGATAAGGCCAAACACCAACCCCAGGACGCTGATAGAGGCGATGGCAATCCAGATAGCATTCATTACAACTTCACCAGACCACTAAAGCCCATAAAGGCCAGAGACATTAAACCCGCGGTCACCAGCGCAATCGCGTTACCGCGAAAGGGCGCAGGAATATCCGCTGCCGCCAGGCGCTCGCGAATAGAGGCAAACAGCACCATGACCAGCGAGAAACCGACGGCCGCAGAAAAACCATACAGCGCCGACTGCATAAAGTTATGGCCAAGGTTGATGTTCAGCAGCGCCACGCCGAGAACGGCGCAGTTGGTGGTGATCAACGGCAGGAATATACCCAGCAGGCGATAAAGCGCCGGGCTGGTTTTGCGTACCACCATTTCGGTAAATTGCACCACCACCGCGATAACCAGAATAAAAGCCAGCGTACGGAGATAGGTTAACCCCAGCGGAATGAGGATCCAGGTATCAATCCACCAGGCGCAGATGGACGCCAGCGTCATGACGAAGGTCGTCGCCAGCCCCATGCCCATTGCCGTTTCCAGTTTTTTGGAAACGCCCATAAACGGACACAGGCCAAGGAACTTCACCAGAACGAAGTTGTTAACCAGCACGGTGCCGACAAAGAGCAGTAAGTAATCGGTCATTATTTAGCCTGAAATAAAAAAGCCGCCTATTATCGGACAAACACACGCAGGCGACAACAGGTTATCTGTAGGGTTATTACGGGTTCACGAAGGTGTTTTTCACCCGTGTCGAACGCTTGAAGTAGGGCACCAGCAGCGCCGCGGCCAGCAACGGGAAAAGCAGCTGACGAACGGCCAGCGCGTCTGAAACGGGCGAAAAAGCAAATGCCTTCACCGCCAGCAGGACCGAAACCAGCAGCCAGATAATGTAGTGCTTAGGCACATTCTTACGGCGCTTAAAGAAGGCAATGGTCAGCCACAGCGTGTAGTACCACATCCCGATCGCGAAAACGAACGACACAAACCACAAAGCAATATTAAGCACGCTTTGCGACATCAGGGTCTGGATGGCGTGGGGGGTAATCAGTGCGGTGGTATAAAGCAGCAGCGCAAGTGATGCGCTTAATAAGGCAACCAGCAGCCATGCCAGTGGGGCGATTAACCAGCCTCCAATGCGTTCTCCAGGCGTTGCGGTCATGAACTCTCCCATAATCTGCGCGAAATGTTGTACAGCCAGTTGGCAGGGCGGAGAGTATATAACATTTCGCGCGGATGGCTACTTTCTTATAAAACGTAACGCCATACGGACTTAGGCACTTCGCCGACGTTGAACAAACGACCACCGGAGACCAGCTCCGCACGGCGATGGTCAGCGGCGCGATACATATTAATGATGTCCTGATTA
Source organism: Enterobacter sp. NFIX58 (assembly GCF_900110475.1). NCBI lineage: Bacteria > Pseudomonadati > Pseudomonadota > Gammaproteobacteria > Enterobacterales > Enterobacteriaceae > Enterobacter > Enterobacter sp. NFIX58. The sequence continues at coordinate 886,671 of NZ_FODW01000001.1, read as the reverse complement.
TCCGACAGGGTGTAGTTCAGATGGTCAAACAGTTTTTCCAGGCTCTCAAGCGAATTGATCTTGCGAAATTTTAATAAATAGTCCTGAACTGTCATATTAATAAGTTTCCATATAAAAGTGAGTAATACCAGTTAAGGTAATTCGTTCGAATAATAAACGGATTAATAAAGACGTAAACAGCCCACTCAGGTAACGCGACGAAATTAGGAGTTTTCTTTGCTGAAATTCAGGCATCAGACGATGCCTGGAAGAGAAGGTTAACCGTGTTCACCAGGGCTGGCAATAAGTAACTGACATATTATGTCACTCTTTATTGCAGTAACCGGTTACTTAGGTTGAGCGACGGTGACAGGCTCCGGCGGCTGGTAGTTATCGATATGGCTGGCAACGCCCAGCAAAATGACCGAAACCCCAAGGACAATCCATCCCGCTAATTCAATGATTCGATTAATAATTGACGTCATGATACGTAATTGTACTTTATCCATAAAGACAGGGCGCAAATGTTACAGCGACGTTTCCCTGACGGCAAGGGCTTTGGGAACGGTTCCCTTAAACAAAATCAGTAGGTTAATACTATGTAACAAAAACAATCCGTATAACCTGCTATTTTACGTCATAGGGCACATTATTAATCCGTGGTAATGCCAGGCTAGCCAGTGTGAAATAAGAACGTCATAACAGAGGATGGCACTATGAGTGATAATATCCGCGTTGGGCTTATCGGTTACGGGTACGCTAGCAAAACGTTTCATGCGCCTCTGATAGCCGGGACGCCGGGCATGGCGCTGGCGGCGGTATCCAGCAGCGACGCTACAAAAGTCCATGCCGACTGGCCTTCCGTGCCGGTTGTCTCAGAGCCGAAACATCTTTTCAACGATCCCAATATTGATTTAATCGTCATCCCCACGCCGAACGATACCCACTTTCCGCTGGCAAAGGCCGCGCTGGAAGCCGGGAAACATGTGGTTGTCGATAAACCCTTCACCGTGACACTGTCACAGGCACGCGAGCTGGATGCGCTGGCAAAGAGTCTGGGCAGGCTGCTGTCGGTGTTTCATAACCGCCGCTGGGACAGCGATTTTCTGACGGTAAAACGGCTTCTCAGTGAAGGCACGTTAGGGGAGATCCTCTTTTTTGAATCCCACTTTGACCGTTTTCGTCCGCAGGTACGAAACCGCTGGCGCGAGCAGGCCGGCCCTGGCAGCGGCATCTGGTATGATTTAGCCCCGCATCTGCTGGATCAGGCCGTCAATCTTTTTGGCCTTCCGGTGAGCATGACGGTCGATCTGGCCCAGCTCAGACCCGGGGCGCAGACAACCGATTACTTCCACGCGGTGCTCAGTTACCCGCAGCGGCGGATTGTGCTGCACGGTACGATGGTCGCGGCTGCAGAATCTGCCCGCTATATTATTCACGGCACGCGCGGGAGCTACGTGAAGTTTGGTCTCGACCCGCAGGAAGACAGGCTGAAAAACGGTGAGCGTCTGCCGCAGGAAGACTGGGGCTATGATATGCGCGACGGCGTTGTCACGCGGGTGGAAGGCGAGGAGCTGGTCGAAGAGACCTTGCTAACGATACCGGGTAACTATCCGGCGTATTATGCCGCTATCCGCGATGCGCTAAACGGCACGGGGGAGAACCCGGTTCCGGCCAGCCAGGCGATACAGATTATGGAGCTGATTGAGCTGGGCATCGAATCTGCCAAACATCGCGCCACGCTCTGCCTGGCATAGTTTTTTAATATTTTGTAGGCCGGGTAAGGCGTAGCCGCCACCCGGCAAAAGGGTTTACGCTGTTGCCACCTTATCCCGCAGCGCCTGCTTCTCAGCAGGCGTCAGGAAGGCAATTTCCAGCCCGTTAATCTGCGCCTGACGGATCTGCTCGCGGCTCAACCCCGCCTGCGGAGCTGCGATGTTGTACTCGTGGATGATATCCACGCCCTGAACCGCCGGATCGTCCGTATTCAGAGAGGCCAGCACGCCGTGTTCAAGGAACGTTTTCAGCGGGTGCTGCGACAGCGATGCTACGGTGCTGGTCTGAATGTTAGACGTCAGGCACGACTCAATCCCGATACGCTGCTCCGCCAGGAAATCCATCAGCGCGCGATCTTCGACCGCCTTCACGCCGTGACCAATACGCTCTGCGCCCAGCTCGCGGATGGCCTGCCAGATGCTTTCCGGGCCAGCCGCTTCACCCGCATGTACGGTGATGTGCCAGCCGGCATCGCGCGCGCGGTTGAAGTGGGAGAGAAACAGGCTACCCGGGAAGCCCAGTTCGTCACCGGCGAGGTCGACGGCGGTGATGGCATCACGATGGGCCAGCAGCGCCTCCAGCTCCTGCAGGCAGGCGGCTTCACCGAACGTACGGCTCATGATGCCGATCAGACGGGCCTGAACGTCGAAGGTTTTACACCCTTCGCGGACGCCTTCAATAACGGCTTCCACCACGCCTGCAACGGGCAGGTTGTGGGTCATCGCCATATAGCCCGGCGAGAAGCGCAGCTCGACGTAGTGCAGGCCGTTGCGGGCGGCATCTTCGATGTTCTCAAACGCCACGCGGCGGCAGGCATCCAGCGACGCCAGCATCTTCACGCCCCAGTCGAGTTTGCTCAGGAAGCTCACCAGGTCCGGTTCATTAGAGGTCACCTGTACGTGAGGGATCAAGGACTCAAGGGTCTGAGCAGGAAGCGTTAAATTGAACTGGCGGCCAAGATCGAGGATGGTTTGGGCACGAATGTTACCGTCAAGGTGACGATGAATATCAGTTAAAGGCAGGCGTGTATCAATCATGGTCGCACTCTTTTCTGGTTAAAGTGCGCCATATTATAAAAACAAAACGGGGTAAAAAGCTATTTGCGCAAGGGAATATTCCGTTGCGCAAGTTAATTACAGGAGCGTGTTAATCCCGGCGATGAGGCGTTGAACTCCTTGCTCAAGCTTGCTGCGGGGGCAGCCCGCATTTAAGCGCACGAAACCATTTCCCTCTTTCCCGTAGGTATATCCCGGCATAATGGCGACTTTTTGCTGCTCGATCAGCACTTTTTGCAGCGCCCGATCGTCAATGTTCAGCGGGCGCAGATCGATCCAGGCCAGATAGGTCGCTTCCGGTGGCAGCCAGTTCAGTTTCGGAAAAGCGCGGTTTACTTCCTGCGCAATATACGACAAATTCCCTTCGAGATAACCCCGCAGGGCATCCAGCCACGGCTCCCCCTGCTGGTAGGCGGCGATATGCGCCGTCAGCGCCAGCACGGAAGGGGAAGAGAGCCCGTCCCGTCCTTTTAGCGCGCTGAGATAGCCGTTACGGCTCTCTACATCGCCGATCAGGCCGTAAGCCCCCGTCAGCGCCGGAATGTTAAAGCTTTTCGAGCCGGAGGTCAGAAGCGCCCATTTGCCCCGAGCCACGGCGTTCCACGGCGTGTGACGATGTTCTCCCCACACCATGTCCATATGGATTTCATCGCTGATAACCGCCACGTCATAGCGTGCGCACAGTTCCGCCATGTGCGTCAGCTCATCCCGCGTCCAGACCTTGCCGGTCGGGTTCTGCGGGCTGCACAGCAACAAAATTTTGTTTTCCGGTTTCGCCAGCGCCGCTTCGAGGGCCGCCATACTGCCCTGCCAGCCTGCAGCCTGCTTTTCCATCTCAACCGCCACAACACGACGCGCGTTACCCTCTATGGCTTTATAAAACGCATCGTAAGCCGGGGTGTGCACCACCACGCCGTCGCCGGGGGTTGACCAGAGGCGTATCAGTTCAGAGACCATGTAGATGACTGACGGACCATAAACCACGCTTTCAGTATCAATCCGGCTGTTAAAACGCTGCTGGAACCAGTGCGCGACGGCGGCGAGAAACTCGTCGTTTTTCCAGCGGCTATAGCCAAACACGCCGTGACGAATGCGCTGATGCAGCGCGTCGATTATGCAGGGGGCGGTGGCGAAATCCATATCCGAGATGGTGAAGGGCAGCAGATCGTCCGCGCCAAAACGGTCGGCGACGTAGTCCCACTGCGTACACCAGGTGCCGTGTCGATCCACGACGGTGGAGAAATCAAACATGCTTTAATCCTTAACGTAAAACCCCCTCATGGTGAGGGGGCGGAGGCATCAGGCTTCTACTGTTCGCATCAGGGTTGCCAGCTCATCTTTCACTGACTGTACCTGCGGGCCGATAACCACCTGCAAATTGTGCTGATTTAACTGTACCACGCCGATGGCCCGGTTGGCTTTCAGGGCTTTGGTATCCACTTTTGACATATCCGCCACCGACAAACGCAGGCGGGTAATGCAGTTATCCAGCGAGGTGATGTTCTCCGCACCGCCCAGCGCCGCCAGAATGGCAGGGGTGTTGTAGCCGGATTTACCCACGGTACCGGCAACCGCCTGTTCCACGCTGGTGGCCGTATCGGTATCGCGGCCTGGCGTTTTCAGGTTAAAGCGGGTGATGGCGAAGCGGAAGATCCCGTAGTACACCACGAACCAGATTGCCGCCACGACCGGGACCAGATACCACTTGGTGGAGAGGCCGTGCAGGATCCCGAAGACCACGAAGTCAATCACGTTGCCGTCGGTGTTGCCGATGGTGACGCCAAGCACCGCCATCACGGTAAAGCCCAGACCGGTCAGCACAGCGTGAATCAGATACAGCACCGGCGCAACGAACAGGAACAGGAACTCGATAGGCTCGGTGGTCCCGCCCACGACGCAGGCGATCACGCCGGAAATCAGCAGGCCTTTAATTTTATGACGGTTTTCCGGACGCGCGCAGTGGTACATCGCCAGTGCGGCACCCGGCAGGCCGCCGAGGAAGGCCGGCATTTTACCCTGAGACAGGAAGCGGGTGGCGCTTTCGGAGAAGCCGTGTGTCGTCGGGCAGCTCAGCTGCGCCTGGAAGATGGTCAGCGCACCGCTCACGTCGTGACCGCACACCTCCATCGTCCCGCCCGCTTCGGTGAAGCGAATCAGGGCCACCAGGATGTGCTGCAGGCCAAACGGCAGGAGCAGACGCTCGCCGGTACCGAAGATCATCGGACCGAAATCTCCCGCGCCGTTGATGATGCGGCCAATGCCGTTGATGCCCATCGCGAAGACCGGCCAGATCAGCGGAATGATCAGACCAAACAGGCCCATCACCACCAGGGTGATAATCGGCACAAATCGGGTACCGCCGAAGAAGGCCAGGGCATCCGGCAGACGGATATTGTGGAAGCGCTCGTGCAGCATCCAGATAATCACCCCGGCGATCACCGCCCCGAGGATCCCGGTATCAATAGACTGGATACCAATCACGCTCTGAATGTTGTTAGCTTTCAGCACGGCAGCGTCGGTGGTCGGCAGAATGCCTTTCGCGGTCAGCCAGAAGTTAACCGCGAGGTTCATCACCGCGTAACCCACAAAACCGGCAAACGCCGCGACGCCTTTGTTCTCGCGGGCCAGGCCCAGCGGGATAGCAATACAGAACATCACGGGCAGGAAACTAAACGCGAAGGAGCCGACTTTACTCATCCAGATAAAGATCGCCTGCAGCACGGGGGTGCCGAGGAACGGGATCAGCGTGATGACGTCTTTACTGCTGAGGGAGCTGCCGATACCCAGCATGATCCCGCAGAACGAGAGGAGTGCCACGGGCAGCATAAAGGTTTTACCCAGTTGCTGGAAAAATTCCCACAGCGATATTTTTTGTGCTGCTTTCGCCGTCATAAAACGACTCCTTTATTGTTAAAATCAGTTTGTCTGCTTCAATGCTGCGAGAAGATAAAACGTTTTATCAAAGTTTAGTGCGCGCTAAATCACATTCTCAGGCTTTGACTGGTAGTATAAAGATAACGTATTGATAAAACGTTTTACCGATCTCATTTTTCAGGGAGTCACTCCAGGACATGGCTGTAGCGAAGAAAGTCACCATCAACGATGTCGCGCTGGCGGCGGGGGTTTCCGTCAGCACCGTTTCTCTGGTACTGAGCGGAAAAGGGCGCATCTCTCCCGCGACCGGTCAGCGGGTGAACGAGGCGGTTGAACAGTTGGGCTTTGTGCGTAACCGCCAGGCGTCGGCGCTGCGTGGTGGGCAAAGCGGGGTGATTGGCCTGATTGTTCGTGACCTGACGTCACCGTTCTATGCGGAGTTAACCGCCGGCTTAACCGAAGCGCTTGAAGCGCAGGGGCGGATGGTCTTTCTGCTGCATGGCGGTCGCGAGGCCGATCAGCTGCTTTCCCGGCTCGATATGCTGCTGAACCAGGGGGTGGACGGGGTGATCGTCGCCGGAGCATCGGGCGTGGGCAGTGAACTGTGCGAGCGCGCCGCCGAAAAAGGCGTGCCGCTGGTGTTTGCCTCGCGCGCCAGCTACCTCGACGAAGCCGATACGTTGCGCCCGGATAACATGCAGGCCGCGCAAATGCTGACCGAGCATCTTATTCGTCGTGGGCATCAGCGCATTGCCTGGCTGGGCGGTAAAAGCTCGTCCCTTACCCGCGCCGAGCGGGTCGGCGGCTATTGTGCGACGCTGATTAAATACGGCCTGCCGTTCCACAGCGAGTGGGTTGTTGAGTGTGAGTCCAGCCAGAAGATGGCGGCGGAAGCGATAGGCGCGCTGCTGCGAAGCAGCCCGACCATCAGCGCTGTCATTTGTTATAACGATGTGATCGCCATGGGCGCCTGGTTTGGCCTGATCCGCGCCGGGCGTCAGAGCGGCGAGGGCGGGGTGGAAACCTTTTTCGGCCACCAGGTGGCGCTGGGGGCGTTCGCCGACGTTGGAGAAAACGCCCTCGACGACCTGCCGATCGTCTGGGCCACTACCCCTGCGCGCGAGATGGGTTACACCCTGGCGGACAGAATCATGCAGCGTATCGACAATGCGGATGTGCAGGCCGGGCACCAGATTGTGGCGGCGCGGTTAGTGAAGGTGAAATAATATCGCCCGGCGGCGGTGCGCTTGCACGGGCCTACAACGGCTCTGAATCGTAGGCCGGGTAAGCGTCAGCGCCACCCGGCAATAAAAAACCCCTCATGCGAGGGGTTTTGACGTTTACTGTTGCGGTGCCGCCGGTTCGGCTGGCGCTGCCGGTTCAGCCGGTTCCGGCATCCCCAGAGCAGGCATACCAAACATGCCGACGAAGTCTTCCAGCGGCATTTTGTCGCCGTTGAGCGTGACCTGGCCGTTGGCGTACTGCAGGCTGGTGGAAATCGTGTTGTTGTCCACCTTCGTGATGCGGAACATCTGGCCCATTGCCGCCAGACCTTTCACCTGCTGGTTCGCCAGCTTGCCGGCATCTTCATCGCCGTAGCCTTCCAGTTTCGCAATCTGGGTCATAAACTCGGTCGCCATATCCATCGGGATGGTCAGCTTGCTGTCGAGCGACTTCACGCTGCGATCCACTTCCTGCGCCAGCGTCTGCGGTTCACCCGTTGCAGTGGCCGGATCTTTCAGGAACAGAGACAGGTTGAAGCTGGTTTCGCCTTTGCTGTTTTTCCAGCTCAGCGGCGCAACGGTGATCACCGGCTCGCCTTTCAGCAGGATCGGCAGGTTGTTGAACAGTACCGCCATCGCCTGCTGCTGGTACACTTCCGGATTCTGCTGCAGCGCGGTATCGGTCAGCAGCGCCTGGCTCTCTTTGCTGTATTTCTGGCTAAATTCGTGCCACGCCTGGCCGTCGATATTGCCGATCTTCAGCGACAGTTTGCCGGTGCCCAGATCCTGATTCTGTACTTTCAGGCTCTTCAGCGTGTAATCCAGCTGGGTATTGATGCTCTTACCGTCTTTGGACACGTCGGATTTTCCGTTCACGTCCATGCCTTCCAGCACGGCCATCTCTTTCCCTTCAACCGCAATGGCAACTTTATCGAGAGACAGTTTCTGATCGCCGATACGCTCTTTGAAATCGGTCATGCGGCTGTTGCCGTCGGCTTTCAGGTTGTTGAAGGTGAGCTGAACTTTTTGATTGTATTCGTTCACGGCATTGACCAGGCCGCTTTCCGCTTCACCCGTCAGGGAGAACACGTTCCCGTCGCGGTCCGCGTCAAGTTTGAAGTGACCGCCGCTAAAAGCGACTTTCTCATTCTCTTTCTCGTAGTTCAGCGCTTTCAGGGCAATATCAGAACTCGTGTCACCGGCATAGCTGATGCGGGTGTCGATCTCGAAAGGTGAGGTATTTTTTGCCAGATCGAACAGCGGTTTGGTGACGTCGTTATTCACCAGGACCGTGTGAACGGACGCCATCGACGGGATCAGATTAAAGGACTTCAGCTGCGCCAGCGGGAATGGACCGTGGCTTACCACTTCATCCAGCACCACGCTCTGGCCCGGTTTCAGCCAGCCGTTCTCCGTACCGGCAACCGGCTTCACCACAACCTGCATACGGCTGGTAAACACACCGCGCTCGTAGTTCTGGTAGCTCAGCTCAAGGCCCGCTTCCGGCGCGCTGCGCTTAATCTCTCCGTTAGCCTGCGCCACCATCTCAGCCAGACGGCCTTCCAGCTGTTTCCCGGTAAACCAGGAGGCACCCGTCCAGACCACGCCTAACGCTACAATCACTCCTACCGCTACGACCGATTTTTTCATTGCGACTATCCCTAAAATGAAACCAGGCGGTAAAAACCGCCTGGAGATATTAAGCCTGCAACTAGCTTAGCAAGAGTTGTTAAAAAAATCAGTAAGTCCCTAATACCCGTCATACTTCAAGTTGCCTGTGCGTTGGCTTTCCTCGCTCACCCCAGTCACGTACTTATGTACGCTCCTGGGGATTCGCTGCGTCGCCGCCTTCATGCAACTCGAATTATTTAGGGTATAGCTTATTGAAAACGCGCGCCAGGCGACCGGTGCCGCTTACGCTAACCGGAGACTCATTGGCAGCAACGAATGCTGACTCACCGGGCTTAAGCACCAGACGCTGTTCGCCTTTGTGCAGCGTCGCTTCGCCCTCGACGCAGAACAGGATCGCCGCGCTCTCCTGAGCGACCGACGTTTCGTCGCTGCTCAGGTCGTGCAGGGAGAAGGCAAAATCGTCCACCGGAATCGGGAAGTCCAGCTCTGCGCCGTTTTTCACTGGCTGAGTCAGCAGCTGTGCGGCAGGTTTCGCCACAAACTTAACGTTGGCAACCAGCTCGGGGATGTCGATGTATTTTGGCGTCAGGCCCGCGCGCAGCACGTTATCGGAGTTGGCCATCACCTCCAGCGCCACGCCCTGAAGGTAGGCGTGCGGGGTTTCAGCGAACAGGAACATTGCTTCACCCGGATTCAGCTTCACCACGTTCAGCAGCAGAGGGGAGAACAGGCCGCTGTCGTCCGGATAGAATTCGGAAATCAGACGGATGGTCTCCCACGGTTCACCTTGCTGGCTGTCCAGGGCGGCTTTCAGTACCGCCAGCGCGTGGGACTTCTCTTCACCCTGCATATTCAGCAGGCTGGCAAACAGCTGGCTCAGCGCGTCGGCGTTCGGGTTTTCAAGGAAATGCGCGATAGCGTTATGGGCACCCGCGACCGGCTGCAGCAGGGAGATAATTTCGGAAAACTCGCGGAACGCGTTCATCGCCAGGAAAGGCGTCAGCGCGAACACCAGTTCCGGCTTGTGGTTAGGATCTTTGTAGTTACGCTCGGCGGAGTCTAACGGAATACCTGCCGCGTTCTCTTTCGCAAAGCCGATTTCAGACGCTTGCTTGTTCGGGTGAACCTGGATGGAGAGCGGCTGGTCTGCGCACAGCACTTTAAACAGGAACGGCAGTTCGCCAAAGCGCTGAGCCACCTTGTCGCCCAGCAGCGCGGCTTTGTTGGCCTCTATTACGTCACGCAGGCTGCGTACCTGACCGCTGGCGTCTTCAATTTTTGAGCTGCTCTTCGGGTGCGCCCCCATCCATAGTTCTGCCATCGGCAGGTTGTTCGGGTTCGCGATACCGTAGAGATCCGTTAACGCAGTTTTACTTCCCCAGGCGTAGTTCTGCACTGAGTTAATGAGTTTTTGCATTATCAAGCCCTGATTCAATGATGGAATTAACTTCGGGTATTAAAGCAATAAACCACATGGAAGTAACCTGTGGATGTAAAAAGTCGTACTAGTCTCAGTTTTTGTTAAAAAATTGTGTAGGATAAGCTGACTCGCTTTTAAGCCGGGCAGCGGAACATCTGCCCTGAATAAACAGACCGAAGCAGTAAGTGAGAGAACAATGTCGAATAAACCCTTCCATTATCAGGATCCTTTTCCCCTCAGTAAGGATCAGACCGAGTATTACCTGTTAACCCGCGATCACGTCTCCGTCTCTGAGTTTGAAGGACAAGAGATCCTCAAGGTGGATCCACAGGCGCTGACGTTGCTGGCGCAGCACGCTTTCCACGACGCCTCGTTTATGCTCCGTCCTGCCCATCAGCAGCAGGTAGCCGATATTCTGAGTGACCCGGAAGCCAGCGAAAACGATAAGTACGTTGCCCTGCAGTTCCTGCGTAACTCCGATATCGCGGCGAAAGGCATTCTGCCAACCTGTCAGGATACCGGTACGGCGATCATCGTCGGTAAAAAAGGCCAGCGCGTCTGGACCGGCGGCGGTGATGAAGCGGCGCTGGCGCACGGTGTTTATAACACCTACACCGAAGACAACCTGCGCTATTCGCAAAACGCCGCGCTGGACATGTACAAAGAGGTCAACACCGGCACCAACCTGCCAGCACAGATTGACCTCTACAGCGTCGACGGTGATGAGTACAAATTCCTCTGTATCGCTAAAGGCGGCGGTTCGGCCAACAAAACCTATCTCTATCAGGAAACCAAAGCGCTGCTTACCCCGGGCAAGCTGAAGAATTACCTGGTTGAGAAGATGCGCACCCTCGGCACCGCGGCGTGCCCGCCGTACCATATCGCGTTTGTGATTGGCGGTACCTCGGCGGAAAGCACGCTGAAAACTGTGAAGCTGGCCTCAACCAAATACTACGACGGCCTGCCTACCGAAGGTAACGAACATGGTCAGGCGTTCCGCGACGTGCAGCTTGAGCAGGAGCTGCTGGAAGAAGCGCGTAACCTGGGCCTCGGCGCGCAGTTTGGCGGCAAATACTTCGCTCACGACGTGCGCGTGATCCGTCTTCCGCGTCACGGCGCTTCCTGCCCGGTCGGGATGGGCGTCTCCTGCTCTGCGGATCGCAACATCAAGGCGAAGATCAACCGCGAAGGCGTGTGGATCGAAAAACTGGAAAACAACCCGGGTAAATACATTCCGGAAGCGCTGCGTAAAGCGGGTGAGGGGGAAGCGGTTCGCGTTGACCTGAACCGTCCGATGAAAGAGATTCTGGCGCAGCTGTCTCAGTATCCGGTTTCGACCCGTCTCTCCCTCAACGGCACGATTATCGTGGGCCGCGATATCGCGCACGCGAAGCTGAAAGAGCGCCTGGACAACGGCGAAGGGCTGCCGCAGTACATTAAAGATCACCCGATCTACTACGCGGGCCCGGCGAAAACGCCTGAAGGCTACGCCTCTGGCTCGTTAGGCCCGACTACGGCAGGCCGTATGGACTCGTACGTCGACCAGCTGCAGGCTAACGGCGGCAGCATGATCATGCTCGCGAAAGGCAACCGTAGCCAGCAGGTGACGGACGCCTGCCACAAGCACGGCGGCTTCTACCTCGGCAGCATCGGCGGCCCGGCTGCGGTTCTGGCGCAGGGCAGCATCAAGAGCCTGGAGTGCGTGGAATACCCGGAACTGGGTATGGAAGCGATCTGGAAAATTGAAGTGGAAGATTTCCCGGCGTTTATCCTCGTGGATGACAAAGGCAACGACTTCTTCAAGCAGATCCAGTCGTCCCAGTGTTCGGCGTGTGTGAAGTAATTTTGTAAATTGCCGGGTGGCGCTGACGCTTACCCGGCCTGGATTCTCGTAGGTCGGTTAAGGCGCAGCCGCCACCCGACACCAAAAAGAGCGCACAAAGCGCCATAACGTTTCTCAGAAGTCATCAATACTTATCCCTTAAGCATGTGAGCAATCCCGACAGTGTTATCAAGGAGAAAGTAATGACAACGGTACGCCATGAGAAAGACTCGATGGGCGCCATCGACGTCCCGGCCGACAAGCTATGGGGCGCGCAAACCCAGCGTTCGCTGGAGCATTTCCGTATCTCGACTGAAAAAATGCCCGTCTCGCTGATTCAGGCGCTGGCCCTCACCAAACGCGCGGCCGCAAAAGTGAACCAGGATTTAGGCCTGCTGGCGGCAGACAAGGCCACCGCCATCATAAATGCCGCCGACGAAGTGCTGGCGGGCAAGCATCCCGACGAATTCCCTCTCGCCATCTGGCAGACCGGTTCCGGCACCCAAAGCAACATGAACATGAACGAAGTGCTGGCGAACCGGGCAAGCGAACTGCTGGGCGGCGTGCGCGGCATGGAGCGTAAGGTTCATCCGAACGATGACGTCAACAAGAGCCAGAGTTCTAACGACGTCTTCCCCACGGCCATGCACGTGGCGGCGGTGATTGCTATTCGCGAACAGCTTATCCCACAGCTAAACGTCCTGAAATCTACGCTCAACGAGAAGGCGCAGGCCTTCCGCGACATCGTCAAAATCGGCCGTACACACCTGCAGGACGCCACGCCGCTGACGCTCGGCCAGGAGATTTCCGGCTGGGTGGCGATGCTGGAACACAACCTGAAGCACATTGAGAACAGCCTGCCGCACCTGGCGGAGCTGGCGCTCGGCGGCACGGCGGTGGGCACCGGATTAAACACCCATCCTGAGTATGCGGTGCGCGTGGCGGAGGAGCTTGCGGCCATTACCGGACAGCCGTTCGTCACGGCGCCCAACAAGTTCGAAGCGCTGGCGACCTGCGATGCGCTGGTCCACACCCACGGCGCGCTGAAAGGGCTGGCGGCGTCGCTGATGAAAATCGCCAACGACGTGCGCTGGCTGGCCTCGGGCCCGCGCTGCGGCATCGGTGAAATCAGCATTCCGGAAAACGAGCCGGGCAGCTCCATCATGCCGGGTAAAGTCAACCCGACCCAGTGCGAAGCCATGACCATGCTCTGCTGTCAGGTACTGGGCAACGACGTGGCCGTTAACCTGGGCGGTGCATCCGGCAACTTCGAGCTGAACGTCTATCGCCCGATGGTGATCCACAACGTTCTGCAATCGATTCGTCTGCTGGCAGACGGCATGGAGAGCTTTAACGAACACTGCGCGGTGGGGATCGAGCCAAACCGCGAGCGCATCAGCCAGCTGTTAAATGAGTCGCTGATGCTGGTGACCGCGCTCAATACCCACATTGGCTACGACAAAGCCGCCGAGATCGCCAAAAAAGCGCATAAGGAGGGGCTGACGCTGAAAGCCTCCGCCCTGGCGCTGGGCTATCTGACGGAGGCGGAGTTCGATGCCTGGGTGCGCCCTGAAGCGATGGTCGGCAGTCTGAAATAATCAACTCGCCACGTACAGGTGCAGCCGCGGAATAATCAGCTGTAGCGGCTGCGCCTGGGGTCGGTAACGGTGCTGGACATTTTCAGCATCGTAATTCAGCAACTCACCAATATCCGGCACGATAGCCCCCTGATCGGCATCATAGAGCGCAATCAGCGGCGTTGGACAGGCATACTGCACCTGTTTTTGCTGGCCGGAATACCAGACGCGGGCGATAGGCTGAACCTTCACCGGGCGCTTAATTTTGAGGCGCGTATCCGCCGGTAGCGAGGCGATGCTGTGGTACTCCTGCTCCAGGCGCTCAATCCACTGCTCACGCGACCACGGCGCGACGGTGCGTGGCGCCTTGAGGCTTTTTTCCAGCTGCGCCAGGATCTCATCCCGGGTGAAGTTTTTAATGATGTGCTTATTCGCCCAGCCGAAGCGCAGCGTGGCGGGGTGGCGCAGTACCGTCAGCGTACGATAGGCATTCAGCGTAATTAACCCCGGAAGCTGACGGTGGACCCATTCAAACCGGGCGGCAGGGGCCAGGCCCGACTCCTCGGTAACGATCTTCTCAAATGCCGCTTTCAGGCTGTTGATATGGGCAATCTGGCTTTCCAGCGCCTCGCGCGATACTGCATCGGTTTGCAGACAGATCACGCCCGGCAGCCGCACGGCTGCCTTGCTGCTGCGCTGTTCAGACTGCTGCTGGATAAAAAGATGTCGATAGTGTTTCATCGCCAGTTCCAGCGCGGCCTTGCCGATGTGCTGCTTCACGTCGATGGTGTCCAGCGGATCGTGCTCGGCCCCTTTGACCACCTCGGGCAGGGTAAAGACGCGCGCGGCCAGCAGGCGGCAGGTCTGCAAACGTTCTGTCAGGGTCAGCAGCTCGTGTTCTATTTCCCGAAACGTGCTGTTAAGCCGTTCGATAAGATCGTAGGTCGCCATAAGCCCCTCTCATTAGTTACAACATACTCATGATATAGCACAGCACGCCGGGTCAGGCCAGCGTGCGGTTGAGGTCAGGCAGGAACGGGAAGGGCGATGTTATGGTACACCGGCCAGCTAAAGCAGAAGCGCGCGCCGCCGAGCTCGCTCTCCTCGCAATGTACCGTGCCGCCCATGGCCTGCGCGATAGAGTAGACAATGGCCAGCCCCAGACCACAGCCTCCGGTGGCGCGATCGCGGCTGGGATCGAGGCGGACAAACGGTTCAAACACGGTTTCGCGCGCCTCCGGCGCAATCCCCGGCCCGTCATCCTCTACCGTCAGGCTGGCCTGATTACCCTGCAAATCCAGCCCAATCTGTAGCGTACTTTCGCTGTAGCGCATGGCGTTGTTCATCAGATTGTCCAGCACGCGTTCCATCAGGCGCATATCGAGTGCGCCGTAGTCACCCGGCGTAACGCGTGTCAACAGCGTACGCTGCGGGTTCACGCTCTGAACGTCGTCAATGTGGGTTTGCAGCCACGCGGGCAGATCCGGCGTGCTGAGGTTCAGTTCGTTTTGCGGGCGATCGAGGCGCGCGTAGGTCAGCAGCTCCTCAATCAGCGCCTCAAGCTGGCCAATGTCGCGGTTAAGCGCCTGAGACTCTGCTTCCGTCAGATTCTCACTCATTTCCAGACGATAGCGCAGGCGCACCAGCGGCGTGCGCAGCTCGTGCGCAATCCCGTCGATGAGCTGTTTCTTACTGGCGATAAGGGCATTGATGTTATCGGCCATCTGGTTAAAGGCCACGCCCAGACGTTCAAAGCTGGAACCGCTGTCGAAGTGAATGCGCTCGGTAAAGTGTCCCTCACCAAAACGCTGCGCGGCGGATTCCAGCTTCAGCATGTCCTGCCAGTGCGGGCGCATCCAGATAAAAACCGGAAACGCCAGCGAAATGGCGATAAAGGCCATTAGCGCCATGTCCAGCAGGCGCATCTGATGCAGATAATAGAGATAGGGCACCGGCCCGACGGCCAGCACGTAATGGCTGCGCGGAATACGCTGAATAAAGGTGTATTTCTCATCCAGCGCGACGATATCCCCGTCGCGCAGACGCTGCATGGCGGGCGGGTCCAGATCGAAATCTTTCAACGGCTCGATGCGTAAATCGAATGACAGGTTGAGATCCAGCTCTTTCAGGGTTTTCGCCCAGTCGTGTGGCGGGATCTCTCTCAGCTCGCTGCGCATCAAATACAGCGAGCTTTTCATCAGGTCGTCCAGAGACTGCCTGCCCGCACGTTCGGCAGTAAATTTATAGACCAGCCCGACCAGCATGGTCATCACCAGGAAGCAGACAAACAGTAAAAGATAAAACTGCACAAACAGCTTTTTCATTGGATCTCACCGAAAAAACGCTATATGCAGAATATACATGAAAACCCTTCGGGTTTTTCACGTCAGTCGAGCGTGTTACATGGCTTTCGCGCTGTTTTTTACCTTGGCGATGAATTTTTCCGTCACGGCCAGGCCTTCCGCAATGTGCGTATCAATCACATCCGTTCCGTATTCGCTGATGAGGTCCAGCAGTATTTCGTAAGACTGAATGAGTTCCAGCAGGTCAAAGAGCGCTTTTTGATCGGTGCGTGAGGGGGAGGCGTGGTTCAGGGTTGCCTGATTAACAATCCACTCAAGATTGGTTTTTATCGCTTCTACCTGACCGTAGCTATACATAATTCATGAGCTTAAATCCTCATTTCAAGATTTATTGGAGAGATGTCGTGAAAGCTTCACGGCGAAAATGAGTAAAACAATCGCAAGAGCGGGGCGAGCTGAAGAAAGGAGAGTCGAGAAGGTAATTATGGAATAGTTCGCGTGCTTAGCAAGTTAATTGTTGCGCAAACGTAAAAATAAACGCCCGAAGAGAAGGCATCGTCGCGCAATGCCTTCATTTCGCACAGGTTATCTTATCCGGCGATCAGGTTTCCCACGCATGTGGGGCAAACAGATAGCCCTTGTTACGCACGGTTTTAATGCGGTAGGGCTCGGTGGCGTTATCCTGCAGTTTTTTGCGCAGACGCGAAATCGCCACGTCAACGCTGCGGTCCATTCCGTCGTAGCTTACGCCACGCAGGTTTTTCAGCAGCGCGTCACGGTCCATGATCTGCCCGGCATGCGTTGCCAGCTCCCACAGCAGGTCAAAATCTGCGGTGGAAAGGGCGATAAGCTCGCCAGAGAGCAGCACCTGACGGTTAATCGGATCAATAGACAGCGTACCGAAGCGCATCGCTTTGTGCGGCGTCAGAGACGGCGCCGGTGCTTCGCGTTCGATGCTGGCGTGCTGGCGTAAATGGAGGCGCAGGCGAGCGAGCAGGACGGCAGGCGGCGTGGTTTTCAGAATGTAATCATTGGCACCCATCTCCAGCGACAAAATATGGTTCATATCGCTGTCCAGTGAGGTGAGCAGGACGATAGGGCCCTCCCAACGGGCGCGCAGGTCCCGGCAGAGCGTCATGCCGTCTTTGCCTGGCAACATAATATCCAGCAATACCAGATCCGGGTTTTCACGGACGACCACCTCTTCGGCACGATCGCCGCGAGGTTCAACAATGACGTCCATATCATGTTTACCCAGATAGGCGGCGATCAGCTGCCCGACTTCGGGTTCGTCTTCAACATAAACAATCTTATTCATACAGCGTCTGTTTTCGTGAAAAAAGCCAACATACACCGCGAAACCTTAACCTTCCATTAATCTTTCAAAATTAACGCCGGTTCCGTTATTCTGGCTGATATTGTGAGTTGATTATTATAGGGAAAACGATGGGGCTGGTGATCAAAGCCGGGCTGGGCGCGCTGGTGGTGTTGCTGATTGGCATGCTGGCGAAAACGAAAAACTACTATATTGCCGGGCTGATCCCTCTCTTCCCGACCTTTGCGCTCATTGCCCACTATATCGTGGCATCTGAACGCGGTACGGAAGCGTTACGCACGACCATCGTGTTTGGCATGTGGTCAATCATTCCGTATTTTCTCTACCTGCTTTCGCTGTGGTATTTCACCGGTTTTCTGCGTCTCCCACTGGCGCTGAGCGGGGCGGTGGTCTGCTGGGGGCTCAGCGCCTGGCTGTTAATTTTCTTCTGGAGCCGCTTTCACTAACGCAGCGGTCGGCCGCCGTCCACGGCAAAGGTTCTGCCGGTGACGTAGCAACTGGTGAGCAGGTAATCCACGAGGTCGATGACCTCTTTCTCGCCCGGGGCAATTTTCATGAGCGACTTATTCAGCGCCTGCTGGCGATACTCCGCATCATCGTTTTCGTTGAATAAAATCATCGCCGGGGCGATGGCGTTCACCTTCACCTCGGGGGCGAGCTTGCGGGCAAACGAGCGGGTCATGTTATCCAGCGCGGCTTTACTGGCCGCATAGGCGATGTGCTTGTCGCTGCCGCGCTCCACCACATAATCAGTGAAGTGAATGATGTCGCCCGCAGCATGCCCGTGGCCGCGAAGCAGATCCTGCAGAGCATGGTTCAGCAGATAAGGGGTATTAACATGGATCTGCAACATGGCGGCAAGCGTTTCGCTGAGTGAGGTACCGGATTTTTCGGCCTGCCATGCGCTGGCGTTATGGATCACGGCGCGCAGCCCCGCAGTGGTGGATTTCACCTTTTCCGCAAAGGCCAGAATGCCTTCATCGGTTGAAAAATCAGCCTGAATGCAGACCGCCCCGGCTTTGCGTAACCCTTCAATCGACGGGTATTCCGTACGGTAGCTCACAATGACCGGATGGCGAAGGTTGAGAAAGTGATGGGCGAGAGCGAGGCCGATACGGCGGCCTCCACCGGTGATCAGTATGGGGCGAAGCGGTGCATTTCCCATCGTATTCTCCTTTACAGTTCAACAATGGGAAAGGCGATGCTATCCCACTAACATCCAGGTTGCCGGCACGGCAGCAACCAGTAAGAGTCCAATTAATGCCATTTCGCGGCGTTTCAGCGCGTTCTCCAGCTGATGCGTGCGGCGGGCGTAGATAAACACCAGCAGGCCCGGTGCGTACAGCACCACCGACAGCAGCAGATGCATAGGTCCGGAAGCATACAACAACCACAGGCCGTAAATACAGGCTCCGACACCCACGACATAATGCGCGGGACGAGTGGCAATTTTTAACAAATACGCACCCACTAAGAAATAGGGTACCAGAATCATCTCCGAGGCGATGGTCAGCAGCGTGTTATAGTCTGAACCTGTGAGCCAGATCAGCACCAGGCAGATCTGAACGCTGATGTTGGTCAGCCAGAGTGAGGCAGACGGTGCGCTGTTTTTGTTTTGACGCGCAAACAGCCGTGGGAACGCTTTGTGTGTAGAGGCCAGGAAGGGCACTTCAGCCGCCATGATGGTCCAGCTCAGGTAGGCTCCGCAGACGGAGATAATAAGACCCGCCGCAATCACCACGTCGCCCCAGGGGCCGAGCATTTTCACCATCAGGCCTGCCATTGACGGGTTACGCATTTCAGCCAGTTCAGGACGCGCCACCACGCCCAGCGACAGCAGCGTGACCAGCAGATAAACCCCGAGCGCAGCCAGTACGGCCAGCAGCGTGGCGCGGCCTACATCGCGTTTATTTCGGGCCCGGGCAGAAACCACAACCGCACCCTCAACGCCGATGAATACCCACAGGGTAATCAGCATCGTGTTTTTCACCTGCTCCCAGACGGGGACGCCCAGCGCAACGCCGCTGAAATCGAGCTTAAACACGTCGAGACGGAACGCAATGAAGGCCAGAACGATAAACAGGCCGAGCGGAACCAGCTTCGCGAGCGTCGCCACCAGGTTAATGCTGGCGGCCGTTTGTACGCCACGCAGCACCAGCCAGTGGACGAACCACAGCAGCACCGAGGCACCCACGATAGACTGCCAGGTATTCCCGTCGCCAAAGAGGCGCAATTCAGGCGTATCGGTAAAGAAACTGAGCGCCGAGAAGACAATCACCAGATAGGAGACGTTGGCGATAACCGCACACAGCCAGTATCCCCATG
This sequence comes from Enterobacter sp. NFIX58, assembly GCF_900110475.1. Taxonomy (NCBI): domain Bacteria; kingdom Pseudomonadati; phylum Pseudomonadota; class Gammaproteobacteria; order Enterobacterales; family Enterobacteriaceae; genus Enterobacter; species Enterobacter sp. NFIX58. The sequence continues at coordinate 867,349 of NZ_FODW01000001.1, read as the reverse complement.
CGGAACAGAAGCCAATCAGCTCGCCGAAGCCTTCACGGGCATAGGTGAAAATGCCGCCGTCCAGGTCCGGGCGAATGCGGGTCAGCAGCAGCATGGCGAAGGCCAGCAGCAATATTCCGACTCCCGTAATGCCCCAGCCAATGATGAGCGCAGACGGGCTGGCGACGGCCGCCATATTTTGCGGCAAACTGAATACGCCCGCACCCAGCATTGAGCTTAAAACGAGTGCAGTCAGAGCACTCAGGCCAAGTTTCTTTTCCATTGGCTTCCTGTTATGAAAGGTCAAAATCCAGAATAATTATTTCGCTCAGGCGCATAAAAATGGTGGATCACACTAAGGCGCGGGATTTTACGGAGTGTAACGAAAGCATGCAATGACGTGTGGCAGAAATTCAAAAAAAGTAACAAAAAAGGCGGCATTGCGCCGCCTTTCTTAAACGATTTTGTTACTTGTACAGATCGGCGCTGATGGTCACGTTGTTTCCACGTTCCTGCCACTGGCGGGTGATGTGGTAGAACTTCGCCCCTTTCTTCGCCGCACGCTTCGCGACCTGGTAAGAGACTTCCGTCATATTGCCGTAGTTGCCGGTAAATTTGATGCTGTCGAACGGCACCATCTGCGCGGCAGTGGCGTTGTTCAGCTCTTCAATTTTGGTACCGTCTGGCAGCGTAACCGAATAACGGCCACCTTTCGTGGACTGCGTTTCAAAGAAACGGCCCACTTCAGCGCTTGGCGCAGCCGTCGTTGCGACGCCTGGGATTTCCACTTTCTTCGCTTCTTCGCCACCTTTCGCTATCGCCGCGCGACCGGCTTCTGAGTTCGCCGGAATCGCATCCGGGCTCTGCAGAACACGTTTTTTCGCATCTTCTTTATAGATGAACGCGGTAATACGCTGGTTGCCGCCCTGGTTAGCATCGACCTGACGCACGATGTAGAACGAGTAGGCCCCTTTCTCTTTCGCGGCTTTGGTGATGGCATCGTTCACTTCAGGCTGGCTGCGGTAGAAGCCCTGAACGGTGACAGTGTCGTACGGTTCCAGCGCAATTGCCTGATCTTTCGGCAGTTCAACAACACCGTTGATCACGCGATTTTTCGGTGCGTCAGCTTTTGGCGCGTTGTCTTTATACAGCGCAATAGTCACGCGCTGGTTACCGCTGTTGCCGTTATCAGACTGGTCAACAACATAAAACGAGGCTGCCCCGTTTTTATCAGCGGCCTTTGATGCAGCGGCGACGGCGTCGCCAATAGAATTATAACGACCCACAATGACCTTATGGTCAAAAGGTTTTAACGCTGCCGCTTGCTCCGGCGTTAACTCTGTTGCGGCATTCGCAGACAGGGCGGTCGCGGAGAGAAGTGCGGACGCCAGGAGTGTGTTCTTAAGCTTCATAAAAATGATCCTTCGCCTTGCGCAAACCATGTACTGGTATTGTTGTTAATTTGAGACGGTCCCGATTATGGCATTTAAAACCCGTCGCTGTCTGCGCCATTTTTCACTGCCTGTGCTCACTGAATCACCTTATTCGATAACATTTAGTGATATGTTGAAAAAACACGCGTTTGACAAGTAAAACTGATAAAGCTTATGACTTTTACAAGTTAATTTAATGTTAATAAGTTGTTCTCTTATGGCGCTATATCATGTTTTTACCGCTTCGCTTGCGCGAATTATCGGTTCTGGCGATGAATTTAAGGTAAATATCACTGTCAGTGACGCCGATCGCTTATTTTTCACAGATAAAGTAAGAAATAGTGTTTTCTGGCGGTAGATCACGGCCGGTATTTTCAGTAGGTTATAGACAGTTTGTTACTGTTTTATTTTCCGGGGTGAATTGTGTCTCATTGCTTGTGTGATGGCGAAAAATGATACAAACCGCGGGCATTTATCGATAAACCATCATCAAAAACCGATGGAAGGGAAAACTATGCGTATTGGGGTACCAAAAGAACGGTTAGCCAATGAAACCCGCGTAGCGGCAACACCGAAAACGGTGGAGCAACTGCTTAAGCTGGGTTTTACCGTCGCGGTTGAAAGCGGCGCAGGCAAACTGGCGAGTTTCGATGACGAGGCCTTTATCCAGGCTGGCGCGGAAGTGGTGGACGGTGCCGACGTATGGCAGTCGCCGGTAATTCTGAAGGTCAATGCACCGGAAGAGAGTGAGATAGCGCTGCTGAATCCGGGCACCACGCTGGTGAGCTTTATCTGGCCTGCGCAAAATCCTGAGCTGATGGAAAAGCTGGCCGCGCGCGGCGTCACCGTCATGGCGATGGACTCCGTGCCGCGTATTTCGCGCGCCCAGTCGCTGGACGCCTTAAGTTCGATGGCAAACATTGCGGGCTATCGCGCCATCGTTGAAGCGGCCCACGAATTTGGTCGCTTCTTTACCGGTCAGATCACCGCGGCGGGTAAAGTTCCTCCGGCGAAGGTGATGGTGATTGGCGCGGGCGTGGCGGGACTTGCCGCCATCGGTGCGGCAAACAGCCTGGGCGCTATCGTGCGCGCGTTCGATACCCGTCCTGAAGTGAAGGAACAGGTCCAGAGTATGGGTGCCGAATTCCTTGAGCTGGACTTCAAGGAGGAAGCGGGCAGCGGTGATGGTTACGCGAAGGTGATGTCCGAAGCCTTTATCAAAGCCGAAATGGAACTTTTCGCCGCGCAGGCGAAAGATGTCGACATCATTGTCACCACCGCGCTTATCCCGGGTAAACCGGCGCCGAAGCTGATTACCCGTGAGATGGTTGACTCCATGAAGCCGGGCAGCGTGATTGTCGACCTGGCCGCGCAAAACGGCGGCAACTGTGAATATACCGTAGCGAATCAGGTGACCACGACCGCGAACGGCGTGAAGGTGATCGGCTATACCGATCTGCCGGGTCGCCTGCCGACGCAATCGTCTCAGCTGTACGGCACCAACCTCGTCAACCTGCTGAAGCTGCTTTGCAAAGAGAAAGACGGCAACATTACCGTCGATTTTGACGACGTGGTGGTGCGCGGTGTGACCGTGGTGCGTGAAGGTGAAATTACCTGGCCTGCGCCACCGATTCAGGTTTCGGCCCAGCCTCAGGCAGCGCCTAAAGCGGCGCCTGAGCCAAAAGAACCTGCCAAACCGGCTTCCCCGTGGCGCAAATACGCGATCATGGCGCTGGTGATTATTCTCTTCGGCTGGCTGGCTGACGTCGCGCCGAAAGAGTTCCTCGGCCACTTTACCGTCTTCGCGCTCTCCTGCGTCGTGGGCTACTACGTGGTGTGGAACGTCTCCCATGCGCTGCATACGCCGCTGATGTCGGTAACCAACGCCATCTCCGGGATCATCGTGGTGGGGGCGTTACTGCAGATTGGCCACGGCGGCTGGATCAGCTTCCTGAGCTTTATCGCAGTGCTGATCGCCAGTATCAATATTTTTGGTGGTTTCACCGTGACTCAGCGCATGCTGAAAATGTTTCGTAAAGGCTAAGGGGTAGCATATGTCTGGAGGATTAGTGACAGCCGCATACATTGTTGCTGCAATCCTGTTTATTTTCAGTCTGGCGGGGCTTTCCAAACACGAAACGTCTCAGCAGGGGAATAACTTTGGTATCGCCGGGATGGCGATTGCGCTGATTGCCACCATCTTCGGGCCGGATACTGGCAACGTAGCGTGGATCCTGGTGGCGATGATCATCGGCGGTGCGATTGGTATTCGCCTGGCGAAACGCGTTGAAATGACCGAGATGCCGGAACTGGTGGCGATTCTGCACAGCTTTGTGGGTCTGGCCGCGGTGCTGGTGGGCTTCAACAGCTACCTGTACCACACGCCGGGTCTGGAACCGATTCTGGTGAATATTCACCTGACGGAAGTGTTCCTCGGTATCTTCATCGGTGCGGTCACCTTCACCGGCTCCATTGTCGCGTTCGGCAAGCTGCGCGGGAAGATTTCCTCTAAGCCGCTGATGCTGCCAAACCGCCATAAGCTGAACCTGGCGGCGCTGGTGGTGTCGTTTGTGCTGCTGGTGGTCTTCGTGCGTACCGAAAGCGTCGGTCTGCAGGTGCTGGCGTTGCTGGTGATGACCATTATCGCGCTGGCCTTCGGCTGGCATCTGGTGGCGTCCATCGGCGGTGCGGATATGCCAGTGGTGGTCTCCATGCTGAACTCCTACTCCGGTTGGGCGGCGGCGGCGGCGGGCTTTATGCTGAGCAACGATCTGCTGATCGTCACCGGTGCGCTGGTGGGTTCTTCGGGTGCGATCCTGTCTTACATCATGTGTAAGGCGATGAACCGCTCGTTCATCAGCGTCATCGCCGGTGGCTTTGGTTCTGACGGCTCGTCTACCGGCTCCGATGAGGAAGTGGGTGAGCACCGTGAGATCAGTGCGGAAGATACCGCCGAGATGCTCAAAAACTCGCACTCGGTCATTATCACCCCGGGCTACGGCATGGCGGTGGCGCAGGCGCAGTATCCGGTGGCGGAAATCACCGAGAAGCTGCGAGCGCGCGGCATCAAGGTGCGCTTTGGTATTCACCCGGTGGCGGGGCGTCTGCCAGGCCACATGAACGTGCTGCTGGCGGAGGCGAAAGTGCCTTACGACATCGTACTGGAGATGGACGAGATCAACGATGATTTCGCCGACACCGACACCGTGCTGGTCATTGGCGCTAACGACACCGTTAACCCGGCGGCGCAGGACGATCCACGTAGCCCAATCGCCGGGATGCCGGTTCTGGAAGTGTGGAAGGCGCAGAACGTGATCGTGTTTAAACGTTCAATGAATACCGGCTATGCCGGTGTGCAGAACCCGCTGTTCTTCAAAGAGAACACCCATATGCTGTTTGGCGATGCCAAAGCCAGCGTGGATGCGATTCTGAAAGCGCTGTAAGTTGCGTTGAAACGAAAAAACCGCCGAATCCGGCGGTTTTTTTATTGCCGGGTGGCGCTTACGCTTACCCGGCCTACGGTTTTGTAGGCCCGGCAAGCTTGCGCCGCCGGGCGTTAGGGGTCAATCGTCTTCCGGATCGTCGAGCTCAACCGGCGTCTGGTACTCATCCGGCTTGATAACCAGCAGGTCGCAGCGCAGATGGTCGATCACCTGCTCGGCGGTATTGCCGAGGAAGGCGGCAGAAATACCTGTACGGCCAATGGTACCGAGCACCACAATCCCCGCCTGCAGGTGTTCAGCCAGGTCCGGGATCACCTCTTCAGGCAGCCCTTTTTCCACGTGGGTCATTTTCTCATCGATGCTGAATTTCTGGCGCAGCGCTTTCATGGCCAGCAGATGCTGACCGCGGATCGCGTCGTTGTACACGCTCGGGTCAAATTCCGGCAGTTCAATGGCAATGTTAATCGGGGTGACCGGATAGGCGCCAACCAGATGCACTTCGGTATTATTGACCTGGTCGGCAAGCTGGATAGTCTCCTTCACCAGCTTCTCGTTCAGCGAATTGTGGTAATCCTCTTCGCTGGCGAGGTTTACCGCCACAACGGCTTTCCCGCCTTCAGGCCACGGCTGGTCTTTCACCATCCAGACCGGGCAAGGGCATTTACGCAGCAAATGCCAGTCGGTCGGGGTGAAGATCACGGATTCCAGCTTGTCGTGCTGGTGCGCCATCTTCAGCAGCAGATCGTGTCCACCGGCAACGACTTCCTGAATGATGGCTTCGAAAGGTCGGTTGTGCCAGACCACTTTAATATCAATGGGCACACCCGCTTCCAGGTAATACTTCGCCTGTTCGCGGATCCACGCGGTACGCTGGCTGATGACGCCCTGACGCATAGCGGTGCGCTCGTCAGGCGACAGAAGGGTGGTCATCTCATACGAGAAGTCATAGATCGGCAAAAACGCTTTGATTTTGCCACCAATCCGTTGATGTAAATACACAGCACGTCGTAATGCCGGCTGATCGTCCTGATTCGGATCGATTGCTACCAGCATGTTTTGATACTTGGCCATACAGGTCTCCTTACTACTGTCACCACAGTCTGTAATTAAAAGAGTAACCTATATATCCTGAATGAAACAGAGGGGAGGTTTTGCCAGATCAATAATTCATGAAAATTTATCAGAGGAAAAGCACCGTGGTCGTTACCGCAACAAACGCAATAAACAGCAGCACCATCACCGCTATCGCAAAGGTCGTGGAATCCTGAACGTAGGTTTTTTCCTCCCCCTTCATTGGGCCGACAAGCATGATCCAGATGAAGATAAAGGTCACGGAGGCAATCACGACTGAAACGAAAAACAAACTTTCTCTCAATTCATAACCTCAACGAGAACCTTTTGGGTGCTGTGTGGGGACGTGCTACGGTGAAAAGGTCAGATAAAGGACGGGGTGACAGGCCAGACCGCTAAATCAGGAAAATTTATCGGTCTGGCTGTATACGTATGGCGTTTACGCCACGTTGCGGGCGTGCCCGGCAAGAACGGCCAGCGCTTCACCGTTTTCGATAGTGATGTATTTACCCTTAACGGCCAGCATCCCGCTTTTCTGGAAACGACCCAGCAGACGGCTGATGGTTTCTACGGTCAGACCCAGGTAGTTACCGATATCGCCACGCGTCATGGTCAGACGGAATTCACGCGGCGAGAAGCCACGTTCGGCGAAGCGGCGGGAGAGGTTGTAGATAAACGCGGCCAGGCGCTCCTCTGCATTCTTTTTAGAAAGCAGTAGAATCATGTCCTGATCGCCTTTGATCTCACCGCTCATCAGACGCATCATCTGCTGACGCAGGTTAGGCATCTTGCCGGACAGATCGTCCAGGGTTTCAAACGGAATTTCGCAAACCATCGAGGTTTCGAGTGCCTGAGCAAAGCTCGGGTGATGGCCCGTACCGATGGCATCAAAGCCTACCAGGTCACCCGCCAGATGGAAGCCGGTGATCTGCTCATCACCTTGCTCGGTGATGGTGTAGCTCTTGATGGTGCCAGAACGGATAGCATAGAGCGATTTCAGTTCGTCTCCCGCTTTAAACAGCGTCTGCCCTTTCTGAATAGGCTTTTTACGCTCGATGATATTATCAAGCTGATCGAGTTCATGCTCATTCAGGGTAAACGGGATACAGAGCTGGCTGATGCTGCAATCCTGGCAATGGATAGCACAACCGCCAGACTGAATGCGTCGTATAATTCGCTTTTCCGGGATCATAGGTTTGCTCAAGCCTTAATTGATATTGGTCAATTTTAACATCTTTTTGGTAAGTACGTAAGCCTGACAAACCCTCAATAAGGACAAGAGACGACAATGCGTCGCCATCTTCTTGAAATTCCACAGCTTGATTATGGATTTTTAGCCTAACCGGTAGAAAATTAAGCACAAAAAGCCTGGGAACTAGAGCAAAAGATACCCTTCGTGACGCAGTAACCACTCTTTTCGCTGCACGCCACCGGCATAGCCGGTCAGGGTACCGTTGCGGCCAATGACGCGATGGCAGGGCACCACGATGCTGACCGGATTAGAGCCGTTCGCGGCGCCTACGGCACGAGCGGCTCCTGCGCGACCTAACTGCTCCGCGAGCTGGCCGTAATGCATCACCTGTCCGCAGGGAATGGCCCGCAGCGCCTGCCACACTTCGCGCTGAAAAGGGGTGCCTGCCGTGGCGGTGGGCAGCGTGTCGATGATGCTGAGATCGCCTTCGAAGTACGCCGCTAGCTTGTCGCTCAGTCCACCCGGATTGGTGGCGCGGATACGTTCATACCCCTGTGAGCGGTAGTGAATCGCAAGCAGTTCTTCCATGCGGTCGCTGTGCTCTTCCCACTCAACGGCGCGCAGACAAAACTGCTCGTCCGCGAGCACCCACAGCGGGCCAAGCGGCGTCGCAATCTTGTCTTCGAGTAATCTCAGCATCCTCATTCCTTTAGTTCAGCCTCGGGTAAATCCCCGGTCCAATCGGCAGGCCGACAAGATACCATGCCACCAGCATCACCAGCCATACCCCTAAAAAGATAAGCGGGTAGGGTAAAACCAGCGAATAGTAGGTACCCAGTTTGGCCTCGGGTTTATAGCGCTGGAGGAAGCCTAAAAACAGCGGAACAAACGGCGAAACCGGCGCCAGCGGAATGACCGAAGAGTCCGCGATGCGGAACAGGATCTGCGCGAAAGCCGGGTGGAACCCCAGCATCATAAACATCGGCACAAAGATCGGGGCCAGAATCGACCAGATGGCGGAACCGCTGGCGATAAACATGCACAGCAGGGAGGAGAGCAGCGCCAGGCCGACAAACGCCGGTACGCCGCTTAACCCGGCCGCCTCCAGCGCGTCGGTCAGGCCCACGGCCATAAACTTACCCATGTTGCTCCAGTTAAACATCGCCACAAACTGGGCCAGCGGGAACACCATCACGATAAAGCCCGCCATCTCCTTCATCGGTTCGATCATCAGCTGCGGCAGATCGCCCTGGCGGCGGATTTTACCGGTGGCGATACCGTAGGCGAGCGAGACGACGAAGAAAAAGAGGATAATCAGCGGCACGATGCCCTGGATAAACGGCGAAGGCAGGACGGTATGTTTAACCGGATCGCGCAATATGCCGTTTTCCGGTACCACCATCAGCGCCACCGCGGCAATAAACGCCAGCGAGACAATCCCCGCCACGCGCAGGCCGAAGCGCTGCTCTTTGCTCAGGGTTTCCAGCTTTTCATCACTGCGGCCTTCCCATTTACCCAGCCGCGGCTCGACGATCTTATCGGTAATCAGCCCGCCGACAATCGTCAGGACAATCACCGAGCTTGCCATAAAGTACCAGTTGTCGATCACGCTGACGTGCATGGCCGCATCAATGGTTTTCGCCGCCTCCGTACTGATGCCCGAGAGCAACACGTCGGTGGTCACGATCAGCAGATTGGCGGTAAAGCCGCAGCCCACGCCTGCAATCGCGGACAGCAGCCCCGCCACGGGATGGCGCCCGACGGCGAGGAAGATCAGCGCCCCCATCGGCGGCATGATCACCAGCGCGGCGTCGGAGGAGATATGGCTGAAGAAGGCGATAAACAGCACCATGTAGCTCGCGTAGCGCGCGCTGACGTGAGAAGCCATCTTCACCATCAATGCAGGCAACAGGCCGACGCGTTCAGCCAGCCCGGCGCCCAGCACCAGCGCCAGAATGGCGCCGAGCGGGGCGAATCCGCTGAAGTTTTTAATCACGTTGGGTAAAAACCAGTGCAGCCCTTCAATGCTCAGCAGGTTTTTCACCGCCACCAGGCTGCCGTCGGCCGGGCTGCGCACGCTGACGTCAAAGGCGGAGAGCACGGCGGTGGCGACCATCAAAATCACAATCAAATAGATAAAAAGCAGGAAAGGGTGCGGCACTTTATTGCCGATCCTTTCAACCCAGCCATAGAGCTTACCGGATGGGGAATGCGAAGGTATGGATGACATACTCATGGGCGTTCCTCGGGACTGTTGTGTTGTTGTGTTGTGTTTTTTTATTTTAAAGGTGACGGTGTCACGCCTCGTGGGATAGGACACTCGTACGGTTTTTCTTGTATTTGTTGTTCGAACTCTTCACGGCATTTTTTCAGCAGCGCGGCGTCTTGCAGCAGATTGAGCGCGGTCGCGCCCATCACTTTCCCGGCCAGCAGCATGCCTTTGTGGGCAATAGAGGTTCGCCCCTGAGATACCAGTTGCCAGGTGTGCAGCGGCGTGCCGACGGTAAAGCAGGGGCTGAAGCACTGGGCGACCGGCATTTTCCAGCTGACGTCACCCACGTCGGTTGAACCTGCCAGCACGTTGTCGGTGACGGCATAAGGCGCGACTTCATCCACCAACAGCGTCGCCTGATGACGACGGGCAAAGGCTTTACCCGCTTCACCACCCGTGGCGGCAATATTTTTCAGGCTGTTTTGCAAATCGTTGGGCGTCAGCGTGGCGCGGATCTCGCGGGCAAACTCTCGCTCTTCGTCGGTCCACTCCGGCGTGCCGTAGTGCTGCAGGGCGCGATACATCGCCGCCTCAAGCGTGCGGTTCGGCAGGTAGCTGGAGCAGGCTTTATCAAAGCGGCATTCGACGGTGGTTTCAGTCATCAACGCCGCGCCCTGGGCAATTTTCTCGATGCGCTCGTAGATTTGCTGCGCATCCGCCATCTCCGGGGCGCGGATCAGGTACAGCACCTCGGCCTGCGCCTGCACCACGTTGGGCGAAATCCCGCCGGTATCGGTAATGGCGTAATGGACGCGCGCTTTCTCGATAATGTGTTCGTTAAGGAAGTTGGTGCCGGTGGTCATCAGCGTCACGGCGTCCAGCGCGCTGCGTCCCAGGTGAGGGGAGTTGGCCGCGTGCGCCGCCACGCCGTGAAAACGCCAGGCGGCCTGAATATTCGCCAGCGTGCTGACGTTAAACATCCCGGCAAAGGCTTCCGGGTGCCAGGTGACGGCGGCATCGACGTCATCAAACAGCCCTTCGCGCACCATAAAGGTTTTCCCGGAGCCGCCTTCTTCACCGGGACAGCCGTAAAAACGCACCGTTCCGCTGCCGCCGTGCTGCTCCAGCCAGCTTTTCACCGCCACCGCGCCCGCAAGCGCCGCGGTGCCTAAGAGGTTATGTCCGCAGCCGTGGCCGTTAGCCCCCGGCGTGGCGGTTTGCGCGGTCGCGCAGTGTGCCTGCTGGCTTAACCCGGCCAGCGCGTCGTACTCGCCCAGCAGGGCGATAACCGGTTTTCCGCTGCCGAAGCTGGCGATAAAGGCATTTGGAATACCGCCTGCCTCGCGGGTCAGCGTGAAGCCTTCGGCTTCCAGCTCGCTGGCCAGCCGTTCGGCGGACCAGAACTCTTCAAAGCGGGTTTCGGGGCGATCCCAGATCGCGTCGGCAATATCGGTTAACGTCCGACATCGCGTATCGATCGCATCGGCAATAAAAGCGTAGTTCTCCTGCATTACACACCTCGCGTCCACGGGAAATTCAGCGCAGTTCGCGCCAGCGTTTCGATGGCGACAGGCATCACCTGCTCATCGAAGTCGAATTTTTCGTTGTGATGTCCGGCGCTCAAATCCGTGCCAAACACCATATAGGACGCCATGCCGCCGTTCTGCTGCACGCGGGCCATCATCAGCGTGGCGTCTTCGGATCCGGCCGGGGCTTTCACCTTATCGATGGCGTGAACAACCCCGGAAACCTGGCTCGCCTGTTCGCGCAGATAATCAACCCAGGCCGGCGTCGGCGCGCTGGAGGTGGCTGCCCCCATCAGGCGCATCTCCGCGCTCACTCCGTAGAGCGCCGCTGCGCCGGTAATCACCGCCTGCGCGCGTTCAAAGACATACTGATTAATCGCTTCGCTTTCACCGCGGGTTTCAACCTTAATCAGCGCATTCGCGGGCACCACGTTGCGTCCGCTGCCCGCCTGCATCACGCCGACGTTTACCCGGGATGCGCCGTCGCTGTGCGGGGCGATGCTGTGCAGGGCGAGGGCGGCCTGCGCGGCGGCGAGCAGAGCGTTACGACCGTCCTCCGGCTTACCGCCCGCGTGTGCGGCCACGCCGGTGAAGCTCACGTCGAACTTGGTGGTGGCCATAAAGTTATCGCTGCCGCAGATTACCGTCCCGGCAGGCACGCCAGTACCAATATGAATGGCCGTGAAATAGTCCACGTCATCCAGCGCCCCGGCGGCAACCATGGCGCGCGCGCCGCGCGTTCCTTCTTCGGCAGGCTGGAAGATCAGCTTGATGGTGCCGTTCAGCAGGGCTTCATTCTGCTTAAGCACCTGTGCCAGCCCCAGACCAATGGTGGTGTGGCCGTCGTGTGCGCAGGCGTGCATCATTCCCGGATTGCAGGAGGCAAACCCGTCGCGGAACGGGCGATGGCTGTCGTCGAGCGCTTCGCTTAAATCAAGGGCGTCCATGTCCACGCGAAACGCCAGGGTTGGGCCAGGGCGGCCGGTATTCAGGGTGGCAACAATGCCGGTAAAGCCGCCTTCAAACGGCGCCAGCCATTTCTCAGGCGCGCCTTGCTTGCGCGCGCGGGCAAATTCTCGCGCCAGGGTCGCGTCATCGGGCAGCCCCATCCGGCTTTCGGCATCGACGACGTCGCGCCCCATCGCCAGCGCGTAACCCAGCGAATCCAGGGTCTCCGCGACTTTCGCGGCGGTACGAAACTCTACCCAGCCGGATTCCGCAAAATGGTGAAAATCGCGACGCCACGCGCTCAACTGCGGGGTTAACGTCTGGATGTAGTGCGCCAGTGTGTCCATATCTGTTCCTGTCCTCATTAAAATATGTGAACTGCTTCACGCTGTGATAGTTTTTACTTATCACTAACCGATTTTTCACAGTTTTAACCGTTCAGGAATTACCCTCGCACATCCCTTTCCAGTAAAGTAGATGACAGTTTCTTTACTCTGATAAACAACGGTTATCGGTCGGGCTATGTCATTTCAGGTTAAATTCCATCATCTCCGGGCGTTTGTTGAAGTTGCTCGTCAGGGCAGCATTCGCGGTGCCAGCAGGACGCTGAATCTTTCCCAGCCGGCATTGACCAAATCCATCAAAGAGCTGGAGGAGGGCATGGCGGCGCAGCTTTTCGTGCGCAGGAGTAAGGGCGTCGCGTTGACCGAATGCGGCGAGGGTTTTTACCAGCGCGCCCGGCTAATTCTGGAAGAGCTGCGCGCGGCGCAGGATGACATTCGTCAGCGGCAGGGGGAACAGGCCGGGCAGATCAACATCGGGATGGGGGCCAGCGTTTCGCGCACCCTGATGCCCGCCGTCATCACCCGCTTTCATGCCCAACATCCGCAGGTCAAAGTGCGGATAATGGAAGGACAGCTGGTGTCGATGATTAACGAATTACGGCAGGGCGAACTGGACTTCACCATCAACACCTATTATCAGGGACCTTACGACCAGGAATTTACGTTTGAAAAACTCTTCGAAAAGCCGTTTGCGGTATTTTGTCGCGAAGGGCATCCGGCAACAGGGGCAACGTCGATTAATGAACTTCTGCATTATAACTGGACAATGCCGACGCCGCGGGGAAGTTATTATAAGCAGTTAGAAGAGGTATTTAGCCATCGCTCGCAAATACCGCGAATTGGTGTGGTCTGCGAAACCTTTTCCTCCTGTATTAGCCTGGTTGCGCAAAGTGATTTTCTAAGCATATTGCCGCAGGAGCTAGGGTGTGACCCGCTGCTGGCGCACCGCCTGGTCATGCTGCCGGTTGTCGAATCGCTTCCAAAAGCAGCATATTATTTAATTCAGCGCCGCGATTCACGTCAGACGCCCCTGGCTGAATCGTTAATTACACAGTTCAGACGGGAAGCGAGGAAAATAATCGTGGCGTGAAAGTGAGATAATAAAAAAACAGGATCTGCCCGACATCAGACAGATCCTCCAGTACACACAGCAGTGCGTCCTTTCGCCAATCCTGAGTATTATATCCATGAAGCAGGTATATTTAGGTATAACACCTTTCCCGCAAAATGAAAGGATATTGAGTGTTTGATTTTACGAAAATTTAACACAAATCACTTATTTCATCTTTGCTGAAATTTTAGTTAAGTCATATTTAAGTTTATTTTATAAATACTATATATATTCATCAGGTTAATATTTGTTGCGCACGACGGCCTGTAACGGTGATTGAGGCCTGTCTCGGGCGCAGGTATAGTACCGTCCTCAGTTGTAGCCGGAGGATATCCATGAACCCTGACGACAAATCCTTTTTTCTTGACGCCATGGAAGATGTCCAGCCGCTGAAGCGTGGCCCGGATATTCACTGGCAGCCCAGCCGCAATACGCGGACGCGCCAGGAGGTGGATAGTGAACAGCTGGATAACTTCCTGACGCTGGATTTTCTTGACCTTCTTCCCCTGGAAGAACCGCTGGCGTTCCAGCGCGAAGGGGTGCAGCAGGGCGTTATCGATAAGCTGCGCTCGGGTAAATATGCCCGCCAGGCCAGCTTAAACCTCCTGCGCCAGCCCGCCGAACGCTGCCGTCAGATGCTCTATTCTTTTATCTGCCAGGCCAGACGTGACGGGTTACGTAACCTGATTATCATTCACGGGAAAGGGCGGGAGCAGAACTCACATCCTAATGTGGTGCGCAGCTATCTGGCGCGCTGGTTAACCGAGTTCGAGGATGTACAGGCCTTCTGCGTGGCGCTGCCGCATCACGGCGGCAGCGGGGCATGCTACGTTTCACTGCGTAAATCCGATGAAGCAAAACAGGAGAACTGGGAGCGGCACGCCAAGCGCAGCCGCTAGCGGGCGATATTCTCGCCCGCCTGAAACTCAGAAGGTTTCCCAGTTGTTGTCGGTGGCGGCGTTTGCGGTTGCCGGGCGCAACAGCTGAGGCGTCTTCACGCTGGCCGGACGTGGAGCTACTGCTTTTTCTTTGCCGTTCAGACGAAACGCGGCCACCGCCTGGCGCAGCTGTTCGGACTGATCTTCCAGCGCCGCTGCCGCCGTGGCGGACTCCTGCACCAGCGCGGCGTTTTGCTGCGTCACGCTGTCCATCTGCGAAACGGCCAGGCTCACCTGCTCAATGCCGCGGCTCTGCTCGTCAGAGGCAGAGGAAATCTCGCCCATGATATCGGTCACGCGGGTAACGGCGGCGACGATTTCCTTCATGGTGGTGCCTGCCTCGCTAACCTGTTCAGAACCGGTATTCACCCGGCTGACGGAGTTCTCGATAAGCCCTTTGATCTCTTTCGCCGCCTGCGCGCTGCGGCTCGCCAGCGTACGGACCTCGCCCGCGACAACCGCAAAGCCACGCCCCTGTTCCCCGGCGCGTGCCGCTTCCACCGCGGCGTTAAGCGCCAGAATGTTCGTCTGGAACGCGATGCTGTCAATCACGCTGGTAATATGCGCAATTTGCTGCGAACTGTCGGCGATTTCGTTCATGGTGCGAACCACGTTATCCACGACGTGACCGCCGCGCGCGGCCGTTTCAGAGGCGTTTTTCGCCAGCAGCGTGGCCTGACGGGCGTTATCGGAGTTCTGTTTAACCGTCGCGGTCAGCTCTTCCATGCTGGCGGCGGTCTCTTCGAGCGAGGCGGCCTGCTGCTCGGTGCGGGCGGAAAGATCGTTACTTCCTGCGGCAATTTCGCCTGCGCCGGTGTAGATGGAATCGGTGCTTCCGCGCACGGCGCTGACGGTGGTTACCAGCGACTGCTGCATCTCATGCAGGCCCGCGGCCAGTTGACCCATCTCATTGCGGCCCGAGATAGCGATATCCTGCGTCAGGTCGCCCCCTGCAATGGCGCGAATATGGTTCATAATGGAGTGGAGTGGTTTTAACAGCAGGTGCTGTAAACCCTGCCAGATGACCACCAGAACCGCGATAACGGCCAGCAGAATTGCCGCCAGCGTCCACTGCATCTGCGTAAAGCTGCTCTGGTTCTCTTCGGTTGCGGCCTTCAGCAGGGTGTTGTTTTCGGCGCGCCAGCGGTTATAGACCGCTTCCATATCGTCCTGCGCCTGCTGCGCGTCCAGATCGCCATAGGCCTGATAGTTATCGGCGCGCAGATACTCAATCGATAAACGCATGACTTCGTGCATCTGGTTCCAGGATTTCTGCATCTCGTCGGTCAATGCCGCCTCCTGGCCCTTAACCTGCGGCAGTTTCTGCCACTCTTTGTTATAGGCTTCGGCTTTTGCCAGCGAGTCGCTTGCGGTGCCCAGCAGTTTATTGATCGCCGCAAGGGAAGCCGGGTCACGCTGGTTTTTCAGATAGCGGATCGCCACGCGGGTGACGGTGACGCGCGTTTTCACCAGCGTGTTCACGCTGTCGCTCAGGCTTTCCTGCTGGGCGTTGAGTACGCCGGAGTTCTGGAAGTTATGGCGATCGTTGCTGACGGCAGAGTAGAACAACCCTCCCGTGACAACTTGCAGCAGACAGAATATGGTGAGGGCAAAGATAATACCGGTAATCACGTGCAGATTTTTCAGCATAGCGGTCGTCCGTTAGAGAAGATGCAGGGTTACTTCATTACTATCGTCGTAGAGAATGTAAACTTTAATTAACTCGCGCTTAACTAAAGGCTCCCAGAGGGAACCTGTTGTAAATCCGGATCATTTTTATGAGGAAGGTCAACATGAGCAGCATTGATAAAAGCGGGACATACGCGCTCGGGACGCGGACGGTGAAACGGTTGGGCTACGGCGCGATGCAGCTGGCCGGGCCGGGCGTCTTTGGACCGCCGAAGGATAAGCAGGCCGCGCTGGACGTGTTACGCGAGGCCGTGGCGGCGGGGGTGAACCACATTGATACCAGTGATTTTTATGGCCCTCATGTCACCAACCAGCTGATCCGCGAGGCGCTTCATCCTTATCGGGACGATCTGACGATCGTCACCAAGATTGGTGCCCGTCGCAACGACAAAGGCGCCTGGCTGCCGGCCTTTTCCGCGCAGGAGCTGACGCAGGCGGTGCATGACAACCTGCGTAATCTGCAGCTGGACGTGCTGGATGTGGTGAACCTGCGGATCATGTTTAGCGCGCACGGGCCAGCGGAAGGGTCGATTGCTGAACCGCTCTCCACCCTGGCAGAATTACAGCAGCAGGGGCTGGTGCGGCATATTGGCCTGAGCAACGTCACGGCCACCCAGGTCGCGGAAGCGCAGAAGATGGTGCCGGTGGTGTGCGTGCAGAACATGTACAACATTGTGAACCGGGGTGATGATGCGCTGGTGGATCTGCTCGCGCAGCAGGGGATCGCGTATGTGCCGTTCTTCCCACTGGGCGGCTTTACGCCGCTGCAATCGTCCGGGCTGAAGGCTGTGGCGGATTCTCTGGGCGTCACGGCAATGCAGGTTGCGTTGGCATGGCTGCTGCAGCGTTCCCCGAATATTCTGCTGATCCCGGGCACCTCTTCCGTGGCGCATTTGCGGCAAAACCTCGCGGCGGGGGAACTGCAGTTGCCGCCTGACGCGCTGGAAACATTGAATACGCTGATGGACTGATCGTCACAGGCGCAAAGCCCGACATGCACTTCCGGGCTTTGCGCGTTTTAAATCTTCTGACACTTCAACGCGTTTGGGTTCGCTTCCGGAAATGACCTTGATCCCTGGCCATAATCCGTAATACTGTATTTATATACAGTATCTGGCGAGAAAGACATTATGGACACTCTCTTTTCTTATCATCCAAACCAATCTATTGAATTACCGTTGTTTGCAGAGCGTGTAGCCTGTGGTTTCCCCAGTCCGGCGCAGGATTATGTGGAAGATCGTCTCGATCTTAACCGGCTGGCAGTAAGACATCCCAGTGCGACCTATTTTATCAAGGTGAGTGGAGACTCCATGATTGGGGCGGGGATCGGCGACGGCGATCTGCTGGTGGTCGATCGTTCGTTAAATGCCGAACATGGGGATATCGTCGTGGCGTCGGTCGCCGGTGAGTTTACGGTGAAAGAGCTACAGACGCGCCCGGCTCTGAGACTTCTGCCGCATAATGCCCGCTATCAGCCGATTACCTTTCAGTCCGAAGAGGAGCTGCAGATCTTCGGCGTCGTCACCCACACGCTTAAAACGCATAAACATGTTCGCGCTGGTTGATGTGAACAGCTTCTATGCCTCCTGCGAGAAGGTATTCCGCCCCGATCTGGAGGGGAAGCCCATCGTGGTGGTGTCCAACAACGACGGCTGCATTATTTCACTGTCGCGGGAGGCAAAGCAGTTCGGCATAAAAATGGGTGAGCCCTATTTTAAATTCAAAGAAAAACGGTTTCCGGAACGGGTTTACGTCTTCAGTTCAAACTATGCGTTGTATGCCGACCTCAGCAGTCGGGTGATGCAGACGCTGACCGATCTCGCTCCGGCCATAGAAATTTACTCGATCGACGAGGCGTTCGTGAACGTTTCAGGGATCGGTAACTGCCTTGCACTGGAAGCGTTCGGACACCAGATGCGCACGCAGGTCTTTAAAAATACGGGCTTAACCGTTGGCGTCGGCATTGCCCCGACAAAAACGCTGGCGAAGCTGGCCAACTATGCGGCGAAACGGTGGGCCAGTACCGGCGGCGTGGTCGATCTGTCGGGCCGGGAGCGGCAGCGTAAACTGCTGGCAAAGGTTCCGGTAGAGGAGGTATGGGGCGTAGGGCGGCGCATCACGAAAAAACTGAACGCGATGGGGATTACCACGGCGCTGGAGCTGGCGGAGGCCTCCTCGTGGGTCATTCGCAAACATTTTAACGTGGTGCTGGAGCGTACGGCGCGCGAGCTTCGCGGCGAGCCCTGTCTTGACCTGGAAGAGTACACCCCCACGAAGCAGCAAATCATCTGTAGCCGTTCGTTTGGTCATCGCATTACGCAATATGAAGAGATGCACCAGGCGATTTGCGCCTACGCGGAACGCGCCGCAGAGAAACTGCGCGGCGAGCATCAATACTGTCGTTTTATCAGCGTGTTTGTGCGCACCAGCCCGCATGCGGACAACGAAATTTATTACGGTAATCAGGCTTCGGTCACCCTGATGACGCCCACCAATGACTCGCGGGATATCATCCGTGCCGCCACTGAAGCGCTGGGGCGGATATGGCTCGACGGGTATCGCTATATGAAGGCCGGGGTCATGCTGGCGGACTTTTTCAGCAGCGGTGTCGCTCAGCTTAATCTGTTTGACGACAATCGCCTGCGCGCCAACAGCGCGGCGCTGATGGAGATGATCGACAGCGTCAATCACTCCGGCAAAGGGAAGATATGGTTCGCCGGGCAGGGGATTGAGAAACCGTGGGCGATGAAGCGAGAGATGTTGTCACCGGCCTATACGACGCGATACGCGGATTTACCGGTGGCGAGGTAAAAGGCGGTTATTTTGTGGCGTTGTGGGTCGCGATCTCAGGCAGTAATTGCTCAATCACGTTGACGACCTTTCTGACGCGCTGCGGAATAAAGCGGGCATCAGGATAAACGGCATAGAGGAAGCGATCGGGTAACCGCCAGTCGGGCAGCACCGGTACCAGCGTGCCCGCCTGCAGAGCCCTGGCCACGAGCGGTCGCTGCATGCCGCCGATACCGATGCCTGACTCCAGCGCCTGCAGCAGCGCCTCACTGGTGTTGGCACGGAAAACGGTATTCACGTTGACCTCGACCGTTTCCTCGTCAGACATCAGGCGCAGGGGAGCATCCGGCGGAATGCCGCTGAACCGTACGTGTGGCAGCGTCGCCAGTTCGCTGACCGCGTGTACCGCCTGAAAACCGGGAGCGGCAAACAGTGCAGCTTCAATCCGTCCCAGCACGCGAGCCGCGTGCGCCTGCGGAGGCTCGCTGCTCAGCCGTATCGCGACATCCACGCCCTCCGCCACCAGATCGGCAAGGCGGTCATCCAGGGAAAGCATCAGCTGCAGCTCGGGATGCAGGCGCTGTAACGCCAGCAGATGCGGCAAAATGATCTGCCCCAGGCCGCTCGGCAACTGGACATGGACGCGTCCCTGAACGCTATGATCGACAGGATGTAAACGTCTCTCCGCTTCCCCCATGGCGTCCAGCACGAGCTGCATATCACGCCGGTAGCGTTCCCCTTGTTCGGTCAGCTTCATCGTACGCGTCGTACGGTGCAGCAGTACCACACCCAGCGATTCCTCAAGCGCCGCGATCTGTTGACTGACGGCGGACTGCTTAATACCGGTCTGACGGGCAGCCGCTGAAAACGAGCCCGCTTCAGCGACGCGCAGAAAGGTAGAAATGGCATTGAGCTTATTATTCATTTAATGATTTTGCTTATAAGTGCCATCGGTTTCATGGGATATCTCCAGAAAAAATAATATATCACACTGCGTCTGTCACCCTTTCCGGAGAAATACCATGAATAATAGGCAGCAACACAACGTCGCCCTGGTCGCGGGCGCCAGCGGCATTGTCGGCAGACAGATGGTCAACACGCTCCTGCACCATCAGTGGCAGGTGATCGGCCTTAGCCGCCATGCCGGGTCGCATCCTGACGGCATTCCGATGGTCAAGATAGATTTACTGGATGAAAAGGACAGCGCCCGGGCGCTGTGCTCCCTGGACGGTGCCACCCATCTCTTTTACAGCGCCTGGGCGAACGCGGCGAACTGGGAAGACATGGTTGAGCCGAACGTCACCATGCTGCGTAATCTGGTCAGCATCCTCGAAAAAACGGCACCTTTGCAGACGGTAAGCCTGATGCAGGGGTACAAGGTCTACGGCGCGCATCTGGGGCCGTTTAAAACCCCGGCGCGCGAAAGCGATCCCGGCGTACCGGGTGCCGAATTTAACGCCGCGCAGCTTGCGTGGCTCAGCCAGTTTCAGCGGGGGAAAGGTTGGCACTGGAATGCCATCAGGCCGGGCGTGGTAGGGAGTGCGGTACCGGGCAATGCCATGAACCTTGCGCTGAGCATTGCCCTGTACGCCTCCCTGTGCAAGGCGCTGGGTTTACCGTTGCGTTTTCCCGGTTCGGAACAGACCTGGCACAGTATCGTTGACCATACCGACGCCGGGCTGCTGGCCGAGGCAACGCTGTGGGCCGCCGCGTCACCTGCGGCACAAAATCAGGCGTTCAACGTGAATAATGGCGATATCTGGCGCTGGAGCGAGCTCTGGCCGCGCATCGCACGCTGGTTTGACCTGGACTCTGCACCGCCGGTGAGGCTGTCATTTCATCAGCTGTTTACGGACTATCGCGGCGTATGGCGCGAGCTTGCCGGAGAGCGGCTGGTGGAAGCGGATATTCTGCAGCTGAGCGACGGGCGGTTTGCCGATTTTGTCTTTAGCTGGAACTACGACATGTTTGGTGACGGGAGCAAGCTGCGCAGGGCGGGCTTTACGCAAATGCAGGCGACGGATGAGATGTTTTTCCACCTGTTCGCGCAGTTGAGAGCCTCGCGGATTATTCCCTGAGAACACAGGGCGTCCTGATAACCGTCAGGACGCTGAGGGCTTACTCAACCGTTAACGCATCAACAACCTCGGCCACGCTTTTCACGCTGCGGATATTCCCGATCCCCGTGCCGAGCGCGATATAGCCTTCATCGGTGTTATCTTCCAGCATGCCCAGGCGCAGGCCCCGTAATCCGCCCATCGCCTTGCCCAGCGCTTCGTTGCTTGCGCCCGCTTTATCCATCGCCGCCAGTTTTTCCGCCAGCTTGCCGGGAAGAGAACGATAGTAGTGGGGGACGGTGCGGAAAAGCAGCAGGTCCAGGCCGTTGGCGGCAACAATTTTCTCTTTGACCCCCTGCGGCACGCGGCTTTCTTCGGTACTGATAAACACCGAACCGGCAAACACGCCTTCCGCACCCAATGCATGCGCCGCTCTGGCGGTGCGATTATCGGTAATACCGCCCGCGGCCATCACCGGGACGTGCTTCACGGCGTCGGCAATCAGCGGCACGATGGAAAAGGTCCCCAGCGCCGTCGCGGGTAGCGTCCCACCCTCGTCAAAACCGGTGGCGACGATGATGTCTGCCCCCATCTCTTCAGCCAGAAGGGTGTTTTCCGGCGTGGGATTGATGTCGCGGTAGATAATGGCAATGCCCGCCTCTTTTAACTCACTAAACAGCGCGGGAATAATGCTGCCTTCCCCGTAGCCCGTGTACACCACGGCCCTGACGCCTTCTTCTTTTACCACCTTAAGAATTGGCCCGGTCCAGACGTCATTAACGGCGGTGGGGATCAGGTTAACGCCGAAGGGTTTTTCGGTCAGCCGTTTGGTTTTACGAATTTCTTCCCGCATTTTTTCGGCGGTTGCTTCCGGCGTGGCGACCGCGGTATCGGCGGTTAACCCTGCGTTGGGACCCAGCACGCCGAGTCCTCCGGCATTGCTGACCGCGGCCACTAAACGGGCATCAGTAAGCCAGGATAACGGTCCCTGAATAACGGGCTTTTCGATACCCAGGATCTGACAGATACGGTTATTTTTCATAGCAGACTCTCCCTTACGTTTGAATGAGGGAGAGTGTAGAGAGTAAGATTGTTAGGAAAAATAGCCAGAAAGATTCATCACTGTTATAAAATCAATAACAATCATTTTCTCCCGCTCGCGGCAAGACATCCCTTATGCAAATAAACCTTTTTGAATCTATTCGGATTTTTATTGAAATTGTCGACTCGGGGAGCCTTACCCAGGCGGCAGAGAATCTGCAGGTCCATCGACCGGCAGTGACCAAAGCGCTGCAGCTTCTGGAACAACACAGCGGCACGCGGCTCCTGCAGCGCACAACGCGTCGGATTAGCCTGACGCCGGATGGGGAAGCGTTTTATCGCCGCAGTAAACCCCTGCTGGCGCAGGCGGATGAATTACTGGAGTCGTTTGGTTCGGACCGTGCAATACACGGCCAGCTGCGAGTCGATATGCCTGTCTCTTTTGCAACGCTGCGGGTGATACCCAATCTGCCTGATTTTTATCGTCAGCATCCCGAGATCGAGATCATTCTGAGCAGCTCTGACCGCCGTCGGGATATGCTGCGGGATGGCCTGGACTGCGTGCTGCGGGTGGGCGAGCTGGACGATGGCGACTATATCGCGCGTAAAGTCGGGAACATCAAAATCACGACCTGTGCCAGCCCGGCCTGGCTGGCAAAACACGGTACGCCAGAAACGCTGGAGGATTTACGCAAGCATCAGGCCATCAACTGGATTAACAACAGCAGCAGGCACATTCAGCCGTGGACGTTTACTACGCCAGAAGGCGTCGCGGAGATCGCGCTACCCGGTAAGCTGGTGGTGGATAACTCCGAGGCCTACATCGCGGCAGGCCTGGCCGGGCTGGGGGTAATGCAGGGGATGAATCTCTTTCTTCAGCCTTACATTGACCGCGGCCTGCTGGTTGAGGTCTTGCCAGCCTGTCGCTCGCCGGACCGCAAACTGTCACTGCTCTACCCACACCGTCATCTCTCCCGCAAGGTGCGGGTATTTACCGAGTGGCTGGAGAGTCTGGTGTGAAAGCGGCCAGCTCATGGCATAGCGCACCAATCTGCTCCACGGCATTGAGCAGGCGGGGCGTCGGTTCGTTTGCACAGTTTAGCCGCAGAAAGTGCGTGAGTTCTGCGCCAGGAGAAAACAGGGGACCGGGGCTGACGCCAATACCCCGCGCCAGCGCGCGACGATGCATCTCCAGCGCGTTGACCTGCGGAGGAAGTTCGACCCACAACAGAAAGCCAGCTGCGGGCACGTTTACGCGGGTACCGGGGGGAAAACTGACCCCGACCTGCGCCACGACGGCGGCGATTCCCTCAGCGATCCGCCGCTTTAGCCGCCGCAGGTGACGGTCGTAGTCGCCGCTTGCCAGCATCTCGCTCGTCGCGGCTTCCAGCAGCGGCGCACCGGCCCACTCTCCGGCCATGCGGGCCTGCAAGACCTGCGTGTAATAGCGTCCGGCGGCAATCCAGCCGATTCGCCACCCCGGCGCAAGCGTTTTAGACAGGGAGCTGCAGTAAATCACATTCCCGCTCTGGTCGAAGGCTTTGCAGGCCGGAGGACGTTGCCCGTCACCGACCAGGTCACCGTAAACGTCGTCCTCAATCAGAGGAATACCGGCTTCTTCAAGCAGAGCAACCAGTTCCTGCTTGCGCGCGACGGGCATGCTGGCACCCAATGGGTTTTGCACGGTGGGCGAGGCCAGAACGGCCGCAGGACGGTGGCAGCGGATGGCGTCAGCCAGCGGTTCCAGTAACAAGCCTTCAGCAGGATCGGTGGGGATTTCTAAGGCCTTCAGGCCTAAATCCTCCAGCAGCAGGAGCGTGCCGAAGTAGGCGGGCTGCTCAATCGCCACCACATCACCTGGCTGACACACGGCCCGCAGGGCCAGGCGCAGCGCCTGCGTCGCGCCCGCGGTGATAATAAGATCGTCCGCGCCGAAACGGGCTCCCCACTGCGCAGCGCGCGCGGCAATCTTACTTCGCAAGTCTGCTCTTCCCGGAGGCAGGCTGTAGCTCTGCCCATGCGCGTCCAGACGACGACCCGCGGAGTGCAACGCCCGCTGCAGCGCCTCCCCGGGCAGCCACGCGGGATCGGGCAGGGCGGCGCCCAGCGGGACAAGACGGGCTTCTGCACTGCTGAACAGCGACCGGGCCACGGCGGACAGGGTGACGGGGACCGGGCCTGCCGGGGAACGCGCGGGCTCCGCACGCTGAGGCTGGCTGATCTGGCGAATGTAGTAACCCGAACGCGGACGCGCAACGATCAGCCCCTCCGCCTCAAGGCAGCGAAGGGCCTCCAGCGCTGTCGGAAGGCTAACGTGCTCGCGCTCGGCCAGTTTACGCGCGGAGATCATCCGGCCACCGGCTCGCAATGCTCCTGAAGAGAGCGTGAGGCGTAGACTCTCAGCAATCCGGCGATAGTGTGGTGAGGAGGTGGACGGGGCAGACATGGGTATCTGTTCAGGCTAATTTTCGATAAAACTGACTATACAGCCAATGATGCGCGCCATCTATAGTGTCCGGCATGTTCAGGACAAGGAGGCAATATGCACAGCGATAATTTCGACATTTCCTCGTATTTCAAACGCATAAACTACACCGGACCGGCGTCGGCCGATACGACCACCCTGCATGCGCTGATGCGTCATCAGCTCTTTTCCGTTCCCTTTGAAAATCTGGACGTGCAGGCAGGTAAAATTGTCTCGCTGGCGCCAGACGACATTGCCGATAAGGTGTTAAAGAAAGGGCGCGGCGGCTACTGCTATGAGGTGAACGGGCTTTTCGCCATGGCGCTGGAGGCACTCGGTATTCCTTACCGTTTCGTGGCGGCGCGTCCGATGTTCTACCCGGCGCGGCGGCCAAAAACCCATATGGCGTTAATCGCTGAAGTGGAGAGCAGGCAGTGGCTTTGCGATCTCGGGTTCGGCAGCTACGGCATCCGCGCCCCGATGGCGCTGGACACGCTTGACGTGGATGTCCCCCAGGATTTTGACACGTTTCGCCTGAGCCGCAGCGCAGAGGGTGAGTATCTGCTCGAGGCGAAGGTGGAAGGCGAATGGGCCCGACAATACGGCTTCGATCTCACGCCTCAGGAGTGGATTGATTTCGTCCCGGCCAACTACCTGAACTCCACGCACCCGGATGCGATCTTTGTGCAGAAGCGGGTGGTGGTGCAGCATAGCCCGGAAGGGCGCCAGATTTTACTGGGCGATATGCTGAAAACCATCACGGCGAACGGCACTGAAACGCGGCAGCTGGCGGAGGATGAAATCCGCCATGTCCTGACAGACCGTTTTGCGCTCACCGCCGCGTAATCGGAGAAAAATGGAGACTCAGCCCGGCCCGTCGGCTGTGGCTTTGCGCTGAGCCCCCCACTGTAACAGCAGGCTAAACGACGCGGGTAACACGGTCAGCGTCACCAGCGTCGCAGCCAGCAGCCCACCGATGATGGCATAGGCCATTGGGCCCCAGAAGACCTGGTGAGAGATGGGGATCATCCCCAGAATGGCGGCACAGGCGGTCAGACAGATGGGTCTGGCCCTGTGCTCCGCGGCCGCCATAATCGCGGCATCATTTGCCATACCCTGGGCAAGATTGCTGTCAACCTCGCTAATCAATATTACCGCGTTACGCACGATCATCCCCGCCAGGGCGATAACGCCCAGCAGCGCGACAAACCCCATCGGCGTTCCGCCAGGCAGCATAGCCAGCACGATCCCCGGTAAACCAAACGGGGCCATCAGGAGTGCCAGCAGCATCCGGGAATATCGCCGCAGCTGAAGCATCAGCAGCAACAGCATGATGACCAGCGTTACCGGAAGAACGGTAAAGACGGAGCTGTTCCCCTTATCCGATTCGGCAACCGCGCCGCCTTCTTCAATGCTGTAACCTGCGGGCAGGCTCGCGCGCAGTTTATCCACCGTCGGACGCAGCGCGGCGGATACCGCTTCAGCCCTCAGCCCCGGGGCGAGGTCGGTTTGCACCGTGATAAAGGGCACACGCTGCCGACGCCAGATGACCGGATCGTCCACGCCCCAAACCGGCGTTGCGACGGCGCTGAGCGGAATTTTTTTACCGTCATTCCCCTGAATCGTGAGTGAGGAGAAGGTGGCGGTGCTCTGGCGCGCGCTTTCCTCGGCCCTGAGCACCACGTCGACAAGGCGGTCATTATCTCTGATGGACGTGACAACGCTGCCGGACCAGACGGTATTCAGCGTGCGGGCGAGGCTTTCTGACGATATTCCCGCCGCTCTGGCCGCCGTCTGATTTACCTCAAGGGTAATGACTCTCTCCGGCTCTCCGGCCGTCTGGTTAACGTCGCGTGAGAACGGTGAGCGGCCAATCGCGTCCGTGAGACGGTTCGCAAGCGCCCGAACCTGCAGATAATCCGGCCCGCTCACCCGATATTTGATGGGCCAGCCGACGGGAGGCCCCAGCTCAAGGGGCGACACGCGCGTGATGATGTCGCTAAATTGCGTCGCCAGGATCGTGTTGAGCTGTGCGTGCAGACGATCCCGCGCCGCAAGATCCTTCGCGACGACAACCAACTGGGCGATATTTTCATTTTCCAGCAGCACGTCCATCGGCAGGTAAAAACGGATGGCGCCTGAGCCAACGTACGTCGAAAAGCGATCGATATTGCTGTTGTCGGCCAGCGCTTTTTCCAGCTTTTCCACCTCTCTGAGCGTTTCCGGCTGCGACGCGTTGGCCGGAAGCGTCAGGCTGACCAGCAGCTCGGGCCGGTCCGAGGCGGGGAAAAACTCGCCCTGCATAAACGTCGTGCCATACGCTGACAGCCCCAGCGCGGCAAGCGCAATCAGTACGGTAGCGAGCCGGTGGCGGAGCGCAAGGCGTAAAAGCCGTCCATACCCGCGCGCGATCCTTCCCGGTCCTGCCGCGTGATGTCTGACTTTTTCCGGCAGCAGCCACGTGCCTGTTAGCGGCGAAAACAGGATCGCGACGGCCCAGGAACAGAGCAGGGCGATGAGCACCACCGCAAACAGAGAGAAGCAGTATTCACCGGCGCTGGAGGCCGCAAAACCAACGGGAATAAAACCGGCAATCATGACCAGAGTACCGGTGAGCATCGGGAAGGCCGTCGTTTTGAATGCATAGGTGGCCGCGTGTCGACGGGAATCCCCGGCTTCCAGCCGGGAGACCATCGTTTCGACGGCGATCATGGCGTCATCCACCAGCAGGCCCAGGGCAATGATCAGCGCCCCGAGCGAGATACGCTGAAGGCCAATACCGGCGAGCATCATGCCGACAAACGTCATGGCAAGCACCAGCGGAATGGCCGTCGCCACCACCAGTCCGGCCCGCAAACCCAGCGAGACAAATGAAACCGCCAGCACGATAACAACGGCTTCGATAAGTACCCGGATAAACCCGCTTACCGCGTCACTGACCACCGCTGACTGATCGGCGACTTTCACCATCTCGATACCGTGCGGCAGCCCGGCGCTGAGGGTCGCCATTTTTGCGTTCAGCGCAGCACCGAAACGCAGCATGTTGCCTGTCGGCGCCATCGACACCGCCAGCCCGATAGCCGGTTTGCCGTTCACCCGGTAGGCCGGGGCCGGTGGCTCAGCGATTTCCCGGGTGACGGTGGCAATGTCGGTCAGCGGAATATAGCGATTGTTAACGTGCAGCGTGACGGCGCGTAAACTCGCTTCGGTGGTGAGCGCTCCGCTGACCTTTATCGCCATGTTCTCCTGCCCGGTACGCATCGTTCCTGCCGGGACAACGGCGTTTTGCGCCCGGAGGGCGTCGGTAACCTCCTGAATATCCAGCCCCATACCGGCCAGGCGCGCCGGAGAAAAGGCGAGAACCCACTGCTCCTGCTGTTCGCCCAGCAGGGTGGTTTTACCCATATCCGGCAGAGACATGAGCTCGCGCCGTATTGTCTCTGCACGATCCCGCACCTCCCGCAGCGTGAAACCTTCGGGAATAAAGGCGTAAATTGTGCCGAACGTGTCGTCAAACTCGTCATCCACGGCAGGACCCTGCACCCCTTCGGGCAGGGACGGCGCGATGTCCTGCATTTTTTTGCGAACCTGATACCAGATATCGGGCACGCTTTGCGGGGGCGTATCATCACGGAGGTTGACGTGAATAACGGTGCGTCCGGCACGGGTTTCACTTTCGAGATAGTCCAGCCAGGGCGTTTCCTGCAGCTTTTTTTCAAGCGTATCGGTCAGCAGGCGGGTGGTATCCGTCACGGAGGCTCCCGGCCACTGTGCGGAGACGACGGCCGTTTTAATGGTGAATGCCGGATCTTCGTTACGCGGCAGCTTTTCATAGCAGAACACGCCCATCGCAATTACCAGCAGCATGAAAAAGCTGACCATCTGCTGGTTCTTCAGCGCCCAGGCAGAGAGGTTAAATTTGGTTTCCGATCCTGTATTCATGGCTGAACCTCTCCGGCCATCACCGCCTCGCCGGATCGTAATGTGCTCACGCCCGCCGTAATCACCCTGTCGCCGGGCTCAAGGCCGGAGGCAATCATGACGGAGGAGGCCGTATAGCCGACGGGCACCACCACGCGCAGCTGCGCCTGCGACCGCGGGGTAATGACGAAAACGGCCGGTTTGTCGCCGACGCGGGTCAGCGCCGACGCGGGAAGCGCGTACCCGTGCGGGGCGTCGGAGGGCAACGTCACGGTGACGCTGGCGCCCAGCGCCATGGCCTCCGGCGGGTTTTGCAGGGTAGCTCTGACGCGCCACGTGCGGGTCTGAGGATCGGCCTGCGGGGTGATATCCCGCAGTACGGCAGACGCCTGCACCGACGGGTCGCTGAGGAGGGAAACCTGCAAAACCGCTTTATCCAGAGTCGGGATCGCATCGGGCGCGGCAATGTCAAACGCCACGTCGCGGGCTTCCCCGGTCGCCAGCGTCAGCACGGACTGACCGTCACTGACAACCTGGTCCGCAGAGGCGCTCACGGCTGTGATGACGCCCGCTTGTGGGGCGATCAGGCGCGTCCAGCCGAGACTTTCGCGGGCATTTCGCCATGCGGCCTCGCTGCTTTTTAAGCGCGCGCGAGCGACAAGCCAGTCAGCCCGGGCGCTGTCGAGCTGCGTGCGGGCTATCGCGCCTGTTGGCATAAGCTTTTGCATGCGACTGACGTTAAGCGCGGCGACCTGGGCTGAGGCTTTGGCGCCTTCATAGTCGGCCGCGGCGCTGTCGAGCTGGTTTTGCCCGGTCGTATTATCAAGCGTGGCCAGCAGCTGTCCGGCAGTGACCCGGTCGCCAATATCAACGCTACGCGTCAGTATCCGGCCTCCGGTGCGAAAGCTCAGGGTCGTTTCATCGTGGGCATGGATCTCACCGGTTCTTTCCAGCGCGGGAAGGGAGTGGGCGGTGCCAACGACGACGTAGCGTACCTTACGCACTGGGTCAGGTTTGTTTTCGTGTTTATCACCGCAGCCGGTCAGCGGAAAAATCGCCAGCGCAAGCAGGGCCAGGGGAAGAAAATGCAGCCAGGAAAGGGTGCGCGCCACGCCGTACAAATGATGCAGGCAGTGGCGGAGGGAGAGAAAAAATTCGTCTGACATAACGCCGCTCCATAAAGGGAATGGCGTTATTAAATGCGCGCTACGTCGAGAAAGATTCGATGTTCTGTCAAGGCTTTATCAAGAGTGGAGATTTTCATTATCGGACGGATGCCAGGGCAACAAAATGCACACCGCGAGGCCGCCGGTTTCCGGTAATGACGCGCTAATCTCTCCCCCATGCGCCTGGCAAATCGCCCGAGCGATGGACAAACCAAGGCCGCTGCCGCCGGAATGCCGCGCGCGGGACTGCTCCTCGCGGCTAAAGCGTTTAAACATTTCCGGTAGGAACTGAGGCGACACGCCCGGCCCGTCATCGGTGAATTCGAGGATGTAATGCCCGCTGGCGTAATGCAGAGCCACCTCAAGGTGGCCGCCTTCGCGTCCGTAACGTAGCGCATTTTCCATGAGGATGGTAACGACCTGTCCCATACGGAACGCATCGCCCCGGAAGGGGCTGGTGTGCGGGTTACGCAGCGTTATCCTGAAATGATGCGCATCCGCCTGGGGCATGATCCAGGCAGCCCGCTCCTGAATCAGCTCATCCAGACAGAACGGCTGGTCCTCCAGCACAAGGTTACCCGCGTCTGCCAAAGAGAGAAGGTGGAGTTCATCGGTGAGGCGGTTGAGGTGCTGGAGCTGTTTCATCACCATGCCCAGCTGCGCCGGGCTGGCATCAAACACGCCGTCTAACATGCCCTGCAGACGCCCGATGGCGGCCGTCAGGGGCGAGCGCAGCTCGTGCGCCATCGCGACGTGCGAGGCGCGGAGCTCTTTCTCATAGCGGGCAAGTTGTCCCGTCATAGAGTTAAAGTCGGTCGCAAAGCTGACCATTTCTGCCGGTGCATCTTTGATCAGCTCAGCCTGACGGCCAAACTGACCTTCGGCGACATCCTTTGCCGCATCGCGAAGTCGGCTGAACTGCAGTGCCAGCGGGCGGGCGTGTTTGAGCCCCATCACCACAATAAACGGGATCATCACCAGCACCAGCAGGGCCACCGTGACCCAGTCCGCTGAGGCGATGGACGGCGTGGAATAGCTCAGGCCCCACCAGGTGTCCACAATCGAGTGGAAGCGGGCCGGGTTGGCCTGCGGGTTCTGGCTGAGCGTCAGAAACTCCTGCCGGACCGCTGGCGGCATCCTGCCCATGATCCAGTAGTTCTGGACCGCATAGCGCAGCCACATGCAGGTGGCAATGACGATCACGCTGCCGATGGCCAGCGCTAAGATGCGCGCGCAAATCCAGCGCCACAGAGAGGCGTGCCGATTTTTTATCATGGCTGTCTGAACCTGTAACCCACGCCGCGCACGTTGATCAGCACGCCGGAAATACCCACCGCTTCGAGTTTTTTACGCAGGTTATAAATATGGGTGTCCACCACGCGCTCCAGCGCCTCGCTTTCCGGCAAACAGTGTTCCAGTAAATACTGGCGGGAGAACGGGTGCGCAGGCGAGCGCAGCAGCGTTGCCAGAAGCGAGAATTCCGTTGGCGTAAGATCGAGCATCACAGGCGTGTCGTCGCCGTTGTCCACGCACGCCACAATGGCGGCGACATCCACCGCCAGCGTTTGCCAGCGAAGGATCTTTTCCTCTGTCTCTTTTTTACTGCTGCGCCGCAGCACCGCCTGCACCCGCGCCACCACTTCGCCCGGATGATATGGCTTCACAACGTAATCATCGGCACCGTAACGCAGGGCACCAATGCGATCGGGAGTATCCCCCATGGCCGTGACCATGATCACCGGCACATCGCTTTTACGACGCAGACCTGCTAGCACCTCGGTGCCGTTAAGTCCCGGCAGCATTACGTCCAGCAGGATGAGGTCGGGCTTCCACCGCTGCGCCATATCCAGCCCGGAAAGACCGTCCCCGGTAATGGTCACGTCGTAATTTTCACGCCGTAAATAGGCTTCGAGCACGCCAGCCGCGTCGGCGTCATCTTCAATAATCAGTACTCTTCTGGATAACATCCGTTCACCTTGACCATTTCTTAACACTATCCCGACGATTCATTGATTCAGCCAAATCATACTGCGCCAACATTGTATGGCTGTCCCTGTCTCAGGAGACGCCAGCGTCTGTAAGGAGAGCAGTATGATAGCGATAAAAAAAGTCCTGTATATGTCCGTCCCGCTTCTGATGGTCTTGGCATCCGTCGCGCAGGCGGATGATGGCACCGCGTCCGATTCCTTAACCGTCGGGCTGGGAGGGCAATATGCCCCGCGTTACTCAGGCTCAGACAAGCAGGTGTGGCAGGTGGTTCCTGTGCTGCAGGGACGCAAAGGCGCTTTCTTTGTTGATGCACAAAAAGGGGTGGGATATGACCTGCAAAACGACAGCGGTTGGTATTTCGAACATACGCTGGGCTACGACCCCGGAAGGGCTGATAAAAATTCTGGCTGGCGTGAGGGTGCAAACAACCTGAAAGGGATGGGGGACATTAATGCCACCCTGAATACCGGCCTTGCCGTCGGCTGGCAGGCCGCGCCATGGTTGAGCATGGAAGGTAAAACGACGCTGCCGTTAACCGACAATCAGGGGGCAAGCTATCAGGCCTCCGTTACGCTGATCCCGGTACAAAATAACCAGGACACGATAGCCTTTCAGTCTGCGGCCCTGTTTGGCGACAGCCGTTATATGAATACCTGGTATGGCGTCAGTGAGCAGCAGAGCCGCCGCACCGGCTATCGCCGCTATGCTGCGCCGGGTGGATTTTATGGCGTCGACACCAGCCTGACCTGGAGCCATCAGTTCGATGCTCACTGGGGGACGGTCCTCAGCGCGGACTATACCTGGCTTGGCGACCATGCCAATGAAAGCCCGATCGTGATGCGGCGCAATGAGGGGTCTGCAACCGCCGCTATCACCTGGACATTTTAAATTCGCAGAGCACGATGTGAGCGAGGGGGGAGAGAGGATTACTTCTTCTTATCCATCATCGCCTTTAAATCGGCAAACGGGTTAAACGTGGCAACGCCCACGTCTTTTTGCGCATCTTCCCCGGCCACCACGGTGGTGCCGTACTGATCTGCTTCGGTGTATTTCGAATGCTCGTGATCGTGGCAAAACAGGCACAACAGCTCCCAGTTGCTGCCATCTTCCGGGTTATTGGTATGGTCGTGATCGATATGGTGAACCGTGAGTTCACGCAGATTGGAATAGACAAACTCGCGCGAGCAGCGTCCACACACCCATGGATAGATTTTTAATGCTTTTTCGCGATAGCCGCTTTCCAGCCGCGCGTAGTTTTTGGGGATCAAAGCCATTGCCGGTTTTACCTGTCATAAAAATAGTGAGCCAATATATCTCATCAGGCACTGTAAATGTATATACGCTTCCTCCGTTAGAGTGAGAATGTGCCTTCAAGCGTAATTATGCATTTTCCGCCGACGCGAACCACCGCCTTTCCTGAGGTGGCATCGTATCCCGTGAACAGTACGCTTGCTCGTCCCATATCGACCCCCTGACTGACTGTCAGGTCAAGCGTCGTTTTATCACGGTGTAATGCCAGTAGCGCCGTAACAGCGGCAGTCGCGCTGCCTGTTGCAGGATCTTCCGTCATTCGGGGCGTAAACATGCGTGCTTGCACATCGCAGGGCGCATCGGAATCTGAATCCAGGGTATAGGCATAGAGTGAAACTGCACCGTCCAGCGGTAACGTTGCACGAAAACCCTGTAAATTGGGCACGCATCGACGGAGCGCCTCGCGAGAGGCCAGCTCGGCTATCAGGAAGGGCAGACCCACCGACGCGACGACGGGCATATGTACCTCGGTACGGATATCTTCTGCGTTCAGGGACAAGCAGGCAGCCACGTTTTCCGGGCTAACTTCAGAGCGGCAGGAGAGTGCCTCTGGCACCAGGAGTTCTGCGCCAGTCACCGTATCGTTGTCACGCAGCAGGCGCACGGGCACCAGGCCAGCGATTTCCTCGAAGCGCAGTGTATCAGGCAGGTGCTGATCATTCATCGCAGTGTGATGAGCGAGCACGTAGGCGGTTCCCACATTCGGGTGCCCGGCGAAGGGGATCTCGCGCGAGGGCGTAAAAATTCGGACGCGTGCTGTATTGGATGGATTGTCTGGCGGCAGCACAAACGTCGTTTCGCTGTAACCAAACTCAACGGCGACCTGCTGCATTTGTGCTTTACTCATGCCCTCCGCATCGAGTACGACGGCAACAGGATTACCCAGAAACGGCGTGTCAGTAAAAACATCCGCCACAACATAGCGTCTTTTCATTTTTTATCCAGTGTGAAAGGTCCCGACCTATAGTAGTAACGTTAATTCAAACGGATAACCAACGGGTTTTTACCTGAGGGACATGAAACTATTTCAATCAATTTATTTGAATCATTCCGTTAAATAAACGGCATTTATTCTTACCGGGTAATGCGTAAAGTGGACAGAACGCAATGCATTATCAGGACACAGAGTTATGAAAAAGATCGGGTTTTTATCGTTTGGTCACTGGACGCCTTCGCCGCAGTCCGGCACGCGCTCAGCGGCTGACACGCTGCTGCAGTCCATCGATTTAGCCGTGGCGGCTGAAGAGCTGGGGGCAGACGGCGCCTATTTCCGCGTGCATCACTTCGCGCGACAGCTTAGCTCGCCGTTCCCTCTGCTGGCCGCCATTGGCGCAAAAACGAAGACCATCGAAATCGGCACCGGCGTGATTGATATGCGCTATGAAAATCCGATGTACATGGCTGAAGATGCGGGCGCGGCGGACCTGATTTCCGGTGGTCGCCTGCAGTTGGGCATCAGCCGTGGCTCCCCGGAGCAGGTTATTGATGGCTGGCGTCATTTCGGCTATGTCCCGCAGGAAGGGGAAAACGAGTCTGATATGGCGCGTCGTCATACCGAGGTGCTGCTTGAGGTGCTGCGTGGGGAAGGGTTTGCCAAACCGAACCCGCAGCCCATGTTCCCGAATCCGCCGGGGCTGCTGCGCCTGGAGCCTTATTCAGAAGGGCTGCGCGAGCGTATCTGGTGGGGGGCGGGTTCCAATGCGACGGCCGTGTGGGCCGCAAAACTGGGCATGAACCTGCAAAGCTCAACGCTGAAGGACGATGAAACCGGTGAGCCGTTCCATATTCAGCAGGCAAAACAGATCCGTGCGTACCGTCAGGCCTGGAAAGAGGCGGGGCATACGCGTGAGCCGCGGGTGTCGGTCAGCCGCAGTATTTTTGCTCTGATGGACGACCGTGACCGGATGTATTTCGGGGCCAGCCGCAACGACAGCGATAGCGTGGGTTATCTTGATGAGAAAACGCGCGCCATCTTCGGGCGCAGCTATGCCGCGGAGCCGGAAAAGCTGGTTGAACAGCTGAAAAAGGACGAGGCGATTGCCGAGGCGGACACGCTCTTACTGACCGTGCCGAACCAGCTGGGTGTGGATTATAATGCGCACGTGATTGAGTCTATTCTCAAACATGTCGCACCGGCAATGGGCTGGCGCGAGTAGTTCCGCTATCAGCCTTGAGATCGTAATGGAAAATCTGGCCCTCTGGTATCGCCGGTTTGGCGAGCCAGAATCTGTTCTGCAACCTGAAACCGCGCCGCCGGGCGCGCTTGCGCCGGGACAGCTCCGCGTGCGGATGCTGTTTTCTCCGGTCAACGCGTCCGATCTTATCCCCATCACCGGTGCCTATCGCCACAGAACCCCGTTACCGGCGGTCGCGGGGTATGAAGGTGTCGGTGTTGTCACCGAGGCGCCCGCCTCGTTTAAGCATCTGGTGGGGCAGCGCGTCCTGCCGCTGCGCGGTCAGGGCACCTGGCAGCGCTATGTGGATTGCCCGGCAGAGTATGCGATACCCGTTCCGGACACCGTCGACGCACATCTGGCCGCGCGGGCCTATATTAACCCGCTGGCGGCGCAGATGATGCTGACCCGCTACCCGCCGCGTGGAAAGCGGGTCTTGCTCACGGCTGCCGGATCGGATTGCGCCATTCTGCTGGGGCAGTGGGCGCGTCAGGCGGGGGCGGAAGCGGTGTATGGCATTCACCGTTCTGCCGTGCATGCTGAACGGCTGGAGGCGATGGGCATCACGCCTGTCGCACAGCATGACGCAAACAGAATCGGCACCGTCGCCGCCCGTAGCGATATCGTCTACGATGCCACCGGCGGGCCGCTTGCGGAAACGATCCTCAGCGTGATGCCCGAGCAGGGCATGTTTGTCTGCTACGGGCTGCTCTCCGGGCAAACCTTCACACAACGGCGGCCTGCGCCGCGTGTGGTGTGGTTCCATATCCGAAACGGTCTGGATGCGCTCAGCGTTGAGGCGTGGCGCGCGGAGTTCGGTCGCATCTGGCTGAGGTTACCCGACAGTGAGTACAGCGACGTTACGGTGTACCCGCTGGCAGAGTGGCGAAGGGCGCTCAGCGCTTATCGTGAAGGTGGAAGGACCCGCAAGCCCCTCCTGTCGATGGCGGAATGACGGCTAGTGATGGCTCATATCGCTCAGCAGCACGGCGATACTTTGCCCGCCCGCCGTCTGCTCCAGACCAATCTTGACGATGATGGTGAGCGGAACGGAGAGCAGCATCCCGACGGGCCCGAGCAGCCAGCCCCAGAATATCAGGGACAAAAAGACCACCAGCGTGGACAGCCCCAGACCCCGGCCCATCATGCGGGGTTCCAGTATGTTACCGAACACCAGATTGATGACCAGGTATCCGGCCAGCAGGATCAGCGCGTCATAAAGCCCGCTGAAAACCAGCACCTGAAGAATAGGGGGGATCGCCGCCAGCACGGAGCCGATGTTGGGAATGTAGTTAAGCGCAAACGCCAGTAACCCCCAGACGAATGCAAAGCGGACGTCCAGCGCCAGAAGCATCACCCAGACGACAACGCCTGTCACCAGGCTAATGGCCGTTTTCAGCACCAGATAGCGGGAGACGCTGTCCAGCGCGCGTTGAATCGCCCCCATTCCTTCGACCGGACGGACCATTATCTGCTGCAGCTTTGCAGGAAGCTGCGGCACCTCCAGCAGCATAAACACCACCGTTAAAAACAGCAGGAAAATGGAGGTCATGGCATTGGAAAGCTGAGCCAGCAGGCTGGTGACGATCGTCATCGCCGCATTGGGGTCGATATATTTCAGCAGTTCTTCAACCGAGACTTCGATACCCGCGCGTTGCAGCCAG
The DNA here is from genome assembly GCF_900110475.1 of Enterobacter sp. NFIX58. Lineage (NCBI taxonomy): Bacteria > Pseudomonadati > Pseudomonadota > Gammaproteobacteria > Enterobacterales > Enterobacteriaceae > Enterobacter > Enterobacter sp. NFIX58. Next base: position 830,886 of record NZ_FODW01000001.1, on the reverse strand, counting down.
GGCTCCAGCTGCAGCAGCGGTATTGCCAGCGAAGAGCGGTATTTCGGCAGCGTTCGCGCCAGTTCATTGAGCGAGGTTCCCAGATAAGCCACCAGCAGTACCATCGCCACAATAATGATGCTGATAAGCAGCGTGATGGCCAGCACGCGTGGGATGCGTAGCCGCGTCATGCGCTGAACCAGCGGGTTGAGGATCACCGCAATAAAAAGGGCCAGAATAAAGGGCACAATAATGTCGGCGGCAAAGCGCACGCCTGTCAATATGATCACCAGCATGCCCAGCATGATGACAATTTTTAACCCGTTCAGGGTAATGATGGGTTTAGCCATGGTGACTCCGAAATTTTCTTTATATTTATAATAAAGGTGAAAGGCATTGCAATAAACTAACCAAAATCAAACGGAGTGGGTAAAGAATTGCAAAGACTTTGAGTAAAATCCTGGCTTATGGTACAAATTCGGTGTGTTTAACTACCGAGGACAATTTTCATCCGCAAAGACGAGAAGCAACAACGCGGATAATTGTAATTTTATGGACAATATGTTCAGGACGTACTCTTCAAACAATACTGCTGTATACTCCACCTCTTTCTGCCTGCTTTCTGGTGAGCAACACTGGCGCACCGCACTATAGTCATTTCTTCTGCCTGAGCTGGCGCTAAGCGCTTAGCTGACTGATTTCAATTCGTATTTTTGGGTTTGCTGCACGCAGCAGGCCACGATGGATTATATTCTCAAGCAGGAGAAAAACATGTTTTACTGGATTTTATTAGCCCTGGCTATTATCGCTGAAATTACCGGCACGCTGTCGATGAAGTGGGCTAGCGTCAGCGATGGCAACACCGGTTTTATTTTGATGCTGGTGATGATTTCGCTTTCGTATATTTTCCTCTCGTTCGCGGTGAAAAAAATTGCGCTGGGCGTCGCGTATGCCCTGTGGGAAGGGATCGGTATTTTGTTGATTACGCTGTTCAGCGTGCTGATATTTGACGAAACATTAACAACAATGAAGGTCGCCGGGTTAACGACGCTGGTCGCGGGTATTGTGCTGATTAAATCAGGTACCCGTAAGCCGTCTAAAGTGCAGAAGGAGCAGAACCATGCAACAGTTTGAGTGGGTTCATGCGGCCTGGCTGGGGTTCGCCATCGTGCTGGAAATTCTGGCGAACGTTCTGCTGAAATTCTCCGATGGTTTTCGCCGTAAATTCTACGGCCTGATGTCGATTGCCGCGGTTCTGGGGGCGTTCAGCGCGCTGTCCCAGGCGGTAAAAGGAATCGATCTTTCGGTCGCCTATGCGTTGTGGGGCGGTTTTGGTATCGCCGCGACGCTGGCTGCAGGCTGGGTGCTTTTCGGTCAGCGTTTAAATAACAAGGGCTGGATGGGACTCATCTTGCTGCTTGCAGGTATGATTATGATAAAACTTGCCTGACGTTCATAAAGCCATCCTTTACAGGCAGCGAAATTCGCTGCCTGTATTACGCTTAGAAAAGCAAAACCTTAAAGAGGATGGCTGATGTATCGCACATTAAGCTGGCGCAATATTCCCACCGCGAGAACGTTGTTTGCCATGGTCTTTATGGCGGGCATCGGCTTAATCATCTCCGTCGTCGCACTCCTCTATCTTTCCCTGCATCTTATCAGCACCAAAACCAATGAAATTGATGAACACCGCACGGCGCTTTCCGTGCAGGGGGCCATTCAGACATCGGTTAACCGCGTCTCCTCGCTGGTGCTGGATAACGCCGTCTGGGACGATGCGGTGCGGGAGGCCTACCGTCCCACGCTCGATACCGACTGGCTGTATAACACCTGGGGCGCCGGCTTTAAAATCAACAACCTCTATGATGGCACCTTCGTGCTTGATGAGCATTTCAATGTCATCTGGGGATCGTTTCAAAGTCAGCCTTTTCAGGAGACGAATCTCGATTTTTTCGGTAAGGGGCTGAAAGCCCTGATTGCTCAGCACGCGCGCGCCTTATCAAGCGACAAAAATATCTATGCCGGGATCAGCAAAACGCGAAGCGGCGTCGCCTTTGTGGGCATTGGGCTGATTCGCCCAATGGTCGGAAGATTACAGGTGACCGACGAAACGCGCCGCTATCTGGTGATCACCCGTCATCTGAACGCCAGAATCTTAGCCGACCTGGGGGCGACCTTTCAGATCGATAATCTGCACTTTACGCCGGAAAAAATTAACGAAATGAGTATGCCGCTGCGCAGTTCGGCAGGGGAGCAGCTGGGCTATCTTAACTGGCAGGCACGGCTTCCGGGGGCGCAGGCCGCCCGGGCGGCATCCTCTGATATCACGCAGATTGTTGTGCTGGCATCGGCCCTGATCCTGCTCTTTATTCTGGTGAGCAGCGTGGGGCTGTACAAGCTTGCGCGAGGAGAAAGCCAGGCGCGTCTGGTGGCGAGAACGGACTGGCTAAGCCATCTGCCGAACCGACGAGCGCTCATCGAAGCGCTGGATCGGGTGAGTCTACGCGGCGATATCGACGTCAAAAGCGTGGTGTTTATCGATCTGGATGGTTTTAAAGACGTGAATGACATCTACGGACACAGCGTGGGAGACGATCTCATTGTGGCGATTGCGAAAACGCTGAGTGAACGCGTGCCGCCGGGGGGAATGCTGGCGCGTATGGGCGGGGATGAGTTTGCCATGACCATCGGCGGTGATGAGGCAGAAACACAGGCCACCGCCTTTGCCGTTTCGGTGCTGGATTTTCTCACCACCCCGATTCAGCTGGGGGAACGCACGATCCATATCGGCGCCAGTATCGGTATCGCCAGCGGAACCCTGATTGAATGCACCAGCTCCGAGCTGTTTCGCCGCGCCGATATTGCCATGTACCATGCCAAAATGAGCGGGAAAGGGCGTATCACCCACTACGACGCCGAGCTGAACAGCGCCCGGGAGCGCAAGCTGGCGATTGAAAATCAGATCCGTAACGGTCTGGAGCGCGATGAGTTTGAGGTCTGGTATCAGCCGATTATTGACGCCCGCAGCCAGAAAATGAGCAGTGTCGAAGCGCTGGTCCGCTGGCCACGTCGCCCGGACGGGCCGCTGGGCCCGGATACCTTCATCGCCATTGCGGAGACCAGCGGTCTGATTTACAAGCTGGGCCAGTTTGTGCTGCAGCGCGCCTGTCAGGATCTCCAGCCGTACGGTGACTTAACGCTTTCCGTTAACATTTCTCCCGCGCAATTCCGCGATCCCGCCTTCGAAGACAAAGTGGCCAGCGTGCTGGAGACCACTCATTTCCCTGCTAACCGACTGCAACTGGAGGTCACGGAGTCCTATGTGCTGGAAAACCCGGAGCGTGCCCGCATGGCGATAGCCAATCTTAAAGCGCTGGGCACCGCGGTGGCGCTGGATGACTTTGGCACCGGCTATTCCAGCATTGGCTATTTGCGGCGTTTTAACTTCGACACCATCAAGATTGATAAATCGCTGGCCGGGCTGGTGGACAACGATGAACAGGCGGCCGCGCTGGTAAGCGGCACGGTGCGGATCGCCAACGCGCTGGGGATGGCGGTGGTCGCCGAAGGGGTCGAGACCGAAAGACAAATGAAACTGCTGCGGCTGGCTGGCTGCGATCAACTGCAGGGTTTTTGGTTCAGCCAGCCGATGCCGATTGAGTCAATCAGGGCATTACATCAGGTCAGACGATGCTGATTTACTGCTGTGCCAGCGCTTCCAGCTTGTCGCGAAAACCGGTCACGGACAAGGCCCGGTTATCTGCGCGCCAGCGATCTTTCGCCGCCGGTGCAGAACTCTGCACACCGATCAACTGCCAGCCGTTATCTGTTTTCAGCATCAGCGGTGAGCCACTGTCACCCGGCAACGTATCGCACTGGTGCGAGAGTACGCTGGTTTGCGCCCAGCCCGTCACAATACAGTCGGAGTGCGTGTAAAGCGTATCCAGATGGTCGACAGGATAGCCGGACTGCGTCACCTTCCGGTCGGCGGCTTTCAGCGCGGCGGTGAGGGCGTCTTTGTCGCCGTCAAATAACGGCAGCGGCGTAATGCCGGAAGGGGGGTAGCGTAAAACGATGAGGCCAAAGTCCCATGAGGCGGCCGCCGGTGGCACGATCCAGCCGTCACCATCCGGTTTCAGGCGTTTGCCGAGAGACGGATCGACCCGGCCTTCAATGCCGTGAATTTCATAGCGCCAGGTGCCTTTTTGCGACACAAACCGCAAGGCCACCGCTTTATCCGGCTTGCCGTTTGGCGGCGTTAACAGACAGTGGCCTGCCGTCAGGGCAAGCTGTGGGGTAATCAGCGTCGCAGTACATAAGTTACCGCTGGCGGTTTCCAGTTGACCTATAGCATCCCAAGGCGCCTGGGTGGGATCGGCGACGCGCGTGCGATCGTCATGACCGAAAAAAAGCGTCTTTAGCTCTTTCGCGCTAATGGTGTCATCACCGCCATCATCCGCATGTGAGAATCCAGAAAAAAGACCAAACGTTCCCAGTAACAACACAACAGATTTACGCATATCACACTCTGGTGGGGGTAATTATGATTATTAAAAGTGAACCCTATGAAAATACTATAGACGGGACAGCGCTAAAGTGGGAGTAAAATCAGCGTGCTACAATCAGGAAAGATAAAAGTGGCTGGCGATGAGCGCGCATAAAATAAGCAGGATCAGAATCAGCTCAAACCGATAGCGTCGCAGCATACGCCCTCCGGATAAAAAAACGGCGCGGAACCTGTTCCGGTTCGGCGCCGGTTTACCAACGTGCCCCGAAGGGCACGGTTTAGCTTGTACTCTTACGCAGCTGGCTGTGCAGCTGGTTTAGCAGCTTCGTGTTTTACTGCTTTTTTGTGATGCTTTTTAGCAGCCTGAGCTTTCTGTTCTACAGCCGGTTTAGCGGCTTTTTTGTGGTGGTGCTTTTTAGCAGCCTGCGCTTTCTGCTCTACAGCGGGTTTAGCGGCTTTTTTGTGGTGGTGCTTTTTAGCGGCCTGCGCTTTCTGCTCTACAGCCGGTTTAGCGGCTTTTTTGTGGTGCTTTTTGGCAGCCTGCGCTTTCTGCTCGGTTGGTGCTGCGGTTGCAGGTGCAGCGGCTTCTTTTTTCGCTGCAGCTTTGTGGTGTTTCTTATGATGAACCGCTTTTGCTGGGGCTGCGGTGGTGGTTGCAGCAGGTGCGGCAGCCGGTGCAGCAGTTGCGGTAGTGTCAGCAGCAAATGCAGCAGAAGACAGACCCATAGCAGCGGCAACAACCAGAGCTAATACTTTATTCATTCTCATACCCTCGAATTTGGTTTTTCATTTAACCCCACTGCGGGGCCGTTGAAATAACTATATCCCTGTAAACTCGGGGTTTCCGTGAGTGATTGGTATCGGCGTGTAACCATATGTACATTGCCGGGGGGCTAGCACAGACGGCCCACTCTCCATTGAGGGAGAGGGCTGGGGTGAGGGGGAACATACGGCTGTAGTGGTCATTCCGTTCACTTCATGTTCCTTGCTACTCTGTAGGGGCATAACCTGTGAACGTGCCAGGGCGGCTCAATCGCCGCCGCCCTGGCAACCCGGGCTCCCGGCGGTAAATCGCCGCTGCGCGGTACCTTCGGCTAATTCCTTCCGGCTTATCGGGGACGGGCGGAGGTAACGTCCCTGTAAAGCCCGCCCTCTCGGCGCATCCATGCGCCTCGCCCCGGCCTGCAGGAAACGCCTCAGCGATTTACAGCCGGACCAGGGCATCGCTGCGGGGCAATCATTACGCTTCGAAAATCTGTATCGCTTCTGCTTAAAAAATTTACCTGAGGTCCCTCATCCCCGCCCAAACAGATTACAAATAGCGGGCGGTCAGATGTTCGCGGAAGTAACGGATGTTCAGATCCTCGCCCGTCGCCTGGGTGATTAACTGCGACGTACTGAAGCGACTGCCGTGCTGCCAGATGTTCTGACGCAGCCACTCAAAGAGTGCAGAAAAATCGCCCTCAGCGATGGAGGCCTGCAGGCCCGGAAGCGCCGTTTTCGCGGCGTGGAACAACTGTGCGGCATACATGGCCCCCAGCGTATACGACGGGAAGTAGCCAAAACCGCCGTCGGTCCAGTGAATATCCTGCATACAGCCGTTGCGGTAGTTGTCTTTGGTGGATAACCCGAGCCAGGCCTGCATTTTCTCGTCCCACAGGGCAGGGATATCGTCCACTTCGATCTCGCCGTTGATCAGCGACCGCTCAATCTCATAGCGCAGCACCACGTGCGCCGGGTAGCTCACTTCGTCCGCATCGACGCGGATATAGCCCGGCTTCACGCGCTGGTTCCAGGCGATAAAGTTCTCTTCGCTGAACGCCGCCTGGCTGCCAAAGCGGGCATGCACCGCAGGGAGAAGATGCTTGAGGAAGGCTTCACTTCGTCCCAGCTGCATCTCAAAGAACAGGCTCTGGGATTCGTGGATCGCGGTTGAGCGGGCCAGCGCAATCGGCTGTCCTGCCCACGCGCGCGGCAGGTTTTGTTCGTAGCGCGCGTGTCCGGTTTCGTGGATCACGCCAAACAGCGCGCTGAGCAGTTCATCCTCGTCATAGCGCGTGGTGATGCGCACGTCCTCCGGTACGCCGCCGCAGAACGGGTGCGCGCTTACGTCGAGGCGACCGCTGTTAAAATCGAAGCCGAGCATCTTCATGGCTTCCAGGCCCAGTTCACGCTGTGTTGCCGTCGGGAAAGGCCCCTGAGGAGGAACAAACGATCGCTGAGCCTGTTTTTCCACGACGTTTGCCAGCAGGTCCGGCAGCCAGGACTTCATGTCGCCGAACAGCACGTCCAGACGGGCGCTGGTCATGTCGGGTTCAAAAATATCCAGTAACGCATCGTACGGCGTACAGCCTTTGGCTTCCGCCCGCAGGCGCGCCTCTTCACGGCTGAGTTTGACCACCTCTTTCAGGTTGGCGGAAAAACCCTGCCAGTCGTTAGCGGGACGCTGTGTACGCCAGGCATGTTCACACCTGCTGCCCGCCAGGGATTTGGCTTCCACCAGCGTTTCCGGCAGCAGCGAGGCCTGCTGATAGTGGCGCGTCATTTCCCGCAGGTTGGCCTGTTCGACGTCATTCAGATCTTCCCCTGCCGCCGCGGCTAACAGGTCGCCGACTTTTTTATCGGTCAGGAGCTGGTGCTGCAGGACGCTCATTTCCGCCAGCGCCTCGCCGCGCGCGGCGCTGCCGCCGGGCGGCATCATGGTGAACATGTCCCAGCTGGCGATGGAGGAGAGGTGCGAGAAGCGGGAGAGGCGCTGGAAGGTTTTCACAAGTGACTGATAGGCTGATGTTTTTTCCAATTCTTATTTCCTCATGCCGGGGATGTGTTTCAGGGAGCATACAATGAAACAGACCAAATTCCCCAACATTTCCCACGCGGAGGAAATCTGTGCAGATCTCCTCCGTTGAAACCGTCCCCGGCATTCCGGGAGACGGTTTTCGGTGGGCACTCAGGACTTATCGCGCATAACCTGTTGCAGGATCGCCAGCGCCTGGTTGAACTGGGCATCCGGAATGGTCAGCGGATAAAGGAAGCGGATCACGTTGCCGTACTGGCCGCAGATCAATAACAGCAGGCCCTGAGCGAGCGCCTTTTGCTGGATCGCCTGCGCGATGGCGGCTGAAGGTTCACGGCTCTCGGGATCAAAAAACTCCGCCGCGATCATCGATCCTCTTCCCCTTATCGCCACGAGCGCAGGGAAGGTGCCCTGAATCTCCTCCAGCGTGGCTTTCAGCCGATCGCCCAGCTGACGGGCGCGCGCGCACAGCGACTCGTTGTCGATAATCTTCAGCACCGCGTGCGCGGCGGCCACCGCAAGCGGGTTGCCGGCATAGGTTCCCCCCAGGCCGCCGGGAGCCGGCGCATCCATGATTTCGGCGCGACCCACCACGCCGGACAGCGGCATTCCGCCTGCCAGGCTTTTAGCCATCGTCATCAGGTCGGGTTTGTCCGAGTAGTGTTCCATGGCAAACAGCTTACCCGTACGGGCGAAGCCGCTCTGCACTTCGTCGGCGATCATCACGATCCCGTGCTCATCACAGATGCGGCGGATGGCGGCCACCAGCTCTGGCGGGGCGACGTTGAATCCGCCTTCACCCTGAATGGGTTCAAAAATAATCGCCGCCACCTGTTTCGCCTCAATATCTGCTTTGAACAGGCGTTCTATCGCCGTGATGGCATCCTGCGTCGTGATGCCGTGCAGCTCGGAGGGATACGGCACGTGATAAACCGACCCCGGGAAGGGACCAAATCCGAGCTTGTAAGGCGCGACCTTGCCGGTTAACGCCATGGTCATATAGGTTCGGCCGTGAAAACCGCCCCCGAAGGCAATCACACCCGGTCTGCCGGTGTGGGCCCGGGCGATTTTAATGGCATTTTCCACCGCCTCCGCGCCCGTTGTGAAGAACGCCGTTTTGGCCGGGCTCTGCACCGGGGCCAGCTCGTTAAGTTTTTCGGCTAATGAAACGTAGCTTTCATACGGCACAATCTGGTAGGCCGTGTGGGTGAACTGGTGAAGCTGTTTTTCCACCGCGGCCACCAGTTCAGGATGTCGATGGCCGGTATTCAGTACCGCGATCCCGGCGGCGAAATCAATATAGTCGTTGCCTTCCACGTCGGTAAGCGTGGCATTCTCCGCCGAGCGGGCAAAGAAATTACACATTACGCCAACGCCGCGCGGGGTGGCAGAAAGTCTGCGCTGATGAAATTCCTGGTTACTCATATCAGATACCCTTTTATCGAAAACGATCATACGCCAAGACGATCGCGCAGGCTGTAATACGCCGCGCCCATCGCCGTGAATGGAATCCGCAGGCTGCGACCGCCCGGGAAGGGGTAGTGCGGAAGATTAGCAAACGCATCAAAGCGCTCAGCGTCACCGCGCAACAGTTCCGAGATCAGCCGTCCGGCCAGGTGGGTGCAGGTCACGCCGTGGCCGCTGTAGCCCTGCATGTAATAGATGTTTTTATCCAGACGACCAAACTGCGGCATACGCGACAGGGTCAGCAGGAAGTTGCCCGTCCAGCGGTAGTCGATTTTGACGCCTGCCAGCTGAGGGAAGGTTTTGAGCAGCTTTGGCATCACCAGGCGCTCGACATCGTCCGGATCGCGCGCGCCATAGACGACGCCACCACCGTACAGCAGGCGGTTGTCGGCGGTGAGACGGTAGTAATCCAGCAGGTAGTTACAATCTTCCACGCAGTAGTTATTGGGGATCAGCGTGCGGGCGACCTCTTCCGGCAGCGGGGCGGTGGTCACCACCTGGGTGCCGCAGGGCATGCTGCGTTTTGCCAGTTCCGGTTCGATCTTATCGCCCAGATAAGCATTCCCGGCGACGATCACGTAGCGGGCCGTCACCTGGCCATGCTGCGTGCTCACCACGGCCGGGCTGGTGTGCTGAATGGCGGTCACCGGGGACTGTTCAAATACCCGCCCGCCGTTCAGGCGAATGGCGTCCGCTTCGCCGATCGCCAGGTTCAGCGGATGAATATGCCCCCCGCTGCGGTCCAGCAGCGCGCCGGTATAGCGTTCGCTGTCGACTTCCCGGCGGATGGCGCTGGCGTCCAGCAACTCGAGCTGCGTGTTGCCGTAGCGTTCCCAGTTGGCTTTTTGCTCCTCCAGTGTCTCCAGTTGCTTATGGTTTAGCGCCACAAACAGCCCGCCAGGACGATAGTCGCACTGGATCTGATAGCGCTGGATTCGCTCCCGAATGATTTCCCCGCCTTCAAACATCATGCTCCCGAGCATTCTGGCGGCATCGGGCCCGTAGTTTTTCTCGATCACGTCGATATCGCGGCTGTAGGAGTTAACCAGCTGGCCGCCGTTGCGTCCGCTGGCGCCGAAGCCGATGCGCGCTCCTTCAAGGAGCACCACGTCATAGCCCATTTCGGCGAGATGCAGCGCGGAGGAGAGGCCGGTATAGCCGCCGCCCACCACGCACACGTCACAGCTGATCGACTCGTTAAGCGTCGGGAAAGGTTCGTACGCGTTCGCGCTGGCCGCGTAGTAGCTGGTGGTATGTTCGGTCATGATTGAGGCTCCAGGGCAATCCAGATGGTTTTCAGTTCGGTAAATTTTTCCAGCGCGTGCAGGGACTTATCGCGACCGTTGCCGCTCTGCTTATAGCCGCCAAAGGGAACGGTCATATCACCGTCGTTATAGTTATTGACGAAAACCGAGCCTGCCTTCAGGCGGCGGCTCATGCGGTGCGCCCGGGAGAGATCGCGGGTCCATACCGCCGCGCCAAGCCCGTATTCACTGTCGTTGGCCAGCGTTAAGGCGTCCTCTTCGGTTTTAAAACGGGTGACGACCAGCACCGGCCCGAAAATTTCTTCCCGGCACAGCGGGGAGGCGGGGTCGAGGTCGACAAAAATGGTTGGACCGACTGCGGAAGGCCATGATTGTTCCCGCCCGTCCAGCAGCAGCGAGCCTTTCCGGGTTCCCTCGCGAATAAACGTGTGGACGGTATCGGTGTGCGCAGCGTCGATGAGCATGCCCATCGTGCTGTCGGGGTCGAGCGGATCGCCCGGCTGCCAGTGACGGGCCTGCGCTTTCAGCTTGGTCAGGAATTCATCGGCGATGCTCTCTTCGAGCAGCAGGCGGGTACCGGCGATACAGACTTGCCCCTGGTTGTAAAAAATCCCGGCGGCGGTCGCGCTCACGGCCTTGTCCAGGTCCGGACAGTCGGCAAAGATAATGTTGGCGCTCTTGCCGCCAGCCTCCAGCCAGACGCGCTTCATGTTGCTTTCTCCCGCGTCCTTCAACAGCTGCTTGCCGGTACGGGTAGAGCCGGTAAACGTCAGCACCTCTACCTCCGGGTGCAGTGCCAGCGCCTGGCCCGCTTCGTGGCCGTAACCGCTTATCACATTCAGCACGCCGTCCGGCAGGCCCGCCTCTTTCGCCAGCCCGGCCAGCCGCAGGGCGGTAAGCGGTGATTTCTCCGACGGTTTCAATACCACGCTATTGCCCGCGATCAGCGCCGGGCCCAGCTTCCAGCAGGCCAGCAGCAGCGGGAAGTTCCAGGGGACGATGGCCGCAACAACCCCGATGGGCTCGCGCACGATCATCGCCAGCTCGCCCGGCCCCGTAGGCGCCACTTCGCCGTAGACTTTATCCGCTGCTTCGGCGTACCAGCGAATGGCGCGCGCCGCGCCGGGAATATCGTCGCGCAGGCTGTGGCGGATGGGTTTACCGGTGTCCAGCGTTTCCAGTAAGGCCAGCTCTTCGCTATGGCGTTCCATTAAATCGGCGAGCGTATTTAGCACGGCCTTGCGCTGCGCCGGAGACGCCTGCGACCAGTCACCGCGCTCAAATACCTCACGCGCGGCCTGAACCGCGCGGTCCACGTCCGCCTGCTTGCCCCGTGCGACGTTCGCCAGCGTCTGCTGGGTCGCGGGATTGACGGTTTCAAACGTGGTGTTATCGGCGGCGTCACAATAGGCGCCGTTAATAAATAACCGGGTCTCAATGGCGCTGTTTTTTGCTTTATCCTGCCAGTAAGTCAGGTGCTGAAAATGCATATTCACTCCTTTCTTTCGCAATCAGATAAATAAAGGCATGGCCGTTTCAGGCAATACGAAGCCGTGGGGCATCCCGGGAATTAACCCGTTAAATGCCGACAGCGATCGTTTTTATGTGTCCCGGCGTAAGCGCGCTTACGCCGGGACTGAGTGGTAATTAGAACGTGGTGGGAGTGTGGGCACTGATAATGCGGCAGATGCCTGCCGAGGTGTTGCTGAAGCTGTGCGGTATGCCGGTATTGATGGCATAGCTCTGCCCCGCAACCAGGTGATATTGCTGGCCATTAATGGTCAACAATATTTCACCTTCCAGTATCGTACCGATCTCCTCACCCTGGTGTTTGATCCTCTCTCCGGTCGTGGTTCCAGGCTGGTAAGTTTCAAAAATCATCGCCAGCGTACGGTTCGGATTTCCGTTATGAACCAGCTTCATCGAAACCCCCTGACTGCCTATTTCGATAAGGTCTTCCTGATTAATAACCACCTGCGGTTCATCAGGTTTTTCCGGTTCCGAAAAGAATTCCGAGAGCGACAGCCCATAAACTTTCAGCAGCTTCTGTAGCGTACTGATGGCAGGACTGACTTTGTCCTGCTCAATGGTGCTGATGGCACTGTGTGTTAACCCAGACAGTTCGGCGGCACGCCGCTGCGAGAGACCCAGCTGTTGGCGGATCTCAGACAGACGTTTCCCTGGCGCCAGTCCGTCATCGCTCATAGTTGCATTTCCTTTACGGTAGTGGTCAAAGCCGCTGCTTCTCAGCAATGTGGCTTTGACAGGCGGTGATAAAACCTTCAAACAACATACGTGACAGGGCGTACTCGCTGCTGTTCCATTCGGGGTGCCATTGCACACCGAGGGCAAAAGGGTGGTCATGAACGCTGACCGCCTCGACCAGCCCATCCGTCGAGCGGGCCTCCACGCGAAGCCGTGGTCCTAACGTCCGTGCACCTTGCCCGTGTAACGAGTTTACCCAAAATGTGTTACAGCCTGGTATTAATTGAGACAGCAGTCCTCCCTCCTGAACCTGAACTTCATGAGACGGGGCGTATTGTAGCTCAACCGGCAGTTCAGGATCTTCCCGGTGCTCAAGCAGGTCGTTCTGCTCGAACAGGCGGCGATACAGCGTCCCTCCCGTTGCAACAACCAGTTCCTGCAGCCCCCGGCAGATGGCGAAAATGGGGATGCGCCTTTCGAGCGCGGCGGCAATCAGCGCCATACTCAGAAGATCTCGCCCGGGATCGGCGTTAGGCTCATCGCCGTTTTCACCATAAAGGTGCGGCTGCACATTACTTGGGCTGCCCGGCAGGTAAATCCCGTCCAGGGTTGGGAGCAGAGCGGTAAGGAGCTCTGGCTCTGCCAGCGCATGCGGTAAAGCAATCGGTAAGCCTCCCGCGTTAATAATGGCATTCAGGTACTTTTCTTGCAGGGTCTGGGTCTCATGACCCTTAAGCCTGTTTCTACACATCACCACGCCAATAACTGGCTTGTTCATTATATTTTCCATGATCGCCCTCACAAAGTGGACTAAATTTAGGCCATTATCGCCTGCAAAACGGCCTTTTCGTTCAATATTTTCTCAATCTAGCAACGGGATCTGCCTTTTGCAAACTTAATTTAACATTTGACAAACAATTTATTTGCATACAGATTCGATAGGGTGGACATTATATTTGACAGTCCAGAGCAGCGAACGCAAATCCAAAAACGGTGGTAAATCATGGAAACCAATATCGTAGAAGTTGAGAACTTTGTGCAGCACACGGATGAGAGGCGGGGCAGCGCCTTTACGCAGGAAGTGAAGCGCTATTTAGAAAAGTATCCTGACACCCAGTTTATTGATGTCCTCCTGACCGACCTGAACGGCTGTTTTCGCGGCAAACGCATCCCGGTTGCCGGACTGAGCAAGCTTGAAAAAGGCTGCTATTTCCCGGCATCGGTTTTCGCCATGGACATTCTGGGTAACGTCGTGGAAGAGGCGGGCCTGGGGCAGGAGCTCGGCGAGCCGGACTGCATCTGCGTGCCGGTACCGGGCACCCTGACACCGTCCGCCGCCGACCCGGAATACATTGGTCAGGTGCAGCTCACCATGGTCGATGAAGATGGCGCTCCCTTTGACGTTGAGCCGCGGAACGTACTCAACCGACTCTGGCAGCAGCTGCGCCAGCGCGGTCTGTTCCCCGTGGTAGCGGTAGAGCTGGAGTTCTATTTACTTGACCGTAAACGCGATGCCGACGGCTATCTGCAGCCACCCTGCGCGCCGGGCACCGACGTACGCAACACGCAGAGTCAGGTCTACTCGGTTGATAATCTTAACCATTTTGCTGACGTGCTGAACGACATTGACGAACTGGCGCAGCTGCAGCTGATCCCCGCTGACGGGGCAGTGGCTGAGGCCTCCCCGGGCCAGTTTGAGATAAACCTGCACCATACGGAAAACGTGCTCGATGCCTGCGACGATGCGCTGGCGCTAAAACGTCTTGTCAGGCAGATGGCGGAAAAACATAAGATGCACGCCACGTTTATGGCAAAGCCGTATGAAGAGCATGCGGGCAGCGGGATGCATATCCACATCAGCATGCAAAACAACCGAGGCGAAAACGTGCTCGCAGACGCCAACGGCGAGGATTCCGCACTGCTGAAACGCGCGCTGGCCGGGATGATCGATCTGATGCCTGCGTCCATGGCGCTGCTGGCACCGAACGTCAACTCCTACCGTCGTTTCCAGCCGGGAATGTACGTGCCGACGCAGGCGTCATGGGGACACAATAATCGCACCGTTGCCCTGCGTATCCCCTGCGGCGATCGCCATAACCATCGGGTCGAGTACCGGGTGGCGGGCGCTGACGCGAATCCGTATCTGGTGATGGCGGCGATTTTTGCCGGTATTTTACATGGCCTGGATAACGATTTACCCCTGCAGGAAGAAGTGGAAGGCAATGGTCTGGAGCAGGACGGACTGCCGTTCCCAATTCGTCAGAGCGATGCGCTGTGGGAATTTATGCAAAACGATAGCCTTCGCGAGCGGCTGGGCGAACGTTTCTGCCACGTCTATCACGCCTGCAAAAATGATGAATTACTGCAGTTTGAACGCCTGATTACCGAAACTGAAATTGAGTGGATGCTCAAAAACGCCTGATGACGTGCCCCGGTAAGGGGCCGCTTTGTTTCATCTCATACGTATCACCAAACGGCCTGCGCGGAGCCTGGCCTAACTGTTTGCTGGCACGCCAGCTATCTCCCGGGAGTCGCGTTATGGAGCGCAGGCGGCACAGGGATTTTCTTAACGACACTGTGTGACGAGGTAGGAAATGATGCAGATGTTCAACTATCCGCAGGGCGAAGGGGGCCAGTCAGGCGCCTGCTGTGAGTGCGAGCCAGAGACGGTGCGCTGGTACGATCGCGTGTGTTCTTTACAACTTCCCCCTTTGCTAAGCAGGTTTGCGTTAAGGACAGCGCGATTGCAAACCACGGTAAGCATGGGGGGGATGGTTTATGGCGACTAACACCTCTCTTGACTCGCCGCGCATGGCCGGAAGAACCCGGCTGCGCAGTTCCCTCAAGCTCTGGCAGGTTGTCATGATGGGGCTGGCTTACCTCACTCCTATGACCGTGTTTGATACCTTCGGCATTGTGTCCGGTATCAGCAACGGCCACGTGCCCGCCTCGTATCTCCTGGCGCTGGCTGGCGTCATGTTTACCGCCATCAGCTACGGCAAACTGGTACGGCAGTTCCCGGAAGCGGGCTCTGCGTATACCTACACGCAGAAATCGATCGGCCCCCACTTAGGCTTTATGGTCGGCTGGTCATCGCTGCTGGACTATCTCTTCCTGCCGATGATTAACGTGCTGCTGGCGAAGATCTACCTTTCCGCGTTGTTCCCTGAAGTTCCGCCGTGGGTCTGGGTGGTGGGGTTTGTGACGATCCTGACGCTGGCGAACCTGAAGAGCGTGAATCTGGTCGCCAACTTCAACACCCTGTTTGTGCTGGTGCAGATCGCCATCATGGTGGTGTTTGTCATCCTCGTGGTGCACGGACTGCATAAGGGGGAGGGCGTCGGCACCGTCTGGTCGCTCCAGCCGTTTATCAGCGAGAACGCTCACCTGATCCCGATTATTACCGGTGCGACTATCGTCTGCTTCTCTTTCCTCGGCTTTGACGCGGTCACCACGCTGTCGGAAGAGACGCCAAACGCGGCGCGGGTGATCCCCAAAGCCATTTTCCTCACCGCTTTGTATGGCGGGCTGATATTCATTGTTGCCTCGTTTTTCATGCAACTCTTTTTCCCGACGATCGCCCGCTTCAAGAACCCGGACGCCGCGCTGCCGGAAATCGCGCTGTACGTGGGCGGCAAGCTTTTCCAGTCGGTGTTTCTGTGTACCACGTTTGTGAATACGCTCGCTTCAGGCCTGGCCTCGCACGCCAGCGTCTCGCGCTTACTGTATGTGATGGGACGTGACAACGTCTTTCCGGAGCGGGTGTTTGGCTACGTGCATCCGAAATGGCGTACGCCGGCCCTGAACGTCATTATGGTTGGGATAGTGGCGCTGTCGGCCCTGTACTTTGATCTCGTGACCGCGACGGCGCTGATCAACTTTGGCGCGCTGGTGGCGTTTACGTTTGTTAATCTCTCGGTGTACAACCATTTCTGGCGGCGTAAGGGGCTGAACAAAACGTGGAAAGATCGGTTCCACTATCTCCTGCTGCCGCTCATTGGTGCCGTCACGGTCGGCGTGCTGTGGATAAACCTCGAAGCGACGTCCCTGACGCTTGGCCTCATCTGGGCGGCACTGGGGATCCTTTACCTGACATGGCTCACGCGCCGTTTCCGAAAACCGCCTCCGCAGTTTGAAGCCGGTAAGATAGAACAGGCCTGGGATTCCTGAACGAAAAACGGCACCAGTACGCTGGTGCCGTTTTTAGGGAAACGGACATCCCCCGCGAGCATATTATTTCAGACGTTTATGAAGACTTGCGCCCACCAGCAGTGCGGCACAGAGCATCAGCGCGATAAACCCGCCCACGCCGTTCCAGCCGTAGTTATGCCAGAAGACGCCGCCGAGCGTCCCGGCGATGCTGGACCCCAGGTAATAGCTAAACAGATAAAGAGACGATGCCTGACCTTTGGCGCGACGCGCGCGCGGGCCAATCCAGCTGCTGGCGACCGAGTGGGCCGCGAAGAACCCCGCAGAAAAGAGCAGCATGCCGGCAAAAATCAGCCACAGGGAGGAGAAGAGCGTCAGCAGCAGGCCGACCAGCATCACCGCCGTGAAGAACAGCATGACCGGGCCGCGTCCATAGCGGGCGGTCATCGCCCCGGCCTTTGGTGAACTCCACGTACCGGTCAAATAAGCCACCGAGAGTAAACCGACAATAGCCTGGTTCAGATGCCACGGTGAGAGCATCAGGCGATAGCCAATATAGTTAAACAGCGTGACGAAGGCGCCCATTAGCAGGAAGCCGGTCAGGAACAGGCGCGGCAGCCCCTTGTCGCGCCAGTGCAGACGGAAGTTGATAAACAGCGTTTTCGGGCGCAGCGATGTCGGGCGGAAATGACGCGATTCCGGCAGAATTTTCCAGAACATCAGGGCAGATGCCAGCGCGAAACAGCCGATGACCGCCAGCGCAATCCGCCAGCTAAAGAAGTCCGTGAATACCCCACTCAGCAGACGTCCGCTCATCCCGCCAATCGAGTTCCCGCTGATGTAAAGCCCCATAGAGAAGGCAACAAAGCTCGGGTGGATCTCTTCGCTGAGATAGGTCATCCCGACCGCCGCCACGCCGCTGAGCGAGAGCCCGATCAGCGCGCGCATCACCAGAATGCCGTGCCAGCTGGTCATCATGGTCGAGAGTAGCGTACAGACCGAAGCCAGCATCAGCGCGGTTACCATCACCGGTTTACGCCCAATGGCGTCGGAAAGAGGGCCGGTAAAGAGCAGGCCAATCGCCAGCATGCCGGTAGAAATGGAGAGTGAAACGCTGCTGCTAGCAGGCGATACGCCAAACTCATGGGAGAGCACGGGCAGGATCGGCTGAACGCAATAGAGCAGGGCGAAGGTGGCCAGACCGGCGGAAAAGAGCGCCAGCGTGACGCGCATAAATTGGGGAGTACCACGTTTAATGAACTGAACCGGCTGCGATGTTGCAGGTAAATCATTGATATCGCTTGCCGGATCGATATCAATGGCAGTTGTACGACTCACACAGTTTCCTTGCTTAAACATCCCCGTGATTTCTGGTGACGGGTATGACCACCTCTTCAGGGTAGGAAAATGTAAATATTCTGTCTAATATATTAATAATCTCAAATGATACGTTAGAAATATGAATATCGAGCTGCGTCATCTCCGCTACTTTGTCGCCGTCGCCGAAGAGCTGCATTTTGGCCGCGCGGCGGCACGGCTGAATATCTCTCAACCACCGTTAAGCCAGCAGATTCAGATCCTGGAGCAGCAGGTCGGCGCGCGCCTGCTGGCCCGCACCAACCGTAGCGTGAGCCTGACGGCGGCGGGCAAGCAATTTCTCATCGACAGCCGACAAATTCTGAGCATGGTTGAGGACGCCGCCGCTCGGGCAGAACGGCTGTATCTCGGGGAAGCCGGAGAGTTGCGCATTGGGTTTACCTCGTCCGCGCCGTTTATCAGCGCCGTCTCGGAAACGCTGTCGTCATTCCGCCGCCATTTCCCGGATGTTCATATTCAGACGCGCGAGATCAATACCCGCGAGCAGATTGCGCCGCTAAATGAAGGTTCGCTGGATTTGGGGCTGATGCGTAATACCCAACTGCCGGACTCGCTGGCGTGGGAGGTGATCCTGCGCGAGCCGCTGATGGCCATGATCCCACACGATCACCCGCTGGCGTCGCGTCCGACGGTGTCGCTGGCAGAGCTGGCAAAAGAGCCGTTTGTCTTTTTTGATCCGCAGGTCGGAACGGGTCTGTATGACGATATCCTGGGGCTGATGCGCCGCTACGATCTTGCCCCGGTCATTACCCAGGAAGTCGGGGAGGCGATGACCATTATCGGGCTGGTCGCCGCCGGGCTGGGCGTCTCTATTCTTCCGGCCTCCTTTAAAAGGGTACAATTGCGCGAAATGCGCTGGGTGACCATCGCCGAAGAGGATGCCGTTTCAGAGATGTGGCTGGTCTGGGCAAAACATCGCGAACAGAGCCATGCCGCACAGCGCTTCAAACAGCAGTTGATGAACGCCTCCGCCGGGGGGCATTTTCAGGGAAAAGTGGGCAAAAATGTGCAGTAAATCACATGGCTAAGTAAATATTTGACGGCAGCCATGCAAGTGCTTCACCATAGCCAACAGTTTATTTCGAAGCTCGAAAATAAGGGAGTACGAGGTGGTCGCTGATAGTCAGCCAGGGCACATTGATCAGATTAAGCAGACCAACGCTGGCGCGGTATATCGCCTGATCGATCAGCTTGGTCCGGTTTCGCGTATCGATCTTTCGCGCCTGGCACAGCTGGCACCCGCCAGTATCACCAAGATTGTCCGCGAGATGCTGGAAGCGCACCTGGTTCAGGAGACGGAAATTCAGGAGCCGGGCAGCCGTGGCCGTCCGGCAGTCGGGCTGGTGGTGGAGACGGAAGCCTGGCACTACCTGTCGCTGCGCATCAGCCGCGGCGAGATCTTCCTTGCGCTGCGCGATCTGAGCAGCAAGCTGGTGGTAGAGGACCGTCTTGAACTGCCGCTCAACGCCGAGGAATCGCTCCTCGAGGCGATTGTCTCGCACATCGATCGCTTCTTTATCCGCCATCAGCAGCGGCTTGAACGCTTAACGGCGATTGCCATCACCATGCCGGGCATTATTGATACCGAAAATGGTATTGTCCACCGCATGCCGTTTTATGACGATGTCAAAGAGATGCCGCTGGGAGAGGTGCTGAAAAACCATACCGGCGTGCCGGTCTACATTCAGCATGACATCAGCGCCTGGACGATGGCGGAGGCGCTCTTCGGCGCGTCCCGCGGCGCGCGGGATGTGATTCAGGTGGTTATCGATCATAACGTCGGGGCGGGGGTGATCACCGACGGACGTCTTCTCCACGCCGGAAGCAGCAGCCTGGTGGAAATTGGCCACACCCAGGTCGACCCGTACGGCAAGCGCTGCTACTGCGGCAACCACGGCTGTCTGGAGACCATTGCCAGCGTGGAAAGCGTGCTGGAGCTGGCGCAGGTCAGGCTCAGCCAGTCCATGAGCTCCTCGCTGCACGGACAGCCCTTAACGGTGGATTCTCTCTGCGCCGCCGCGCGTCAGGGCGATCTGCTGGCGAAGGACATTATTACCGGGGTGGGGAATAACGTTGGCCGCATTCTGGCGATTATGGTGAACCTCTTCAACCCGCAAAAAATCCTCATTGGCTCACCGCTCAGCCAGGCGGCGGAGATCCTCTTCCCGGCGATTACGGCCTGTATTCAGCAGCAGTCGCTTCCCGCCTACAGCCGGAATATTGCGGTAGAAAGCACCCAGTTTTCCAATCAGGGCACGATGGCAGGCGCGGCGCTGGTCAAAGATGCCATGTATAATGGCTCGCTGTTGATCCGCCTGTTACAGGGTTAACTCTTTTCCGCAGATGTAAGAAAAATTGCGCTATCTCAAGCCGGGTAGCGCACGCATCCCGTAGACTTCCTCCACTGAATTATTTACCTGGTTTATATTTTCGAAGCATACCCAAGAGGTGGAGTGAGTCATGCTTAAGCGTTTCTTTGTTACTGGTACTGATACCTCTGTCGGCAAGACCGTCGTATCCCGCGCATTGCTGCAGGCGCTGGCAGCAAGCGGTAAACGCGTGGCAGGGTACAAACCGGTCGCAAAAGGGAGTAAAGAGACGCCAGAGGGATTGCGTAATAAAGACGCCCTGGTGCTGCAAAGCGTCTCGTCACTGGAGTTGCCTTATCATGCGGTCAATCCCATCGCGTTAAGCGAAGAGGAGAGCAGCGTGGCGCACAGCGGCCTGATTAACTATCCCCTGTTGTCCGACGGCCTGGCGAACCTGAGCGAGAAGGTGGATCACGTGGTGGTCGAAGGGACGGGCGGCTGGCGCAGCCTGATGAACGACCTGCGCCCGCTGTCGGAATGGGTGGTCCAGGAACAGCTTCCGGTGGTGATGGTGGTGGGGATCCAGGAAGGGTGCATCAACCACGCGCTGCTGACGGCGCAGGCGATTGCCAATGACGGCCTGCCGCTGATGGGCTGGGTGGCCAACCGCATCAACCCGGGCCTCGCGCACTATGCGGAGATCATCGACGTGCTGAGCGCTAAACTGCCCGGACCGCTGGTGGGTGAGCTGCCTTATCTGCCTCGCGCCGAGCAGCGCGAACTAGCGCAGTACATCGATCTCTCTGCCCTCGGTGGCGTGTTGACCGTAGACAGAGTCGTGGCGTAACGTCCGCGACAGCACGGATGCCAGCACGCAGGCGACCAGCAAACCGGGCAGTAAAAAATACCGTCCGGTCATTTCACAGACCATCAGCGCCGACATAATGGGCGCATGCGTGGTCGCGGCGAGTAGTGTCGCCATCCCTGCCAGCCCCAGCAAAATTGCCGTCTCAGAACCCGGCAGCCACAGCGCGAAAAGCTGCGCGAACAGCATACCCGTTGCCATACCGACAAACAGCGTCGGCGTGAACACCCCGCCCGGCGCGCCCGACCCGCTGCTCGCCAGTACTGCCAGCAATTTACAGATAAAGACGCCCGCAATGACCGACAGCAGCGGCGGCGCGAGCAGAAAAGCCTGCACCACGCTGTAGCCGTTCCCCCATACCTTCGGCGTCAGAAGAGACAGCAGCCCGACGATCGCACCGCCGAGCGCCAGTTGCCACGGCGGCGAAAGTTTGAGGCGCAGGAAAAGACCGTGGCTGAACGCCATCAGCCACATCAGCAGTGGCCCGCAGAGACCCGCCACCAGCCCCATCGCGACCAGCAGGGCATAATCGGCCGCGGTGAGGATGCCGCTCAGGTGGACCGCGTAGAGCGTGCCGGCACCCGGTGCCAGAAGCTGCGTGGTGAGAAGCGCCACTACCGCCGCGATAACCACGGGCCCGAGCGAGGCCAGCATCAGGGTGCCAAACAGAATCTCCGCAATGAAAAGGCTTCCGGCTAACGGAGCATGGTAGGCGCTGGCCATCCCGGCCGCGGCGCCGCAGGCGATCCATAACTTCCATTCAGATTTGGGCGTAAAGCGCCGGGCAAAAAAGGAGGCGGCGAGGGCGGCAAGCAGGATCATCGCCCCTTCACGCCCGATGGCGCTTCCGCTGGCGACGACCAGCAGTGAGGCAAGGGATTTCACCAGGCTGGCGCCGTAATCAAACTGGCCGTCGCCGGTCTCCAGCGCTTCCATATAATCGGTAGGGGCATGAGGCCGCTGGGCGGTCAGCCGTTGCCATCCCCATAGCAACAGCCCGGCAGCCAGCCCGCCCAGCGCGGGCGTCAGCGCGCGCCGCCAGGGTGAGAGCGAGGCGGCGGCATTCACCAGGCTGCCGCTGTCGTTGCTGAGAAGCAGCCACTCCAGCAGGTACATGCTGTGGCGGAATACTGCAACGGCCAGCGCGGCCAGCACGCCGGTGACGGTGGCAATCAGCAGTCGGCGAAACATCGCGCGGATGTCGGGGTACGTATGAAGACGTTGCATGAGTCGCGAGTAAACGGGGACGATACAATATTGTGGCGGCAAATCGCGGGGTTAGCAAAAGGTATGCGTGCGAAAAAGCCGGGCGATGCCCGGCCAGAAAGGTTAGCTGTCGCTATGAATATTCAGTGCCCGACGCGTACGCCCTGAACTGAGATACTCGGCAATATAGTCCTGAGAAATCTCGCCGTTGTAGCGACCGTCCTCATCCACGATCGGCATCCAGCTGGTGTTGCTCTCATACAGGCGTGACAGGACCACACGCAGGTTGTCTTCCGCTTTGCCGGTCATGCGGAACGGATGCAGGATGTCGGCGCAGGTTCCGCTGGCGTTACGCGCTTCGCGACGCTTCACAAAGCCCAGCGGTTTGCCGTGCTCGTCAACTACGGTAATCGCGCGAATATCGTTATCATCCATGGTCGCAAAGGCTTCAGGGAGCGGAGTAGAGCCCCGCACCGTAATGGTCGGTTGCTGGTCGGTGACATCGCCCGCCGAGACCAGCAGCAGGCGCTTCAGCGTGCGGTCCTGACCGACAAACGAGCCGACAAACTCGTTCGCCGGTTTCGCCAGCAGTTCATCCGGGCTGGCGCACTGCACGATTTTCCCCTGACGGAACACCGCAATACGGTCGCCGAGCTTCAGGGCTTCGTCGATATCGTGGCTGACCAGCATGACGGTTTTTTTCAGCTTGCGCTGCATCTCCAGGAACTGGTTCTGGATCACCTCGCGGTTGATCGGGTCCACCGCGCCGAAGGGTTCATCCATCAGCAGCACCGGAGGGTCCGCCGCCAGGGCGCGGATCACGCCGATGCGCTGCTGCTGGCCGCCGGACATCTCACGCGGATAGCGATTCAGGAACTTATGCGGATCCAGCGCCACCATATCCATCAGCTCTTCGGCGCGGGTTTTGCAGCGCGCTTTATCCCAGCCCAGCATGCGCGGCACGACGGTAATGTTCTCTTCGATGGTCATGTTCGGGAACAGGCCAATCTGCTGGATCACGTAGCCGATGTTGCGGCGCAGGGTGACGGTGTCCATCCCGCTGGTGTCTTCGCCGTTAATCAGGATCGTCCCGCTGCTGGGTGTAATAAGACGGTTAATCATCTTCAGGGTGGTGGTTTTCCCGCAGCCGGACGGGCCGAGCAGGACGCACATTTCCCCTTCGGGTACGTTCAGGTTGACGTTGTCGACGGCCTTAAAGGTCTGGCCGTGCTTCTGTGAAAAGTGTTTGGTGAGGTTTTCCAGTTTTATCATTATCGAATCCCCTTTGGAGTCAGAACCACCTGCAGACGGTGCAGCAGCCAGTCGAGCACAATCGCTAAAAGACAAATCATCAGCGCGCCCGCGATCAACATGCGGATATCACTTCCGCCGATGCCGTTGAGCAGCAGCAGGCCCAGACCGCCCGCACCGATCACCGCGGCGATCGCCATCACGCCGATGTTCATCACCACGGCGGTGCGGATCCCGCCGAAAATCACCGGCAGCGCCATCGGGATTTCGACCCAGCGCAGGCGCTGCCAGAAGGTCATGCCGATACCGCGTCCGGCTTCACGCAGGCCAGGCGGCAGGCTGTCGAGCGCCGTATGGGTGTTACGCACAATCGGCAGCAGCGAGTAGAGAAACACCGCCGTGATCGCGGGCAGGGCGCCAATCCCCTGACCGATCAGCGAAAACAGCGGGATCATCAGGCCAAACAGCGCAATGGACGGAATGGTCAGCACGATGGTGGCAATCCCCAGCACCGGCGTTGCCAGCCACTTGTGGCGAACAATCAGAATGCCGAGCGGTACGCCGATGAGAATGGCTAAGCCCACGGCCAGCGCCACCAGCCACAGATGCTGCAGCGTCAGGGTTAACAGGTAGTCCCAGTTGTCCAGAATGTAGTGAATCGTCTCCATAGCGCCTCCTACAGCAGCTGTTTGCTACGCAGGAAATCACGGGCGACCTGCTGCGGTGACTGATGGTCGATATCAACCTTCTTGTTCAGTTCGGTGATAACGTCGTTGTTGAGCTGGGCAGAGAGGGTGTTCAGCGCCTCTTCCAGGCCCGGATTGGCCTCCAGCGTGTCCTTGCGGACCACCGGGGTGACCGCATAGCTCGGGAAGAAGCCTTTATCATCTTCCAGCACCTTGAGGTCGAAGCCTTTCACGCGCCCGTCGGTGGTATAAATCAGCCCGGCGTCGACGAAGCCGTCGCGCACCGCGTTATAGACCAGGCCGGGGTCCATCTGACGGATCTGCGGGCGGTCCAGGTCCATCTTATAGGCGGCCTGAAGCGGCTTCATGCCGTCGCTACGTCCGGCAAATTCCAGGTCTAAGCCCAGCAGCCAGTTTTTGTCCGGGTTGGTTTTACGGATCTGCTCAATCTTCGCCACCATGTCCGACATGGTGTTGATATGTTCCGCCTCGGCGCGCTTGCGCTGCATGGCAAACGCATAGGTGTTGTTCATGTCGGCGGGCTTGACCCAGACCAGACCGTGCTTCGCGTCCAGACGTTTCACCGTCTCGTAAGACTCCTCTGGCGACATGCGCTTGTTGATGTGGTTAAAGATAATTAATGACGTGCCGGTGTACTCCCAGGTCATGTCAATCTGCTTGTTGATCATCGCGTTACGGGAAATCACCGTGGCGATATTGGTTTGCGGCTGAACCTGGAATCCTTTCTTTTGCAGGTACTGCACGGTCATCGCCGAGAGAATATGCTGCTCGGTAAAGCTCTTGGTTGCCAGAATCAGCGGGGCCGCCATCGCCTGGCTGGTGAACAGCACCGCTGCACACAGTGCCGTCAGGCCGGAAAACAGTCTCATAAAAGCTCCTTGTTATTGTTATCGAGCGAGATGGGGACTCATCACGCGACCCAGCGCCGCCAGCAGGGTATCGAGGATCAGTGCGAACAGGGCGGTAGCCGCCGCGCCGAGGATCAGGGTCGGGAAATCGTTCAGATAAATGCCGGGGAAAATCAGCTCGCCGTAGCTGCTGGCACCAATCAGGAACGCCAGCGGTGCGGTACCGACGTTAATGGCGGTGGCGATGCGGATCCCCGAGAGCATTACCGGCCAGGCGGCAGGCAGCTCAACCTGGCGCAGACGCTGCCATTTGGTCATCCCGATGCCGTTTGCCGCTTCCAGCAGCGACGGCGGGACCGAGCACAGCCCGGCATAGGTATTACGCACGATCGGCAACAGCGAGGCGAGGAACAGGGCGATGATGGCGGGCGTATCGCCGATGCCGATCACCACCATCGCCAGGGCTAGCACGGCCAGCGGTGGCAGCGTATTGCCGACGTTGAAGATTTGCATCACATATTCAGCGATACCCCGCGCGGCCGGGCGGCTCAGCAGAATGCCAGCCGGAATACCCACCAGCAGGGCAAAGAACATTGATGAGAAAACCAGAATCATATGCTGTTGCCCGAGATAGATCAGGTCAACCTGTCGCGCTCTGAGGGTCTCCAGCCCGATCCCCCAGACGAGGAGGGCGAGAACCACGATAATGGCGCCGACAAACAGCAGCGAAAGTTTGAGTAATGGGTGCATTGCGGTGTGTCTCCCTGTGCGCATGCGTTATAGCAACCACCGGTTGCCTGTTGTTATGCCATGTTTCGGCAGGGGTAGATGACCTATAGCAAGCGTTTGGGAAGGGTTCCAGCGAAGGGGGAAAATCAGTAACCCTATGAAACTAGTGGCAACCTGAGGTCAGGCCTTATGGCGTAAGGCCTGATTGTGGGGCGGGCAGAATAGTCCTAAAGAAGAGATTTGAATGTGACGTTGTCACGAATAATACACCGCATTCCCGGTGACGCGGCGCCGTAATTACGCTGCACCGGGCTCTTTTGATTTCCACTCTTGCCAGATGTTCTCGAGTCCCTTCCGGTATGACGTAACGGTGAACGCAGGGAAATGCTCTTTAAACTTCGTCGAATCAAACAGGTTGTCAGCCTCGTACCGGGGCAACAGCTCGCGCATTTCGCGCGCGCCTTGCGAAAACAGCGCCGTCGCGGCGAAGGCCAACTTGCCGAGGACGGAGTAGTCCGCTGGCTGTCCAAAGACCTCACAGGCGAGAGTGACGAACTGCTGGTACGTCAGCCTTTCATCGCAGCAGGGCAAGTGCCACGTCTGCCCGTAGGCCTCAGGAGTATTGCCCAGCAGAGCGAGCGCGCGACTGGCATCCGGCGTCCAGATGAGGGTGCGAAGCGTGTCGTCACGCACCGGAACGCGCGGACGCTTATGCTGCTTCAGCCTGTCGATAATGAGCGTATTGGTGAAGCTCTGCGTTTTCTCAGGCCCGTAAAACTCCGGCGCCCGACCGATGAGGACGGGAATGTCGCCCCGTTGCATTTCGTCAAGCACCCGGTTTGCCATCAGGGCGCGCACGTGGCCTTTCCGCCCCCGGGGCGCAAAGCGCGTCTCTTCGGTTTGCGGCACGTTACTCTGGGGGTACATATAGGTGTTGTCGAAATAAACGAATTTTGCCCCCGCCTTACGCGTGGCCTCCAGGGCATTGTCCAGCATGGTCGGAAAATGACGCTCCCACAGCGCGGAATCAGGCGGCAGACCGGCGGTAAAATAGACCGTATCGCTACCGTTAATCGCCACCTGCGTCTGCTGCGCATCCAGGAGATCGGCTGCAACCGTGCTATCGCTGGCGTTTACTTTCTGCGGATGGCGGCTGACCAGCCTGATTTCGTCGGTATATTCGCGTTTAAGCTCGCGGGCAAGTTCACGGGCAATTTGCCCGCTGGCGCCCAGAATAGTGTGCATTTTAGCTCCTGATGAGATGACGATCCGGTTGACCGCATAAAAAGTTTAAGCTTAAAGTTAACTTTAAGGTCAATATGCCAGAGCGGACGAAATGAAAATTGGCGAGCTGTCGAAAATGACGGGAATTACCCCGTCGCGCATTCGTTTTTATGAGGCGGAAGGCTTACTGCCGCGACCCGTCAGGCAGGGGAACGGGTACCGTACCTATTCCGCTGATGCGGTTGCGCTGCTGAACATTATCGACAATGCACAACGGACCGGGTTCACCCTTGAGCAAATACGGCGCTTCTTGCCGCAGCCGCAACAGCGCTGGGATCATGAGGGGCTGATCCAGTCCCTGAAGACACGCATTGCTGAAATAGAGGCGATGCAGAAGCAGCTGGAGGAAAACCGAAGGGAGCTGCTGGACCTGGTCACGAGTATCACCCACAGGCCGGAGGGCATCACCTGTGATGACAACATGCAGCGCCTGCTGGGGCAGTTGCAACCCTCAGACGCCAGCGCGAACCCGTCGAACCCGCGACGAGACGGTGATAATTGAGACGGTGGCGACAACCGCGAGCATCAACCCCAGCGCCAGCATGGCGTTGAAGCCAATCCATCTGAACAGCAGCAGCCCCGCAATACCGCCCGTAATGAACGAAAACAGGGTGGTTAAGTGGGTTTTTAGCTGACTTTTTTGCGCCGCCGTATCTTTGGAGTAATCCCGGCGCAGCATCGCCACCATTACGGAGGCCAGGGAAATCCCCGCGTCCGTTAGCGTGCCGGTAATGTGCGTTGATCTTACCCGTCCGCCAGAAAGCTGCGTGGAGGTGGAATTATGAATGCCCATCAGAAAGCAGAGAAAAAGAATAATTTCGCGATTGCTGGTGAGCGCATAGAAATACATTTCGTAGAAGGAAACGCCGGTCAGTAATATCCCCTCGACAAAAAGGATCTGGCAAAAAACCAGCCTGACGTTATGGATAATACCCCATATGACGATCGTGCGCGCAATAATGGCGCCAGCCACAAAAGAGAGAATTATCGAGCCGAAGAAAATAATATCGCTCAGATCGGTAGAAGAAACTTCGCTGGATAATTGTGAGGTGTTGCCGGTCATGTGTGAGGGGAAAAAGCCAAATGCCCCGAGGGCGATGGCGTTCAGCAAACCTGCTGAGGTCGCCAGCCAGAGAGCAAGCCGGCGATCCTCCTGATGCGTTCGTTCTTTCTTGAGTTTAATCAGCAAGAATACCTCCGGGTTGAGCTTTGCCTGACTATTCAGGCTAGCAAAGCGGTGCAACGGGCTGTCCAGGATATGGCTTAATTATTATTCCCTCTGACGACAATCAGGGTTTCGTAATTAAAAAAACAGCCTCGTTGCGGTATTCATTCAGGCATTAAGTTTTACACCATGCCGTTATTGCCGTGACGCAAAAATGCCGGACGCTGGTTAAGACGCTCGAACCAGGCCTCAATGGCGGGCACGTCTGGCTTATCAAACGGCGTCATTTTCCAGCGATTCACCGACAGCCCAAGCACCACGTCAGCGAGGGTAAACGTCTCGCCCGCCGCAAAGGCCCCGGTGCGCTGCAGCTGTTGTTCCAGAATGGTGATGCAGTGGTTCCACTCCTTGATTCCTGCCGCAATACGCTCGGGGTCGTTAAAGGCCGGGTTTTTACGCCCCAGCGCCGGGAAGACATAGCGCCAGGCGTTGTTAAATTCAGTGGCCTGCCAGTCCATCCAGCGCTCTACGTTGGCACAGGCCTGCGGTTCTGCGGGCAGCAGATCGTGACGTTCGGCCTTGCGCGCCAGATAACGGCAGATGGAATTGGACTCCCACAACACGAAATCACCATCAATCAACACCGGCACCATGGCGTTGGGGTTCAGGGCGCGGAAGGCATCCGTTTCCGTTGAGGCGAAACCGCTGCCGTAATCTTCCTGTTGATACGCGATGCCCGCTTCTTCGCAGGTCCAGAGCACTTTACGAACGTTGATGGAGGTGGTTTTGCCGAGAATGGTGATCATTGCGCAGGTGTCCTTTAATGGATGTTATTGTTTAAAAACAATACACGAACGGTGAAGAAAAGCGTCAAAAAATCATCCGGCGCGTTATTTGTGAAGACGCGAAAGCAGAAACGTTAGCGCTGCCGCAAAGAGGAGCACTATGCCACTCAATGCAAACGTGCTCTGCCAGCTATAACGATCGAACGCTATACCGCCCGCCGTTGAGCCGAGCGCAATGGCGAGCTGGATCACCGCAACCATCAGTCCACCGCCGGCTTCAGCATCCTTCGGCAGCGTTCGCGCAATCCACGTCCACCACCCCGTCGGTGCTGATGTTGCCAGCATCCCCCATAGGCCTGATAACAGGGCCACAATCCACACGTTATGCCCGGCGAGAATCAACGCGACTGCGATGGCCGCCATCAGTAGAGGGATCGCGATCAGCGTTATGTAAAACGCGGCATTAAGCACCAGGGCAACGAAAAGGGTGCCCACAAAACCTGCAACGCCTATGGTGAGCAAAATCAGCGACAGCCCGGCTCCGCTCACCCGGGTGACGGTTTCAAGGAACGGGCGCAGATAGGTAAACAGCGCAAACTGCCCCATAAAGAACAGGCCGCAGGCCAGCAGACCAACGGAAACGGCAGGCTGGCGGAATAACCGAAAAACACTTCCTCGTGATGTACCGTTTTTACGCGCGTTCATGTCAGGCAGGCTTAAACACTGCCAGATGAACGCGACTATCGCCACGGGCACCAGACAAAGAAATGCGCCGCGCCAGCCAATAGTGGCCCCAAGATAGCTGCCAAGCGGGGCGGCCACCACCGTTGCCAGCGCGTTACCGCCGTTGAAAATGGCCAGCGCGCGCGCAACCTTATGCGGCGGAACAAGGCGAATGGCCGTTGCGGCAGACATGGACCAGAACCCGCCTATAGCGATACCGATCAGCGCGCGGCCTGTCATGTAAACCAGATAGTTTGGGGCGAAAGCGATAATCATCCCCGAGAGCGCCATCAGGAGCGTCATGCCCAGAAGAAGGTGTTTGCGGTTTATATTCCCGGCAAGCCGGGAAAGGAAGAGGCTGGTCAGCACCGCCAGCGCGCCGGAAATCGCGATCCCCTGGCCAGCGAGACCCTCCGTAACGCCCAAATCTCTGGCAAGGGGAGTAAGCAGGCTGACGGGCATAAATTCCGAGGCAATCAGGACAAATACGCACAGGGTCATGGCAAAAACGCCACTCCAGTGTGCATGCTCTGTGTTCTGTGATGTGGTGCGGCTCAGTGTAGACATAGTCAGATTTCACAAAGAGCCACCCGTTTAGGGCGGGTGGGGTAGAGGTTTATTTCAGGTTGGTTTTGAAGAACTGCTCAAACTGGCCGAAGGGGATCTTCCCGGCAGCATTATCGTACAGATCGACATGGTTTGCGCCCGGAACAATCACCAGTTCCTTCTGCTTGCTGCCGACCGCTTTAAACGCATCTTCAGCAAAGTAGCGGGAGTGTGCCTTTTCACCGGTTACGATAAGCGTTGGGATAGTAATTTCCCCGGCGTAGCTCAGCAGCGGCATATTCATAAATGATAATGGCGTGGTCGCGGTCCACGCGCCGGTGGAGTTGACGGAGCGCGCATGGAAGCCGCGCGGCATACGGTAGTAGTCAAAGAACTCTTTGAGTACCGGATTCGGGTTGTCAGGTAACGCCTCCGGCAGAATACGTTCAGCTGCCGTCACCTTGCCGTTCTCATCGACATAAAGGTCATGGCCGCCGTGCGCGAAGGTACCGTTCTCAGCATCTTTCCAGCGCTGTGCGTTCAGATACTGCAGAACGGCACGGCGGTCAGACGTTGAATAGCGATCTTTCCCGTCGCCCACGCCGTGGCCCATCGCCCGGCTCATGTCATACATCACGCTGGTGGCGACCGCCTTCACGCGGGTGTCCATGGATGCTGCGTTGAGCGCCATACCGCCCCAGCCGCAGATGCCGAGAATACCAATGCGGTTACGATCAACCTCTTTCTGCAACCCGAGGAAGTCCACCGCCGCACTAAAGTCTTCGGTGTTGATATCCGGAGACGCTACGTTGCGCGGCTGGCCACCGCTTTCGCCCGTATAGGACGGATCGAACGCCAGGGTCACAAACCCATTTTCTGCCAGGGTTTGCGCATACAGGCCGCTGGACTGCTCTTTGACCGCGCCAAATGGCCCGCTGACCGCAATCGCTGCCAGCTTGCGGTCGCCGCGGTTTTTGGGAAGATACAGATCGCCTACCAAGGTGATCCCGTATCGGTTCTGGAAGGACACCTTACGGTGATCGACTTTGTCACTTTCGGCGAAGGTTTTATCCCATGTGCTCACCATCGAAACAGGCGCGTTTGGGTTGGTGGTTTCTGCATAACTCATTGTTGTCACTCCACTTAATGATGCACATAGCAGCATCGCAACGGACAGTTTTTGGGTAAATGTTTTCATAGAAATGAACCCTGGGTTGTTGTGTTGCGGTCATTATAGTTAGCAGAAATAGTGCTGATTAGAGGGCGAAAGCTGCTAGGATTCATATCATATTGTTATAAATGGGTGGGGATGATGGCGAAACGGGAAAACTATAATGAGCTGTACCTGTTCATGCAGGTGGTACGGGAGGGGAGCTTCACGGCGGCTGCGCAGCGGCTTGGGCTGGCGCAATCCGGGATCAGCCGCTCGGTTCGCGAGCTGGAAGAGCGATTGGGCGTTCAACTTCTGGTCCGCACCACGCGCAAGCTCTCGCTCACCCATGCCGGGGAACAGCTTTATCAGACCGCCGAGTCTGCATTCGATACGCTCGATACGGGTCTGGCGACCCTGGCACACTATCGTCAGACGCCGTCCGGCACGGTGCGTATTAATGCCAGCCAGCACGCTATCGATAAATGTCTGCTGCCAAAGCTCGCCATTTTTAAACAGCGTTACCCGGACATCAGGCTGGAACTGATGAATGAAAGCCGCTTCGTCGACATTATCGCCGAGCGGTTCGATGCGGGTGTCAGACTGGGGCCGGAAGTGGGGCAGGGAATGATTGCAGTGCGTATCACGCCTGATATGGAAATGGCCGCGGTGGCTGCCCCGGAACACTTCAGACGCTACGGTTTTCCGCAGACGCCTGCCGATTTAGTGGCTCATCCCTGCATTGCCTACCAGTTTGCCGACGGTAGTGACTATCAGTGGGAACTGGTGCAGGACGGGAAAAAAATCACCCATCGGCCAGAGGGGCAATGGGCGCTGTCTGACAGCTACATGGAAGCCGAGGCCGCCCGGCTGGGGCTTGGGCTGGCCTATGTCCCGGTGGAGCTGGTGGCTGACGATCTGGAGCGCGGAACGCTTATCCGGGTGTTGCAGCGCTATAGCCTGCGCATGGACGGGCTGTATCTCTATTATCCGCACCGCAACGTGTCGCCTGCCCTGAGGGCTGTGATCGATACGCTGAAAATTTAGGGCGATATAACATCACGAGAGCGGACATTCAAACTGCCCGCCGGTGAGCTATGACTAAAAATAAATCAGGACCGCTGTGGTGAGGAAAATTTTGCAGCAATCATTTCAGATGTGGGCTGTATTCCCCCAAGACTCCACTGTTCCGGTTCATGCTCGTCAATACGGATCCATACTGAACGCCGGAATTCAGGATCGCCGTTTCCCTCAATTTCAACAATAAGGTCAGTCATACGGCGTAGCAGTTCTTTTTTTTGCTCCGAATTCATAATTCCTTTAATGGTTTGCACATTTACGAAGGGCATTGTATTCTCCTTAAATAACTGAGTCTTTAAATCATACTCAGGTTACGAGGCAAACGAAGAGATGTCAAAAAATAAATCATTACCGTACTTATTACCTGAGCTTTGTGGGTTAGCGGCGGCCGCTGAGCTTCTTGGCGATCAATGGGTTTTGTTGATTCTGAGAGAGGCGTTTTATGGGGTAACACGCTTTGAAACGATACGGGATCATACAAAAATCACCAGGCAGACGCTGGCGAACCGGTTAAAAAAAATGACTGAACTCGGCCTGCTTTGCAAAATCCCTTATCAGGAAGAAGGGGCGCGTGAACGGTATGAGTATGTTCTCACCGCCAAAAGCCGCAGCCTTGCGCCGATTCTTTTCTCTTTGATGGAGTGGGGTCATAAAAACATACTGCACGACGCACCGCATATTGCGTTAACAGACAAAGAAAGTGGAGAAGTGGTGAATAACGCCTATGTTACCGCCGACGGTAAGTTCGTTGACCCTAAAAACGTTCGGTTAACGTTTCACGACAGCCAATACTTAGCCGCCATGCCCCAGGCGCCTGACCATACTGACGCTTAAAGCTGCGGTTGAAGGACTGCCGGGAGTCAAAGCCCAGCGAGAGCGGTGATTGATACCCTTAAAATTTAGGGCAGCGTTGTCATTCTGGAAGGCGCATCGCAAACCGCAAAGTAACCTTATGAAATTCAGCGTTATGTCTTTTCCTCTACGGGGCGCGGTCGTAAAGTGCCTGCGTTGCGGCACATCCGCAACCGGGCGTAGGAACCCGTCAACCATATAGTGACATTACGTATGTCGCAGCAGTGCCGATCTCGTTACAATAACGGTGGCGCTGACGGAGCAGCCGTAAGGCTGGCCGTTTTCTATATGGGCGGTATTCCTACCTCTGTCAGCGCTACCCCCCGAGCGTAGGAACTCAAAGGGTGGTTAAATAAACTCCATATAGAAGGAAGCCTTGTATGGCGACTATCCCAACCTTGATTTATCTCCCGTCTGACGAAAACGTCATTCTGCAACTTATCTCCCGGCCGCTTCCGGCTGATGCCGATCTTTTTGTCGTCGCCGACAACTGCGCCGCGCTGGTGAGCGTGCTGGTCGAAACCGATGATATCGCGAGCCGTACAGCGCTGTGCGAGCGTCTTCTTGAGGCCATGCGCAGGCTGCGTGAACTCTGTGATGTCGATCTTCCGCCATACCTGATTGAACAGCTGATCAAGGGTGAGAAAACCAACTCCTGCGTGCCCGACTGCTGGCAGGATACCTTAACGCAGGTGGACTATGTTCTGGCGCTGACGCAAGCCGTTATGGGGAGAACGCTACCCGCTCACGTAGCGAAAGAGCTGACGGGCCTGCTGCACGATATGGTGTGGCTGCTGGCTGAGTTTGTGAAGGAGCCGCGCATTACTGCGCATTAAGGGGCTGGCGTGGAGGGGCGGCAGCGCCCCTTTGAAAGTGTGATTAACGCGATCGGTTCCCGGTATCCAGAAGCGACGTGCCGTAGGAGTTGTCGATAGTACAAAGCCAGCGACCGTCGCTTTCCAGCCGAAAAACATAGGTCGCGCGGCGCGACATTTCCGTTATTCCACCCTGACCATCAGGAAAACACAGAACGGTTTCCATGATAACGAGGGCATTGTCACCGCCTTCGATCACCTGCATCTCTCCTTGTTCCACAATCAATTGGTCCTGGAAATAATCCGAGATGGCAATAAACGCGTTGCGGATGTTTTCTTTGCCTGTAACCGTCATGCCGGGTTTAACGACCAGAGCCGCGTCTTCGGCGTAGTATTCCATCAGCGCGTCATAGTTTTTGGTGGTGATGGCGCGATCGCAGGATTTGATGATCTGGTGTAGCGGATGTGGGGTCATGCGCGATCCCTCGTTGGTGGGGGGAACGTGTATTAACGTAACAGTCTGGCGTGTTTGTATAGCTACCAGGTTTTGTGATTGGAAGGTTTAGCATAGAAGCGGATAGTTTTAAGGTTACGCCTGCTATGAATTGTGAGCTCAACGGGGTGATTTCTAAACTGATATCAAGTCATTAAAACCTGCATCTGTCAGGTTTTGTGTCAGCAGTCACTACAGCAGGATAATAACTTCCTTGGGTAACTAAAGATTTTTTGCACAAAGTCGATAACTCCCCGGAAGACAGTCATTTGCCGAAACAGTATTTATCAGGGGAAAAAGAAGTTGAGATTTCTAACATTGTTTATCCTCCTTATTGCTATTACCTTACATGCCAAAGAACATGATTATGGCCCACCTGTCTCTGTATGCCTGAACAAACATACCTTTCCCTATATCAACACGATGATTCCAGCTGAAAATATTGTTAATGACGCTTATCTGGCGTGCCAGGGTGTCGTTGATGAATGGAATCGTGAGAGAGAATCCTTGCCCAAAGAAATGGTGATCAAGCAGAATAAGGAGTTGCGTGATATGTATATCAGGATGATTGAGATCCGTCGGAAAGCGAGTGCACACAAAAAATGAGGGGCCCTTGTATCGATTGATTAGAACAAAAAGCAGACACTTAACGTGTGTCATGGAAACGCTTTGATTATTCGTAAAATATGAGAGCGCGAATTCACATCATCGTTGAATACTATTTTATTAATAAAGGGATGACTTATGAAAGCAGGTGTTTTTTTAAATCTATTATTTTTGACGTTATCATTTGATGTCGCGGCATTTACTCAATTCAAACCGGCGGTCTTAAATGCTGCTCTTTTATTCGATCATGATGCAACCACCGGGAACGTAAAACATAGCCTCCAGTGGATGCGGGATGTTACAGGTAAACTTCAGGTTATGACAGAAGTTAGATACGATCGCAGCGGATGCTTTACGAGTATCAACATGGTTGACAAGGCAAATGATCGAGAGTTTCATTTGGTCAATAAAGATGGATTACTGACGTCACTTAAAGGCCAGCGTATTACCGGGAAAATAAATAAGCGCTGCGAAATTACTGAGCTTGAGAATGAAAAAGGTAATTACTTACTCAGTTATAATATACGTGGCTTGCTGGAAAAAATAATGGACAAAGATACGGGCGAAGTTGTAGAGCGATATGAATATCACAACAGCCAATTCCCCGTTCGCATAATAAACTACAAAGATCCAAAAGATGAACGCATCGTTTACCCATCCGGGAGTGCGCAATTCCTTGACTCAGAATTAGTGTCGAAAAGAGAGGACATCACTTTCATGGTGAAGCAAAGCTGTGCTTACACCGCTGATGGTAATGCAGATAAATGCTCGGTGATAGCATCCACTAACGACGACTATCGTGACTCAAGCCTCGTATGGATTTCTAATCACAAAAATGAATATTTCTAAATTATTTAAAAGGACTGAACCCACGTCACCTTCCCGAAAGTCCTATTTTTTTATGTAATTGCATCATCTCCTGCTTTGAAACGATGGTATCGTTAACATCAATCAGCAGGAGAGTACTATAGACAGCCAAAAAGCCGTAAGCAGTTATCTGCTTACGGCTTCCAGAACGGTGATGATTTTCTGGCAATCAGGCCGCTTTCACAGCCCTGATTTTTTTGGCGTCAGCCGCGTCGGATTCTGTTTTATCCGCTACAGCTGGAGCAGTGAGATCGGGAAGCTTGCTGGTACGCAGAATATGCTGCACGGTCTCTTTCTGCTCGGCGAGATACAGGCCAAGATTTTCAGCCTGCGTTTCATCCATCTGCATTCCGCTTTGCAACAGCCAGTCGGTGAACGCATCTGCCATATCGAGCAGCTTGTCGTGAGCGTCAGCCTCTTTCTTACTGGCAAATGTCATTTTCTCTTCACCTTTTCTTACGACAACAAATTTTGTTTCAACAGCCATCGTGCACCTCGCTATACTGTGTTTATATACAGTATAACAGCAACAGATCGATGTTGCAGCAAAATATGCATTACTGGCGAAGCTGCTGTGTTTCCGGGCCACTCATACTCCGTCGCCATGCCCCAGGCGCCTGACCATACTGACGCTTAAAGCTGCGGTTGAAGGATTGCTGGGAGTCAAAGCCCAGCGCGATCGCCACGTTCAGAATCGGTTCGTCACTGTGGGATAACCGCTCAACCGATTTTTGCAGCTTTTGCGCGCGAATATACCCGGCGAGGGGATAGCCCGTATGCTCTTTGAACAGGCGCTGGAGGTGCCATTTAGAGTAGCCGGAACGCCTGGCGACGGTCTCAATGTCCAGTCGGCTGTCCAGGTTGTTGTCGATCCAGTCGAGTAAATCATGCATAAATGCGCCAGTGTTCATCTGGTTACCCCCACGCAGCGGATGAAAAAGTATCTTTGTCTGTTGCATTTAAAGGTGGCGCGTTTTTGCGGTAATTGCAAGTTTTATTGTTGCATTTAAATCCCTGACCGAAACGGGTCTTTTCACATCCACTCAAATAGCACATAAAGTGCAACAATTATTCTTGCACTTAGTTAAGCGCCTTCCTACAATCGCCGCGAATAGTGTATTCGCAACTGTTACAGTTTTGTGGCGATGAACGACACAAATGGCCTTAAGACAGCCTCCGGACAAAGGAAGTGGCGCGGTGCCTCCTGCTGCGTCTTGCCCGGTGGCGACAATTATCGGAATAAAAATAATGAGCCTGCAAAAAACCTGGGGTAATTCTCATCTGAGCGCGCTGGGGGCAATGTTGCTCTCCGTGCTGCTCGTCGGATGCGATAACAGCGTCGCGCAAAATGCTGCGCCACCTGCGCCTGCCGTGAGTGCCGCTGACGTGGTGGTGAAATCGATTAGCCAGTGGGATAGCTTTAACGGTCGGATTGAAGCGGTGGAGAGCGTTCAGTTGCGCCCGCGCGTGTCCGGCTACATTGATAAGGTGAATTACACCGACGGCCAGGAAGTGAAGAAGGGCGAGGTGCTGTTCACTATTGATGATCGTACCTATCGCGCCGCGCTGGAACAGGCGCAGGCGAACCTGGCGAGAGCCAAAACCCAGGCCAGCCTCGCGCAAAGTGAGGCTAACCGTACCGATAAGCTGATCAATACCCATCTGGTCTCACGGGAAGAGTGGGAGCAGCGACGTTCGGCTGCCGTTCAGGCGCAGGCCGACATTCGCGCCGCGCAGGCGGCGGTTGACGCAGCCCAGCTCAACCTGGACTTTACCAAAGTGACCGCGCCTATCGATGGTCGCGCCAGCCGGGCGCTGATCACCAGCGGGAACCTGGTGACTGCGGGCGACACTGCCAGCGTCCTCACCACGCTGGTCTCGCAGAAGACGGTGTACGTCTACTTTGACGTGGACGAGTCAACCTACCTTCACTATCAAAACCTGGCCCGCAGCGGGCAGGGGGCGACCAGCAATCACACGGCGCTGCCGGTTGAGATTGGCCTGACGGGCGAGGAGGGCTATCCCCATCAGGGCAAAGTGGATTTTCTGGATAACCAGCTCACGCCGAGCACCGGGACCATCCGCATGCGCGCGCTGCTGGATAACTCACAGCGTCAGTTCACGCCGGGACTGTTTGCCCGCGTACGCCTGCCGGGCAGCGCGGAGTTCAAAGCCACGCTTATCGACGACAAGGCGGTGCTGACCGATCAGGATCGAAAATACGTCTATATCGTGGATAAAGAGGGGAAAGCGCAGCGTCGCGACATTACGCCGGGACGTCTGGCAGACGGTTTACGCATTGTGCGGCAGGGGCTGAACCCTGGCGACAAAGTCATCGTCGAGGGTTTACAGAAAGTGTTTATGCCGGGTATGCCGGTTAACGCCAAAACCGTTGCCATGACCGCCACCAGCGCCCTCAACTGATCCCTTGACCTGAGAATCCAACCCATGGACTTTTCCCGTTTTTTCATCGACAGGCCGATCTTTGCTGCCGTCCTGTCGATTCTGATTTTTATCACAGGGTTAATCGCCATCCCGCTGCTGCCGGTGAGCGAATACCCTGATGTCGTGCCGCCAAGCGTGCAGGTGCGCGCGGAGTACCCGGGCGCCAACCCGAAAGTGATTGCTGAGACCGTGGCGACGCCGCTGGAAGAGGCGATCAACGGCGTTGAGAACATGATGTACATGAAATCCGTCGCGGGTTCGGACGGCGTGCTGGTGACTACCGTGACCTTCCGTCCGGGAACTGACCCCGATCAGGCGCAGGTTCAGGTGCAGAACCGCGTCGCGCAGGCCGAGGCGCGTCTGCCGGAGGACGTGCGGCGTCTGGGCATTACCACCCAGAAACAGTCCCCGACGCTGACGCTGGTGGTGCATCTGTTTTCGCCAAACGGTAAGTACGACTCGCTGTATATGCGCAACTACGCCACGCTGAAGGTGAAGGATGAGCTGGCGCGCCTGCCCGGCGTCGGCCAGATCCAGATTTTCGGCTCCGGCGAGTACGCGATGCGCGTCTGGCTGGACCCAAATAAAGTGGCGGCGCGCGGTCTGACCGCCTCGGACGTGGTCACGGCGATGCAGGAGCAAAACGTACAGGTCTCCGCCGGTCAGCTTGGCGCCGAGCCGCTGCCGAAAGAGAGTGATTTCCTGATCTCCATTAACGCCCAGGGCCGCCTGCATACCGAAGAAGAGTTTGGCAATATTGTCCTGAAAACAACGCAGGATGGTACGGTCGTCCGCCTGCGCGACGTGGCGCGGATTGAAATGGGCTCCGGGAGCTATGCGCTGCGTTCCCAGCTGAACAATAAAGACGCAGTCGGGATTGGTATCTTCCAGTCACCCGGGGCGAACGCTATCGACCTGTCTAACGCGGTGCGCGCGAAAATGGACGAACTGTCCACGCGCTTCCCGGCAGACATGAAGTGGGCGGCACCTTACGATCCGACGGTCTTCGTGCGTGATTCGATCCGTGCGGTGGTGCAGACGCTGCTGGAAGCCGTGGTGCTGGTCGTGCTGGTGGTCATTCTGTTCCTGCAAACCTGGCGCGCGTCGATCATTCCGCTGATCGCGGTGCCGGTGTCGGTGGTGGGTACCTTCAGCATTCTCTACCTGCTGGGCTTCTCGCTGAATACCCTTAGCCTGTTCGGGCTGGTGCTGGCCATCGGTATCGTGGTGGACGACGCCATCGTGGTGGTGGAAAACGTCGAGCGAAACATCGAAGAGGGGCTTGCGCCGCTTGCGGCTGCGCACCAGGCGATGCGTGAAGTGTCCGGGCCGATTATCGCGATTGCGCTGGTGCTGTGCGCGGTGTTTGTGCCGATGGCGTTTCTGTCGGGCGTTACCGGCCAGTTCTACAAGCAGTTTGCGGTGACGATCGCGATATCTACGGTGATTTCAGCGATTAACTCGCTGACGCTCTCTCCGGCGCTGGCGGCACTGCTGTTAAAGCCGCACGGCGCGCCGAAAGATTTCCCGACCCGGCTTATCGATCGTCTCTTCGGCTGGATTTTCCGTCCGTTTAACCGCTTCTTCCTCCGCAGCTCAAACGGCTATCAGGGGCTGGTGGGCAAAACGCTGGGACGACGCGGGGCGGTATTCGTGGTTTATCTGCTGCTGCTCTGTGCCGCAGGCGTCATGTTTAAAGCGGTGCCCGGCGGGTTTATTCCGACGCAGGACAAGCTTTACCTGATCGGCGGCGTGAAAATGCCGGAAGGCTCTTCGCTGGCCCGCACCGATGCGGTGATCCGCAAAATGAGCGAAATCGGGATGAATACCGAAGGCGTGGACTATGCGGTCGCGTTTCCGGGACTGAATGCGCTGCAGTTCACCAACACGCCGAATACCGGGACGGTCTTCTTCGGTCTGAAGCCGTTCGACCAGCGTAAACATTCCGCGGCGGAAATTAATGCCGAGATTAACGCGAAAATCGCGCAAATCCAGCAGGGCTTTGGCTTCTCCATCCTGCCGCCGCCGATTTTAGGGCTGGGTCAGGGGTCGGGCTATTCCCTGTACATCCAGGACCGCGGTGGTCTGGGATATGGCGCGCTGCAAAATGCGGTGAACACCATGTCCGGTGCAATTATGCAGACGCCGGGGATGCATTTCCCGATCTCAACCTACCAGGCTAACGTGCCGCAGCTGGACGTGCAGGTTGACCGCGATAAGGCGAAAGCGCAGGGCGTGTCGCTGACCGATCTCTTCGGGACGCTGCAAACCTATCTGGGCTCGTCGTACGTCAATGACTTCAACCAGTTCGGACGTACCTGGCGCGTGATGGCGCAGGCGGACGGGCAGTTCCGCGACAGCGTGGAAGATATTGCGAATCTGCGCACCCGTAACAGCCAGGGCGAAATGGTGCCGATTGGCAGTATGGTAAACATCACGACCACCTACGGGCCGGATCCGGTGATCCGCTACAACGGCTACCCGGCGGCGGATCTGATTGGCGATGCCGACCCGCGCGTGCTCTCATCAGCGCAGGCGATGACGCAGCTGGACGCGATGTCTAAGCAGATCCTGCCGAACGGGATGAACATCGAATGGACGGATCTGAGCTTCCAGCAGGCCACCCAGGGCAACACGGCGCTGATCGTCTTCCCGGTCGCGGTGCTGCTGGCATTCCTGGTTCTGGCGGCGCTGTATGAAAGCTGGACGCTGCCGCTGGCAGTGATCCTCATCGTGCCGATGACCATGCTCTC
This sequence comes from Enterobacter sp. NFIX58, assembly GCF_900110475.1. Taxonomy (NCBI): domain Bacteria; kingdom Pseudomonadati; phylum Pseudomonadota; class Gammaproteobacteria; order Enterobacterales; family Enterobacteriaceae; genus Enterobacter; species Enterobacter sp. NFIX58. The sequence goes on along the minus strand of NZ_FODW01000001.1, from coordinate 789,661 downwards.
CGCACTGTTTGGCGTCTGGCTGACCGGGGGCGATAACAACGTCTTCGTGCAGGTGGGGCTGGTGGTGCTGATGGGGCTGGCCTGTAAAAACGCCATTCTTATCGTGGAGTTTGCTCGCGAGCTGGAAATTCAGGGTAAAGGCATCATGGAGGCCGCGCTGGAAGCGTGCCGCCTGCGTTTACGCCCGATTGTGATGACCTCCATCGCCTTTATTGCCGGGACCATTCCGCTGATCCTCGGCCACGGCGCGGGCGCAGAAGTACGTGGCGTCACCGGGATCACGGTATTCTCCGGTATGCTGGGGGTGACGCTGTTTGGTCTGTTCCTGACGCCGGTGTTCTACGTGACGCTGCGTAAGTTCGTCACGCGTGGGAAGAAAGAGGAAAGGGACGTGCTGCCCGCTTAAGGACGTTGCTGATAAAAAAAAACCGCCTTCACTGTGAAGGCGGTTTTTTTTTGCATCAGGTAAAACGTTAAGACGTTTTTTGATACTGGGCGATGAGGTCGGGGAGCGGATCCCAGCCGCTGCTGTCGGCGTTTTTCACCGCTTCCAGGGCACTTGCTACGGTATGGCGGGCCAGTACCGCTAACGACGCCTGCTCGGCCTCTTCGGAAATTGATTTAAAGTACCAGCACGCGTTAGCGCTGACCACGCAGCGAGCCGGTACGTCAGGGCGCGACGCCCACAGCTTTTTATCTTCGATGACCGACAGATAGATGTCGCGCAGGGTGATCTCTTCCGGCGGGCGACCAAGATGAATGGAGCCGTTACGGCCAAGCGTTGAGACGATAATGCCGTCTCGCGTCAGCGGAACCATCAATTTGCGGATGAAGCTCGGGTTCGCTTCCAGGCCATAGGCCAGAATCGCACTCGTTGAACGTTCACCCAATTGCTCCGCCATCGCTACGCTGAGAACCATCTGCAAAGCTGTCGGGAAGCGGTAATCTAACATTTCTCTGTCCTGGGTTGCGGTGAATCTTGTTCTTTTTGGCACCGCAGAGGTGAATAAGCAATAAACAACAATATAACAAATACGGTAATTATTTTGAAGCAATCTGCGGCATTTGCGATCAAACCCCCTGTTCTGCTTTAGCTAAACGTGCGGTTCGGGAAGTCAACCGTCACCAGGAGGCCACCTTCTGCAGAGGTACTCAGATTTACGCTGCTGTTGTGTTGCTGCGCCACCGCTTTGACGATGGCAAGCCCCAGGCCGCTGCCGCTTTGCACCTGATTGGGATCGCGGAAAAAGCGGTCGAACACGCGCTCCTGCAGCTCGACCGGAATACCCGGGCCCGCATCGGAGACGCGCAGCTGAACGACGCGATCGCCTGCACGCACGTCGACCTGAATCCGCCCGCCCTCGGGGCTGTACTTCACGGCGTTCTCAATGAGATTATCAATCAGCGACACCAGGCGTTCCCTGACGCCTGAGATCCACACTTCATCCTCGGCAAAGAATTCCAGCTCGATCCTCCGCGCAGACGCTAAGGGCTCCAGCTCGGCCATACGCGCCTGGATGAGTGTCGTCAGCGGCACGGGCTCCATGGCCGTATCAATACGCGCTTCGCTGTGCATCATCAGCAGCAACTGATTGACGAGACGCGCGGCGCGGCTGTTGCTGCGGATCACGCCGGCAAGCAGCTCCTGCTGGCTTTCGCTGATGACCCAGGACTGCAGCGCCTCCACGTTGATGCGCATCGCCGCGAGGGGCGTACGCAGCTCGTGCGCGGCATCCGCGATGAAAACACGCTCCCTTTCCGCGCTTTCACGCACCCTGGCAAGAAAGTCATTGATCGCGTCCACCATCTGGCGAAGCTCTCTGTGCTTCGGTACGGCTTTTAACGGGGAGAGATCGTCCGGCGTGCGTAACGTAATCTCATTGACCACCTTATTCCAGGGACGCATCGCAATGCGTATTGACAGCCACGCGGGAAACAGCAGAAAAGGGAAGCAGACCAGCAGCGGCAGGATGTAGTACCCGCGTGAGTTCAGATAGATAAAGAAGTTCCAGCCGCTGGCTGGGGTGAAAAGGGTAACCTCCACGTCGGAGTGCGGGGATTTGAGGGTGCGACTGGTCCAGGTTCGATCACCACTTTGAACATGCTCCAGTTCGCCGAACCGGGTGTTTGTTATCCCTGCGGGCGCACCGTCGGAGGCAAAAATAACGGTATTATTTTTGCGAACGATGAGGTTAATCGATAGCACGGGATCTTCCCCTCCGCCGTAACCTTCACGCAGCGCCTTGCTGAAGTCCTCCAGCACGGCGGTACGATCCTGCGGGCGTCCATCCATACGCTCAGCCAGGTTAAAAACGGTTTCGTACGTTTTACTGCCCGTGAGGATAGGGGGGCTGCGCAGGTCCTCCCACAGAATAAAGGTTAAAAAAAGACACCACAGCAGGGTAAGCAGCAGCATCTGGGCGATGATAATACGCCGTACCAGCGTCGGACGCCTCAGGTGATACCAGACGTTTTGCATTAACCGGTCACCTTTTGTATTGAGACGGTATCAATAACGTACCCGACGCCCCGGACCGTTCGCACATAGCCGTCGCCGATTTTTCGCCGTAAATTTCCCATATGCACGTCGAGCGCGTTGCTGAGGTTCTCTTTGTTGCCGAATATCCTTTCTTCCAGAAACCGCCGGGTCAGCACGCGGTCCGCGCGCAGCATCAACGTTTCCAGCAGCGCGTATTCACTGGCCGTTAAATCGATATGCCGCGAACTCACCGTCACGCGGCGCGTCGGGACATGAAGTGATAGCCCACGAATTTCTATCGCCTCATTTTCAAAACCGTAGCTGCGCCGTGCAAGGGCTCGCACTCTCGCCAGCAGCTCGGCGAGAATAAAGGGTTTGACGAGATAGTCGTCCGCGCCGGCATCCAGCCCGCACAGGCGATCCTGCAGCGTCCCTCGCGCCGTCAGGATGATGACGGGGATCCCCTTGAGTTGCTGACGCAAACGCGTCATCAGGCTCATGCCATCGCCGTCGGGCAACCCCAGGTCGAGCAAAATAAGTTCCGGCACGCAGACGTCAAGCTGATGCAGCGCATCCTCTTTACGGCGAACCCATATGACGTCAAATCCTTGATCTGAGAGGGCGATACGTACGCCATTGCCGAGATCCAGGTCGTCTTCGATAAGTAGAATTTTCACATTGGTAACGGTATCAACCGTGAATGAAGAATAACTTAAGAAAAAAACGGTAGCAGGAAATCTGTCCGGATGACAGCACCTGCCCGCGCTTCAGTGTTTCTTCATTTTCGGCTCATAAGAACCTTAGGGTCACTCTTCAAAATGGGCGTTCCGGCGTTTAACCGCCTGCATCGTCATCATTTGAATCCATAAGGACTTCCTTAATGAGAAATATTGAACTGCGTCATACGTTCCCTCATTTACTTTCGGACCGCTGCCTGAAAACCCTCGTGCCGGGCGTCGTTCTGGCGTTACTGGCTACGCCTGTACTGGCGGAAGAACAGCGCCAGGGTAACGTCTTAACCCTGGGGGGCGGCGTGGATGTGGGGCCGCGCTACTCGGGTTCAGATAAAACCCGCGTCTCAGCGGCTCAGGTAGTGGATTATTCCATGGCAAATGGCTTCTTTATCGGCACCACGCGTGGGATCGGTTACGGTAACAACGTTGGCAACCTGGATTACAGCGCAGCGCTGAGCTATCGAGTTGGCCGTAAAGATAAAGACGTGAGCAGCGATTCGATCAGCTCCGGCAGCGACGAGTTGAGAGGGATGGGAGAGATTAAAGGCTCGGCTATCGTGGTGCCCGGGCTGGGGTACAAGGTGGCCGACTGGCTGAATCTGCAGCTGCAGGCTGAGGTTCCGGTGTCTGAGAGAGACAACGGAGAGGCGGTGCATTTCGGCTTGAGCAGCCCGCTCTATACCTCACCAACAAATGCGGTGACGCTGGCGCTGAGCGGCAGTTGGGGATCCGACAAGTATATGCAGACGTATTACGGGGTCAACGCCGCCCAGTCGGCCGCATCGGGCTTTGCCCGACATGACGCCGGGGCCGGGGTTTATGCCTGGTCGATGAACCTTGACTGGACCCACAAGCTCACCTCTCGCTGGAGCGTCCTTGCCTCTGCGGGCGTGACGCAGCTGACGGGGGATGCCGGTGATAGTCCCATTGTGCAACACAAAACGTCGCCCACGGGGAGTTTGAAGGTGACGTACAGTTTTTAATTGTGGGTTGCGGCGGCTGGTGGTCTTGAGCCGTATATAAGCCGCTCCGGTTTAGATGGCGGGGCGGAACCTCTTGCTGACAGTTACACCACACGTGGTTGACGGTTTTATCTAAAGCTCCATTGGGCTGTGATGACAAACACGGAGGGGATGATAATACCCACATCCATGCCAAAATAAGACGTAAAATTATACTGGAATCCGTGATATATATAGGGAGAAAATCCTATCCCGGTTACTTTTTTAAAATCATGGTATGAACCATGGTCACCACAATCATCGAATGTATCAAAGAAAAATTCGCCTACATATCCATAGATTCCCTTAAAAACCCAACCGTTATTCCACCCAGCCCAGTCTCTTCTTACGCCGGCAGCCAGACATCTGTCATTAAAGCTGTTTTTCATTGTGCCTAGCACAACACTATATTTCGATGTGTCCGAAAATTTCCTCTCCACGGATATAAACTTGTTTTCAAAGTTCTCCGTGTATTGTCCGTGATTATTTGTCAGATGATAAACGTATGAGCCCGTGTTTATAGAATACAGATTTATTTCATCTGCAGAGCAATTCCATGTAACCAGATAAAAACTTCCGCACCACAGCCATGCGGGGTATCTTTTACGGGCTGTCTGCTTATGTGGAATATTATCCATATTCGCTCACTTTGGCTAACGTACTGAATTTATAAGAACTAATTTTTGGCCTGTAGCTGTACAAATTTTAGCATACATACGGAACGTTGTGATCTTGCGTCACGGGAACGGGACAATGTTCGCTTTCGGTGCAGACAACGCGGACCTTGTCAGACAGTTCCATGCGAGTCATCTCAATTCAGTACACGGCTGGTACAGTCCGCCTCTGGCTCGATGCGGACGATCTGACTGAGCTTAAGGTTCGCAGTGAGCGAAAAACGGTCCTTTAATCCATTCTGTATCAGATGCAGGACTAACACTAGCATGTGATAATCTACCGGGGGTAGGTCATCGCATCTGGTCAGGTAGTGGCGATGTGATTCTACGGTGTAAGAAATGAACAAAGATATTTGGTGTTAAAAAATGACGAAAATGGACGATGACTTTTTAGAATATGATCTGGACTGGTTTTTATCCAGCCAGGAAGGGTACTTAGCGCATTTTGCAACAGCAGGTCAGGGGCCGATTCCTGAAAGGATCAAGTCATCTGTCGAGGACTATAATTTTATTCTTGATTATATTTACTCATTGGAACCCTTGTCAGAGGTCTATGTGATAGAAGGCAATCTGCCTGCTTTTTCAAATGAAAATCAACGTTCTTGCTATCTGCGCTCATTTGTTGAGATGTCAAGTAAAGGATTGTTCAGCTACAACTATGAACAAGGTGGGTATAAATTAATTTCGCAACCAAAAACACCATTGAAATATGAAACATTGCCAAATAAAGTGAAAGGTGTGATTTATGTTGCAGATAGAGAAATTGACTTATAGATATGATATGCTGATGCGGCATGCGCTCAATTTTTTGACACGCAATAGCCATAGAAAGATCCGATCGTGTCACGGCGCGGATCGACTCGAAGATCGATATCCGCTCTGAGCGAAGAGCGAAAATTGTATTTATGAATGACTTTTATATTGCCAAATAAATTATTATTTGCCGCTTTTTTTCTGGTTAATCACGAACACCATCATAATCATTAAGTATTTGCATTAACATTATTCTTGGTATGTCTTTTGTGGATATTCTGAAACTGGTACTCAGGCGCGAGGCAATCATAGCGGAAGTAATTTTATTATCATCGTAGGCAATGGTCATATGCTTTCCGATATTCTGTAGGGTCATGTCCGACAACCTTTTGCCACATTCATCGGAGAATCTAAAGACTAAATTCTCTGCTCCTGTCTCATCCTTCTCTACATAATCAATTGACTTTACACATCCAGAGTCAAACGAAGTTTTCTCATTACCGACCGAAAAAACAAAACTCCCTTTTGCTGCAGTCGATGTCAATGGCACAAGCACCACGAGTAACAACACCCCAAACTTGATTTGCATCTTCTTCTCCTTTTATGTGTTGACCTGATCCCCATAAATTAACATATCTCAACGTTATCAACGTCTGCTTTTGGCTTGCAACGGACCGCCTGAAGCGCCGCGAAATATGCTATGAGGGCCGGCTAAAAGTAACAAATGCGATGGCCGAAAAATAAGCTCATCAGCATGTATGGTGGATTTAACCAAAAACATGCATAGTTTCCAATTGCTCTTTTTTTATTGCATTACAAGAGGATAAAAAATTATCTTTAAAATCTGATGGGGGAGTTTTTAGTTGCTGCACTGCCGCTTTATTTACTTCTAACTCCCGTAATTGTGCGATTGTGCTTCTACGAATCGAGGAAAGAAAAAAGTCCCCTGCATTTTCTTTATGAATTTCCAAATAATTAGTTAGTATTTGAGAAGATACTTGAATTGCTTTTTCCTCAGAAAAACCCAAAGTAAAGCGAGAGTAGATAACATTGTATTGGTATAGACATGCTGCTTCAGCCATTTGTTTAGCTTGCTCCCTAGGGGAGGATTGATTTGCCCACGATTGGGAAGTGACGAGCAATATAAGCAGTAACAATTGTTTTTTCATGTGGAGAGTCCCTACCATTATGAATGCAATATTTAAAACTTTGAAGCCTGGCATTGACAACAACCGCTGACCTGCTCCCCGTTGACCAACTAAGACTCTTGTTCTCAATGTCTGCCCCTGGCACAAAACTGACATTGCAGAAATAGTAGGTCAGTTTGGATCGAGGAGCGGAAGTTTGCAATCGCTCTCATAGCGGGTGTCAGCGGCAATCATGTCAGCCCAGGAAATGTTGTCAGTTACTCTATCCAGGGGACAGGTTCACCAATATAGGTGTGTGTGCAGCAGCGGCAAGTTACTTTCACGTCCTTTCCCGAAATTGAAGGATTTACCTGTTGAAGAATTCCATTCTCATCAACAAACAGACCCGGATAAAAACTACTTTCACCAATGCAGACTAAATCTCTTCGCTGATGCTCATGTCGTGCGACTAACCAGAATACAGGCTCGGTAGTATCAAGACGCCCACATACTTCACTGAATATTTCATCCCATGGTTTGCCATTGTGTTTGATCAGGAAATAAAACAAGGGTGTGTAATCTCGGCCACGCTTCTGTCTGCCATGCATTGTCCCGCGCTTTGCCATTAGCTCATTTCCGACTTTTTTACCGTTGCGTTCCCAGCGATACTCAGCATCAGGATTATTAGATTGGTGTCGTGTAGTGGTGTTGACGCTGCGATACAGCTTACGGGACTTATTCTGTTGATGAGTACGCATAGTTCGATCTCGTGCATCCTTTCTTTTGTGGGGCGGTAGCGCCTGCCGGAGCTAGATTCATTAGTGTGTGGCTGTATTAAAAACAACCACGATTACAGACAGTCGCATTATGCTGAAATACCGTCCTACTGAAACTACCCAAAAATCCGCTCATGACATAAAGAGAACATGGCCTGAAGCAGCATGGCGGAGTTTAGCAAAGCGCACCATTCAAGACATAATCTTGAAGCTAACCGCGCATGTCGAAGCCGGATTTTTGAAAATCTTTATAAACTTCCGGATTGCTGAAGGCCGGGAAATTGGCTTTATGGGCGGCTGATTTTATCGCTTCGCAATAGGCGCTATTGCCGTTACTGGTTGAGATGCTTAAAGGTGTGCCATCCTGAGCAAATTCAATATGCAACCTGCATTGTTTCCCTTTCCAGTTTTGCGGCTCTTCAATTTCGGCGTTTATTGCCGCCCTGATTGCCCGCGCCTGCGCGCCCCATTCATCCCGATCGTCCCAGCGTCCTGAACCGCAATTACCCGTTGCCGTGGTCTTATGGCAGCCGGAAGGGTGTAGCGGGGCGCATCCCGCGGCCAGGTTCACCACTATAGCCACCACAGCGATTTTCTTTACTGCTTGAGACATTCCCATCTCTTACCCCGCAATCCATTTTAGCTTCAGTAATGTTTAAATATTCTTCCGTATTTCCTGGCCTCTTTTCAACTACCAATAACGGGTTACAACGTCGGTGACCTTGCTGCCGGTTCCACCTCCGACTAACCGTTCGTTTTTGAACTATGTTTAACACCAGTCAGAATAATAAAATGGTTAAGTATTTACAGGACCTGAGCGGCGGGGCCTCCCTCCGGAGCATTTGAAAGCCAGAACCTCACTTTAAAGTGTGGCAACATTTCGTGGGTAATATTCATGTCCGGAGAATAACGTGTTCGGAAAGCTATTGTTGAACTACATGCCAGGGCTACAAAATTTGTTGGCCTACGATAAAAGCTGGCTAAAACATGATGTTAAAGCGGGGTTATCCGTTGCGGCTGTCGCGCTCCCTGTTGCGATTGCTTACGCTGAGTTGGCGGGTGTGGGGGCAATTGTAGGGCTCTATTCCTGCGTTTTACCAATGATAGCTTACGCACTGTTTGGCTCTTCACGCCAGCTTATTGTGGGCCCTGATGCCACAACCTGTGCGGTGATTGCGGCCGTCGTATTTCCGCTTTCTGCCGGGAATCCCGAACTGCACTGGCAGCTGACGATCATCATGACATTGATGATGGGCGGGTGGTGCCTCCTTGCCAGTAAATTTCGCCTGGGCGCGCTTGCCGATCTGCTTTCTCATCCCATTCTTACCGGTTTACTTAATGGCGTAGCCGTGACGATTATCGTCGGGCAATTAGGCAAGGTATTGGGGATCAAGCTTGATGAGGCGCAGGTTATTGAAAAAATAATCGCCTTGCCAGGTCGACTTTCAGATAGCCATTTATTAACCGTAGGAATATCCCTTTTTACGTTAATTATTTTAATGGTGATCAAAACGTATCGCAGCCAGTGGCCAGCACCTTTAATCGCCATTGTAATAACAACGGCACTGGTATGGGTGACCTCTGCGCAACAGTACGGTATTGCCACGATAGGGGGAGATGGCTTCCAGCCTGGTTTACCGGTTGTTCACTGGGGGGCGTTCCAGCCGGGCCCGATGCGTGATTTGGTGATCCCGGCGCTGAACCTGGCGTTGGTCAGTTTTGTCAGTCTGATGCTGACCGCCCGCAGTTTCGCCGCAAAAAATGGCTATGAAATTAATGCTGATGCAGAGTTCCGGGCTCTGGGTATTGCGAACATTATGTCGGGGTTATCTCAGGGGTTTGCTATCAGTGGCGCCGATTCCCGGACCGCGGTGAATGATTCGGTTGGGGGGAAAAGCCAGCTGGTTTCCGTGGTCGCCGCCTTGATCATCGGTATTGTCGTGGTGTTTTTCACTCAGCCATTACAATACATTCCGGTATCTGCGTTAGGTATTGTTCTAATGTATGCATCGTGGTCATTAATCGATTTACGTGGGTTATGGAACCTGAGGCGCAGAAATAAACAGGCATTTCGCCTGGCCTTCTTCACGTTTGGCTGTGTTTTAATTATCGGCGTTATCCAGGGGATTGGCCTTGCGGTATTGCTTGGGTTGTTACAATTCCTTCGTACGGTGTTTCGTCCCTCTGAGCACCTGCTGGGCACTGACGAAGAGGGAATGATTCACTCGTTAGGGAATACCACCGATATTAAAATGGTCCCGGGCGTGCTGATGTATCGATTTAACTCACCGTTGACCTATTTTAATGTGGCTTATTTTAAACGTCGGGTATTGAACCTGGTTGATGGGGCAGCCATACAACCTAAATGGGTGGTCATTGATGCCGTTGCCTGCTTCACCTATTCAGACATCAGCGTCCTGGCAACCATTAATGAGTTAAAGCGTGACCTGAAAGGCCGACAGATTAAATTAATCCTTGCGGGCAGGAAAACGGAATTAACACGCTGGTTTAAAGACAGTCGGCCAACAATGAATGATGATGACATGATTCTGGCGCCAGACCTCTACCTGGCACTTCGGTTCATTCAAAGTAAAGAGAGTGCGAGTGAGGGGGAATCAGTCAGTGATACATAACCAAATACTGGTTAAAGGCTTGTAACGCATGCTACTGGCAGGCAGGGAACCCTCACACTTTCTACCACCGAGGCGCAACTACAGTTGGCCTGGACAGTGAGGTGTTCCTAGCCTGTCTTACCTTCTTCTGCCATCTATCTCAGTAAAAACTGAATCAGCTGAACAAAGATATACACTGCCGCCGCCACTCGTATTGCCTGCCAACCCCATCTGAGATAGCGCCATTCATAGCGTTCTCTGGCATTAGCCTCTGCTATAGCGGAGTCATAACGCTTTTTTTTCTTTCTCCTGACTACGTCTATTACCCACAGGATGAGAATAAAGATAATGATAGTTTTCAGAAATATGGGATTATCCACTAAAAATGACTCCGGCTTGCTCGCTGAAAAAGCAGAATAGATGAACAGTCGTCACGTATCCACCACTAAATGTGGGGGTATGAATGAAATTTACCCTGATTCGATTTTGAGATGACCCTGCCCATAGCCGGTTTCTCCGCTGTGAATGCGCAATCTGTGGTGCGACGTATCAGGCTGACGGCTATAAGCAAGGAGCGGACCTTGAGTACCATTCATTTTTGCCGGAACAAAAATAGATAGGGACGTGCCTACAAATAAATAAACTCATAATTCACAATGTAACTTCCAATATTATTCACACGAGCCGTTACCCACACCCCAGTCATTCCCTGCTTACGGTGGCTGTGCAGATATTCTTTGTTTGTACAAAGCTGTATCCATCTGTTGGTGTTCTGATCTTTTAACCAGAGACCCGCTTCACAATGGCCATACTTACCTCTCGAAGGCCCCGGAAAGACAACCTCATATTCAGATTCATAGCCAATTATTTTGTCCGGGAAGAGATAGACATAAATATCATAGCAATTTAAGCTCAATACAAACCCAAGGCAAAAGCCGCTAAAAAAAGCACTGGCAATATATTCTAATGTTTTGTTAAAAGTGCGCAGGTAAAAAGCGCGCATAACAAAAATTGTTCCAATCAAAACGCCAAGTGAAATATATGTCATCCATTCAGGAACGGATTTTTTTAATATAGTATTATGGGAGATGCCAGATGCCCATGACATATACCAGAGCCATCCACCTAAAACGCTGAATATCACGGCTGTAACAAGTAATTTCTTGCGTTTATCTTCGAAAGAATAATTTTTAGTCATGGTTTTGTTTTGTATGTATCAAACGAAAGTGTTGACCTTACCAGGAAAAGCTATTTTATATTATTAAATTCAATATGCCTCCTGTTTCGAGTTAAATTTTTTAAGCTTCCTCTTTTGACCGTAGCTTGCTCGCTATCCGCGAGCAAGCCACACCCCTTAGCGATACAGCGTTTTTTCCGCAACCGGAATAAGCAGCCCGGATCGCCAGTCTGCGAGCGTCAGCTGCGCAAGCTTACCCAGCGCGGTATAAAACGGATGCCCGGCGTTGTCGACAAACACGGACAGGAAGCGGGTGCTCCACGGCAGCAAGTGCCACGCCAGAAGTTGAGCGTACTCCGCATCGCGGCCATTCTCGGCCAGCCATGCCGCCAGCAGCAGCAACGTCCCGAAGTGATCTTCCGGTTCATTCTGCTGCATTTCAAATGCGATAGCTTTCTCCCGCATCCACTGGCGCAGCGCGAGGGTCGAGTCGCCGAACAGTACGGATTCGCGGTCAAGCCAGACGGAGCCCCACGGTGGCGCGGGTAGGGCGTAAGGGCCAACAAACAGCCGTTGCCAGGCGTCCTTCAGCGGCTCATCGGCAGACGCGGCAAAGGTGTCAGCTACAGGCTGCAGCGTTTCCGGGGGCAGGGGCCAGTCCTGAATCCAATCCCCTGCGGTGAGGGCCTGCACCAGCGGCGCGGCCTGCTCGCTGTCTGGCGCGAAATAAAACAGCGCGCCCAGCACCCGGGCGCTGAATGCGAACGATTCACGATGTGAGACATCTTTCATTACATCTTCCTTGTTCGCGCGGAGGGTGTCCGCGCGACTGTGTTAACCGATAATACAAACCATAGAATAAACCACGACCACGCCATTCACCCGCTACACCTTCTCGATCTGCACCAGATTGGTGTGTTGCGGGTTGCCTTTTGCCAGTGGTGAAGGGCGGTGCGTGGTCAGGGTGTTGATGCATGAGCCGTGGTCGATGCGATCGCCACTCATATTGGCGTCGTGCCAGGCACCCTGGCCCATAGCGCTCACGCCGGGCATGATGCGCGGCGTCACTTTTGCTTCAATTCGCACCTCGCCGCGTTCGTTAAAGACGCGCACCGTATCGCCGTTCTTAATGCCGCGTTTTTCGGCATCGACAGGATTAAGCCAGACCTCCTGGCGACAGGCGGCTTTCAGCACGTCTACATTACCGTAGCTCGAGTGGGTACGGGCCTTAAAGTGGAAACCAAACAGCTGCAGCGGGAACTGCGCGCGCTCGGGCGCATCCCAGCCGTCGAAGGTTGATGCGTAGACGGGCAGCGGACTGATGGTCTCATCTTTTTCCAGCTCCCAGGTGGCCGCAATCTCCGCCAGCTTGCTGGAGTATATTTCAATCTTACCCGATGGCGTTTTCAGCGGGTTGGCTTCCGGGTTTTCGCGGAATTTTTTATAGGCCACAAAATGGCCGTTCGGATCTTTACGCTTGTAAATACCCATTTTTTTTAGCTCGTCATAGGACGGCAGATGAGGGTCTTTTTCGAGCATTTTTGCATACAGATACTGCAGCCACTGTTCCTGCGTCCGTCCTTCGGTGAATTTCTGATGGATATCCGGCCCGAGGCGTTTCGCCACTTCGCTCATGATCCAATAGATGGGCTTGCGTTCAAATTTCGGCGCGGTCACGGGTTGAAGGAATATCAGGTAGCCCATGTTACCCGCATAATCGTTAGGAATGATGTCTTCCTGTTCGACGGTCATCAGGTCTGGCAACACGATATCGGCATACTTCGCTGACGACGTCATGAAGTTATCGATGACCACAATCATCTCGCACTTGCTTTCATCCTGCAGGATATCGTGGGTTTTATTGATATCGGAGTGCTGGTTGATGAGGGTATTGCCCGCGTAGTTCCAGATGAACTTAATCGGCACGTCCAGCTTATCCTTGCCGCGCACGCCGTCGCGCAGGGCGGTCATCTCCGGACCGCGGGTGATAGCGTCCGTCCAGCTGAAGCAGGAAATTTGCGTTTTGACCGGGTTATCCGGCAGCGGCATACGTTCGATGGTGATGGTGTAGGTGGACTCACGCGCGCCGCTGTTCCCGCCGTTGATCCCCACGTTTCCGGTGAGGATCGGCAGCATCGCGATGGCGCGGGACGTCAGCTCGCCGTTTGCCTGGCGCTGTGGTCCCCAGCCCTGACTGATGTAGGCCGGTTTCACGGAGCCGATTTCGCGGGCAAGCTTAACGATGCGATCCGCCGGAATGCCGGTGATGCGTGAGGCCCACTCCGGCGTTTTCGCCGTGTGGTCATCACCCTGGCCGAGAATATACGCTTTGTAGTGAGCGTTAGCGGGCGCGCCTTCCGGCAGCGTTTTTTCGTCATAGCCGACGCAGTATTTGTCGAGGAACGGCTGGTCGACCAGGTTTTCGTCGATTAACACCCAGGCAATACCCGCTACCAGCGCGGCATCGGTACCCGGACGGATCGGGATCCACTCATCTTCACGTCCGGCTGCCGTGTCGGTGTAGCGCGGGTCGATAACAATCATGCGCGCGTTAGACCGCTCGCGGGCCTGTTCCAGATAGTACGTAATCCCGCCGCCGCTCATGCGCGTTTCCGCCGGGTTATTGCCGAACATGACCACCAGTTTGGTGTTTTCGATGTCCGAGGTGCTGTTGCCGTCGTTGCTGCCGTAGGTGTAGGGCATCGCGCAGGCAATTTGCGCCGTGCTGTAGGTACCGTAGTGGCTCAGGAAACCGCCGTAGCAGTTCATCAGACGCGCCACCAGCGAAGCGTAAGGGGAGGAGCGGGTGATATTGCCCCCGACAATCCCGGAGGAGTAGTTGATATACACCGCTTCGTTGCCGTAGTCGGCCACCACGTCTTTCAGGCTGGCGGCGATCGTGTCGAGCGCTTCATCCCAGGTGATGCGTTCGAACTTACCTTCGCCGCGTTTGCCCACGCGCTTCATCGGGTAGTTCAGACGGTCAGGGTGATTGATGCGACGGCGAATTGAACGTCCGCGCAGGCAGGCGCGCACCTGGTGATCGCCATACACATCCTCACCAGTGTTGTCCGTTTCGACCCAGTACACTTCGTTGTCACGCACGTGCAGACGCAGCGCACAGCGGCTGCCGCAGTTGACCGAGCAGGCGCCCCACACCACGGTATCTTCAGGCGGCTGGACGGCGTGCTTCACCGCCGCGGCGGCGCTTTTTAAACCAAAAGGCAGCGAGATCCCACCAGCGGCAAGCGCCAGAGAACCTATCGCCGTAGATTTCACGAGAGTTCGACGGCTAATTCCGCCGTGATGTTCAATATCGGACATGGCTCACCCCATCATTATAATTGCGTATTATTTTTCCCGAAATGATATCCGGGCTAATGATGGGGTGAGTGTTACTTATTTGGGGGTATTAAATCTTAATCCTCATCAAATCAAAGGGGATTGAGGGTCAATTACTGAGCTTCAGCTGCCGCACCACTGCCTGTGCGGGTGTATAAAATTTTGAAGGTGTCGTTGGCGCAGTGGCCCACCACCTGCGTGCCCGCCTGGTCGGCCTGGTCGTTCGGCACAATGCTCAGCGTAAACCCTGATTCAGGCACGCCGTTGTTGATAATCTTCTGCTGAATGTCGCTTTTCACGCGCTCGCAGGAATCCGGTGCCGCCAGCGCGGCTGTTGAGGCACTCATTAACACTAGGGCGGTAATCCAGGGTAACCGTTTCATCTGTAGCTCCTTTTCTCTGTGTAGAGATTAATTTTAGCAGGCTTCGTGTAAACAACTGTATTTGCTAATATGATTGGGAATAATCTCCCTGTACGGTAATAAATGTGAAGAAATACGCAGCGATAACGCTACTGGCAGCAACACTGATGGGGTGCGACAACAGCTCCGCGCCGCTGTCGTTTACGCCCGAGATGGCGAGTTTTTCAAACGAGTTTGATTTTGATCCGCTGCGCGGGCCGGTCAAAGACTTTACCCAGACGCTGTTCAACGAGAAGGGCGAAGTGTCCAAACGGGTCACCGGCACCGTCTCGACGGAAGGGTGTTTCGATACGCTGGAGCTGCACGACCTGGAGGCCAACACCGGCGTGGCGCTGGTGCTGGATGCCAATTACTATCTCGACGCAGAAACCCAGCAGCGCAAAGTGAAGCTGCAGGGGAAATGCCAGCTGGCCGAACTGCCGTCAGCCGGGGTGACGTGGGATACCGACGACAACGGTTTTGTGGTGGCGGCGCACGGCAAAGAGATGGAAGTGAAGTATCGCTACGACGCGGATGGCTACCCGCTGGGCAAAACCACCGTCTCCGGGGATCAGCATCTGTCCGTCCAGTCGACGCCGTCTAAAGATCTTCGCAAAAGAATGGATTACTCGGCAGTGAGCATGTTGAATGATAAGCCGCTGGGCAACGTGAAGCAGAGCTGCGATTACGACCGCCACAATAACCCGGTGAGCTGCGATCTGACGATCACGGACGACAGCGTCAAACCTGCCGTTGAGCGCAAGTACACCATCAAGAACACGATTGAATATTACTGAGAGTAACGTGCATTTTGTACGTTTCGCCCGGCGGCGCTACGCTTGCACGGGCCTACAATGAAGCACACTGTAGGCCGGGTAAGCACAGCGCCACCCGGCAAGAAAGACAGCGCAATGGTTCATGACAAGGTTTGTCATCAATCTCACTGCGCGGTAGGTTTCAGCAGGCTGGCGCCTGACGGTTTGTGTCCGGCCAGGTGCTGATGCTGGAAAATGCACATGCGGATGGTGTTGCGGTATTCACCGTTAATAAAGAACTCGTGAATCAGCTCGCCTTCCACCATGAAGCCCAGCTTGCGGTAGATATGGATCGCTTTCTCGTTCTCTTTGTCCACAATCAGGTAAAGCTTGTAGAGATTCAGAACGTTGAATCCGTAATCCATTGCCAGCTTAGCCGCCCGTGACGCAAGGCCTTTTCCCTGATGCTCAGGGGAGATGATGATCTGAAACTCCGCCCGGCGGTGAACGTGGTTGATCTCAACCAGCTCCACAAGACCCGCTTTTTCACCTTCACACTCCACCACAAAACGACGTTCACTCTGATCGTGAATGTGCTTATCGTAGAGATCGGACAGCTCGACAAACGCCTCGTAAGGCTCTTCGAACCAGTAGCGCATCACGCTGGCATTGTTGTCGAGCTGGTGGACAAAGCGCAGGTCCTCACGCTCCAGCGGACGGAGTTTAACGTCGCAGGACACCGACATTATGGGGCTACCGTGCGGCCAGTGCGGCGATCCAGGCAGCGCAGGGTGTTAGGCTCCCAGTAGGCATTGACGTTTGCACTTTGCTGACACTTATCGCGCGCGTCAAAAGCGACATCTTCTTTGTCCCACTCTTTTTCAGCACGTTTGTTGACCTTCTGACGAAGGTTACGGGTGTCATTCCATTGTTCTTTGTCCATGGCGGCGTTCTGACGGCTTTGCGCGCTGTCACCAGACTCAATAATGAGCTTGCTGGTTTCCGCTGTCGCAGAGGCGGCAAAGGCGAACGATGACAGCGCCAGCAGGGCTGTCAGACAAAGGCGTTTGCTTAATGTGGTCATAGCGTTTCCTTTTAAATGGGTGCAGATAATCAAGTTACCCCGTACAGATTCTACACTAAAGCGAAATGACGGCATACCCGCGGAGCAAGTATGGAAAAGTAAAGGGCATCATCAGGTATGATGGTTAAATAAATCCTCACCTGACGTGAAAAATGCTTAAAACGACGCTGCTTTTTTTTGCCACCGCGCTATGCGAAATCATCGGTTGCTTCCTGCCCTGGCTCTGGCTGAAGAAGGGAGGAACCGTACTGTTGCTTATCCCGGCAAGCGTCGCGCTGGCCCTGTTTGTCTGGCTGTTAACGCTGCATCCGGCGGCCAGTGGGCGCGTTTACGCGGCTTACGGTGGCGTGTATGTCTGCACGGCGCTGCTGTGGTTACGCGTGGTGGACGGCATCAAACTCAGCGCATACGACTGGGCCGGGGCGCTGATTGCCCTGTGCGGTATGCTGATTATTGTGGCGGGATGGGGGCGCGCGTGAGCCCCGGGTTTTGTGATCGTTAGCTGATTTTATGATCATTATACTTGTATGGTAGTAGGGTTGATGGGTAAATTTCCAGCATCACAACGAACGATGTAAGGAAAGGAATTATGAAGATTGTCGCGGCTGACGTGTTTGTTACCTGCCCGGGGCGGAACTTTGTCACCCTTAAAATCACCACCGATGAGGGGATTGTCGGTCTCGGTGACGCTACGCTAAACGGACGCGAGCTCTCCGTGGCCTCTTACCTGAAGGATCACCTTTGCCCCCAGCTGATTGGCCGCGATGCGCACCGCATCGAAGACATCTGGCAGTTCTTTTATAAAGGCGCCTACTGGCGTCGCGGTCCGGTTACCATGTCGGCCATCTCCGCCGTGGATATGGCACTGTGGGATATCAAAGCCAAAGCGGCCAACATGCCGCTCTACCAGTTGCTGGGCGGCGCCTCCCGGGAAGGGGTGATGGTCTACTGCCATACTACCGGCCACACCATTGACGACGTGCTGGAAGATTACGCCCGTCATAAAGAGATGGGCTTCAAGGCGATCCGCGTACAGTGCGGCGTGCCGGGCATGAAAACCACCTACGGCATGGCCAAAGGAAAGGGCCTGGCCTATGAGCCTGCGACCAAAGGCGACTGGCCGGAAGAGCAGCTCTGGTCTACCGAAAAATACCTCGATTTCACGCCGAAGCTGTTCGACGCGGTGCGCAGTAAATTCGGCTTCAATGAGCACCTCCTGCACGACATGCACCACCGCCTGACGCCAATTGAAGCGGCGCGCTTCGGCAAGAGCATCGAAGCATTCCGCATGTTCTGGATGGAGGATCCAACGCCTGCGGAAAACCAGGCCTGCTTCCGCCTGATCCGCCAGCACACCGTCACCCCCATTGCGGTAGGCGAAGTGTTTAACAGCATCTGGGACTGCAAGCAGCTTATCGAAGAGCAGCTTATCGACTATATCCGCACCACCATTACCCACGCGGGCGGCATTACCGGGATGCGTCGCATCGCTGATTTTGCCTCGCTCTATCAGGTGCGTACCGGTTCACACGGTCCGTCGGATCTGTCGCCCGTTTGTCATGCCGCCGCGCTGCATTTCGACCTGTGGGTGCCGAACTTTGGCGTGCAGGAATACATGGGCTACTCCGAACAGATGCTGGAAGTCTTCCCGCACAGCTGGCGCTTTGATAACGGCTATATGCATCCGGGCGATAAGCCGGGGCTGGGCATTGAGTTTGATGAAAAGCTGGCGGCGAAATACCCCTACGATCCGGCCTATCTGCCGGTGGCCCGCCTTGAAGACGGCACGCTGTGGAACTGGTAAGCGAGGAGCGAACGATGAAAAGCGTAGTGATTCAGCAGCCAAACCAACTGGTGATTGAAGAGCGGCCACACCCGGAACCAGGCGCAGGCGAAGTCCGCGTGAAAATCACGCTGGCAGGTATCTGCGGGTCGGACAGCCACATCTATCGCGGGCATAACCCGTTTGCGAAATACCCACGCACGATCGGCCACGAGTTCTTTGGCGTGATTGACGCCACAGGCGAAGGGGTTGACGCTGCCCGCCTGGGCCAGCGCGTCGCGGTTGACCCGGTGATCAGTTGCGGACAATGCTACCCGTGCTCCGTGGGAAAACCGAACGTCTGCACCTCGCTGGTCGTGCTGGGGGTGCACCGTGATGGCGGCTTCAGTGAATATGCGGCAGTGCCTGCTCAAAATGCCTGGGCCATTCCGGATGACATTCCCGATCGACACGCCGTCATGGTTGAGCCCTTTACCATCGCCGCCAACGTAACGGGGCAGGTGAAACCGACGGAACAGGACGTCGCGCTGATTTACGGCGCTGGCCCGATGGGACTGGTCACCGTGCAGGCGCTGAAAGGCGTCTATAAGGTGAAGCAGGTTATCATGGTTGACCGCATAGACGAGCGCCTGGCGATGGCGCGGCGCAGCGGCGCGGATTGGGTCTTTAATAACGGCGAGCAGTCGCTGCAGGCCGCGCTGGAGGAAAAAGGCATCAAACCGACGTTAATCATTGATGCCGCCTGCCATCCATCTATTTTGCAGGAAGCGATAACCCTGGCCTCGCCAGCGGCGCGCATCGTGCTGATGGGCTTTTCCAGCGAGCCGAGCCAGATTGTTCAGCAGGGCATTACCGGCAAAGAGTTGGCGATCTTCTCCTCGCGCCTGAATGCCAACAAATTCCCGGTCGTCATCGACTGGCTGAAGAGGGGGCTGATCGATCCGGAAAAACTGATCACCCATACTTTTGACTATCACTACGTAACAGACGCCATCGAACTGTTTGAGAAAGATCAGCGGCAGTGCTGCAAAGTCTTACTCACGTTCGGCCAATAATCATTTACGCGATTAAGAGCCTGCGCAGACAGGCTCTATGTGGTTCGCATTTTACCTTTCAGAGATAGCCATCATGACACAAGTACAACCGCAACGATCCACCGCCGATCTGGTGAAAGCCGCCGTTTCCGGCTGGCTTGGCACCGCTCTGGAGTTCATGGATTTTCAGCTTTACTCGCTGGGGGCCGCCCTGGTCTTCCATGAGATCTTCTTCCCCGAACAGTCTGCCGCGATGGCGCTGATCCTGGCGATGGGGACCTACGGCGCAGGCTATATTGCGCGCATCGTCGGGGCCTTTATCTTCGGCAGAATGGGCGACAGCATTGGCCGTAAGAAGGTGCTGTTTATCACCATCACTATGATGGGGATCTGCACCACGCTGATTGGCGTCCTGCCGACCTACGCGCAGATCGGGATTTTTGCCCCGGTTCTGCTGGTGACGCTGCGCATCATTCAGGGCCTGGGCGCCGGGGCTGAGATCTCCGGGGCGGGGACCATGCTGGCGGAGTACGCGCCGAAAGGAAAACGCGGCATCATCTCCTCGCTGGTGGCGATGGGCACTAACTGCGGGACGCTGAGCGCCACGGCGATCTGGGCCATCATGTTCTTTGCCCTTGACCGTGAACAGCTGCTCGCCTGGGGCTGGCGCGTGCCGTTCCTCGCCAGCGTCGTGGTGATGATCTTTGCCATCTGGCTGCGTATGAATCTCAAGGAGAGCCCGGTCTTTGAGAAAGTGAACGATGCACAAACTGTGCAACCGGACACGTCGCTCGGTTCCATGGTGAAAAGCAAATCCTTCTGGCTGGCGACTGGCCTGCGTTTCGGCCAGGCGGGCAACTCGGGGCTGATCCAGACCTTCCTCGCGGGCTATCTGGTCCAGACGCTGCTGTTCGATAAGGCCATCCCTACCGATGCGCTGATGATCAGCTCCATTCTGGGGTTTATCTCCATCCCGCTGCTGGGCTGGCTTTCCGATAAAGTGGGGCGCCGTCTGCCGTACATTATTCTCAATATCTCCGCCATTCTGCTCGCGTACCCAATGCTGTCGATCATCGTCGATAAGAGCTATGCGCCGGGGACGATCATGCTCTCTATCATCGTTATCCATAACTTCGCCGTTCTGGGGCTGTTCGCGCTGGAAAATATCACCATGGCGGAGATGTTTGGCTCGCGAAACCGCTTTACGCGTATGGCCATCTCCAAAGAGGCGGGTGGTCTGGTGGCGGTGGGTTTTGGTCCGGTGCTGGCAGGGATCTTCTGCAATATGACCGGCTCCTGGTGGCCGATTGTTGCCATGCTGGTGGCCTATTCCGTGATTGGACTGGTCTCGGCGATCCTGATGCCGGAAGTGCGCGACCGTGATTTGAGCGCGGCGCATGACGCAGCTGAGTCTGCGCCAAAAGAGACGGTCGGTTACGGCGCTGTCTCCTCGCGACGCTAGTGGTTTATAGCTTGCGTGACTTGTCACACAACTTTGTTTTTATGTCACACCACATGACCAAAAGTTAATATAAATCAAAATCTCAAACGGCAGTATCAGTATGGTTGATGGCAGTAATTTTTTACCCCAACTGCCATTCTAGTTGGTGTAGTCAGCAGGCGCTGCCGCTTCAGAAAGAGCGGCAGCGATCCACAGCTTTCTAATTAACGAGTCTTAATCATGGAAAATACCTTATTACAGGCCAATGCGACGCTGCCTCAGTACGATCGCGACAGCCTTAAAGCACGCATCGTTCATTTAGGTTTTGGCGCATTTCACCGGGCGCATCAGGCAGTGTATGCCGATATTCTCGCCGCTGAGCACGGCAGCGACTGGGGCTACTGTGAGGTTAACCTGATTGGTGGTGAGCAGCAGATTGCCGATCTGAACGCGCAGGATAACCTCTATACCGTGGCGGAAATGTCTGCCGATGCGTGGACCTCCCGCGTAGTGGGTGTGGTCAAAAAGGCCCTTCATGCGCAGGTTGACGGGCTGGAGACGGTGCTGGCGGCGATGTGTGACACGCAGGTCGCGATTGTCTCTCTGACCATCACCGAGAAAGGGTACTGCCACTCGCCGGCGACCGGGCAACTGATGCTCGATCATCCGTTTATCGTCGCCGACCTGCAAAACCCGCACCAGCCAAAATCTGCGCCGGGTGTCGTCGTGGAAGCGCTCGCGCGACGTAAAGCGGCAGGTCTGCAGGCGTTTAGCGTGATGTCCTGCGACAACATGCCGGAGAACGGTCACGTGATGCGCAATGTCACCTGCGCGTACGCCCGTGCGGTAGACGGTGAGCTGGCGGACTGGATCGAATCCCACGTCACCTTCCCGTCAACCATGGTGGATCGCATCGTGCCTGCGGTCACCCCCGACACGCTGGATAAAATTGAACGGCTGACCGGCGTGCGCGATCCGGCGGCGGTGGCCTGTGAACCGTTCCGCCAGTGGGTAATCGAAGATAACTTTGTGGCAGGGCGTCCTGCGTGGGAAAAAGCCGGTGCCGAACTGGTGTCGGATGTGATCCCGTTTGAAGAGATGAAGCTGCGCATGCTTAACGGCAGCCACTCATTTCTGGCCTACCTGGGCTATCTGGCGGGCTACCAGCATATCAACGACTGTATGGAAGATGAACATTACCGCATCGCCGCGCACGCGCTGATGCTCAACGAGCAGGCGCCTACGCTGAAGGTCAAAGGCGTCGATTTGGGACGCTATGCCGATCTCCTGATTGCCCGCTACAGTAACTCGGCCCTGCGCCATCGGACCTGGCAAATTGCGATGGACGGCAGCCAGAAGCTTCCGCAGCGCATGCTGGATTCCGTGCGCTGGCACCTGGTGCATCAGAAGCCTTTCCCGCTGCTGGCGCTGGGCGTGGCAGGGTGGATGCGCTATGTCGGCGGCGTGGACGAGCAGGGTAATGCGATTGACGTGAGCGATCCGCAGCTGGCAGTGATTCAGGCGGCGGTTAAAGGCAGTGCGGAAGGGGAAAGCCGGGTCAAGGCGCTGCTCGGCATCGAGGCCATCTTCGGCAAGGAATTACCGCGTGAAGCCGTCTTTGTTGATGCGGTGATGAAGGCGTACCAGACGCTGCTGCAAAAGGGTGCGAAAGCGACCGTGGCACAGTACGTGTCTCAACGGTAATTCAGCACATGCCGCCGTTCGCGGCGGCATGTCTGCGCACCGTTTAGTGCATACCCAGGCGAATCAGCTCAATCGGTTCGAACTTACCTTCGCATCCTTCCACTTCAACCGTTTTGCTGCGGCGCACCTGCGCGGCATCCAGCCCGTCGCTGTGGATCGCTTTAATCACGCCAGTTTTGCCCGTGCCGCTGATCATGACGCGGCTGCCGGTGGTGATTGCATTGCGGTTACGGTCGTATGTCATCATGGTATTTTCTCCTCTCTAACCTGTTCGTTACGGCGTTATTTCAGGGTTGCCGTTCACGGAGCATATAAATACGCCTGTCTGCATCACATGTTTTTGTTTTTGATCAAACTCACACTTTTTTCTTTATTGTGTCGGGCGCTGACGGTTCACGACAGCAATTGACAAAGCAGACCGTTATTTTCATTTATTGATAGTTTCAGAAGGGAAGCGTTGAGGGTTGGTTTATATTCCCGGTGCCATTCTGGGTACAGGAAATAACCCTTTCATCGGAATAAGGAGTCAGGCTTATGTATAAGAAGATTTTGATGCCTGTTGATGTGTTTGAAATGGATTTGAGCGACAAAGCGGTTCGCCACGCGGCAAACCTTGCGAAGGCAGAGCGCGCCTCGATTACCCTGGTCAATATTCTGCCGGCCAGCAGCCGATCCCTGCTGCGCGGATTTAATGCCGATATTAAAAAGTTCGAAGAGTATATGACCGAGGAATCCGGTAAGAAAATGAACGCGTTAAAAAGACTGTTCGATATCTCGCCGGAGAAAATTGACAGCCTGGTGCGCTTTGGCAACGTCCGCGATGAAATCATCAGGCTGAGCAAGGAGGGGGAATATGACGTGATTGTCATCGGGTCGAAAAATCCGGGCATCACCACCCATCTGCTGGGATCAAATGCGGAATCTATCCTGCGCTACGCCACAATTCCGGTGTTAGTCGTTCGCTAAACCTATCGCCGCGTCCGAAAGGGGGCGGCGTAATATTACTCTTCGCTAAACCACTCGCTATTTTCCTGACGAATCAGCTGCACGGATTCGCTAATTTCCTGCAGATGCAGCGTCATCGCTTTTTCCACGCCGTCCGGGTCGCGTTTTTCCAGCGCGCTGAAAATATCGTGATGCTGTCGGAGCAGCATTTCCGGCGGGGAGACGTGATCGAGACTCATATAACGCACGCGGTCGATGGTGGCCTTGATGTTTTCGATGGTGTCCCAGGCCAGCTGGCAATCCGCAATCTGCGCCAGTTTCTGGTGGAATTCATCATCAAGCTGGAAGAAATCATTCAGCTGCTTACGGTCAATCGCAATCCGCTGCTGATGCAGGTTTTGCTCCAGCAGGTAATACTGCTTGTCGTTGATGAGCGTTGCGGCACGGCGCGCCACCGCGCATTCAATGGCCTGGCGAACAAAACAGCCGTTGCGCACCTGAGAGAGTGAAATTTTGTTCACGTAGCTGCCGCGCTGCGGGCGGATCTGAATCAGACCGTTTTCCGCAAGCTTAATAAACGCTTCACGCACCGGCTGACGGGAAACGTCAAAACGCACGGACACCTCTTTTTCAGAAAGCGGCGTTCCCGGTGGGATCAGGCAATGGACAATATCACGTCGCAAAATGCGATAGATTTGTTGGTTTACGGGCTGGGTGGGATTGAGTTGCGATTCTGCGGCCATGAGTTGTCATTTCTCAGAGAGTTAGCCTGAACATACTACCATTCTTTTATAACCCGAAACAGACCCGGCCCGCAGGCCGGGAAGGGCAGCGTTAGCCACGATGGACGCTAAGTCCGGCAAAACTCTGGCTGACCGGCATCATTTCTACGGTATTGATGTTGACGTGTTTTGGCAGCGTCGCCACCCACCAGACCGTTTCGGTGACATCTTCCGGCGTCAGGGCGTTGGCGTTTTCATAGGTTTTGTCTGCTTTCGCGTCATCGCCTTTGAAACGCACGTTGGAAAACTCGGTGCCGCCCACCAGGCCCGGCTCGATGTCGGTGACGCGAATGGCGGTGCCGTGCAGATCGGTCCGCAGGTTAAGGCTGAACTGGCGCACAAACGCTTTTGTCGCCCCGTAGACGTTACCGCCTGCATAGGGCCAGCTTCCGGCGGTGGAGCCGATATTGATAATGTGGCCACGATTGCGCTCGACCATGCCCGGCAGCACCGCGCGGGTCATATAGACCAGCCCTTTGTTGTTGGTGTCGATCATGTTTTCCCAGTCTTCCACGCTGGCTTTGTGGGCAGGCTCCATGCCCAGCGCCAGACCGGCATTGTTGACCAGCACGTCGATGGCGCGCCATTCTGCTGGCAGATTCGCAATCATCTCTTCGATCGCCGCGCGATTACGCACGTCCAGCTGCGCGGTCAGAATGCTGTCGCCTAGTTCGTCCTTCAGCTCCTGCAGACGTTCCTGACGGCGGCCGGTCGCGATAACCTTGTGCCCGTTGGCGACGAAGCGACGCGTGATGCTTTCACCAAAACCTGCCGTTGCCCCGGTAACTAAAATAATCATCTCACTGTTCCTCAACGCTTTTTGTGTTGTACTAACATAGCACGGCCGTAGAGGGTGCGTTAAGGCAACATTTGTATGACAGCGTTGCAGGGGAAGGCGGCCTGGCCTACTCTGGGAGGATACCCGTACTCAGGAGCGAAAGATGACGGCCACGAATCCCTTTTTTAACATCAGCCTGCTGCCTTACCAGGCCCCCCATTTTGATGAGATCAACGACAGTCACTATCGTCCGGCCTTCGATGAAGCCCTTCGCCAGAAGCGGGTGGACATTGACGCGATTGTCGCTCAGGCCGCTGCGCCTGACTTTGCTAACACCGTGCTGGCGCTGGAGAAAAGCGGCGCTTTGCTCGCGCGCGTCAGCAGCGTGTTCTTCGCCATGACTTCCGCGCACACCAATCCGTATTTACAGGAGCTGGAGGAACAGTTCTCCACCGAGCTTGCCGCGCTGGCAAACGATATCTGGCTGAATGACGTGCTGTTTGCCCGCGTGGAGAGCGTCTGGCAGGACCGTGCCGCGCTTGACGCCGAATCCCGCCGTCTGGTCGAAGAGACGTATCAGCGGTTTATTCTGGCCGGCGCGCGTCTGAATGAGACAGAAAAGGCCGAGCTAAAGGCGTTGAATACCGAGGCGGCCTCCCTGACCAGCCAGTTTAACCAGCGTCTGCTGGCGGCCGATAAAACGGGTGGGCTGGTGGTGGACTATGCGCACCAGCTTGACGGGCTAAGCGCCGGTGAGATTACTGATGCGGCTCAGGCTGCCGCGGAGCGAGGGCTAAACGATCGCTGGCTGATCCCGCTTTTGAACACCACCCAGCAGCCCGCGCTTTCCGCGCTGCGCAATCGTCAGACGCGCGAAAACCTCTTCAACGCAGGCTGGACGCGTACCCAGAAAGGGGATGAAAACGATACTTGCGCGCTGATCCTGCGTCTGACGGCGCTACGTGCGCGACAGGCCCGTCTGCTGGGCTTTGAGGATTACGCCAGCTGGAGCATCGCTGACCAGATGGCGAAAACCCCGGCCGCCGCGCTGGAATTTATGCGCGGCATTGTGCCTGCCGCTCGCGCCCGCGCGGAACGCGAGCAGGCCGATATTCAGAAAGTCATCGACGACGAGCAGGGCGGTTTCACCGTGGAGGCCTGGGACTGGGCCTTTTATGCGGAGCGCGTGCGCCAGGCAAAATATGCCCTCGATGAGTCGCAGATCAGGCCCTACTTTGCGCTCAATACCGTGCTGCAGGATGGCGTATTCTGGGCAGCCAGCCAGTTGTTTGGCATTCGCTTCGTCGAACGCTTCGATATCCCGGTGTACCACCCGGACGTCCGCGTATGGGAAATTTTCGACCACACCGGTGAGGGCATGGCGCTGTTTTACGGTGACTTCTTTGCCCGTGATTCCAAACAGGGCGGGGCATGGATGGGGAATTTCGTCGAGCAATCCTTCGAGTTTGCTGCCCGTCCGGTGATCTACAACGTCTGTAACTATCAAAAACCGGCGAATGGCGGTGTCGCGCTTCTCTCCTGGGATGACGTGATAACCCTGTTCCACGAGTTTGGCCATACGCTGCACGGTCTCTTTGCCAGCCAGCGGTTCGCCACGCTTTCCGGCACCAATACGCCGCGTGATTTTGTTGAGTTCCCGTCGCAAATCAACGAGCACTGGGCCAGCCATCCACAGGTGTTTACCCATTATGCGCGCCATTACGAAACCGGTGAGCCGATGCCGGACGCGCTGCGGGAAAGCATGCTCAACGCGACCCATTTCAACAAGGGTTATGACATGACCGAACTGCTGGCTGCCGCGCTGCTGGACATGAACTGGCACGGCATCGGCGAGGCCGTTTCGAGCGTGGAGGATTTTGAAGCGGCTGCGTTGAAAAAAGAGGGGCTGGCTCTGCCTGCCGTGCCGCCGCGCTACCGCAGCAGCTATTTTGCCCATATTTTCGGCGGCGGCTACGCGGCGGGGTATTACGCCTACCTGTGGACGCAGATGCTCGCTGACGATGGCTACCAGTGGTTTGTCGAGCACGGCGGCCTGACCCGTGAAAACGGGCAGACATTCCGCGAGGCAATTTTGTCCCGTGGTAACAGCACGGATTTAGCTGAACTGTATCGCAACTGGCGCGGGCACGATCCAAAGATTGAGCCGATGCTGGAGAATCGCGGGCTGAGCGAATAGAGTCAGTCTCGTCAGAAAACAGAACCGGGCTTATGCCCGGTTTTTTATACGTTTCATCGTTCCTGTGACCACGATAACAAAAATAGTCTTAATACCCATTCTGAGTAAATACAACCGCTGAGGTTAACAGTCACTTTGAACGGTATATTTAATTAACCTGGTTTGGGCTGTAAAAGAATTTATGATTAATAATTTGATCTGGACTGTAAAAATTAATTATTCTTTAGCTTCATATTTTTAACTGTAAAATTTTATTATTTTTTGCCGATAAATGAAGGTGGCATAAGAATTGTCGTAATAGTTGTTAAGAAGGCGAAAGATGACTCTACCTCTGAACACTCCGGGCTTCACGGATACCGAGCCTTCTAAAGGCCTGATAAATAAAACCTTTACCTATATAGTAACGCTGTTGATTAGTATTTTCATCGCAGCAATAATATCTCTGCTAATAATAAAAAATAATGTTAATGAAATCAGCGACAAACATGATGAATTTTTGTTAAGGAAAGCGCTGGATGCCCGTCAGGAAAGCATGCGAAGTCATTTGAAAGACAATGCAGAGTGGGGAGATGCCTACAAACATCTTCATCTGAACACTGACGTTCACTGGGCATGGGATAAGCAAAACCTGGGTAAGTCCCTTTATGACAACTTTGGTTACGAAGGGGTGTTTGTTCTGTCCCCGGCAGGCACCACGCGATACAGTGTGGTTGACGGGAAACTGAAGCTTCAGGATCTTGAGCGCTGGTTAGATAAATCAACCAAAGACCGTTTACTCCATGATGTGAGCATAAGAAATGGATTGCCGGTTTCTATGCTCGCGCTCATCGACTCCGTTCCGTCCATTGTTTCTGCGGAATGGATAACGACGGGCGATGATACGAGCGTGCAACCCTTACCGGGGAAACCTTCGACAATGGTGTTTATCGACAAATTAACGGCTGAAAAACTCCTTACGATTGGGCAGGATGCCGGAATCAAAAATGTTCGTACTTCACCCACAATAATCAGTTCTCCAATAAACAATCAGACAGCATTTACCTTAAGGACTCAGGATGGCGATGTGCAAATTATCTGGGACAGCGAAAACCCCGGCCAGGCGTTGATTGTTTATTTTTTACCATTACTCATCCTTTCAGTCATTCTGACGGTATCAATGACGGTTATTCTCATGCGTCATATTATGCAGAAGGCAAGAATGCTTGATGAAAATACCTTTCTCCTCGATCAGGCGCGGTTGAATCTTATCACCAGTGAAAAACGATTCCGGGACGTCAGTGAAACAACCAGCGACTGGTTCTGGGAAACAGATTTATCGTTAAAGATTACCTGGCTTTCAGGTCGTTTTTCTACAGTGACGGGATATGAAAATAGCGAATGGATAGGCCGTAAGTTAGATGACCTTTTTTCCTCGACAAGCGCATTATTACATGGCTGTGTCAGCCGCCGCGAGTTAACTGAACGATTTGAATTTAAGAACTGTCCTTATACACACGCGCAACATTCCACGTCCTATTGCACGCTTCTGGCAAAGTTTTCGACTCAACCTGATGGAACGGTGGTTTTGCGAGGCGCGGCAACCGACGTCTCTCAGGAAGTTGAAGCAACAAAACGTGTGGAGTTCCTTTCACGCCATGATGAATTAACCGGTCTGCCGAACCGGTATCATATTAAGGAGTTTCTTGCGGGCCAGTTCGCTAAAGAAGGCGTCAGTCATTACCCCTTTGCCATGATTTGCCTCGATTTAGACAAGTTTAAACCCGTTAATGATATTTTTGGGCATTCCGCGGGCGATGCTCTGCTTGGCGAGGTCGCTTTACGTCTAAAAAATTGTGTTCGTCGAGGTGATTTTGTCGCAAGGCAGGGGGGAGATGAATTTATGCTGCTCCTCGGCAACAGCAGCCAAAAAGCGCAAATTGAGGAGGTGTGTCACCGTATCGTGCAAGAACTTAACCGTCCTTTCTCCATTGAGGGCAATGATGTGGCGATAGGCGTAAGCATGGGTATTGCGCTGGCTCCCCAGGATAGCAGCAGCGCAAGCGATCTTTTACGCTATGCAGATATCGCGCTTTACCAGGCGAAACAATCCGGCAGAAACCGATGGGTCTATTATCGTCCGGATATGTCGGAAAAGTTGACCGAACGGAGAAAACTGGAATTAGAACTGAAGACTGCAATTCGTGAAGAGCAGCTCTACCTGGTATACCAGCCGCGTTATAACCTCCGATATTCAAAAATAGATGCCGTCGAAGCGCTGGTACGTTGGAAGCACCCGCAGCGAGGGACGATGATGCCCGATCAGTTCATCACCCTGGCGGAAGAAACAGGCCTGATTATTAACCTCAGCAACTGGGTCATACGTACAGCGTGTGCGGAGACAAAAGAGAAATTGCCGGGGTTATCGGTATCCGTAAATATTTCGGCCATCGAATTTCAGGCAAGCGATCTTGCCGAAAGGATAAAAGAGATACTTCACGAAACAGGACTTGAACCTAACCGTCTGGAAATAGAAGTGACTGAAAATGTCACGCTTTCCGATCCTGAAAAAACCTTGCAGACAATGAAGGCTCTCAAAAAAATGGGCATCCGCATCCTGATTGACGACTTCGGTACCGGCTATGCATCCCTGAGCTATCTGCGGAAGTTTCAGTTTGACGGGCTCAAGCTCGACAAGAGTTTTATTTTTACCCTGGGCGATTCGCCTCAGAACCAATCAGTCGTGGAGAAAATTATCGATCTGGGTAAAGCCTATTCGATGGCGGTAACCGCAGAAGGGGTGGAGACCGCCGAACAGCTCTCTTTTCTTAAAAAAAATAAATGTGATGAAGTTCAGGGCTACTTGTTGGGAAAACCAGCCGCTATTACGGACTTAAATTTAAATGCAAACAGCGTAAATCTTTAAAGCGTGCTTTCATTCAGGGAAGCGTAAATGAAAAACCGGGCGTTACGCCCGGTTTTTTTATCTTACAACCAGCACAGGGCATTTCGCATGCCGAACCACTGCCGCAGCGTTTGAGCCCAACAGATAGGTCGAGATGTCCGGCTTATGGGAGGCAATGATGATCAGGTCGGCGCCGATCGTATCTGCGAGCTTAAGGATCTGATCCTTCGGAGACCCCGTCACGGCATGCGTCTGTATCTTGTCTGCAGGGATTTTGAATTGCTTAACTATTTCATCCAGTTTTGCTAACGCCGCGTGCTGGAATTCTTTCATCTTCGGCATTTCTACGGGGTAGGCCAAACCTAATGATGAATAATAGGGAAGCGAAGGAATAACGGTTAGAAAGTGGACTTTGGCCGTGTTAAGTGCGGTATGTGCCTGAACGAAAGGGATAACCATGTGCGTCAGGCTATCCTCGGAGATATCAATGGGAACCAAAATTGAATTGTACATGTGTCCCTCCTGAGTATTTTTTGCACAACTCAGGGTAAACCGTTATTTCCAGCAAAACAGAGAGCAGGTTGTCATAACGGGGACAAATTTCGGTTCTGTGATTTAGGTACAGTTGAACCTGCCTGTCATTCCGTCGTGACAATGAACATTCTTGCTTCCTGGGCGAGCTGGCGTTCAGCCTTAATCGGCGCATATTTTTCCGAATGATAGAAGGCAAGGGCCTGATCTAACGTCGGAAATTCAAAAATGCCCGCATAGGGTAACGGCTCTTCATCACCTTCCAGTACCTGTGCGACAGCACCAAAATGAACAATTTTACCGCCTGCTTCCTCTAATGCTGACGTGAAGCGGGGGGCAAGGCTGGCCTGTCTGGCTGGGTCAATAACGCGTAAGTTGATATGAACAAAGGCTGGCATAACCGTTCCTCAAACATGCTTAATAGTGTATATACACTATTAACTTTAGCATTGAATGTCGAGATGAAATGATGAGCAATATTGATGTGACGTTGTTGAAGGCCATTCCGGAAGTCTGCCCGGCGTTTCAGGCGCGCGCTACTGCTCGGGCTATTACGCGCT
The DNA here is from genome assembly GCF_900110475.1 of Enterobacter sp. NFIX58. Classification (NCBI taxonomy): domain Bacteria; kingdom Pseudomonadati; phylum Pseudomonadota; class Gammaproteobacteria; order Enterobacterales; family Enterobacteriaceae; genus Enterobacter; species Enterobacter sp. NFIX58. Next base: position 758,110 of record NZ_FODW01000001.1, on the reverse strand, counting down.
ATTACAACGCCTGCTTCAGACCGTTTGATCTGACCGCTGAGCAGTTCAGTCTGATAGTTGGCATCGGGGGTTCTCCTAATGAAACCGTTGCGGAACTCGCCGCCAGAGCAGGGGTGGATGCGACAACACTGAGTCGTAATATCCGTAGTCTGGAGTCCCGAGGCATTATTGGCTCTACTGGAGGGCGTGGACGTTCAGGAAAACGACTCATGTTGACGGGGGAAGGCTGGCGTCTGCTTGAACAGGTCATTCCGGTATGGCAATCCGCTAAGCAGGAATTGTCCCAACTTATGGGCAGCGAGCAGCTTAGCCTTACGACGAAGATGATGAAAAGTCTTGCCAGAATCAGCGCTTCTGTATGATTCTCTCCGCGTCGCTGTCCATTTCTGCAAAACAGCAAAACCTCAACCGGGCGCAATGCCCGGTATCGTGTTTATATTGCGTGACAGCTTACGGAAGCCATAATTTTATTCCCACCAATATTACCCATAATTAGCTCGAGTAATTTCCGGTATTCCTCACGAGTCATCACCTCGGCCCGTATTTCGGTTTTACCTTCTGCTTGCGCCGTATCGCAATAAATGGCTTTCAGGCTTAACGTCAACTCTTTCGCCATGTTGACAATATTCTGCCGCACCGCATCTTCATGCTCGTCATTACAGGTGATTTTAAGGACATAGCATTTTTCGCCTTCATGGAGCGCGGGCAGTTGATTAATCCGCTGCGCAGCTTCGCGAAGCAGAATGTTGGCGCACAGAATAATCACGCTGGCCATACCGGCATTCCAGAATTGACCTAATCCGCATAGCACGCCAATTCCGGCCGAACACCACAGCGTCGCGGCGGTATTAAGACCCCGGATATTCATTCCCTCACGCATAATAACGCCTGCGCCAAGAAAACCTATGCCGGAGACGATCTGCGCTGCGATGCGCCCCGGGCTATCGGGTGAGGTCGAGAGGGAACTTAAAATAAACACGGCCGCGCCCGTCGCAACCAGTGCATTGGTACGAAGCCCCGCCATACGCTGGCGCCATTGTCTTTCCGCGCCGATAATTGCGCCCAGCAGCATCGCTGCGAGCAGATGAGAGATATAAGGGAACATCAGCCTGTCGCCTGTTAACATGATTAAACGATAAGCGTCAGCGCTTCACAAAGCACAGTATGACGCCATTAAAACGCAAAGCATGTCAGCGCGAGGGCGGTGGAAAGAGTGAATGATGAAACATGAACATCGCGATGCCCCAAAAAATTGGTCGTTCTTAATGTATTGGGATGCAATCACGTCAAGAGGATTGCTGCCCACCCTTAAGGTAAGCAGCGAGAAAATCGCGTCAGCTTACCTTCGTATCGACGATAAAATAACTTTCCAACGAAGGACTCCTGTGAAAATTTATTGCCAGTATAGTCAGGGTCGATTATGAGTAAAGTGAAAAAACAACGTCCGTTATGAATTGTTTAAGTTCGGAAGGCATGTTTTTTAAGACGTCATCTGATTTTCAAAAATACCCGGTATACTACATTTTCTTTTTTTCAGGCGATAACAGGCAAGGCAGGAAGTATGTCTCTTCGTTCGCTGCGGGCGCTATGCCTGACAAGTTTTTTCATTGCAGATGTCCGCGATGGCCTGGGGCCTTTTCTCGGTATTTTTCTGACCGAACGCCACTGGACCCCTGATGATATTGGCATTCTGATGACGGCCGGCGGGCTGGCGGGGTTACTGGCCACGCTGCCGGCGGGGTTCATCACCGACACCTCCCGCAACAAGCGTGCTGTACTCGCGCTGCTGTGCATTCTGATCACACTAAGCACGCTTCTGCTCTGGTTTAGCCAGCAGAGCGGCGTTGTCGCCGTGTCGCAAATCGTCACCGGTATCTGTGCGGCATTTGTCGGGCCGTTGATCGCCGGGATTACGCTGGGGTTGACCGGGCAGAGCGGCTTCAGCGCGCAGATGGGCAGAAACGAGGCGTTCAATCACGGCGGAAATTTTGTCACCGCGCTGATTGCGGGCGGCATTGCGTGGTACTGGGGCGTGGGCGGGATTTTCCTGCTGATGACCAGCACCACGCTGCTAACGCTGTGTGCGCTGCTTGCCATTCGCAACAGCGATATCGATAACGACGCGGCGCGCGGGCTGTCCTCTTCAGCGAGCCTGCCGGTCCCCGGTTTTGCCGTGCTGATGAAAAACCGGGCGCTGTTTGTGACCGGACTGACGCTGCTGCTGTTCCACCTGGCGAACGCCGCGCTGCTGCCGATGCTGAGCATGAGGGTTGCCGCTGCACCTGCCGCGATCAACCCCGGTTTGTATGCGGCCGGTACCGTCATCATCTCTCAGGCCGTGATGATCCCCGTCGCCATCTGGGCCTCGCGCCGGATCGAACACTATGGTTACTGGCGCTTGATTATGCTGGCGCTGCTGGTTATGCCGGTGCGCGCGGCGCTGGCGGCATCCACGGACGCGCCGTTAATGATGATCCCGGTACAAATTCTCGACGGCCTGGCCGCCGGGATCCTGGGAGTCGTCGTACCGTCGTTTATTGTGGTGCTGCTGCGTGGAAGCGGGCACGTCAATGCCGGGCAGAGTGTGGTGATGTTGATGCAGGGAGTAGGGGCATCCATGAGCCCGGCGTTAACCGGGACGATCGCCGGACATTACTCCTTTGCGACGGCATTCAGTGTCCTGAGCGCCATTGCCCTGGCCGCCGTTCTGCTCTGGTGGCGCGTTGCGCACCGGAGCTGGGAAACAAACGCGCCGGGTGAGGCTTAGCCCCACCCCGCGTAGCACTTAAGCCAGCTCGTTAGGGCACGGCTCACCCTTTTCTAACTGCTGAAGGTTACCCAGCGTGGTTTCCGAAATGCTGATCAGCGCTTCGGCAGTCAGAAACGCCTGATGTCCGGTAAACAGCACGTTATGGCAGGCAGAGAGGCGACGGAACACGTCGTCCTGGATGACATCATTAGACTTGTCTTCAAAGAACAGGTCGCGTTCGTTCTCATAGACGTCCATCCCCAGCGCGCCAATTTTCTGGGTCTTCAGCGCTTCGATAGCGGCCTGGGAGTCAACCAGCCCGCCGCGACTGGTGTTGATGATCATCACGCCATCTTTCATCTGGTCAAATGCTGCCTGGTTAAGCAGGTGGTAGTTTTCCGGCGTCAGCGGGCAGTGCAGGGAGATCACGTCGGACTGCGAGAACAGCGTCGGCAGGTCGACGTACTCCACGCCCAGATCCAGCGCTGCGGCGCTTGGGTACGGATCGAATGCCAGCAGACGCATGCCGAAGCCTTTCAGGATGCGCAGGGCAGCCACGCCAATTTTACCGGTCCCGATCACGCCAGCGGTTTTGCCGTACATGGTAAAGCCGGTCAGCCCTTCCAGCGAGAAGTTGGCGTCACGGGTGCGCTGATAAGCGCGGTGAATACGACGGTTGAGCGACATCATCATGCCAATCGCATGTTCCGCCACCGCTTCCGGGGAGTACGCCGGGACGCGCACCACCTTCAGACCCAGCTCTTTTGCCGCGTCGAGATCCACGTTGTTAAAGCCCGCGCAGCGCAGGGCGATGTACTTCACCCCCTGTTTTTTCAACTCTTCCAGCACCGGACGACTGCCATCATCGTTTACGAAAATGCAGACGCCTTCACAGCCGTGCGCCGTTTTAGCGGTTTTTTCGGACAGCAGAAAGTCGAAAAATTCAAGCTCAAACCCGTAAGCCTCGTTAACATGTTGCAGATACTTTTTGTCGTACTGCTTTGTGCTGTATACCGCGAGTTTCATAAGACTTTCTCCAGTGATTTTGCATTCACGTTAGCATGATTAAAATTATCTTACAATTTCTAAAATATTATTGAATTCAATAAGTTCTATCAATTATTCTAGAGCATATGTCCACCCTAACTCCATGATATTCTTGCTACGAGGAATCTTTGGCGTGAATCAGGTCAGGGCGTGTAGAGAAAAATGCAGTGGGTTGAGGATGCGAAAAAAGCCTGTCTTAATTACGTTAAAGAATGGCAAGAGGGTGTGAAAACTGCAATCCTTCTGGATGTGATGGGACGATATCAGGAACCGGGTGAGTTTCTGATAAAGAGGGAGAATGATGCATGTCGCAACAACTGGGGTTGTCCTTATCTCCGTCAATGCTGCCCGCTTTGTACTATTTCATTGTATCTATAGTAGTTTTTTTCTTGTTATATATCGGGAAACAGAAGATTAACCGGCTACGAAAATACCCACTGTTCATTGGCTATACGCTGTTTGTGATAGCCATTGCAGCCATCCAGATTAACGTTTTTGCCAACGGCTATGATTTTGTTCGCGGTTTCTTACATATCGATTTTGATCCCTGGCGGTACGACTCGGTGTACTGGGGGTCATTGATATTCGCAATGCTTTACCTGCTGGCAATGCCCAGGAACAGGTATTAATTACGCAGTTATTCCGACTTCTTCGCCTGAAATTATGCGTAACCCACTGAATCTAAATTGTGTTCTTTAGGTTACGCATAGCAAAAAAGTTACCTCATACTATTTACAGCATCTATCCTTAATCTTGGCGTTAACTTCAACTCAACCGCTAAACATGCGACAATGATCGGCACTGCCGGCTTAATTCTTTCGCTAAATCAGGATATTAACTGCCCATGAAGGGTAAATACAAAGCCGCTCTTGCGCTTTTACTGCTGTTCATACTGTTGCCGCTGACGCTGCTGATGACGCTCGCCCAGTGGGTGCCGACGCTCGCTGGGATCTGGCTTCCCGTCGGGACGCGCATCGCTTTCGAAGAGAGCCCGAAACTGACTCGCCACGCGCTGGTGATCCCCGACCTTCGCTATTTGGTGGAGGACTGCGAAATTGCCCGCATCGATAACGTGACGCTGTCACATCCCAGCCGCTGGAAGCTGGATATCGGCGCGCTGGATCTTAACTCCGTTTGCCTGAGCAAAATTCCCCAGTCAGCGCCTTCAACGGTCGCCCCGAAAACGCTGGCGGAATGGCAGGCAGTATTACCCAATACCTGGCTCACGATTCACCGTTTGACGCTGTCGCCCTGGCAGCAGTGGCAGGGCGAGCTGCGTGCGTCGCTGACCCCGTCCAGTCAGGAGATCGCCTATAAAGGCGAGCAGGTCAGCATTAAAGGCACGCTTCGCGGTCAGACGCTCTCGGTCAGCCAGTTCGATGTTCAGCTCCCGGATCAGCCGCAGCCGATTAAGCTGGTGGGCGAGTTTACCTTGCCGCTGGTGCCGGACGGCGTGCCGGTGAAAGGCCACGCGGTGGCGACCTTTAACGTGCCACAGTTAACGTCTCTGGTCGATGCCGATCTCGACTGGGAAGACAATCAGGGACAGCTGGTGGTGATGGCGAGAGACAACCCCGATCCGCTTCTCGACCTGCCGTGGCAGATCACGGCGGAACAGCTCAACATCAGCGACGGACGCTGGAACTGGGATCTCTCAGGTATGCCGCTGAGCGGGCGGGTGTCCCTTCGCGCCGACAACTGGCAGCAGGGGCTGGAGAAAGCCACGCTGACCGGACGACTGAACGTGTTGACGCAAGGCGATGCGGGGAAAGGCAACGCGGTACTGAATATCGGACCCGGCAGGCTCAGCATGGAAAACAGCGACATGCCCCTGCACCTGAGCGGCGAGGCGAAGCAAAACGATCTCATTCTTTACGCCAAATTACCGGCAAAACTGACCGGCAGCCTGTATGAACCGCAGCTCGCCTTTGAGCCGGGCGCGCTGCTCCGCTCGCGCGGGCGCATCATCAATTCACTCGATATCGATGAAATCCGCTGGCCGCTGGCGGGCGTGAAGCTCACCCAGAAGGGCGTGGACGGTCGTTTACAGGCGATTTTACGCGCCCATGAAAACGAGATGGGCGATTTTGAACTCCACCTGGACGGTCAGGCCAACGACTTTTTACCTGATAACGGCCTGTGGCAGTGGCGATACTGGGGGAAAGGCGGCTTTACGCCGATGCATGCCCGCTGGGATGTCGCCGGGAAAGGCGAGTGGCGCGACAACCTTATTGAGCTGACGGCGCTCTCCACCGGTTTTGACAAGCTTCAGTACGGCACGATGGAGGTCAGCAAGCCGCGTCTGGTGCTGGATCAGCCTGTACGCTGGTTGCGCGATGCCGAAAAACCGGCCTTCAGCGGTGCGCTGTCGCTGAATGCCGGGCAAACGCGCTTCTCCGGCGGCAGCGTGTTGCCGCCATCGGTCCTGACCTTCAGCGTCGATGGCACCGACCCGACAATTTTTCAGTTTAAGGGCGACCTCCATGCGGACAACATCGGCCCGGTACAGGTCAACGGAAGGTGGGATGGCGTGCGCCTTCGCGGGCAGGCCTGGTGGCCGAAACAGTCCCTCACCGTTTTCCAGCCGCTTATCCCGCCGGACTGGAAAATGACGCTGCGCGACGGTGAGCTTTATGCGCAGGTCGCCTTCTCGGCGGCGGCCGATCAGGGCTTTGAAGCGGGTGGGCACGGGGTACTGAAATCCGGCAGCGCCTGGATGCCGGACAACCAGATTAACGGCGTCGACTTTGTGCTGCCGTTCCGCTTCAGCGAGGGAACCTGGTCTCTGGGCACGCGCGGACCGGTCACGTTGCGCATTGGCGAAGTGGTAAACCTGGTGACCGCGCGCAACATTACCGCGGATTTACAGGGCGATTATCCCTGGACGGAGGACAATCCGCTGCTGCTCACCAACGTGAAGGTGGAAACCCTCGGCGGGAAGATCACCATGCAGCAGCTGCGGATGCCGCAGCACGATCCGGCCCTGCTGCGCGTGGACAATATCTCATCGAGCGAGCTGATTAGCGCCGTCAATCCAAAACAGTTTGCCATGTCGGGGTCGGTCAGCGGGGCGCTGCCGTTCTGGCTGGACAACGAAAAATGGATCATTAAGGATGGCTGGCTGACTAACCCGGGGCCTATGACGCTGCGCATCGACAAAAATACGGCCGACGCCATCGTCAAAGACAATATGGTCGCGGGTGCCGCGATTAACTGGCTCCGCTATATGGAAATTTCGCGTTCGTGGACGAGAATCAATTTAGATAACCTGGGTGAATTAACCATGCAGGCGACCATCAAGGGGACCAGCCGGGTCGATGGCAAGAGCAGCTCCGTCAACCTGAACTATACCCATGACGAGAATGTCTTTACCCTCTGGCGCAGCCTGCGTTTTGGAGACAATCTGCAAACCTGGTTTGAGCAACACGCGGCGATACCCGGTCTCCGCAGTTCGACTGGCAAGGAAAGTGAGGAACAACAATGAAAAAGATGGCTGGTGCGCTCACCGTTGCCGTTGCCGCGCTACTGTCCGGCTGTACGCCGCGCATTGAAGTCGCTGCACCAAAGGAGCCGATTACCATCAATATGAATGTCAAAATCGAACATGAGATCCACATTAAGGTCGATAAAGACGTTGAAACTTTGCTGAAAACGCGCAGCGATCTGTTCTGAGGACGCCATGAAACGAGTAGCTCTGATTTTACTGGCGCTGGGGATGAACGTGCAGGCGGCTACGCTCACCCTAAATGACGCCCGGGCACAGGGGCGCGTGGGGGAAACCCTCAGCGGTTATCTCGCCCCGATTCAACAGGACGCCGAAACGCTGGCGCTGGTTAATCGCATCAACGCGGCACGCACGGAAAGCTACCAGAAGCTGGCTGACAGCAATAATTTGCCGGTCGATGAAGTGGCCAAAATGGCAGGGCAGAAACTGGTTGCCCGCGCGCAGCCGGGCGAGTACGTGAAGGGCATTAACGGAAAGTGGCTCAAAAAATAGCTAGCGGTAGCGCTTGCGGTATTCACCCGGCGAAACGCCAAAGCGCTGCTTAAACGCCGTTGAAAAATGGCTATGGTCGGTGAACCCCCAGCTGTAGCCAATGCCCGCCAGCTTTTCGTCATCACCGGCAGCGCGCAGCACCTCCGCGCAGCGATCCAGACGGCGGTTTTTAATGTACTGTGCAACCACCAGCCCCTTCTCGGCAAACATGCGGTAAAGGCTGCGCACGGACATACCGCTCTCGGCGGCAATCCATTCCGGGCGCAGCGATTCAGACTGAATGTGGTCGTCAATCAGCGCCACCACATGCTGGAACTGGCGTTCCTTACGCGGCTGAATGATTTCGCGCTGCTGGAAAGCGGGGCGCAGCAGGCAGATCATCGCTTCGAGCGCCGCTTCGCTCTCCCGGTCACTCAGGCTGGTATTGCTCATACTCTCCATCAACAGGCGATGGCTCAGCTGGACCGTGGGCAGCGTGCGGGAAAGAGCGGTGGCGCAGCTTATCTCCTGAAAGCGGCACTGCTGCTCAATAATCTGACGGGGAACCAGGAGCGAAATCTGGCGGGATTTTTCCTGCCAGTTGATCGAGCAGGGGCGTGAGGCATCAATCAGCGTAATATCACCGGTTCTGAGTACCGCGCGGCGGTCATCCTGCTCAATTTCCGCACTCCCTTCGAGCTGGAACACGGTATAGAACCAGGCATCGTTACTCTGTTTGATCTCCTGACGGGAGCGGAACAGGTTCACGCCGCCGGCGGTGACGGTGCTGAGCTTCAGGCTGCGCGGATAGCTGGTCTCCAGCTCGCCGTAGAATTTTCCCTCGGTGGGCTGTGCGTTAAAACGCCCGCAAACCTGATTAATTTGCGCCAGCCACTGCTGATACTGTTCCTGCTCGCTTGCACACGCCATCGTTTCTCTCACTGCACCGTCAACGTTTTCGCATTGTTGCATTTGTGTTGCATTTTGTCAGAGCTATGAGGCTGACTATAGGAAAGAACACTCACCGGTAACAGCGATATAAGCGGCAATTATCGTGATTTGCGGAGCCTGTCACAGGTGGCAAAGCGAATGTCACAGAGACAAAAGCGAGAATGCAAAACCCCACTTAGACTGGATGAACACCCTGCGAAGAATAACGAAGGAGTATCCTATGTCTGAATCACTGGTAGCTATTCAGCCTGCCGTGCAGCAATTTTTAGACCGACAGCATGGCCTGTGGATTGAAGGGCGTCAGGCCGCATCGGACAGTGAAAAGCGGCTGAATGTCTACAACCCGGCCACGGGCGAGGTCATCGCCTCGACTGCCGACGCCAGCGTCGACGACGTTGATCGTGCCGTCATGTCCGGCTGGCGCGCCTTTGTGGCCCGAACCTGGGCCGGAAAACTCCCGGCGGAGCGCGAGCGGATCCTGCTCCATTTCGCCGATCTGGTGGAACAGCACAGTGAGGAGCTGGCCCAGCTTGAAACGCTGGAGCAGGGCAAATCCATCAACATCTCCCGTATGTTTGAAGTCAGCTGCACCCTGAACTGGATGCGCTATACCGCCGGGCTGACCACCAAAATTACGGGTAAGACCCTCGACCTCTCCATCCCGTTACCGCAGGGCGCCCGCTATCAGGCGTGGACGCGTAAAGAGCCGGTTGGCGTAGTGGCCGGGATTGTGCCCTGGAACTTCCCGCTGATGATCGGGATGTGGAAAGTGATGCCAGCGCTGGCCGCGGGCTGTTCTATTGTCATCAAGCCGTCTGAAACCACGCCGCTGACCATGCTGCGCGTGGCGGAACTGGCCACTGAAGCGGGCATCCCGGACGGGGTGTTCAACGTGGTGACTGGCAGCGGCGCGGTGTGCGGCGCAGCGCTGACCTCGCATCCGCATATTGCAAAGGTGAGCTTCACCGGCTCAACGGCGACGGGTAAGCAAATCGCCCGCGCGGCGGCGGACACGCTCACCGGCGTGACCCTGGAGCTTGGCGGGAAAAACCCGGCAATTGTGCTCAGGGATGCGGACCCGGCGTGGGTAATCGAAGGCCTGATGACCGGCAGCTTCCTGAACCAGGGGCAGGTGTGCGCGGCAAGTTCCCGCATCTATATTGAAGCGCCGCTGTTTGACACGCTGGTCAGCGGGTTTGAACAGGCGGTGAAATCCCTCAGCGTCGGGCCGGGCATGTCGCCAGAGGCGTTTATCAACCCGCTGGTGTCGCGTGCGCACTGTGACAAGGTGCAGACCTTCCTCGATGAGGCGAAGTCGCGCAACGCGGAGCTGATTGTCGGTAACCGTGGGCCGGAAGGCAAAGGCTATTACGTTTCGCCTACGCTGGTGGTGAACCCGGATGCCTCGCTGCGCCTGACCCGCGAAGAGGTGTTTGGCCCGGTGGTCAACGTGGTGCGCGTTGCCGACGGTGAAGAGGCGCTGCAGCTGGCAAACGACAGCGACTATGGCCTGACGGCGAGCGTCTGGACGCAGAATATCAGCAAGGCGCTGGAATATACCGACCGGCTGCAGGCGGGCACCGTCTGGGTCAACAGCCATACGCTGATCGACGCCAACCTGCCGTTCGGCGGCATGAAGCAGTCCGGGACAGGACGCGACTTTGGTCCGGACTGGCTGGACGGCTGGTGTGAAACCAAGTCGGTTTGCGTGCGGTATTAAAAAGCAAGCCGGGTGGCGGCTACGCCTTACCCGGCCTACAACACCTCGATCCGTAGGCCGGGTCACCCGGCTTTTATTTAGAGCGACCACCGATCCCGTCCGGCCTCTTTCGCGCGATAAAGCGCCGCATCGGCGCGAGCGATGATCTCGGTGCCGGCCAGCCCCTCCGCCATGCTCGCAATCCCCATGCTTACGGTGACATGGTCGCTGACCGTGGAGGCGTCGTGCGGTATGGCTTCCGTACGCAGGCCGTCCTGAATACGCAGGGCAACCTTTTCCGCGATGTTTGCCGGGCAATTGAAGAGGATGACCACGAACTCCTCACCCCCGTAGCGTGACACCACATCATCAGGTGTGCGCACCGACTGCTTCAGCACGCGCGCCACGCGGGTCAGACAGTCGTCGCCTGCCTGGTGCCCGTAGGTATCGTTGTAGCGCTTGAAGTAGTCGATATCCAGCATGATCACCGAGAAGGTTTTTTTCTGCTCAACCGCGTTCTCCAGCACCACCTCCATTTTCCGGCGATTGGCGGTCTTGGTTAACGGGTCCTGGTGCGCCAGCGCGTCCAGCCGTGATATCAGCAGCTGATTTTGCTGGTTACGTCGCCAGGCTTCGTCAAACCAGCTCAGCAGAATGAAACGCCCGCAGACCAGGATCAGCGTAAACACGCTCCAGATGATGATGAAGTGCAGGTTTAGGCCATCATTGCGTACCCAGCTTGCGACCGGCAGGGTGATCCAGAGCGGGAGCACAAAGGCGAGCAGCCCCTCAGGGTAAAAATAAAGCGCCGTTAACCCGGCGAGTAACAGAATGACGCACAGCGGCCAGACGTGGGGCAGCAGCAATTGCGTGATGAACCAGAAACAGGAGACCGACCAGATGGCGCTACAGATAAACAACACCACGCTGATTCCGGCGATACGCCGCCAGGCCATCAGGATCAGCGCAGCAGAGAGAATAATAATGCCGAGCATGGAGGCATCGACCATTCTCGTCAGCTGCGGCGAGTGCGGATAAAGGGGATCGCTGGCCTTAAGCAGGATGTGTCGCAGCAGGATCATCACCGCGAAACTGACGTTGACGAAGGCCAGCCACGGCAGGTTCATCGCCAGCCCATGCATGACCATGGCATGGCGCGTGGACCAGGTTGCCCGTTCCAGCGTCGGTTGTTTTCTTTTTTCCATAAAGGCCTTTCCCGTCCGGGGGATAAATCATGCAGGTGAGATATCAGTAACTATAAGCAAGCCAGGGCGATCCTCAAACTTCAGGGCAAAAAAAACGGGCAATTGCCCGGTGGATGGTTATTTTTCGTCTTTTTTCTTTCCGAGCGTTGGCGTCTCGTCGAAGAAGTTCCACGGTTTAAGAAGGGTATGCACCCATTCCGTTGGCATGATCGGCCACTCTTCCGCACGTGCCACGTGGGTGGTGCCGGTGGTCATCCAGACCACGTCATCCTGATCGTTGAGCGACTCGTTATCCTTACTGTACTGCCCCAGGCCGGTGTCGTGCACGGAGCGGTTAGGGAATTTTCCTTCCGGGTAGAGCTCATCCGGGTGGTAGCGGGTCACCCACAGCTGTTTGTCCATAAAGCTCAGGCGATGGTAAATCCACTCGTCCGGGGCAAATTTCGCGCCGGTTGCCACCGGGTGCGTGCCGCCCGCGTAAGGAATGATCTGGTACGATACCGGGTTGCCCATGCGGTTCTCTTTACGGGTGTTGCTCAGCAGGCGAATCGTGCCCGGGTCGAACTTCTGCGCTGCTTGCTGCTCGGTATCAATATCGTACTGATTGATCTGCATGGTGCTGGTGCGCGGGCCACCGGCGGTATTCGGCTTCACTTCCGGATCCATGGCCACCAGCTTGTTGTTGATACCATCCACGTCCATATCAAGACGGAAATTGTAGATGTGCTGGTGCGTGGTGCCCACGATGTTGTGGTCGATCAGCGTACCGTATTTTGTATCGTCTTTGGCGGTGGCATCGTGCATGGTTTTCGCCTGCACGCCTTTCACCGCTTCGATACCCGTCGCACCGGCGTCAATGCCGATGGTGCCATTTTCATGGAACACCCAGTCGAAGATGTAATCGTAATTGCCCACGGTACTCACCCAGCGCACCACCAGTTCGCGGCGTTCGGTGCTGACGTTAGGCTGGCCCATCTCCTGATGCTTATATTCCGGGCCTGCGTAGCGTTCGAAAATCGCAATCGCACGCGGGATCTCCATCGGCGCGCCGGTGTAGTCCGGGATGGTTTCATTGAGCATCACCGCGTTGGACGGCACGTCTTTACCGCGCACCAGCGGCGAGGTCAGGGTGCCCATGCCGTAGTCGCCGGAATCAAGATAGGCCTTAAAGTACCAGCCCACGTCCGGATCGCCGTAAGGAACGATCATGCCGCCGAGCGACCCCTGATACATAATCTGGCGTTTTTTGCCGTTGTCGTTATAGGTGACGGTTGAAATCATCGGGCCGACGCGGGAGTCCAGGCTCAGGTGGAAGTCCCAGTTCTGCCAGTGCACCATATCGCCGGTAATGGTGTAGTTCTTGCCTTCCGGCTCAATGATGTCGAGCGGTTTTTTCGGCGTCTCTATACGGTCGCGGCCATCGTAGGGGCGCGGCGTCATCGGAACCGGAACAACGGCACCTTCCTCAATCTTCTGGATTTTCTTCTGCTCAAGATCGACCACGGCCACCAGGTTTTCAATCGGGTGCGCCCAGTAGTTGCCGTCGCCGACATCCAGATAGCTCACCACTTTCAGCAGGCGATCTTCCTGCTTCAGGCCATCTTTACCGTCGAAATAGCCGACGGTCAGCGGCGTGGTAATCACTTTTTTCGGGTCGGTGATGCCGTGTTTTTTAAGCACCTCGGCAAACTCCGTGCTGTCGTTGATGATCTGCTGTACCGCAGTGAAATCATCCAGCAGCACCATGCCGTGCGCATCTTTCACCGGCTCCCAGCGCAGGATTTTTTTATCCTTCAGATCCACCAGGCTTTCGATAACGTGCTTCCCATCGAGCATCACAATCTTTGCCTGACGCGGGGCATCCACCGCCGTACCGTTAAGCACAAAGTCCCACACTTTGGCTTTCTCTGGCTCAGCAAGGGCAATCTGGGTAAAGCGGGTATTCGGTTTAAAATCCGCTGAGGCTTTGACAATCTCAACGGCTTGCTTAATTTCGTCCGCCGTCAGCGCGTTTAGCGGGTGAGGGCGTTTTTCAACCTGGAAAGTCTGGTCAAGACCGGACTGGAAAACATCGTTGATGAAGCTGTCAGAGATAAAGGCTTTTTTGCCTTTCATCACCACCGGCACCTCGAGCTTGAGGGTTTTCCCGTTGACGATGGCGGTTTTCGCGCCCGGTTTGACCTTCACAAAGGCGCCGTCTTTCGCAATGGTGAACATCTGTGCGTAATCATCCCACTGAACGTCGGCGCCAAAGTCCTGCAGCGTTTTGTCCATCGGGACCATATGCGCCTCACTGCCGTGGGCGAAAACAGGGGATTGCCAGGCGCAACACAGCGCAACGGCCATAGCCAGCGCCGTTCTACGGGCAGAAAAAGAAGAATTGCTTCCCATCGTAGACCTCATCTTGTTGTGTTTATTGTGTTGTGACAGCCTTATCCTGACAGGCGCCTGAGAAAAGCGTTTGCCTGCATCTGCCAGATTATTTGCCAGTCTTGCCAGGTTAAAAAAAGAGCGGGGCAATGTCACACCCCGGGTGGTCGTCGTAGGCCGGGTAAGCATCGCGCCACCCGGCAGGAAAGGCGGTGAAGGGAAGGTGTCAGAAATCCCCCTGCTGGCGCGCCACCAGCGTCAGGATGGAGTAGAGCGCCACGGCCTGCTGGTGCTGGTTGAAGATCTCAACCGCCCATTCCACCACGCCGGTTGGTTTTTCCTCGGCGGTACGCTGTTTCTTCAGCGTTTTACGCTTGCAGGTCAGACGCACCTGAATGGTATCGCCCGGTTTAACCGGCTCGATAAAGCGCAGGTTTTCCATGCCGTAGTTGGCGATCACCGGCCCGACGCCCGCATCAACAAACAGCCCTGCTGCGGCAGAAATCAGGAAGTAGCCGTGCACTACGCGCTCGCCAAAGATCGACTCTGCCGCGCCGATCTTGTCCATATGGGCGTAGAAGTGGTCGCCGCTCAGGCAGGCAAAGTTCACGATGTCCGCTTCCGTCAGGGTGCGGCGCGGCGTCAGCAGGCTGTCGCCCGGCTGGAGCTCCTCAAAGTATTTGCGGAACGGATGCACACGATCTTCCTGCACCGCTGCGCCACGCACCCACTGTTTGCCAATAGCCGCCAGCATCGTCGGGCTGCCCTGAATGGCGGTGCGCTGCAGGTAGTGCTTCACCGCGCGCAGGCCGCCCAGCTCTTCGCCGCCGCCCGCGCGGCCCGGGCCGCCGTGCACCAGCTGTGGCAGCGGGGAACCGTGGCCGGTGGACTCTTTCGAGGCTTCCTCGTTGAGGATCTGAATACGCCCGTGGGCGCGCGCCGCACCGGTAATAAACTGGCGGGCAATGTCCAGGTCTGCGGTGACCAGCGTACCCGCCAGGCTGCCGCCGCCCGCGCGGGCAAGCTGCATTGCGTGGCGCGCGTTGCGATACGGCATCAGCGTCGCAACCGGGCCAAAAGCTTCGGTTGAGTGCACAGCCGGAGTTTCATCCGGCTGCGGGCAGAACAGCAGGGTCGGCGGGTAGAACGCGCCAGCGGCCTGCAAATCCGCTTTGCCACCCAGGCGGACCTGGCAGCCTGCGGCGATCAGTTGCTCCACTTTCTCCTGCACGTCCGCACGCTGTTCGGCGTTGACCAGCGCGCCCATCTTTACCCCTTCCTGCGCCGGATCGCCCACCACCACCTTTTCCAGCCGGGCAACCAGCGCCTGGCTCACGGCGTCAATCTGGCTCTGCGGGACGATAATGCGGCGAATGGCCGTACATTTCTGCCCGGCTTTGGCGGTCATCTCGCGCACCACTTCCCGAATGAACAGGGCAAATTCCGGCTGCTCCGGCGTGACGTCTTCCCCCAGCACGCAGCAGTTAAGGGAGTCGGCTTCCATCGTGAACGGAATGGCATTCGCCACAATATTCGGGTGCACGCGCAGGCTTTGCCCGGTGCTGGCGGAGCCAGTAAAGGTCACCACGTCCTGACTGTCGAGCTGGTCAAGCAGATCCCCCGCGCCGCCGCAGATCAGGCTGATGGCGCCGTCCGGTACCAGCCCGCTGTCGACGATGGATTTCACCATCGCCTGCGTCACCTGTGCGGTGGCGGTGGCGGGTTTGATGATGGCGGGCATGCCGGCAAGCCAGGTCGGGGCCAGTTTTTCCAGCATTCCCCAACAGGGGAAGTTAAAGGCGTTGATGTGCACCGCCACCCCGGATTTGGAGGTCAGGACGTGACGCGCGGCAAAGCCGCCTTCTTTTGACAGCGGGATCAGCTCATCTTCCGGCCACACGGTGTCATCCGGCAGCTCGCGGCTGCCCAGGCTTGCATAAGTGAAGAGGGTGCCGATCCCGCCTTCGATATCGACCCAGCTGTCTGATTTTGTCGCCCCGGTCTGGGCGGACAGGGCATAAAACGTCTCTTTCTCGCTAAGCAGGTGCTTTGCCACCGCCTTCAGCATGGCCGCGCGTTCGATAAAGGTCATCTCGTGAAGCGCTTCGCCGCCGCGCTCAATCGCATAGCGACGGGCGGCCGCCATGTCCAGCCCTTCGCTGGTCACGCTCCACAGCGCTTCGCCACTGATGGCGTGATGAATAGTGCGTTCGCGGCCCCGGCCAGACTGCCAGGTACCGGATAAGAAGCTGGCTAACTGCTGCATCGCTTATCTCCAAATGTTACGTAATTTACCCATTAATAGTTTGATCATGAATCATAAAAATCAAGCTGAGTTTTAATGAATTGTTAACATTGTGATCCGCTCTGATGAAACGCGGCGCGCCAGGAAGCTCTCCAGCGCGCCTGTAGTAAAAGCCTTGCGAGCAGCGTCACATAATCAGGAAACAATTCTTGGGGTTATATTTAACCTTTGTGTAACTTTTAAAAAACAAAGTGATTCAACATTACGCTTTAATTTGCAAACTAACGAATCATAAAGGTGATGACGTGACGCAAGAACAACGGTTTGAGCAGCGCATAGCGCAGGAGACGGCGATTGAGCCTCAGGACTGGATGCCTGACGCCTACCGTAAGACGTTGATCCGCCAGATTGGCCAGCATGCGCACTCCGAAATTGTCGGCATGCTGCCGGAAGGGAACTGGATCGCCCGCGCCCCGACGCTGCGCCGTAAGGCGATCCTGCTGGCGAAGGTGCAGGACGAAGCCGGACACGGGCTTTACCTCTACAGCGCGGCGGAAACGCTGGGCTGCGCACGGGAAGACATCTACCAGAAAATGCTCGACGGCAAGATGAAATACTCCTCCATCTTCAACTATCCGACCCTGAGCTGGGCCGATATCGGCGTGATCGGCTGGCTGGTGGACGGCGCGGCCATCGTCAACCAGGTGGCGCTGTGCCGAACCTCCTACGGTCCGTATGCCCGCGCGATGGTGAAAATCTGTAAAGAAGAGAGCTTCCACCAGCGTCAGGGCTTTGAAGCCTGCATGGCGCTGGCGCAGGGCAATGAAGCCCAGCGCCAGATGCTGCAGGACGCCATCAACCGCTTCTGGTGGCCGGCGCTGATGATGTTCGGGCCGAACGACGACAATTCGCCGAACAGCGCCCGCAGCCTGGCGTGGAAAATCAAACGCTTCGGCAACGACGAGCTGCGCCAGCGCTTTGTCGACAACACGGTGCCGCAGGTAGAGATGCTGGGCATGACGGTGCCCGATCCCGACCTGCATTTTGATGAAGAGAGCGGTCATTATCGCTTCGGCGAGATTGACTGGCACGAGTTTGACGAGGTCATTAACGGGCGCGGCATCTGCAACCACGAACGCCTGGCCGCCAAACGTAAAGCCTGGGAAGAGGGGGCGTGGGTGCGGGAAGCCGCACTGGCGCACGCCGAAAAACAACACGCCCGCAAAGTGGCTTAAGAGGAATCACGATGAGCAATGTCTACTGGCCGCTGTACGAAGTGTTCGTACGCAGCAAACAAGGGTTATCCCACCGTCACGTGGGCAGTCTGCATGCCGCCGACGATCGCATGGCGCTGGAAAATGCACGTGATGCCTACACCCGCCGCAGCGAAGGCTGTTCTATCTGGGTGGTTAAGGCGAGCGAGATTGTCGCCTCCCAGCCGGAAGAGCGCGGCGAATTCTTCGACCCGGCGGAAAGCAAGGTTTACCGCCATCCGACGTTCTACACCATCCCTGACGGCATCGAGCACATGTGAGGCAAAGAATGAATTCAGTCACTGCCTATGCCCTGCGTCTGGGCGATAACGGTCTGGTCCTCTCCCAGCGTCTCGGCGCCTGGTGCGGCCACGCGCCGGAGCTGGAGATCGATCTCGCGCTCGCCAATATCGGCCTCGACCTGCTGGGACAGGCGCGCAATTTCCTGACCTATGCCGCGGAGCGGGAAGGCCAGGGCGATGAAGACACGCTGGCGTTTGGCCGCGATGAGCGCCAGTTCCGCAATGTCCTGCTGGTGGAGCAGCCGAACGGCAGCTTCGCCGACACGATTGCCCGCCAGTACCTGATGGATGCCTGGAACGTGGCGCTGTACGAACGCCTGACCCAAAGCCGCGACGGCCAGCTTGCCGCCATTGCCGCCAAAGCGATTAAAGAGGCGCGCTACCACCTGCGCTTCAGCCGCGGCTGGCTGGTGCGTCTGGGCGACGGGACCGAAACGTCTGCGCAAAAAATGCAGCAGGCCATCGACAATCTGTGGCGTTTTACGGCCGAGTTGTTTGAAGCCGATGACGTCGAGCGGGAGCTGATTGAGTCCGGCGTGGCGGTTGACCCGCGCCTCCTGCGCCAGACGTGGGAAAGCGAAGTGTATGCCGGTCTGAATGAAGCCTGCCTGCAGGTGCCCGCCGAGGCGGCGTACCGCACCGGGGGCAAGCAGGGGCTGCACACCGAACATCTGGGCCCGATGCTGGCGGAAATGCAGTACCTCCAGCGCGTGTATCCCGGTCAGCAGTGGTAAAGGAGAACGCTATGCAACGCCTCGTCGACATCGCGCCCGCGCAAATCCCGCAGATCTGGGCGCTGCTCAGCCAGATTCCGGACCCGGAAGTTCCGGTGTTAACCATCACCGATTTAGGCATGGTGCGCAGCGTGAAGGCGCAGGGGGAAGGCTGGGTCATTGGCTTTACGCCGACCTACTCGGGCTGTCCGGCGACGGAACACCTGCTGGGGGCGATCCGCGAGGCGATGACCGTGCACGGCTTTACTCCGGTGCACATTGTGCTCCAGCTTGAACCCGCCTGGACCACCGACTGGATGACCCCCGACGCGCGTGAGCGCCTGCGGGCGTACGGCATCAGTCCGCCGGTGGGGCATAGCTGTCACGCGCACGCGCCGGTGGAGGTGAGCTGTCCGCGCTGCGCCAGCACCGACACCTCGCTTATCAGTGAATTTGGCTCGACGGCCTGCAAAGCGCTCTACCGCTGCAATTCCTGCCGTGAGCCCTTCGACTATTTCAAATGTATTTGAGGCTGCCATGACAACGTTTCATTCATTAACTGTGGCAAAAGTGGAACCCGAAACCCGCGACGCGGTGACCATTACCTTTGCGGTGCCGCAGGCGCTGCAGGAGGCCTACCGCTTTCGTCCCGGCCAGCACCTGACGTTAAAAACGACGCTTGGCGGAGACGAGTTGCGCCGCTGCTACTCCATCTGCCGGAGTACCGCTCCGGGCGAAATCAGCGTGGCGGTCAAAGCCATCGACGGCGGGCGCTTCTCCCGCTATGCCCGGGATGAGATCAAAGCGGGCATGGCGCTGGAGGTGATGGTTCCTCAGGGGCAGTTTGGCTACCAGCCACAGGCCGAACGCGAAGGCCACTACCTGGCAATTGCGGCAGGCTCGGGGATCACCCCGATGCTGGCGATTATCTCCGCGACGCTTGCGACCGAACCCAACAGCCATTTCACCCTGATCTACGGCAACCGCAGCAGCCAGAGCATGATGTTCCGCCAGGCGCTGGCGGACCTGAAGGACAAATATCCGCAGCGGCTGCAGCTGCTCTCCATCTTCAGCCAGGAGCGGCTGGACAGCGACCTGCTCTATGGCCGCATCGACGGGGAAAAGCTGCAGGCGCTGGCGAAAACCCTGATCAACTTCCGCCAGTATGACGAGGCTTTTATCTGCGGCCCGTCTGCAATGATGGATGACGCGGAAGCTACGCTGAAGGCGCTGGGGATGCCGGACAAATCCATTCACCTTGAGCGCTTTAACACCTCCGGAATCACCGTTAAGCGCGCGGTGCACGTGCAGGCGGGCGGACAGAAAGTGACCGTTCGCCAGGACGGGCGCGACCGTGAAATTACCCTGACGGCGGACGACGAAAGCATTCTTGATGCCGCCCTGCGTCAGGGGGCGGATCTGCCGTATGCCTGCAAGGGCGGCGTCTGCGCCACCTGCAAATGCAAAGTGCTGCGCGGGAAGGTGGACATGGCGACCAACTACAGCCTGGAGCCGGACGAGCTGGCCGCCGGGTATGTGCTGAGCTGCCAGTCTTTACCGTTAACCGCCGACGTGATCGTCGACTTCGACGCGAAGGGGATGGCATGAGCGAGTTGACTGTTACCCGTCATGGCCGCGTGCTGCAGCTGACGCTAAACCGTCCGGCGGCGCGCAACGCCCTCAACAACGCGCTGTTGACCCAGCTTGCGGAACAGCTTGAGGCCGCCGCTGTGGATGCCGACATCGCAGTCTGCGTGATTTACGGCAGCGAGCGCTGCTTTGCCGCCGGGGCCGATCTCAATGAGATGGCGGAGAAAGACCTGCCTGCCACCCTGAACGATATTCGCCCGCAGCTGTGGGCGCGTATCAATGCTTTTCCTAAACCGCTGATCGCCGCCGTGAACGGTTTCGCGCTGGGCGCGGGCTGCGAGCTGGCGCTGCTGTGCGACGTGGTGATTGCCGGTGACAACGCCCGTTTCGGCCTGCCGGAAATCACGCTCGGCATCATGCCCGGCGCGGGCGGCACCCAGCGCCTTATCCGTAGCATCGGGAAATCGCTCGCCAGCAAAATGGTGCTGACCGGCGAGAGCATTTCCGCCGAGCAGGCGCTGAACGCCGGGCTGGTGAGCGATGTTTTCCCGGCGGCGCTGACGCTGGAGTATGCCCTGAAGCAGGCGGCCCTGATGGCGCGCCACTCGCCGCTGGCGCTGCAGGCGGCCAAACAGGCGCTGCGCCAGTCACAGGAGGTGCCGCTCCAGGCCGGTCTGGCCCAGGAGCGCCAGCTGTTTACGCTACTTTCCGCCACTGAAGACCGCCGGGAAGGCATCGACGCCTTCTTACAAAAACGCACCCCCGACTTTAAAGGACGCTAATTGTGGAATTTATTCTCAGTCATGTAGAACAGGGCGTGATGACCATTACGCTGAACCGTCCGGAGCGTCTGAACAGCTTTAACGACGTGATGCACCAGCAACTGGCTGAGTGCCTGAAACAGGCCGAGCGCGATGACACCGTTCGCTGCCTGCTGCTCACCGGCGCAGGACGTGGTTTCTGTGCCGGTCAGGACCTGAATGACCGCAACGTCGACCCCAACGGCCCGGCGCCCGATCTGGGCATGTCCGTTGAAACCTTCTACAACCCGCTGGTGCGCCGCCTGGCAAAGCTGCCGAAGCCGGTCATCTGTGCCGTTAACGGCGTGGCGGCGGGCGCGGGCGCCACGCTGGCGCTCGGGTGCGACATGGTGATTGCCGCCCGTTCGGCCAACTTCGTGATGGCCTTCAGCAAGCTTGGCCTGGTGCCAGACTGCGGCGGCACCTGGCTGCTGCCGCGCGTGGCCGGACGCGCCCGCGCCATGGGGCTGGCGCTGCTCGGGGACAAACTCAGCGCCGAACAGGCGCAGGCGTGGGGCATGATCTGGCAGGTGGTGGATGACGAACAGCTCTCCACCACGGCACAGCAGATGGCCCTGCATTTTGCGTCGCAGCCGACCTTCGGCCTGGGGCTGATCAAGCAGGCGATCAACGCCGCGGAAACCAATACTCTGGACGCTCAGCTCGATCTCGAGCGCGACTATCAGCGCCTGGCCGGGCGCAGCGACGACTACCGCGAGGGCGTCAGCGCCTTCCTCGCGAAGCGCGCGCCGAACTTTACGGGGAAATAAGATGCTGAACATACGGACTGTCGCCGTGATCGGCAGCGGCACGATGGGCGCAGGGATTGCCGAAGTCGCCGCCAGCCATGGTCATCAGGTTCTGATCTACGACATCTCCAGCGATGCGATATCACGTGCCATCGACGGGATCCGCCAGCGTCTGGCCTCCCGGGTGACGCGCGGAAAGCTTTCCGCCGATGCCGGCAGCCAGATCCTTGCCCGGCTGGTTCCCGTCACCGATATTGACGCGCTTTCCGCGGCCGATCTGGTGATTGAAGCGGCCTCCGAGCGGCTGGAGGTGAAAAAGGCGTTGTTTGCGCAGTTGGCGGAGATCTGCCCGCCGCAGACGGTGCTGACCAGCAATACCTCTTCCATCTCCGTCACGGCGATAGCGGCGGACGTCCACCACCCGGAACGCGTCGCAGGCCTGCACTTCTTTAACCCGGCGCCGGTCATGAAGCTGGTGGAGGTGGTCAGCGGGCTGGCGACCTCCCCGGAAGTGGCCGACGCGCTGTGCGAGCTGGCGCTGAACTGGGGCAAACAGCCCGTTCGCTGCCAGTCAACGCCGGGGTTCATCGTCAACCGCGTCGCGCGTCCGTTCTATTCCGAAGCCTGGCGCGCGCTGGAAGAACAGGTCGCTCCGCCGGAGGTGATTGACGCCGCCCTGCGTGAAGGCGGCGGCTTCCCGATGGGGCCGCTGGAGCTGACCGACATGATTGGTCAGGACGTCAACTTTGCGGTGACCTGCTCGGTATTTAACGCCTTCTGGCAGGATCGTCGTTTTCTGCCTTCGCTGGTTCAGCAGGAACTGGTGCTGGCAGGAAGGCTGGGCAAAAAGAGCGGAAAGGGCGTGTACGACTGGCAGGGTGACAAACCTGACGTGCAGTGGGTTGAGTCGGTGAACGACAGCTATAGCCCGATGCGCGTGGAAAAAAGACGTGACGGTGTCACGGAAATAGATGATGTCTATCTGGTTGAAACGCAGGGCGAGACCGCGCAGGCGCTGGCGCTACGGCTCAACGGCCCGGTGGTGGTGGTCGACCGGATTGAGCGTGACGTGGCGGTCATTGCCGCTGCCGCCAGTAACCCGCATACCGCGACGCAAAAAGCCATTCGCTACCTGCAGCAGCAGGGACACCGGGTGGTGCAAATTGCCGATTATCCCGGCCTGCTGATCTGGCGGACGCTGGCGATGATTGCCAACGAGGCGCTGGATGCCCTGCAAAAAGGGGTCGCCAGCGAGAAGGACATCGACACGGCCATGCGCCTGGGCGTGAACTACCCGAGCGGGCCGATCGCCTGGGGCGAGCGTCTGGGCTGGCAGCGCCTGCTGACGCTGCTGGAGAACCTGCAGCGTCATTACGGCGAAGAGCGCTATCGCCCCTGTTCACTGCTGCGCCAGCGCGCGCTTCTGGAGAGTAGCTATGAGTCATAACGCCTGGCATAACGCCCGCACCATGTACGAACGGGACGCCTGCGCGCAGGCGATGGGGATGGACATTGTCGAGATGGACGAGGGCTACGCGGTAGTGACCATGACCATCACTCCGCAGATGCTGAACGGCCATAAAACCTGCCACGGCGGCCAGCTGTTTTCGCTGGCGGACACCGCTTTTGCCTACGCCTGCAACAGCCAGGGGCTGGCGGCGGTAGCCTCCGGCTGCTCGATTGACTTTCTGCGTCCGGGCTTCGCTGGGGACACGCTCACCGCCACCGCGCGGGTGAAGCATCAGGGCAAACTGACCGGCGTGTATGACATTGAAATCCAAAACCAACAACAGAAAACCGTCGCCCTTTTTCGCGGAAAATCTCACCGCATCGGCGGCAGCGTGACAGGAGAGGCCTGATGCGTGACGCATTTATTTGTGATGGCGTTCGAACCCCGGTGGGCCGCTACGGTGGCGCGCTTTCCGCTGTTCGAACTGACGATCTCGGTGCCGTGCCGCTGCGCGCGCTGCTGGCCCGCTATCCGCAGCTCGATCTGGAGCGGATTGACGACGTGATCTTCGGCTGCGCGAACCAGGCGGGTGAAGATAACCGCAACGTGGCGCGTATGTCGTCGCTGCTGGCCGGGCTGCCGCAGACGGTGTCCGGAACCACCATTAACCGCCTGTGCGGGTCGGGGCTGGACGCGATTGGTTTTGCCGCGCGCGCCATTAAGGCGGGCGACGGCGACCTGCTGATTGCGGGCGGCGTGGAGTCGATGTCCCGCGCGCCGTTTGTGATGGGCAAAGCTACCGCGGCGTTTCAGCGACAGGCGGAGATCTTCGATACCACCATCGGCTGGCGATTTGTGAATCCGCTCATGCATCAGCAATTCGGAACTGACAGTATGCCGGAAACGGCAGAGAATGTAGCTGAATTGTTAAATATCAGTCGTGCCGATCAGGACGCCTTCGCGCTGCGCAGCCAGCAGCGTACCGCGCAGGCGCAGCAAAACGGCGTTCTGGCGCAGGAGATTGTCCCGGTGCCGGTGCCGGTGCCGGGTAAAAAAGGGGCGATCACTGAGTTCAGCGTGGATGAACATCCGCGCGCGGACACCACACTCGAACAGCTTGCCGGGCTGAAAACGCCGTTCCGTAAGAACGGGGTGGTCACGGCCGGAAATGCCTCCGGGGTTAACGACGGCGCGGCGGCGCTGATTGTCGCCAGCGAGAAGATGGCGCTCGGCCCGGTACCGGCCACCCGCAGGGTGCTGGAGCGCGCCGGACTCAGTATTCACGATATGGACGTCATTGAGCTTAACGAAGCTTTCGCCGCGCAGGCGTTGGGCGTGCTGCGTCAGCTGGGCCTGCCGGATGACGCCGCGCACGTCAACCCGAACGGTGGCGCGATTGCGCTGGGCCACCCGCTGGGCATGAGCGGCGCCAGGCTGGCGCTGGCCGCGAGTAACGAACTGCACCGACGCGGCGGGCGCTACGCGCTGTGTACGATGTGCATCGGTGTGGGTCAGGGCATTGCCATGATCCTTGAGCGTGTTTGAGCATAAAAACAATGTGAGTACCCTACAATGACAAATACAACAAAGCTTGATCCGATTGAAACGGCCTCCCTTGACGAGTTACAGGCGCTACAAACCGCGCGTCTGAAATGGACGCTGCATCACGCCTATAACAACGTGCCGATGTACAAACGCAAGTTTGATGCTGCGGGCATTCATCCTGACGATTTCAAAGAGCTGGCGGATATCCGTAAGTTCCCGTGCACCACCAAGCAGGACCTGCGGGATAACTATCCGTTCGATACTTTCGCCGTGCCGATGGAGCAGGTGGTGCGCATTCACGCGTCATCCGGCACCACCGGCAAACCGACGGTTGTCGGCTACACGCAGGGTGACATCGACAACTGGGCCAACCTGGTGGCGCGCTCCCTGCGCGCGGCGGGCGGCAGCGCGAAGGACAAAATTCACGTGGCGTATGGCTATGGTCTGTTTACCGGCGGGCTGGGGGCGCACTACCGGGCGGAGCGTTTAGGCGCGACGGTGATCCCGATGTCCGGTGGCCAGACGGAGAAACAGGCGCAGCTGATCCGTGATTTCCAGCCGGACATGATCATGGTGACGCCGTCCTACTGCCTCAACCTGATTGAAGAGCTGGAGCGCCAGATGGGCGGCGATGCCAGCACCTGTTCCCTGCGCGTGGGCGTCTTCGGCGCCGAGCCGTGGACGCAGGCCATGCGTCGTGAAATTGAAAAACGCTTAGGGATTACGGCCCTGGACATCTATGGCCTCTCCGAAGTGATGGGGCCGGGCGTGGCGATGGAGTGTATCGAAACCGTCGACGGCCCGACCATCTGGGAAGATCATTTCTACCCGGAGATCGTCAACCCGAACGACGGCACGCCGCTGGATGACGGCCTGCAGGGCGAACTGCTGTTCACCACGCTGACCAAAGAGGCGCTGCCGGTGATCCGCTACCGCACCCGCGACCTGACGCGTCTGCTCCCGGCAACCGCGCGCAGCATGCGTCGTATGGATCGGATCAGCGGCCGCAGCGACGATATGCTGATCATTCGCGGCGTCAACGTCTTCCCGTCGCAGCTGGAAGAGGAGATTGTGAAGTTCGAACACCTTTCTCCGCACTACCAGCTTGAGGTGAACCGTCGCGGACATCTTGATTCACTTTCTGTGAAGGTGGAGCTGAAAGAGAGCAGTCTGACGCTGACGCACGAGCAGCGTTGCCAGGTGTGCCACCAGCTGCGCCACCGTATTAAGTCGATGGTGGGGATTTCCACCGACGTGACAATCGTGAACTGCGGCAGCATCCCGCGCTCGGAGGGCAAAGCCTGCCGGGTGTTTGACCTGCGTAAAGTTGCGGCCAACGGTTAAAACAACACCCCCCTCATCCTGGCCTTCTCCCCGAAGGGGAGAAGGGACGGTACGGTGCGGTCTTTTGCCTCCTCAGAAAGGGCGAAGGGACTGCTCGGTGTGGCATTTTCCCCTCTCCCCTCTGGGGAGAGGGTCAGGGTGAGGGTCCTATGCTATGATTCATCCAGGACAAAAATAACAACAGAATGAATCACATGAATAAACTCGACGCCTTTATCCAGCACGCGGTCAGCTCTGTTCCCGTCAGCGGGACCTCGCTTATCTCCTCGTTATACGGTGACGCGCTTTCCCATCGCGGCGGTGAGATTTGGCTCGGCAGCCTGGCTGCCTTACTGGAAGGCATGGGGTTTGGCGAACGGTTCGTGCGTACCGCGCTGTTTCGCCTCAACAAAGAGGGCTGGTTGGACGTCTCGCGCATCGGGCGACGCAGCTTTTACCGCCTGAGCGATAAGGGGCTGCGTCTGACGCGTCGCGCGGAGAATAAGATCTACCGCGCGGAACTGCCCGCCTGGGACGGTAAATGGTTATTGCTGCTCTCCGAGGGGTTGGATAAAACCACCCTGGCCGACGTTAAAAAGCAGCTGATCTGGCAGGGGTTTGGCACGCTGGCGCCGAGCCTGATGGCCTCGCCGTCACAGCATCTGGCGGACGTGCAGTCCCTGCTTCACGATGCCGGCGTGGCGGAAAACGTGATTTTCTTTGAAGCCCACTCGCCGCTGGCGCTCTCGCGCGCCGCGCTGCGTTCACGCGTAGAAGAGTGCTGGCAGTTAACCGAGCAAAACGCGATGTACGAGTCGTTTATCAGCTCATTCCGGCCGCTGCTGCCGCTGCTGAAAGAGGCCGCGCCGGAGGAGCTGACGCCGGAACGCTGCTTCCAGATCCAGCTGCTGCTGATTCACTTTTATCGTCGCGTGGTGCTGAAGGACCCGCTGCTGCCGGAAGAGTTACTGCCTGCGCACTGGGCGGGACAAAGCGCCCGACAGCTCTGCATTAATATCTATCAGCGTGTCGCGCCGGGGGCGCTGGCGTTTGTCAGCGAGAAGGGCGAAACCTCTGTCGGCGAACTGCCCGTGCCCGGCACGCTCTACTATCAACGCTTTGGTGGTCTTACAAGCGCATAAGGAGGGAAGATGCCTGTTTATCAAATTGACGGCCTGACGCCGGTCGTGCCGGACGAGAGCTACGTTCATCCCACAGCGGTGCTCATTGGTGACGTGATTCTGGGCAAAGGCGTTTACGTCGGTCCCAATGCCAGCCTGCGCGGTGATTTTGGCCGTATCGTGGTGAAAGACGGGGCGAACATTCAGGATAACTGCGTGATGCACGGTTTCCCGGAGCAGGACACGGTGGTGGAAGAGGACGGGCACATCGGCCACAGCGCCATTCTTCACGGCTGTGTGATCCGCCGCAATGCGCTGGTGGGCATGAACGCGGTGGTGATGGACGGGGCGGTCATTGGTGAAAACAGCATCGTCGGCGCGGCGGCGTTCGTTAAGGCCAAAGCGGAGATGCCTGCCAACCATTTGATCATCGGCAGCCCGGCTAAGGCGATCCGTGAGCTGAGCGAGCAGGAACTGGCCTGGAAGCAGCAGGGCACGCGGGAATACCAGGTACTGGTGGAGCGCTGCAAGCTGACGATGCATCAGGTCGAGCCGCTGCGCGAGGCTGAGCCTGAACGCAAGCGGCTGACGTTTGACGAGAATTTACGGCCGAAGTCGGCGGTGTAGGACGGGAAGTTCGCGCCACGGCACTAACGGGAAGATGTTACCCCGCCTCACCATGCTATAAATCCTCCGACACAGACTCATCACGATAAAGGACGCAGAGTTATGCTGAGAGGAAAACGCGCTGTTATCACGGGTGGCGGCGGGGGATTTGGTCAGGCGCTGTGCGTCTGGCTGGCGCGAGAGGGCGTTGACGTGGATTTTAGCGCCCGTCGGGTCGAGGATATAGAAAAAACCTGTGCCCTCATCGCGGCTGAAGGGGGTGTGGCAAGAGGGTATCTTTGCGATTTAGCCCAGCCGGAATCCGTTTCTCAGTTCTCTTCGCAGGTCTTACATGCAGACAGGCCAATCGATATTTTACTACTGAATGCTGCTCAGTGGCTGTCAGGGACTCTAGACGAACAATCGAGCACAGAAATCGTCAATACCGTCAGTTCAGGCCTGACAGGTTCAATCCTGCTCACCCAGGCGCTGCTATCAGGAATGCGACGCTCAGACGGCGCAGACATCATTGCGATTATATCCGCATGCGGTATTCCGAACTTTACAGATTCCATTGCCCATCCCGCTTTTTTTGCCAGCAAACATGGAATGAGCGGCTTTATCACCAAACTGTCAAAACAATTGTCCCGGGAAAATATAAGGGTGACCGGCTTGTATCCACCCGATTTTGAACTTACCGGGTTAGATGCGCTTGTCGACGATCGCTCACGAATGGGGGAGCGCTTAATGAATGGACGATCTGTCTGGGAAACGGTGCGTTTTGTGCTGACTCAGCCCCGTAGCTGCCACATTGGTACCGTCTACTTTCAGGGGCCCACTCGCGAAGATCTGGAATGTCAGTCCTGAACCTCGTATTTTTGTATCCACCTCTCGATTTAGCAGAACAGGGACCACACAGATGACGCGCTTTTACGAGTTTACCGCTACCAGCCTTGATGGCCGGCCGATCTCAATGGCCGACTATGCGGGTAAGGTGGTTCTGGTTGTTAATACGGCCAGCCAGTGCGGCTTTACGCCCCAGTATGCGGGTCTTGAAGCACTGTTTAAAAAATACGCCGATCAAGGGCTGGTGGTGCTTGGCTTCCCCTGCAACCAGTTCGGTAAGCAGGAACCTGGCGGTGCCGACGACATCTCAAAGACCTGTTACATTAACTACGGCGTCAGCTTTCCCATGTTCGAGAAAGTCGAGGTCAACGGTGCCGCAGCACATCCGATTTTTCGTTATCTGAAAGACGAATTGTCTGGCGTGCTGGGTGGGCGGATTAAGTGGAACTTTACCAAGTTCCTGATCGGGCGTGACGGTAAACCCCTCAAGCGCTTTGCACCGGTGACCACGCCCGAGAAAATGGAGGAGGTAATTGTTGCGGCACTGGGAAGGTGAGTGTTTTTGTCGCTAGAGCCATCTGTTTGTCGGGGATAGCCGATATTCTGATGTCCGCTCTGTGCCAGATGCGGACCTCGAGGAGAATGTTATTTTGATGCGAAATATTTGCGTAATATTTTTTCTAATAACGAGAAAACGACCGTCACCCTTTTGGGAGTAATCAGCTGGTAAGGCCGATATAAATAAAATTGCCATTTCTCCTGTCGCAGTTCTGGCAATGGGGGAACAAGTTGGCCGCTTGCTAAGTACTCCCTACAGATAAAGTCGCTGGACTGTACAACCGTTCTCCCGGCCAATGCAGCCTGAATTTCGGCATATGGATCTGTAGTATAAAACTCAATATGACGAGGGACAAAAGTATTTACTGCGTCACTCATAAACTCAAATGATTTTCCCGTTTCAGGATTAATTAAACCACTAAATGGATAACGCTGTCGAAGATCTTCTAAATCAGTAGGTGCTCCCAGTCGCTCAATAAGTTCAGGGGATGTAACCAAAATATGTTCAACTTGTCCGATATTTTTAATGATAAAGTTTGGATTAGGTTCTCGCCCTACGCGTATACCTATATCGATACGATGCTCAATAGTATCAAGTTTCATCATATCTAAACGCCAGTCGATAAATAACTCAGGATAGGGACGTAGTGCAGTCAATAGTTCATACAAGATTTGTTCATGATTTGGAAATCGAAGTAATGTGATACGAACAATACCCTTCATGTCATTATCATCTTTCCCTGTCTGAAATAGTTTTTCAGAATCTTCAAGCAGTCGCTTCGCTTGGGGTAAAAATAGTTCGCCGAAACTGGTGAGAAAGATCGAACGAGTATTGCGTTTGAATAAAGGTTCACCAAGTTGTTTCTCCAGCTCAGCGACTGTTCGGGTTACTACTGATGGTGAAACCGACAGCTTGATGGCTGCTTCGCGGAAGTTCAAGGTCTCAGAGGCGATGATAAAAAATTTTAGAGCGTCAAGTTTGTCCATGATTATTGTGAAATCTGCAATAATGTATTTTGATAATAGCAATTAATTTGCAACTATTCCAGCCATATAATAGAACAATCAAATAAGTAACCTGTCTTACTTTTTATCAGAACTCAAAAGAGTAAACTATGTCAATTCAACCAGTAGAGTTAAACAAAGCCTATCGTTTATTACAGGTCGGGCCAACGACGATGATATCGGCTAAAAATGATGGCATTGAAAATGTCATGGCAGCGGCCTGGGTGGGATTAGTAGGCAATAACAAAGTGATGGCTTTTATAGGTCCACAGGCATTTACTCGCGGACTTGTAGAAAAAAGCGGATATTACGTTGTACAGATCCCAGTAGTAAATCAGATGGAAATGGTTTTATATGCTGGAGGTCACAGTTATTCCGACACGCCCGATAAAAATAGTAAAACCCCACTATTTTATCAGAAAGAGTTTGATCTGCCTTTAGTTGAAGGTTGCGCTGGCTGGTTAGTATGTAAGGTCATACCCAATGAAGAAAATGAAAAGCAGCACAACTTGTTCATGGGGGAAATTGTCGGAGCATGGAGTGATGACCGCGTTTTCAAAAATGGGCACTGGATTTTTGATGATGCACCAGATGAATTACGTACTGTCCATTACGTTGCTGGCGGACAGTTTTACGCCATTGGCAAAGGGACAAAATTTAATTATGGGCCGGGAAAAGACTAATCCTTACTTCTGCATAAATGTAGCCATATAACATGGCTACATAGAGGTAGTAGCATAAAAGAACAACCTACTTAAGATGTTTGCTTCTCACTCACAGCGGACCTTTAGCTCAGTTAGCATATCCGCTCAGTGCCAGAAGCGGATGTCGTAAGATTCGTTCGGCTAAAAGAGCAAATTCTTCTGCATCAGAGTGACAGGCCCTGCGGATTCACATTTATCATTACTCTCTGAAAAGTACTTTTATTTTTGCCCGGGGTTACGATAAATATCGGGTCGATTGATTTGCCAGACAAAATCTGGTCGGTTCAATGGGTTATACCCCAGCTTCTGGTATAACCATGGCGCGCTGTCGGTTACCAGCATTATCCGTCGCAGACGTGACAACAATGGATGGGCATGACAGCATTCAATCAGCCAACGTCCAAGACCACTTTTCTGATAATCGTTCAGCACGTAGACGTCACACAAATAACCAAAAGTGGCATAGTCTGTGACCAGACGGGCGAAGCCGATTTGTCTTGTTCCATCCAGGAGCGCGAAACAAAGGCTGTTCTGGATTGATATCCTGACCGTTTCAGCATCAATACCAGGAGCCCAGGACGATTGCGAGAGGTAATCGTGAATGGCTTCCAGCTGAAAAAAGCTGGGATCGGTTGTGACAATAAATTTGTCTTTGGTAAAACGCAGATGCTGATTATTCACCGAACTCCTCCTTTTGGGCTACTTGTGATGAGGCACAGGGCTGTCCTCTATGCCGGGGAATGCTCAGGATGCTTTTTCATGTACTGTCATGATAAATACCAGCGGGTTCTCCCCCTGGTTTTCATAGAAATGAGGAACGTCCGTTCTGGCGGTTGCCGAACAGCCAGTATTTACCCGATACACGTGTTCCTGTACGCCGAGTGTGAGCGTGCCCGACTGCACATAAAACAGTTCAAGCGTACCTTCCGTGTGGCCGGGGGACGCAAACTTTTCCCCCGGCTGCATTTCCCACATCCAGAGCTCGGTCATATCAGGGCCACCCGACCCTGCTAGCAATCTTGCTCTCCCGCCTTTTTCACCTTCCCACAATTCAGGGATCTCATCTTCAGCGATGAGATGCACGGTCGGTTTTGAACTGACATCCACAAAATCAGCCACTGAAACCCCCATTGCGGCAGCCAGGCGGCATAGCAGGGCAATGCTGGGATTCGCCCGGCATCCCTCTATCTCAACCAGCGCTCCCTTGCTGACGCCTGCCCGACGCGAGAGTTCATCAAGGGAGATTTTCTTTTGCTTACGATACAGTTTTATTCGCTGCGATACGGCTTCATTCACGGAACTGGCGATCGAATTTGCATCGGTCATTAAATTGACTTTTTTGGTCATTGGTCATTATCATGGAATAAATTGGTCATTACAGGATTATCACGTGCTAACAGTATCGCCGTCAATTGCCCCTGAAATTTATCGTATTGCTCCCGGTTTTCGGGCACTCAGCATCTGCGTAAAAGCTGCGCCAGTGCTTAATCCCGACACTGGAGAAATGGCGCTGCGTGAAGCCTGTGAAGCCGTTCTGGCCGGTGAACCAGAGTGGGCGGACTCTCATCTGGCGGCATGGGCCGACGTTTTTCAAAAGTTTGGTGCTAAACCTAAACGCACTCCTTGCTCAGCGGATGCGTTACGCAAGCGCGTGTTACGTGACGGAACGATGCCAGCGCTCGATCCTATCGTTGATCTTTATAATGCCGTTAGTCTCCGCTATGCCGTTCCGGTTGGTGGAGAGAATCTCTCTGCCTATCAGGGGGCGCCGCGTCTGACTGTCGCAAAAGGAACAGAGCCTTTTGATACCGTCAAAGAGGGAGAGGCCACCGTTGAGTATCCTTCACAAGGCGAGGTTATCTGGTGTGATGATATCGGCGTGACCTGCCGTCGCTGGAACTGGCGACAGGGGATCAGAACCCGCTTAGGCGTGGAAGCTCAGGAAATGTGGTTCATTCTGGAGAGTCTCCCGCAGATGCCGCTGGATAGACTTCACGAAGCCGGGAAGATGCTGACCGACGGCCTGGAAAAAATGATGCCCG
The DNA here is from genome assembly GCF_900110475.1 of Enterobacter sp. NFIX58. NCBI lineage: Bacteria > Pseudomonadati > Pseudomonadota > Gammaproteobacteria > Enterobacterales > Enterobacteriaceae > Enterobacter > Enterobacter sp. NFIX58. The sequence continues at coordinate 725,261 of NZ_FODW01000001.1, read as the reverse complement.
GTCTGTGGTTTGAAGTTGCTCTCATCGAAGAACAACAGCAGTAATACCCTTCAGGAGAAACAGTTATGTTTACCGGTTTGTCGGCGTTTCCATTAACCCCAGTCACTGCCAGCGGCGTAGATGAAAAGGGTTTCAGCCATATTCTTTCCCGTCTTACAGACGCTCGGGTTGATTCTATGGGCATCCTGGGGTCAACCGGAAGCTACGCCTATATGACCCGGGAGCAGCGCAAGCGCGTAGCAACGCTGGCAAAACAGCATGCAGGGAACATCCCCGTTATGGTGTGTGTGGGAGCGGTCAGTACCGATGCCATTCTGCATCTGGCAGATGATGCACAGGCAGCTGGTGCGAATGCGCTGTTACTCCCGGCGGTCAGTTACCAGCCACTCCGTGACGAAGAAGTCTTCTCACTCTTTGAGACCGTTACCCGGCACGTTTCTGTACCGGTGTGTATCTATGATAATCCGGGCACTACGCATTTTACCTTTACGGATGAACTCCACGGTCGTCTCTCCTCACTTGAGGGGGTTCGCTCGGTCAAGATCCCTGGCGTCCCGGATAGCCCCGCTGCAGCGATTGAGCGGGTGAATGCGTTACGTCAACATTTGCGCCCTGGCGTAACAATCGGTATTAGTGGCGACGCTTATGCGGGGCTGGGATTAAACGCCGGTTGTGAAGTGTGGTATTCCGTGTGTGGCGGTCTGTTCCCTGAGATGGCGAAACAAATCACCGAAGCTGCGGCGGCAAACGATCATCAACGCGTTACAGCCCTGACAACCCGCCTCGAGCCGTTGTGGTCGCTCTTCCGGAAACATGGGGGAAGTATTCGCGTTATTGCCGCTGCTGCTGGTGTGCTTGGGCTTACCGACATGGATTGCCTGCCTCGACCTCTGCAACCATTGTCAGCTGGTGATATCGCGGATATTGCCCATGTGATAAGCATGCTGGAGCTGAAGTGATCTCTCCGCAGGACGGGGTGTCTACCGGTCCTTTTGAAACCTGGTGGGGGATCAATCGTCAGATGTTTGACACAAGTTCTTTAGGTCCGCTCTTCGCTAAAAGCGGACCATACTTTAAAACTTTATTAGTGACGTGACTCTTCCTCTCCTGAGAGCGTATCTGCATCAGGTGAATAATTCCGGTAAACGCATGCCAGTTTATGCCCGTCAGGATCGCGCAGATAGGCAACATAAAAATCGGGGCCGTAGGCGGTTCGTGTACCGGGCACGCCTTCATCCTTTCCTCCTGCACGGAGGCCCGCTGCATGGAAGCGTCTGACAATTTCCCCGTTATCGGCTCTGAATGCGAACATTGTCCCGTTTCCCGCCGTCGCGGGTTGCTGGTCAAAAGGAGGACAAATGCAGAAGCTAAATTCGTCATCCGGATGATTTTCGTTTCCCCACATTGCCCAGCTATCAGTCCAGGCGGGCAGACGTGAATAGCCCAGCACGTTAAAAATAGCGTCATAAAAGTTCACGGCGCGCTGAAAGTCATTTGTCCCTATCGTGATATAAGCCAGCACCTTATAACATCCTCTATCCACGCAGCCACGGCGTAATCGTTAGTCCGGTCAGCAAGCCTTCCGGGCTGAGCAGGCGAGTGACGGTTTGCCCCCACGGTTCCGTGCGGTTGGCGACTAACAACCGATAGCCTTTTTCACTCAAAACACGGGTAGCGGAATCGAGATCCTGCACCTCATATTCAATCCATCCCTGCGGTATAGGATGCTCCAGGGGCCATTGCGCTTCACCAAAACAGGACGTTGCCGCCTGTGACAGCGGCCAGACGGCAAAATGCTTCACGCCCGGTAAGCGTCCCTCTTCAGTGAGCAGATAATCGGCATTGCCCTCCATCGGCTTCAGCGGCAGTCCGAGAGTCTGGATATAAAACGCGGTGCTGGACGCTGTATCCTGTGAAATAGGCCCGAACCCGGCGACGAACATGACATCAATTCCCGGTAACGTCTGCGACATATCCACTCCTTAATAGCCTGAAATAATGGAATTTAGCGTAGAGCCTTCTGAAATACGACTCTCAATTCTGGTATCGCATTCACCGCGCCTGCACGTTCACGGTGGGTTTGAAAGTGAACGCGATAACGATCAACAGCACGACTCCTGCACTCATCACTAACCAGGCGCTGGTCAGCGAGACCGAACTGTCGCGAACGATCCCTGCAACTAGCGGCATGAGCGCGGCGATCATATATCCTCCTCCCTGAACTTTAGACAGTAACTTCCCGGCCTGCGCGGGCGTTCGCGCATGATCGAACGTGACGATAAGCGACAGCGGGAAGAGGGCGCCGATACCGATGCCAAGAAGCAAGGTTGATAAGACCGGCGTGGTACCTGGAGAGAAGACCAGACACAGTAATCCCGCGAGCAGCAGTAACAGTACAGTTATCAGCGGAACACGGCGGTCGGGGAATTTACCGATCAGCGCGGAGACGGCAAACCCGGCGGCCACCTCGGTTAAGGTCAGCCAGGCCAGCATATAGCCGCTGCTGCGTGCTGACCATCCTGCCTGAATATAGAGCGGGGGCAGCCAGGCTAAGACCAGCGTGTAGGCACCCGTCCCCACGCCAAAAAAGAGCAGAAGGAGGCCAGTCCGGGAGGAAGAGAGCGTAACGGGTTCATGTGCTGTTTGTTCCCCTTGAGGCTGTTTAACCAGGGGTAACCACAGCATCAGCGCCAGCAGCGCGAGCACGCCTGCCATAGCCAGCGCGGGCTTGAGCGAGAGCCATGAAAACAGCGGCTCGGCGCTGGCGGCGGCGACTGCCGCACCGGCCATAATGCCCGTGCTGAATAGCGACATGATCGTGCTGGCCGTTTGCGTATACGCCTTTTTTATCAGGGCAGGCATTAACGCCTGGATCGTGCCGATGCTGGCCCCGCCCAGTAACGCGGTGCCCATCAAACCTGTCAGCGAGGTGCTAAAACCGCGTAATGAACAGGCTACCAGCAGGATGAACAGCCCGAGCATTATTCCCCTGACGGCACCGATCCTGGCTAAAAGCCAGGGGCCACACAGGGCAGCCAGTCCCATCATCGCCACCGGCAGGGTAGTCAGCAGGCTGAATTGCGTCGCGGTCAGCCCCGCTTCGCGCTGCAGCACGGAGAAAAGAGGGCCGACCGAGGCCAGAATGGGGCGCAGGTTCAGCCCGACGATAAAAGCGATAACGGCGAAGAGTAACGGTGATGTACGTTTCAACATGGCATCCTTTTCGGTTGTGAATGGCCCAGGCAAATTGCCGCGAGCATTTATCTTAACGTTAAGATAAAATCTGTTTTAGTGTAAGATGTACCGCACAACTCGATAAATTGCCACGCCATCCGGGGTGAAGATGAAAGACCATGTAGACTTCGTTGTCGGCCAGTGGAGCAGCGCCATGCCTGAGCTGGACGCCTCGTCGATGAAAATTTTTGGCCGAATGCTCAGGCTGATGAAGCACCTGGGAAAAGAACGCGCGCAGGCCATGGCGCCGTTTGGCTTTCGTGAGGGCGAGTTTGACGTCCTCGCCACGCTGCGTCGCGCCGGGGAGCCGTACTGCCTTTCGCCCACGCAACTGTATACATCCCTGTTGATCACCTCAGGGGCGATGACGAACCGGCTCAACCATCTTGAACAACAAGGCCTTATCAGGCGGATTGCCGATCCTGATGACAAGCGCAGCTCGCTCGTCAGCCTGACGCCGCACGGGCAGGAGCGTATCGAACAGGCGCTGCTCGTACACACGGAAACGCAAAATGCGCTGCTGAGAAACCTCTCTGAGGCGCAACGCGCGCAGCTTGAGTCCCTGCTCAGGGTGCTGCTGCTGACGTTTCCGGCTGAGGAATGGGATGAAACGTCACCGAGTGCCGATAATACAAAACCTGCATGATTACACCTGACAAAAAGGGAACATATGTCTTTACCGCCACTGTATGCGCTGCGCGCGTTCGAAGCTGCCGCACGGCTGAACTCCTTTAGCAAAGCGGCTGAAGTCCTGAATATCACGCCGGGGGCGGTCAGCAGGCATGTCCGGACGCTTGAAATGTGGTTTGACTGCGAGCTGTTTAAACGGCAGGGTCCGAGAGTGGAGGTCAGCGACGCCGGGCGCATTCTGGCCGGGCAGCTTAGCGAAAGTTTCTCGAATATTGAGTGGGCCTGTCGCGCATTCAAAAGTGAAAACCACCTTCTGCGCCTCAAAGCCCCCAGCACCCTGACGATGCGATGGCTCCTCAATGTGCTTAAATCCTTTCGCGAGAACCACGCGAAGCCGAAAATCGAAATCGCCAGCGTCTGGATGGACTTCGACACCGTTGACTTCAGCCGCGAGCCCTACGATTGTGCGATCCTCCTCGGTAACGGTTATTTCGGCGAGTCAACGGAGAGCCGGCTGCTGTTCAGCGAATGGCTTATTCCGGTTTGTACGCCGTCTTTGCTGGAGCCTGCCCGGCATCAGCTTCCAGAATGCGATCTTATTCATCCGTCACCGGACAGACGGGACTGGAAGCGCTGGCTGAAAAGGACGGGCTTATTCCCCGGCCTCGACATGAGCGGTGGGATCGTGTTCGACACCCTGGAGCAGGGAAGCCTTGCTGCCATGCACGGACACGGCGTAGCGATGGCCGATCTCCGGCTCACGCTCGACGCGTTGAAAAGCGGCCTTCTCGCGCTGCCCTTCAGGGAGGCGATAGCAACAGGGGACGGTTACTACCTTGTCTGGCCCAAAAATTCGCTCAGAGGACAGAGTATTGAACGGTTGCTGACCTGGCTTAACCTTAATGCGCCAGTGGTGCCCTCTTTGGATATTGTCTGTCTTGATTTCAATGAAAAGCGGATTTAATAAATAGCGGAATATTAACAGGGAGATATTCCGCATAGTGAACGTATTTATGCGTAGGGAATATTTGCCATCTTTTTATATCTTTCCGGCAGGGCGCTGTTCAGATTGAGTAATTTATCCAGTATATAAAGAGCGGGCGTTCCCTTTGCGCGTTCAGCTTCGATCAGCGCAGAACGTAACAGATTGGTAGCCGATGTCATTTCACGGAAGTACTTCTCAGATTCAGGCGTCTGAACTTCACCTGACCCCACGTAACGCACCCGGGGCCAGTCCGCGAAGTTCAGAACCGGAAGGATCCCGTCGTCTTTGGGTAAATGCGCAGAGAGTAACTCTTCGGCGTTACGCGGATTGCTTTGAGCGAAAGACAGAAGATGCAGGCGATGAATAAAGGGTGAAAGCACCTCAGCGCTATCGCCTTCTGACGAAAGTAACGTTATTAACGCATGTATATTTTCACCCGCGATGTTTTTTTCAGGTGAGATCATTTTCATTAGATGAAATAAGACATCGAGTGTCATACGTACTCCATAGACTTGCAGGTGTATTTATTATTTGAGTTTCGCTCCCTGTTCCAGGTCAGGAAGAGATTGGGAATGAAGGGATGGTATTTCAATGCGATCAGGTTTGAAAAACGAGAAATAGTGGGAATCAATGTGAGTTTTACTCAACATAGGTTTTATTATTCAATGAGATTCTCCAGATGTGATGATTAACTTACAATGAACAGCAGAATATCTATCCGACAAGCGTCTACAGAGGCGAGCAAACATGAGATTAGAGAGTGCGTCAGTTTTAGAAGAACTCCGGACCAGGCTAAGACCCGCATCGGTCGCGCAGGTCGGTGGGTTTCGGCCGCCTGAAGATCCCATTACGTCATGGTTTCTGAAGGGCGTTTCTCGCGTAGATGAAGGATTACCCACCTGGAAGGGCAAACCAATGTTTCCACTTCTTCAGATCAGGATCGACGAGCTTCCTGTTATTCCTGACCAGTTGAAGGGCATAGCCCTTCTGGTGTTGTTTCACAATTTGGAACAACATCCCTTTGACGAACCGCACGGTGAAGGATGGTTAATTCGCGAGTATGCCACCCTCGAAGGGCTTCAGCCATTGCCTGAATTGGACACACCGTATCGGCCGTTTCCAGTTCAATGGCTGAGTGTCATTGACGATGCACCTGGATGGGAAGATGCCTGGGATATTATTGATCTCTCTTGCGCAAATGATGATGAGCAGGCCAGTGATAGTTTTTTTGAAGATTTCAATCGCTACAGGGGAACCAAGGTAGGGGGATTTCCGACTGAGATACAACACGGTGTGGGAATCGAAGAGTTTGTTTTTCAGGTTGGGTCAGAAGAAAAAGTAAACTGGATGTGGGCGGATAACGGTATCGGTTACTTTCACCGGTCATCAGAAGGGGAATGGCGGTTTTCATGTCAGTTCTACTGATGAGCTTCCTGCCGGGGGATTGACCACTCACCCGGCAGTGATTTGTTTCACAAATCCCATCGCTCCTCGACCGTTCAGGATGGTATAACGTCTTGCGGCAATCGGGTTGCCGTAGACAGCCCACATTCCTAAAGGTGTATATGAAACAAATTACTTTCAGTGACCTGCAGCAGCAAAGCGAGCAGGCCGCACATTCTCCTCGCTTACGCGCCCATCGTAATTTACACCCTGAACTGAGCGACCCGGTGCAGCGCCTGGCCATTGCAATGGAACCTGGTACCTATGTTCGCCCCCATCGCCATCCTCACACCTTTGAACTGCTGACGGCGCTGAGCGGTCGCTTTCTGGTGCTGAATTTTGACGACAGCGGCAACGTGACCCGGCGTGTGGTGTTAGGTGAAGAGTGTAAAGTGCTGGAGATGGATGCCGGAACCTGGCATGCCGTGCTGTCGCTGGATAAAGGTGGCGTCATTTTTGAGGTTAAACACGGGGGGTATCAGCCCGTGCCCGAGCATGATACCGCCCCATGGTCACCGGCAGAAAACGAGCCTGGCACCGAGAAGCTGATGCGATGGTATGCTCAGGCACAGGTGGGTGACGGTGGGTTTACCCTGTAATTATTCTCTTATGTGCCCGGCGCGCGGAAAGGCGAGCCGGGTAAAGAGATAAGCGCTCACGCGAGTCAACTCACCGTATTAAAAAGCCAGTCACGAGCAGTCGAGAACGTCACGAACGGGCCTGCCAGCGTGCTGTTGTGATGGGCAATAATGTCGCTGGCGGATAAATAGTCATTATCCATTGTGGTATGCGCATCTGAAATTAATACCGTCCTGAAACCTAGTTCCGGTGCGGCCCGGCAGGTCGTATCGACGCAAAACTCTGTTTTCATCCCGGCAATGACCAGCTGTTTAATACCTCGCTGATTAAGTTCTCGCAGCAATACCGTATCCCGAAAACAGCTGGGATAGCGCTTGGTGAAAACAACGTCCTGCTCCTTCACGTCCAGTTCAGGTATCAGCTGGGTTAACGGCCCCTTTTCTGAGAAGGGGGAGCCGTCAGGCCCAATATGGCGGGCAAAAAAGACGGGCACCTGCGCGTCTCGGGCGTTGGCGATTAACAAGCGGATATTGGCCAGAACGGCATCGGCGGAGCGAGGGGAAACCGGGCCCCGAAAGAGGCCCTGCTGCATGTCGATAATCAAGAGAGCATTGTCAGATGAAACCATTTTCTTTCTCCATTCAGAGGGTGGTGAACGGAGAGAGATTTCCCCGTCCATGTCGGCGGGGATTGAGGTTCTGTTTGTCAGTCGTTTGCTACAGATACACTCACGCCGCCGAAGGGTCCGGTGGTGGTGAGGGTGGTTGTTGGCTGAACTGACGTAAACATATTATGACCTTCGCTGATATATCTTTTAAGTCATATCCGGACGAGCCGTTAAACTTTAAAAATTTGCTGCCGATAGTTCTTTTCAATACCATCAATATGCATGTAAAGATGAACAAAATCATATCAGCATATTTGGTAGTTGCGTATTTGTCGGCTCGACTTATTGCACAATCCAACAGTGCGAGAGACTGGATAAAAACCGTTGTGTTTCGATAAAAAATCACAAAAAGGATGTGCGTATGTTGAAAAGATTAGTCGCGGGGCAGATGAGCTTACCGATGACTTTCTGGGGATGGGGACTTTGCGGTAATTTTCTACTGGGTCTCATTGGGCTTGCTGGAGTACAGACCGGTCACCCGGCCATGGTGCCGCTTTCCTATATACTTAAAGCCATTCTGTTCAGTGCTGTACTTTCGGGCATAACTTTCATTCTGCGTCGAAAAATCACGGTATTGGGTGGGATCGCTTTTTTTATTATTTTGATTCAGGTGATTATGAGTGTAGTGATGACGATAGGCCTTTTCTCGTTATTTTTTGAATAATCACAAGAAAGAGAGTTCCGGTTTGCCAGCAGGATCCCTCACAGTTAGTAACATCGAGAACTCGTGCCTCCTTATGGCGAAGGAGGCACGCCGTTGCTGGCTGGATAGCCGATATTATTTTAGGTTACCGATCTCGTTCATGAATTCGTCAACCTGCTCGGGCGTCGCCGTGTCTGCCTGGTAAAGGATATCGAGCTTAACGTTCTTCAACCCGCAGAAGCCAAATACCCCTTCGATTATCTGCGTCTGAATCGCCGTCGAATAGCCGTGTTTATCAAACCCGGTGAGATCGCTACCGCCAGTGGCAATCAGGCGAACGGGAACATCCCGTAAATTACCCACGATCCGGCCGTCGTCAGCCACCTTATACGCCCAGTTCAGGGTCAATACGCGGTCGAACCAGCCTTTCAACAGCGCGGGAACCGACCACCAGTACACCGGGAAGACAAACACCAGCATATCCGCACGCTCGACGCGCTGCTGCTCGCGCAGAATATCGTCGGGGAGGGCGCTCGGATCCCCGTGATACAAGTCAAGATCGGCGCGAGACATGGCCGGATTAAACCCTTCAGCATGCAGATCGGCGAACTCAACCTGCATACCTTCCTCGCGTAATTTTCCGGCAATGCGGGCGGCCAGTGAATGGGACAAGGACGTGTCGACAGGGTGAGCCGTCACGATCAGCGCGTTACTCATGGCATTTGTAGCAGACATAGCAACCTCAAAATGGGGGAGAAGAGATGCCTATGTTACTATTGGTAACTTAAGTGTCAATCCACCCCCGGCGATCATTTTGTGCTATTCGCGTAGGTCGCAAGCACGCCGGTCATGGCGCCGCTGAGCGTATCTTCTGCCACATTTCGGGCGAGCACGCCGTTGCCCGCCGCGGTGCTGAGCGCCTCCGCAGCGCCAATGATGGCCGTCAGTACCGCTTCCCCCTGAACGCCTTTTAAGACGATAAAAGGCGAAAGCGCGGTGCGCAGGCAGTCGGCACATTCGGCCACGCATGCTTCCCGGAACGTCTGCAGCGCGCGAGAACCGGACAGCGCCGCGGCGATTGGCCCGGTTTCAGGCCCGGCGGCAATGGCACAGTCGATATAGGCCGCGCTGAAAAAGCGGATGGTCTTCTCCAGCGTTTTGCTGTCAACCGCCAGCGTCTCGCGGAATTTCGCCAGTTGCCGATCGCTATAGTCCTGATACAGCGCCATCAGCAGCCCTTCGCGATCGCCAAAGTGGTCGTAGGGGATGGGCTTGGTCACGTTGGCCCGTTCTGCCAGATAGCCAAGGGTCAACGCCTCGGTGCCTTGCTGACGCACGATTCCACGCGCAACCTCCAGCAGCTGCACGCGGCGGTCCTCTTTTCTTAAGCGCTTAACAACCATGCTTTCCTCAGATTAGTTATCTACCAATGGTAGTTTACACGTTTTCCGTGCCGTGCTGAACGCGTTGTTCAACCGGGCGGATCCGAAACCAGATCGCATACATCGCGGGCAGGAAGACGAGGGTAATGATCGTCCCGCCCAGCGTTCCGCCGATCAGCGTCCAAGCCAGCGTGCCCCAGAACACCGAATGCGTCAGGGGAATGAACGCCAGCACGGCCGCCATGGCGGTGAGTAAGACCGGTCGCGCTCGCTGGACCGTCGCCTCGACCACCGCCTGGAACGGATCGAGGCCGTCCTTCTGGTTATGATCGATCTGACCGATCAGAATCAGCGTATTGCGCATCAGAATGCCGGAGAGGGCGATCAAACCGACCAGCGCGTTGATGCCAAACGGCTGATTAAATATCAGCAGAGTCGGCACGACGCCAATCAGCCCCAGCGGCGCGGTTAAGAACACCATGACCATCGCGGAGAGTGAGCGCACCTGCAAAATGATGATCAGCAGCGTCAGGGCAATCATGATCGGGAACAGCGGTAACATGGCCTGCGTGGCTTTACCCGATTCCTCAATCGAACCCGCCATGTCGATACGGTAGCCGGCCGGTAGCGCATCGGCGATCGGCTGGAGCTGCTTCATGATGGCGACAGACACGTCCGGCGGCTGAAGATTGTCGGCGATATCACCCCGTACGGTAATCGTGGGGGTGCGATCGCGGCGGCGCAGGATCGGGTCTTCCATGCCGATCTCAATCCTGCCGATTTGAGACAGCGGCACGCGCTGTCCCGCATTGCCGACCAGGGTAAAGCCTTCGATTTTTGCCGGGTCAAGGCGGATACCACCCGCCGCGCGGGCAACGACGTCTACCGATCGAATATCTTCCCGCACGGAGGTGACAGGTACGCCTGATAACAGGAACTGAAGCTGCTCGGCAACGGCGCTGGAGGTTAAGCCGGTCGCCTGCAGACGGTTCTGATCGAGAGTGAAATGCAATACCGGAACGCGTGACCCCCAGTCAGTGTTGACGGTTCGCATCATCGGGCTTGCCTGAAGCACGGCTTTCACCCGTTCGGCGATGTCCTGTACCTGTTTGACGTCCGGCCCCGACACGCGCCAGGCAACCGGGAAGGGCGAATAGGGGCCAAACACCAGCTGTGTCACCCGCACGCGGGCTTCGGGCGCAAGACCGCTGGCGACGGCCTCCCTGAGCCTGAACTTAAGCGCCTCGCGTGACGTCTCGCTGTCCGTCAGGATCACGATTTTCGCAAAAGAGGGATCGGGCAGCTCGGGAGCCATTGCCAGATAGAAACGGGGCGAGCCCTGACCAATATAGGCCGTGACGATTTTGGCTTCCGGCTGCTGGCCCAGCCATGCTTCTATTTTTGCGGTTGCGGCGCTGGTTTGCGCAATCGAGGTGCCATAAGGCATCTGTACTTCAACCAGTACTTCCGGGCGATCGGAGGTCGGGAAGAACTGTTTTTTTACCAGCCCCATGCCAAGCACGGCCAGAATGAAAATGGCGACCACGGACCCGGCCACGCGCCATTTTCTGGCAATAACGCGGCCAAGGAGCTGGCGAAAACGGTTATAGCGGGGGGTGTTATAGATGGCAGCATGGCCGCCTTCCACTTTGGGGATCGCCGGCAGGATCTTCACCCCAAGATACGGTGTGAACACCACCGCCACAAACCATGAGGCAATCAGGGCGAGGCCGACAATCCAGAACATATTGCTGGTGTATTCCCCGGCGGTCGACTGGGCAAAACCATTCGGCATAAAGCCAATGGCCGTCACCAGGGTTCCGGCCAGCATCGGCGCGGCGGTGTGGCTCCAGGCGTAGGCCGAGGCTTTGATTCTGTCGTAACCTTCCTCCATCTTCACCACCATCATTTCGATGGCGATAATGGCATCGTCAACCAGCAGACCGAGGGCGAGGATCAGGGAGCCCAGCGTGACGCGGTCAAAGTTTATTCCCGCGGCTTCCATCACCACGAAAACGACCGCCAGCGTCAGCGGTACCGCCGCGGCAACTACCACCCCCACGCGCCAGCCCATGCTGACAAAACAGACCACCATGACCACAAGCAGGGCGACGAAGAATTTGATCATAAACTCATCGACAGACGAGCGGATATTCACGGACTGGTCGGTGACTTTGGTCAGGGTCATGCCAAGCGGCAGGCTATCGTTGATTTTCGCCGTTTCCGCATCCAGCGCTTTACCCAGCGCCAGGCCGTTCCAGCCCTCACGCATGACAATGCCCAGCAGCAGGGCGGGTTCATGCTGATTGCGTATCAGCATCGTCGGGGGATCTTCGTAGCCTCGTTCAACCGTTGCCACATCAGACAGCGTGAGCGTTTTGCCCTTGGCGACTAAAGGCGTATCGCGGATTTTCTGCAGTTCATCGAACGCGCCATCCAGGCGGATAAAAATCTGCGCGCCCCGGGTCTCAATGGCTCCCGCCGCGGCCAGGGCGTTCTGGCTATTGAGGGCATTGAAAATATCCTGCGGTGAGAGGCCCATCGTCGCCAGACGGTCATGGGAGAAGGCGATATAAATCCGCTCGGCCTGTTCGCCGATAATGTTCACTTTCTTCACGCCGGGAACGTGCAGAAGCTGCTGTCGCAGGCCTTCGGCATCGCGTACCAGCTGCCGCTGCGGTTCGCCTTTTGCTTTCAGGGCAAAGAGGGCAAAGGTGACATCCGAGAATTCATCATTGATCATCGGGCCAATGACGCCCGCCGGAAGACGCAGGGATTCATCACCAAGCTTCTTACGCGCCTGATAGAACTCCTCCTGCACTTCAGAAGGCGGGGTTTTGTCCTGCAGTGACAAGGTGATATACGCCATGCCGGGGCGGGTGTAGGTTTCCGTACGGTCATACCATTTGAGCTCCTGCAGGCGCTTTTCCAGCGGTTCGGTCACCTGATCCTGGATCTCCTGCGCGGTTGCGCCCGGCCAGACGGCGATCGCCGTCATCTGCTTCACGGTGAAGGGCGGATCTTCCGCGCGTCCCAGTCCAAAAAAAGCGTAAATACCGGCAATCGTCACCAGAACGATCAGAAAGAGCGTGACGGAACGCTCGCGGACGGCCAGCGCTGACAGGTTGAAGTGACGTTGGCTCATGGCGCATTCTCCGCCGGAGCGGCATGGCGCTGTTCTGCCAGCCTGACAACTTCACCTTCGTGCAGAAGATGGGCGCCTAACGCAACGATCTTCTCCCCAGGCTTCACGCCACCCGTGACCTGGACCGCATCTTCGCCCACGCTCAGCACCTTAACCGGCGTCCATGTGACCTTTTCTGGCTGGGCGGAAATGCGCCAGACGCCAGGCCCTTTACCCGCATCGTAGAGTGAGGCCAGCGGGACCTGCATCGCCTGATCTTCCGTTTTCGCGTCTTCAATGCTGAGCGTGACGGTCGCCCCCAGCGGCGCGTTCGCCAACTGACCATCCAGCACGTAGCGGGCTTCATACGTGCGGGTTGTGGCATCCGCGGAGTCAGACAGCAGGCGCAACGTCGCGGTGACCGGGTGTTGTTCACTGCCATAAAGCGTGGCCTGCGCTTCGCTGCCCACGGCAGGGCGCAGCGTCTCCGGAAGCTGGACAAGCGCTTCGCGCTGTCCTGCTCTGGCAAGGCGGATGACGACCTGCCCGGCGCTAACGACCTGACCGGGTTCGGCGAGCGTCTCCATCACCACGCCGTCTGAATCCGCCAGCAGTACGGCATAGCCCGTGGCGTTTTGCGCCACGTTGGCCTGCGCGCGGGCAGCGCTGAGATCCGCCCGGGCCGTATCGGCCGCCGCTTTAATCTGATCGTACTCCGAGGCGGAAACCGCGCCGGACGCCACCAGGCCGCGATAACGCGCCTCATCGCTGGTGGCTTTTCTCGCCCGCGCCTGGGCAGCATCCACCGCGCGCTGCTGCGCCTGGGCCTGTAATTTCAGGTCAACAGGATCGAGACGCAGCAAAGGCTGTCCCTGTCTGACGGTCTGCCCGGTATCCACCAGGCGTTCGAGGATTTTTCCCTGAACCCTGAAGCCCAGGTCGCTTTGCGTTCTGGCCACCACCACGCCCGTGAAGGCGCGGGCGGCAGGGTTCGCCATCTCGACAGAGGCTGATCTGACAAGCGGTGGCTTAGTGCGCGGATCGTCACTCGCGGAATTATCGCCGCACGCCACCAGGGCAAACGGCAGAAGACATACGGCAACGCGGGCTGAAGTGAGCCTGAGCATGGGAAACCTTATTGAAGTAACAGGACGGTATCCGCATTCTCTGACTAGTGACCAATAATGTCAATGGTCACAAATTAGGGGGCCAGGCTTCTTAATATCAGTGAGGAGAGAAGCACCGCGGCAGCAGGGGCCATTTCAAGGTTGTACTGCAACTGAACGGGATTAATAAAAGGACACATCACCATGTGGATGGCCTGAGTGACCTCATCCAGCGGCGTTTTTCTTTCAAACTCTCCGGCCTGCCTGCCTTCGATAATGATGCTCTCAATCAGCTTCATCAGGCTTTCAGCATACCGTTCTGTCGACGGCCACTGCTCGCGCGCGGCGACGGCGGCGATGTCGTAAAGCTTGCGATCGTGGAAAAACAGCTCGCTTCCTGCCTCGGTAAGCGCTTTGAAGAGCCGGCGTAATTTTTCGCTTGCTGACGGTGCACCCTCAAGGGCGGAAAGCACTGCCGCCATGATCAGCTCCAGGCGGTTAGCGCAGATCACCTCGCCGATAGCCTGTTTGGAATCGAAGAACTTATAAATGTAGGACTTTGAAAAACCGATCGATTTCGCCAGCTCGGCGACGGTGGTTTTTTCATAGCCGTAGTGACCGAAGTGCTCAAAAGCCGCTTCGACGATTTGCTCTCTGACAGAGTGGTCAAGCGGACCACGTATTGATGGGGCGTTCATAGTTTTAGTCATTATGTAAGCTTAGCGCGACAGGCGACGATTAACAACGAGTGACCATTTAGTACTTTGGTTACCGTCATTGATCATGAGCCCTTCAGATGGGACGATCAACCCGGTGGGGTAAGTGTATCACTGTTTTTCGCGCACTATGGCATCTATCTGCCGACGATAAGCGAGGGTTTCAGCGCAGTTCCCTTGCGCTGAGCAAAGACCTTTTTTGCTTAAGCCGAGAGTGGACGCAATATGATCAGAATGTCCGAGGAAACCGTGTTTTGATCGGCGGGTGAGAGGAGGCCGCAGAACCGATGCGGCCTTATATTTCAGGCAGCCAGTTCAGGCATCTGTTCCTTTACGAAATCCAATACCTTCCTCGCGTCCAGAGAGGCATAGGGAAGACTCTCAACGATGGCGAGTGAACGCGTATTACCCACCGTTTCTTTTATCTCATCGAGTTTGTACTGAATGTGCGGTGCGATGAGAAACCCATCGAAGGCGGGAGCGACGCTGGCGAAGTTATCCAGCCCTACAGCGCTAATCATCAGCGGATAGCCTTCGCGTTCTGCCAGAGACTGCATCTTTTTGGCGAGGGAGTTTGCGGTATTACCAAACAAACAACATATCAGAAGCTTTTTCATGTTTTGTTCCTCCTGAAAACCGCTCTCAGGGTAGTCCTGAGGGGGGCACCGAAATGGGCGCTGTCTCTTATTTTGGCGACAAATTAATGTTCTTTTAGCCAGTCGAGAAAAAACTGGCTGAACGCCGTAACCTGAAGCGGCTGCAGCTTGCGCTGCGGATAAACAAACTGCAGCCCGACATCTTTGCGATCGTATCGGCTAAAGCCGGTGAAGCTGTCGGCAAACAGCACCGTGAGTCTTCCGGCCTCAACGTCGTCTTTGACGTCCCACCACGATTTCCCCGCGATGCCGGCCCCGCTGAGCGCCCACTGACGAAGCACTGCGCCGTCGTCGCACACCATGGCGGGCTCGACGCGTACAATGTTTTCCTCTCCCTCTTTTTCAAAACGCCATTCGTTCATCACCACGCCCTGAGACTCCAGCGCCAGGCACCGGTGTCGGACTAAATCTGCAAACGTGGCGGGGATGCCGTGGTCGTTAAGATACGCCCCGGAGGCAACCAGCACCCGATGGTTCGGGCGGATGTTTCTGACGACAAGGCTGCTGTCCGGCAGGTTACCGAAACGCACGCTCATATCCAGCCGGTTAGCAACCAGATCCTCAACGTGTTCTTTTAGCGAGATGTAAAATTTTACGGCAGGATGGCGTCGGGAAAATTCAATGACGGCAGGGCTGAGATACTGTCTGCCAAAGTCCGAGGGAGAGGAAAGGCGAATGTTGCCGCTGAGCACGCCCTCTTTTTGCGTCAGCAGCGACTCGGCGTGATGCACCTCTTCCAGCACGCGCAGCGCGGCGTGGTAAAACTCTTCGCCTGCGCGGGTCAGGGTGAGGGATCGCGTGGAGCGATGAAACAGCCGCGTCTGGTAACGCTCCTCAATCGCCTTCAGCCTGGCCGTCATGGTGGCAGGGGAAAGCGACAGGCGTCGTCCGGCGGCGGAAAGACTTCCGGCCCTGGCGACTTCCACCAGTAAGGCCATGTCTTCGAGTTTACCCATTATTCATTTTTTCCGAAAAGTGCATCTATTTTTATCGTAATTATCAAAATCAGATGCCGACTGTAAAGTGATTTCATCCAAACCATAAGGGATGAAAACATGAAACCTACCTCACTCTTTGAACGTTACAGGCTGGGTCAGTTAGAGCTGAAAAATCGTATCGTCATGGCACCGATGACCCGCGCGCGCTCCCTTCAGCCGGGCAACATTCCCTCCGCGCTGATGGCCGAGTATTACCGGCAGCGGGCCAGCGCGGGGTTAATCATCACCGAAGCCACGCAGATCTCGCCTCAGGGTCAGGGATACTCCTGGACGCCCGGCATCCATTCGCCGGAGCAGGTTTCAGGATGGCAGCTCACGACGGGGGCCGTGCATCAGGCGGGCGGCGTCATTTTTTCTCAGCTCTGGCACGTTGGGCGAATGTCGCACGCCAGTTTTCACCCGGACGGTCAGCCCGTCGCCCCGTCAGCGCTGGCCCCGGACGCGCAGGTGTGGGTGGTGAATGAGCGTGGTGAAGGCGAGATGGTTGACTGCCCGCAGCCGAGAACGCTCTCACGCAAGGACATTCAGAACATCGTCGCGGACTATCGCCAGGCCGCTTTGAATGCCGTCCAGGCCGGGTTTGATGGTGTGGAGATCCACGGTGGAAACGGCTATCTGATCGACCAGTTCCTGCGCCAAACCTCCAACAAACGCACGGACGAGTACGGCGGCACGCTGGCGAACCGGATCCGCTTCGCCCAGGAAGTGTTAAGCGCGATTGCCGAAGCCATTGGTCACGAACGTACGGGCATCCGTCTTTCGCCGTTTATTACCCAGCGCGGGATGAACGACCCGCAGGTCTCTGAAGCCATACTCGCGCTTGCGGCCTGGTGCGAACAAAAGGGGATTGCGTTCATCCACCTGGCGGAAGCCGACTGGGACGACGCGCCGCAGATACCCGAGCGTTTCCGTCAATCCCTTCGTGAGACCTTCAGCGGAACCCTGATCGTCGCAGGTAACTATGACCTTGCAAAAGCCGAAGAAATTCTGGCGGCGGGCTATGCCGATTTGATTGCCTTCGGACGACCGTTTATTGCCAACCCGGATTTGCCTCACCGGCTGGCGCACCGCTTGCCGCTGGCCCAGGTGCGCGACCCCGCCACGCTGTTTGGCGGCACCGCGACGGGATATACCGATTACCCAACGTACACCCTGGAGGAGGAAACGTTATGACCCGTAAAACCTTAATTATCGGCGGCGCTTCCGGCATCGGTTTCGCCGTGGGCACTCTGCTTACCGGGCGCGGCGAGGAGATTATTCTTGCGGGGCGCGACAGCGCGAAACTGGACGCGGCACGGCAACGACTGAGCGCTCATGCCGCGTCTGTTAGCACCCTCGTGCTGGATATCAGCCGTGAGGCAGAGCTTGTTGCGCTCAGTGAAACGCTGGGCGAGGTCAGTAATATTGTCGTCACGGCGGGTTCACAGGCGCCGGGCGGGCTGCTTTCCGGGCTGGATCTCCGTGCGGCAAGAGTGGCCTTTGATACAAAATTTTGGGGAAGCCTCAATGTCGCCCGCTATCTCAGCGGGAACATCGCTCCCCGCGGTACGCTGACCTTCACCAGCGGCTTTGTGGCGCGCCGCACCGTGGCGGGCGCCATCGTAAAAACCACGATGAATGCCGCCATTGAGGCCGCGACAAAAGTGCTGGCGAAGGAGCTTTCCCCGCTGCGCGTCAACGTCGTGAGTCCGGGGCTGACCGACACGGAAGCGTATGCGGGGATGGACGCCGCCGCGCGGGAAAAAATGCTCGCCGGCGCGGCGGATACCCTGCCAGCCAAAGCCTGGGGAAGGGCGGAGGACATCGCGCAAGGATATCTCTTCGCCATGGACAATCCCTTTGTCACGGGGTCGGTCATTGATATTGAGGGCGGGGCGTTAATTAACTGAATCCCCACCGGTTTGAACCGCAGGAAATCGTCTGCGGGTAACGTAATACTCTGTTGAGAGACATCATGAAATATACGACGTGTTTTCGTCCATCTGTGGCGATGCTTATTCTTGCCTGTCTGTCCGGCACCACATTTTCGGCGCAGCTGGAATGGCTTCAGCCGAAACAGCTTATTGTTGATAAGAGCTTGCCCCAGGCGCAATTAAGGGCGAATGAAGCCGTTGCCAGAGAATATGCAACGTTCTGGAATACGGGAGAAGAATCCCTGGCGCGTGATGCGCTGGCGGTGAATTTCATCGATAAAACGCCCCCGGAAGGTCGTAAGCAGGGGCCTGAAGGCGCTATTTTAGCCTCGCGTGCGTTTCGCACGGCCGTGCCCGATTTGCGCTGCGACGTTGAGCAGATGATTATTTCAGGCACTCGCGTGGTTTCGCATTTGCATTTTTACGGCACATTCACCGGGACATTCGGCAAGCTGAAAGGAAAAGGGCAGAAAATAGATTTCATCGCTACGGATATTTATGAAGTCCGCGACGGTAAAATTGCGGCAAACTGGCATATTGAGGACAACCTGACGCTGATGAAACAGCTGGGCGCACTCTAAACGCATCACTCCGGGGCGCCCCGGAGTGATGTAAAAATCCTATAAGCCCAGATCGCTCAGCGACGGATGATCGTCCGGGCGTCTGCCCAGCGGCCAGTGGAACAGTCGCTCGGATTCTTTTATCGGCATATCGTTTACGCAGGCAAAACGGCGCTTCATCAAGCCGTCTGGGGCGAATTCCCAGTTTTCGTTGCCGTACGAGCGGAACCAGTTGCCTGAATCATCATGCCATTCATAGGCATAGCGGACCGCGATGCGGTTATCCGTAAAGGCCCACAGCTCTTTAATCAGACGATAATCCAGCTCTTTTTTCCATTTCCGCTCCAGAAACGCCCGGGCCTCTTCACGGTTGGTGGCGAACTCTGCACGGTTGCGCCATTGGGTATCCAGCGTATAGGCCAGCGCGACTTTCGCCGGGTCGCGACTGTTCCAGCCATCTTCTGCCAGCCTGACTTTTTCGATGGCGCTTTCACGGGTGAAGGGCGGTAAAGGAGGACGTGTGTTCATGGCGGTTACCTCAGTGTGATTTTATGTAGACAGGTCTGTCTACTTGGGGTAATCTATGCCTGAAAAATAACGCTGTCAACACCCTTTTTGAGGCTGTCGAAAAAATGAAAACCGAACACGCAGGCAACGAAACAAAAATTAGCGTCCGGGATAAAATATTACTCACGGCGCACGATCTGTTTTATTCCACGGGCTTCAGGGCGACGGGGGTGGATACGCTGATTAAAGAATCGAAAGTGACGAAGGTGACGTTTTATCGCCATTTTCCGAGCAAAAGTTTACTTATTCTCGCCTATTTGCACTATCGGCATGAAATATGGATTAACTGGTTTGAATCCACGCTGCGCCGACATCTCGATGAAGGCGAAATACCTGCTGATGCGATTTCTGCAACGCTCTGTGAATGGTTTATTTCGCCTGAGTTCCACGGCTGCGCGTTTATTAATGCCAGCGCAGAGGCAAAATCCGAAGATATTGAAAGCGAAATAAAAGCGATATGCCGCGATCATAAAATCGAAACAAAGAATATTATTGCGTCGCTGACGACGATCGCGGATGAGCGCGTCGTCAATGAAATCATGCTGCTCATTGACGGTGCCATTATTCATGCGCAGATGGGCATGGAGACGGATGAGGTCATCACGTCGTTGAAGAGGGCGCTGGCAGACTTAATCGGGGGCTAGCGAGGATCCCCCCTTAGTCCTCCAGACGATGGCTGACAGGTGCATTCAACATTTGCGAATAACAGTCGGCTGGCGTGCGCCGAGGATGAACAATCCTCGGCCTCAGCATGTGCCGCTATACAATGCTGTAAACCCCCGCTCCCCAGTACCCCTTACCCGGACGAGTCTGTTCTTTCCAGCCTGATGCGATCAGTTCTTTTGCAATGAACCGGTTGATGACCCCGTGCCCCATGAGCAAGACGGGGCCGTCAGAGTCCTTCGCTACATTCACCAGGATTTCTGCCGCCTTAACGGCACGTTCTTTTGCGGCGCTTACGCGCTCTGACTCGCCAGACAGGCCGCAGAGCCAAAGAACGCGAAACAGCGCTGCCCAGTAAAAAGGCGATAGCCGTAACCCCGGAATACGGAACACCGGCAGCTCTGCTTCCCGGAAAACCTCATCAATTAAGCCCGGTTCACACCCCAGCGATTTCAATGATGAAAGGGCTCGCGGGAGAGGGCTGCTGAGAAACGTCAGCGCGCGGCACGCGAGGATTTGAGCCATCTCCGAAGGTCTGTCGCGGCCCGTTGAAGAGCGGTTATAGCTGTCGATCCATCCCACCATTTCCCTGTACGACACCTTTCCCGCGCCCCTGTATTCGGGTTCGCCGTGGCGCATCAAAATAATTTCCATATGTCTTCATCGCTCACCATCCATTCACCAGAGGCAGACTAGCGCGTTCTCACACTGATTTTCACCCACCCGTTTTGGTGTTTCACGGCGTTGATCGCACTTATCAGACTTGTCGGTCTGTTAATTAATAAGTAGACTCGCCAGTCTTTTAAATGATCAAAGAGATAATTCAGTGTCAAAAATCACGTCATCTATCCCAACACTCTGTCTTTCAAGAATTTTACTGACCTTTTTCTTCTGGATGGCAGGCTTTTACGGGTTGTTCAACTTTGGAGAGATTGTGCTGGAAATGGTGGACGTGGGTCTCCCCTGGCCCGTCTTATTCGCGACAGGCACCATTCTCTGTCAGCTTGTAGGCTCTGCTCTGGTGATTTCGAATTTTGCGGGCTACGGATGGATTGGATCGGCAATGCTGATTGTGTTTACATTACTCACCATTCCGGTGGGGCATCCATTCTGGAAATTTAGCGAGCCCCAGCGCACCCAGGAGTTTCATATCGCGCTTGAACACATAACCGTTATCGGGGGGCTCATGATGAGCATGCTTTTGTCAGGTCGTAAACGATGAGAGAAAAGGTTCGGCAGAAAGGCCGCCCAAAAGATCCGTCAAAGGAGCAGGCGATACTGCAGGCCGCAAGAAGCCTGTTTCTCGAGAAAGGCCTCGATGTCACGACGGAAGAAATTGCCCGCGTTGCCGGGGTGGCAAAAGCCACGCTTTATGCCAATTTCGCGGATAAAGATCTGCTTGTTGAGGCCGTACTCCGTAAGGAATCGGATCTGACCATCAGTGACAGTGATTTTTCCGAGCGGCATCATCTGTCGTTGACCGAGGTCTTAACCGCGTTTGGCAACCGTTTTGTCCGCTTCATCAACCAGCGCGAGCTGACGGGCTGGGACCGCTTAATTGCCTCCGCCGCTATTCGTCATCCGGAGTTACCCGCGCGTTTTTATGCGGCAGGTCCCGGCAGGGCGCAGCAGATGCTGGAGACAATTATCGGTGAAGCCGTTGAAAAGGGCTTACTGATCGCGTGCTCCCCGCGCGAAGCAGCTGACGACCTGGCCGGGTTATGGCTCGGGATGACAAGCCTTGAGATAAAGCTTGGCGCCAGAAAAAGCTTATCTGATGAAGAAATTGCTCGTCGGGTTACGCATGCGATCGCTGTTTTTATGTGCGCGTATTCAGTGGAAAAGCGCTGAGCATAACCATTTAGAGTAAAGGTAACGGAAATGAGAACACAGAAACGATGCCTCGGCTGCGTGGCTATTGTGGTTGATGACTACGATCGCGCCATTGAATACTACACCGGCAAGCTGGGGTTTACCCTTGTAGAGGATACGCCCCAACCGGGAAAACGCTGGGTAGTCGTCTCACCCAACCCGGAAAGCGACTGCAATATTTTGCTGGCTCGTGCGTCTAACGAAAGGCAGGAAGGTTTTATCGGTAATCAATGCGGTGGCCGAGTTTTCCTGTTCCTTCAGACGGATGATTTTTGGCGCGATTACCATGCCATGAAAGCAAAAGGCGTTCATTTTTGTGAAGAACCTCGTGAGGAAGAGTACGGTATGGTGGTGGTGTTTGAAGATATTTACGGCAACCGCTGGGACCTCTATCAACATGCCCAACGCGGGTGATGACCAGGGATACCTTCCATGACTCTTCGAATTCGACAGGCCAGCGGGGCCGATTCTGCGCTCTTAAGCGAACTTGGATACCGCATATACCCCGCCCATTTTCAGCATCTGTGGGTATCAGACGCCGAGATGAAGGCCTTTCTGGACGGCGAGTACGCCGTTTCTGTACTTGAACAGAGCCTGATAGATAACACAGTTTCCTGGTATGTTGCAGAGACCGATCGGCCAGTGGGATTCATGAAAGTGACCTGGGACGCCATGCTTCCAGAAACGGACAAGAGGGGCGTTCTCCTCAACAAGCTCTACCTCGATCCTGCCGAGACCGGCAAGAACTATGGTCAGGACATGTTCAATAAAATTATCGACATGGCCCGGAGCAGGGGAAAGGACTATCTCTGGCTGGAAGTGCTTGAGCAGAACGCAGGAGCGTATCGGTTCTACCAGAAGCAGGGCATGCTCTGCATTAAGAACGTCCTTTTTGAAACAGCCTCACAGCAGAGCATACTCAGAATTATGGGGATGTCTCTTTAGGGCCAGGGCTCTCATCCCGCTGTGCCAGCGACAGCGCGCTGGCGCTGGCGGGATCGAACAGCGAGATGCTCTCAATTTGATTGAGTAAAATCACCTTGCGGAATGACATGGCGCTGCGGGGTTCCGAGTCGAGCGTAATGTCATGCTCGGCGTACCACCGGCTGTAATTATTCTCGATGCGCAGGTTCATCGTCTTCTCGTCCCGGTACCCGCTCAACATCGGGATCAGCACGATATTGGCCGTTTTTTCATATTCCAGCGTCGCGGTGTGGATCATACCCACGTATATCCGCCTCGAGCGGAGCGTGACCTGCGCCAGCTCGCCTTGCTCCATACATTGATAGAGCAGTTGCTCGATCCCGCTCGCCTGCGCAAGCCGTTTGTAGAGCTTTTTCCGACTCTCGCCATCCAGCCTGGCGCTGCCTGCCCAGTTAGACCGGTAGAGACAAAACAGGATGGCAAACGCCAGCATTACCACCACCGGCGCCTGAATGCCTAAAAAACTCCAGTTCATAAAGTCGATTTGCCAGTCGGTGTATTTCGGTGAGGCAAAGTGGAAAGCGTTGTTGGCGGCGGAAAGGCTAAGCAGCAGCAGCCAGAGCAACCCCGTGGCAATCACCCCCTGCAGAACGAAAATACAGCCGTAAAGCGCAACGAGAAAATAGACGTCCCAGCCAAAGGAACGCTTGATTTTAAAGCGGGTCGACAGGTCGCGGCTGGTGTACCAGTACCCGCAGACCATCAGCACCATAAATATCGCCGTTCCCATATCAGGCCCTCTTCAGCGCGTTAACGTGACGCAGAAAGTCCTGCCGCACCTCGTTGCTCTTGTAGTTCACCGAGGCGTTCCCGTCCTGGTCGATGATGATACGGTCGCCATCTTCCACGGCTTCAATAATTTCCTGCTGACTCATCACCTGCAGTAAGGATTCCGGGCTTGAGAATAGGGAGAGAAAGAAACGTTTCATGTCAGGCATCCTTATGAATAAAAAGGATAAGCCTGGAAGATGACCGCTGAATTTGCCTTAAGGATAACCTGAAAGTGAGTGAAAGCCGGGTGGCGGCTATGCCTTACCCGGCCTACAAAACCTTCAAATGAATGATCTTTCAACCTATTGATATTTATGAGTAATAAAAAATAAATTTGCACAAACTTGGACAAATAACGTTAATTGTGTAAGTTTTAATTATGCGATTACGCCACGTTGTTTACAGCCAGGATGTGACCCATGAGCACTTTGCCCTCTGTCGTGAGTCGGTTCGTCGAGTACTACGCCGCACTGGATAGCCAGCCGCCGTCCGCGCTGGCGGGGCTTTATCATTCGAATGCCACGCTTATCGATCCCTTCGGTGAGCACAACGGTATTTTTGCGCTTCAGCGCTATTTCACCCATCTGCTGGCCAACGTCGAGAACTGCCGTTTTTCTATCGATCCGCCGCTCTGCAGCGGGAACCGGTTTGTTGTCACCTGGGTGATGCACTGGTCGCATCCGCGCATTGCCGGAGGCGAACCGCTCGATCTGCCGGGGTGCTCGGTGGTGGAGACGGAAAACGATCTCATCACGCGTCAGCGGGACTACTACGATGCGGGAGAGATGATCTACGAACATCTTCCTCTGCTGGGCTGGGCGGTTCGCGGCGTGAAGCGGAGGGTAAAATCATGAAGACGGTGTTGATTACCGGCGCAAGCTCGGGGATTGGCGCCGGGCTGGCGAAATCCTTCTCTGCTGACGGCTACCATGTGATTGCCTGCGGGCGCGATCCAGCGCGTCTGGAAGCGCTGCATCAGATCTGCCCCAATCTCACCGTGCGCCTGTTCGATATGACGGACAGGGACGCCTGTCGCCAGGCGCTGACCGGCAGCTACGCCGACCTGATCATTCTCTGCGCGGGTACCTGCGAATACCTCGATGCTGGCGTGGTGGATGCGGCGCTGGTGGAGCGGGTCATGAACACCAATTTCCTTGGGCCGGTGAACTGCCTTGAGGCGCTACAATCGCAGCTGGTTGCCGGTAACCGTGTGGTGCTGGTGAGCTCAATGGCCCACTGGCTGCCTTTCCCCCGCGCAGAGGCCTACGGCGCGTCCAAAGCGGCGCTGAGCTGGTTTGCCGAGAGTTTGCGCCTGGACTGGGAGCCAAAAGGGATTGCCGTCACGGTTGTCTCTCCGGGCTTTGTCGATACGCCCCTGACGCAAAAAAATGATTTTGCCATGCCGGGCAGGGTGACCGTCGACGAGGCGGTCAAGGCGATCCGTATCGGACTGGCGGCAGGGAAAATGCACATCGCGTTTCCGTCCGGGTTTGGCTTCATTTTGCGGCTGCTCTCCGGGCTGCCTGCGTTTCTTCAGCGCACGCTGCTGCGCAGGATGGTGCGTTCATGAACATTGCGATTATCGGCAGTGGCATTGCCGGGCTGACCTGCGCCTGGCGGCTGGCCGGACACCATCAGGTGACCCTGTTTGAAGCGGGATCCACGCCGGGCGGCCACACCGCAACGGTTGACGTGACGACGCCACAGGGTACATACGCGATCGATACCGGGTTTATCGTCTACAACGACCGTACCTATCCGCGCTTTATGGGCCTGCTCAGCGAGCTGGGCATCAGCGGGCAAAAAACGCAGATGAGCTTTTCGGTGCACGACCCCGCGACGGGGTTTGAGTACAACGGCCACACGCTGACGTCGCTGTTTGCCCAGCGTCGAAACCTGGTGAATCCGGCATTCTGGCGGCTGCTGGGCGAGATCGTTCGCTTTAACCGCCTGGCAAAACAGGCGCTGGACGGGGAAGTGGATCCGAACGCCACGCTGCAGACGTTTCTGGACCAGCACGGCTTTACGCCGTTTTTTGCGCGCCACTACATTCTGCCGATGGGGGCCGCCATCTGGTCATCGTCGCTGCAGGAGATGACGCGCTTCCCGCTGCCGCTCTTTTTACGTTTCTTCCAAAACCACGGTCTGCTTGATATCACTCATCGCCCGCAGTGGTACGTGGTGCCGGGCGGCTCGCGGGAGTATATCCGCGCGATGCTGGACAAACTGGGCGACCGGCTGACGCTGCATCTCAATTCACCGGTGCAGCGGGTGAGCCGCCACGAGGACGGGGTCACGCTCCAGCTCGAAAACGGCAGCCATACCTTCGATCAGGTGATATTTGCCTGCCACTCCGCTCAGGCGCTGGCCATGCTTGACGACCCGACCACCGCAGAGCGCGAGGTGCTGGGCGATATCGGCTGGCAGCGCAACGAGGTTGTGTTGCACAGCGACCCGCGCTGGCTGCCGGTGCGGCCGCGCGCCTGGGCCAGCTGGAACTACCGCCTGAGCGAGCAGGCGCAGGCCAGCGCCTGTGTCACCTACAACATGAATATCCTGCAGGGGCTGCCTGCGGGCAGCCCGCTGTTCTGCGTCACCCTGAACCCGGACGCGCCGGTGGATGAGCGCTTCGTTCTGCAACGCTTCGTTTATGAGCATCCGCTGTTTAACCCGCAAAGCTGGCAGGCGCAGGCGCGGCGCGGCGAGATCAACGGCCACCGGCGGAGCTGGTTCTGCGGAGCCTACTGGTACAACGGTTTTCATGAGGACGGGGTGCGCAGCGCGCTGGACGTGGTCAATGCGATAGCGGCCGGGGAGGGGAACTGAGATGAACAGCTGCCTTTACCACGGCGTATTACGCCACCGCCGCCTGCAGCCGAAAACCCATGAATTTCGCTACAGCGTGTTTATGGCCTGGCTGGATCTCGATGAGCTGCCGCTGCTCGCGTCCGTCGGCGTGCGACGCAATCGCTTTGCTGCCGCCTCTTTCCATGACGCGGACTATCCGCTCGGCACGCCGCTTAAAGAGAACGTGCTGAGCAGGCTGGAGAGCCTGACCGGGGAACGTCCTGACGGGCGGGTCATGCTCCTGACGCAGCTGCGCTATTTCGGCTTTCATTTCAATCCGGTCAACTTTTACTACTGCTATGACGGGAAGGAGACTCTGCGCTGGGTACTGGCCGAGGTTCGCAACACGCCGTGGAACGAGCGGCATTATTACGCGGTCGACGGGCAACATGCCCAGCCTACGGAAAAAGCGTTTCACGTTTCCCCCTTCAACCCGATGGACATGATCTACCACTGGCGCTTCAACGACCCGGATAACACGCTGCATATGCACATTGAAAATCATCAGGAGGCGAAGGTGTTCGACGCCACGCTGGCGCTACGCCGGGAGCCTCTGACGCGCCCCGCGCTGCGTTCGCTGCTTCTGCGCATCCCGCTTATGACCCTGAAAACCGTTTTCGCCATTTACTGGCAGGCGCTGCGCCTGTGGCTCAAGCGCGTGCCGCTGTATAACCATCCCGTCAGCAGGAGTGAACGCTCATGACCGATCCCGTCTTTGCGTTAGAACCCGATATCCCGCGCAACGTGCGCTTTGCGCGCTGGCTGCTTTTTCGTCTGTTAAGCGGTATCCGCGGCGGCTCGCTCACGCTGCGTGAAGGGGCGCAGACCTTTCATTTTGGTGAGTCATCCTCCGCGCTGCATGCCGACGTGCAGATCCTCACGCCCGGCGTCTACTGGCGTGTCTTAACGGGCGGGAGCCTTGCCGCGGCAGAAGCCTGGATGGACGGCGAATGGGAAACTACGCACCTTACGCCGCTACTGGAACTTCTGGCGCTCAACGGCGAGGTGCTTGGCCGTCTGGAAAACGGGTTCCGTCTGTTCGGCAGGCCGCTGGAGCGGCTACGGCACTGGACGCGACGAAACTCCCGCGCGCAGGCGCGTGAAAATATTGCCGCCCATTACGATCTGGGTAACACCTTCTATGCCCATTTTCTGGATAAGGAGCTCCTCTATTCCAGCGCCTTGTTTACGGAGGAAGAACAGGATCTCACGGCGGCCCAGCAGGCCAAAATGGCGCGTCTGTGCGAACAGCTGGCGCTGAAGCCGGGCGATCATCTGCTGGAAATTGGCACTGGCTGGGGGGCGATGGCGGAATACGCGGCCCGTCATTATGGCTGTCGGGTGACCACCACCACGCTATCGCAGGAGCAATACGTCTGGGCGACCGAACGAATTGCCCGCGCCGGACTACAGGATCGGGTCGAGGTGCTGCTCTGCGACTATCGCGACCTCACCGGGCAGTATGACAAGCTGGTCTCGATAGAGATGATTGAAGCCGTCGGGCAGCGCTATCTGCCCACATTCTTCCGTACCTGTCAGGCGCGGCTGCGCCCGGGAGGACGCATGGCGATTCAGGCCATCACCATTCAGGACCAGCGCTATCGCGACTACAGCAAAAGCGTCGATTTTATCCAGCGCTACATTTTCCCCGGCGGCTTCCTGCCGAGCATCACCGCGATGAACGATCTGATGACGCGCCACACCGATTTCGTGGTGCGCAATCTGTTCGACATGGGGCCGGACTACGCCCGCACGCTGGCGCACTGGCGGCAGCGCTTTGTCCACGCCTGGCAGGAGATTGAAAAGCTCGGCTTTGATGAGCGGTTTCGCCGCATGTGGCTGTACTACTTTGGCTACTGCGAAGCCGGGTTTAACGCCCGCACCATCAGCGTGGTGCAGCTGACCGCCGAGCGCGTATGAAACGATATCTTCAGGTCTTTCTGCTGGCCGTCGCGTTCGATCTTTACTGGACGCTGGTGGTGCTCTTTCGCGAAAAGGGCCTGATTATCTGGCTCGCGCTGGCGATCCTGGCGTGCCTGCTCTTGCCGTCTGTATACCGTTTTTACGCCATCGGGCTGGCCGCGGCGGGCAGTTTGCTGGATACGCTCTGGGCGCTGACGGGACTGATAGCCTTCACGGGCGAGTCTCTGATGCCGCTATGGATGGTGGCATTGTGGCTGATGTTCGCCACCGTCTGGACGCAGCTTACGCGCACCACCACGTTGCCCGGCTGGCTGCTGACCCTGCTGGCCGCCGTGGGAGGCCCGGTGGCGTACCTGATTGGCGAGCGGCTGGATGCCATTTCATTTCTGGAGCCGACTTTTATCGTCGTCAGCTGGATGGCGCCGGGTTGGCTGGTGTTGATGCTGTTTTTCCACCTGCTGATGGGGAGACAAAAATGAGAGCTACGATTTTGCTGCTTTGGCTGATCGCCCTGCCTGCGGCCCAGGCCGCCGACTGGCTGGCGTGGCGTAAGGTGGGCGATGCCACGCTCACCTGGGGGCCGTTCACCGTCTACACCTCCCAGCTGCGTACGCCGGATGGGCGTTACGGTCGGGAGAACCAGGATCAGGCGCTGATAATTACCTATGCGCGCGACATCGATCGCGATGAGCTGGTCGAGGCGACCCGCGACCAGTGGCAGGCGCAGGGGATCCTGGCGCAGGAACCGCAAAGCGAAGCCTGGCTGCGGATGCTCCGGTCGCTGTGGCCCGATGTTCGACCGGGCTCACAGCTGGCGTTTGTCCTTAATGACCAGCAGGGGCAGTTCTGGTACCGCGATCCGACCCTTCAGAAAACCTTTATTCCCCTGGGACCACGCCAGTCAGAAGCGTTCAGTACCCGTTTTCTGGCCATCTGGCTGGCTCCCCGTACGCAATATCCTGAGCTGCGTCAGCAGTTAATCGGAGGCCAAAAATGAAACGTTTCCTGATGATGGTGCTGGCATTAACGATGCTGCTGGCGGGCTGTAGCACGGAGGTGACCGAATACCGCCACCAGCAGCCGCGGCTGGATATCTTCCACTTCTTCCAGGGCAAAACCGAAGCGTGGGGGATGGTGCAGGATCGCAGCGGCAAGCAGATCCGACGTTTTCACGTTGAGATTGCCGGGGACGTTATCGGCGATACGCTGACCCTGAACGAGCACTTCGTTTACGACGACGGCGAGAAGCAACAGCGAGTCTGGCATATCCGGCGCCTGGGGAACGATCGCTACGAGGGCACGGCGGGGGATATCGAAGGGGTTGCGACTGGGCAGGCCGCAGGCAACGCCTTCAACTGGCATTACAGCATGAACGTGAAGGCCAACGGCAGCACCTGGCTACTGAACTTTGACGACTGGATGTACCTGCAGGATGAGAACCATCTGTTTAATAAAACCGAGATGAAGAAACTGGGCGTCACCGTCGCCACGGTGACGCTGTTCTTTACCCGTAAAGAGTGATGATACGAGCAGTGAACAATCCCCTCGCCCCTATGGGGAGAGGGTTAGGGTGAGGGGAACATACGGCTAAGGTGGTATTTCCGTTCACTTTATGTTCCTTGCTACTCTGTAACGACATGACCGGTGAACGTGCCAGGGTGGCTCAGTCGCCACCACCCTGGCGACCCGGGCTCCCGGCGGTAAATCGCCGCTTCGCGGTACCCTCAGCTTATTCCTTCAGGCTATCGGGTCGGGCATGAGCCTGCATCCCTGCAGGCCACGCCCTCTCGGCGCATCCCTGCGCCTCGCCCCGGCCTTACGGAAACGCTTCGGCGATTTACAGCCGGACCAGGGCATGGCTGCAAGTAATTGCTTCACTTTAAAAAAACTTAATCGCTTTCGGTAAAAATTTTCTGGGGAGCCCTCAGTCCGAAAGATGCGATCTCATGTCCTGTCGGTGCGGGTTTTACTACCCGAGTAAATAAAGACAAGCGCAATCCCCAGGCAGACTACCGCCCCCAGACGACTCGGCGAGAACGAAATGGCGGGATTACCCAGCCAGCCAAAGTGATCAATCAACATGCTCATGGCGAGCTGGCCAAAGATCACCGCCACCGTGGCGACGGCGGTACCGATGCGCTGCACCGCCACGACCATAATCACAATATAAGGCACGCCAAACATTGCCCCGAGAAGCTGCCATTTCGGTACATCCAGCAGGCTGACGGCCTGCTTAGGCTCAAAGAAGAAAATCAGCAGGGCGGTCACCAGCGCGCCGACGGAGAAGGTCAGAAACGCGCTTTTAAATACCCCCACGCTGCTGCCGAGCTGGCCGTTAATGGCGGCCTGAATGCTTAGCGTTGCGCCGCCGCACACGGCCAGAAGAATCATAATCAGTGTCATACGTTACCCCTGCGCGACCAGAACCAGTGCCGCAATAATGAACCCCAGTGCGATAATGCGCTTTGCGTTTATCTTCCTGTGCGGCGAACCCAGCAGACCATAATGATCAATGATCAGGCTTTTAAAGACCTGGCCGGCCAGAATGCCAATCATGGTCATGGCGATGCCGATGGTGGGTGTCGCCACGGTCAGGATGACCACGTATACCGGACCGAGCACGCCGCCGAGCAGCTGCCAGCCGGGCTGTGCGAAAAACGACGGGCTGTTGCGCGGGCTGAAAAACAGCATCAGCAGAAACGTTAGCGCGGCGCCGACGCCAAAAATGCTGAACGTCGCCCATAAATCCCCGACCTTTCCCCCCAGCGGTCCCAGCAGGCCCGCCTCGACGGATAGGCCCATCCCGCCAGCAATAACCAGTAAAATCAAAACAAACTGCATTCTTCTTCCTCCGTTTTCAGGCGAAGAAGATTACGTGGGTTGTCCAATGAGAAAAATGCCATAATGCAGTAAACACCTTTGCGAGATATGCATTAATGGTTGACGCCAGCAACATCAACATCCGCGCGCTGCTGATCTTTATCGACGTGTATGAAGCGCAGAACTTCTCCGTCGTGGCGCGGCGGCAGGGGATATCGGCCTCGCAGATATCGCGCGTGATCCACCAGCTTGAGGATGCGCTCGGGCAGCAGCTTTTCTATCGCAATACGCGGGCCGTCATTCCCACGGAAAGCGGTCATCTGTTTATTCGCTACGCCCGGTCAATGGCGGAAAACCTGGAAGAGGCGCGCCGGGAGCTGGACGCGCGTGCGATGGAACCGTCCGGTGCGATCCGCATTAACGGACCGGTGTTTTTCGGCCAGAAGCACATAGCCCCAGGACTTCCCGGCCTGTCGGAACGCTATCCTCGCCTGAGCGTAGAGCTGACGCTGACCGATGATTTCATTGACCCCCACCGGGATGCGGCAGACCTTATCTTCCGCATTGGCGTGCTGACGGACTCCTCGTTTCGGGCGCGGGTGTTCGGGCAGCAGGTGTATCATCTGGCCGCGTCGCCAGATTACGTGCGTAGACACGGTGCGCCTGAAGGGCCGGACGATCTGAATCGCCATCACTGTCTTGTCTATCGCGGATCGTCAGGGCCTAACCGCTGGCTGTTGCGCAGAGCGGGCGAGGCGTGGATACACTATCCCGTGACGCCATTGATGACCTCGAATAATGCGGAAGCGCTGCTGGCTGCGGCGCGGGGTGGGATGGGGATCGTGCTGTTTCCGGACTGGCTGGTGAGCGAGCCGCTCCAGCGCGGTGAGCTGATTCCGCTCCTGCCCACGCTGGAGTGTGCCATCAATACGGAACAGCAGGCGATCGCGGCGATCTACCCCGATGCCCGACATCCGCCCCTGAACGTCAGGGCGGTAATTGATTATTACGTCGAGCGTTTTGGCACGCCGCTTTACTGGCAAAGGTAAGGGGATTACGCGCCAAGCTCTTTGCGGATAATCTCTGCGCCAGCGCTGAGTGCTCTCAGCTTGCCGTTAGCCACCTGACGGGAGAGGGGAGCCATGCCGCAGTTGGTCGACGGATATAGCTTGTCGACGTCAACAAACTGCAGCGCTTTACGCAGCGTATCGGCCACTTCCTCCGGCGTTTCAACTGTGTTGGTTGCTACGTCAATCGCGCCAACCATCACTTTCTTGCCGCGGATCAGCTCAAGCAGATCCATCGGCACGCGGGAGTTGTGGCACTCCAGGGAGATGATGTCGATGTTAGAGGTCTGCAGCTTAGGGAAGGCCTCTTCGTACTGGCGCCACTCGGATCCGAGCGTCTTTTTCCAGTCAGTATTGGCCTTGATGCCGTAGCCGTAGCAGATATGGACCGCGGTCTCGCACTTCAGCCCTTCAATGGCGCGCTCCAGCGCGGCGATGCCCCAGTCGTTGACCTCATCAAAAAAGACGTTAAACGCCGGTTCATCGAACTGGATAATATCCACGCCTGCGGCCTCTAGCTCTCGCGCTTCCTGATTGAGGATTTTGGCGAATTCCCAGGCCAGCTTTTCGCGGCTTTTATAGTGCGCGTCGTACAGGGTGTCGATCATAGTCATTGGCCCCGGCAGAGCCCATTTGATCGGCTTGTCCGTGAGCTGGCGCAGGTATTTTGCATCGTCGACGAAGACCGGTTTCTGGCGCGCGACGGCGGAGACCACGGTCGGCACGCTCGCATCATAGCGGTTACGAATGCGCACCGTCTGGCGGTTCTCAAAATCGACGCCGTTCAGGTGTTCAATAAAGGTGGTGACGAAGTGCTGGCGGGTCTGTTCCCCGTCGCTGACGATATCGATTCCCGCACGGATCTGCTCATCCAGAGACAGGCGCAGCGCATCCTGCTTGCCTGCCAGCAGTTCCTGATCCTGCAATTTCCAGGGTGACCAGAGCGTTTCAGGTTGCGCAAGCCAGGTCGGCTTAGGCAGGCTGCCAGCCGTTGAAGTCGGGAGCAATGTTTTCATAATAAAAGACCTTTTTGATGTATTAAAGCGTGTAGTTATCAGACCACTGCTCAAGAATGTGTTTGTAAGGCTTAATGAAGTACTCTTCGGTAAATCGACCCTGTTCAATCGCCAGACGGCTTCGCTCTTCCCGGTCATACACAATTTTGGTTAATGAGTGATCCTGCTGGTTCAGATCCGGTCGGTAGCACAGTCCGGCCGCCGAGTTGGCGTTATAAATTTCCGGGCGATAGATCTTCTGAAACGTCTCCATCGTGCTGATGGTGGCGATCAGTTCGAGATCGGTGTAGTCGCTCAGTAAATCCCCGGTAAAGAAGAACGCGAACGGCGCCACGCTGTGTTCCGGCATGAAGTAGCGCACGCTCAGGCCCATCTTCGCGAAGTACTGCTCCGTAAGCGATTCGCCATCCGGCTGGTACTCAACGCCCAGCACGGGGTGCTGGTTACCGGTGCGGCGATAGGTGTCTTTGCTGGAGACGCTCAGGCAAATCACCGGTCCTTTTGTGAAGTTCTCTTTGTATTCCGGTGAACTCACAAAATGGCGGAAGATATTGCCGTGCAGTTCGCCAAACTTTTCCGGAATGCTGAAGTGCTGCTGGTTCTTGTTGTGCTCCAGCAGCAGGACGCTGAAATCATAATCCCGCACGTAAGACGAGAAGTTATTCCCGACGATGCCAGGGATACGCTGGTTGTTTTTCTTGTCGACAATGGTGGTTTGCAGTATCTCAATGGCCGGGAACGGCTTTTCCGCGCCAATATTCAAATCGACAGAGATGATTTCAAGCTCAACCGCATAGCGATCGGCGTTTGGGTTATCCCAGCGCGCTAAAGCGTTAAAGCGGTTGTTGATCATCACCAGCGTATTGCGCAGGTTCTCCTGACGCTTTTCCCCGCGGGCCAGGTTGGCGAAGTTGGTGGTCGTACGCGTATTTTCTGACGGGTTGTAATTCTCATCGAAGCAACTGCGCTTAAGGGTATATGTGAAAGCTTTGCTCATTGTGGTTATGCATCCTAAGTTCATGTTGCTAAGAAGTTACCAATGCATAATTTATGCCTGAGCCCGTGGCGCAGGGGAAGTGACTTAATTTCAATGCAACATGAGGGAAGTTCATGAACGGACTGCGATGGTTATCTGGTTTGTGATTGTTCAGGCGGCGCTGGGAAGAAATAGGCTGGTTGCAATTACAACCAGCAATGGATGTTGCGGATTTCAGTTCATTGTATCAATCAGCGCGGACAACAATTCGCTGAAGTTAACATGTGATTCAATGGCAAATTCGGTCGATGCCTTATCACGGATCTCGAAACAGTCATTTTTGAAGTTGTAGGCAAACACGGACATAGCATCTTCACCAATGAGTACCTTGTCAGTAAGGTTTGGATCAACATAGATGTCGTTGTCACGTATTTCAACGTTTCGAATGTAGATATTCGACCATACGGGTTCACCGTTTTCCGGCTGCACCAGGCTGTACAGCGTCAAACCGTTATACTCAAGCCCATCCATGATTGCGAACATACCAGAGTAGTCCAGCCGGTTAATCATCAGGCGTTGGATATCCTCGTAAACTGTTCTCTTCTGAGCATCCCATTCAGCAGGGGCGGCGTTGCGCATCAAATCTGCTATTACGTCTGGATCTACTGGGTTGGCTACGGGGAAATTATTGTCAACCAGCAATGTTTTAAGGATATTTGGGGTGAAATAACTCTTCAACTGAGCGGGAAGCAAAGCAGGCATTGCTATTGTTCTTCCTTCTTCGTCGCAAAACTCGACAAGATAGGCCAGCGTCGGGGTATTGAAAACCATAACAATCGTACCAATAGTCCCTTTTTCCAGCCCTTCATTCGGTAAATCCTCTCCTAAAACCACAACGTCTAATTCGGCTCTTTTCATTTGTACTTTCTCATTTAACGAATAGGGTTGTCAGGCGAGGAACTAACGCGTCTGTTTCATACATCCAGCCAGTACGCACGATCGCTGTTTCACCGTTGACGCCTAAAATGGGCATTTCGACAGCCATTGTTTGACCGTAACTATTTGCCTGCAAAACTTTTGCTGGGGCCAATAATACGCCGTCCTGAATTCTTGCGGCTAAAACATCTGCATTAGTTGGGTTGTATCCCAGCGCTGACTCAAACACTCGGGCTTTGTGTCCTCCAGTAGGATGTGTTGAATCTAAAGCATAAGCCGCGAGTTTTTTCGGGTCGACAATCGCGTGTTCAGCATTCACTAGTGTGCCGCTCTGAGAGGTGAAACCTTTTACATATGGGCTCTCAAGTGCTGGTATTTTACTGAGCCCCGATATTTCATCTATTTCGCTTAAAGGATTTAACCTGCCCATTGTTAATCCTGCTGCAACGGAGGCGCTCGCAATGATTAACCCTTTGTTGTTCATGACTTGCTCATAACCTGCTGGAGCATCTCCGCCAAGCTGCAGCGCGGTTTCATGAAACCCTGTAATATTGCCGTTATAAATACCACCCGCGGCGAGCAGACGACCCACAGCTTTACTGTTCAGCGTTTTCTCCGACGGTGCAGTGGTTGGCGCGTAATAATCATAATGCATCCGTTGAGTAGGAGCGGGCTTCCTGCCTTGCCGATCGGCAATAACGTGCCGGTAGGCACTCAGGATTTCGTCCTTATACCATGCATGCCACGATGAGGAAGTAGGGGTGAAAATTAGCTCGCCGTTATTGTCGATATAAAACGGGTTCCGGTCGCTGCTCCAGCGCCTGGAGGTATCCACACCAACAAGCCAACCAATTTTCAGCTCGTGTTTTACTTCGTCATAAATGGGATCTGCGCCGCTGCGATACCTGCGTTCATACGGTCTTTGATGTGGGGATACGCTATATTTTTTCTTGGGGAGACCAAAAGTAAGACTGTGACCGTTCGCTTCATAAGAGAGATCGTAATAAATACATGCCTCTCTCAGCGAGCCCGCAGGCGTCAGAATATATTGAAAATCTTCAGGGTCTAATCGCCGTGTTAATTCATGTGACCTGTAGAGTCGAAACATCTGAAATCCTTATCCTTTATTTTTTTTGTGGATTCTCCGCCTCGACAGTTTAAAAATCAACCGATGAACACAGTGAATATTTAACAATTCAGTGCTGATCATGAATAGAGGCAGACAAAAAATGTAAATTACAGTTTCCTGAAATGCGCTATGAATATGCCAACGCCTGTAGTGGGTACAGATATAAACCTCACATCATATTTATGAACGGCTCATTTTTTAAGAAAATGACCTGGTGATTTTTAACCACTATTCACGCATTACCATTCGTAGAAGTTGCATGAAGAATGAACCAGACTCCGGCAGCAAAACGCCATGCCTACATCTCTGGCACACGCTCCGCAATTCCCGCTATAATTCCCAAAATTTCCAACCGGTTTAGAAACAATCATGACAAAACTCACCTTACAAGAGCAGATGCTGAAAGCGGGCCTCGTCAGCAGCAAGAAAGCGGCGAAAGTGCAGCGTACGGCAAAGAAATCACGCGTTCAGGCGCGTGAGGCTCGGGAAGCGGTAGAAGAGAACAAGAAGGCGCAGATCGAGCGTGATAAGCTGCTGAGCGAGCAGCAGAAGCAGGCCGTGCTGGCGAAAGAGTTTAAGGCGCAGGTGAAGCAGCTGATTGAGATGAACCGCATCACCGTGGCGAAAGGCAACATCACCTTTAACTTTACCGACGGTACGCTGATTAAAAAGATTGAAGTCGATAAGCAAACGCAGACCCAGCTGATCAACGGCCGTCTGGCGATTGCGCGCCTGGTGCTCAATGCTAACGGTGACTGCGACTACGCGATCATTCCGGCAGTGGTGGCCGATAAAATTGCCCAGCGCGATGCCGACAGCATCGTGTTAAACAGCGCGCTCAGCCAGGAAGAGCAGGACGAAGACGATCCGTACGCGGACTTCAAAATCCCTGACGATTTGATGTGGTAAACCGCGTTCAGAACGGGGCGGCGTGACGGGCGTTAACCGGCTCGCCGCTCACGGGATGAATAAAATTCAGCTCGCAGGCATGCAGCATCAACCGGGGCGTTTCCTCAGCACCCGGCACGTCAAGACCGCCATACAGATCGCAGCCCAGAATCGGGTGTCCCAGCTGCTGGCAGTGAATACGCAGCTGATGGGTTCGCCCGGTCTCCGGGATCAGTTTCACCCGCGTTAACGGTAATCCCGCCCCCTGATAAAACCGTTCCACAACCTGGTAGCGGGAGCGGGCGGGTTTACCGGTAATGGCGCAGATCGACATCAGCGGGAACAGCGCCGGGTCTTTGGCAATCGGCGCATCAATAACCCCTTCATCATTTTCCACGTGGCCGCAAAGCAGGGCGCAGTAGACTTTCTCCACGTTGCGCTGGCTAAACTGCTGGCACAGTGCCGCGTTGATGGCCTTATTACGCGCAACCACCATCAGCCCGGACGTACCAAAATCCAGACGGTGCACCAGCGTGCAGCCCGGGAACGTCTGAACCAGACGATAATGGACGGAATCAAGGTTTTGCGGATTTTTGCCCGAGAGGCTGAGCAGGCCGGAAGGCTTGTCGATCAGCAGCAGATGTTCATCCTGCCAGAGGATCTGAATGTCATCGTGACACTGTGGGGCAATAAAAGAATCAATAATCGCAGACATCAGGCCGCCCGGCTGGAGAGTGGGAGCGGATGATAACGAAATGCGGGGAAAAGAAAAACCCTCCCACCGGGCGGTGAGAGGGTGAAGTCTTACGCTGCAACCAGGCTGTCGATGGCGGCTTTCGCGTCGGTCTGCGCTTTGGTCGCCACTTCAGGACCGTAAGCGATACCTTCCGCGAACACGAAGTTCACGTCAGTGATGCCGATGAAGCCCAGGAACAGGCTCAGGTACGGCGCAACCAGGTCGGTTGGGGTGTCTTTATGGATACCGCCACGGCTGGTCAGTACGATCGCACGCTTGCCTTTCACCAGACCTTCCGGGCCGTTCTCGGTGTAACGGAAGGTTACGCCAGCGCGCGCCACCAGGTCGAAGTAGTTCTTCAGCTGGGTTGGGATGTTGAAGTTGTACATTGGGGCGTTGATGACGATAACGTCATGTGCCTGCAGCTCAGCAATCAGCTCGTCGGACAGGGCCAGCGCTTCCTGCTGACGCGGGCTCAGCGGTGCATCGCTTGGGCGCAGCGCGCCAACCAGCTCGCCATCCAGCACAGGAATTGGGTTTGCAGCCAGGTCACGCACGGTGATTTCGTCAGCAGAATGCTGTTCACGCCACTGTTCAACGAAGTAATCAGACAGCTGACCAGACTGAGAGTACCCTGCCAGAATACTGGATTTCAAAACTAATACTTTGCTCATGGGTGATTCCTGTTGTTGCATTTGATTGAAGGGGGTTGCCCCGTTGCTTGTTGACACTCTATTCACAATCCTGCCACAGAGATAGCGCAATATATCGAAGCCTATGTTCGAATTTTTTGAATAAGGCGCGAAAGGCGTCAGTGTGGTACTCTATAGCAATCATTAAAAAGAGAGTTTATCAGGGCGTGTACTGCCCTTTAACGCTATGACAGAACAACAAAAATTCACCTTCCCGATGCTCCTGCAACAGCTCGATTCTCTGACGCTGCGCGACAAACAGCGCTTCGCCCGCCGTCTGCACGGCGTCAAGAAGGTTAAAAATCCTGATGCACAACAGGCCATTTACCAGGAGATGGCGAAAGAGATTGAACAGGCAGCAGGGAAGGTTGTGCTGCGCGAAGCTGCGCGCCCGGCGATTACCTACCCGGAAAACCTGCCCGTCAGCCAGAAGAAACAGGACATTCTTGAGGCCGTCCGCGACCACCAGGTGGTGATTGTCGCGGGTGAAACCGGTTCGGGGAAAACCACCCAGCTGCCGAAAATCTGTATGGAGCTGGGCCGCGGGATCAAAGGCCTGATTGGCCACACCCAGCCGCGTCGTCTGGCGGCGCGCACCGTTGCCAACCGTATTGCCGAAGAGCTGCAGACGGAGCCGGGCGGCTGCATCGGCTACAAGGTCCGTTTCAGCGATCATGTTAGCGAAAACACCATGGTCAAACTGATGACCGACGGTATTCTGCTGGCGGAAATCCAGCAGGATCGTCTGCTGATGCAGTATGACACCATCATCATTGACGAAGCGCACGAGCGCAGCCTGAACATCGACTTCCTGCTCGGCTACCTGAAAGAGCTGCTGCCGCGTCGCCCGGATCTGAAAGTGATCATCACCTCCGCGACCATCGATCCGGAGCGCTTCTCGAAGCACTTCAACAATGCGCCGATTATCGAGGTGTCAGGTCGCACGTATCCCGTGGAAGTGCGCTATCGCCCGATTGTGGAAGAGGCGGATGATACCGAGCGCGACCAGCTGCAGGCCATCTTCGATGCCGTTGACGAGCTGGGTAACGAAAGCGCAGGCGACATTCTGATCTTCATGAGCGGCGAACGCGAAATCCGCGATACCGCCGATGCGCTCAACAAGCGCGACCTGCGCCACACCGAGATCCTGCCGCTGTATGCCCGCCTGTCCAACAGCGAACAGAACCGCGTCTTCCAGCCGCACAGCGGACGCCGCATCGTCCTGGCGACCAACGTGGCGGAAACCTCGCTCACCGTGCCGGGCATTAAATACGTGATCGATCCGGGTACGGCGCGCATCAGCCGCTACAGCTACCGTACCAAGGTTCAGCGGCTGCCGATTGAGCCCGTTTCGCAGGCGTCTGCTAACCAGCGTAAGGGCCGCTGTGGCCGCGTGTCGGAAGGGATCTGTATTCGTCTCTATTCCGAAGACGATTTCCTGTCGCGTCCGGAATTTACCGACCCGGAAATTCTGCGCACCAACCTGGCGTCCGTTATCCTGCAGATGACCGCCCTGGGGCTGGGCGACATCGCGGCGTTTCCGTTCGTCGAAGCGCCGGACAAACGCAATATCCAGGACGGCGTGCGTCTGCTGGAAGAGCTCGGGGCGATCACCACCGACGAGCAGGCGACGGTCTACAAACTGACGCCGCTGGGTCGCCAGCTCAGCCAGTTGCCGGTCGACCCGCGTCTGGCACGCATGGTGCTGGAAGCGCAAAAGCACGGCTGCGTGCGCGAGGCGATGATCATTACCTCGGCACTCTCCATTCAGGATCCGCGCGAGCGTCCTATGGACAAACAGCAGGCGTCGGACGAAAAGCACCGCCGCTTCCACGATAAAGAGTCCGATTTCCTCGCCTTTGTGAACCTGTGGAACTACCTCGGCGAGCAGCAGAAAGCGCTCTCCTCGAATCAGTTCCGCCGTCAGTGCCGCGTAGATTTCCTCAACTACCTGCGCGTGCGCGAGTGGCAGGATATCTACACCCAGCTGCGCCAGGTGGTGAAAGAGCTGGGTATTCCGGTCAACAGCGAACCAGCGGAGTACCGCGAAATCCATATCGCGCTGCTGACCGGCCTGCTGTCCCACATTGGGATGAAGGACGCCGAGAAGCAGGAGTATACCGGCGCACGCAATGCGCGTTTCTCTATCTTCCCCGGTTCCGGCCTGTTCAAGAAGCCGCCAAAGTGGACCATGGTCGCGGAGCTGGTGGAAACCAGCCGCCTGTGGGGACGCATTGCCGCACGTATCGATCCGGAATGGGTGGAGCCGGTGGCGCAGCATCTGCTTAAGCGCTCGTACAGTGAACCGCACTGGGAGCGCGCGCAGGGCGCGGTGATGGCGACCGAAAAAGTGACCGTTTACGGCCTGCCGGTGGTCGCCGCGCGTAAGGTCAACTACAGTCAGATCGATCCGGCCCTGTGCCGCGAGCTGTTTATCCGCCACGCGCTGGTGGAGGGCGACTGGCAGACGCGCCACGCCTTCTTCCGTGAAAACCTGAAGCTGCGTGCTGAAGTGGAAGAGCTGGAGCATAAATCGCGCCGCCGCGACATTCTGGTGGATGATGAAGCGCTGTTCGAGTTTTATGACCAGCGCATCAGCCACGACGTCATCTCCGCTCGCCATTTCGACAGCTGGTGGAAGAAGGCCAGCAAAGAGACGCCGGACCTGCTCAACTTTGAAAAGAGCATGCTGATTAAAGAGGGCGCGGAGTCGGTCAGCAAACTCGACTACCCGAACTTCTGGCATCAGGGCAACCTCAAGCTGCGTCTGACCTATCAGTTTGAGCCGGGGGCAGACGCGGACGGCGTGACCGTCCACATTCCGCTGCCGCTGTTAAACCAGGTTGACGAGAGCGGGTTCGAGTGGCAAATCCCCGGCCTGCGCCGCGAGCTGGTGATTGCGCTGATCAAATCCCTGCCAAAACCGGTTCGCCGCAACTTTGTGCCTGCGCCAAACTACGCGGAAGCGTTTTTGGGCCGCGTCACGCCGCTGGAGCTGCCGCTGCTGGACGCGCTGGAGCGTGAGTTCCGCCGCATGACCGGAACGACCATCGACCGCGACGACTGGAACTGGGATCAGGTGCCCGATCACCTGAAAATCAGCTTCCGCGTGGTGGACGATAAAAACAAAAAGCTGCTGGAAGGGCGTTCCCTGAGCGAGCTGAAAGAGGCGCTGAAAGGCAAAGTCCAGGAGACGCTGTCTGCGGTGGCCGACGACGGCATCGAGCAGAGCGGGCTGCACATCTGGAGCTTTGGCCAGCTTCCGGAAAGCTACGAGCAGAAGCGCGGCAACTATAAGGTGAAAGCCTGGCCTGCGCTGGTGGACGAGCGCGACAGCGTGGCGATCAAACTGTTTGATAACCCGCAGGAACAGCAGCAGATGATGTGGCGCGGGCTGCGTCGCCTGCTGCTGCTCAACATCCCGTCGCCGATCAAGTATCTGCACGAGAAGCTGCCGAACAAGGCCAAGCTGGGGCTCTACTTTAACCCGTACGGCAAGGTGCTGGATCTGATTGACGACTGCATCTCCTGTGGCGTGGACAAACTGATCCACGAGGCGGGCGGCCCGGTCTGGACGGAAGAGGGCTTTGCTCAGCTTCACGAGAAGGTGCGTGCGGAGCTGAACGACACCGTGGTGGAGATTGCCAAACAGGTCGAGCAGATCCTCACCACCGTGTTCAATATCAACAAGCGTCTGAAAGGGCGCGTGGATATGAGCATGGCGCTGGGGCTGTCGGACGTGAAGGCGCAGATGGCGGGACTGGTCTACCGCGGCTTTGTTACCGGCAACGGCTTCAACCGTCTTGGCGATACGCTGCGCTATCTGCAGGCGATTGAAAAACGGCTGGAGAAAATGGCTATCGACCCGCACCGCGACCGTGCGCAGATGCTGAAAGTGGAGAGCGTGCAGCAGGCGTGGCAGCAGTGGCTGAACAAGCTGCCGCCAGCGCGCCGCGACGATGAAGACGTGCAGGCGATCCGCTGGATGATCGAGGAGCTGCGCGTCAGCTTCTTTGCCCAGCAGCTCGGTACGCCGTATCCGATTTCGGATAAGCGTATCCTGCAGGCGATGGAGCAGATTTCCGGTTAAACCCTTGCCCGGTGTCGCTGCGCTTACCGGGCCTACGGGAGAACGGGTAGGCCGGGTAAGGCGTAGCCGCCACCCGGCTGGTTATCGTTCTACAATCGCCAGCGTAAACCCATCCCAACCCTTAATCCCCACCGTTTGCAGCGCGGTGGCGGTTAAGCGCGGGTTATCCCCCATCATCTCAATAAAACGCCGCACGCCCAGCACGCGCGCATCGTCGCTTTCCCCGTTGATTACCTCGCCGTCACGCACCACGTTATCGCCGATAATTACCGTGCCGGGGCGGGAGTAGTGCAGCGCCCATTCCAGATAGCCGGGATTGTTTGGCTTATCGGCATCAATAAAGATCAGGTCGAAAGGCGGAACCTCACCGAAATTCTCCAGCGAGCTCAGGGCCGGGCCTTCAATTAATTCAATACGTTCGTCTAGCCCCGCGAGGTGAATATTCTGGCGGGCAACCCCGGCATGCGTCGGATCGGCCTCAAGCGTAATCAGCTTACCGTCCGGCGGCAGCGCACGCGCCATCCAGATTGAGCTGTAGGCACCCAGCGTCCCAATCTCAAGAATGCGTCTTGCCTGCGTCATGCGCACGAACAGTGCCAGCAGCTGCCCCTGATTGGCGGCGACATCGTGTTCGGGTAGCCCGGCGCGCTTGTTGTTTTCCAGAACCTGGCTCAGTACGTCATCGTCAGGAATAAGCGAAGAAATCATGAAATTATCAACTGCAGACCACTGTTGTTGCATAGAGTGACTCCTTGGGAGGGATTGCCGGGTGGCGGCTACGCCTTACCCGGCCTACGGGGTGAAATGTTTCAGGCACTGACCCAGCCGCCGCCCAGCGCTTTATACAAATCAATCTGCGCCAGCAGCAGGTTATTTTTCACCTGCACGACGCTGGTCTGGACCGAGAACAGCGTGCGCTGCGCGTCCAGCACGTCAAGATAGGAGGAATAACCGTTGCGATAGCGATTCTGCGCAATGCGCAGCGTCTCCTGCGCCACATCCTGCTGGGCAAGCAGCTCCGTCAGCTGTTCCTGATAGCGACTTATCGCATCAAGGCTGTTGTTTATTTCGGCAAACGCGTTACGCACGGTTTTTTCATAGGCGTACAGCGCCTGGTTACGCTGGGACTGCGAAATGTCTACCTGCGCATTCAGCGCCTGACGGTTCAGCAGCGGGGCGAGAATACTGCCCCCGACGCTCCAGAGCTGAAGCGGGTTGTCCAGCAGGCCGGATAGGGTGCGATCCTGAACCGATCCGGTGGCGGTAAGGTTGATCGACGGCAGCAGGCTGGCGCGCGACGCCGCGAGCGAGGCGTCAGCCGCCACCAGCTGGCGTTCGGCCTGGACGATATCCGGGCGGCGGTTCAGGAGCGCAGAAGGCAGCTGCGACGGCAGCGTCAGCGGCGTCAGTGCCGCGAAGCTTTCGCTGCGCGTCACGTCGCCGGGGTTGCTTCCCAGCAGCAGGCTCAGGGCATTCTCCTGCTGTGCAATCTGGTGCTGCAGCACGGGCATCTGCGCCCGCGTGGAGCGCAGTTCGGAATCTGACTGCATCAGCTCCAGACGCGAGCTGTAGCCCGTCTCAAACTGACGTTTCGCGAGGTTAAATGCCTCCTCGCGCGATTTCAGCGTGGATTCGGTCACCCGCAGCTGCTCGTCAAGCGAGAGCAGGGTGACATACCCGGATGCCACAGACGAGGCGACGGTCAAATCCGCGGCCGCGGCCGCGGCTTTTTGCGCCTCCAGCGAGGCTTCGGCAGCGTGCGAGGTGCTGCGGTTGACGCCCCAGATATCCACGTCATAGCTTGCCGTCAGGCTCCCTTTGTACAATGTGCCGTAAACCGGCAGCCCGGTCGCAGCGGATTGTGAACGGGCGCGCGTCCCGGTTACGCCTGCATCAAGCGAAGGAAACAGGCTGCCGTCGGCCGCGAAGACCCGCGCCTGATACTCGTTTATCCGTTCGCGGGCGATCAGCACGTCGCTGTTATGCTGTAGCGCCTGATCCACATAGCGGTTCAGGTGGTTGTCATGGAAATTGCGCCACCAGAGCTGCTCCGTCGGGCTGGCAGGGCCGGAGACGGTGCGCCATTGGGTGGGGATGTGCAGCGTCGGCTGCGCCGGCTTGACGTCAACGGACTGGCATCCGGCCAGCATGACCGCCGCCACCAGCGCGGCTATCGGGCGAAGGATCATTACTTCGCCTCCCGTGTATCAATGGTCACCTGTACCGACATACCCGGACGCAGCAGCGCGGAATCTTCTGGCTTACCGAGCACCTCAATGCGCACCGGAATACGCTGGGCTATTTTGACAAAGTTGCCGGTGGCGTTGTCCGGCGTGATGGCGCTGAACTCCACGCCGGTTGCCGGGGAGAT
Source organism: Enterobacter sp. NFIX58 (assembly GCF_900110475.1). Taxonomy (NCBI): domain Bacteria; kingdom Pseudomonadati; phylum Pseudomonadota; class Gammaproteobacteria; order Enterobacterales; family Enterobacteriaceae; genus Enterobacter; species Enterobacter sp. NFIX58. The sequence continues at coordinate 680,277 of NZ_FODW01000001.1, read as the reverse complement.
GCTCTCCACGCGGCCCTGATACGCTTTGTTGTTCAGGGCATCAACGGTGAATTTCACCGGCTGACCGACGCGCAGCTCCGCGAGCTGGGTCTCTTTAATATTGGCAATGACCCAGTGCTGCGGCGGCACCAGGGTGGTGAGGTGCGTCCCGGCGGTCACGTAGGCCCCGAGGCGCACGGCGATCTGGCCGAGCTGACCGTCACGCGGTGCCACAATGCGGGTGTTTTGCAGGTCAATCTGTGCCAGCTCCAGAGCGGCTTTGGCGTTTTCAACATCCGCCTCCAGCGCACCGCGATTGACAATCACCGTCTGCAGATCCTGACGCGACATCTCAAGGGCAGCTTTCGCCTGGTCGATGTCGGCACTGCCCTGAGCGGCACTGGCCAGCGCCGCGTCGCGCTCGCGAATGGAAAGCGAGCCGTCAGACGTCAGCTCTTTCACCCGCTTTAAATCCGCCTGGCTTTTCAGGCTCTGGGCACGGGCATTTTTCAGCGCCGCGTCATTTTTTGCGATCGTTGCTTCGGCGCTTTTACGCTGCTGCAGGTTGTTATTCAGGGCGGCAATTTTCATCGCCAGCTGCGCTTCGGCCTGGTGCACGCGCTGACGGTAGATACGGTCATCAATCTGCAGCAGCAGGTCACCTTTTTTGACCTGCACAAAGTCCTGAACCTTCACCTCGGTGATATAGCCGTTCACCTGCGGGCTGATAAACGTCGTCTGGCCGCGCACGTAGGCGTTATCGGTAAACTGCGCGTGACGGGTGAACGGCGGCAGTTGCCACGCATAAAGGATCACCAGTACGCCGACGATACCGATGGCTGCGGCGGTGAAAACGGAAACAATGCGCACATTTTTGCGGGTGTTGGCCTGCTCTTTGGCGGCATCCTGCTGACTCATAAACTCTCCAGAACTCTTTATATTATTTGTTGCCGGTGGCGTTCTTCAGCGCCAGACGGGCAGTGATGCGCAGGCGCAGCAAGCGCCATAAAATCCAGACCAGCGTGGCGGCAGCGATGCTCGCCGTCAGCAGATAAGTATCGTTATAAGCCAGAATATTCGCCTCCAGCGCGGTCACCGTTTGCAGTTGCGTTATCGCCTGGGTGCCCAGCAGCGCGCTGTCGCCAATCAGGCTTTTGTACATTTGGGTATAAAGCTGAATTCGCTCGTTGACCAGCGGGTTGAGCGTGGTGAGCTGGTCCGCCAGCAGGCTGGAGTGGTATTTCTCGCGCCAGGTCTGGAAGGTGCCGAGGATCGCGGAGCCCAGCAGGCCACCGAGGTTCTGGCTCATGCCAAACATCACCGAGAAGCTGACCAGGTTACGCGGGTCGGCGATCACCCCGCCAATGGCGGCCAGCATAGCGGGCGCCAGGAAGAAGGCGCTGCCGAAGCCCAGCAGGAACTGGCTTACCATCAGCTGATCCGGACGGGTCAGGTTGTTAGACTGGCTGTCCAGCAGCGAGGCAACAATCATCAGCGCCAGAGACGTGATGATTGGCCACGCCAGTTTCGTCGGCTTGATGGTGAGACAGCTGGTGACAATCCCGCAGACGATCCCGGCGAAAATAGACCACGCCAGGTGCGTCATCTGCTCGTTCTGTAAGCCCACGTACTGCAGCCAGCCGATGACGCCGGTGTTCTGCTCGGCCAGCACGATTCGGATCAGCAGCATAATTAGCCCCAGGCGGACGATGCTGCCGCTCGACAGCCAGCGGGTGTTCAGCAGCGGGTTGCTGCGGTTATGTTCAAAGACGATGGCTGCGACAATCAGCACCAGCGATAGCGCCAGCGACCAGCCGATCCACGGCGCTTCGAACCACCAGTCAAGGCGGCCTAGAGAGAGGACCGCGCAGAGCAGGGCCATCCCGGGGGCCATTAAAAAGAAGGTGATAAAGTCTTTTTTCTCGAAGACCTTGCGCCGGTCGCCCGGCGGCAGTTTTAAGGCTATCACGCAGGCCAGGGAGATCAGCGCCAGCCCCAGCTCGAAGAAATAGAGCCCGCGCCACTCGTCCAGCTGCAGCAGCTCGGTCGAAAACAGGCGGGCCAGCGGAATGGCGAGTGACGATCCGGTGATGCCGATGGTCAGCGCCTTCAGGCGGTGCTTCGCAGGCCAGGCCTGGATTTGATAGTAAATCCCCAGGGAGCTGAGCGCGGCGGCCACCATGCCGTGCGCGGCGCGCACCATCAGCGCCGAGCTGAGATCGTTTACGAAAAGATGGAAGAAGGTGACCAGCACGTACAGCACCAGAAAACCTTCCGTAAAGGCGCGCAAACCGTACTGCTGGCGGAATTTCACCAGCAGCAGGTTGATGGAGATGTTGGTCATCACATAGACCGCGGGCAGCCAGGCGATTTCGGTGGACCAGGCCCCGAAAGTCCCCTGCAAATTTTGCAGGTTGGCGGTCACCACCGCATTCCCCAGCGCCCCCGTCAGGCAGACCAGCAGGCCCACGACGCCGTAGGCAATGCGTTTTGGCGTACTGTGTTCGGGCGTGGAGGGCGAACCCAGCAGGGCGGGTTTCTCATGTGGCTGCCACTCGCGAGGAGCATAAGGGTCGCGTTCGGGCAGGCGCATAACGTCGTTTACCTTAGAAATGATTGAATAATTAGCGGGCTAGCGATTCTACGTCTGCCGCAAATGATAATTCAAGTGAATATGATTTACGCATGTTAATCAAATGGTGAAGGGAAATTTAAGGAAAAAGAGCGGCCCGCAGGACGGGCCGGGAAGGGTCAGAGACGTTCGGGCTGCGCCTGGATGAGAGTGGCGCGCTTAACGCGGCTGGCGCAGAAAATCGCGATTAAAGAAATGGTCACCGTGACGGCAAGATACCAGGCCACCGGCACCCAGTCGCCGTCGTATTTTGCCAGCAGTCCGGTCGCAATCAGCGGCGCGGTACCGCCAGCCAGCGCGGCACCCAATTGATAGCCGAGCGTAATGCCGGTGTAGCGCACGTTTGCACTAAAGATTTCAGAGCACAGCGTGCCGAGTACCGCGGTGACAGGGGCCCACAACACGCCAAAGGCGATGACCGTCGCGAGCACGATACCCCATGTGGTGCCGGTATTGAGCAGCATAAACCACGGTACGATAAACAGGCCCAGCACGAAGACGCTGATCGCGTACATGCGCTGGCGACCTACCTTATCGGAGAGCAGCCCCATCAACGGGATCATAATGGTCGCCACCAGCGCGCCCAGCGTCACGGCTTCCAGCGCCTGCGATTTCTGATACGTCAGCGTGCTGGTGGCATAGCTCACCACGAAGGTCGAGAAGATGTAGAAGGGGGCGGTTTCAACCACCTTCAGACCGGCGGCAATCAGCACTTCGCGCCAGTGATGCTTCAGCGTATCGCGCAGCGGGGCCTTAGCCACCTGACCGGACGCTTTGACTCGCTTAAAATCGGGCGTTTCATCAATATCTTTGCGGATCCACAGGCCGAGCAACACCAGAACCGAGCTCAGCAGGAACGGGATGCGCCAGCCCCAGGAGAGGAAATCCGCCTCGCTGAACAGGGTCATCAGCGAAACGATAAAGGTTGCCATCAGCATACCGATGGTCACGCCCGCCTGCGGAATACTGCCGAAGAAGCCTTTACGTTTTTCGGGCGCGTATTCGTAGGCCAGCAGCAGCGCGCCGCCCCATTCACCACCGATGCCCATCCCCTGAATGATACGCATCAGGATCAGCAGAGCGGGCGCCCACAGGCCAATCATCTCATACGTGGGCAGCAGGCCAATCATGACGGTTGCACCTCCCATCAAAGAGAGAGTCAGCACGAGGGTTTTTTTACGTCCGATGCGGTCGCCAATGTGAGCGAAAAGTACCCCGCCAATGGGGCGAATAAAGAAGGTTAATGAGAAAGAGAGATAAGAGAGAATGAGTCCGATCACCGGATCGACCATCGGGAAAAAGATCTTATTGAATACCAGCGCGGCCGCCGTACCGTAGAGAAAATAGTCAAACCATTCAATGGCGCTCCCGGTAAGGCTGGCGATTAACACCTTTTTATTTTTACGTAACACCGTCGTCGTACTTTCATGTTCTGTCATGACCTGAAACCCCGCCACGTTGATGATGAGAGAGGTGTCACCTGGCGCGCTTCAGGTGCAACCTGTGATGATGAAAAAGGTTGTGAAATTGTTAAGCAACTTAGGGTTGGATGTTGCGTTTGGCAAGCGCAGGGGGGATAAAACTGGTCAGATCACGGTGAAATAAGCAGCGCTGGGTGCTTTTTCATGACGCCTGTACAATACAATGTTTTGTAAGGCTGGAAATCAAAAGCATAATAGGCAGGTGCAACCCGATGATTTTTGGATGTTTCTGGTTATTTCAGAAAAATGATAAATTCGGTGCTTCAACAACGTGAGGAGTTCACCATGGTTCAGCCCCATTTTCCCGTTCTGGCGAATGCCACGCTGGCGGCCATCAATACTGTCGGTGAATGGCTGGCGCAGGATGACCTGAGCGCGACGCGTCCGCTCCCGGAAGTCGATGCGGTGATTCTGGCAGGAAACGCGGTGATCCCAACCATTGACGCGGCCTGCCGGATGGCCTCTCAGCAAGACGTGCCGCTTCTGATTAGCGGCGGCATCGGGCATTCGACTAGCTTTTTATATACCGCGATTGGCAATCATCCGTGTTACCACACCGTACCGGTCACGGGGCGGCCTGAAGCGAGCATTCTTGCCGACATTGCGCGGGCGTTCTGGCAGATCCCCGAGGCGCAGCTGTGGGTTGAGGATCGCTCCACCAACTGCGGTGAAAACGCGCGTTTTAGCTGGAACTTGCTGAAACAGCGTCATCGAACGAACGGGCGGGTGCTGGTGGTGCAGGATCCGACGATGCAGCGCCGCACGATGGCGACGTTTGCCCGCGTTTGTCGGGATGAGCCCGTTTCACCGCAGTGGCTCAGCCATCCGGGGTTTACGCCGACACTGCAAAACGGAAACGAGGGCGTGGAATTCAGCGAGGGCAACACCGGCCTGTGGCCCGTTGACCGTTACCTTTCACTGGTTATGGGGGAACTGCCGCGCCTGTATGATGACGCCAACGGCTATGGCCCGGCCGGGCGGGATTTTATCGCCCACGTTGCCTTTCCGGAGGCGGTGACTGCCGCGTGGAAACAGCTACAGCAGGATCCTGTCCTGAAGGGTGCACGTAATATAATTTAGGCACGGAACAATCCCCTCGCCCCTTTGGGGAGAGGGTTAGGGTGAGGGGGGGGAAATCACAGCGCCGCAAACTTATCCAGCGTCCGCACCAGTTGCGTCACAAACCCATACTCGTTGTCATACCAGGCAACGGCTTTCACCAGCTGAAGGTCTCCCGCTTCTGACACCTCCGTCTGCGTGGCGTCAAACACTGAACCATAATGTGAACCAATCACATCTGACGACACGATCTCTTCATCGGTATACCCGAACGATTTATTGCCCTGCGTCGCCTTTTTCAGCGCGGCGTTGATCTCCTCAACGGTCACTTTCTTGCCCAGAATGGCCACCAGTTCGGTAACGGAGCCCGTTTTAACCGGCACGCGCTGCGCGTGGCCTTTCAGTTTGCCGCTGAGCGCAGGGATCACCAGACCAATGGCTTTGGCGGCGCCGGTGGTATGCGGAATGATATTCTCTGCCGCCGCCCGCGAGGCGCGAAGATCTTTCCCGCGCGGGCCATCCACCAGCGCCTGGGTACCGGTATAGGCGTGAATGGTGGTCATGGTGCCCACCTTAATTTCAAACGCGTCGTTCAGGGCTTTCGCCAGCGGGGCGAGGCAGTTGGTGGTGCAGGAGGCGACGGATATGATGGTATCACCGGCGTCAATGGTGTCGTCGTTCACGCTGTAGACGATGGTTTTCATGTCGCCCGCAGGCGCAGAGATCAGCACCTTCTTCGCGCCCGCGTCCAGATGCGCCCGTGATTTTTCTTCAGACGTATAAAAACCGGTGCACTCCACGACGATATCTACACCGGCGGTTTTCCACGGAATATGCTTTGCCTCTTTTTCGGCATAGACCGCTATGGTTTTACCGTCAACGATCAGCGCATCCTCGGTGAAATCCACGCTCCACGGGAAGCCACCGTAGTTGGAATCATGCCTGAGCAGGTAGGCCAGCACTTTCGGGGAGGTGAGGTCGTTGATGGCGACGACGGTATTACTGTCCTGGGTTTCAAGAAGGCGACGCAGAACAAGACGTCCGATGCGTCCAAAGCCGTTAATGCCAATTTTACTCATGGTGTTCTCCTGTAAACGTGTCGATGCGACAGTTTGAACTCATCCAGGCTTAGACCATCACGGGCAGGGCGGCAATTGAAGATGCTTCATGCGGGGGGAAGTATTTGAAAAACCATACAGAAAAGTTAATGAATTTTTAAGGAAAGGGGATTATGTTGGCGCGGTAACTGTTTTTAATCGAGAAATCACATGCGCACTAAATATACAAGCCTGCAAATCGGCATCCACTGGCTGGTGTTTCTGTTAATCATCGTCGCCTACTGCGCGATGGAGTTCAGAGGTTTCTTCCCGCGCACCGCGCGTCCGGCGATCAATATGATCCACGTCTCATGCGGGATCGGTATTCTGGTGCTGATGGTGACGCGTCTGCTGGTTCGCCTGAAGTTCCGCGCGCCGCCGATTCAGCCGAAGCCAAAAGCGATGGTGACGGGGATGTCTCATCTGGGGCATTTGGTGGTGTATCTGCTGTTTATTGCGCTTCCGCTGATTGGCATTGTGATGATGTATAACCGGGGCAGCGACTGGTTTGCCTTTGGCCTGGCGATGCCGCATGCGGCGGAGTCCAATTTTGACTTGGTGGATACGCTGAAGGCGTGGCACGAGACGCTGGCAAACCTGGGCTATTTTGTGATTGGCCTGCACGCGGCGGCGGCGCTGATGCATCACTATTTCTGGAAAGATAATACTCTTCTGCGCATGATGCCGAAAAAGCGTTCGTAGTCATTAACGCTTGCCGGGTGGCGGCTACGCCTTACCCGGCCTACAATGCAATTCCAGAATCGTAGGCCGGGATCGCTACGCGTCACCCCGGCTTGTTTTTTAACCCAGCAAAGCACGCTCTGCAGCTGTTAATGCCAGCGCCTGGGTTGACCCTGTCTCCGAGGACTTCACCGCCGCTTCCAGCACGGCCATGACTGCCAGTGCCTCAACCGGGTGGACCGGATTGGTGATTTTCCCAAGCAGCGCGTCACGCACATTGATGTAATACTGGCGCTGATCGCCTTTCGGGGTAGGGATCGTCTGCGATGCGCCGTCAGCGCCAAAGAACACCATAGTGTCGCTGTCTTCGCCCCAGGCTTCACTGCCCGGGATCACCCCGGAGAGCAGCTGCGCTTCCTGCTGATCGATTCTGGCCTTCAACACGCTGCCCTTGTCCCCGTGGACGGCAAAGCGCGCCGTACCGCCTGCCACCAGCATGCTGGCGTGCAGAATCACCTTATGTTCCGGATAGTTTAAGACCACGTGCGCCCAGTCGTTGATTTCTGCGCCGTCGCGCAGCGTCGCGATATTCCCCTGAACCGACTGCGGCAGACCAAAGAGCTGTAGCGTTTGGTCGATAAGATGAGGCCCCAGGTCAAACCACAGGCCGCTCCCGGGGACATTCTGCTCGCGCCAGCGCACGCGCACTTCCGGGCGGAAGCGGTCGATATGCGACTCCAGGTGCTTAACCTTGCCGAGCGTGCCTTGCTCAATGACCTGCTTAATGCCGAGGAAATCGCTGTCCCAGCGGCGGTTGTGGAAGACAGAAAGCAGTAGCTGCTTTTCCTCCGCCAGCGCAATCAGGTCGCGGGCTTCCTGCATGTCGAGGGTGAAAGGCTTATCCACGACCACGTGTTTACCTGCGTTCAGGGCCAGCGTCGCCAGCGGGGCGTGCGTGGCGTTGGGGGAGGCAATCACCACCAGGTCAACATCAGGATGCTGAATAGCCTCTTCAGGGGTGGCGATCACCTCTACGTCCGGCAGATCGCGTTTCACCTTCTCTTCATCACGAGAAGAGACCACTGCCAGCTTAAGCCCGTCCACAGACTGGATTAACGGGGCATGGAAAGTTTTGCCCACAAATCCATACCCGATCAGCGCAATGTTAATTGTTCGAACTGTACTCATGAACTTCTCCACGTTAATTCGCGCACACCGTGACCTGCAATGCGCCAGGGTCCCCAAGCTCAGGCCAGGGACGATCTAAAAAGAGTTGTTGAATGTTAGATAACCCGGAAACCAGATACGGTTCGCAGCGGTTGACTTTCAGGTGGTCGGCAACAATCCAGTGCGCATGGCTTGCGTCCAGCATCGCGCGTTTAACCTCGGCATCCGCTTCTTTACCGGCGCTCAAACCGAGTTCAGCATGAATGGCGCACGCCCCGAGGATGGCAATATCTGCCCGATAGCGGGACAGCAAGGACAAGGTGGCGCTTCCGGCAAACAGGCGCTGCTTATGGTCCCATTTCCCGCCGAGCAGGATCAGCTCAACGTCTTCCCGGTCGCTAAAGTGCTGGGCGATATCCAGCGACGTGGTAATGACGGTGAGCGGCCCGCGAAGAAAGGAGGCGACAGCCATCACCGTGCTGCCCGCATCCAGAAACAGGGTAGAACCCGCAGGAACCTGCTGTGCGACCTGTTTTCCCAGGCGCTGTTTGGTTTCCGGCAGCAGCGTATTGCGGCCCTGGCGATTCATGGCGGAAAGATTCAGCGCGATGGCCCCACCGTGGTTCTTCTGCGCCAGCCCCTGGTTTTCCAGGTCGGTCAGATCCCGACGGATGGTATCGGCTGAAACCTGCAGTTTTTCTGCCAGCTCGGTGATGCTGGCCTGGCCTTGCTCGCTCAGGATATCCAGAACGTGGCGTTGTCGTGCGGTTTTGTGCATCGGTGTGCGTTCCTGCAAAATGTCGCAATAGTTTGCATAATACAGCATTTTAACGCAGAGAGAAGGGCAACGTGGTTTTGATGTCGTGGAGTTAGGTAATGATTCAGATGCGTGATTATTAAAATTTTATTAAACAGGTATAAGCAAGCCGTTTTGAATGTTAACCACAATGTTATTGTTATGTTTTATTTAACGATTTGGGTTATGTAACTACTGCATTCCTATTGTCTGGGTTTTTATTCTGAAAAATATTGTTAGTGTGGCTTTTGATTGCTTTAATTAGTTTATTAATGGCATTAAATTCTAATTTGTCTGGTTTAGCTACTTAAATTGACACTTCTTTGAAAATCTTTGTGTCTGACCCGCCCGGAAATTAACGCAAAAATGTGCAGGTGACGAATTAAGAATTTTCCTTAAATAACAGTCGGTTTATATGTTTCATCTGAAAGGTCATTTTAAGAGTTTTGTCCAGAAACCCCATCTTTTTTCTTAATTGTAACACCACATTAACATTGGGGGTGTAGTGGCTTATAACGCATTTTGTTATGCTGCTAACCACTTTAGGAAATAAGTAAATTCTTAATTTAAATAAGACGCAGGCAGATCTCATCTCCAGAGGAAATGGGTATGGGGAGTTTTACCTAAAATTCGGCAAGGATGCGAAATAAGATATTTGTCTAATTATCTGTACCTCTTTTTGGGTAATTGCTTCAGTGTCACTCAGAGTCAGGGAGATAAAAATGACGATATTGCGAAAGCCTATGTTACGTCGATTTACAGCAGCACTGGCATTCATTTCATTAGCCATAAATACGGCGTACGCCAATAGTAGTCAGGTGGGTATTGCCCCGGTTGCCACGACAACCTTAAAAGAAAGTATTCTTTTTGCTATCGATCGCGATCCGTCGATTAGTCAGCAGGCCGCGCAACTCGGTATTGGTCAGGCGCAAATAGATGAAGCGCGCAGCGGCTGGATGCCGCAAATATCGCTGAACGGCAGCACGGGCCATAGCCAGACCACCGATTCCAGCGGGTCGCTGAAGAATTCAGCCGCGTGGGGGCTGAGCCTGACGCAGCTGATATATGACTTTGGCAAGACCAATAACAGCATCAGCCAGTCTTCCGCCCAGCGCGATAGCTATCGCTACCAGCTGATGAGCACACTCTCTGACGTGGCGGAAAAAACGGCGCTGAGCTATGTCGAGGTCAAACGCTATGCCGATCTGCTGCAGGCGGCAAAGGAGAACGTTCAGGCGCTAAAAAATGTTGAGCAGCTGGCAAAGCTGCGCGCCGACGCGGGCGTGAGCTCGACCTCCGATGAGCTCCAGACCCGCACGCGTATTGCCGGCATGCAGGCGACGGTCGCGCAGTATCACGCCGCCTTAAACAGCGCCCGCGCAAGGCTCGCGGTATTAACCGGAATGCAGGCCGATAACTTTTCGCCTGTACCCGCAAATCTCGCTGTTGAGCCTGATTCGCTCAACCGCATTGATTATTCGCTGATACCGGCGGTCATGGCCGCGCAAAACATGGAGCGCTCAGCCCAGTATGGCGTGGAAACGGCGAAGTCCCAGCACTGGCCGACCCTAAGCCTGAAGGGCGGACGTACCCGTTACGAGTCGGACAACCGTTCGTACTGGGACGACCAGATCCAGCTCAATATTGACGCACCGCTTTATCAGGGCGGCGCGGTCTCTGCACGCGTGCGGCAGGCTGAAGGGGCACGGGCCATGGCCTCCTCTCAGGTCGATCAGGCGCGTTTCGATGTCCTGCAAAAAGCCTCCGTCGCGCAGGCGGACTGGACCGGTGCACGGGGAAGAATGGAGGCCGGGAAACAGCAGCTGGAAAATGCCCTGCGCGCCCGTGATGTCTATAAAAATGAGTACACCCTTAGCAAGCGGAGCATTAACGATCTGCTCAGCGTTGAGCAGGATGTCTGGCAGGCCACCTCGGCGAAAATAATCGCTGAGTATGATGGCTGGAGTTCGGCAATTAATTATGCTTCCGCGGTTGATAATTTAATGCCGCTTATTGGAATAGAGAAAAACGCTGCCGCAAAACTACCCGATTTGAGTTAAAAAAAGACGCGTATTGTCGCGCAAAATAAGTCTGAAAATAATGGGTGTTTTTTCCCAGGGATAGCTACATCCGTCTGGTGGACATATCCACAGGAATCCGTACACCTGCAAGGAGAGAAATATGAGTAACATAAAGGTTGTTGATGTCATCATTCGCAAAACGGCGGAGAAAACGAAATTAACCGGCGAAGGGAATTTGTCGGTCTCTATTTCATCCCCGAGCGTGATTGAAATCCAGGGTTCTGCTCAGGATGTGGCGCGTTATGTCCGTCAGGGGAAAGACCTCCTCATTTATATGAAAGATGGCAGCGTGATTCGCTGCAATAACTATTTTGTTGAAGATCCTGAAACGCATACTCAGTCAGAGCTGGTATTCAACGATCGTCAGGAACTGACGCATATTTCTTTTGCCGATGCCGGGGAAGCATCAGGCGTGGCGGTGACCGAGTTAACCGCGCAGGCCACACCGATTAGCAGCATTCAACCTTTCCTGGAGCAGGAAAGCGTCTTAAGCGATGCGCCGTGGGGCTGGATTGCGGGAGCTGCATTAGGCGGCGGTGCCATCGGGGCGCTGCTGGCAAACGGCGGCGACGGCGATACTAAAACAAAAGTTATTGATAATACGAAAGAGGTGGAAAGCGCCACGCCAACCTTCCTGCTGTCGGATAAAGCGGGCGACAAGCAGGGCGTGCTGACAGCAAACGCGATCACGGACGACAACACGCCAACCTTTAGCGGCACCGGTCAGCCGGGCGCGACGATCCAGATCAAAGACAGCAGCGGCAGCACCATCGCCAGCGCCATGGTGAGTAAAGAGGGCACCTGGACGGTAAAATTACCGACCCAGACGGACGGGGAACACACCTGGTCGGTGGTGCAGATCGACGGCAGTAAGACTACCGATGCGGGCAATATCACCGTAACGGTCTCGACCGCCGAGGCCGCCATTACGCTGGCCACTACGGCGGGCGATAACGTGCTTAACGCCAGCGAGCAATCCGCAGGCTTTACGCTCTCCGGCGCCAGCAAGAATCTGGCGCAGGGCACCGAACTTACCGTGACGCTGAACGGTAAAATCTACGCGGCCGAGGTGGGCGCTGACGGGACGTGGAGCGTTAACGTACCCGCGGCCGACGCGCAGGCGCTGGGCGATGGCGCCTGGACGGTCAACGTCAGCGGCAAAGACGCAGCGGGTAACACCGTGAGCGGCAGCCAGACAATCGGCGTGGATACCGTCGCGCCAACCCTCTCTGTCGATACCCTCGCGCAGGACAACATCATTAATGCCGCCGAGCACAGCCAGCCGCTGACGCTGACCGGCAAAACGAATGCGGAAGCCGGTCAGATCGTCACGGTCACGCTGAACGGTAAAAACTACAACGCCACGGTGGGCAGCGACGGCACCTGGTCCGTCACGCTGGCCGCGAACGACGTGCAGGCGCTCAGCGAGGGCAATCACACCCTGACGGTGAACGTCAGCGACAAAGCGGGCAACGGCTCGTCTGTCACCGCCGATTTTGCGGTGGATACCACCGCGCCGGTCGTCACCATCGATACCGTGGCGGGCGACGATATTCTCAATACCAGCGAGCAGGGTCAGGCGCAGATTATCTCCGGGCAGGCAAACGGCGCCGCTGCGGGGGATGTGGTCACCGTGACCGTTGGCGGCCAATCCTTCACCGGCGTGGTGCTGGCGGACGGCAGCTGGAGCGTGGGCGTTCCGGCATCCGTGCTGGGCGCGCTGGGTGAAGGCAACCACACGATTTCAGTTTCCGTGACCGACGCGGCAGGCAACACCGGCAGCGCCACACACGGCATTACGCTGAGCGGCAACCCGCCAGAATTTACGATTGATACCATCAGCCAGGACAACGTGTTGAATGCTCAGGAGGCAATGCAGCCGCTGAGCCTGACCGGCACCAGCAACCTGCCTGACGGCAGCGCCATCACCGTGACGCTGAACAACGTCAGCTATCAGGCCACCGTTGAAAACGGCATCTGGGCGGTCCAGGTGCCGGTTTCCGACGTCCTGAATCTGGCGAACACCCTTTACACCGTCAGCGTCAGCGGTACTGACAGCGTGGGTAACAGCGGCTCTGCCGCGGCGACGCTGCTGGTGGATACCGTGCTGCCGCAGGTGATCATCAACACCTTTGCAGGGGACAACCTGGTCAATAACGCCGAAGCGGGTGTGGATCAAACGCTCAGCGGTCGCGTCACCGGCGCGGCGGCGAGCGATACCGTTTCTGTCACCGTGGGCGGCAAGAGCTACACCGCCACGGTGGGCAGCGATCTGACCTGGAGCGTGAAAATCCCGTCAGCGGATCTTAAGGCGTTCGGCGACGGCGATTTAACCTTCACCGCGTCGGTGACCAATTCGCACGGCAATACCGGTACCGGCGAGCGCGATATCAACATCAACGCACAGCTGCCGGGCCTGCGTGTGAACACCATTTCCGGCGATGACGTGGTCAACGCCATTGAGCAGCAGCAGGATCTGACCGTCACCGGCTCCAGCACCCATCTGGCTGCCGGCACGCAGATTACCGTCACCATCAATAACGTTGAGTACGTTACCGCGGTGAACGCCAGCGGCCACTGGCAGATCGGCGTCCCGGCTGCGGACCTGCAGGCCTGGACCGCGGGAGAGGTGACGGTTAGCGTCAGCGCTGAAGATGCCTGGGGCAATACCGTTGCGGCTGAACACCCGATTGAACTCGATCTGAACGCCGTGGCGGTCACCATTGATACCGTCTCCGGCGACGACCTGCTGAATGCGGCAGAAAAAGGCGCCGATTTAACCCTTTCCGGCCAGACGCAGGGCGTGGAGGCGGGGCAGACCGTGGTGGTGAAATTCGCCGACCAGACCTTTACCGCACAGGTGCAGCAGGACGGCTCCTGGAGCCTGACCGTGCCTGCCAGCGCCATGGAAACCCTGATCGACGGGCGCGCGCAGGTGAGCGTCAGCGTCACGAACGTCAATGGCAACAGTGCCGACGCGTCGCGCGTGGTCACGGTGGATACGCTGCCGCCAGCGATTACGCTCGATAATCTGACCGCCGACAACATCATCAACGCGGCTGAGGCGCAGCAGGATTTAGCCTTGAGCGGCACCAGCAGTGCTGAAGCAGGCCAGACGGTCACCGTGACGCTGAACGGTAAAACGTATCAGACCACGGTCCAGACGGACGGTACCTGGCAGCTGATCGTTCCGGCGGCTGATGTCGGCGCCCTCAACGATGGCATCGTGACCGTGACGGCCACCGTGAGCGACGTGGCGGGCAACAGCAGCAGCGCCGACCGCGTGGGTCTGGTGGACGCGACCGTGCCGCAGGTGACCATTAACGACTTTGTCACCGACACTAACACCGTTAACCAGCTCGCCCATTCACAGGCGCAAATCCTGAGCGGCTCCGTCACCGGTGCGGCAGCGGGCGACCTTGTGACCATTACCATTAACAGCGTCGATTACACCACCGTGGTGGATGCGGCGGGCAACTGGAGCCTTGGCCTGCCGGCGTCCGTCGTGCAGGGGCTGAATGACGGCACCTGGACCATCGACGTCTCCGTGACCGACAGGTCCGGCAATACCGGAAGCACTTCGCTGGACGTGGTGGTGAATACCGTGACGCCTGTCATCGGTATCAACACGCTGGCGGCAGATGACGTGATTAACGCGGCTGAGAAAGGCGAAGCTCTGCAGATTTCCGGCACCAGCAACCAGCCGGAAGGCACGACCATTACGGTAATCCTGAACGGCATTCACTATACGGCCACCGCTGACGCGAGCGGAAACTGGAGCCTGACCGTTCCGGCGGCAAACGTCTCGGCGCTGGGCGAAGCGAATTACACCGTGACGGCGAACGTCACCGATAGCGTAGGCAACAGCGCCTCAACCTCGCACGATGTGCTGGTGGACAGCTCGCTGCCGGTGGTAACGATCAACACGCTGGCGGGCGACAATATCGTTAACGCGGCGGAAGTGGCGGCAGGGCAAACCCTGTCCGGTAAGGTAACGAACGCGGCGTCAGGTGACACTGTCACGATTATCCTCGGCGGCCAGACATACACGGCTACCGTTCAGGACGATCTCACCTGGAGCCTGCCGTTAACCCAGAGCCAGTTGACCGCGCTCGGCAACGGCGATCTCACCGTATCGGCCAGCGTCACCAACGGCCACGGCAATACCGGCTCTTCTTCTCTCGACTTCACCATCGACGCCCAGCTTCCGGGGCTGCGTATTGATACGGTCGCAGGCGACGACGTGATTAACGTGATTGAACACGCACAGAACCTGATTGTGTCCGGCACCAGCACCGATCTGGCGGCGGGCAGCGCCGTCACCGTGACCATCAACGGCAAAGCGTATTCCGCAACGGTGCTGGCGGACGGTACCTGGCAGGCGGCGGTACCGGCGGCGGACGTGTCCCAGTGGGCAGATGGCTCGCTGGATATCAAGGCAAGCGCGCAGGATGCCTCCGGCAACCCGGTAACCATCAGGACCGTCGTGGACGTCGATCTCGCGCCGGTCGCCATCACCATCAGCAGCGTGACCGACGATAACGTGCTTAACGCGGCGGAAAAAGGCCAGGATCTGGTGCTGTCCGGTACGACATCCAACGTTGAAGCGGGCCAGACCGTCACCATCACCTTCGCAGGGAAAACGTATACCACGACGGTGGATGGCAACGGCGACTGGACCTGGACCGTTCCGGCTGCCGATCTGAGCGGCCTGAAAGAGGGCGACGCCAGCGTGCAGGTCAGCGTGACCAACGTGAACGGCAACACGGCCTCTTCGGCGCAGGCATTCAGCGTCGACACCACCGCGCCGACGGTGACCATCAACACCATCAGCGGCGATAACATGCTGAATGCGGCTGAGGCGGCGCAGGATCTGACCCTGAGCGGGACGTCTACGGCCGAAGCAGGCCAGACGGTCACCGTGACCTTCAACGGCAATCAGTACAGCGCGCAGGTGCAGGCGGACGGCAGCTGGACGCTCGACGTGCCTGCGGCGGATCTGGCAGGCATTACCGACGGCAGCGCGGCGGTCACGGTGACCGTGTCCGATAAAGCAGGTAACCCGGCCAGCGCGGGATCCTCGGTGCTGGTGGACACCACCGTGCCGCAGATCACCTTCAACATCGTTGCCGGCGACGACATCGTGAATATTGCCGAGCACGGCCAGGCGCTGATCGTCTCCGGTAAGGTGACGGGCGCGCAGGCGGGCGACGTGATTACCGTGACCCTGAACGGTAAAGACTACACCGCCATGCTGGACGCGTCCGGCAGCTGGAGCGTGGGTGTTCCGGCGGCGGACGTGGGCGCGCTGGCCAATGGTGACCAGACGATCTCCGCGACCCTCACCGACAAAGCCGGTAACAGCGCCAGCGCGACGCACGAATTTGACGTCTCCCTGACCGCGCCGGTCATTGCCATCAATACCCTGGCGGTTGACGACGTGATCAACGCGACCGAGAAAGGCCAGGATCTACAGGTATCCGGCACCAGTAACCAGCCGGACGGAACGACCATTACGGTGACCCTGAACGGAATCAGCTATACGGCCACCACCGACGCGAGCGGGAACTGGAGCGTGACCGTTCCGGCGGCAAACGTCTCGGCGCTGGGCGAAGCGAGTTACACCGTGACGGCGAGCGTGACTGACGCCGCGGGCAACAGCGCGAGCACCGGCCACAGCGTGCTGGTCGACAGCGCGCTGCCGCAGGTCACCATCAACCCGGTCGCCACGGACGATGTCATTAACGCCGCGGAAGTAGCTGCGGGACAGACCCTGAGCGGGAAAGTGAGCGGCGCGGCGAGCGGTGACACTGTCACCATTTCCATTGGTGGCAATACCTATACGGCGACGGTTCAGGACGATCTGAGCTGGTCGGTCAACGTGCCGTCCTCGGTCTTAACCGCCATCGGTAACGGCGATCTGACGGTGTCAGCCAGCGTCACCAACGGCCACGGCAACACCGGCACCGGCGAGCGCGACATCAGCATCGACGCAAACCTGCCGGGCCTGCGCGTCGATACCGTGGCAGGCGACGACGTGATTAACAGCATTGAGCACGCTCAAAATCTGATTATCACCGGCTCCAGCGACGGACTGGCAACGGGCGCGGCGCTGACGGTCACCGTCAACGGCAAAACCTACGCGGCCACCGTACTGGCGGACGGCACCTGGACGGCGGCCATTCCGGCGGCCGACGTCAGCGCGCTGGCTGCGGGCACGGTCACCGTGACCGTGGAGGGGCAAAGCACCGCGGGGAATCCGGTGACCATCAGCCATGACGTGAAGGTGGATCTGGCGGCAGTCGCCATCAGTATTAACCCGATTGCCTCTGACGACGTGATTAACGCGGCGGAGAAAGGCGCGGACCTGCTGCTGTCCGGCTCCACCACCAACGTGGAAGAAAACCAGACCGTTACCATCATCTTCGGCGGCAAGTCGTACACCGCGACGGTCGATGCCGACGGCAACTGGACGGCTACCGTACCGTCTGCCGACGTGGGCAGCCTGAAGGACGGCGATGCCAGCGTGCAGGTGAGCGTGACCAACGTGAACGGCAACAGCGCCTCGGCGGGCCGCGGGTACAGCGTGGACGCGACCGCGCCGACGGTGTCTATTGAAATCATCAGCGACAACAACATCATCAATGCGGCTGAAGCGCAGCAGGATCTGGTGATTAACGGCGTCACCAACGCCGAAGCGGGCCAGACCGTCACCGTGACCCTGAACGGCGTGGACTATACCACCACCGTGCAGGCCAACGGCAGCTGGAGCGTGACCGTGCCGTCCGCGGATCTGAACGGTATTACCGACGGGAACTACACCGTCAGCGCCGCCGTATCGGACAAAGCGGGCAACCCGGCCTCCGCGGATCGCGACGTGCTGGTGGATACCACCGTTCCACAGTTGACCATTCACACCGTGTCCGACGACGACGTGATCAACAGCGCCGAGCACGTGCAGGCATTGATTGTCACCGGTTCCGTGACCGGCGCGGCGGCGGGCGACGTGGTCACCGTCACCCTCAACGGCAAATCGTACACCGCCACCCTGGACGCCTCCGGCAACTGGAGCGTGGGCGTGCCTGCGGCGGACGTCACCGCGCTGGCCGCCGGGGATTACACCATTACCGCGGCGCTGACCGATAAAGCGGGCAACAGCAACAGCGCCACGCACGGCGTGGCGGTGAACCTGACCGCGCCGGGGCTGACCATTGACACTGTTTCCGGTGACGATGTGATCAATAACACCGAGAAAACCCAGGATCTGACCCTCTCCGGTACGGCTTCCGGCCTGGCGGCAGGCGCGGTGGTGACCGTGATGCTGAACGGCAAAGCGTACAGCGCGCAGGTGGACGATAACGGAAAATGGACCACCACCGTTCCGGCGAGCGAAGTCGGTCAGCTGGGCGAGGCGCTTTACACCGTCACCGCCTCGGCGACGGACAGCGTCGGTAACAGCACCAGCGCGTCGCACACCGTAAACGTGGAGTCCGTTCTGCCGGGCGTGATCGTCAACACCATTGCGGGCGACGACGTGATTAACGCCGCCGAGCTGGCAGCCGGCCAGACCATCAGCGGTAAGGTGGTGAATGCCGAAGCGGGCAACACCCTGACCGTGACCATTGGCGGTAACATCTACACCGCAACGGTGCAGAGCGATCTTACCTGGTCCGTTAACGTGCCTTCGGACGTGCTGACCGCGCTGGGTAACGGCGATTTAACGGTGTCGGCCAGCGTGACCAACGGCGTCGGCAACAGCGGATCCGCTGAGCGCGATATCACTATCGACGCTAACCTGCCGGGCCTGCGCGTGGATACCGTGGCGGGCGACGACGTGATCAACAGTATCGAACACGGGCAGAACCTGATTATCACCGGCACCAGCGACGGGCTGGCGGCGGGCGCGGCGCTGACCGTGACCGTCAACGGCAAAACCTATCCGGCGACCGTGCTGGCGGACGGCACCTGGCGCGCGGCGATCCCGGCTGCGGACGTGGGTGCGCTGAATGCAGGCACGGTCACCGTGACCGTGGCAGGCCAGAGCAGCGCCGGTAATCCGGTCTCCATCAGCCATGATGTGACGGTGGACCTGGCGACCGTTGCCATCAGCATAGATGCGATTGCCGCAGACGACGTGATTAACGCCGCCGAGAAGGGCGCGGATCTGGTGCTCTCCGGGGCGACCTCAAACGTTGAGGAAAACCAGACCGTTACCATCACCTTCGGCGGCAAGAGCTACACCGCGACCGTAGGCGCCGACGGCAAATGGACGACCACGGTGCCAGCCGCCGACCTGGCGGGTCTGAAAGACGGCGACGCCAGCGTGCAGGTGAGCGTCACCAACGTGAACGGCAACAGCGCCTCGGCGGGCCGCGAGTACAGCGTGGATGCGACCGCGCCGAGCGTGACCATTAACACCCTTGCGACGGACGACATTCTTAATGCCGCCGAAGCGAAGAGCGATCTGACCGTGTCCGGTACCAGTACCGCCGAAGCGGGCCAGACGGTCACCGTATTGTTGAACGGCAAAGACTACACCACAACCGTCAGCGCGGATGGCAGCTGGACGCTGAACGTTCCGGCGGCCGATGTTGCGGCCCTGACGGACGGCAGCGTGACCGTGACCGCAAGCGTCAGCGACAAGGCGGGTAACCCGGCGTCCGTGGACCACAACCTGACGGTGGATGTGACCGTTCCTGCGGTCACTATCAACACCATCGCGGGTGACGATGTGATTAACGTGGCTGAACACAGTCAGGCACACGTTATCAGCGGCACCGCCACCGGCGCGGCAGCGGGCGATAAGGTGACCGTCACCATCGGCGGCCAGACGTACACCACCGTGCTGGACGCGGCGGGGAACTGGAGCGTGGGCGTACCGGCCAGCGTCATTTCCGGCCTCAGCGACGGCACCGTGACCGTGACTGCGTCCGTCACCGACGCGGCGGGCAACACCGGCACCGGCACGCATAGCGTGACCGTCGATACCGGTCTGCCGTCCGTGGCCTTCAACGCCATCAGCGGTGACAACGTGCTGAATGCGGTGGAGAAAGGTCAGGACCTGAGCGTGAGCGGCACCAGCGCCAACCTGGCGGAAGGCACCGTGGTGACCGTGACCCTGAACGGCAAAAACTACACGGCGACGACCGCGGCAGACGGCACCTGGAGCCTGGCGGTTCCGGCGGCGGATCTGGCCGGTCTGGGTCAGGCCAACTACACCCTGAATGCGACCGCCACCAACGGCGTGGGCAACAGCGTCAGCAACACCGCGAACCTGCTGGTGGACACCGCGCTGCCGACGGTCACCATTAACACCGTGGCGGGCGATAACGTCATTAATGCGGCGGAAGTGGCCGCAGGCCAGACCCTGAGCGGCACCGTGGCGAATGCCGAAGCGGGCAATATCGTGACCGTGACCATTGGTGACAACAGCTACACCGCAACGGTGCAGAACGACCTGACCTGGTCCGTCAACGTGCCGTCGGACGTGCTGACCGCGCTGGGCAACGGCAGCCTGAGCGTGACGGCGACCGTCACCAACGGCCACGGCAACACCGGCACCGGCGAGCGCGAGATCGCGATCGACGCTAACCTGCCGGGCCTGCGTGTGGACACCGTGGCGGGCGACAACGTCATCAACAGCATTGAGCATGCGCAGAATCTCATTGTCACCGGCTCCAGCGACGGGCTGGCACCGGGCACGACGCTGACCGTCACCATCAACGGCAAAGACTATGCGGCCACGGTGCTGGCGGACGGCAGCTGGAGCGCGGCTGTGCCGTCTACCGACGTGAGCGCGTGGCCGGAAGGCACCGTCAAAATCAGCGTCACTGGCGACAGCGCTGCGGGCAATCCGATTACCATCAGCCACGATGTGACGGTAGATCTGGCGACCGTTGCCATCAGCATCAATGCGATTGCCACCGACGACGTGATTAACGCGGCGGAGAAGGGCGCGGATCTGGTGCTGTCCGGTGCGACCATCAACGTGGAAGCCGGGCAGACCGTGACCATCAGCCTGAACGGCAAAATCTATAGTGCGACAGTGGACGACAGCGGCAACTGGACCTGTACCGTACCGTCTGCGGATCTGGCTGGCCTGAAGGACGGCGACGCCAGCGTGCAGGTGAGCGTCACCAACGTGAACGGCAACAGCGCCTCGGCGGGCCGCGAGTACAGCGTGGATGCGACCGCGCCGAGCGTGACCATCAACACCCTGGCGACGGACAACATTCTTAATGCCGCCGAAGCGAAGAGCGATCTGACCGTGTCCGGCAGCAGCTCTGCCGAAGCGGGCCAGACGGTGACCGTGTCGCTGAACGGCAAAGACTACACCACCACCGTCAGCGCGGACGGCAGCTGGACGCTGAACGTCCCGGCGGCCGATGTAGCGGCCCTGACGGACGGCAGTGTGACCGTGACCGCAAGCGTCAGCGACAAGGCGGGTAACCCGGTGTCCGTTGATCACAACCTGACGGTGGACGTCACCGTTCCGGCGGTGACCATCAGCACCGTAGCGGGTGACGATGTTATTAACCTCGCAGAACACAGCCAGGCGCACATCATCAGCGGTACCGCCACCGGCGCGGCCGCGGGCGATAAGGTCACCGTCACCATCGGCGGCCAGACGTACACCACCGTGCTGGACGCGGCGGGTAACTGGAGCGTGGGCGTACCGGCCAGCGTCATTTCCGGCCTCAGCGACGGCACCGTGACCGTGACTGCGTCCGTCACAGACGCGGCGGGCAACACCGGCACCGGCAGCCATAACGTGACCGTCGATACCGGTCTGCCATCGGTCAGCTTCAACGCCATCAGCGGTGACAACGTGCTGAATGCGGTGGAGAAAGGTCAGGATCTGAGCGTGAGCGGCACCAGCGCCAACCTGGCGGAAGGCACCGTGGTGACCGTGACCCTGAACGGCAAAAACTACACGGCGACGACCGCCGCAGACGGCACCTGGAGCCTGACGGTCCCGGCGGCGGATCTGGCGAGCCTGGGCGAAGCCAACTACACCCTGAGCGCGGCCGCGACCAACGGCGTGGGCAACAGCGTGAGCAACACCGCGAATCTGCAGGTGGATACCGCGCTGCCGGGCGTCACCATCAACACCATCGCGGGCGATAACGTTATCAACGCGGCGGAAGTGGCCGCGGGCCAGACCCTCAGCGGCAAGGTAACGAACGCGGAAGCGGGCAATACCGTCACCGTGACCATTGGCGGTAACACCTACACCGCGACGGTGCAGAGCGATCTGACCTGGTCCGTGAACGTGCCGGAGTCCGTCCTGACGGCGCTGGGCAATGGCGATTTGACCGTGTCAGCAACCGTCACCAACGGCCATGGCAATACCGGGACCGGCGAGCGCGAGATCGCGATCGACGCTAACCTGCCGGGCCTGCGCGTCGATACCGTCGCGGGCGACGATGTGATTAACAGCATCGAACATACTCAAAACCTGATCGTCTCCGGCACCAGCGACGGGCTGGCGGCAGGCACAACGCTCACCGTGACCGTCAATGGCAAAACCTATGCGGCCTCCGTGCTGGCAGACGGTTCCTGGAGCGCGGCGATCCCGGCGGCAGACGTCGCGGCCTTCGCAGCAGGTACGGTCACCGTGACCGTTGCAGGCCAGAGCGCGGCGGGCAACCCGGTGACCATCAGCCATGACGTGACCGTCGATCTGGCGGCGGTGGCTATCAGCATCGATGCGATTGCCACCGACGACGTGATTAACGCGGCGGAGAAAGGTGTGGATCTGGTGCTCTCCGGCAGCACCTCGAACGTGGAGGAAAACCAGACCGTTACGGTTAGCTTCGGCGGCAAGACGTACACCGCGAAGGTGGATGCTGACGGTAACTGGACGGCCACCGTGCCGTCCGCAGATCTCGCGGGCCTGAAAGACGGTGACGCCAGCGTGCAGGTGAGTGTCACCAACGCGCACGGCAACAGCGCGTCGGCGGGCCGGGAGTACAGCGTGGACGCGACTGCGCCAACCGTGACCATTGATACGGTCGCAGGCGATAACGTGATTAACGGCAGCGAAGCGGCTGCGGGCGTTGCTATCTCCGGCACTACCACGGCGGAAGCCGGGCAGACGGTCACCGTGACGCTGGGCGGGAAGAGCTATACCGCCCAGGTGCAGCAGGGCGGCGTCTGGAGCGTGAACGTTCCGGGCAGCGATCTGACCGCACTGGCGGATAGCGGCTACACCGTGCAGGTGAGCGTGAGCGACGCGGCGGGGAACCCGGGCAGCGCGGGTAAGACGATTACGCTTGATACCACGCCGCCGACCGTCAGCTTTAACGTGGTGGCGGGCGATGACGTGATTAACAGCGTGGAGCACGGCCAGGCGCAGATCGTCAGCGGGTCGGCAACCGGCGCGAACGTCGGTGATAAAGTGGTTATCACCCTCGGTTCGCACCAGTACACCACTACCGTTGACGCCAGCGGCAACTGGAGCGTGGGCGTTCCGGCCAGCGTGATTTCCGCGCTGACCGACGGCACCGTGACCCTCAGCGCGACCATTACCGACAGCGCGGGTAACAGCAGCACCCAGACCCATGACTTGGTGATCAACACCGCCTCCGTGGCGCTGACGGTGAACACCGTTAGCGGTGACGACGTCATCAACGCGGCTGAAGCCGGTTCGTCACTGGTGATTAACGGCTCCAGCGCGCAGCTCGCCAGCGGGACTCAGGTCACCGTGACCCTGAACGGCAAGACCTATACCGCCACGATTCAGAACGACGGCACCTGGACGACCACCGTACCGGCCGCCGACGTGGGCGCCCTGGCCGATGGCGCGCGCTATCAGGTG
This sequence comes from Enterobacter sp. NFIX58, assembly GCF_900110475.1. Lineage (NCBI taxonomy): Bacteria > Pseudomonadati > Pseudomonadota > Gammaproteobacteria > Enterobacterales > Enterobacteriaceae > Enterobacter > Enterobacter sp. NFIX58. The sequence continues at coordinate 656,484 of NZ_FODW01000001.1, read as the reverse complement.
TCCGTATCGGCACAGGACAGCGCGGGCAACAGCGCGTCGGCAACGCACGGCATCAGCGTGGATACTACTGCGCCGGTGGTGAGCATTGGGACGCTGTCGGTTGACGACATGCTGAACGCCGCGGAAGCGCAGCAGCCGCTGACCGTGCACGGATCTTCCAGCGCGGAGGCGGGTCAGACCGTTACCGTGACGCTGGGCGGCAAAACCTACACTGCGCTTGTCGGCAGCGACGGCACCTGGACGCTCGACGTGCCGGCAGCCGACCTGGCCGCCCTGAGCCAGGGCGCGCTGACGGTCACCGCCTCCGTCAACGATAAAGCGGGTAATAACGGCCAGACCACGCACACCTTAACAGTGGATACCGTCGCGCCAACCGTGACCATCAGCACCGTGGCCGATGACGATATCGTCAACAACGCGGAGCAGCTGACGGGCCAGACCATCCGCGGCACGACCACGGCGGAACAGGGCCAGACGGTGACCGTCTCCTTCAACGGGCACAGCTATCAGGCGACCGTCGGGGCAGACGGATCGTGGTCGGTCTTCGTGCCGGGCCGTGATTTCCTCGGCCTGAGCGACGGGGAGTACACCATCACCGCGTCGGTGAGCGACAAGGCGGGCAACCCGGGCAGCGCAACGCACGACGTGACGCTGAACGGCGATGTTCCAACCATCACCATTAACACCTTTGCGCAGGACGACATCGTCAACGCCGCAGAGCACGGCACGCCGCTGGTCATCAGCGGCACCACCGATGCGCCGGCAGGCCAGACGGTGACCATCACGCTGAACGGTAAAACCTATGCGGCTACCGTCCAGAATGACGGTACCTGGAGCTACACGGTGGGAAGCGCTGACGTGACCGCGCTGGCAGACGGCGGCTCGTACGTGATTAACGCGCAGGTCAGCAATACCATCGGCAACAGCGCCAGCGATAACCATACCGTCACGGTCGATCTGACTGCGCCGTCGATGGGGATCGCTATTGATTCGCTGCAAAACGACACCGGCCTGAGCGCAACGGATTTCATCACCAACGACAGCCAGGTCGTCGTCAACGGCTCGCTGACCGCGCAGCTCGGTAATAACGAGAAGGCGCAGATCAGCCTCGACGGCGGCGTCACCTGGATTGACCTGACCGTGACCGGCACCACCTGGCGCTACGCCGATGGCCGCACCCTGACGGACGGGACGTATCAGTACCAGGTCCGCGTGATTGATAACGCGGGCAACGTGGGGGCCACGGACAGCCAGGACGTGGTGATTGACCTGACGAAGCCTGCGGCAACCACCATTACCGTGGATTCCATTACGCAGGATACCGGCCTGTCCGGCAGCGACTTTATCACCAGCGACAACCAGATCAGCCTGAAAGGGACGCTGGGCGCGGCGCTGGGCAGCGGCGACCACGCGCAGATCAGCCTTGACGGCGGCGTCACCTGGACCGACGTCAGCGTCAGCGGCCTGAGCTGGACGTATGTCGATGGCCGTACGCTGGCCGACGGGGATTACAACTACCAGCTGCGCGTGATTGACGATGCGGGCAACATCAGCGCCACCGCCTCTCAGGTGGTGACCATTGATACCGTTGCGCCGGACGCCAGCAAAACGATCGCCATCGACAGCATCAGCGACGATACCGGCCTGAGCAGCAGCGACTTTATCACTCGCGACACGTCCCTGACGTTGCACGGCTCGCTCGGCGCGACGCTGGCCGACGGCGAATACGCCCAGATCAGCATCGACGGCGGCGTCACCTGGCAGAACGTGATCGTCACCGGCAACAGCTGGTACTACGTCGATAGCCGCACGCTGGGTAACCAGACCTATGACTACTACGTCCGCGTGGTGGATGCCGCCGGTAACGTGGGGGCCAGCGCCCATCAGCAGGTGACCGTCGATACGGTCGCCCCGGATGCGGCGATTACGGTGACCGTGGATAACATTACCGTGGATACCGGCTTCGATAATAACGACTTCCTGACCAGTTCGACCTCGTACACGCTGCACGGAACGCTCGGCGCAGAACTCGGCGCGGGTGAATTCGTGCAGGTGAGCATGGACGGCGGCACGACCTGGGTATACGCCACCGTAAGCGGGACGCAGTGGAGCTACAGCGACACGCGAACCCTGACCGACGGCAGCCATAACTACCAGGTGCGGGTCGTTGACCTGGCGGGGAACGTTGGAGCCACCACCTCGCAGGCGGTGACGGTGGATACGCAGGCGCCGCAGTACGGCGTCACCATCGACAGCATCAGCGAAGATACCGGCCAGTCCGGCAGTGATTTCATCACCATGGACACCACGCTGACCATCAACGGTTCGCTGGGCAGCGCGCTGGCAAGCGACGAGCGCGTACAGATCAGCCTCGACGGCGGGAATACCTGGCTCGATACCACGGTCACCAACCAGCGCTGGAGCTACACCGATACCCGCGATCTGCCTGACGGGGACTACACCTACCAGGTGCGGATTATCGACCAGGCGGGCAACGTGGGGTCCACCGCGTCTCAGGTCGTCACGGTAGACACCACGCCGCCGACCACGGTTGGCACGGTCGTGAGCTACACCGACGGTGAAGGTGAGCGTCAGGGCACCTTTGGCAGCGCGGTGGCAACGGACGATAACTCGCCGCTGATCAACGGGACGCTTAACCGCGCCCCGGATGACGGCGAGATCGTGCAGCTTTACCGTGACGGGGTCCTGCTCGGCCAGGTGACCATGAACGGCAGCGCAAGCTGGTCCTTCCAGGACAACGGCCTGAGCGACGGGAATCACACCTACATCGTGCGCGTCACCGACAGGGCCGGAAACTACACGGAATCCGACGGCTTCGTGCTGAACGTTGATACCAGCATCCCGACCACCACGGCGGCGATTACCGCGCAGACCACGTCTGATACCACGCCGATCGTCACCGGTACCGTCTCCGCTGACCTGGTGAACGGTGAATATCTGGTGGTGACGGTGAACGGCAAAACCTACACCTCCCAGACCGGCGGCGCGGTGGTGGTCGACCCGGATCATAACACCTGGTATCTGCAGATCCCGGACGGCGATGCGCTGGGCGTGGCGAGCTACAGCGTGACCGCGCAGGTGAAGAGCAGCGCGGGTAACGGCAATACCACGGGTACGGCGACCGGTAGCCTGGTGATTGATACCACCTCGGTGAACACCGACTGGGCAACCACGGCGGGGAACAGCAACAACTCCACCATGACCCTCGGCATGAACAGCAGCGGTCTGTGGAATATCATCGCTAACGGCCAGTCTTACTCCAGCAGCGATAGCTCGACCTATGCCGGCAATACGCTGACTAACACCCGTAACTACTACGTGGTGAGCCAGACCGCCGCCGACTTTGACCGTAACGGCACGCAGGACATTTTCGCGACGGAAAATACCTACGCCGGGTCAACGCAGGTGATGTGGACCTACGATGGCAGCACCTATAACGCCAGTCAGCTGGCAATGGGGACCACCATCTGGTACGGCGGTGTGATTGCGTACGATAAAACCGGGGATGGGTATCTGGATCTGGCGTACGGCGATGCCGGTATGGACTCCCTGACCTATCTGGTGAACAACAAGGGTGTCCTGTCGCCGGACGGCACCGGTGGAGAAGGCGGTTTCTACGGCCAGTTTGATTCCGGGCGCGAAATCTCCGGCGTTGACCTGAACAACGACGGTACGGTGGATATTGTTCAGCACACCAACCGCAGCGGCGCGTACTCGTTAACCGTGATCAACAACAACGGTAACGGGACGTTATCCATCGGTCAGAACCTGACGAACGTGTTTGTGGCTAACGCCTCGAATACCACCACGGCGGCGTCCATGACGTGGGCAGACTTCAACGGCGATGGCTACATGGATCTGTACCTGGGCAGCAGCTACAACAACAACGGCGGGGTGATCTACTACAACGACGGTACCGGGAAGCTCTCGGCCACCAAGAGCGCGGTCGAGGCCTCTAACGCAGCGGCGGGCTATCTGTCGGTGGCGGTGGACTGGAACGGTGACGGGCAGATGGACATCATCAAGCTCAGCACCTACGGCGGCTCGCAGACGGCGACCCTGTTCACCAACAACGGCTACGGCTCCACCTGGACCTCAAGCCAACTGGCGTCCGGCATTGCTTACGCCACCGGCGTGGCGGCAGTGGACTACAACTGGGACGGCGCGCAGGATCTGCTGGTCTCTCAGCAGAACGGCAAGGTGGTGCTGGTGCAAAACAGCAAAACCATTGCTGATGGCACCGCGATGCATCTGCACATTGTCGACAGCGAGGGCATCAACGCCTACTACGGCAATACGGTCAACCTGTACAACGCCGCGGGCGTGCTGGTGGCCTCGCAGATCATCAACGCCCAGTCCGGTATCGGGTCGAACGACACCTCCGCGCTGGTGAGCTTCTACGGGCTGGATCCGAATGAAACCTATTCGGCCGAGATCCTGAAGATCACCAACGGCGTGTCGGATAACGTCACCTGGAGCGGTCTGGAAGCGGGCAACGGCAAAGAGGGCTACGTCCTGACGGCCGAAGCGGCCACAGGCGGCAACAGCGGAACCATTACCGGAACCGGGTATAACGACACCTTTATCGCAGAGCAGGGTACCTATACCTACAACGGTTCCGGCGGCTGGACTACCCATTCCGACCATGACACCTGGAGCAACACCGGTGGGATGGACGTGGTGGATTACCGCAATGCGACCTCTGGCGTGACCGTTGACCTGCGCCTCTCAACCGCGCAGGACACCGGCTTCGGCACCACGCGTCTGCTGAACATTGAAGGGATTAACGGCTCGGATTACGACGACGTCATCACCGGCAACAGCGGTGATAACCGGTTCGAAGGCCGCGGCGGAAACGACACCTTCAACATCGGCAGCGGCGGCCACGATACGCTGCTCTACAAGCTGATCAACGCCTCGGATGCCACGGGCGGTAACGGTCACGACGTGGTGAACGGCTTTACGGTCGGCACCTGGGAAGGGACGGCGGACACGGATCGTATTGACCTGCGCGATCTGCTTTCCGGCAGCGGCTATACCGGCACGGGCTCGGCGAGCTACGTGAACGGCGTGGCCACGCTGGACAGCAGCGCGGGCAATATCAGCGATTACATCCGCGTGGTGCAGAACGGCAGCAATACCGAGATCCAGGTTGACCTGGACGGTACCGGCGGTCAGTTCTCGCCAACCACCCTGGTGACGCTGAACGGCGTGCAGACGGATCTGGCGACGCTGCTGGCGAACCATCAACTGTTAATTGCGTAAAACAACGCCGCGGGGAGCGATCCCCGCGGCCTTTTGGCGTTTTTTTACACGAATTGCGTTAACCCGGAGATTATGAAGACACATCCACAGTACGAACCCTGGCTGCAGGGCATGCTCATCATCGCGAAGCACTACCGGCTGGACTTTTCGGTGGAGCACGTTCGGGTCACGATTAACCATGAAAGCCAGTCGCCGCGCCAGCTGGTGCTGGAGGAGATGGCGCGCCAGCTTGGGCTGGGGATGCGTGTGGTGGCGGCGGAAGCGGTCTCCCTCGATCCGTGGCGTCTGCCGCTGCTGGCAGAATTCACCGGCGGGCAGATTGCGGTGATCAACCGCATGGACAACGAAGGCAACGTCAGCCTGCAGTTCAGCGGCGACGGCGGCCTGGAGACGACGCTGACGCGCGAGGCGCTCGGGTCGCGATTAAAGGGCCTGATGGTGCTGCGCCCGCTCGAGTCCACGCCGGATGCCCGCGTGGATGACTACATCAAACCGTATGAGAAAAACTGGTTCTGGCAGCTGGCGCTGAAGGACTGGCGACGCTACAGCGACATTATGCTGGTGGCGCTGGTCGCCAACGTGCTGGCGCTTTCCGGCATGGTCTTCTCCATGCAGGTCTACGACAGGGTGGTACCGTCGCAGTCAGAAGCCACGCTGTGGGTGCTGTTTGGCGGCGTGATGATTGCCATCGTGTTCGAATTCATCATGCGCATGCTGCGCGTACACATTTCTGACGTGGTGGGGAAGCGCGCCGATCTGCGCATCTCTGAACGCGTTTTTGCCCACGCGCTGCGGATTAAAAACGGCGCGCGCTCGAAATCAACCGGATCGTTTATCGCTCAGATCCGCGAGCTGGAGTCGGTGCGCGAGCTGATCACCTCGACGACCATTGCGGCCCTCTCCGATCTGCCGTTCTTCCTGCTGTTCGTCTTCATTCTGTGGATGATTGGCGGTCCGCTGGTGCTGGTGGTCCTGCTCGCCGTGCCGCTGCTGCTTATTCCGGGCCTGCTGGTGCAGCGCCCGCTGGGGAAACTCTCCAGCGAAGGGATGCGTGAATCCGCCATTCGTAACGCCACGCTGGTGGAAGCGGTGCAGGGCATTGAAGACATCAAGCTGATGCGCGCCGAGCAGCGTTTCCAGAATCAGTGGAATAACACCAACGACGTTGCCGCCAGCGTCGGCATGAAGCAGCGCTGGCTGACGGGCCTGCTGCTTACCTGGACCCAGGAGGTGCAGTCCATTGTTTACGCGGTAGTGCTGCTGGTGGGCTGCTATCTGGTCATCAGCGGCGACATGACCACCGGTGCGCTGGTGGGTACCTCGATTCTGGCGTCGCGGACCATTGCGCCGCTGTCGCAGATCTCAGGCGTGCTCTCGCGCTGGCAGTCGGCAAAAGTGGCCCGTAAGGGGCTGGACGACCTGATGCAGCGGCCGATTGACGATCCGCAGCACGGCAAGAAGGTGCACAAAGCCCACCTGCGCGGCGACTATGCCCTTGAGAACGTGGGGTTTTACTACGACGAGGAAGAGAAACTCACCGTGCTCAACATCAGCAAGCTGCAGATCCGCGCCGGAGAACGCGTGGCGGTGCTCGGGCGCAATGGCTCCGGCAAAAGCACGCTGTTACAGCTTCTGGCGGGCATGCAGGAGCCGCAGCAGGGCAGCATTCTGCTGGACGATATTGCCCTCAATCACCTCGACCCGGCCGACGTGCGTCGCGACATGCAGCTGCTGAGCCAGCAGGCCCGTCTGTTCTTTGGCTCCGTGCGGGACAACATCCTGATGGGTAACCCGCTGGCGACCGACGATGAGATTCACCAGGCGCTGGTCAACAGCGGCGCGCTGGAGTTTGTGCGCAAACAGAAAATGGGGCTGAACACTATCATCAACGAGGGCGGAACGGGACTCTCGGGCGGACAGCGTCAGGCGCTGCTGCTGGCGCGCGCCCTGATCACCTCGCCGACTATTCTGCTGCTGGACGAGCCTACCGCCTGGCTGGACGAAATGAGCGAGAAGCAGTTTATTCAGCATCTTCACACATGGCTGGGTAAGCGTCGGACGCTGGTGGTGGCGACGCATCGCCTGCCGATTCTGGACCTGGTCGACCGCATCATCGTGCTGGAAAACGGCAAGGTGGTGATGGACGGCCCGCGCGACGCCATCCTGCACCAGCATGGTATGGCGCCGCAAAAGACAGCGCAGCGCACCGTGACCATGAAACCGGCGGCGGTTGCAGAGGAGGGGGCGGCATGAATGATTTCTCCCGTTTTAATAGCCGACTGAAGGAGCCGCGTCTTCCGCGCTCTACCCTGGTGGCATGGTCCCTGTTCGCCCTGCTGGTGGTGTTTATCGCCTGGGCGAGCCTGTTCCATCTTGATGAGGTGACGACAGGCAGCGGCAAGGTGATACCGTCTTCGCATGAGCAGGTCATCCAGTCCCTGGAAGGCGGCATTATCCACAGCCTGATGGTGCGCGAAGGCGACATCGTCGAGCGCGGCCAGCAGCTCGCGCAGCTTGATCGGACAAAAACCGAGTCGAGCGTGCTGGAGAGCGAGTCGCGTCTGAATGCGGCGCTGGCCACGGCGGCACGCCTGAAGGCCGAAGTTAACGACACGGAGCTGACGTTTCCCGAGGAGCTGGATGACGACGTTGAGCTGGTTAAGCAGGAAACGGCGCTCTATCAGTCCCGTCGCGAGAGCCTTGAAAAAGGGCTGGCTGGTTTACGTCAGGGTGCCGAGCTGGTGCAGCGCGAGCTGTCGTTGACCCGTCCGCTGGTGACCCAGGGGGCGGCCAGCAAGGTGGAGGTGCTGCGTCTTGAGCGTCAAAAAAATGAGCTTGAGAATAAAATCACCGAGATGAAAAACCAGTATTACGTCCGCGCCCGCGAAGAGCTGGCGAAAGCCAATGCGGAGATTGAAGCCCAGCGTTCGGTGATGAAGGGGCGGGAAGACTCCCTGACCCGACTGACCTTCAATGCGCCGGTTCGCGGGATCGTGAAGGATATTGACGTCACGACCGTGGGCGGCGTCATCCCGCCGAACGGCAAGCTGATGAGTCTGGTTCCGCTTGACGATCAGATGGTGGTAGAAGCGAAAATTTCACCGCGCGATGTGGCGTTTATCCATCCCGGCCAGAAGGCGCTGGTGAAAGTGACGGCCTATGACTACTCCATTTACGGTGGGCTGGAAGGGGAAGTGACCATGATTTCGCCGGACACCCTGCAGGATGAGGTGAAAAGAGATGTTTATTACTATCGCGTCTATATTCGTACCGACAGTAACCATCTGACCAATAAGCAGGGTCAGGAATTTCCGGTCTTTCCGGGCATGATTGCCACTGTTGATATTAAAACCGGCAGCAAAACCATTCTGGATTATCTGTTGAAACCGCTGAACAAGGCAAAAGAGGCGCTGCGGGAAAGATAAGTGAAAGGCGTTCGGGATACCGAACGCCTGGTGGATTATACGGTTGACGTCACGTTGTGAACGTGGCGTCGCTCTTTAGGAACAACGTTGATGTAATGCGTAACATACGCAAAATATAACCCGGCATAATTTTCGACGAGTTCGATAAACGCCGGATAGACCGATAGCCGACCATCACCCCGATCTTTCAGATAGCCTGCCTCCTGAGCCGATTTGATAATCCGGTTGACGTGGATGCGCGATACAAAAAATTCTTTTGCGAGCGTGCTGGCTGAATAGTCGATAACGGCACCATGGGCAGATTTATTTTTCATAGCCTGCAGGTAAAGATAAAGCATAATCATACGCCCGCCATCTTTATCGATAAATAATCCCACTTCAGGCAACACCTTTCTGAACGTTAATCCCCGAAAAAGATATTCTGCCGCGCGGCGGAAAAAGTTATTTCTCAAAATATCATTATCCAGCAGGTTCACGTTAATATTGAATGTTGGGTAAAGAATACTGACGGGCAAAAAAGCGCCGGACATATATCGCTTAAGTTCATTCAGGCCTTTTTCGGTTGGCGCGATTCTCGTTTTGCGTCTGTCTTCCGTACAGCGCCAGGTCCTGATGCGCCCGGTGGTTCTGAGTATCGTGATGATCGCAATAACGCTGTTGGGGCTGGCTATCTTATAGCGAGAGCATAACTCTTTAATTTCTGAGACTGACTCGGCCTGATTTCCAAAAATAAAACAACACATGGAGAGGATAATGTTGAACCGTGATTCCTGCAGCATTGTCTTGTAGAACAAAGGTTGTTTTTTGTAGATGGTGTCATTAATTGTGTAGTGCTCTAATATTGCCTCACCGAATCGTGGATTGTTTTTTATAACATCCCTTCGATGTAGCAAGGCCCTGGATGAGATATGATTATCCATAGCATTTTTCTCGTATTTGAATGAGCCGATAGATGAAGTATCCAGTCTTCTTTTTCGGAATTTTCATTATACCCTGAGAATAAAACATTTGCCGTGGTTATTTGAAAAGAAAAGTATATTTAAACGCGGGTGATTAACGCAAAGATGTTCCGGTGAATTAGGCTGATAACAGTTTCTTAACCCTGGGTGCTACTGTAAAATTATACTTCGCAACAGATGCAATAAATTTTACGCATACTCAAATGGAAATGGCGCTTTGGTGCCCAGGAGCAGGTTATGACCCACAAAATTTCTCTCAGAAATGGGGCGTGCGATGAACATAAGTTTGTCATCTCAGCCTGCGGTTTCACATTCCAGGGATATTGTTCGATCCTTAATAAATACGGAATCCATGCTTCCCGGATCCACTTTAACGGAGATGAGGCATCTCAACAGGATATTGAAAATATCCTTAAAAATCAGGATGCCCATATCGTGGTGTTTCTCGGGAAAGGCGTGGTCAACCTCCTGGAAAGCCTGAAGCGACTGGCCTCGGTACTCAATGCACTCCCCGTTATTCGGCATGTCACCCTGTATGGTGATATTCCTGATGGCTGGCTGTACCGCACGCTGGGCAGTCTTTTAAATAACCGCTATCAACTATCATTGATTCGCGTAGCCAGCGTTTCTGATGTAATAGCCTGTTTTCATACCCATTACAAAAGTTTTAAGGATCGCTCTCGCGCATTACGCGAACGCTACATGGATATTTCCTCGCAAGAAAATCTCAAGTGGTTAACACGAAGAGAAATTGACGTATTATTAAGTTTCTACCGCGGCATGTCCGTAAAAGAAATGTGCGATAGAATGGGGTTGTCGAATAAAACGGTGTATACCCACCGTAAGGAAGGTGTGCTTAAATTACACTTAATTAAGCGTTGGCTACACGATCCGCATAATTTTAAAGCAGAAATGCCTGCTAAACACCCACGTCAAAAAACGGGGCTCACGGAGAAGGAAACCGACATTTTTAATGCCCTACGTAATCGCGAAATATTTCCGGCATATCAGATTATTACCGATCGGGATAAAAAAGGGGTTGGGTTTGAAATCCTGATTCGCTGGAATAAAAACGGTAAAATTGTCAAACCTGCCAGTTTTTTAACGGATATTACCAATCATGAAATATGGCTGAAAATAACGGCGTTGGTCATCCATGCTGCCGTTTTAGGTATTAATAAGTATAACGGAAAATATTATTTTTCTGTGAATATCCCACCTCGTCTGGCTTCCGGAAATGCCTTGCCTGATATGGCACGAAAGGCCATCGATATGCTGCTTAAACCGCAGTGGGCGGAAAAGCTGGTCTTTGAATTTGCAGAGGATATTGACGTGACGAAGGATAAAAGGATCCCTGAAACCATGCGGCATTTACGCAAAACGGGGTGTCGTTTATTTCTGGATGACTGCTTTTCTAACCATCAAACTATGTTCCCGGTGCGCCAGGTCCATTTCGATGGACTCAAGCTGGATCGGGACATCGTCGATCACTTTGTGGCAAATGACAATGACTACAATTTGATAAAAGCGATTCAGATTTATAGCGACATGACCGGCACTGACTGTATTGCAGAAGGGGTTGATAGCGAAGAAAAGTTCGAGAAACTCGTCGCGCTGGGCGTTAAAAACTTTCAGGGATATTATCTTTCACGTGCCGTGAAAGAGGATGAGTTAGACCGCATGGTACGGTTATTTAGCTGATGACAAAAATAAAGCCCCGAAGGGCTCTGATTTATTTTCGACCCAGCAACAGGCCGAGAACAATACCGACAGCACCCGCGGCGATGAGGCCGGTGAGGGGATTATTTCTGACCGCTTCTGTGACGTCGGAAACGGCATCGCTAGCCTGAGCGGCGTATTTTTTCGCGGCACCTTTTACCTGATGTTTTGGTGAATCGACGAATTCACCAAACTGCTGCTGCGCTGAACCTGCAAGTTCATCAAATTTATTTTTTGCCTTGTCTTCAGCAAACTGGGTGTTTTTATCAGTACCGATATCAGACATTTTTGCCTCCTTTTGTTGATAGTTAAAGGATAGCCGCTCTTTGCGGATGTGGGAGACGCAAGGCTAAATTCGGCACCTGACAGGGCGGTTTTCGGATATATCTCTATACCGGGAATCCGTTATTTCTCATTGTCATCCTGACCGTAATACAGTTTCCCGATGCGGATCAGCGGGCGACCCTGAGACTTACGGTGCAGGTTACTGTCCCTCAGCGAATAAACGCACCCGCAATATTCCTGCTGGTAAAACTGTTCCCGCTTGCTGATCTCAATCATGCGTGAGGATCCGCCCTGTTTGCGCCAGTTATAGTCCCAGTAAACCATACCCGGATAGCGCGCGGCCGCACGCTGGCCGCAGTCGTTTATCTGCTGCATGTTCTTCCAGCGGGAGATCCCCAGCGAGCTGCTGATGACGCTGAATCCATTTTCTGCCGCATAGAGCGCCGTGCGCTCGAAACGCATATCGAAGCACATGGTGCAGCGGACGCCGCGCTCGGGTTCCCATTCCATGCCTTTCGCACGCTCAAACCAGTTATCGGTGTCGTAATCGGCATCAACAAACGGCACGCCGTGCTTTTCCGCAAAGCGAATATTCTCCTCCTTACGAATGAGGTATTCCTTTTGCGGATGGATATTGGGGTTATAGAAGAAAATGGTGTACTCAATGCCCGACGCCTGAATAGCCTCCATCACTTCACCCGAGCAGGGGGCGCAGCAGGAGTGAAGCAGCAGCTTGTCGGCACCGTCTGGCAGGGTAAGTTGTGGGCGGATAAAAGGGACTGTCGTCATGGCGTTCTGCACTATGTTTATGAAATTTATGGAAGGGTAGCATAAATTTAGAAACTGTTGAGACGGGATCGACGCAGGAAAGCGCGATCCCGCGGGGCGGGATCTTCTCGGGTAGCGCGTGCCGCTATTCGGCAAATTTGAGCAACGCTTCTCCGTCAAGACGGTAGCGCACCCATTCGGACTGCGGCAGCGCGCCAATGCTCAGATAAAAATCGATGGCGGGCTGGTTCCAGTCCAGCACGCTCCATTCAAGGCGACCGCACTGCCGTTGTACGGCGAGCTGGGCGATATGTTTCAGCAGTGCTTTTCCCGCCCCCAGGCCGCGATAATCTGGGGAAACGTAAAGGTCTTCCATATAAATCCCGTTGCGTCCGAGCCAGGTCGAATAGCTGGTGAAGAACACGGCATAGCCGGCGATCTTGCCTTCACACTCCGCGATCAATGCCTCGGTTTTAGTACCTGCGCCAAAGAGCGTTTCCCGGATCTCCTCCGGCGTGGTAACCACTTCTTCCGGGGCTTTTTCATACACTGCCAGCTCGTAAATCATGGCGTAAATGGCCGCCGCATCTTCGGGACGGGCCTGACGAAGGGTGATGCTCATTGTTTTTCCTGCTTTTTAGCGTGTGTCCTGATTGATGGCATTAAGCATACGGCGTATTGTCCGAAGAATTAAGTGCAATGAAATCAACATATGATGAATATTATGCATCCGATACTGAGACGGCTTGATTTAAACCTACTGCCCGTTTTCGACGCGATATACCGCCACCGTTCCGTTCGGCTGGCCGCTGACGAGCTGGCGATGAGCACATCCGCGCTCAGCCATGCGTTGTCGCGCCTGCGCGCCACCCTGAATGACCCGCTGTTTTTTCGTGAAGGGCACCGCATGTCCCCCAGCGTGTATGCCTCTCAGCTTGCGCCTTCGATTGCTTCTGCACTGTCGTTCCTGAATCATGAGCTGACCCCGCAGCCGGAGTTTGATGCAGCCAGCAGTACGGAGAGCTTGCAGATTGCGATAACGGACTTTACCGCACTTTGCATCTTTCCGGCTCTGATGCACAGGCTGCAGCTTACAGCCCCAGGTTTACGCTTTGAATTGCGCTATCTGCCGCACAGCCCGGCTTTGACGGAACTGCTGGCGGGCGAAGTGGATCTGGCGCTGGGCTTCAGCACGCCGGAGGATATCCGTCATCCGGAACTGGAAGAGATCGGCTGGTTTGAAGATGAGTATGTGGTCATCAGCAACGCAAGCCGGACCCGGCTGACGCTGGAGGATTATCTCGCGGCCCGGCACCTGGTGGTTACGCCGTGGAATGAGAAGCAGGGCGTTCTGGACGTGCGGCTTGAACAATTGGGCTTTACCCGACAAATCGCGATCAAAACGCCGTCGATGCTAAGCGCACCGTTTATCGTAGCGGAAAGTGACCTGCTGATGGCGATCCCCCGCTATGCCGCGGAGAAGCTGATTAAGACAGCGGATCTCAGGATTTTTGCGCTACCGTTTCCGATACGCACGTTTGAAGTGAAAATTTACTCGCATAAACGCAGCGGCCAGCGGGGCGCGACCCGCTGGCTGAAGGAGGAACTGCAAACGCTGGCGCAGGCTGTCAGGGGACGGTAGGCTATTTGTTAGCGGACAGCCCAGCCCGCGCTTTAATATAGAGCAGAGCGAGTCTGTCCATAGAAGCTTAGGTCCTGAAGATTTTATTCATCCAGTAACGGTTTTCGATTATCTTTCGCTGGCTCTGGCTTGAGTTTTTCAACGGGAATACTGCACATGCTTTCCGCTATTATCCCAAAAAGAGAGTCTTTCGGGTAACTTTCCCATTGTCCCACATCCTGTGTCACATGTACGACATCGCCTTCCGCGAACGGTTTCGAAAAATAGGTTCGCGCCATAACGGCACGCTGGTTTTTGTCGCAGTTAATCACGTCGATTGCCCGTGAGCTCGCTATGTAGACGGGAGGATTTTTTATAATGAGTGTCTGCTCGGCGTAGTTATTGATGAAATAAAAGCGGCGTAAGTGATCGTTACCCTGATAAGTTGAAATCACCCGAAAATCGATATACGAAGCAATTCTTTTATCTTCAAGGATTTTTATGACGCCTGCCGGTGGCTTGGGGGTAGACTGGGGCTGGGGTTTACTTGTCCCGGTACAACCTGTCAGCATAAGTAATACCAGCCATGTTAGCTTTTTCATTTCGCATCCCCTGCGGATAAATCAGGCCGTAATGTCGTCAGCATGTCAGGCGTTACATTTCCCTGAACGGTACAGAGCAATAATGTCCCGTCTTTGCTTTTGCTGAGCATTAACAGCTTTTCGGTACTTTCTTTTGCCGGAGCAATACCTGTCACCGCCTGCGCGTTGTCTTCCCACTCACTGTTTGGGTTGATTTTAATCATTGTCTGAGAAACATAATCATCTCCCGCCTTTTTCCAGGATAAATGATCAAGTCTGGACATCACTTCTTCTTGCGACTCTTTGAAAATGAGTCCCCAGTAATAGTACTTACCGTAATTGATTTCATCGAGATTGCTGGTTTGCAGGTAATATCCCGACACCGTCAGATTTAATTCATGCAGGGGTTGGGCAAACCAGATGGTGCGATTGCCGTCTTCAGGGGCTTTGAACCAGGCCTGCGAATGCTTGTTGAGCGTTAAGGGGGCTACGCGGCTGAGTTTGGCTCGCTGATGATAAATCTCGTTGAAAAAGGTTGAGTCGCAGCGGGTCAACGTTTGTGTCAACGTGCTGGCGTGCACCGCGGGTGTGGCTACAGCCATACCTGCTATGAGCCCAATGGAGGAGATGAGTTTACGCATGTAATATCCCTATATTAAAAAAGTCCCTATTTTTATCGGCTTATCAGGATGAGACTTTACGCTTTTTTATTTTGCTTCGTTATCTGGCGTGTTCAATGCCTCCCCCGAGTTTTGTACAAAACCTCAACCCTTTAATCTTTAGGTTTACACAGCGGTAACAAAATAGGTACCATACCCCCCTATAGTATCAGGAGGGCGTATGCCGCATTCACCCGAAGATAAAAAACGTATTCTTACCCGCGTCCGTCGCATTCGGGGTCAGGTTGATGCCCTTGAACGCGCGCTGGAGTCGGGCGACCCCTGCCTGGCCATCCTGCAGCAAATTGCCGCCGTGCGCGGGGCTGCCAATGGCCTGATGGGCGAAATGGTTGAAATTCACCTCAAAGATGAGCTGGTAGCGGGGGACACCACGCCGGATCAGCGAGCCGTACGCATGGCGGAAGTCGGCCATTTACTGCGCTCTTATCTAAAATAAATCCACATACCTGACAAAAAAGGGAAGGCATATGAAATCTCGCGCTGCAGTTGCATTTGGCCCCGGCCAGCCGCTCAAAATCGTTGAAATTGACGTGGCACCGCCGAAGAAAGGCGAAGTGCTGATCAAAATCACCCATACCGGCGTGTGCCATACCGATGCGTTTACGCTCTCGGGCGATGACCCGGAGGGCGTCTTCCCGGCAGTGCTCGGTCATGAAGGCGGCGGGATTGTAGTGGAAGTGGGCGAAGGCGTGACCAGCCTGAAGCCGGGCGATCACGTGATCCCGCTGTACACCGCGGAATGCGGTGAATGCAAGTTCTGTAAATCCGGCAAAACTAACCTCTGCCAGGCGGTTCGAGCCACCCAGGGGAAAGGGCTGATGCCGGACGGGACGACCCGTTTCTCTTACAACGGCGAGCCGGTTTATCACTACATGGGCACCAGCACCTTCAGCGAATACACCGTTTGCGCGGAGATCTCGCTGGCGAAGGTGAACCCGCAGGCGCCGCTGGACAAAGTCTGCCTGCTGGGCTGCGGCGTGACCACCGGTATTGGCGCGGTGCATAACACGGCAAAAGTCAAAGAGGGCGATACCGTGGCGGTGTTCGGTCTCGGCGGCATTGGTCTGGCGGTGATTCAGGGCGCGGTGCAGGCGAAGGCCGGTCGTATCATCGCGGTCGACACTAACCCGGAGAAATTCAGGCTGGCGGGTGAAATGGGCGCGACCGATTTCGTAAACCCGAAAGATCACGAGAAGCCGATTCAGGACGTCATCGTTGAGATGACCGACGGCGGCGTGGACTTCAGCTTTGAGTGTATCGGCAACGTGAACGTGATGCGTTCCGCACTGGAGTGCTGCCACAAAGGCTGGGGCGAGAGCATCATCATTGGCGTGGCCGGTGCGGGTCAGGAGATTAAAACCCGTCCATTCCAACTGGTCACCGGGCGCGTATGGCGCGGTTCCGCGTTTGGCGGCGTGAAGGGGCGTACCCAGCTTCCGGGTATGGTTGAAGATGCCATGGTCGGCAAGATTCAGCTCGATCCGTTCATTACCCATCGCTTACCGCTGGAGCAGATCAACGAGGCGTTTGATCTGATGCACGAAGGAAAATCCATCCGTACCGTTATCCATTTCGGCGACAAGTAACTCTTCTGCCAGCGGTTTTTAGCCGCTGGCGTTTCTTTAATAATCTTCTCTAAAGTGTGACCAGTGCGGCGTTTTTAGCCGTAATCTTAATCTGTGCCGTGCCGATGACTATTTAACAGGCGTGTTTTTACGCATCTTACCTACAAGAGAGTCGACGGTCATGGACAACACTACTTCGATGCTGGCGCAGCGCAAGCTGAGCTTCTTGCATCACATCAGGCTGGTTCCGCTGTTTTCCTCCATTCTCGGTGGCATTATTCTTCTGTTTGCCTTGAGCTCGGGTCTTGCGGGTTATTTCCTGCTGCAGGCCGATAACGATCAGCAGGATGTCACAGCTGAAATTCAGGTGCGTATGGGGCTGTCGAACAGCTCAAACCATCTGCGAACCGCGCGTATCAATCTGATCCACGCCGGTGCGGCAAGCCGTATCGCGGAGATGGACGCCATGAAGCAGAACATCAGCGAGGCGGAAACACGCATTAAGCAGTCCCAGGAGAGCTTTACCGCCTACATGAATCGTGCCGTGCGCACCGCCGAGGGCGCAGCGCTGGACGCGGATCTCAAGGCGCGTTACGACGCCTATATTGCTGGCATGCAGCCGATGGTGAAATTCGCCAAAAACGGCATGTTCGAAGCGATCATCAATCACGAAAACGAAACGGCACGTCCGCTGGATGACGCTTATAACGCCGTACTGCTGAAGGCGATTAAGATCCGTACCGACCGCGCCAATGCGCTCACGGCGCAGGCGCACAGCCGCACGCAGCTGGGCCTGATGTTTATGGTGGGCGCGTTTGCGCTGGCGCTGGTGCTGACGGCGATGACCTTTGTCGTGCTGCGCCGCACGGTAATCAATCCGCTGCAGCGGGCAGCGAAACGTATCGAGAATATCGCTAAGGGCGACCTGACGATGCCGGACGACGTGGCGGGGCGCAGCGAAATTGGTCGCCTGACGCGCGATCTGCAAACCATGCAGCACTCGCTTGAAAAAACGGTCGGCACCGTGCGTCAGGGGGCGGAGGAAATCTACCGTGGCACCAGCGAAATTTCTGCCGGTAACACCGATCTCTCTTCCCGCACCGAGCAGCAGGCTGCCGCCATCGAGCAAACCGCCGCAAGCATGGAACAGCTGACCGCGACGGTGAAGCAGAACGCCGATAACGCCCATCATGCCAGCAAGCTGGCGGAAGATGCTTCCGGCAAAGCCACCCGCGGCGGCCAGATGGTCTCCGGCGTGGTGAAAACCATGGGCAATATCTCCAGCAGCTCGAAGAAGATCTCTGAAATCACCGCCGTGATTAACAGCATTGCCTTCCAGACCAATATCCTGGCGCTTAACGCGGCGGTAGAAGCGGCCCGTGCGGGTGAACAAGGGCGCGGATTTGCCGTGGTGGCAAGTGAAGTGCGCACTCTGGCAAGCCGCAGTGCGAATGCCGCAAAAGAGATCGAAAGCCTGATCAACGAATCGGTATCGCTGATCGACCAGGGCTCCGGCGAGGTTGTTGCCGCCGGTAACACCATGAATGAGATTGTCGACGCGGTGAAACGCGTTACCGACATCATGCTGGAGATCGCCGCGGCGTCCGATGAGCAGAGCCGCGGTATTGTGCAGGTGAGCCAGGCGATTTCTGAGATGGATAAAGTGACCCAGCAGAACGCCTCGCTGGTGGAAGAAGCCTCCGCGGCGGCGGCGTCTCTGGAAGAACAGGGCGCGCGTCTGACCGAGGCGGTTGGCGCGTTTCGGTTGAACAGCGCAAAGCAGGGCCGCGTGGTGACGGCTGCGCCGGTGGCGCAGAACGTACCGTTACGCCCGGCGGCGACGGTTTCCGGGGATAACTGGGAGACGTTCTGAGTGGCGTGTTGCGTCGGGTGGCGGCTTCGCCTTACCCGACCTACGTATAACTGTAGGCCCGGTAAGCGTAGCGCCACCGGGCAAAAAAAAGGGACCGAAAGGTCCCTTTTTTCATCTGTTACTGCTTATCAGGTAACGCGTACGCGATAACGTAATCACCACGGTCCGGCGACTGGCGGGCGCCACCGGCGTTAATGATGATGTACTGCTTACCGGTTTTCGGCGACACGTAGGTCATCGGGCCGGACTGGCTGCCAACCGGCAGGCGATCTTTCCAGATCTCTTTCCCGGTGGCGGTATCAAACGCGCGCAGGTAGAAATCCTGGGTACCGGCAAAGAACAGCAGACCGGACTGGGTAGAGAGCGACGCGCCCAGGGTCGGCATACCGATTGGGATTGGCATGTGCATGCGAATGCCCAGCGGGCCGGTATCTTCCACCGTGCCGACAGGAACCTGCCACACCAGCTTGCCGGTTTTCAGGTCAACGGCTGACATGGTGCCAAACGGCGGCTTCTGGCACGGAATGCCCAGCGGTGACAGGAAGCGTTCACGCATCGCGCCGAACGGCGTGCCGTCCATTGGAACAATCCCCATCTCGATGCCGCTGGCATTTTTCGCCACGTTCGCGCGCGGCACCATATAGTTCGCCAGACCCAGACGCATATCGTTGACGAACATCAGGCTGTTGTTCGGGTCAACGGAGACGCTGCCCCAGTTCATCCCGCCGAGTGAGCCAGGAAACTGCAGGGAACGGTCGAGACCAGGCGGGGTGAAGACGCCCTGATGACGCATCTCTTTAAACTGAATGCGGCACAGCAGCAGGTCAACAGGTGTGGCGCCCCACATGTCGGACTCGGTCAGCGTCTGGTTGCCAATCATCGGCATGCCAACGGAGTACGGCTGGGTTGGGGAGTAGCGTTCACCTTCAACGTTACCCGCCGGGACAGGGCGTTCCTCTACCTTCGCCACCGGCTTGCCGGTTTCGCGGTTAAGCATGAAGATCATGCCCTGCTTGCTGGTCTGCACCAGCACCGGCGTGGTGCCGCCCTTACCGTCAGGCAGGTCGTACAGCAGCGGCTGGGAAGGCAGGTCGAAGTCCCACAGGTCGTGGTGGGTGGTCTGGAAATGCCAGCGGACCTGGCCGGTGGCCGCGTCGACGGCGACGATGGAGGAACTGTACTTATCGTCCAGCGCGGTACGCTCGCCCGCCCAGAAGTCTGGCGTGGCGTTGCCGGTTGGCAGGTAGATCAGGTTCAGTTTGGCGTCGTAAGACATCGCTGACCAGACGTTCGGCGTACCGCGGGTGTAGGTCTGGCCTTCCGGCGGCAGGCCGGTCAGGTTCGGATTACCCGGATCCCACGCCCAGGCCAGTTTACCGGTGTGAACGTCGTAGGCGCGCACCACGCCCGGCGGTTCACCGGTCGAGTAGTTATCCGCGACGCGACCGCCGACGACAACAACGTTCCCGGCCACCAGCGGCGTGGAGGTCTGTTGATAATATCCGGGCTTGATCTCACCCATGCCGACGCTCAGATCCACGGTGCCGTGGTCGCCAAAGTCGTCGCAGACCTTGCCATTATCCGCGTTAATGGCAATCAGACGGGCATCGGTGGTGGGCAGGAACAGGCGGCGAGGGCATGCCGCTGGCGATGTTCCGGTCTGTGACGCCGTCACGTTTGCATGATCTTCAAAGTAGCCCAGACCGCGGCAGCGCTGCCAGTTCGGCGCGGTCGCTTTCGAATCATAACGCCATTTTTCTTTACCGGAATCCACGTCCAGCGCCAGCACTTTACTGTACGGCGTACAGACATACAGCGTGTCGCCAATCTGCAGAGGGGTGTTCTGATCTTCCGCACCCGAGCCGTTGCTCTGCGGAATATCGCCGGTGTGCGCAACCCACGCGACTTTCAGCGAGCTGACGTTTTGCTTGTTAATCTGGTCCAGCGCGGCGAAACGGTCGCCGTGGGTGGTGTTGCCCCAGTGTTCCCAGTTCTTTTGCTGCTCGCCGGGTGCAACGGGTTTCACCGGAACGGGCTCGTTCGCTGCCACAAGGGTTTGCGGCTTAAACATCCAGCCGAGGCTGACCAGCATGGCCACCGCGAGCAGCGCCGCGACGCCAAAAGCGGGGGCTTTGTTTGGTGCAGTGTGGTTTGCCGCACGCAGGAAGGGCCAGACGATGGCGCACAGGAACGCCAGCACGGCAAAGGTAAACAGGCGGGAGAAGAGCGGCCAGAAATCCCAGCCCGCATCGCTTACCGCCCAGAACAGCGAGGCAATAAACGCGATGCCGTAAAGCAGGATCCCGCTGGTGCGGTTGAGGAAAATCAGGATCGCGGCAATCACCATTGCCACGCCCATTATCAGGAAGTAACTACTCCCGCCTACGGTGGCGAGCTTAAAGCCCAACCCGCCGACCGCCAGACCGATGAGCATCATCAGTCCGGCAAGAAGCCACTGCAGAATACGCGGTATTCCACGTGGCGCGCTGCCAAATGCCATTTCTCTCTCCTTTAGATCCCGCCGCCGTGTCGGGTATGTACCAGTTGGGTAATAAATGCGGTGGGATTGATGGTTAATGCCGGTGAATTCGTTTCTGTCAAATAATTAGCGAACCATTTGGTGAATTCGCCGCTATGATAAAACTGTTAAATTGTTTTACGCAATTGTTAATGATTTATTCCGCATTATTTGATTAACGCACAGGACAGCCCCCTCGCCCCTGAGGGGAGAGGGTTAGGGGGAGGGTCGAAAAGGTTTTAAACCGGCATTGATTTGCGGATGGCGCTCAGCAGCGTCTGCGCGCCTGTGGAAAGCGGGGTATCTACCCGGGTCAAAATACCAATAGGTTCACCAGCGCCGGGGGCCGTTACCGGGAGAGCGGTCAGCGTGCCCTGGCGCAAATCATCTTTTACCGCGCCAGAGGGAACGAACCAGACGTAGTCATAGTCGAGGGTGAGCTGGCGTGAAAGCGAGGCTGAGAGCGTTTCGATGCACCCTGATGGCAGCGTACACCCCTGCATTTGCAGCAAGGTTTCGGCGGTCTGACGTGGGACGGTCCCTTTCGGACACACCACCACCGGCCACTCCATCACGCGGCTTAACGTCACCGTGTCCTGCAGCAGAGGGTGATCGGGACGAACCACCAGCTTCAGGGATTCCAGGAACAGCAGTTCGTAATTGAGACCCCCCATCAGTTCAGGATCGGACATGCGGCCGATACCGATATCCAGTTCGCCCGATTTCAGCCCCGCGAGCAGCATGGTGTTATTCATGGTGGCAACCTGGATCGTGGTATGCCGTTGCTGCTTGTGGAACTGACCAATCACCGGCGGAAGAATGCCGAGCGCGGCGGTAGGCAGGGCCCCGACGCGGACGACCTCGCTGCTGTGCTCTTCTTTTCGATGCAGGGACTGGCCTGCGGTATTGAGCGCATCCAGCACCTTAACGGCGTGCGTCAGGAACTGTTCGCCCACGATGGTAAGCTGCGCGCCCAGCCGACCGCGGTCAAAAAGACGGGCGCCGGTCAGCTGTTCCAGCTCGTTGAGGGTTTTCGAGAGCGCAGGCTGGCTCAGGTTAAGAGTTTCAGCCGCACGCCCCAGCGTTCCCTGTTGAGCGACGGCCACAAATGTATGCAAATGGCGCAAGCGTATGCGCTGACTGAACAGACCATTTTTTTCCATAGGCGATGTTAAAAACAGAGCGATGCGGGTGACAAGTTAAGTTGTTTAATTTTGATAACCTGATAGCAAAATATTTTTAACATTTGATCTGTTTGAGTTACAACATGTTTTTCGGCAGGGGAATAAGAGCGAACATCCTTGTTCATTTATTGCTCATTGCTGAGGGGAAAGGGTTATGCGGTTAGATTACCCCGTCACCGCCGTCAGAACACCACACCTGGCCGGACGTAAATGAACATTCATCCGAGGCCAGCGTGACGTACAGCGGGGCAATCTCGACGGGCTGACCCGGACGTCCCAGCGGCGTATCTCCGCCAAACTCCTTCACTTTTTCCATCGGCTGGCCGCCGCTGGACTGAAGCACCGTCCAGTAAGGCCCGGGAGCGACCGCGTTGACGCGAATGCCTTTCGGACCCAGCTGCTTGGCTAAGGATTTGGTAAATACCGCCAGACAGGCTTTCGTCTGAGCGTAGTCCAGCAGCACCGGGCTGGGCTTCACCGCCTGGACGGAGGAGGTATTAATGATCACGGACGAGGCTTTCAGGTGGCGCAGAGCCGCCTTCGTGATCCAGAAAGGCGCGTACACGTTAGTTTTAAACGTCGCGTCAAAATCTTCGGTGGTCAGCTCTTCAAGCGATTCACGGAACTGCTGGCGACCGGCGTTGTTGATCAGAATATCCAGCCCGCCCAGCTTCGAGACGGCTTCTTCGACCAGGTTCTGGCAGAAGGTTTCGTCCCGGACGTCCCCCGGTAGCGCGACGGCATTCCGCCCTTCGGCTTTGATCAGGTCGATAACCTCAGCGGCGTCTTTTTCCTCTTCAGGCAGATAGTTAATGGCCACGTCCGCGCCTTCGCGGGCATAGGCGATGGCTACAGCGCGACCGATACCCGAGTCACCGCCGGTGATCAGCGCTTTTTTGCCCGCCAGGCGGCCGTGCCCTTTATAGCTGGTTTCCCCGTGGTCGGGTACGGGCTGCATTTCGGATGCCAGTCCCGGTGGCGTTTGTGGCTGTTCCGGGAACGGGGGCTGCGGGTAAGCGTTCGTACGTTGTTTAGTATCACTCATAGCTGACTCCTTAAGCCAAGGGGTGAGATTTGATGGATAACTGCAGCGTTAACGCTTCGCTGAATTATTTCTGCAAACGATCAACACGGACGACGGCAGGGGATGATTTTTTATCAAGTGAACCGTTGATACTGATCATCTGATCGGGTTTTACCGTTCTGCCGTCGAAGACTGCCTGGGGAATAATAACGTCAATTTTTCCGGTTTTATCCTGAAATACAAACTTATCGCCGCTACCGTCAATAAGATTACCGCGTAATGAAATGGTCGCACCGTCGTGCAGTTGTTTTGCCTGATCGATGGTCATAATACGCGCATCATCGGTTCCGCGATATCCGCTATCCAGCGCATGAGGTGGCGGCGGAGCTTCACCTTTTTGTAACCCGCCGTTATTATCTGCGAAGGCGGCCGGAACCAGAAATATCATAAAAGCGGAAATAAGCGATAATTTCATCGGATATCCTTCATTTTGGGTGTCTTGACTTATTAAGTATTGTTGCTATTTCTTTATGTGGCAAATGTGATAAGTCCTAAAAACATTCGCGTGAAAAATCAAACTTATCGGATAATAAGCGAAACGGTGACGATGACCATGAAGCGTGAAAATGAAAAGTTGCCCGGGATAGATGAGAGTTATCGCTTGCTGACGTTTGAATACGCGTTTCGTCAGGTGGGTTTTATTGTTCTGCTGGCTATTATCATCGCAGCCATTGCCGGTCTGTTTTCAAGCGGGTGGGTCAGCGATACGGTTAAAACCAATTCCGCTAAATCACTGACCATAAGCTATGAACGGTTTGGCCGCCGGGAGACGGAGACGCGAATGGCGCTGGCGTTCCCGGTGCGAACAGAGGGAAAGTATGTTCTCAGCATGGCCAGCGAGAGCAGCGATGTTTACGAGCCTGGCAGCGTCTGGCCGCAGCCGGACAGCATGTTCAGCCGTGGCAAGACCCTCTATTTTGTCTATAACAACCTGAAAAAGTCAGACCGCTTCGCGGTGTTACTCTTCACCACGCCTTCGAGAGCCGGTAAATGGAACACGACCGTTCGTGTAAACAACGAGCCGGAGATAACCCTCTGGCAATTTATTTACCCCTAGGAGGCTGATATGGATATGGTCTTTCGTGCGCTGGCGATTTATCTGTTCCTCGTGGTGGTATTTAAAGTGGCCGGGCGGCGTGCGCTGCTGCAGATGACCAGCTTCGATCTCATTCTGCTCCTGATAATTAGTGAAGCTACTCAGCAGGCGCTTCTCGGACAAGATTTTTCCGTCACCGGTGCGATGATTACGATTACCACCCTGGTGGTAGTGGACATTATTTTTGGCCTTATGAAGAAGTATTTTTCCCCGGTGGAGAATATTCTTGACGGTACTCCCGTGATTCTGGTGGAAAACGGCGTACCCCTGGCGGATAAACTCAAAAAGGTCGATGTCTCTTGCGATGATATTCTGGTGTCAGCACGTCAAAATAATGGCATTACCGAAATAAGCCAAATTAAATATGCCATACTTGAGCGCAATGGACATATTTCAATCATTCCTTTCGAGAAATAAGAGGCGAAAAGATGAGCAATCTTTTTCACGACAATAATTATACCGTGGGTGAACTGACGAAAAAACTGGCGAGCAAATTAACCGATCTCGGGCTTCGCTTAACCACGGCGGAATCCTGCACCGGCGGAAAGCTCTCGGTAGCACTTTGCGCCGAAGAGAACACGGCCGATTTTTATGATGTTGGCCTGGTCGTATTCAGCGACGAAGCCAAAGCGCGGATCCTCGGCGTTCGTCCTGAGACGCTCGCGCGCTATACCGCCGTCAGTGAGCAGACGGTGACCGAGATGGCCGCCAGCATCCGCGACATCGCCCAGGCGGATATCAGTATCGCCATCAGCGGCTATGCTGGCCCGGAAGGGGGCGACGATGGCACGGCGGCGGGGACGGTCTGCTTTGCGTGGAACATCCAGGGCGAGACGCAAACCCGCACCGTACTTTTCTCCGGCGACTGTCAGGACGTGGTGGAAAAAGCGGTGCATTTTTCGCTGGCCGAGCTGGTGACAGCATTGTCGGACGGGCATAACGGTTGATTTCACGTGGAGGTTCTATGGCTGTCATAGTGATTACCGGTGGGACGGCGGGCGTGGGAAAAGCCACGGCGCTGCGCTTTGCAAAAGCAGGTTACGATGTCGGCCTCATCGCCCGCGATGAGGCAAGCCTGCACTCCACCCAGGAGGAGCTGCGCCGCTTCGGCGTGAATGCACACGCCGTGCAGGCTGACGTCGCCGACAGTCAGGCGGTGGTGGACGCGGCTAACGACATTGAGTATCGCCTCGGCGCGATTGATGTCTGGGTTAACAATGCCATGGGGGCTGTGCTGGCGCCGTTTCGCACCCTTACGCCGGACGAGTTTCGTCGCGTGACTGAGGTGACGTACCTCGGCTACGTGAACGGTACCCGCGCGGCGCTCGAGCTTATGGTTCCGCGCGACAGGGGGGTGATTATCCAGGTAGGGTCCGCGCTGGCCTACCGTTCCATTCCCCTGCAGTCCGCCTACTGCGGTGCCAAAGCGGCGATCCGCGGGTTTACCGACGCGGTACGTACCGAGCTGATGCATGAGAACAGCCGGGTTCAGCTTTCGATGGTGCAGATGCCGGGGCTTAACACGCCGCAGTTTGAATGGGCAAGGAACAAGTTCGCGTGGGCGATGCGGCCGGTACCGCCGGTGTTCGAGCCTGAAGTTGCCGCCAGCGCCATCTTCAGGGTGGCGCAAAAGCCGGTGCGTGAGCTGTGGGTAGGCAGCAGCACCATCCAGTCGATTGTCGGGCAGTTCCTCTTCCCGGGTTTTCTGGACCGGCTGATGGTGAAGAAAGCCTGGGAAGGTCAGATGACGGACGATCTGAACGCGCCGGACCGCCGGGACTATCTCGACCAGCCGGTTAACGACCTGCACAAAATCCATGGCCGTTTCACTGACGAAGCGAAAACTCGCGCGACGTCCGTGACCTCCGGTATGCCGGGCAAAGTAGCGTTAGGGGGGCTGGCAGTGGCGGGAATTGTATTAACGCGTTTGCTCACCCGCCGGAAACCGTAATCAGCGCAGCGCGCTGCGGTGCGTCCAGAACCAGCGATAGCCGTAGCCGCCAAGGCTGAGCTCGACGGTTTTACCGCAAACCAGCGCGTCATCGTAGCGTTTGTCCGCAAGACAGGCGGTCCAGGTGGCGTTGCGGATCCCCTTGACGGTGAACCGTACCGGCTGGTCGCTGAAGTTAACAAAGGTCAGGATGCTGCGTTCTTCGGTCTCGTAATAGATCCCCAGCACCGCGTCACTATCGATCGTGAGGAGCCGAAAGGGCGCAACGGCGATTTCGGGGAACTCCGAGCGGGTATTGGCGATATCAATGATCCGGTGCAGAAGCGAGTTGCGGTGGAGCAGCGAATCAGCGACGTTGATTTTCTGATAGCGATAAGGGCCGTGGTCGATAATCGGCGCAATAAATTTGCCCGGATCGGCCGCTGAAAAACCGCCGCCTTGCGATCCCGCCCATTGCATGGGGGTGCGGACGGCGTAGCGCTCCTCCAGATCGAGGTCATCCCCCATGCCGATCTCATCGCCATAGCGCATCACCGGAACGCCAGGCAGGGAAAAGAGTACCGCGTGGCAGAACGCCAGCCGCTTCAGATCGCCGTTGAGCATCGGGGCCAGGCGACGACGGATCCCGCGCTGATAGACGTTCATCTCGTCGTCAGGGGCGAAGGTATCGAGGACAAACTGTTTGTCTTTCTGACTGATGCCCTCCAGATCCAACTCGTCGTGATTGCGCAGCCAGTTGGCAAAACAGCATGAATCCGGCGGGACGATCATCTTCTTCACCGCGTTGCGCAGCGGACGGGCGCTTTTGCGGGCCAGGCTGACGTAAAAATACTTGTTGAGCCAGAAATTGAGCACCAGATTCAGGCGGTCATTATTGCCAAAGTAGTCCTGATAGGCCTCCACCTCGACGTCCACTTCACCCAGCAGGATCGCCTCCGGATTATGCTCCTCAATAAGACGGCGCATATGCTCGAGGATCCACAGACCCTTTTTTTCATCACCATTTCCCGCCTGCGTGGTCAGGTGGGAGGCGGCATCCAGGCGGAACCCCGATACGCCCAGCTTGAGCCAGAAGAGGATGATGTTCTCAATCTCTTTCAGCACCGCGGGCGAGGTCAGGTTCAGGTCCGGTTCGTGGCGATAGAACATGTGCCGGTAGTATTGTCCCGCCTCGTCGTCCCAGCTCCAGATGCTCTCCTCCACGCCGGGAAACATCGGGGGCGTATCGTCCTCGTCAGTATCTGACCAGAGGTAGTAATCCCGGTAGGGTGACGCCGGGTTACGGCGGGCCTGCTGGAACCAGGGGTGCGCGTCGGAGGTGTGCTGGATCAGCAGCTCAATAATGACCTGCATGCCCAGCTCGCGGGCCTGTTCGATAAGGGCAATAATATCGGCCAGTTTTCCGAAGCGGGGGTCCACCTGGAGATGGTCGCTGACGTCATAGCCTTCATCGAGAAAGGGCGTGAGGTAAAACGGGGTGATCCAGATAACCGTCGCCCCCATCCGGCGAATGTAGCGCAGCTTGGCCGCTATCCCGGCGATGTCCCCGCAGCCATCGCCGTTCAAATCATAAAAGAGTGCGGTATCAATCTGGTAAATAATGGCCCGTGTATGCCAGTCCGTCATAGCGTTCCTCAGTGATAGCCTTCAGTATCCGAGACCTTGCCTCGGAAAACGTAGTAGCTCCAGGCGGTGTACACCAGGATCACCGGAATAATCAGTAACGTCCCAACCAGCATAAACAGCTGGCTGGCAGGCGGGGCTGCGGCCTCCCACAGGGTGATGCGCGGCGGAATAATATTTGGCCAGAGGCTGATGCCTAGCCCGCTAAACCCGAGGAAGATCAGCCCCAGCGTCAGCAGGAAAGGGCGCGCGTGGCTGTCCGGGTTGCGGGTCAGGCGCCAGATCAGCACGCTGAAGATACCGACCAGCAGAGGAACCGGCAGGAACCAGAAGAAGTTGGGCAGGGTAAACCAGCGGTCGGCGACGTACTGCCAGCCGAGCGGCGTCCAGACGCTGACTACCGCGATAACCACCATTAGCGCCAGCAGCACGTGGCGGGTCAGCTCACGCATGCGTTGTTGCAGCGCGCCTTCGCTTTTCATAATGAGCCAGGTGGTGCCCAGCAGCGTGTAGGCGACGACCAGACCGATGCCGCAGAAAAGGTTAAAGGGGGTGAGCCAGTCCAGCGCCGAGCCGACAAAGCGTCGGCCCTCCACGTCAAAGCCGTTGATCACCGCCCCCACCACCACGCCCTGGCTAAAGGTGGCGAGCAGGGAGCCGCCGGCAAAGGAGTAGTCCCAGAACCGGCGGTGTGAGGGTGTGGCTTTGAAGCGGAACTCAAAGGCGACGCCGCGAAAAATAAGGCCAATCAGCATTGCGGTGAGGGGGATCGTCAGCGCATCTATAATGACCGCGTAGGCCAGCGGAAACGCGCCGAACAGCCCCGCACCGCCGAGCACCAGCCAGGTCTCATTGCCGTCCCAGACGGGCGCTACGCTGTTGACCATCACATCGCGCTCTTTCGCATCGCCCACGAAGTTAAACAGCAGGCCAATGCCCAGATCGAAGCCATCCATAATGATGTACATCAGCGTGGCAAACACGATGATGGCAAACCAAATCACTGAGATATCGACGCCCATCAGATTCTCTCCTCTTCCGGAACAGACTCAGCGGCAGACAGCGGACGGGCAGGCGTGCCCGAGGTGTTTGACGTCAGCGTATCGACGGGCTGAGGTCCTTTCTTAATCAGCCGGATGAGATAAACATAGCCCACCCCAAACACGGATGAGTAGACGACGAAGAACGCCAGCAGGCTGATGCTCATCTGTAGGGTACTATGCAGCGATACCGCGTCGATGGTGCGCAGGTAGCCATAGACGACCCACGGCTGACGGCCCACTTCGGTTGTCACCCAGCCGGCAAGCAGCGCCAGCAGCCCGGCAGGCCCCATGCAGAGGGCAAACCACTGGAACGGACGCGAGTGGTAAAGTCGATGGCGATAGCGTAGCCAGAGGCTGACCAGACCAAGGGTAATCATCAGCAGTCCCATCCCGACCATCACGCGGAACGACCAGAAAACGATGGTCGAGTTGGGTCGATCCTCTTTCGGGAAGTCTTTCAGCGCCGGGACCTGCTTGTCCAGACTGTGCGTCAGGATCAGGCTGCCGAGCGCGGGGATCTCCAGGCCGTATTTGGTGCGCTCTTCCTCCATATCCGGCAGACCAAACAGCAGCAGCGGAGTGGCCTCGCCGGGGGGATTTTCCCAGTGGCCCTCAATGGCGGCAATTTTTGCCGGCTGATGTTCAAGCGTGTTAAGGCCGTGCATATCGCCCACTACCGCCTGAATGGGCGCGACCAGCAGCGCCATCCACATCGCCATCGAAAACATGGTGCGAACGGCGGGCGTATCGTTACCGCGCAGCAGATGCCATGCCCCCGATGCCCCGACAAACAGCGCGCTGCTCAGAAACGCGGCGATAGCCATATGAATAAGACGGTAAGGGAAGGAGGGGTTAAAGACGATGGCCAGCCAGTCCTGCGGGATCACCTGGCCGTTCTCGATAGTGAAACCCTGCGGCGTGTGCATCCAGCTGTTGGAGGCAAGGATCCAGAAGGTCGACATCAGCGTGCCGAGCGCCACCATGCAGGTCGAAAAGAAGTGCAGCCCCGGGCCGACCTTGTTCCAGCCGAACATCATGACGCCGAGGAATCCGGCCTCCAGGAAGAAGGCGGTCAACACCTCATAGGTCAGAAGCGGGCCGGTAATGCTGCCAGCGAACTGGGAGAACCCGCTCCAGTTGGTGCCAAACTGGTACGCCATCACCAGCCCGGAAACGACGCCCATGCCGAAGTTAACGGCAAATATCTTTAGCCAGAAGTGGTACAACGATCGCCAGACGTCGTTTTTGGTGCGCAGCCACATGCCCTCCAGCACCACCAGGTAGCTGGCGAGACCGATGGTGATTGCAGGAAACAGGATGTGGAACGAGACGGTAAAAGCGAACTGAATTCTGGCCAGATGAAACGCATCGAGTTCGAACATGGTCCGTACCTCTGAGACGATGGGGCACGCGAATTGCCGGGCAGTTCAGGCCTGCCCGGCAAACCGATTACGGTTTAGTCTTACCGGCACCCAGCTCGGCACCGGTCAGTGGGTCGGAATGTGGATCGGATTTCGTGCGGGCAGACATCGCCTTGACCAGGGTTGCCTGCTCGGTTGTGAGCGTGACGCTGGCACTGCCATCGCCGCCATCCACCGCAGGCTGGGGGGACTCAACGTAATCGAAATGTTTATCGCTGTTCCAGCTTCCGCGAACCTCTCCACCTTCAGACATATTGTAGTACTTGTTGGTGAATTCCTCGATTGGCGGCAGTTTTCCCGGCGGGAAATTATTACGGATGGACTGCAGCGCCTTCTCAAAGGAGAGCTGATGCGCCGCCTCACGCGTCATCAGAAACGCCAGCGCGTCCTTAACGCCGGGATCGTCAGTCACGTTGATCAGCCGTTCATAGATGATTTTCGCTCTGGCCTCTGCCGCCACGTTTGAGCGCAAGTCCGCCGTCGGCTCGCCGATGGTGTCGACGTAGGCCGCCGTCCAGGGCACGCCCGCCGAGTTGGTGAGCGGGGTACCGCCGCCGTAGAGCAGGGAGGTGATGTGGCTGTCATTGCCGTTTTCGGTCATGGAGCGATACAGCTCGGCCTCATTTTCCACCCCTTCCGCCAGCGCGCCCTTGGCCCCTTTATTCAGCATACCGACCAGGGTACCGATGATTTCGAGGTGGCTTAATTCCTCGGTCGCGATATCCATCAGCATATCCTTGCGGCCCGGATCGTCATCGCTCAACCCTTGCGTAAAGTAGCGGCAGGCGGCGGCCAGTTCACCCTGCGGTCCGCCAAATTGTTCCAGTAAAAGGTTGGCCAGGCCGGGATTCGGTTCGGCGACGCGAACCGTGTATTGCAGCTGTTTGACGTGTCGAAACATAGGCACTCTCCTGTGGATTATTTTTTCGCTTCGACACCCGATGCGTCTGAGCGCAGCAGGAACTGTTCCGTCGTTTGCGGGATATGGCGAATCAGCCAGTCGGCCATTTCGCGCTCTTCTGCGAGGATCGTCTCAATAGCGGGTATCGAAGCGGTGTCCCCGGCTTTTTTGGCCGCTGCCAGCAGGGAGGTATAGCAGGCGATTTCAAACTGTTCGAAAACATATCCGCTGATCGAGCCCTTCACGATTTCGTCTGAAGGGAACATGCCGCCGATGGATTGCCCCAGCGCCGCCATTTTGCTCATCGAGTCTTTTAAGACCGAACGAGAAATATCATTACGGTCGAGGATTTCCTCCAGCAATGTGATTTGCCGTTTTGTCTCATTAATATGCTGTTCAATTCTGGCGCGAACATCAGGATAATTATCGATACGGCTGGCCATGGATTCCAGCATAGATTCGGCTTGCTTTTCCATCGCATGGGCATCGCGTAGCCAGTCATGGTAGTGTTCTACGTGATTCATCATTGTATCCTCATTAGGGGTTCGCTTATTTGGTCTCACTTTCAGCAGCCTGATCGGCACGTGCGGCACTGTAGCCAGATAAATGGCCGACAATATTGGCATAGATACTGATGATAATGACCCATAGCACGCTGTTCTTCCACCATATTACGGAAGGGATAGCGAGTATGAACCATATTATAGCTGCCGTTAAATGGCACCGTTTAATTGTCCTGGGACTGATGCTCATTTTATTTAACCTGTGTTATTGCGTCATTTCTGCGCTTTTTGGTTAATATTTCCAACGGCCAGGTCGGTGAGTTTAAGGTCGGTCTCTTTTTCTTCTTCCAGCGTTTCGGCAAGAAGTTTAACGGCTTTTTTATAGCCCAGTTGTTCTGCTAATGTGGCAAGGGTACCGTAGCTGGCTATTTCGTAATGCTCAACTTTTTGTGCAGCAGCAATTAACGCGGCATCACGCACTTCATTTTTTTCCGTGCTTTCGATGACTTCGTTGGCTTCTTCAATTAAGCCTTCCATCGCCACGCACTTCATGCGTTTGATCTTAATACCGTCTTCCTGCTCGACGATCTGGTCGATACGTTCAATCTGACCTTGCGTCTCTTCAAGGTGTGCGGTAAAGGCGGCACTCAGCTTCTCGCTGGAGGCGGCACGGGCAAGTTTACTTAACGCTCGGGTAAGCTGCTTTTCCGCGCTGTAGGTATCCGACAGAAGATGAATAAATACATCCTCAACACTTTTCATATTCATAATAATTACGCTCCGGTAAAATAAAGAAAGGGTACTGCGAGCTTTTCAGCCCGCAGCATGCTCTCTGGTTTTATTAAAAGAATACTAAATAAGATCAGGAGTTATCAGACTTACGGCCTCCGCCGTGACTGTTCTGTCCCCCTTTCTTACCCGCTTCAGATGCGCGTTGCGGATCGTTTTTAAAATTACCACCGCTGTGCTGGCCACCTTTACGTCCAGCTTCTGATGCTTTTTCACGGTCTTCTGCGAAATTACCGGAACCACCACGATGCTCTGCCATATTAAACCTCATAGTCATATATTGGTTATGTCAGTACGATACGAAAATATTCCGTATCACTCGTCGTTCGAGTAATAACTCTAGTCGCTGTGCGTCATCCGTCAAATGCGTTTTGCTATTTGCGGCTGCGTTATTTTTAAATATTTGTAAATTTACGCTTCGCTTAAAATGGAAATATGGATAGGCAGGAGGGACTTGTAAACAGCCATTCGGATTAATCCTAACTTCGAACTAAAAATTTGAAAGGTGAGGAAAAAATAATGGCGCACTCAAATTGGTTAATTTGCAGTCAGAAAAAAAGCAAAAAATACTCCTTTATAGCTAGCAAGCGGAACCCTAAATAATTATAAGGAAAATCCTGGATAAAAACGTTCAGGTCGAAAGGGCGGTTTCGTTCGGACCTGTTCAGGGACCAGTAGCACACGGTTTGACCACTGTCGTCTTAAGATCACAAATCAGAAATTCTTCCCCCCGGAAGGAACGGGTTTCTCTACACTCCAGGTAATATTCACTGGAGGCATGACATCATGGCGAACACCATCACGGCTGATGACATTCGGGAACACTTTTCGCAGGCTATGTCGGCGATGTACCAGCAGGAAGTTCCGCAGTACGGCACCTTGCTCGAACTGGTTGCGGACGTAAACCTGGCGGTGCTGGAAAATAACCCACTATTACATGAACAACTGGCAAACGCCGATGAGCTTGCGCGCCTGAACGTGGAGCGGCACGGGGCGATCCGCGTTGGCACAGCACATGAACTTTCAACCCTGCGTCGTATGTTTGCCATTATGGGGATGTACCCGGTCAGCTATTACGATCTCTCCCAGGCGGGGGTGCCGGTCCACTCAACGGCGTTTCGCCCGATCGATGATGCGGCGCTGTGCCGTAATCCGTTCCGTATCTTTACGTCGCTGCTGCGCCTTGAGCTGATTGACAACGTCGCGCTGCGCGAACGGGCGGCGGAAATCCTCTCTCACCGAAACATCTTTACCCCGCGCTGCCTGGCGCTGCTCGATCTGTATGAATCTGAGGGGCAGTTTACTGACGAACAGGCGCACGAGTTTGTGCAGGAAGCGCTGGAAACCTTCCGCTGGCACCGTCATGCGACGGTCGATCAGGAAACCTATCAGGCGCTGCATAACGAGCATCGCCTGATTGCCGATGTGGTCTGCTTCCCGGGCTGCCATATTAACCACCTCACGCCGCGCACGCTGGATATTGACCGGGTGCAGGAGCTGATGCCGAAGTACGGTATCGAGCCGAAAATTTTGATTGAAGGGCCGCCGCGTCGCGAGGTGCCCGTCCTGCTGCGTCAAACCAGCTTTAAAGCCCTGGAAGAGCCGGTGCTGTTTGCCGGGGAACATAAGGGCACCCACACTGCGCGCTTCGGTGAGATTGAGCAGCGCGGCGTGGCGCTGACCCCGAAAGGGCGTGAACTGTACGATAGCCTGCTTTCCCAGGCCGGTACCGGCAAAGATAACCTGACGCATCAGCTGCATCTGCGGGAGATCTTTAGCGCCTTCCCGGACAGTGAACTGCTAATGCGCCGTCAGGATCTGGCGTATTTCCGCTACCGTCTGACGCCTGCGGGTGAAGCGCATCGCCATGCGTTCCGGCCGGGCGATGATCCGCAGCCGCTAATAGAGCGCGGATGGGTGGTCGCTCAGCCGATCACCTACGAAGATTTCCTCCCGGTTAGCGCCGCCGGGATATTCCAGTCCAATCTCGGGAATGAAACCCAGGCCCGTAGCCACGGCAACGCCAGCCGCGATGCGTTTGAAGACGCTCTGGGCTGCCCGGTGTATGACGAGTTCACGCTCTACCAGGAGGCTGAAACCCGCAGCAAACAGCGTTGCGGTTTGCTCTGAAATCGTTACTCTGCTGGGGTGTGATGGAAAAAATAAGGTCGTTATGCAAAATCCTTCCGCCCCTGTGGTTGAAACGCGCCAGGGCGCACTGTCTGGTTTAACCGATGAAAATGTCCACGTCTGGTGCGGCATTCCCTACGCCGCACCGCCCGTGGGCGAGTGGCGCTGGCGCTCCCCGCGGCCCCCTGAGCCGTGGGATGGCGTTCGCCAGGCTACTACCTTTTCGGCCTCAAGCTGGCAAAGCAGCGAATATTGTCAGGAGCTGGGCGGGGGCGATCCCGGTCAGTTCTCGGAAGACTGTCTTTATCTGAACGTCTGGTCCCCCAAAGAGCGCGCCGGGGCGCTTCCGGTTATGGTCTGGCTGCACGGGGGCGGGTTTACGATTGGCGCAGGCGGCCTGCCGCCTTATAACGGCAAATCGCTGGCCAC
Organism: Enterobacter sp. NFIX58; assembly: GCF_900110475.1. Lineage (NCBI taxonomy): Bacteria > Pseudomonadati > Pseudomonadota > Gammaproteobacteria > Enterobacterales > Enterobacteriaceae > Enterobacter > Enterobacter sp. NFIX58. The sequence goes on along the minus strand of NZ_FODW01000001.1, from coordinate 621,050 downwards.
ACGCGGGGTGGTTGTGGTGACGATTAACTATCGTCTCGGCCATCTCGGCTTTTTCGCCCATCCCGCGCTGGAAGGCGAGGAAGATCGCGTGGTGCATAATTTTGCCCTGCTGGATCAGATCGCGGCCCTCGAATGGGTTAGGGACAATATCACCGCATTTGGTGGCGACCCCGCTAACGTGACCCTGTTTGGCGAATCCGCCGGTGCGCGCAGCGTGCTCTCTCTGCTGGCATCGCCCCTGGCGGCTGACTTGTTCCACAAGGCGATTGTGCAAAGCGGGTATACCTTGCCGGACACGCCGCGTGAACAGGCGCTGCAAAAAGGGGAGGCGCTGGCCGCCCATTTTGGCCTGGAGAAGGCGACTGCTGAGCAGCTGCGCGCCATTTCGCCGGACGCGTTCTGGCCGCTCACCGCGCCGCTGAACGTCGCCCCGGCGCCCATCGTCGGGGACTGCGTTCTGCCCGAAGCGATGCTGGACGTCTTTTTCGCTGCCCGCCAGCATCCCGTACCGGTGATGATTGGGTCGAACAGCGATGAGGCCAGCGTGATGGCGGTGTTTGGCATCGATCTCGCCGGGCAAATCCAGAAGCTCCGCCGGGAGCGACGCTTCGGGCTGGGGCTGATTAAGCTGCTCTATCCGGGCGTCAAGGGCGATGAGGAGTTGGGCAGGCAGGTATGCCGCGACATGGCGTTCACCACGATGGGCTATGTCGTGATGCAGGCGCAGCAGCGCGTCGGCGGACTGTGCTGGCGTTACTGGTTTGACTATGTCGCGGAAGCAGAACATGCCACCTATATCAACGGCGCCTGGCACGGCAATGAGGTGCCCTACGTCTTCGATACACTCGGCCAGGTGGAGCCTTCACGCCAGTATGTCAACGAACGGGATTTACAGTTTGCTGCCCACGTGGCCGATTACTGGGTGAGCTTTGCGCGAGATGCAGGGCCTCGTGAGATCCTGCCAGGGCCGACGCACTGGCCCGCATGCCGAAAAGGGCGGGATGTTTTGTTACGCATTGGCGTGAATAAACATGCAGGATTCCGGCTTGAAAACCGCTTTATGCGCGCCCGCATGAGCCTCTTCAAACGGGTAATGAAGCACCACGTCAGCCTCGATTAAGCAAACAGGCGCGAAACGCCGCCAGTCCATTTTCCTCGCCTGGCGTTTCGCGCAGCACCAGCCGGTAGCTCGCGCCGGTTTTTATGCTGGTTTCATAAGGCCGCATCAGTCTTCCCGCGCGGACATCTTCGGCCACCAGCGTTTCGTCGGCAATGGCCACGCCCAGCCCCTGAATGGCGGCCGTGATGGCGAGATCCATCGTGTCGAAGTGTTGATTTTTGTGCATGGCAAAGCCCGGACCTTCCTGTTTCGTCAGCCACAGCGACCAGTCTGTCTTATCCCTTGTGGGGTGCAGGAACGTCAGCGATCCCAGCGCTGTACCCGTCCGCACCGGGCTTATCACCGGGGTGAGCGCCTCTTCGAACAGCAGGTCGCCTGCGCTCATGTGCGTGCCGAACACGATGGCCGCGTCGTAAGATTCGGTTTTGAAGTTGACGTTGTGATCGGTGGTGGTGGTCAGGGCGATCTGCAGATCCGGCTGCTCACGCTCCACCTCCAGCAGGCGCGGCACCAGCCAGCGCATGGCACAGGTGGGCGCCTTGAGCCGGATCACGGTCTGCTGGCTGCGGGCCTGGTCGGCCACGGTCAGCAAGTGTTCGAAAGCAGACTGCAGTTCCGGGAGCAGGGCGCTGCCTTGCGAAGAGAGGCGCAGGCCGCGTGCGTGGCGTTCAAAAAGCGGAAAGCCAAACCACGCTTCGAGGGAGGCTATCTTGCGGCTCACGGCCCCCTGCGTCAGGCAAAGTTCTGCGGCAGCATGGGTCAGATTCAGGTGACGCGCGGTGACTAAAAATGCGTCGATGGCATTAAGCGGGAGCGAACGGCGCGACATGGAAACACCTCAGCTATGCATTTTTCTCATGGCTATTATGACAACAATTCGATTGTCCCGACAACAGAGATGTTGTTTGAATAGTTATGCAATGTCCATGAGAAGGGAAAGAGGATGACTTTACGAACGCCAGTGCAAACGCGCTCTAAACTGCCCGATGTGGGCACCACCATTTTTACCGTTATCGGCCAGCTCTCGGCGCAGCATAACGCGATTAACCTTTCTCAGGGAGCACCGAATTTTTCCTGCGACCCGAAGCTTGTTGCGGGCGTTACCTGCGCAATGGAGGCGGGGCATAACCAGTATGCGTCGATGACCGGTCTGCAGCCGCTCAAAGAGCGTATTGCCGATAAAATTGCCACCCTATACGGCACGCGATATGACCCGGCCAGCGAGGTGCTGGTGACCGCCAGCGCCAGCGAAGGGCTCTATTCGGCAATCAGCGGGCTGGTGCACCCGGGTGATGAGGTGATCTACTTCGAGCCGTCATTTGACAGCTACGCGCCGATTGTCCGTCTGCAGGGGGCAACGCCGATTGCCATCAAGCTCACCGTGCCGGATTTTGCCGTCAACTGGGACGAAGTCCGGGCTGCCATCTCCCCGCGCACGCGCATGATCATCATCAATACGCCGCACAACCCGAGCGGCCAGGTTTTTTCAGCCAACGACCTGCAGCAGCTGGCGGCGCTGACGCGCAATACCGACATCATCATTTTGTCTGACGAAGTGTATGAACACGTGGTGTTTGACGGTGAGCCGCACCACGGGATGGCCACGCACCCGCAGCTGGCGGAGCGTAGCGTGATTATTTCTTCTTTCGGAAAAACCTATCACGTCACCGGCTGGCGCGTGGGTTACTGTGTTGCACCGGCGGTGCTGATGGACGAGATTTGTAAAGTCCATCAATTTTTAATGTTTTCTGCCGATACGCCAATGCAGCACGCGTTTGCTGAACATATGGTCGACCCGCAAACCTGGCTGTCGCTGTCGGCGTTTTACCAGCGCAAGCGCGATCTGCTGCAGAGTCTGCTGGCCGATTCGCCATTTACGCTGCTGCCCAGCGCCGGATCGTTCTTCATGCTGGCGGACTACAGCCAATTCAGCAACGAGCGCGACAGCGAGCTGGTGAAACGGCTGATCGTTGAGTACGGTGTTGCCACCATTCCGCTGTCGGCGTTTTATGCGGACGGTACGGATAATAAATTGATTCGTCTCTCTTTTGCGAAAGATGAGGCGACGTTACGGGCAGGTGCCCAAGCCCTGTGTCGGGTTAAACCACGCTGAGATAGGCTCTGAGGAGTTTGAGATGAAAATACGCGCGCTAGTTGTCGGCATGGGATTGCTGTGTACCTTTTCCTCCTTCGCGGCGTCCGAGCTGCGTTACGGTCTGGAAGCCGAATATCCGCCGTTTGAAAGCCGCAATGCGGCAGGCGAACTGGAAGGGTTTGACGTTGAGCTGGGGAATGCCATCTGCAAAGCGGCAGCGCTGAAGTGCAGCTGGGTGGAAACCTCGTTTGATGCGCTGATCCCGGGCCTGGTGGCGAAGAAATTCGACGCCATCAACTCGGCGATGAATATCACCGAGCAGCGCCGCAAGAGCATTGATTTTACCCAGCCGATTTACCGTATTCCGTCGCAGCTGGTCGGCAAGGCCGGCACGGCGGTTGAGGCAACCCCAGAAGGGCTGAAGGAGAAAACCATTGGCGTGCTGCAGGGCTCCATTCAGGAAACCTATGCCAAAGAGCACTGGGAAAAGCAGGGTGTCACCGTGGTGTCGTATAAAGATCAGAATATGGCCTGGGGCGATCTGCTGAATGGCCGTATCGACGCCTCGCTGGTCATGTCCGCGGCCGGGCAGGCAGGTTTCCTCAGCAAGCCGCAGGGGAAAGGGTTTGGCTTCATCGGCAAGCCGGTGTCTGACGACACTATCCTCGGCAGTGGGATCGGCTTTGGGTTGCGTAAAGGTGACGAGGCCACCAAAAAGCAGCTTGATGCCGCAATTGATAAAGTACGTGCCGACGGCACGATCGCCAAACTCGCTGATAAGTACTTCCCGGGTATCGATGTCAGCGTAAAATAACCGCCTCATTCGCCCCGTCAGCTGATGTCCTGACGGGGCATTTTTATACACATTTTCCAGGCTTTCTTTACACCACTTTCGGGCCGTTCTGGTCGACAGAAAATATTTCTCACTTTGTTCAGATAATCACCGGCCAACAATTGGATTCTTAACCATTTTTGTTTAGGCTGTGCGTTCTTTCTTGCCGTCATTTCGCCGAGCGCGAAACACATTCACACGACCATAAGGACGTTTTTCCAGGCATGAATCGCAGACGTTTTCTAAAAGGCTCGCTGGCAGTGGCAGCCCTGAGCGGCACATCCGGCCTTGCTTCCCTGTTTTCCAAAGCGGCTTACGCTGCTGACTCTGACATTGCTGACGGCCAGAGCCGTCGTTTTGACTTCTCCGTCCTGCAATCCATGGCGCATGACCTGGCGAAAACCCCGTGGGGTGGTGCGCCGCGCCCGCTGCCGGAGACGCTGGCCACGATGACGCCGCAGGCGTACAACGCCATCCGCTACGATGAAAAACAGTCACTGTGGAACAACATTGAAGGGCGTCAGCTGGACGTGCAGTTCTTCCATATGGGAATGGGGTTCCGCCGTCGCGTGCGGATGTTCTCACTGGACCAGTCCACCTCTATGGCGCGCGAGATCCACTTCCGTCCGGAGCTGTTCAGCTACGGTGAAACGGGGGTGGATACCAAACAGCTGGAAGGGCAAAGCGATCTCGGCTTTGCGGGCTTCCGCGCGTTTAAGGCGCCGGAGCTGGCGCGTCGCGATATCGTCTCTTTCCTGGGCGCGAGCTATTTCCGCGCAGTGGATGACACTTACCAGTACGGCCTTTCCGCCCGCGGCCTGGCGGTAGATACCTTTACCGACACGCCGGAAGAGTTCCCGGACTTTACCTCCTTCTGGTTTGAGACCGTCAAGCCCGGCGACACGACCTTTACCGTCTATACGCTGCTCGACAGCCCGAGCATCACGGGTGCCTATAAATTCGTGATCCACTGCGAGAAGAGTCAGGTGATCATGGAGGTGGAAAACCACCTCTTCGCGCGTAAGGACATCAAGCAGCTCGGCATCGCGCCGATGACCAGCATGTTCAGCTGCGGTAATAACGAACGCCGCATGTGTGACACTATTCACCCGCAAATCCATGACTCCGACCGCCTGGCGATGTGGCGCGGCAACGGGGAGTGGATCTGTCGTCCGCTGAACAACCCGCAGAAGCTGCAGTTCAATGCCTATATGGACAAAAACCCGAAAGGGTTCGGTCTGCTGCAGCTCGATCGCGATTTCTCGCACTATCAGGACGTGATGGGATGGTACAACAAGCGTCCAAGCCTGTGGGTGGAACCGCGTAACGACTGGGGTAAAGGCGCGGTTGGCCTGATGGAGATCCCGACCACCGGTGAAACGCTGGATAACGTGGTCTGCTTCTGGCAGCCGGAAAAAGCCGTCAAAGCGGGCGACGAGCTGGACTTTAAATATCGCCTCTACTGGAGCGCGATGCCGCCGGTGCGCTCCCCGCTGGCCAACGTCTATGCCACCCGTACCGGCATGGGCGGCTTCCCGGAAGGCTGGGCGCCGGGCGAAAACTACCCGAAAGTGTGGGCCCGTCGCTTTGCCATCGACTTCGTCGGCGGCGACCTGAAGGCTGCTGCGCCAAAAGGCATCGAGCCGGTGATTACGCTCTCCAGCGGTGAAGCGAAGCAGGTAGAGATCCTCTACGTTGAGCCGTTTGACGGCTATCGCATTCTGTTTGACTGGTACCCGACGTCAGATTCGACGGAACCGGTGGATATGCGCCTGTTCCTGCGCTGCCAGGGCGATGCCATCAGTGAAACCTGGCTGTACCAGTATTTCCCACCGGCGCCGGATAAACGTCAGTATGTTGACGACCGGGTAATGCGTTAACTTTTGTGGGATTGTGCCGGGTGGCGGCTTCGCCTTACCCGGCGTACGTTTCAGTACTGTAGGCCCGGTAAGCGCAGCGCCACCGGGCGATGACGAGGCACCATGACATCTGAAGTCATCCCCGTTTCACAACACATCGAACTACGTTCCGTCGAAGAGCGCTACACCTCCGACCTGCACAATCTCGTCGTCAAAAACAGAGCCTTTCTGCAAACCGCCTTTGACTGGGCGCAGCACGTGGGCAGCGAAGAGGATACCCGCCGCAACGTGCAGAGCAACCAGATGCTGCACCAGCGCGGCTACGCCAAAATGTTTCTGATCTTCAAGGATGATGCGCTGGTTGGCGTGCTGTCGTTCAACACCATTGAACCGACCAACAAAGCCGGCTACATCGGCTACTGGCTGGATGAAGCCCACCAGGGTCAGGGCATTCTCTCTCAGTCACTGCAGGCGTTTATGCGCTACTACGCTGAACGCGGGGAGATCCGTCGTTTTGTGATCAAGTGTCGGGTGGCGAATCAGCACAGCAACAGCGTTGCCGTGCGCAACGGTTTTACGCTGGAAGGGTACCTGCGGGAAGCGGAATACCTGAATGGCCGCTTTGACGATGTCAATATCTACGGCCGGATCTATACCCTATAACGCGCCCAGCAGCGGCGTGCGGGTGATGCGCTGGTCGCCGTTAATCACTTTTTCGCCGCGCAGGTGAATGCTCTCGCCGGCAAACGCTTCAATGACCGCATCGTCGGTGATTTCAACCCGGTGCTCGATAAGCACATCTCCGCTGATGCGCGCGCGCCCCTGGATCACCACTTTATCATCCAGCATGATCGGCCCGCCGCGCAGCCAGGCGTGCCCGCCAATCAGGACGTGATGCTTGATGACGCAGTTGCCTTCGACCACGGCATTCTCCGCAATCTGCGAGCTGTAGCGCACCGTCGGGATGGCATCGTCGTCAAACCCGGCTATCACCCGGGCGTTACCATAGACTTTAGCGCAGTCGCACACCCAGACGTTGTTCAGTTCGTTACCCTCCAGGATCGCGTTGTCGAAGACTTCGGCCCGGTGTTCAATAAAGGCAAAATTGACCATCGCCTCGCCGTAGATTTGCGCCTGGTGCACAATCCGCGACTGGCTCACCGTAGCCTTGTCGTAAATTTGCAGGATCTGTTCATGGTCCGGCGTCAGCCCTTTGGCGGCAATGACCACGCTGTGATGCAGCACGCGCGCGTCGCCGTAGATATGACACTCGCCCCGTACGCAGGATTGCTGAATGGTGACGTTGTCACTTATTCGCGCCCCGTGGCTGACCTCCACGCCGTCCAACCAGCAGCTGTCGCCGATGTGCGCGTCATGGCTAATGATGCACGGCAGGGTAAGACGTGCGTTGCCGGAGACGACTGCCCCCGCGAACACCACGCTGTTTTCATCGTAGATCCAGCAGTCGCCGTCCTGCGCGAGGGCGCGCTCATCGTCAATCCAGCCGCCTCTCGTGCCGACTGTCACGTCGTTAAAGTCCGCCGTGGCGATAATCTGCCGCAGCGTGGTGGCGTGGGTGATTTCGCCGTTTTTCCATTGCCAGAGGCGTGTCTCGTCGCTAAGGCGATATTTGTTCATCTTCATGTCTCTGATAAGCGTCTTCACTAAACGTAGCAAAGTTTTCGCATTTCGAGCGGCTTGGCAACCAGACGGTAAACGCCTTAAAATGGCATGTAAAATACACTTTCACTTTATGCGAATGCAGGAAAAATAATGACCGTCGATGAGAATTACTTCACAGAGAAATATGGCTTAACCCGTACCCATTCAGAGGTGCTGTACAGCGCGGAGATTGTGAAGCCCGGTAAAACGCTGGATCTGGGCTGCGGCAACGGCCGTAACAGCCTGTACCTTGCGGCCAACGGGTACGATGTGACCGCGTGGGACAAGAACCCGATGAGCATCGACAATATCGAGCGCATCAAGGCGGAAGAAGGGATCGCTAATCTGCATACCGCGATTAAGGATCTCAACAACCTGAGCTTTGACGGCCAGTACGATTTTGTTCTCTCTACCGTGGTGATGATGTTCCTGGAGGCAAAAACCATCCCGGGCCTTATCGCCAATATGCAGCGCTGCACGACGCCGGGCGGTTACAATCTGATCGTTGCCGCCATGGATACGGCAGACTACCCCTGCACGGTCGGCTTCCCGTTTGCCTTTAGGAGCGGTGAGCTGAGCAACTACTACGAAGGCTGGGAGTTGCTCAAATACAACGAGGACGTTGGCGAACTGCACCGCACTGATGAAAACGGCAATCGCATCAAGCTGCGCTTTGCCACGATGCTGGCACGGAAGCCCGCTTAACGGGCGGCCAGCAGGCAGATCTGCAGGGCAGTCTTATAAGACGCTTCAAACGACGACAGCGGCAGGAATTCAAACTTCGAGTGGAAGTTATGCGCCCCGGTGAAGAAGTTCGGGGTGAGTAGCCCTTTAGCCGAGAGCGCCGCGCCGTCGGTGCCGCCGCGCATTGGCGTCGGTTTCGGCGTGATGCCGAGCGATTCCATCGCCTCGAACATCAGATCGATTGCACGCCGGTCTTCGCCAATCGCATTGCTGATATTGCTGTAGGTATCTTCAATGCGATAGTCCACTCTGGCCGTCGGATATTGGGCGGCAATCAGCGCGGCTACGTCGGCAATCTGCTGCTTGCGCGCGGCAAAGCTCTCCTTGTCAAAGTCGCGGATATTGGCCTTAAGAACGGCCTCGTTCTGTCCGGCCTGAATGCCGTTAAACCAGATATAGCCTTCACGTCCCTCGGTGCACTCGGGCGTTTGCTGGCGGTCAAATTGGCTAATGTAATCAGTCGCCATCAGCAGGGGATTCACCAGCACGCCTTTGGCGGACATCGGGTGCGCCGTCACGCCGGTAAAACGGATTTCCGCGGCTGCCGCATTAAAGTTCTCGTAGACAATCTCACCGAGCTCGCAGCAGTCAATGGTCCAGGCAAAGTCGACGTCGAAGCGCTTTAGATCCAGCGCCTTGGCACCGTTCAGGCCGATCTCTTCGTCAGGCACAAACGCCACGACGATATCGCCATGCCGGTGCTCCGCCGTCAGGTTTTCCAGCACCGTCATGACCACCGTGACCGCCGATTTATTATCGGCGCCCAATACGCTGGTTCCGTCGCTGAAAATAATCTCCTCGTTCGGATAAGCCAGAATTTCGGGATGCTCCTTTACCCGTAGCCAGATGTCTTTCTCTTTATTCAGACAGAGATCTTCACCGGTAAACGTTAATATTTGTGGATGAATATCCGGTGAAAGTCCCACGTCGACGGTATCAATATGGGTAATAAAGCCGATGCGCGGCGCACCGGGCACGTTGCCTTTTTTAATCGCCGTCACCGTGGCGAATTCATCAATAACAATGTCGTCTAACCCCAGTTGTGCCAGCTCCTGCGCCAGCTCGCGCGCCATGTCATGCTGGCCCGGCGTTGAGGGCAGGGTTTTGACTTTGGGATCGCTCTGGCTGGTGATCGCGAGATAGCGGAAAAAACGGTGCGTTAATTGTCTGGAAAGCGGCGAGCCCATAGTGATTTATTCCTTATTTATTTTTCAGGTGTTTGCCACATCACTTTAATGTTATTTATGAAATGGCAAAAGAATTAATTAGCCGTCGAATTAAAAAGACAGGAATAAATGATGACAAGCAAACTCACAACTTTCACATTGGCGCTCGCGGCACTCACGGTCAGTTCCGCTGTCGCTGCGAAAACGCTGGTGTATTGCTCCGAAGGATCGCCGGAAAACTTTAACCCTCAGATTTACACCTCGGGAACCAGCGTCGACGCCAGCGCCGTGCCGGTCTATAACCGTCTGGTCGATTTCAAACCTGGTACCACGGAGCTGGTGCCGAGCCTGGCGGAGCGCTGGGAGGTGAGCGACGACGGCAAGGTTTACACCTTCCATCTGCGCAAGGGCGTGAAGTTCCAGAGCAATAAATCCTTCACGCCGACCCGTGACTTTAACGCCGACGACGTGATCTTCTCGTTTATGCGGCAAAAAGACGTGAATCATCCCTACCACAACGTCTCTAACGGCAGCTATTCCAACTTCGAAAGCCTGGAGTTCGGCAGCCTGATTACCGCCATTGATAAAGTCGATGACCACACCGTGCGCTTTACCCTGGCGCACCCGGAAGCGCCGTTTGTCGCCGATCTGGCCTGGTATTTTGCCTCGATCCTATCAGCGGAGTATGCCGACGCGATGCTGAAAGCGGGCACGCCGGAGAAGGTGGATATGGGACCCATCGGCACCGGGCCGTTTAAGCTGGCGCAGTATCAGAAGGATTCCCGGATCCTGTTCACGGCGTTTGCCGACTACTGGCAGGGGAAATCGAAGCTGGACAGGCTGGTGTTTAGCATCACCCCGGATGCCTCCGTGCGTTTTGCCAAAATTGAGAAGAACGAATGTCAGGTGATGCCGTTCCCGAACCCGGCCGATCTGCCGCGCATGAAGGCCAACAAAGATATCAACCTGATGAGCAAGGCCGGACTGAATACCGGCTTCCTGGCGTTCAATACGCAGAAGCCGCCGCTGGATAACGTGAAGGTCCGTCAGGCGCTGGCGATGGCCATCAACAAACCGGCCATTATTGATGCGGTGTTCCACGGTACCGGCACTGTGGCGAAGAATCTGCTGCCGCCGGGCGTCTGGAGTGCCGACAGCGAGCTTAAGGATTACGACTACGATCCTGAAAAAGCCAAAGCGCTGCTGAAAGAAGCCGGTTTTGCCAGCGGCGTCAGCATCGATTTATGGGCGATGCCGGTTCAGCGTCCCTATAACCCGAATGCGAAACGCATGGCGGAGATGATTCAGGCGGACTGGGCGAAAATTGGCGTACAGACCAAAATCGTTACCTACGAATGGGGCGAGTATCTGAAACGCGTGAAGGGCGGAGAGCATCAGGCCGCGCTGATGGGCTGGACGACGGCCACCGGCGATCCGGATAACTTCTTCGGCCCGCTCTTTACCTGCACCTCGGCGAACGGCGGATCAAACTCGGCGAAATGGTGCTACAAGCCCTTCGATAGCCTCATTGCCGAGGCGAAATCGATAACCGATCATGATAAGCGCGTGGCGTTGTATAAAGAGGCGCAGCAGATGATGCATGACCAGATGCCTGCGGTGATGATTGCGCATTCAACGATTTTCGAACCGGTACGCAAGGAGGTGAAGGGCTATGAAATCGACCCGTTTGGCAAACATCTGTTCTGGCAAGTGGATATAAATCAGTAATTTTTCACTGCCCGGCTTGCGTCCGGGCAATCTTTTTGCAATTTGTGCTCACCGCATCATTTTTTGTCACAACAAACCCGCCCGTCTTTTGCTATAACTTCAAATGCATACTTGCAGATAACATGGAAAACTATCATGCGTACTCAAACTTTTTTTAAAGTTGCAGTGCTTACTGGTCTGTTGGCGTTGGCGGGCTGTTCTTCAAAAGTCGCCGCTCCAGAACAATACTCCGGCTTTTTAAAAGACTACTCAGGCTTGCAGCAGACAACGTCTGCGACGGGTAAACCAACGCTGCGTTGGGTTGATCCTTCTTATAATGAGGCTAACTACGACAGTATTCTCTGGACACCGATTACCTATTACCCAACGCCAAAACCGACCACGCAAATTGGTCAAAAAACGCTTGATGAGTTGTTGAATTACACCAATAACAAAATGAAAACGGCGATTGGTACGCGTAAGCCGGTTGTGACCACGCCGGGTAAACATAGCCTGATTTTCCGCGGCGCGATTACCGGGGTGAGTTCGCAGAAAGAGGGGCTGCAGTTCTATGAAGTGGTGCCTGTTGCGCTGGTGGTTGCCGGTACGCAGATGGCGACCGGACACCGCACCATGGATACGCATCTCTTCTTTGAAGGCGAGCTGATCGATGCGGCCACCAACAAACCGGTCATGAAGGTGGTACGTAAAGGCGAAGGTAAAGAGCTGAATAACGAAAGCACGCCAATGACCTTTGCGACGCTGAAGCAGGTTGTTGATGATATGGCGACGGATGCCACCATGTTTGATGTGAAAAAGACCGCAAAATAAAATAAAATAAAACGGCCTGCGTAATGCAGGCCTTTTTATTTACGCCATCCGTAAGCGTCTGAACCAGGTTTCCGGTTTGGTAAACATCACCATATTTCCTCCCAGGATCAGCACTAATCCCACGATACCGTTGACATGCCAGACGTCGCCTTCATAGACCGTGGAGATGGAGAGCGCCACCAGCGGAAAGAGCAGCGTGCTGTAGGCCGCTTTGCCTGGGCCAATACGTCCAACCAGCGTGAAGTAGGCGCCAAAAGCAATCACCGAGCCAAACAGTGCCAGATACACCAGCGCGCCGAGATAGCTCACCGTCCATTCCGGCACAAAGCTATCGCCTCTGAACAGCGCAATGCAGCCCATCACCAGCGTGCCATAGAGCATCGCCCAGGCGTTGGTGGTCATGGTTTCCAGGCCTCTGCGCTGATGGCGCATGCTGATCATATTGCCCAGCGAGAAGCCGTAGGTTCCGAGCGCGGAAAGCCCAATACCGGTCAGGAGTGACGCGCTCCAGCCGCTGGCCAGCAAATCGTCCCAGAAGAGGGTGACAATCCCAACCAGCCCCAGTGCCGCCGCCGTCCAGAAACGCGCGGGCGGGCGCTGTCCGAAGAAAATAAAGCTGTTAATGGCGTTATAGAGTACCGCCATGGAGAAGATCACCGACTCCAGCCCGGTATTGATATGTGCCGCTGCCGTGTAAAAACACCAGAAGTTAAAGCAGAAAACACAGCATCCCTGAAGCAGGCAAAAAAGATGATCCCGAAGCGCCAGCGTGCGCAGGCGACGCAGGGCGAGTAACACCACCATCATGGTGAGGCTGGCGACGGCGAAGCGCCAGAAAATCGACACCGGCGCCGCGACGGGGCCCTGCTGCAGGAAAATCGCAATCCAGGTGGTTCCCCAGATAATGACCACGAGTCCATATAATAATGCGTTCATAGTTGTCTCTTCTCAAACCGCGGAAGCCCGCAGTATGGCGCTGAACTGCGTAACGGGCTTTCACCTGCTTGCGGGTGACTTGCAAAATCTTGCGCTTTTTTCTTCCCTGGGGTCTGGCAACGGGGGACAACTCTTTTTAGACTGATATTCCGATCATTCATGCGCTAACGGTTATGTCTCACGCTTACGATACCTTTGAAACGCTTTGCCAACAGAATGCAGTCCTGCGGGAAACCGTCTCGCTGAATTCGGGTATTCAGCTGGCAGCGTGGTACAACAAGCACGACACGATAACCGTTAAAAGTAACCATCACACCCTCAGCCTGTACGTGGCGGACGGCTACGAAAGCTATCAAAAAACGCCGGGCGGCTGGAAGAACGGTGGGGGGCCGGACCGTTTCTGCCTGATGCCCAAAGAGAGCGAATCGACGTGGGACATCCGTGATGACCTGTCGTTTGTGCATCTCTACTGCACCGATGAACACCTGCGCGACGTGGGGGAGAAAATCTGGGACAAGCGACCGCTTTCGCTGACCCTGGACGAGCGCATTTTTGGCAGCGATCCGAAGATCACCACGCTGTATCGCCAGTTTTTACTGGGCTGTGACTGGCAGCAGCACGCCAACCAGCTGACCCTGAGCACGGCCTCCACGCTGCTGCTGACCCATCTGCTGCAAAACTACTCAAACGTGCAGTGGAAGCTGCCGGTTGTCACGGGAGGGTTGTCGCCGTTTGTGCTGCGCAACGTCCTCGCCTTTATCGAAGAGAATCTCGGGCAGCCCCTGACGCTGGCCGAACTGGCGGCGCAGGCTGCCCTCAGCGAATACCATTTTGCCCGCATGTTCCGCCAGTCGACGGGGCTGGCGCCGCATCAGTATGTGATGCAGAGGCGAATGGATAAAGCGAAAGCCCTTGTCCAGCATACGACGACGCCGCTGACGGAGATCGCGCTTGCCTGCGGGTTTAACTCCGCCAGCCACTTCAGCAACCGCTTTCGCAGCGCGACGGGCATGACGCCTTCGCAGCTACGCGCGGCGAGCGCGTGAAAACAGGGCGTAGCATACTCCGCCCAGCATCAGCCCCCAGAATGCCGAACCGATGCCCAGGATTGTCACGCCGCTTGCGGTCATCAGAAATGTGACGATAGCCGCGTCGCGCTCCGCTTCGTGACTCAGCGCCTGATATAAACTCCCGCTGATGGTGCCCAGCAGTGCCAGACCGGCCAGCGTCTGGATCCAGCTGAGCGGCAGCGCGGCCATCAGCCCGGTAATGGAGCCACCGAAAATTCCCGCCAGCAGATAAAACCCTCCCGCAGCGATGGCCGCCAGCCAGCGTTTACCCGCATCCGGGTGAGCATCCGGGCTTTGGCAAATGGCGGCGGTAATGGCCGCAATGCAGATTGAAAAGACGCCAAACGGAGAAAACAGCAGCGCCATTCCCCCCGTAACGATAATGAGCGGTGAGACCGCCAGCGGGTAACCGGAGGCTTTCATCGTGGCGAACCCCGGCGCGTTTTGTGAGGCCATGGTGACCAGGAAGAAGGGCAAGCCAATACTCACCAGGCTGGTGAAGGTGAAGGCGGGCGCAATAAATTCGGGCATCACCAGTGAAAGCGTGAGCTTATCCGTGACAACGTCACCACCGACCCATGCCACCATACCGCCCACCAGGAGCGTGACCACGATGGCATAGCGCGGCGACAGCGCTTTGGCGATCAGCCACGCCGCAATCATGCTGCCGCACAGCAGAAAGTGTCCCTCAAGATGCGCAAACGCGTGGAGGCCAAACTGCAGCAATACCCCGGCCAGCATGGCGGCAGCAAGCGAATGGGGGATCAGCTTCATCAGTCGGGCGAAAAGCCCGGTAACGCCGCAGAGCAAAATAAGCGCGTTCGCAAAGATGAACACGCCAATGGTTTCCGCCAGCGTGACGCCGTGCAGGCTGGTGGCGAGCAGCGCCGCGCCGGGCGTCGACCAGGCGGTAAGTACGGGCGCTTTGTACCACCAGGAGAGCGCCAGCGTGCTGATGCCCATCCCAATCCCCAGCGCGGTCATCCAGCCCGCAATCTGCTGCGCGCTGGCGCCTGCCGCGGCGGCGGCCTGCCAGATGATGGCTGCCGAGCTGGCGTAACCGACCAGTACGGCGACAAATCCAGCCAGTGCGACTGGAATAAGATGAGAGGAAGGGCGCATGAAAACTCCGTTGTGCGTTATAACGTCCGCAGTAAGGTAGCACTGTGCGCTATAGCGTACAAGTGGTATGCTGAATGTCACCAGGAGGGAACATGGACATCACACGACATCTTGCAACCACATTGAAAACGCTGCGCCAGGCACGCGGCTGGAGTTTGTCGAAGCTCGCGGACGAGACCGGCGTGTCAAAGGCAATGCTCGGGCAAATCGAGCGAAATGAATCCAGCCCCACGGTGTCGACGCTGTGGAAAATTGCCACAGGACTGAACGTGCCTTTTTCCGCCTTCATCACGCCTGAGGCGGACCGACAGGCGGTGTTTGACCCGCAGCAGCAGGCGATGGTCGTCAAGCCGCTCTTTCCGTGGGACGAGGCGTTCCGGTTTGATTATTTCTCCATTACCCTGGCCCCCGGCGCCCTGAGTGAATCCACGCCGCATGAGGCGGGGGTGATTGAACATGTGGTGGTGGTCAGCGGCGAGCTGGAGATGAAGCTCGAGGGCAAGTGGCAGACGATCTCTGCCGATTCGGGCGTCCGTTTCGCCGGCGATAAACCGCATGCCTACCGCAACAGCAGCGACCGGACGGTGCATTTTCACTCCCTGATTCATTATCCCCGCTGAGGCTACGCAAAACTGTTTCGCTGACGCAGACTTCTGACTACAATAGCCGCCATTTTGACCATAACGGATAACGACGAAGTATGCGCCTGCAATCCCATCATCTTGAACTTTTAAGCCCGGCCCGTGACGCCGCCATTGCCCGTGAAGCGATCCTTCATGGCGCAGATGCCGTCTACATTGGTGGTCCTGGCTTCGGTGCCCGCCATAACGCCAGCAACAGCCTGAGCGATATTGCTGAACTGGTGCCGTTCGCCCACCGTTTCGGGGCGAAAGTGTTCGTGACCCTGAATACCATTCTTCATGATGATGAGCTGGAGCCTGCGCAACGTCTGATTACCGATCTCTATCAGGCCGGGGTGGATGCCCTGATTGTTCAGGATATGGGCGTGCTGGAGCTGGATATTCCGCCCATTGAACTGCACGCCAGTACCCAGTGTGATATCCGCACGGTAGAGAAGGCGAAGTTTCTCTCTGACGTCGGCTTTTCGCAGATCGTCCTGGCCCGCGAGCTGAACCTGAATCAAATCCGCGATATTCACCAGGCGACAGACGCGACGATTGAATTCTTTATCCACGGCGCGCTGTGCGTCGCCTATTCCGGTCAGTGCAACATTTCCCACGCGCAAACGGGGCGCAGCGCCAACCGCGGCGACTGTTCACAGGCCTGCCGTCTGCCGTATACCCTGAAAGACGATCAGGGCCGCGTCGTGGCATTTGAAAAACACCTGCTCTCGATGAAGGATAACGATCAGACCGCCAACCTGGGCGCGCTGATCGACGCGGGCGTGCGTTCCTTCAAGATTGAAGGGCGCTATAAAGATATGAGCTACGTGAAGAACATCACCGCGCACTATCGCCAGATGCTGGATGCCATTATTGAGGATCGCGGTGACCTGGCGCGCGCGTCGGCCGGTCGTACCGAGCATTTCTTTATTCCGTCGACGGACAAAACGTTCCACCGCGGCAGCACGGACTATTTTGTGAATGCCCGTAAAGGGGATATCGGCGCGTTTGACTCACCGAAGTTTATCGGCTTACCGGTTGGCGAAGTGCTGAAAGTGGCGAAAGATCACCTTGATGTTGCGGTGACGGAGCCGCTGGCGAACGGCGATGGCCTTAACGTGATGATTAAGCGTGAAGTGGTGGGCTTCCGCGCCAACACGGTCGAAAAAACCGGCGAGAACCGCTACCGCGTGTGGCCGAATGAAATGCCGGCCGATCTCTACAAGGCGCGACCGAACGCGGCGCTTAACCGTAACCTCGATCATAACTGGCAGCAGGCGCTGCTGAAAACCTCCAGCGAACGTCGTATCGCGGTGGATATAGAACTGGGCGGCTGGGAAGAGCAGCTGATTCTGACCATGACCTGTGAAGACGGCATCAGCGTAACGCATACGCTTGATGGCCTGTTCGAGGTGGCAAACAACGCGGAGAAAGCGCTCAACAGCCTGAAGGATGGCGTCGCGAAGCTGGGCCAGACGATTTACTACGCCCGCAACGTTGAGATCAACCTGCCGGATGCCCTGTTTGTGCCGAACAGTTTGCTCAACCAGTTCCGCCGTGAAACCGCCGAGATGCTGGATGACGCGCGCCTGGCGAACTACCCACGCGCTAGCCGTAAAGCGGAAGCCGTTCCTGCGCCCGTCTACCCGGATACGCATTTATCCTTCCTGGCCAACGTCTATAACCATAAAGCACGTGAATTTTATCATCGCCACGGCGTGCAGCTGATCGACGCGGCCTATGAAGCGCATGAGGAGAAGGGCGATGTGCCGGTGATGATCACCAAGCACTGCCTCCGTTTCGCGTTTAACCTGTGTCCTAAGCAGGCGAAAGGCAACATCAAGAGCTGGAAGGCTACCCCTATGCAGCTCGTAAACGGTGACGAAGTGCTGACCCTTAAATTTGACTGCCGTCCGTGCGAAATGCATGTGATTGGCAAGATGAAAAACCACATCTTCAAAATGCCGCAGCCCGGCAGTATTGTGGCGTCCGTCAGTCCGGACGATCTGATGAAAACGCTGCCAAAACGCAAGGGCAGCTAATTACCGAACGTGCGTGTCCGGTTTGCGCGATTTCTGCCACAGGTGGTGTTCGCGCAAACCTTCCGCCGACTCCTCCGCCGCACTTCGCAATTCATCGCTGTCGGCTTCATGACGCAGCTGATGCTCCACATTCTTTACCCACAGATATTCATGTCCTTTGTGCCCGGCCATAAGCTGGCCTGAAAAGAGGGCACAGATCAGCATCACGAGAGATAAACCTTTTTTAACCATGAAGTCACCGCCGAATAACATTGCGGCTTGATCATGCCGATTATTTATTATGGTTATTATTCAAAACTTCAAATTAGCGCAAAGGAAATGTCAAAGAGTATGATTTCGGGCGCGCTGCAGCAGGTTAAAAAGGCTGTTTAACCTTCGTTAAGACAACGGATGTTAGGTTGTATGGGATCCGCAGCCCGGCCATGTCGTGTCGGGACGTAGAGACCAAAATACAAATCTATCCATGCAAGCATTTACCGCCATTTTTGGCGGTTTTTTTTTGCGCAGTGTCTACCGTGGTTTTACGGCATCAGTCGGTAGTGCGACTGCACCAGACCCGAAGGGAAGCTGCGGCTGGAGACCAGTGTCAAGTCGATATCCCCGGGCAGGGCGCCAAACAGTGATTTACCCGAGCCGAGCAGGACAGGAACGGTCGTGATCACCATATCGGCGACCAGTCCTTCCCGCAGAAACGACTGTATCACCTGCCCACCATCGAGATAGACGCGATGGACGTTCTGCATCGCCAGATCGTCGAGCACCTCCTTTGGCGTGAGGCCGGAAAACTGTACTTTTCCCCTCAGTGCGTCGGGCACGGGCGTGTCGGCCAGCCGTCGGGAGAGGACCAGCACGGGCCGGTCATAGGGCCAGGTGTCAAAAGTCAGCACCTTCTCATAGCTCCCCCGGCCCATAACGATCCACTCTTTGTCCGCGATGAACGCCGCGTAGCCATGATCCTCAGTCGGGTCATCGCGCTGCAGCAGCCACTCGATATCGTCATTGTGTCTGGCGATGTAGCCATCAAGACTGGTTGCGATAAAAACGTGTGTGGTGACCATCTGGTGCTCCGTATTAACCATAAAACTAACGCCTCAGCGGGCAGTACCGGAATGAGAAAATTGTTTACGGTACTGGGCCGGGGAAATTGCGAACTGCTGGCGAAAATGATGACGCAGCGTCGATGCCTGGCCAAACCCGGTCTGTTCCGCGATGCTGTCGATGCTTAAACGGCTGCTTTCCAGATAATCTTTCGCCCGCAGCAAGCGCTCATTGAGTAACCAGCGGGCAGGCGTCGTTCCCGTTGCCGCTTCGAAGCGACGAAGAAACGTGCGCTGACTCATACCGACGCGGCGCGCCAGCGAGTCGACGCTGTGCGGCTCGGTAAGATGCGTGTGCAGAAAATCAAACAGCTGACCAAGGCGCTGGCTTTCGCGCAGCTGCGCCACCGGGCGACTCAGCTGTTGCGGCTGAGAGCCATCCCGATGAGGGGGAATGACCAGCCGACGCGCCACGCTGTTGGCGGTTTCCATCCCATAATCTCTTCGTACAACGTGAAGGCAGAGATCGATTCCCGCCGCGCTGCCTGCGGAAGTCAGTATATCGCCTTCATCCTGGTAGAGCACATCCTCGACCACGTCGATGTCAGGAAAGCGGGTTTTTAGCGTCTCGATGTAGCGCCAGTGCGTCGTGGCTTTACGTCCGTTCAGCAGCCCCGAGGCGGCCAGCACAAATACGCCCGAGCAGATGGAGAGCAGCTGACAGCCTCGCGCGCTGGCCTGACGTAATGCGTTGCAGAGCGCGTCCGGCACCGGCGAGTCCAGCCCCCGCCAGCCCGGCACCACGATCAGATCGGCAGACTCAAGCAGGGAGAGATCGCCATCGGTAATGATACGGATCCCGCCTGTCGCCCGAAGCTCTCCGCTGTCAACGCTTGCCACGGCAAAACGATACCAGTCGTCGCCCAACTCGGGGCGCGGCAGGCCGAAGATTTCCACCGCCACCCCAAACTCAAAGGTACACAGACCGTCATACGCCAGCACCACAACCTTCGGTCGGGCAATCTGTCTTAACGTTGTCATCTTTTTGCTGTTTTCTGGCATAAGCGAGCGCATTCACGGGCTGAATTTGTGGATAGAGTAGTGTTAACACAAACGCCAAAGATGAGGAAGGATCATGAGCTATGTTACTGAATTTCCGGCTGCCGAGCCGCAGGAAGCCGTTACCCATTTCCTGCGCCGCCTGAGCGTCGAAACCGACTGCGCCGATGTGCATCATGCCATCACGCATAATGAGCAGGACTTTGTTTTATTGCACGTTGTGGGAAGCCCGGAGCAGTTTGCCCGTCGCCATGTGCCGGGCGCTCTGCATATGCCGTGGAGCCAGATGACCGCTGAGCGCATGGCCCAATGGCCTGAAGGGACGCTGTTCGTCGTCTACTGCGCAGGGCCGCACTGTAACGGCGCGGACAGAGCCGCGCTGAAGCTGGCGCGTCTCGGTCTGCCGGTCAAAATCATGCTCGGTGGGATCACCGGCTGGGAAGATGAACGCTACGCGTTTGCCAGCGAGGCGTCCGTCGCCGCGCTGTGAAGATGAATTTTTTTCAACACCCGTGAAATTTTCTCGTTTGCCGGCACCGGTGAGGTATGACATTGTTTTTGGACATTTAGACATCCAGAAGTCTAAAACTTCAAATGATGAATTATCACTGCGGGCAATTATTGCCGGCAGACTGAGGAGATTTCCATGCAACGACACCACGCCCCGTTCCGCGCCGATGTAGTCGGCAGTTTTTTACGCCCGGATGCCATCAAGCAGGCTCGCCTGAAATTTGCCAGCGGTGAGATTGATGCCGGGCAGCTTCGCGCGGTAGAGGATGAGGCCATTCGCCACGTCGTCGAGCAGCAGTGTGCGTGCGGCCTGCATGTGGTGACCGACGGTGAGTTTCGTCGTGCCTGGTGGCACTTCGACTTCTTCGACGGTCTTCAGGGCGTTGAGCGTTATGATTCGCAGCAGGGCATTCAGTTTAACGGCGTGCAAACCAAAGCCCACGGCGTGCGCGTCACCGGCAAGCTGGGCTTTGGCGAGCATCCGATGCTGGAAGACTTTCGCTATCTGAAAAGCATCAGCGGGAACGCCCAGCCGAAAATGACCATTCCCAGCCCGAGCGTGCTGCATTTCCGCGGCGGTCGCAAAGACATTGATGCGACCGTCTATCCGGACCTGAACGTCTATTTTGACGATCTGGCCACCACCTGGCGCGACGCCATTCGGGCCTTCTACGATGCGGGCTGCCGTTATCTGCAGCTGGATGACACCGTCTGGGCCTATCTCTGCTCGGACGATCAGCGCCGTCAGATCCGCGAGCGCGGCGACGACGCCGATGAGCTGGCGCGCATCTATGCCCGCGTGCTGAACAAGGCGCTGGAGGGCAAGCCGGACGACCTGACCATCGGGCTGCACGTCTGTCGCGGCAATTTCCGCTCCACCTGGATTTCCGAGGGCGGCTACGAGCCGGTAGCGGAAGTGCTGTTCGGAACCGTCAACGTTGACGCCTTCTTCCTCGAATATGATAACGACCGCAGCGGGGATTTTGCGCCATTGCGCTTTGTCCGCCCGGGCAAGCAGCAGGTGGTGCTGGGTCTTATTACCACAAAAAACGGCGAGCTGGAGAACCCGGAGGGGATTAAAGCCCGTCTGGAAGAGGCGGCGAAATACGTGGCGAAAGAGCAAATTTGCCTTAGCCCGCAGTGCGGCTTTGCCTCTACCGAAGAGGGCAACAGCCTGAGCGAATCCCAGCAGTGGGACAAAGTCCGTCTGGTCACGCAGATCGCCAGCGAAGTCTGGTAAAACCTTCCTCCTCAGCGCTGCATTATAAAAGTGCAGCGCTGTGCCATTGTGAGACGTTCTCTTTACATCCGGCGTTCCCCTCCCAGAAATAGCGCTATCTCCATTCTGGCATTCTTTTTGCTCCTGCTTCGCTGACACATTTTTTCCGCGTCCACGCCGTAACGGACGTTTTCGCACAGCGTTCTTTTTCAGGAGTGAAAATATGCACCGTCGTACTTTACTAAAAGCCTTCGCGTTGTCAGCGTCCGTCGTGGCGATGGGGATGAGTTTTGGCGCGCAGGCGGCCGATACCATCAAAGTGGGGATCATGCATTCTCTTTCCGGCACGATGGCTATCTCCGAGACCCCGCTAAAAGATGTTGCCCTGATGACCATCGACGAGATCAACGCCAAAGGCGGCGTGCTGGGTAAGAAACTGGAGCCGGTGGTGGTGGATCCGGCCTCAAACTGGCCGCTGTTTGCCGAGAAGGCCCGTCAGCTGCTGAGCCAGGATAAAGTGGCGGTGGTATTCGGCTGCTGGACCTCGGTTTCGCGCAAATCCGTACTGCCAGTCTTTGAGGAACTGAACGGCCTGCTTTTCTATCCGGTGCAGTATGAGGGCGAGGAAATGTCGCCAAACGTCTTCTATACCGGCGCGGCGCCGAACCAGCAGGCGATCCCGGCGGTGGAATACCTGATGAGCGAAGACGGCGGCGCGGCGAAACGCTTCTTCCTGCTGGGAACCGATTACGTCTATCCGCGCACCACCAACAAGATCCTGCGCGCGTTCCTGCATTCGAAAGGGGTGGAGGATAAGGATATTGAAGAGGTGTATACCCCATTTGGTCATAGCGACTACCAGACCATCGTCGCCAACATCAAAAAATTCTCTGCGGGCGGCAAAACCGCCGTGGTGTCGACCATCAATGGCGACTCCAACGTACCGTTCTACAAAGAGCTGGCTAACCAGGGGCTGAAAGCGACCGATGTGCCGGTGGTGGCCTTCTCCGTCGGTGAAGAAGAGCTGCGCGGGATCGACACCAAACCGCTGGTGGGTAACCTGGCGGCGTGGAACTACTTTGAGTCCGTCGATAATCCGACTAACCAGGCGTTCGTGGCGGATTACAAAGCCTATGCGAAGGCGCACAAGCTGCCGAACGCCGACACCGTGGTGACCAACGACCCGATGGAAGCGACTTACGTGGGGATTCATATGTGGGCGCAGGCGGTGGAAAAAGCAGGCACAACCGATGTGGACAAAGTGCGTGCGGCGATGGCCGGTCAGTCCTTTAAGGCGCCGTCAGGCTTTACGCTCACCATGGATGCCACCAACCATCATCTGCATAAGCCGGTCATGATCGGTGAAATCGAAGGCAACGGTCAGTTTAACGTGGTGTGGCAGACCGAACAGCCGGTACGCGCCCAGCCGTGGAGTCCGTTCATCGCCGGGAATGACAAAAAGCCCGACCAGCCGATGAAAACCGCCAGTAACTAAGCCATCACCGCAGGGAGAAACGTCATGAACGCCATGCGCCTGTTCATCGCTCTTGTATGGCTTTCCGGACTGCTGCCAGGGATGGTGCAGGCATCGGATGCCGATCGTTTTGTTGCCGCCAGCCGCAGCCAGCAGGCGGATTTGTTGACGCAGTGGGCCGCCGCGCCGGATGCGTCAAGAGTGCCGCTCCTTGAGGCGCTGCAAAAAGAAAATCTCTACGTCGATACGCAAAAGCACGCCTTTGCACAACGCGATGGCAACGTCATCCCGCTGGGGGAAAGCCAGACGGCAGAGGGCCCAACCAAAGCCGTTCGTCTGACGAACCGGCTGCGCGTGCTGGCTGCGACCGCCATCGCCACGCATCAGCTGGTGAGTGACAGTGTCACCGAAAGGCGGGAGGCGGCGCGTCAGCTGCAGCGCGATGCCCGGCCCGACATGCTCGCTTTTCTGGAAAAGCGAGTGAGCGATGAAACGGATGCCGTGGCGCGTCAGGCGCTGCTGCTGGCGGTCGCGAATCTCCAGCTGGCAAGCCCGCAGGCCGAGGTGCGCCGCAAGGCCGTGGCGTTGTTAGGCCAGTCCGACGATCCGGACGTACAGTCCAGACTCACCCCGTTTACCCAGCCACAGACGGAGCCGGATAGCGGCGTTCGCGCGGCCGCAGATGAGAGTCTTAGCCAGATCCAGCACCGACTGATGTGGGGCGATCTACTGGGCCAGGCGTTTATGGGGCTGTCCCTCGGATCGGTACTGCTGCTGGCCGCGCTGGGGCTGGCTATCACCTACGGCCTGCTGGGCGTGATTAACATGGCCCACGGCGAGATGCTGATGCTGGGGGCATATGCCACCTGGATGGTGCAGCAGGCGATGGCCGGGCTTGCGCCCCAGTGGCTGGCGCTCTATCCCGTTATCGCCTTGCCGGTCGCGTTCTGCCTGACGGCGGGCATTGGAATGGTGCTGGAGCGCACGGTGATCCGTCATCTGTACGGTCGTCCGCTGGAAACGCTGCTGGCGACGTGGGGCATCAGCCTGATGCTTATCCAACTGGTGCGCATGACCTTTGGCGCCCAGAACCTCGAGGTGGCGAACCCGGCATGGCTCTCCGGCGGGGTGCAGGTTTTTGCCAACCTGACGCTGCCGTGGAACCGCATTGTGGTGCTGGGCTTCGTGCTGCTGGTGCTGTTCTTCACCTGGCTCATTCTGAATAAAACCCGTCTGGGGCTCAACGTGCGGGCGGTGACGCAAAACCGCAGCATGGCCGCCTGCTGCGGGGTACCGACAGGGCGCATCGATATGCTGGCGTTCGGGCTTGGCTCAGGGATTGCGGGGTTAGGCGGCGTGGCGCTATCGCAGCTGGGTAACGTCGGGCCGGAGCTGGGCCAGGGCTATATTATCGACTCCTTCCTTGTGGTGGTGCTCGGAGGCGTAGGCCAGCTGGCAGGCAGCGTGGCCGCGGCGTTTGGTCTGGGCATTTTCAATAAAATTCTTGAACCGCAGATGGGGGCGGTGCTGGGCAAGATCGTGATTCTGGTGGCGATCGTGCTGTTTATTCAGAAACGCCCGCAGGGACTGTTTGCGCTGAAAGGGAGGGTAATTGACTGATGAGCCAGCCGCTGACCTTAACGCTGGCGCGCAAAGCGCCACGCACAACGCAACTTGCAGGCAGCCTGCTGGTGGTGTGTCTGCTGATATTGCCGTTTTTCGCCTTACTGCCTGCGACGCATCCGCTGGCGCTGTCGACCTGGATGCTGACGCTGATTGGCAAGATCCTCTGCTATGCCATCGTTGCGGTGGCGCTGGATCTGGTGTGGGGCTATGCCGGAATGCTGTCGCTTGGGCACGGGATCTTCTTCGCGCTGGGCGGCTACGCGATGGGCATGTACCTGATGCGCCAGGCTGCAGGTGACGGTCTGCCTGCGTTTATGTCGTTTCTCTCCTGGAGCGAACTGCCATGGTTCTGGTGGGGCACCCAGCATTTTGCCTGGGCGCTGGTGCTGATTGTGCTGGTGCCGGGGCTGCTGGCGCTGGTATTTGGCTGGTTTGCCTTCCGCTCGAAGATCAAAGGGGTCTATTTCTCGATTATGACCCAGGCGCTGACCTATGCCGGGATGCTGCTGTTCTTTCGCAACGAAACCGGCTTTGGCGGCAATAACGGCTTTACCGGCTTCACCACGCTGCTCGGGTTTTCAGTAACGGAAACGACGACCCGTATCGCGCTGTTTCTGGCCACCGTGCTGTTGCTGCTCCTGGCCCTGGGCACAGGGTTTGCGCTGGCGAAGAGCAAGTTTGGCCGCATTCTGACCGCCGTTCGCGACGCCGAAAACCGGCTGACGTTTTGCGGCTACGATCCGCGCGGGTTCAAGCTGCTGGTGTGGACGCTCTCTGCTGTACTGTGCGGTCTGGCGGGGGCGCTCTATGTGCCGCAGGTGGGCATTATCAACCCGGGCGAAATGTCGCCGACAAACTCGATAGAGGCCGCCATCTGGGTGGCGCTGGGTGGGCGCGGCACGCTGGTGGGGCCGGTGATTGGCGCGGCGCTGGTGAACGGGGCGAAAAGTTTCTTCACCGTCGCGATGCCGGAATACTGGCAGCTGTTTCTGGGGCTGATTTTTATCGCCGTTACGCTGTTTTTACCGCGCGGCGTCTACGGACTGTTTCGTAAGGGAGAAAAATAATGCAGCCAGCCGAAGGGTTATTCACCCGCCAGCTACCCGGCGATCGTTACCGGGACCAGACTGACCCTGTACTTCAGCTTGAATCCATTAACGTCAATTTTGATGGTTTTCAGGCCCTGACCGATCTCTCGCTGAATATCGGCGTGGGCGAGCTGCGCTGCGTGATCGGTCCCAATGGGGCGGGTAAAACCACGCTGATGGACGTCATCACCGGCAAAACGCGGCCAAAGAGCGGCAGGGCGATTTACGATCAGTCCATCGACCTGACCGCGCTGGAGCCTGCGGCCATCGCCCGCCAGGGCATCGGGCGTAAATTCCAGAAGCCCACGGTTTTTGAAGCGCTGACGGTGTGGGAAAACCTGGAGATCGCTATGAAAACCGATAAATCCGTCTGGGCGAGCCTGCGAGCAAAACTCAACGGCGAGCAGCGCGACCGCATTGACGAGATGCTGGTTTTGCTGCGCCTTAGCGCGGAGCGCGACCGACGGGCCGGGCTGCTTTCCCACGGGCAGAAACAGTTCCTGGAGATCGGCATGCTGCTGGTGCAGGACCCGCATCTCCTGCTGCTGGATGAACCCGCCGCCGGAATGACCGACGCGGAAACGGAATACACCGCAGAGCTGTTCAAAACGCTGGCAGGCAAACACTCCCTGATGGTGGTGGAGCACGATATGGGCTTTGTTGAAACCATCGCCGACCATGTGACCGTGCTGCATCAGGGGCGGGTGCTGGCGGAAGGATCGCTTCGCGAAGTTCAGGCCAACGAGCAGGTGATTGAGGTCTATCTGGGACGTTAAGGAGAGGGAATGTTACAGGTCAACGAACTGAATCAGTATTACGGCGGCAGTCATATCCTGCGCGGCGTGAGCTTTGAGGCCGTCACCGGCGAAGTCACCTGTCTGCTGGGTCGCAACGGCGTGGGGAAAACCACGCTGTTGAAGTGTCTGATGGGGCTGATCCCGGCGAAAACCGGGGAGGTCATCTGGCAGGGAAAAACGATCACCCACAGTAAACCGCACCAGCGGGTACAGTCTGGCGTGGCGTATGTCCCGCAGGGACGGGAGATTTTCCCGCGCCTGACCGTGGAGGAGAACCTCCAGATGGGACTGTCGCGATTTTCCGCCCGCGAGGCGAAGCAGGTACCGGAGGAGATCTGGCAGCTGTTCCCGGTGCTCAAAGAGATGAAGCATCGTCGCGGGGGTGATCTCTCCGGCGGGCAGCAGCAGCAACTGGCGATTGGGCGCGCGCTGGCGAGCCGTCCGCAGCTGCTGATCCTGGATGAACCGACCGAAGGCATACAGCCTTCCGTTATTAAAGAGATCGGCCACGTGATCCGTACCCTGGCAAACAGAGGTGACATGGCGATCCTGCTGGTGGAGCAGTTTTACGACTTTGCCGCCGAGCTGGCCGACAGCTATCTGCTGATGTCCCGCGGCACCATTATTCAGCGCGGGCGGGGCGAAAACATGGAGCAGGAGGGCGTGCGCGGCCTGGTTGCGATCTGAAATGTTATAATATAACATTCTTATTCTTATAAAACGGAATGAGGGCGTTACTTTGGCTGCACATATTGGAAAATTTGCCATGACTCTGGGAGCGCTGCTGGTCAGCGGCCAGCTGTTTGCTCACTCGCACGGCCATCAGATGACCGAAGCGGAACAGAAGGCGGCGAACGGCGTGTTTGAGGATAAAGACGTGAAGGACAGAACGCTGTCTGACTGGGACGGCACCTGGCAGTCGGTCTATCCGTTCCTGCTCGATGGTTCGCTGGATCCGGTCTTTAAGCAGAAAGCGCAGAAGGATAAAAGCAAATCCTTTGATGAGGTGAAAGCCTACTACCGCACGGGATATGCGACGGACGTGGATGCCATCGGCATCGAAAATAACGTGATGGAATTCCATCAGGGCAAAGCGGTCAGCCGGTGTCAGTATGATTACAGCGGCTACAAAATTCTGACCTACGCGTCAGGTAAGAAAGGCGTTCGCTATCTGTTTGAGTGTAAGGACGTCGCTAGCAAGGCGCCGAAGTTCGTGCAGTTTAGCGACCATACCATCGGACCGAAGGCCTCGTCTCACTTCCATATCTTCATGGGCAACACTTCTCAGGAGGCGCTGCTGAAAGAGATGGACAACTGGCCGACCTATTACCCGAACGAGATGTATAAAGAGCAGGTGGTGGAGGAGATGTTGCACCACTAGTTTTTTGCTTTTGCCGGGGGGCGGCTTCGCCTTACCCGGCCTACGATTAGGGTTTTGTAGGTCGGGTAAGCGCAGCGCCACCCGACACGCTATCTTCACTTTTCACGCTCATCCCGCGCAAAATCATCAGCCAGGCCATGGCGATGGCGACCATCATGATCACAAACAAGGACCAGTGCGGCAGGTTGGTCAGGATGATACCGGTGATCATCGGGTTTGCCGCCGCGCCGAGCCAACCCAGCGCCTGCGCGGAGAAATAGCTCGCTTTCATACCCGGTGGCGCAATGTTGTCGATCAGCATGTATTCACCCGGCGCATAGATAATCTCGCCCAGCGTGAAAATGGCGGCAGCGATGCCCCAGTAAACCAGGTTTTCCCCGGAGAGCATAAAGCCGCCCAGTCCCACGATAAAAAACAGAGTGGCAAGGGTCATCAGCGGGCGGATATTGCTGGCTGAGATTTTGCGGCCCAGCGCATATTGCAGCGTCACCACCACGGCAGCGTTGACCGGGAGCACCACGGCCACCACCTTTTCGGCGAAATCACTGTCCGCATGTGCGGCCAGAACGTATTGCGAAATACAGCTCGCGAACGATCCACCCACGTAGGACGCCAGCAGGCCAGAGAGCGTGTACCAGAACAGTGCGCGGTCTTTCAGCAAGACCGACGGCTGCCAGGGCGTCTTCTCCTCTGCGGTATCTAACGCCACGCTTTTTTGCACAAAGAAATGGATAAAGCCCAGCGGCAGGGCGGCACAGAAGGCTGCCAGCCAGAACGGCAGCTGCAGGCTGTACATCACCAGCAGGGTGCCAATCGGCGGGCCGACCGTCCAGCCAATGTTCAGGAAGCTGTAGTTCAGCGAGAAGACCCGCGCCTTCTGGCTGGACGTCAGTACGTCGGAGAACCAGGCTTTCAGCACCGTCGAAAAGACGGAGTAGGCGCAGTTAATCAGCGCAAAGAACAGCACCACCAGCGTAACGTTATTGACCAGCGGGATCGCCACAAAGCCGGCGATAAACGCCACAATCGCGATCAGCATGTAGCGTTTTTTATCAAACTTATCGGCCAGAATGCCAAATCCCAGGCTGAATACCACGCCAATGGTCAGCGCCACGGTCAGGGCATAACCAATATTCTCGACGCTCATGCTGTAGACGCGCGTGAGATAGATGGTCATGAACGGCAGCGTTGCCCCTCTACCGATGGTTAACAACAATGACGATGCCAGCAGCGCTGCGGTTGAGCGCCTGAGAGATGGTTTCATATTCCTGCCCGACAGTTGCTTATGCTTTTATTAGATGTGTGTTAACAGGATTACCATGACATAAGGGGCTTGTATAGCACCTGATTTATCCCTAAGTGCTTCAGCTGCCTGCCAGAAATAATGATCTTCTCGTGACGTACTTTTTTCTGTTACCTTGAAGTGTTAACAAATTATTAATAATTCAGGGGCGGGATATGACGCGGAAAGACGGGCTGCTGGCATTGCTGGTGGTCGTAGTATGGGGGCTCAACTTTGTGGTCATTAAGCTGGGGCTGCATAACATGCCGCCGCTGATGCTGGCCGGTTTACGCTTTATGCTGGTCGCTTTCCCGGCCATCTTTTTTGTGGCGCGTCCAAAGATCCCCTTTAAACTGCTGCTGGGCTACGGTCTGACCATTAGCTTTGGCCAGTTCGCGTTTCTCTTTTGCGCCATCAAGTTCGGTATGCCGGCGGGTCTTGCCTCGCTGGTGTTACAGGCGCAGGCGTTCTTTACCATTATTCTCGGCGCATTTGTGTTTGGCGAGCGTCTGCAGGGCAAACAGCTGGCGGGGATCACCCTGGCGGTGTTCGGCGTGCTGGTGCTGATCGAGGCCAGCCTGAATGGTCAGCATGTGGCGCTGCTCGGGTTTATGTTGACGCTGGCGGCAGGGCTGAGCTGGGCCTGCGGGAATATCTTCAACAAGCTGATTATGCAGCACGAGGCGCGCCCGGCGGTGATGTCGCTGGTGGTGTGGAGCGCACTGATCCCGGTTATTCCGTTTCTGCTGGCGTCGAGTATTCTGGACGGTCCGGCGGTGATGCTGAACAGTCTGGTCGACATCGATATGACCACGATCCTGTCTCTCGTCTATCTGGCCTTTGTCGCCACCATTGTGGGCTACGGGATCTGGGGATCTCTGCTGGGGCGGTATGAGACCTGGCGCGTCGCGCCGTTATCTCTGCTGGTGCCGGTGGTAGGACTTGCCAGTGCGGCGATATTGCTGGATGAAACGCTAAGCGCGCTGCAGCTGTTGGGTGCCGTGCTGATCATGGCCGGGCTGTACATTAACGTGTTTGGTCTGCGGGTTCGTCGGACGACGCGGGTAAGCGAAAAGGCATAAAAAAAGCCCCGCATCTGCGGGGCAAAAACGAATCAGAAGCCGTGCTGATTATAATAAGGCACGCCTAATTCGTCGGATTTGTCGCTACCAGCACCCATGTGGTTGAAATCATAAGGCGACTGGTCATGTGCTGACGGCAAAATCATCGTATCAGGATTATTTTGCTGCGTTGCACGAGGGGTTTGCTCCGCGAAGGTCTGGCTGGAGAACAGCACCAGCAAGGCGAGGGCGGCGGAGGCGATAACTTTCATGATTTCCTCGGTTACGTCTGTTACAGGCGATGATTAACTACAGTGTTTTAACGGATACAGGTATCGGGATTCGCCCGGCACGCTGGTGATTCGGTACTTATGAGGCGGCACGTCAAAATAGTTCTTGAACGTACGCGTCAGGGTTTGCTGTGATTCAAATCCGTAACGCTCCGCCAGATAAAGGATCGGCTCATTGCTTTCTTTCAGTTTCTGGGCAATTTCCGTCAGCTTGCGGCTGCGAATATATTGACCTAATGAATGACCGGTCTCTTTTTTGAACATCCGTTGCAGGTGCCATTTGGAGTAACCCGAACGCTCTGACACTTTTTCAAGGGAGAGCGGCGATTCCAGGTTATCCTCGATCCAGTCCAAAATGCTATGAATGGTGATAGCGTCAGTATTGCGTCTGGACATCGTCATACCTCTTTTTTTCTGTTTACGGCAGGATTTTCTTCAGCAGAAGCTCAAGGGTTGCCACTTCATCTGCCGTTAAGTTTTTTGTTAGTTCCTGATGCAGTGTTTGTCCTACTAATTGATGACATTGCTCGCACATGGCCGCGCCATCGCTGGTTAGCTTCACCAGTACGCCGCGTTTGTCATTCGGGTTAGGGCTTCGTTCTATCCATCCTTTGCAGACGAGACGATCGAGCATGCGGGTTAACGCACCCAGATCGACAGAGAGCACCTTTTTCAGCTCAACCGGCGTGATACACACTTCGCAGCGAATGGAACACAGCACTTTGAACTGTGTTGCGGTGATATCCAGCGGTGACAGGTAGTCATTGAGCAGGCGATCTTTTTTCTGATTGACCATATGAATAAGACGACCCAGCGGAACAACGTCGTTAAAGATATCACTGGTGCTTTTCACAATGGTTGCCCTGGCAAGTAGTTAGTCACGGCAGATATTATTGCTCAGGCAAGTATAAGTCAACTGAATGAATCAGCCGATGCCACGAATTGCTAAAACGTTTCATGAACTTTTTTTGAGGTCTTTCAAATCATAGAGATAACTGACAGTTATCTTTTCTGAAGGAAAATAATCGTTACGTTGCCCCCATGGCTGAATGTCACACTTTCCCCCTATAATTGCTGTGTTAAATATGGATAAGGACGACAACGCACTATGTTGGATTTAATTAAAGCAATCAGCCTTGGGCTGGTGGTCTTGCTGCCGTTGGCTAACCCGTTAACGACGGTGGCGCTTTTCCTCGGGTTGGCAGGGAACATGAACAGCGCAGAGCGCAACCATCAGTCGATGATGGCCTCGGTGTATGTGTTTGCCATCATGATGGTGGCTTATTACGCCGGACAGGTGGTGATGAATACCTTCGGGATTTCCATCCCTGGTCTGCGTATCGCCGGGGGGCTGATTGTGGCCTTTATTGGTTTCCGCATGTTGTTCCCGGCGCAAAAAGCGCATGAGTCGCCGGAAGCGACCAGCAAATCGGAAGAGCTGGAAACCGAACCGAGTGCGAATATCGCCTTTGTGCCGATTGCCATGCCGAGCACGGCGGGGCCGGGGACCATCGCGATGATCATCAGCTCCGCGTCAACGGTGCGTGACAGCGCAACTTTCCCGGACTGGGTACTGACGGTTGCGCCACCGCTGATTTTTGCGATTATCGGTCTTATCGTGTGGGTGTCGCTGCGCAGCTCCGGCGCCATTATGCGCTGGGTAGGTAAGGGCGGTATCGAGGCAATTTCCCGTCTGATGGGCTTCTTACTGGTCTGTATGGGCGTGCAGTTTATTATTAACGGCGTGCTGGAGATTATTAAGACCTATCATTAAGTTCATTGCCGGGTGGCGCTGCGCTTACCCGGCCTACAAATCGTAATAACGTAGGCCGGGTAAGGCGAAGCCGCCACCCGGCACCAACAACCCTCACCCGTGCTGCCCCTGTTCCTCCAGCGCCACCGGCCACTTACGGAAGATGAGTACCGACCAGATCAGCGCCACCAGGGCCGGAATAGCCCCCAGATAGCCAATCGCCGACATCGACACGTGCAGGATGACATGATTTCCCACCAGCGCCCCCGCGCCAATGCCCAGATTGAAAATCCCCGAGAACAGCGACATGGCGACGTCCGTCGCATCCGGCGCCAGGGCCAGCACCTTCACCTGCATACCCAGGCCAATAATCATGATCGCCACGCCCCAGAACAGGCTGAGGATCGCCAGATGGCTTTCACTGCCCGCGGCGGGCATCAATAACAGCAGACAGCCCAGCAGCAGGCCGATGGCGCTGCTCACCAGCAGGGAGGCGTGCCGGTTACCCAGCTTGCCAAACAGCACGCTGCCGATAATGCCCGCGCCGCCGAGGATCAGCAGTAAGACGGTGGCAAAGTTGGCGCTAAAGCCCGCCACCACCTGCACAAACGGTTCAATATAGCTGTACGCCGTGTAGTGGGCCGTCACGACGATTACAGTCAGCAGGTAGATGCTCAGCAGCGCAGGGCGACGCATCAGCAGCGGCAAGCTTTTCAGCGAGCCGGAATGTTCGCTCGGCAGCGCGGGCAGCAGTTTAATCAGGCATAACAGCGTCGCCAGCGCGCCCATACCGATGGCGAAGAAGGTCGTGCGCCAGCCGAAGTATTGCCCCACGATGCGGCCGATTGGCAGACCCAGCACCATCGCCAGTGCGGTACCGGTGGCAATCAGGCCCAGCGCCTGGGCGCGTTTACCCGCCGGCGCCAGGCGAATCGCTAGCGACGCGGTAATCGACCAGAACACCGCATGGGCAAAGGCGATGCCGATTCGGCTCATGACCAGCACCGTAAAATTCCACGCCATAAACGACAGCACATGGCTCGCAATGAACAAGACAAACAGACCGATCAGCAGCCTGCGCCGCTCCATCTGGCTGGTCAGCAGCATAAACGGCAAAGACATCAGTGCCACCACCCAGGCGTAGATGGTCAACATAATGCCCACCTGCGCCGTTTCCATCTGGAAACTGTCAGCGATGTCAGACAATAGCCCAACCGGCACAAATTCTGTGGTATTAAAAATAAACGCGGCAACTGCCAGCGTGACCACGCGTAGCCACGCGACCCTGCGGGAAACTGTGTTCGTTGTCATAGGGATGTCTGAGATTCGTTGCTGAAAAGAGGAGGAGACGATCTTAAAACGTCGAACGGCGAAAACTCAACCATTATGTGACGCAGATCTCAATATTTACCTTATGAAAGCGGTAGCCGGGGACGCTGTTTTCATTGAATATAAAAGAACAACACAATAAAAACAGGCGGTAAGACAATGCAGGAGATTGATTTTTATCTGGTCGATGCGTTCAGCGATACCACGTTTGGCGGTAATCCGGCCGCCGTGTGCCCGCTGAAAGCATGGTTACCCGATGAGATCTTGCTGAAGATGGCGCAGCAGCATAATCAGTCGGAAACGGCGTTTTTCGTCTGCAGCAAAGGGGGCATTGAGCTACGCTGGTTTACCACGCTTAGCGAAGTCAATCTCTGCGGTCACGCTACGCTGGCGGCGGCGCACGTACTGTTTACCGAGCTGGATTACCCGGACGCGCGGATCCATTTTGATACCGCCTCTGGCCGCCTGACGGTCACCCGGGAGGGGGACTGGATGACGCTGGACTTCCCGGCATGCCCAATCCATGAAGAAACGCCTCCGCCGGAAATGCTTTCGGCGCTGGGTATCAGCCGCTACGTTGAAGCCCGGAAAGGGCGCGCCTGGGTCATCGTTCTGGAAAATCGCCAGCAGGTCGAGGCCCTCGCCCCGGACTTTTCGGCGATGACGCCGGGCGAGCATAAGGTGAGCGTGACGGCGCGCGGTGAGGGGGAATACGATTTTGTCAGCCGCTTTTTCTCCCCCGGCGTTTCCGTACCGGAAGATCCGGTCACCGGCTCCGCGCACACCATGCTAATTCCCTGGTGGAGCGAAAAATTGGGGAAAACAGCCATGCTTGCCCGTCAGGTTTCCGCGCGCGGCGGCGACGTGCGCTGTGAACTGAAAGGCTCGCGCGTGCTGATGAGCGGACAGGCTTCACTTTATCTGAAAGGCACAGTTTTTCTGCGCTAAATACCCATAACAAGAGAGGAAGAGACAATGCAGGAAATTGATTTTTATCTGGTGGATGCCTTCAGCGACAAAACCTTTGGCGGCAACGCGGCAGCGGTATGTCCTCTGGAAGAGTGGCTGCCGGACGAGACGCTGCTCAAAATGGCGCAGCAGCATAACCAGTCTGAAACCGCCTTTTTCGTCCGTACCGACGGTGGGTTTGAGCTGCGCTGGTTTACCACGCTGGATGAAATTAACCTGTGCGGCCATGCCACGCTTGCCGCATCGCACGTTATTTTCGAATACCTTGACTATCCGCACACTGAAATCACCTTCACCACGCGCTTCGTGGGCGAGCTGACGGTTAAACGCAGCGGCGACTGGCTGACGCTGAACTTCCCCGCGTGGTCAACGGAGGTGGTCGAGAACCCACCTGCGCTGCTGTTTAGCGGTCTGGGCATCACAGAGGCAAAAGAGGTGCGCGTTGGACGTGATTACCTGGTGGTGCTGGAGAGCCAGCAGCAGGTAGAAGCGTTAACGCCGGATATTGGGGCAATGCTTCCGCTGGATAAAATGATCTGCGTGACGGCGCCGGGCGATAAATATGACTTCGTCAGCCGCTTTTTCTGCCCGGGCGAAGGGGTGCCCGAAGATCCGGTTACCGGATCTGCCCACAGCATGCTGATCCCTTACTGGAGCGAAAAGCTGGGTAAAACGTCACTCAATGCCCGCCAGGTGTCACACCGTGGCGGGGATCTGCGCTGCGAATTGAAGGGCGACCGCGTGCTGATCGGCGGTCAGGCCACCCTGTATCTGAAAGGGCGTGTTTTTTTGCGCTAACAGGGCGGAGCGATAAGTTAATACTATGAAGCACCCTGGCAGGCCTGCGCTATGTTGAAATTTAGCCTCATAAAAAAGCAAGGAGCCTGCCATGTATTCCATTACCTCTGAATCTGCACGTCACCCGGACATTCTTAGCCTGATCGCGGCGCTTGACCGCTATCAGAGCGAACTCTATCCCGCTGAAAGTAATCATCTGCTCGATCTGGCTGCGCTGCCGGAAGCCTCGCTGATCCTGATGATCATTCGCGACCAGCAGCTTCAGGCCGTTGGCTGTGGCGCTATCGTGCTCAACGGCGACGGTACGGGCGAGATGAAGCGGGTCTATATTGATCCGGCCCATCGTGGCCAGCATCTGGGAGAGACGCTGCTGGCCGCCCTGGAAGATGAAGCTCTGAGCCGTCATTGCCATACGGTACGGCTGGAGACGGGCATCAAGCAGCATGCCGCGGTGCGTCTTTATGAACAGTGCGGATACGATTTGCGCCCGGCGTTTGCCCCGTACGTTGACGATCCGCTCAGCCTGTTTATGGAGAAGGCGCTGGTTGAAGACGTTCGTTTAGCAGCGCTATAAAGGCCTCCAGCTGGCGGGTCATCGCCCCGCGTCGCCACACCAGCCAGGTGGTGAGCCAGCGCCAGTTTTCTGCCAGCGGCCAGGCTTCCACCTGATGATGTCCAGGCATACTCTCCAGCATCGAGCGCGGCATCAGCGCGATGCCCGCGCCCGCAATAACGCAGGCGAGCATGCCGTGATAGGATTCCATCTCATGAATGCGACCGGGCGCGGCGCGGTCAGCGTGAAACCAGCTCTCCAGGTGTCGGCGATACGAGCAGTTGGCGCGAAAGGCATACACGTCGCTGCCGCTGACCTGCGCGGCGCGCGTCACCTCCACATGCCCGGCAGGCGTGACCAGCATCATCTCTTCCCGGTAGACCGGCATTCCTTCCAGCTCCGGGTGCGACAGCGGCCCGTCGACGAAGGCGGCGCTCAGGGTTCCCTCCAGTACGCCATCAATCATCGTCCCGGATGGCCCGGTCGAAAGGGCAAACTGAATGCGCGGATAGCGCTGGTTAAACTGTGCCAGCGTTTCAGGAATGCGCACGGCGGCAGTACTTTCCAGCGCGCCGAGGGCAAATAAGCCCTGCGGCTCATCCCCCGCGACAACCATGCGCGCTTCATCCACCAGCGCGAGGATCTGCTTGCTGTAGCGCAGGAAGTTATGCCCGGCCGGGGATAAACGCAAACGCTGGTTCTCACGAATAAACAGCTCAACGCCCAGATCGGCTTCCAGCTGGCGGATGCGGGTCGTCAGGTTAGACGGCACGCGATGCACCTTTTGCGCCGCCTGGGTGATACTGCCCGTCAGCGCGACGGCGTTAAACATCTCAAGCTGGGTTAAATCCATAATGTTCTCGTTTCGTGAATAAGGTGGTTAGTATTATTCATTTTTAAGAAATAGCAGAGTGGGCCACAATTAATCAACCGAAAAACGTGGAGAACACTATGACTTATTCCTCTGCAACACATGCCTTCTCTGTCAACCCGGCCACGGGTGAAACCCTCGCCGCGTATCCGTGGGCGACGCCGGAACAGGTTGAACGCGCGATTTCTCAGTCCGACGCGGGCTATCGCCAGTGGCGTCGCGAAAGCGTCTCCCACCGGGCGCAAAAGCTGCGCGATCTTGGTGCCGCGCTGCGTCATCGCGCTGAAGAGATGGCGCAGACGATCTCCCGTGAAATGGGCAAACCCATCCAGCAGGCGCGGGCGGAAGTGGCGAAATCCGCCGGCCTGTGCGACTGGTACGCCGAGCACGGCCCGGCGATGCTGCGTGCGGAACCCACGCAGGTGGAAAACCAGAACGCGGTTATTGAATACCGTCCGCTGGGGCCGATCCTCGCGGTAATGCCGTGGAACTTCCCGCTCTGGCAGGTGCTGCGCGGCGCGGTGCCGATTCTGCTGGCAGGGAACAGCTATCTGCTCAAACACGCGCCCAACGTGCTCGGCTCGGCGGATCTTATCGCGCAGATTTTTGCGGATGCGGGTTTTCCTGAAGGCGTGTTCGGCTGGGTGAACGCCACCAACGACGGCGTCAGCCAGGCGATTAACGATCGTCGTATTGCGGCGGTGACCGTCACCGGCAGCGTGCGTGCCGGGGCAGCCATTGGTGCTCAGGCGGGGGCCGCGCTGAAGAAATGCGTTCTTGAACTGGGCGGCTCAGACCCGTTCATCGTTCTCAACGATGCCGACCTGGATCTTGCCGTGAAGGCGGCGGTAACAGGCCGCTACCAGAATACCGGACAGGTGTGCGCGGCGGCCAAACGCTTCATTGTGGAAGAAGGTATTGCGGGCACCTTTACCCAACGCTTTGTCGATGCGGTTGCGGCCCTGAAGCTGGGTGCGCCGGACCAGGAAGAAAACTATCTGGGCCCGATGGCGCGTTTTGATCTGCGCGATGAACTGCATCAGCAGGTACAGGCGACGCTGGCAGAAGGGGCAACGTTGCTGCTGGGCGGTGAGAAAATCAGCGGCGAGGGGAATTATTATGCGCCAACCGTGCTGGCGAATGTCACCCCGTCGATGACGGCGTTCCGTCAGGAGCTGTTTGGTCCGGTCGCGGCCATTACGGTCGCGAAAGACGCGGAGCACGCCCTGATGCTGGCCAACGACAGCGATTTTGGTCTGTCAGCCACGGTCTTTACCGCCAGTGATGCGCTGGCAGAGACCTTCTCCCGCGAGCTGGAGTGCGGTGGGGTGTTTATCAACGGCTTTAGCGCCAGCGATGCGCGCGTAGCCTTTGGCGGCGTGAAGAAAAGCGGCTTTGGCCGCGAGCTTTCCCACTTTGGCTTGCACGAGTTCTGTAATGCGCAGACGGTGTGGAAGGATCGCGTGTAATCCTTATTTTCGGCCCTCATCGCGAGGGCCGTTGTCACTATTCTGCAATGGTTCTGTCATTTTCATTTCGTAGACTCGCTCGCGTCTAACGCCTTGTAAATGAAGCTAATTATGAACCTAACGCAAATTTTCCGCCGTATTGCGCAGCGTCTCACCCCCCGTCACTTTGGCCTGCTGACGGGTATCTTTTGCATCATTGGCCTTTTCTCCGCGCTGCAGCTCTCCTCGTCACTCCTGCTTAATGCCTCCCTGAACGAAGCCCAGCGCAACGAGCAGCACAACCTGCTGGCCTGGCAGCAGCAGAGCAAGCTGGATTTGGCTCGCGTCTCTCTGCTGGCCGCAAGCGATCTCCTCAACCGCTCCGGCGTCTGGTTTATGCAGGATAAAGAGACCGGCTCCGACGGAAGCTGGCATAGCCTGATGGATGACGCGCAAAAGGCGCTGACGGTTTCGCAGCAGGCATGGAAGGCCTGGCTGGCGCTGAATCCGCCGAAAGACGACGCGCTGGTGAACAGCTATCAACTTTTCTACGGTGCGATCAAAGAGCAGGCTGAAGGTCTGGTCAAAACCAACACCATCGACG
Source organism: Enterobacter sp. NFIX58 (assembly GCF_900110475.1). NCBI lineage: Bacteria > Pseudomonadati > Pseudomonadota > Gammaproteobacteria > Enterobacterales > Enterobacteriaceae > Enterobacter > Enterobacter sp. NFIX58. The sequence continues at coordinate 582,092 of NZ_FODW01000001.1, read as the reverse complement.
CTTTTTTTGCCGTCCCGGCGCAGGCGTTTCAGACGGATTTTAACGACAACTATGCGCGCTATCAGCAGGCAAGCGAGAAGCAGGCGATGCAGGGGCGTCAGAGCCTCATGGCGCAACTCTCCGACCTGCAAACGTTATTCCTGTTTGCCCCGGTGCTGTTAGTCGCCATCGCCGCTGTCGTCTGGTTCGGTATGTCCCGATGGGTGATTACACCGCTGCGTCGGCTCATCGCGCATATCAACCGGCTGGCAGCAGGGGATCTCTCCGGCACGCCGCCGAACGTTATGCGTTTCAATCGCGAGATTGGGCAGCTTAGCGACAGTATCGCCACGATGCAGCTTGGCCTGCAGCAGCTGGTGACGCAGGTCAGCCATGCCACGGCGACCATGGTGGAGAACATTGATGCTCTGGCTCAGGGTAATCAGAAGCTGTATCAGCAGTCGGCACGCCAGGCGAAAGAGCTTGAAGATGTGACGGCGCATATCGCGGCGCTGGAAAGCCACGTTGAAGGCAATACCGGGTATGCCAGACTCGCCAGCTCCCGGGCCGATGAAGCGCGCCAGGCAGCCGTGGGGGGAGACCAGATGATGTCGACCGTAAACGCGTCCATGCAGGCGATCGTCGAGCGATCGTCAGAGATGCGCGGGATCGTGGCGATGATCGACAGCGTGGCGTTTCAGACGAACATCCTGGCGCTGAATGCCGCCATTGAGGCGGCCCATGCCGGAAATCAGGGGCGCGGATTTGCCGTCGTTGCCCGGGAGGTTGGGCTGCTGGCCAGAAAGAGCAGCCACTCAACGCAGACCATTCAGGAGCTGATCAACCGCTCGGTGCAGGGGATTGAAGACGGTTCTCGTGCCGTCACCCTGATGGAAGAGAATCTGCAGCAGGTCACCGGTCTGGTGGGCAATTTAAGCAGTTTGCTTAATGAGATCTCCACCGCCACGCTCAGCCAGGGAGACAGTATTCACCAGATGACGCGTCAGCTTCAGGCGCTGAACCAGGTCTCCCGTCAGACGGATTTGCTGGTCTCTGACGCCTCGGATGCTTCTGAACGTCTGCAAAAGCAATCCGATCTTTTATTGCAGGCCGTTTCGCGTTTTCGTCTTAGCGCCTGACGCAATACATAAGCCTCTGTTATACTCGCAGCCCGTTTTAGCCTGAGGGCAAGGAGCAAAGTGTGGCTGCGGTCATCCATAATGAGATGTTGGACGAGATTCTGGCGCAGGTTCGTCCGTTAATTGGAAAGGGGAAGGTTGCCGACTATATTCCGGCCCTTGCCTCGGTCAGCGGGAATAAGCTGGGCATTGCTATCTGTACCATCGACGGACAGCGATACCAGGCAGGGGATGCAACAGAACGTTTTTCCATTCAGTCCATTTCGAAAGTGCTCAGTCTGGTTGCGGCGATGCGCCAGTATGAAGAAGACGAGATCTGGCAGCGGGTGGGCAAAGATCCGTCCGGCCAGCCTTTTAACTCGCTGCTTCAGCTCGAGATAGAACAGGGTAAACCGCGAAATCCCTTTATCAACGCCGGGGCGCTGGTGGTCTGCGATATGCTGCAAAGCCGACTCAGCGCGCCGCGTCAGCGAATGCTGGAGATCGTGCGCCAGCTTTCGGGCGTCGACGACATTGCCTACGATCCGGTGGTGGCCCGCTCGGAATTCGAACATTCCGCCCGTAACGCGGCCATCGCGTGGCTGATGAAATCCTTCGGCAATTTCCATAACGACGTGGCGACCGTCCTGCAAAACTACTTCCATTACTGCGCCCTGAAGATGAGCTGCGTTGAGCTGGCTCAGACGTTCCTGTTCCTGGCGCATCAGGGGCACGCGCCGCATCTCGATCAGGAGGTGGTTTCACCTCTGCAGGCTCGCCAGGTTAACGCGCTGATGGCGACCAGCGGGATGTATCAAAACGCCGGCGAGTTTGCCTGGCGCGTTGGTCTCCCGGCTAAATCGGGCGTCGGTGGCGGAGTCGTGGCTATTGTGCCGCATGAAATGGCGATTGCGGTCTGGAGCCCGGAGCTGGATGAAACCGGAAATTCGCTTGCCGGTGTGGCGGTTCTGGAGAAACTGACCCAGCGTATGGGACGTTCAGTCTACTGATGTCTGACCTGGATCCTCTTTTTTCCCGTCTGGCGCGATCGACGTTTCGCTCGCGCTTTCGCTTAGGCGATAAGGAACGGCAGTACTGCTGGGACAAAGGCCCGGATACCATTGACCGGCATGCCGCGGATTTTGTCGAAAAGCGTCTTGCCCCTGCACAACCTGCAAACGACGGGAAACAGACGCCCATGCGCGGTCACCCGGTGTTTATCGCCCAGCATGCTACCGCCACCTGTTGTCGGGGCTGCCTGGCAAAATGGCATAATATTCCACACGGTGTTCAGCTCACCGCACAGCAGCAGCAGTATATCGTCAGCGTTATTCACCACTGGTTGGTACTGCAGATGAACGCCTAAATTTGACGAGTTATGATCCCGCTGTATTTGTGTTATAGATGCATCTTAAGTGAGCTCCGATCGTGCTGACGACCGCAATAATTGCCATAAGCTTTCATATGGAATGATATTTAATGCGTTCTGCTCTTACCGCTTTCAGACCGTTCCAGCCTGACACGCCGCTGCGAAATGCATCGACGATCTTTATCCTCACCACCTTGTTCTATTTTGTGGGCGCGGAATTACGTCTCGTGGAGGCCTTGTCGCTGTTCTGGCCACTCAATGGCGTGATGGCAGGGATCTTTGCCCGATATGTTTTCCTGAATCGCCTGCATTACTATGCGGTATCCTATGTCGCGATGCTGATGTACGACGCGGTCACGACCAGCTGGGGGATGGCCTCCGTGGTGATCAACCTGTCTAACATGGTCTTTATCGTCGTTGTGGCCGTGCTGGTTCAGCGTGACAAGCGGCTGATGAAGAAAACCCCCGATCCGCTTAACGCATTACGCCTGTTCAACTACTGTCTGATTGCCGCGCTGCTGTGCGCGTTGCTCGGCGCGGTAGGTTCGGTCGGGATTGACAGTCATACGTTCTGGCCGTTGTTCGCCGACTGGTTTAGCGAGCAGTTCTCAACCGGGGTGCTTGTTGTGCCGTGTATGCTCACGCTGGGCATGCCCGTGCGCGAATTCAGGTTGCGTCTGGAGCAACTGTTACCGGTTATTGCGCTAATTGTCTCGGTGGTCGCGTCGGTGGTGATCGGCGGAGCGGGGAGCCTCTCTTTTCCTCTGCCTGCGCTTATCTGGTGTGCGGTACGCTACCCATTGCCTGTGACCTGCTTGCTGACGTTTGTGACGGGTGCCATTGAAATTATTCTGGTTGCCAACTCGGTGATTAATATTGCCGTGGCGACGCCGTTTACCACCCCAATGATGTTTTCTGCCCGGCTGGGTATTGCCACGATGGCGATCTGTCCGGTGATGGTCTCCGTCAGCATGGCTGCCATTAATTCCCTGATCCGTCAGGTTTCCCTGCGGGCGGATTATGACTTCTTAACGCATGTTTACTCGCGTTCCGGGCTTTATGAGGCGTTAAAACACGAAGAGACGCACCGGCACTCGCGTTTTCTGACCGTCATGCTGCTGGATATCGATTACTTTAAAAGCATTAATGATAACTATGGCCACGAGTGTGGTGACCGCGTGCTGGCGTCATTTGCCAGACAGGTTCAACAGGTTGTCGGCGAAGACGGCATGGTTGCGCGAATGGGCGGGGAAGAGTTCGCGGTGGTGGTAAACTCTGGTAATTCGCAAAACGGTTATGAACTGGCGGAACGTATCAGAACCACCGTCGCCAGCCATCCTTTTACGTGGCGCCACCAGACGCTCTATCTGACGGTCAGTATTGGCCTCGGAAGCGGAAAGTCTGAGTCATGGCAGTTGACCGAGGTCTTCAACACGTTGATGGCCGAAGCGGACGATCATCTTTATCGTTCAAAAAAAGCGGGTCGAAATCGTACCAGTGCCCGGATGTCGGACGAGCAAGTTGCCGCGACCTCCGGGAGTGAAATATAGCTGCGTTAATCGTCATAAGGCATTGACGTGAATAGCAAGCGGCTTAACAGGATGTTCGAACACTGACAATGTCTCTGTTTAAGCTACGCTTTTAGTAACGCTTTACGTCAGGAGACATTATGAAAGCACCTGCAACCCCTGAAAATGAAACAGACAGACTGAACTCGCTGCGCGAATCCGGTTTGCTTGAGATAGACAGCTCCCCGGCGTTTGACCGGTTAACACGTCTTGCAAAGCGCTTCTTCCAGGTGCCGCTGGCGATGGTCAATCTGATTGATGAGCATTCACTTATTGTGAAGTCGGCCGACGGGCAGGCACCCAATTCCGTACCGCGTAACATTTCGTTTTGTGGCCATACGATCCTCACCGAAGCACCGCTGGTGGTGGGGGATATGCTGCAGGACGATCGTTTTGCGGATAATCCGCTGGTGGCCGGTGAACCTCGCGTGCGTTTTTACGCGGGCTTCCCGCTGCGCCTGCGTGACGGCGCGAGCGTGGGCTCGCTCTGCCTGATTGACTACGCGCCCAGGGAGTTTTCAGCGGCCGATCTCGCGGTGCTGGGGGATCTTGGCGCGCTGGCTGAAGATGAGTTTGCCGCTATCAGCGCGGCGACAACGGATGAATTAACGGGTTTATTCAACCGTCGGGGCTTTAATCAGCTGGTGCGGTTCACGCTTTCTGTTGCCCGGCGCCGGGCTGAGCCGCTCACGCTCGGCTGGCTGGATTTGGATCGCTTTAAGGAGATTAACGATCGCTACGGGCATGAAGAGGGTGATAAGGCGCTGAAAGTCATGGCGCAACTGATGCGTGCTTCTTTCCGTGAAGCGGATCTGCTGGTGCGTTTTGGCGGGGACGAGTTCGCCGTGCTGTTTGCGGATACCGACGAGCAGGGCGCCTGGATAGCCATGCAGTATCTCGCTGAGCAGGTGGAACACTATAACGCCCGCAAGCTGCATCCCTGGTCGCTTCAGTTCTCATGGGGGCTTAGCGAATTCGATCATAACGGCAACGACCTGCAGCAGTGGTTAAAAGATGCCGATGAAAAGATGTACGCCATGAAACAGCAGCGCCAGCGCGCCCGGTGACATAACAAAAGCCTATGTCCATTCCGCTTGCGTTAATAAGTTGTTAAATACAAAGTGAGTGTATTCAACGTAAGGAAAAACAATGAATACCTCACTGCAAATCAAAAATCTCACCCGGGAAGAGATCCTCACCCATCTTGATGCGCTGGCCGGGATCCTCGAAAACTGCGTAAACGGCGGGGCATCCGTCAGCTTTATGCTTCCTTATGGCCTGGATAAGGCCCGTATTTTCTGGCGCGGTATTGCCGAAAGCGTCGCGCGTGGCGAGCGACTGGTGCTTGCCTGCGTCGATGCGCAGGACGGCATCATCGGAACGGTGCAGCTGATCACAGATCAGCCGGAAAACCAGCCGCATCGCGCCGATGTGGCGAAGCTGCTGGTCCACGAGAAAGCGCGCCGGAAAGGGGCCGCGATGGCATTGATGGAAGCGCTGGAAGCTGAGGCCAGAGCCAGAGAGATTTCGGTGCTGGTGCTCGATACCTCCACCGGCAGCGGGGCCGAGACTTTCTACCAGCGTGCCGGCTGGCAAAAGGTTGGTGAGATCCCGCGCTATGCCCTGATGCCGGACGGTGCCATGACATCCACGTCCGTGTTTTATAAGTCCTTATAATTTTTCTGCACAACTACGCGACGTATTGATCAAAACAGGGTTTCTGGTCGTTAAGTTTTGATAAGTTATCGTACCAATCTTATCAGGCTGTATGACTAATCATAAAAGGAACCTCTTGTGAACACGCTCAACCGTCGCGATTTTCCCGGTGCTCTGTATCCCGAACGCATCATTCAGTTTGGTGAAGGCAACTTCCTGCGCGCGTTTGTCGACTGGCAAATTGACCTGTTAAACGAACATACCGATCTTAACGCCGGCGTAGTTATCGTCCGTCCGATTCAGAGCGACTTCCCGCCGTCACTGAATACGCAGGACGGTCTCTATACCACGCTCATTCGTGGTCTGAATGAGAAGGGTGAGGCGGTTACCGCGAGCCGGCTTATCCGCTCCGTTAACCGGGAAATCGACGTCTACAATCAGTATGATGCGTTCCTGAAGCTGGCACACAATCCGGATATGCGCTTTGTTTTCTCGAATACCACCGAAGCGGGTATCAGCTACCACGAGGGTGACCGGTTCGACGATGCCCCAGCGGTGAGCTACCCGGCGAAGCTGACGCGTCTGCTGTTTGAGCGCTTTAGCCACTTCAACGGTGCGGCTGACAAGGGCTGGATCATCATTCCCTGCGAGTTGATTGACTACAACGGTGACGCACTGCGTGAACTCGTCTTGCGCTATGCGCAGGAGTGGGCGCTGCCCGCCGCCTTTATTCAGTGGCTCAATGACGCCAACAGCTTCTGCTCGACGCTGGTTGACCGTATCGTGACGGGGTATCCACGTGACGAAGCGGCTGCGCTTGAAGCTGAGCTGGGTTATCACGATGGGTTCCTGGACACGGCCGAACACTTCTATCTGTTTGTTATTCAGGGACCTGCATCCCTTGCCCGCGAACTTCGTCTGGATAAGTACCCGCTAAATGTACGGATTGTCGACGACATCAGGCCCTACAAAGAACGCAAGGTTGCCATTCTGAACGGGGCGCATACGGCGCTGGTGCCGGTCGCCTTCCAGGCCGGGCTGGATACGGTAGGCGAGGCGATGAATGATGCGGAGATCTGCGCGTTCGTCGAAAAAGCAATTTATCAGGAGATCATTCCGGTCCTCGATTTGCCGCGTAACGAGCTGGAATCTTTCGCCAGTGCGGTGACTGGGCGTTTTCGTAACCCTTACATCAGACACCAGCTGCTTTCCATTGCGCTTAACGGTATGACCAAATACCGTACCCGCATCCTGCCGCAGCTGCTGGCAGGGCAGAAGGCAACGGGGCAATTACCGGCACGTCTGACGTTTGCCTTAGCCGCGTTGATCGCGTTCTACCGCGCGGAGCGTGACGGGGAGAGCTATCCGGTGCAGGATGATGCGTGCTGGCTGGAAAGCTATCAGCAGCTCTGGGCGCAGCACCGCGATCGGCAGTTGAGCACCCGTGAGCTGGTACAGTCCGTGCTCAGCGCACGCGAACACTGGGAGCAGGACTTGACGCAGGTGAGTGGGCTTGTCGACCAGGTCACGCTGGACCTGGATGCCATTCTGCTGAAGGGCATGCGCGCTGCGGTTAAACCGCTTTGCTAATGCGTTCACCCGGCTTCGGCCGGGTTTGAATACGATCTATTTAGTTACAACATACTATTGGCTTTGTTTTTAAAAAGCAGATGCAGCACTGTGCGGATTTCGCTAATCAGGGGAGAAAATGCAATGCCCCGTTAACAAGCTTGCAACGGTGACGGGGATCTCGTTTAATAGCCTCGCTCTTTTCTTTCCTGAAACTCACTATGATCGTTCGTCCTAAACAGCACTGGCTACAACTGATTTTTGTCTGGCACGGTTCGGTACTGCCTAAGATCTATACCCGATTGCTGCTCAATTTCCTGCTTTCTATTGCCGTTATCCTGATGTTGCCGTGGTATACCTCACTGGGCATCAAATTTACCGTGGCGCCATTCAGCATTCTCGGCGTGGCGATCGCTATCTTTTTGGGTTTCCGAAACAACGCCTGTTATTCACGCTACGTTGAGGCTCGCCTGCTCTGGGGGCAGTTGATGATAGCGGCACGCTCGCTGTTTCGCGAGGTAAAAAACACCTTGCCTGACGATAAGCACCTCGGCGAATTCGTGCGACTGCAGATTGCTTTTGCCAACTGCCTGCGGATGACCCTGCGCCGGGAGCTAAACGCAGATCAACTCTCTCGCTATCTTTCTCCGGATGATTTACGTCAGGTGATGAAGGCCAGTGCGCCCGCGAACCGTATTTTACTGATCATGGGGGAGTGGCTGGCCGTGCGGCGACGTAACGGGCAACTCTCAGACATCCTGTTTCACAGCCTGAACAACCGTCTGAACGATATGTCCATCGTCCTGTCCGGCTGCGAGCGCATTGCGACCACGCCAGTACCGTTTGCCTACACGCTGATTTTGCACCGTACGGTCTATCTGTTCTGCATCATGCTGCCGTTTGCGCTGGTTGTGGATCTGCACTACATGACGCCCTTTGTCTCGGCGCTGATTTCATACACCTTTATCTCGCTGGACACCCTGGCGGAAGAGCTGGAAGACCCGTTTGGCACCGAAGATAACGACCTGCCGCTGGACGCCATCTGCAACATGATGGAACGCGATCTGCTGCAGATGAACGACGAGGAGAATATTCCGGAAAGGCTGGTGCCGGATAAGCACTATCAGCTGACCTGACGGGCGTTCCACTCGTCGCGGGTGATCTCCCACAGCTCGGAGTCCAGCATCCCGCTGACGTAGGCTTTCTTCTCCGTCCTGATAAGCCGCATGCCGCTACTGTCTGAAATACGACGGGAGCGGCTGTTAGCAGCGGCCTTCGGGGCCCGCAAAACGGATTTGTTTAGCGTGTTGAACCAGTAATCCGTCGCGGCAATGCTGGCTTCGCGCATATATCCCTGACCCTGGAACTCCGGCGCGAGCCAGAACCCGCGGTTGTTATCCTCGACGTCGTACAGGCAAATAATGCCCATCAATTCATCCGGCACCTCACGTCGCCGGATGCTCCAGAACCAGGCAATCCCTTTCGCCATATCCGGCAGCGCCACGTTGTTGACATAGTTTTCCGCGCCGTTATCCGGATAGGGCCAGGGCACGGAAGAGACCATATAGCGGACAATCTCCCAGCGCGGATACAGCGTTTGTATCTGGACGGCATCTTCCGCAACCAGCGGTTTCAGCAGTAAACGTTCTGTCGTGAGCGTCGGTATTGTCATGCGCGGATCTCCCTATTTAGGCGTTATGCTTTTGTTTGCGTTCTGGTATTTTCATCTCTATCACATTCTGTTGAGACGTGCTGTGGTTATTCACTACCAAAGATGGGTTGCATCTCTAATGGCGAAATTTTAATGGAATTTTTGTCTCTTTTAGTTGGACGCGTATTCCAGAATCTCTTGCAGCATGGCAGAGAGATAGAGGAAGCTGTTACCCGTGGGGATACCCGACCCACTCCCGAGCTGGAACGGTATTTTTCGCGCCCCCTCAGCGAGCTTCCGCGTCAAAATCCTTATCCGGTAGCTATGCTGTTACCTCTGTTTTTAGTGGCGTTTGCGTTAAACCTTTTGCCTTTTCTCAGCACGTTGCAGGGTTTGTCTCCTTTACATCATGCATTGAGCTTTTTCTTACCATCATTGACGATGACAGGCGCGCTCATTGTGACAAGCGCACTACTGGCTCGTGGTAAGACGTCGGGATTGTCGGGCTTTATGGCGTTATTCATCATCCTGCTGATAACGACCCTCGTTCAGGTTCTACATATCCTGCTTTCTCATGATGGAAGCCTCTGGCCACTCGTCATTGCATCTTTCGCGCTGTTACTTTGTCGGGTGGTGATGAACAGCAGCGGCTTTGTGCTGTTTACGCTCTATTGTCGTACTCAGCGTCTTGCCAGATCGGCACAGGAAATGCGGCTAAAAAGCCGTTAAAGGGGGAGCTTATGACATTACGAAAAGCCAGGCCACAGGAAGCCGAAACACTCTGGAATATTCGCAACCAGGCGATTCGTCACGGCTGTAAAACCAGTTACGACGCAGAGGTCATTGCGCGCTGGACGCCTGATCTGATGCCCGAACGCTATCGGCAGATGGTCATTGAATACCCTTTTTACGTGGTTGAAGATGAAAAGGGCGATGTTGCGGCAAGCGGCTATCTCGATCTGGATACCCATTGCCTGGAGGCGATTTTCACCTTGCCTGCAGCCTTCGGTAAAGGCATGGCGACCCGGATTATTGAGGCACTCAAACATGAGGCCCGCAGCCGGGGGATAACCCGCCTGACGCTCGATGCGACGCCTAACGCCCAGTCGTTTTATCAGAAGCTTGGGTTTGTTACGCTGAGAGAACATAATCATCATTCGCGTATGGCGGGGGCTGATTTACGCTGTTTTGAAATGGCAATTGACCTGTAATGTGAGGAAAACATGGCAGTTACGGTAAGACCTTTACGCGCAGAGGATTATTCCCAATGGCGACCGCTGTGGGATGGTTACACCCATTTTTATGATTGCTTCCTCGAGGAATCCGTCACCGCAGCGACGTGGGAAAGGGCGCTCTCAGCGCATTCATCGATGTTCTGCCGGGTCGTGGAGAAGGACGAAAAGGTCATCGGTTTCGCAATGTGTGTTCTGCATGAAGGCACCTGGTCAACCGCGCCCATCTGCTACCTGGAAGATCTGTTTGTTGATGCTGCCGAACGCGGGGCGGGAGCCGGTAAGGCGCTCATTGACGCGCTGATTGAGGAAGGCAAGCGCGAAGGGTGGTCGAAACTGTACTGGGTCACCCGGGAAAACAACCCGGCGCGTAAACTCTATGACAAATATGGTGAAGCTGACGATTACGTCCGCTATCGTCTCTCCCTCTAAAACTTCAGCGCCTGTGTTTGTATCACACTGTATCAGCGTCCCGGATACATACACAGGCTTGCAATAAACCCGCTTTCGCACATATCCGCTATACATTGAGGTGTTGTGATATCCCCGTGAATTGTACTCAACCGGAGATACCAACATGTTCAGCAAACTTGCTTACTCAACCCTCGCACTGACCGTTTCGCTTGGCACCGTGATGTCCTGTCAGGCCGAAGTCACTGGCACAAACGTCACCGCAGCCTTTGATCATCCTCAGCAAATTAACGCCGGCGATCTGAATGTCGGTTATGTCGACATTGGCCCGAAAGACGGTCAGCCGGTTATTTTACTGCATGGCTGGCCCTACGATATTCACAGCTATGCCGAGGTTGCACCCGCACTGGCGGCAAAAGGGTACCGGGTCATTGTGCCGTCTCTGCGCGGCTACGGTACCACGCGTTTCCTGTCAGCAAACACACCGCGCAACGGCCAGCCCTCGGCGATGGCGAAAGATATCGTTAATCTGATGGATGCCCTGAATATCAGGCAGGCGGTATTTGCAGGATATGACTGGGGCGCCCGGACGGCGGATATCGTCGCGGCGCTGTGGCCTGAACGCGTAAAATCACTGGTGTCGGTGAGCGGGTATCTCATCAGCAGCCAGCAGATTGGCAAACAGCCGCTGCCGCCAAAAGCAGAGCAGCAGTGGTGGTATCAGTTCTATTTCGCCACCGCACGCGGTGCTGAAGGCTATGCCAAAAACACGCATGACTTTGCGCGCTTAATCTGGTCGCAGGCCTCGCCTGACTGGAAATTTAGCGATGCGGTCTTTAACGCCAGCGCCAAATCCCTCGATAATCCGGACCACGTCGCGGTGACGCTCAGTAATTATCGCTGGCGTTTAGGACTGGAAAAAGGCGAGCGCAAATACGACCGCTACGAGCAAAAACTGGCCACGCTGCCGAATATCACCGTCCCAACGATCACCATCGAAGGCGGCAACAACGGCGCGCCGCATCCGGCACCGCAGGCCTATGCAGCTAAATTTACCGGCAAATATGAGCACCGCACCTTCGGCGCAACCGTGGGGCATAACCCGCCTCAGGAAGATCCACAGGATTTCGTCAAGGCAGTTATCGACGCGGATAAGCTGTGAAATGTGCTATTTTCAGTACGTTACCCTTCGGTCTGGAGAGTTCGGTGGAACATATTGACCACATCCTTGTCGTCGATGACGACAGGGATATTCGTGAACTGATTGTCGATTATCTCGGTAAGTCTGGCTATCGCGCGACGGGCGCGGCCAACGGCAAAGAGATGCGTAGCGTACTGGATAAACAACATATCGACCTGGTGGTGCTGGACGTCATGATGCCCGGCGATGACGGTCTCACGCTATGCCGGCAGCTACGCAGCGGCAAACATAAAGATCTGCCCATCCTGATGCTGACGGCGCGCAATGAGGAGACGGACAGGATCCTGGGTCTGGAGATGGGGGCGGATGACTACGTGGTGAAGCCGTTTATCGCCCGTGAGCTTCTGGCACGCATTAAAGCGATTTTACGGCGTTTTCGCACAATGCCGCCCAATCTACAGGTGACAGAAGCAGGGCGGCTGGTGATGTTCGGTGAATGGCAGCTCGATACCGTTGCTCGCCACTTAATCGACCCGGAAGGGGTGATTGTGGCACTCAGTGGGGCGGAGTATCGTCTGCTGCGCGTTTTCCTGGACCATCCGCAACGCGTGCTGACCCGTGACCAATTGCTCAATTTGACGCAGGGACGTGACGCCGAACTGTTTGAACGTTCTGTCGATCTGCTGGTAAGCCGGGTTCGCCAGCGTCTCAATGAAGATGCCCGCACGCCCGCCTATATCAAAACCGTGCGCAGCGAAGGTTACGTCTTTACGATGCCGGTGACCATCAAAGAGGTTAACGAATGACGTTCTGGCCACGCTCTCTGCTGGCCCGTTTGCTGATCGTCGTACTGTCCGGTTTGCTGCTGGCTAACGCCCTGAGCCTGACGCTGGTCATGACTGAACGCATGCACAGCGCGCGCACGGTAATGCTCGGTAATCTGGAAAACGATGTCGCAACCAGCGTCGCCATTTTAGACCGCTTACCGGCCAGCGAACGCGCCGCCTGGTTGCCTCGGCTTGAACGAGGTAACTATCGTTATATTCTGGGTACAGGGGAACCCGGCGCAGCGCCGACGGATAAGCGTTCGCAAGATGCCATCCGAACCTTAAAAGCGACGCTTGCCGCGCATTACCCGCTTAGCTTTACCGCGGTTCCCGGCGCCATTTCACATATTCAGGCCCATCTTACATTACGCGATGGCGCGCCGCTGACCATTGACCTGATCCCGCGCATGCCGCCCGTCGCCAGCTGGCTCCCGATCGTTCTCGTCCTGCAGCTGCTGGTTCTGGCCGTCTGCGCCTGGATCGCCGTGCGGCAGGTGGTACGGCCTTTTTCACACTTTACCCGCGCGGTGGACGCGCTGGATCCGGCGGCCAGCACGCCAATGACGGAAAAGGGGCCGCTTGAGGTGCAGCGGGCAGCGCATGCCTTCAACGCCATGCAGGCGCGCATTCAGTCTTATCTCCGGGAACGCGCACAGATCCTGGCCTCGATTTCCCACGATCTCCAGACGCCCATTACTCGCATGAAGCTGCGTGTCGAAATGGCCGGGGAACCGGAACTACGCGACAAGCTCCTCAATGATCTTGATAGCATGTCTCGTCTGGTGCGGGAGGGTATCGCGTATGCCCGGTCATCAGAATCACTGGAAGAAACGTCGCTGAAGCTGGAGCTGAACGCCTGGGTCAACAGCATCGCCAGCGACTATCAGGACATTGGTAAAAACGTGCAGTTTCTGGCAAGCGAAACCCGCTTGCCCATCGTCACGCGTCCACAGGCGCTTCGTAGAGTGATGACTAACCTGCTGGATAATGCGCTTAAGTTCGGCGGCGGTGCCGTCATTGCCATTGATATTTCGTCTGCCGAAGAGGTGGTGATTCACATTGTGGACGACGGGCCGGGAATACCCGAAGCCGAACTGGAGGCGGTTCTGCAGCCGTTTTATCGGGTTGAAACCTCGCGTAATCGCGATACCGGCGGGACAGGACTCGGCCTGGCGATTGCCGCGCAGCTGACCGCACAGCTGGACGGCAAACTCAGGCTGGCTAACCGCGCCGGAGGCGGACTGGATGTCGCCATTACGCTACCGCGTCGTTCGTAAAATTGTACGGCTTTGTATCTCCTGGCCTGGGTGATACAGAGCCAGACAAAAACCGCGCGTTTACACATATCCTGAACACATCAGGACGATGAAATAGCCTCACTGCAGTGTCGCAGGACGTGTAATGTGAGGTCATTATGTTTCTGTTAATCGCTTTTCTGGGCGGGATGATAAGCCTGCTCAGCCCATGTACGCTCCCGGTTATTCCACTCCTGTTTGCCGGTTTTCAGGGGCAACGACGACATATTTTGGCCCTGCTCGCAGGGATGGTCGTGATGTTCACCCTGGTGGCGATGGTCGTCACCGTCGCCAGCGAGTGGATAACAGAGGCGACCATTGTCGGGCGCTGGATCGCGCTCGTCATTCTGGCCACCGCCGCGCTGGCCTTAATTTTCCCGTCTTTCGCCCAGCGTATTGCCGGTCCGGCCGTCAGCGCGGGAAATGTCCTCAACACCCGAAGCGGGCAAACGCGCGGAATGGCATCGGCATTTCTGGCCGGGCTTGCGGTAGGACTGCTCTGGTCTCCCTGCGCGGGCCCCATCCTGGGAGCGATCTTCAGCATTAACATTGCGGGGGATTCCGCCATTACCACCGGCGCACTGCTGGCTGCCTATGGCAGCGGATGCGCGCTGATGCTGGGATTACTCGTCACTGGAGGCCGCACGCTAATGACCCCGCTGAGAGCAAAATCGGCACTCATGGCGAAGCTGCGTCAGGGGGCGGGGGTGGCGATGTTAGCGGCAGTCGTCATGAATGCGACGGGGATGACCTCGTTGCTGAAAGGCGCTAACGGCGTCGCAGACCGTCTTGAGACCGCGCTCTTAAGCCTGGCAAAACCCACAACCGCGACGGTGAAGCTCCAGCCGGTGGCAATCGCTGAGCCCAGTAGCCAGCTGCCTTCGCTAAGTGGTGGAACAGGATGGATTAACGGTGACCCTGTCACGTCTGAATCATTGCGAGGGAAGGTTGTTCTGATTGATTTCTGGACCTGGGACTGCATTAATTGTCAGCATACGCTCCCATATGTGCGGGAGTGGGCTACAAAGTATCAATCGCAGGGTCTGGTGGTGATTGGGGTTCACACCCCGGAATACCCCTGGGAAAAACCGCTTTCGTCGGTTAAAAATGCGGTGAAAAAGTGGCAACTGCCGTATCGGGTCGTGACGGATAACAACTATCAAATCTGGAATGCGTTCGGCAACCAGTACTGGCCAGCGCATTACTACTTTGATGCTAAAGGGCAGCTGCGCTATACCGCCTTTGGCGAGGGGGATTATGCGCAGCAGGAAAAGGTTATCCAGCAGTTGCTCAAAGAAGCCCGCCTGTAATCGGATCAGGGCTGGCGTTGAGCCACGATAAACAACCGAGGAAAAGCCAGCAGTATCTGCCCGTTTTCCTGGAGCGGATACTGCTCTTCCAGCAGTTCATGGTAGCGTTTCAGGAAACGTTTCTGTTCGCTCTCATTCAGTTCCTGGAGCCAGGGCCGCAGGCCGGTGGCGCTTACCCAGTCAATAATGGCCTGATGAGAGCTCATTTTGTGATAATAGGTTGTCCGCCAGATATCCACGTCACAGCCAGCCTCCGACAGAATATCGTAATAAGCATGTACGCCCGGCAGAGGTTCGCGGCCCCGGTCTGGGTACTCTTGCTCCAGCGCCACTTCACGCATCGCCACATGAGTAGGTTCCAGCCAGTTGTCGGGCATCTGGATCGCCAGCACGCCATTTAACTTAAGCAGGGAGACAAGATGCGGCAGGAGATCATAATGGTCCGGAACCCATTGCAGCGACGCGTTGGCATAAATTAGGCTCAGCGGCTGACCAGGCTTGTACTGCCGGATATCGGCCTCAACAAAGTGGCAGTCAGGTAAGGCGGCGCGTGCTTCCTCGAGCATAGCAGGGGAGTTATCGACCCCGGTGATGTGCGCAGAAGGCCAGCGATGCTTCAACAGCGCCGTGCTGTTGCCCGGACCGCAGCCCAGATCGGCGATAGTCGTAGCCTCATTCAGAGGAATTCTGGCGAGCAATTCGGCGGCTGGACGCGTTCTTTCTGCGCCAAATTGCAGGTAAAGAGAAGGGTTCCAGTCGGCCATCATCAATTCTCCGTCTTACATGATTCAGCAAGAATAGCACAGGCAGATGTCTGTAAAGCGGTACCGACGAGGGTTTTGGACAGATGAAATCAGCAGAGTCAGTAAAACGAAGGGAAGGTAGAAAAAATAAGCAAACAGAAATATTACCCCTTAAAAGATTAAGGGGCAATGTTTTTATTGTAATTATTTTGTGATTATTGTTTTTTAATATTTTATCGGCAAAGTGCTTCTTATGCTCTGTACCCGAAACTTTAAATATTAGATAATCATCGATGGGTATATCCCTGGTGTTTCGTAGGTCTTTGACCTCCTGACCGCTTAGTTTTGCGAGAACTTCGTGGTCAGGTACTTTTTAAGTATAGGGAATATGCGGCACAATGAAAGCTGTCCTTAAAGACAGGTGATAATAGTTTCAGGTGTTATTATCAGGAACAAGAGCATGAATTCTGTCATTGAATTTTTTTTACACGACTACGATGATTTACCACCAGCATTAGCACACGAACTCTACCGACTCAGAAGAAAAACTTTTCGGGACCGACTCGACTGGAAAGTGGAATGCATCGGAGGTATGGAAAAGGATCAGTTTGATTCCCATAACACGACATACTTGCTGGGAATGTATGATGGACAGCTGTTATGCGGCGCGCGATTTATTAACGCAACGCAGCCGACAATGATAAGCGAGATCTTTCACAACTATTTCGATAATCCCATTGTTTTTCCAGCAGATGTTCCCTGTTGTGAAGTGAGTCGCTTATTTTTAGATAAAGAAACACGAGACTCTGCAAGTCTGCAGGGCGTGCCCGCCAGTAAAGCATTGTTTCTTGCAATGAATATTTATTGCCTAAAGAAAAAATATCACGGGATGTACGCAGTAGCCAGTCGTGGTATGTATGCCATATTTCGCCATGCAAACTGGAAAGTTGAAGTAATTCAGCGCGGTGTCTCTGAAAAAGGGGAGGTTATTTATTATATTTATATGCCTGCCAGCCCCAGCATTATTGAAGACATTATTAGCAAAGATAAATCCAGTCACTGGCTTCGCGAAATGCTCGAGCATTTACGCCATTTATAACCAGTGGCTGAGGCTCAGTCCTCCAGTAACCGGAGTTCCGTTCCAAGTTTTATTGCGTGTCTGGCATTATTTACACCGAGTTTTTTCATTATATTGCCCATGTGAAATTTAACGGTGCGCTCAGCAATAGACAAAATAACCGCAATTTCTGCGTACGTTTTCCCGGCGCTGACCCATTTAAGGATTTGGCGCTCGCGTGGCGATAAGAAAACATTCTTCTTCTGCTGATGCTGACTATAAAGATTGAGTGTCTTCTGATGTAACTGAACAAGGAAGCGTAGAAATTGCGGTCGATATTTCTCTATGTCAATGCCAGAATGCTTAGGACTGATGACGGATAAGACCACAAGATTATTCAGATAGTCATGCAGAGGAAACGTCTGTCCCTGGTAAATATCATACTGGACACTTTCGTCGAAAATGCGTGTCAGGTTGTAACCATCCGACAGGACGACATCACTTTCCCAGAAAAAATCTTCAACACAGCGCAAAGCCCGTATAATGACAGGGTCAATGAACTGATATTTTCTTTCAAGATAGATATTAAACCACTCGGGGCTATTATTGAGTATCCTCATCTGTGAAGGATCTTTCTTGTTCATAATAGCGTAGGCGAAGACGATCCCTTTGAAATCCTCAAAAAACGCGTCCAGCTCACTCTGAATTTGCGTGTTGATCGTTATGTCGTTGTAATATGTATCCTTCACGTGAGTTGCTGCCTCCTGTTCGAGTGGAGGACCAAGTATAATATGCTTCGTTATCTGTAGCGAGTCGCATTTTAATCCAGACAACCGATAAGACAGGCTACCTCAGCAGGCAGCCTCGTGAACGTTTGGCATTTTTGAATGATAAATGCAGGTGACTCAGGGAATAGTTGATGATTTTATCGAATTTCGAAAGCGTTCACTAAATATAGTAGGCTGCAAAATTTAGGAGGTTTTACGCTTTTCATCCGGGTAGTGCACAAGCGTCCCGATTTCGTACGCCTTCAAATCAGGATGTAAACCAGTAGGTTACAGAATACCTTTCAGGGCAACATGATAAAGCAGCATGATGGTTTTACCGTCGACAATCTTGCCCGTTTCAATGCTGCGTAAAGCCTCTTCAAGCGTCATTTCCAGCACATCGATATCTTCCCCCTCAGCCTTGATCCCACCGCCTGCGCCGGTTCTGTCATCTGGCTGGTACTCGGCAAGATAAAAATAGAGTTTTTCCGTGACGGAGCCTGGGCTCATATAGGCTTCAAAGATTTTCTGCACGCGCGAAACGTGAAAGCCGGTCTCTTCTTCCGCTTCTGCTTTTATGCGGCTTTCGGGATCCATGTTGTCCAGCAATCCCGCGGCAGCTTCAATTAAATCGTCCTGGTGGCCGTTGATAAAGACAGGGAAGCGGAACTGACGCGTCAGGATCACCGTTTTTTTCTCACGGTTATAGAGAAGAATCGTCGCGCCGTTGCCACGGTCATAGACTTCCCGATGCTGCCGTTGCCATTCGCCATCACGTCGCTGCAGGTCAAAGGTATATTTTTTAAGGATGTACCAGTTGTCTGAGAGGGTTTCACTGTCGATGATGCGCACATCTGCACGTTTTGATTGCACGATTGTTCCTCCTTACGTAGAGTAATGATCATAAACAGCAATATCATGCATGTTCAAGATTAAACATGCAACATCAGGAATTCATGATGCTCACCAGTCAGCGAAAACAATTGATCCTTGAAAAGCTGGATGCCGAAGGCCAGGTCCAGTCAAAAGCGCTCAGCATTCTCTTTGACGTCTCTGAAGACACCATCCGGCGCGATCTGCGCGAGCTGGCGGCAGAAGGGCGTTTGCAGCGTGTTCATGGCGGCGCGCTGCCATCATCTTCCGCTATAGCTCCGTTTGCAGAACGGCAATCCGTGAAGATGGATGCGAAAAAAAGGGTGGCCCGGAAAGGAGCACAGCTGATTTCATCAGGCCAGGTGGTGATTGTCGACGGTGGCACGACTACCTCGGAGCTGATTACATTTTTTCCTCCTGACTTACGCATCACCGTGGTGACGCACAGCCCAAGTATTGCTCTGGGGCTCGTTGATCATCCTTCCATTGAGGTGATTTTAATCGGCGGACGCTTGTATAAACACTCGATTGTTGCGGTCGGTGCTGCGGCCATCGAAGGCATAGAGAATATACATGCAGACCTGTTCTTTATGGGAGTGACCGGTATTCATCCCGATGCGGGGCTGACAACCGGTGATTTCGAAGAGGCATGCATCAAACGTGCATTTTCCGGCAGAGCCGCGGAAACGGTAGTTCTGGCGTCTCCGGAAAAGATCAACACCGCGTCGTCGTTTGTGATTGGCGATGTATCTTCAGTGAATACCATCGTCGTTGAAGACGGTACGGATAAGGCGTGGATCCGCGCGGTATCGGAAAAGGGGGTATCCGTCGTGCTGGCCTCAGATCGTGACCGCCTCTGACAGCCAGCCTTTAACGTCAGGCTGGCTGGCGTCCAGGCTTACGCTTCTGGAATGTTCTCAAGCGCGGTATACACGCTGAGACCATATTTCCTGGCTACCTCAATGTCCATATCGGCACCTTTAGACGCACCGACAATACGATAAATCGCATCGCATTTTGCGATGAGCCGGTGAGCAACGGGGTACAGCATCGCTTCGCTGATTTCATCACCCACCGTTTTTGAGCCTGCGGCTTTTGCCAGCGGCAAAGCAAGCCATTCACCAATGACCGGGATGTGGCCACGCTGGTAAACGGCTAATGCTGCGTTTTCGAGACGCGCCAGATTCTCATCAATTCGCGCCTGAACACCATCGGTTCCGCTGCGATAGGGACCGGCAATTAAAATCAACTGTTGTGTCATTAATACCTCTGTCAGCGTTATTGCATGAAACTGCACATTTACAGAGGATACCTTACGCCATTACCGGCCTGAAACACAATACTTCGTGCAATATCGTGCACAAAGTCGCATGAGCATTTTGACAAAGGCGTTGTGCTACCGGTTCTCCGGTGCATGGCACACGGCCTCGATGTTATGACCATCAGGTGAGATGACAAAAGCGGCATAATAATTTTCACCGTACGGTCGTAATCCCGGCCCGCCGTTATCACGTCCGCCAACGCGCAGCGCGGCGTGGTAAAAATCATCAACCTGCTGACGTGTAGTAGCCACAAACGCCAGATGCAGAGGCGCAGGTTTATCATTTGTCTGGAAAAGGCAAAGTGAAACGTCGCCAGCGCTCATTTCAACACCGTAATCTGGCGCGCCTTCATCAATGAGTTCCACACCAAGCGGGCGAAGCGCCTCAAGGAAGAAGGTTTTACTTTTTTCATAATCACTGACGCCGAATTTAACATGGTCAAACATTATCGACTCCTCAAAAGAGATAGGGAAATGAAGAGTATAGAAGGTGAGAGGAGTCGAATATGATCAAGGGCGTGCCTATGTGACAGATGTCTCGCTACTGAGTCGACCGTTTCCGTCCAACAAATGTCCAGCGCAGGTAGTCGTAGAGCCAGTTAAACAGCATCGTGTACGGCAGGAAAAACAGTACAAGACCGATCTCAACAAAAAAAGCCTCCGTCACCGTTAAATTCAGCATCACCATTGCCACAGGAATTAACGTGATGATAAGGCCAACTTCAAAACAGGCCGCATGGAGCGCGCGGACCAGAAATGTTCTTTCAAATCGGTATTTTTTCTGAAGAGAGTCAAAGAGTTTGTTAAACACAAAATTCCAGGCCGTGGCGGTTAGCGCGGATATCACGGACAGCGAGCCTGACTGGAGTACCGACACGTTCATCAGCCAGGCAAGCGACAGCGCGATGATAACGTTAGCCGTCACTTCAAAAATGACCGCGTGGAAAATCCTTTCTCTGACACTTTTATCTAATTCAATTTCCATAAGTTTACGGCAGCAGTGGTCAAAGGCTGAAGTATATCAAACGTCTTTCAACCATGTGTAAACGCAGATGTTGGGTTGTGTGGGTATCATGTCAGCATGAACGCGTGAAAAGGCGACTGCACGAGCTCGGAATGGTCCAGGACAATTACGACCGAATACATCCAGATTTTGAGGAATCATACATTGGTGCGCATAATGTATATTATGTTAAATTGCATTTATAGGTCTATTCTCCATTGTGCTCTCATGCAGCAACAGAAATCAGGACATTGGTGTCCTCCCTTCTCGATAAAATCCACCGTCGATAACAAACCATTTGTGAGAAAAACTCACAGCACCATTCGATAGCACATGCTGGTCCCCTTCATACCAGTGCAATAACCTGTCGCATACAGAATTGCTGGTAATAAAAGAAGGAACAACGAATGAAGTATGTGAATCTGGGTCGTAGCGGTTTGAAAGTCTCCCGTCTTTGTCTCGGTTGTATGAGCTATGGTGACCCCGAACGTTTGCCTCAACCCTGGTCCCTGGATGAAAAAGCGTCACGTCCGCTCATTCGTCAGGCGCTTGAAGCTGGCATTAATTTTTTTGATACCGCAAATATCTACTCGGGCGGAAGTTCTGAAGAGATCACAGGAAAAGCGCTGAGAGAAATGGCCAGACGCGACGAGATCGTTGTGGCGACAAAGACCTTCTTTCCATGGCGCAACTCACCCAATACCGGGTTTCTTTCCCGCAAGGCCATTTTTCAGTCTATTGACGATAGCCTGATGCGCTTAGGTATGGATTATGTGGATCTCTTTCAAATTCACCGCTTTGACCACTCCACGCCTGTTGAAGAGACCATGGAGGCTCTGCATGACCTCGTTAAATCAGGAAAAGTACGTTACATCGGCGCATCATCTATGGAAGCCTGGCGCTTTGCAAAAATGCAGCATACTGCAGAGCGTAACGGCTGGTCCCGATTTATTACGATGCAACCGCAATACAACCTGCTTTACCGGGAAGAAGAGCGCGAGATGCTACCCCTGTGTGAAGACCAGGGCGTTGGTGTGATCCCCTGGAGTCCGATGGCACGCGGCAGGCTCACGCGCGACTGGAGTGTCACGTCCCGACGAACGCAAAACGATGCCTTTGCGTTAAAAATGTATGAGAACGCAGCCCTGCTGGATAAGCCCGTTGTTGATGTTGTTGCCAGAATTGCTGAAAAGCACGATGTGCCAAGAGCCCATGTTGCAATTGCCTGGTTGCTATCAAAAACGGTCATCACAGCACCGATCATCGGCGCGACGAAACCAGAACATCTTTCCACGGCTATCAGCGCGCTGGACTTTTCACTTAGCGATGCCGAAATCATGGAACTCGAGGCACACTATCTGCCGCACCCCGTCGACGGGATCATTCCCCCACTTCCGGATACGCCACCTTCACTCACGCAGCCTTCAGCAATACAGGACTGTTAATGCCCTACTCTGGCCCGGCGTTGCCGGGTCCCCCAGTAAAAGTTTAACTTTTATCAAACTGACTCTCGGTTAACGGGTCTGCGCGACCACCCTACATACGGTAATTACCAGGCATAAGCCTGGGGCGCTTCTCCCCCGGGTCCGGGCCAGATTTCGTCGAGACAGCTCATGGTGTCGTCTGATAGTGTGATTGTCGTTGCATGAAGCGCCTGATGGAGTTGTTCGACCGTACGAGGCCCGATAAGTGGAGCAGTAACGACAGGATTCTGCAGGAGCCACGCAAGCGCCACATCGGAAGGGGTTTCGCCGAGGTCCTCACATAATCCTTCGTAGGCTTCCAGCTGAGGACGGTGTTGTTCAATTAGACGGGCAAACGCGGGCCTTGCACGGCGCCCGCTTGCCATCTTTTTCAGTGTGCCGCCAAGCAACCCTCCGGCAAGTGGGCTCCAGGGGATCAATCCCATGCCAAAATGGCGGCATGCGGGAATGACCTCCAGCTCAACAGTTCGGGCAGTTAGATTGTAGAGACTTTGCTCAGCAACCAGGCCAAGGGAATGACGGGCCGTAGCAACTGACTGCGCAGTCGCAATGTCCCAGCCCGCGAAATTGCTGCTACCGATATAAAGCACTTTTCCCTGCTGAACAAGGAGTTCCATGGCCTGCCAGATCTCTTCCCATGGCGTATAGCGATCGATGTGATGCATCTGATAGACGTCAATATGGTCGGTCTTAAGCCGTCGCAAACTGTCCTCGCAGGCCTTGCGAATATGGTAAGCAGAAAGACGGCGATCATTCGGACCTGGCCCCATTGGCTGATAGACTTTCGTCGCCAGAACGATACTGTCTCGCCGGCCACCCTGCTGGAGCCAGCGACCAATAATCTCTTCGGACAGCCCCGAGCCTTGCTGGATATCGGGTGATTGTTCAGTGCCATACACGTCTGCTGTATCAATGAAATTTATACCTGCCTCAAGCGCTTCATCCAGAATGCAGGCGCTGGTTTTCTCGTCGGTGACGTCACCAAAATTCATGGTTCCGAGACAAAGGCGGCTGACTTTCAGGCCGGTGCGGCCAAGATGCGTATAGTTCATACACGGCTCCGTTAGGTGAATGTTCCGCCCTGACCGACGGCCAGAGCGCATAATTTTCAAGAATAACGAAGCACAACGTGTTCAGTGAGAGGCGATGAGTGGATGGACTTGTGAAATAAATTCAGCAACGGATTAGCGCTAATCGGTCTATGGTGTATATCATTTCCGTATCAATACATTCGGGCCTTAACGCACAAGGAAAACGATTCTGTATGCAAATAAGCAGAGCGGATGTCGCCGATCTCATTTATTTCATGGCTATTGCACGTCATCGCAGTTTCAGCCGTGCGGCGATTGAATTAGGTGTCAGTGCATCAGCGCTTAGTCATGCCCTGAAGGGACTGGAAACCCGGCTCGGGGTTCGCCTCCTTAATCGCACGACCAAGAGCGTTACACCTACGGCTGCAGGTGAAGAACTGGTTCAGTCTGTCCTTCAGCCTTTCGACAAGATAGAAGGCGCGCTTGAATCGCTTAACCGGTATCGTAATACCCCTACCGGACGTATCCGCATCAATGCTGCCGTTGAAGCGGCCAATCTTTTGCTTGCGCCAGTTATGCCCGCGTTTATGGATCGCTATCCCGATATTGAAATCGATATTGTGGCCAGCAACCGTATGGTTGACGTCACTGATGCGGGCTTCGATGCCGGTATCCGCTATGGTGGCACCGTCCCGGAAGACATGGTTGCCCGGCGTTTATCTGCCGATATTCGCTGGGTTATCGCAGCATCCCCCGACTACCTTGAACGCTACGGAACGCCTGAACATCCTGATGATTTATTACACCATCGCTGTATAAGCAATCGTCTCGGCGACGATCGGATTTATCGCTGGGAACTTGAGCGAGACGGCGAAACGTACCAAATCAGTGTGCCTGGCTCTGTGACGGTCAATCAGGCTGAAACGGGCCTTGTGGCCGTATTAGGCGGAGCCGGCCTGATGTATTTTCCGGAGCCTCTTGTTGCATCCTATGTGAAGGATGGACGGCTCCGCCTGGTGCTTACGGAGTGGTCCCCGCTGGAGGAAGGTTTTCATATCTATTATTCAAGCCGCCGGCAACTACCGACCGGGCTTCGCCTTCTGATTGAGTTCATACAGGAGGCCCGACCGCTAGGGTTGTGAAATAGCGCCTCCATACTGAACGAGGCGTTATCGTCTTTATCGTCCCGTAGCGGATATCAGAAAATCAATCAGGGCCTTCACTCTTTTCGTTTTACCCGCATTTTTGGGGTAATAGAGATACACTGCCGGGTAGGTTTTCCAGTAGCTCTCCATCACGGGTATAAAGCGCTCCCTGTCCGGCTGTAACTGCCAGATGGGTTCAAACAAACGTCCAATTCCCAGGCCGTTACGGATCCCGTCTGCCATAACGTCAATATCGTTGCTGATTAACTGCCCGGGCATCTCAACCGTCAACTGCTCTCCGCGATCGTTCAGAATCAACGGAAGGATGCGGTTGTTAGTGATAAAACGGTAGCCAATCAGCTTGTGATGACTGAGGTCAGCCGGCTCCTCGGGCATTCCATGCTCGCTGATATAAGCTGAGGATGCATATAGCCCTTCACGAAAGGGTTTCATTAACGGCCGCGCCACCACCCCACTTTCGAGGATATCGCCAAAACGGATCCCAAGATCAAAACGCTCTTCGATAACATTCACGGTACCGTCGTAAACCGAAATTTCAAGCTGTATACCCGGATATTGCTGACAGAATTTCGCCATTGCAGGCTTAAGAATTAACAGATAGGCAAAACGCGAGAGCGTGATTCGCACGATACCAGAGGGCTCCTGATTCTGGTCGCGAATGCTTTCAAGCGAATGTTCCAGCGACTCCACCGCCGCAGCGGTCTGTTCCAGCAACAGCTGCCCAGTTTCCGTCAGCTCAATACGGCGGGTCGTACGCACAAAAAGCGGATGGCCAATATGATCTTCCAGCAGCTTAAGCGCATTGCTGACGGAGGGAGGCGTAATTTCCAGTTTTCTTGCGGCTGCCGAAATATTGCCCTCACGTGCAATGCTCTGAAAGATCCGTATCTGGTTATACAGGGCGTTATTCATAATGTTTTCCTAAAGCAATCTCCGCCTGATTATTAAGTACAGTCTAAAGATGCTTAAGTCAATGCTCCTCTAATCTTCGTGAAATTCGCCTCTTATACTTTTATCTCTTTCTACAACGACCTGAGTTCAGGAGACTATGATGCGAATTTTATGTCTGGATATCCCCGCACCTGGAGCATCGCTGGAAAAATATGCGCCACACCTTAACGCTGAAGCGCTGCACGCCTGGGGATTGTATAAATCCGGCTTCATCCGCGACATCTACTTCCGTCAGGACAGACCTGGCGTCGCTATTTTTCTTGAATGTGACTCTGTCGATGAAGCGATGAACGTAATGGCCGAATTCCCGCTGGCAAAAGCTGGCTTATTAAGCTTTGAGTGCATTCCGCTTGGCTCCTTTATTAACTGGGAAAATCTCTTTGCCGCTGAATTTAAAAATAAATAGTGAGGCCCGATATGAAACCTGCAGATAAACCCGTGCTGTGTGTCGTTTCCAGCCATCCGATTAAAGGCGCATCCGGTGTACCAACCGGTTTTTTCCTGGCCGAGCTGACCCATCCGCTGAAAGTACTGGAAGATGCCGGACTAAAAACGATGATCGCCAGCATTCGCGGGGGACAGCCGCCGGTGGATGGATTTGACCTCAGTGATCCTGTCAACGCCTGGTACTGGAACGAAACCGATTTTCAGCAGCGCCTGGCAACAACACCAGCGTTATCCGAGCTAAACGGTACCGATTACAGCGCCGTTTTCTTTGCAGGCGGCCATGGAACCATGTGGGATTTCCGCGACAGCCAGGATGCCCAGCGTATTATCCGCGAAGTATATGAAAGTGATGGCATTGTCTCAGCCGTCTGCCACGGACCTGCGGCACTGGTTGACGCAAAGCTCAGTAGCGGCGAATACCTGGTGAAAGGCAAAAACGTGGCGGCCTTTACCAACAAGGAAGAGGAAGAAGTTCACACTACAGATGTGGTTCCCTTCCTGCTTGAGACTGCACTTCGCGAGCATGGCGCGCTTCATCATGAAGCCCCGAGCTGGTCTGAAAATGTGGTTACTGACGGTCGCCTTATCACGGGGCAGAATCCCGCTTCAGCGCACGGTGTCGGTGTGGCGCTGTTAAATGCCCTCCGCCAGTCAGCTTAATCCATTCATCTCTTTTTCACCGTTACTCACCCTCTTTGGCCGGTTTACGTCAGCAACGTTCCGGCCTTTTTACAGGAGCTGAATATGAAAACACTACCTCCCGTCGCGCTGGGCACATGGTCCTGGGGCACAGGTTTCGCCGGTGGCGACACCGTCTTCGGCAATCATCTTTCTGATACTCAGATGGCAGACGTGTTCACCACGGCCATGAGTAAGGGCCTCAATCTCTGGGATACCGCAGCAGTATATGGCATGGGGAGTTCCGAGGCAGCGCTGGGAGCATTAGTCCGTCAGTTCCCCCGCGAGGATATGATTTTATCCACCAAATTCACGCCGCAGATTGCGAACGAACAGTCAGCGCAGCCTGTCAGCGATATGCTTGAGGCCAGCCTCGGACGCCTGGGCGTGGACGCGATTGATATCTACTGGATCCATAATCCCCTCGACGTTGAGAAATGGACGCCAGGACTAATCCCACTTTTACAAAGCGGTAAGGTAAAACGCGTAGGAGTTTCCAACCACAATCTGGCACAAATCAGACGCGCCAACGAAATCCTTAACGCTTCCGGTTATTCCCTCAGTGCAGTACAAAATCACTACAGCCTGCTCTATCGCGCTTCTGAAGAGGCCGGAATCCTTGATTATTGCCGACAAAATATCATCACGTTCTTTGCTTACATGGTCCTGGAGCAAGGCGCGCTCAGTGGTCGTTATGATTCAAATCATCCCATGCCTGCCGGGAGTGGCCGGGCCGAAAGTTATAACTCTGTACTGCCGCAGATTGAAAGATTAACCGCCGCCATGAAAAAAATGGGAGCCGAAAGGAATGCCAGCGTGGCACAGATAGCCATCGCATGGGCTATTGCGAAAGGTACCCTTCCCCTCGTTGGTGCGACTAAAGTCCATCACGTTCTGGACGCCGCCTGCGCTTCAGACATCCAGTTACGCGATGAGGAAATCATCCTGCTGGAACAACTCGCCGCAGAGACCAGAGTGGATACACGAGGCGCCTGGGAAAAACCGATGGTGTAAAGCCCGTCCGGAACAGACTGTCATGAATGACACACACGAACGGGCTGTTCCGGGTGATTCTAATCTGTATCACTTTTACTGCTTTGTATGAAGGGTGAGAATATGAAAATCATTTGCCTTGAAGAACATTATCTCGACAGCGAGTTAGGCCGAGCGTGTATGCCTGTTGCGCTTGAGCAGGCGCCTTTCCTTGGCGACTGGGGGAAAACCGTCGCTGATGGTCATAATCCTGACCGAAGCCGGCCGCAGATAGAAAAGAATGCGCTGATAAACGCGAAAGGCGCTGATTTGGGAAGCCGCCGCCTCAAGGATATGGATGAGGCTGGAATTACCCTTCAGATCCTTTCTGTGGGCGGATTCCCCCAGCTGGCACCTAAGGATGAAGCGGTAACATTAAATACGGCGGCAAACGACCGCCTTGCCGGGGCGGTAAGAAATCATCCGGATCGCTTCGCGGCATTTGCCACTCTTCCCTGGGCACAGCCGGAAGAGGCTGAAAAAGAGCTTGTCCGCGCAGTTGAAGAACTGGGGTTTAAGGGGGCACTTCTGAATGGCCGACCCTCTTCATGCTTTCTCGATCATCCTGACTATGAC
Organism: Enterobacter sp. NFIX58; assembly: GCF_900110475.1. Classification (NCBI taxonomy): domain Bacteria; kingdom Pseudomonadati; phylum Pseudomonadota; class Gammaproteobacteria; order Enterobacterales; family Enterobacteriaceae; genus Enterobacter; species Enterobacter sp. NFIX58. The sequence goes on along the minus strand of NZ_FODW01000001.1, from coordinate 553,837 downwards.
TCCCTGCTTTCCCGCTTTAATAAACTGAATGTGCCACTCTATCTTCATCCCGGATTACCGTTTAACAGCGTGCAACAGGCCTACTTCACGGGCTTCAGCGCAGAGGTCAACGCCCGGCTCTCTATGTTTGGCTGGGGCTGGCATCACGAAGCCGGGATCCATTTGTTACGGCTGATGTTATCGGGCGTATTTGATAAATATCCCCACTTGCAGGTAATCAGTGGCCACTGGGGGGAGATGCTGCCCTTCTGGCTGCAGCGTCTTGATGACAGCCTTCCACTGGCTGCAACGGGTCTGTCACGCACGCTAACGAGAACCTTCCAGGAGCACGTTTACGTTACCCCGTCAGGTATGCTGTCGCTGCCGCACTTCCAGTTTATCTACGCGTTAATGGGGGCAGAAAGGATCCTGTTCTCCGTCGATTATCCCTATCAGACCCTGGACGGTGTAAAAACCTTTATCGACAGTCTGCCCGTCAACAAGGCTGAAAAAGAGGCCATCGCATTTCGCAATGCAGAACGTTTACTGGGCATCACGGCGTAGTTCACGGGTTCGTGATGACCGGTACAATGAGAACAGTCGACCATTATTAGTTTTTGTCTAAAAGTGAATGAGTCTTTACTGCTCTAAAAAAAATAATGGTGTCACTCTATACTGGGTTAAACATTCATCAAATATATTTAACTCATTGAAATGAAAAATATCCTTATTGTTTCAGGCCATCCTGAGCTTACCCATTCCGTCGCCAATGCCACGATCCTTGATGAAGTGGCGACCGCCCTTCCCGATGCTGAAATTCGTCGTCTGGATTGGCTCTATCCGGACGGCAAATTCAATATCGCTGCGGAGCAGGAAAGCCTGCTCAGGGCCGATGTGATTGTCTGGCAGTTTCCTTTTTCCTGGTATGGGCTGCCCGGGTTAATGAAACAATGGCTGGACGAGGTCTTTGTCCACGGCTTCGCGCATGGCTCAACGGCGAAACTGGGCGGTAAAAAGCTGCTCCTCTCCTTCACTACAGGGGCGCCACAGGCGCTCTATACCGCTGACGGTTTCTTTGACCATGCCATTGAAGAGTATCTTATTCCGTTCGAGACCACGGCAAAACTGTGCAATCTTGAGCTGCTGGCGCCGGTTTATACCTGCGGTATCAGCTATGCCGACCGGGATGCCGACAAAATCGCGCAGCAAAAAACGCTTGCCCGGGAACACGCTTCAAGGCTTGTCGAGCTGCTCAATTACTGAGCCCGGAGGAAATCCGGTTTCTGGAAGAAACCTACCAGCCGCACGTTCTGACGGGGATCATGGCGCAAAACACGCCGCAAACGAAAGACGTTAATCAGGTCTGGACGCGGTAGCAAACAGTAATTTCAGTAAAAGGATCATCGTGAAAAAGCCCCTTATGCTTTTAATTTGTATGCTCATAAGCAGCCCTGTCTTTGCAACAAAACTGGACGCGCCGGATAAGCGAGTGATGAATCTCTTTGAGCTCGGCGTCAGGCCCGATCGGGACAAAGATTTTGCAGACGTAGCCAGACAGACGATTTCCGCTTCGGTTGATCATGAAGCAGGTACGCTGGCGATGTACGCCCTGCACCGCAGCGACAATCCACGTCAGGCATTCATGGTCGAACTTTATGAAAACGAAAGTGCTTACCGCAAACATCTGAATGCCGAACCATATAAGGCATTCGCTGCCCGGGCACCTGACATTATCGATCGGAAAAATAAAATCACCCTGGAGCCCCAATTTCTGGGGGACAAACACATCATACCGGATGAGCGAACCATTAATAATCTGGTGATCGTCGAGGTAAAGCCTGAATTTCAGACCGAGTTTAAAAACATCGTCCTGCCCGAAATGGCGGAATCGCTCAAAGTAGAGAAAGGCGTATTAGCGATGTATGCCGCTACAGATTCACAGACTCCGAACCGCTGGTGTTTCTATGAGATTTACGCCAGTGAGGAAGCGTATCAACTGCACCGACAAACGCCACACTTCCGTGACTATCTCAGGCAAACGGCGCATATGAGCGCCAGTAAGGACGCTATCCCGGTAAAACCGGTATTTCTTCGTAACAAAAGCGGAATCAAACAGGATCCGCACCGTTGACCAGTGAGGATTAACATGAAAAGCGTAATTGCAGCGGCGGCCATGTCGCTTGTTATTTCTGATTTTGCTACTGCTGAGGAAACAAAAGGTAAAGCGATGATGAAAATTGAACCTTCAACAATTTCGGAAGCTGATATTCGTTCCGTCTCACCGGCTCTTGCGCGCTTTGGTCGAGAAGCGATTACTGAAGATCTGTGGACACGCGATGCCCTCTCGCCCAGGGATCGTAGTATGGTGACCGTCGCCATGCTAATTGCCAGAAACCAGCCTGGCGACCTTAAGCACTATATAGACATTGCCCTTGATAATGGCGTTACGCCAGCGGAGTTGTCAGAAATCATTACCCATCTGGCGTTCTACTCAGGTTGGTCAAATGCCATGTCAGCCGTCAGCGTGACCAAAGCAGTATTTGAAACTCGTGGCGTCACGGCAGATGTACTTCCTGAAGCTTCTCCGGACCTGCTTCCTCTCAATCAGGAAGCAGAAAAGCAGCGTTCAGAGACAGTGGAAAAAAATGTTGGCCCAATATCTCCGGGCCTGGTTAAATTCACTACAGATCCACTGTTCCTGGATCTCTGGCAAAGACCCGCGCTGAAACCCCGCGACAGAAGTATGATTACGGTCAGCGCGTTAATCGCATCCGGACAGAGCGCGCAGATTGGCTATCACCTCAATAGAGCAATGGATAATGGACTTTCTGTTGAGGAAGCTGGTGAGATCGTTACCCAGGCCGCGTTCTACGCTGGCTGGCCAAACGCATTTACTGCTGCTCCGGTTGTCGGAGAGGTGCTAAACAATCGATCATCGAGTAAAAGGTAACATTACTGAACACTAAAACCTGACGCACATCACAAAATTAGAACGAACAGTTCATGAACCAACAGGCGTGACATCGAGTGATTTATGGACAGCGTTTAACACAGTTATGAACCAAAACTGAGTTCATAACTGTGAGTTTGAATCGCCATTTGATTAATATGCATTTAAAACAGTTTGTTATACTGTTTCTGGTGCTGTCGTAAATTATGTATATTCCTCAAACCCAGAATAGTTAAATACGATATGCCAATAACTATTCTCTACGTGATAACCCGGCCTTCCCACTAACAAACGCCCCTTTTTTAAGGAGCGTATGAGTAACGTCAATAATCACTGAGAGGCTTCGCAGCCGATTAATTCTCTGTCATCTGGCGACGATGTTGTTGCGCCTGCTGCTGATGGCTAGCCGAAGACTGTCCGTTATTCGCCGTTTCGTGTGCAATCGCCGCTTTCTCGTGTTCATTCATCGCAGAAAACGACGTCGCTGTTTCGTTAGTACTGCATGGACCGTTTTTGATCATCTCCTTATGCATGTCAGCCATGCTCTGGTGTGCAGCTTCTGTGTTGTTTTGCATCATGTCATGAGACATTACCTGTTCGTTGTTGTTTGTCTCTGCAGCCCAGCTGGATGCAGAAACCGCCAGGATGGCAATAACAGATAAAAGGAGCTTTTTCATGGTTGTATCTCCGAAGTTAAAGTGCTCAACAGTTGGTGGCCTTCTTTATAATGAATTATAAAAACCGGCCGCTGTTTATCGCATGACTGGCGAGTGACATTTCTGTCACTCCAGGGGCTTAATCCCTACCCTGATCCAGGACTCAAGGAGTGAGAGAGGCAAAACTTTGATTATTCAAATAATTAGAAGAGCATCCCGTCGCCTGCAACACTGTAACGAGGTGGCTACCAGCATAAGCAATACCTCCCCGACACAGCTGCAACAGCTAAAGACTCAGTTGGCTGAAGAAATGGGCAAACCTGTGGGTCTACACACCATGGGTATTCCGGCGGCAATCAGCACTCTCGGGGTAATTGTCAGCTTCGCGATTCCTCAGCTATGGTTGGGCTATGGCGTACTCGCCGCACTCGGCCAGCCAGCCGAACGCGTATTCGTGTGGATTGTGCTGATCGCCCTACTGTTCGCAGGCATCAACGGCGTGACGATGTTTATGATTGGCAAAGGCAGCATGCGCGCCGTGCGGTTACATCTTACGCTGGCGGTGATGAGTCTGGTATTAACGGCAGCCTATTTGCTGGCCGCGCTGAGCGGTAGCGCTGCTCCGGGCGTCAGTCTGACCGCTGCGATGGTGAGTACTGTCATGCTGGGGCTTAGCGGCAGCTGTATCCTCTCTACCGCTTTCTATAAGATGCTGCTATTTACGCTACATAACAGAGCCTGGCGCAAACTGATCAGCAAGGCGCGCTAAGCATTCATCACGTAAAAACCCGCCGCTACCGGCGGGTTTTTTTATGGCTTTTTATGTCTGCGCAACCAAATTAACTTATACGCCGCAGGAATAATAAACAGCGATAGTAGCGGTGCCGTAATCATCCCGCCGATCATGGGTGCCGCTATCCGGCTCATGACTTCTGACCCTGCGCCGGTCCCCCAGAGAATGGGCAGCAGACCCGCGATGATCACCGCGACGGTCATTGCCTTTGGCCGCACGCGCAACACGGCACCATGATAAAGCGCCTCATCAAGCCCCCGTTCAGTGAACGTTTCCTGGCGGGACAACGCCGGATGTGCTTCAACGGCATGACGCAAATACATCAGCATGACCACCCCAAATTCTGCGGCCACGCCGGCCAGGGCGATAAACCCGGTGCCGGTTGCAACTGACATATGAAAACCCTGCCAGTAGAGGAACCATATCCCACCGACCAGCGCGAACGGCAGGCTCATCAGGATCAGCAACGCTTCGTCCACGCGACGGAACGCCAGATAGAGCAAAATGAAAATGATCATCACCGTCATCGGCACCATCAGCTTCAGTTTCTTGTTGGCGTGCTCAAGCAGTTCAAACTGTCCGGAAAATGACACGCTGGTACCCGGCCTCAGCTTTACGTTCTGACTGATGGCCGTTTTAATGTCGTTCACTACGGACACCATATCCCTGCCGCGGGCATCGATATAAATCCAGCTTGCAGGTCGGGCATTCTCCGTTTTTAGCATCGTGGGGCCGGAAACCACGTTGATATCCGCCACATCACCCAGCGTGATCTGCTGTTTCATCGGCGTCAGGATCGGCATCTGCCTCAACGCGTTCGGGCTGTTCCGGTAGTCCTGAGGATAACGAATATTAATCGGGTAGCGGGCCACGCCTTCCACCGTTTCCCCCACCGTCGCGCCGCCGATGGCCGAGGAGACGAACAGCTGCACGTCGCCCACCGTCATTCCATAGCGGGAGGCTTTCTGCCGGTTGATATCGACATCAATGTAGCGCCCGCCTTCCAGACGTTCAGCGAGGGCAGACACCACGCCCGGCACCGTTTTGGCGACTGCCTCTATGCGCTGCGCCGTGGCGTCGATATCAGCCAGAACGGTACCTGACACCTTGATGCCAATGGGGCTTTTAATCCCGGTTGAAAGCATATCGATGCGGTTGCGGATGGGCGGAACCCAGAGATTCGCCAGGCCAGGCAAACGAACGGTCTTATCGAGCTCGTCAACGATCTTGTCAATCGTCATGCCGGGTCGCCACTGATCCTCAGGCTTAAGCTGAATGGTAGTTTCGACCATTTCGAGCGGCGCGGAATCCGTGGCCGTTTCGGCTTTACCGGTTTTACCGAACACCGACGCTACCTCAGGCACGGTTTTGATGAGTTTGTCCGTGGTTTGCAGGAGCGCCGCCGCTTCTGCCGGAGACACGCCTGGCAATGTCGAGGGCATATACAGCAGATCGCCTTCGTTGATCTTCGGTAAAAACTCGCCACCTACCTGGCTCAGGGGCCAGATCACCGTGAAGATGGATAATGCCGCAACCAGCAGGGTTGTTTTAGGCCAGTGGAGCACCCGAATCAGAAGCGGATGATAGGCGTTAATCAACAGTCTGTTCAGCGGGTTACGGGTCTCGGCGGGAATTTTACCCCGGATCCAGAATCCCATCAGAATGGGGATCACGATGATGGCCAGCGCGGCCGCGCCCGCCATGGCGTACGTTTTCGTGAAGGCCAGTGGACCAAACAGCCGCCCTTCCTGTCCCTCGAGGGTAAAGATGGGAATGAACGACAAGGTGATGATCAGCAGGCTGATAAACAGGGCTGGCCCCACTTCAACGGAGGCATTAGTGATCACCTTCCAGCGGGTGGCGTTGTCAATCTGTTCCCCCGGATGCTGGTGATCCCACTCTTCCAGCCGTTTATGCGCATTTTCAATCATCACGATGGCGGCATCCACCATTGCGCCGACGGCAATGGCAATACCTCCGAGCGACATAATATTGGCGTTCAGCCCCTGGAAATGCATGACGATAAAGGCAATACACAGGCCAAGCGGCAGAGAGATAATCGCCACCAGCGCCGAGCGAATGTGCCAGAGGAACAGCGCGCAGACGATGGCCACCACAATAAACTCTTCGAGAAGCTTGCCGCTCAGGTTATCAATGGCCCGGTCGATGAGCTGGCTGCGATCGTAGGTGGTCACAATCTCAACGCCTTCCGGCAGGCTGGCCTTCAGCGTCTCCAGCTTATCTTTCACCGCCGTGATGACCTCGCGCGCGTTTTTACCCGAACGCAGGATCACCACACCGCCCGCCACTTCACCCTGCCCGTTCAGCTCGGCAATACCGCGGCGCATTTCCGGCCCTGTTTGTACGCGGGCAACGTCACGCAGATAGATCGGTACGCCGTTTTCGCCGGTTTTCAGGACGATGTGATTGAAATCATCGATGGTCTGCAGATAGCCGCTGGCCCGCACCATATACTCCGCTTCCGCGATTTCTACGGACGATCCCCCTGCTTCCTGATTAGACGATTCAAGGGCCTGCTTAACGTCCGGCAGGCTGACGCCATACTGTGCCAGCTTTAACGGATCAACCTGAATCTGATACTGCTTCACCACGCCGCCAACGGAGGCCACTTCGGCCACGTTCGGGATCGTTTTCAGCTCAAACTTCAGGAACCAGTCCTGCAATGAGCGCAGCTCGGCGAGATCGTGTTTTCCGCTGCGATCCACCAGCGCATATTCAAATATCCAGCCCACGCCGGTGGCATCCGGGCCGATCTCGGAACTCACGCCAGCAGGGAGTTTGCCCTGAACCTGGTTCAGGTACTCCAGCACGCGCGAACGGGCCCAGTACAAATCGGTGCCATCTTCAAAAATGACATAAACATACGAATCACCAAACTGCGAAAAGCCGCGCACGGTCTTCGCGCCGGGAACCGACAGCATGGTGGTGGTGAGTGGATAGGTCACCTGGTTTTCAACAATCGGTGGGGCCTGGCCGGGATAGCTGGTTTTGATAATCACCTGAACGTCAGACAGATCGGGCAAGGCATCAACCGGGGTGTTGATGATGGTCCATGTCCCCCAGACGCTGAGGAACAGCGCCCCCATCATAACCAGGAAACGATTAGCCACTGACCGCCGGATAATCAATTCAATCATCATCGTCTCCTTAATGGCCAGAATGGGCTTCGTCAGGGGTTTCAGCGTGGCGCATGCGCTCCAGCGCACCGGTAATATTGGCCTCCGAGTCAATCAGGAACAGACCGCTGACGACGACTGACACCCCCTCTTCCAGCCCGCTACCAATGCCGGACTGCTGCTGAGATTCATGCAGAACGTGGATCCTTTTCGGTACAAAATTCCCGTTAGCGTCAACGGTAATAACGCGCTGCTCTTTGCCGGTATCGATAACGGCCTGAGACGGAATCAGCAGCATTTCCTGACTTTGGGTATTCAGCTTCAGGTAGGCATTCATGCCCGGTTTCAGCAGCTCATCCTTGTTGGAGACCTGCAGGCGCACCTGCAGCGTACGGGTGGTTTGATCCACGCTTGGCAGAAGACTCCACTTTTCAACCGGGAAGGATTTATCCGGCCAGGCCGGTACCGAAACAGCAAACTGCGAGGTATCTTTCAGCAGATACGCAATCGATTCTGGGACCGCCGCGCCGATCCAGACCGGATCCATTCCCTGAATTTGCGCCACGACCTTATCTTTCGAAATATTCATCCCGGTGCGCAGGTCAAATGCCGTGATCACCCCGTCGATGGGCGCCCTGATGGTAAACCGGGTCTGGATAGTGCGGGTCGCACGCAGCCGCTGAATATCCTCATCCGGCATACCCGCCAGCCTAAGCCGTTCCAGAACCCCTTTAATCTGCGTGGGCGTTCCACCGGTGCCGGAGAGCAGCAGGAACTCGCTCTGCGCTTCGACCCAGTCCGGAATGGTAATATCAATCAGCGGCGTGCCTTTCTTCACCTTATCGCCGATCGTCAGCGGGTAGACTTTCTCAACGAACCCTTCCGCGCGCGCCTGCACAATGACAAACTGATAGTCGTTATAGCTGACGTTGGCCGGGATCGTCTGGGCATAATTCAGCGTTCCGCGCGTCACTTTTTGCGTTTTTAATCCTAAATTCTGGACCTGCGTCGGATCGATACGGATACCGCCACCGCTTTTATCGTCATTTTCGTCCGCATATTTCGGGACCAGATCCATATCCATAAACGGTGATTTACCGGGCTTGTCGAATTTCACGTCAGGCTTCATCGGGTCATACCAGAAAAGGACCTTTCTCTCCGCAACGCTATTTGCTGTTTTTACAGATGAATAAAGTGTCTGCCACGCCGTCACGGATATCAGCCCTCCGGCAATAAGGCTGCTGACTATCATGGCAGCGTATTTTATTTTTAATGAGGCCATGCCGTTTCTCGCTATTTAATGCTCTTTAGTAATGAGATATTGCCCTGCTGAACAAATGAAAAATCAACGTGACTGCCGACCTTTAAGGCGTTGATGCTCTCATCGGCCTCAATAAAGGTGAAACGCATGGTCATCGCGGGCCAGCCAATCGCCGGGATGGCCTCATGAGAAATCGTGACTTTTTTATTCGTGAGATCAATGTCTTTCACGATACCGGTCCCGGTAATAACCTGCTCAGCGGCCCCTTCACGGGCGGCGCTCATCGCCTCGTGCTGATGAACCTCAGCCTGAAGGCCGGCAGAAAACGTCACGGCGATCGCACCGAATACCACGGCTTTAAGTGAATTACGCATTTTAGTTTCCTCTTTAAGTACAGTTATTCGACCCAACCGCCGCCCAGGGCGGTGAAGAGCGTTATTTCATTAACCTGTCGGGCATAAATAAGGTCGAGAAGGGTCTGGCGGGTGGAGAAAAGAGAACGTTCCGCGTCCAGCACGTTGATATAACTGACCGCACCACTGGCATATAATCCTCTGGCACGCTGGAGCGTAATCTGGAGCGAATCAAGATAACGACGCTGAGCGTCAATTTGCTGGTTAATGCTGTCCCGCAGCGCGAGCGCATCGGCGACCTGTTTGAAGGCGGCCTGTATTTTTTGTTCGTAATTCACGACCGACTGCTGCTGACGAATTTCAGCCAGTTTCAGGTTGGCCTTATTCCTGCCCGCATTAAAAATGGGAATTTCGATTTTAGGGATAAAATTCCACATTCCACTGCCCGCGGTGAACAGGCTGGATAATTCCGTGCTGCCTGTGGAAAGCCCACTGGTCAGGGAAATCGACGGGAAAAAGGCGGCACGCGCGGCGCCGATATTCGCATCGGCCGCGTTAAGCTGATACTCCGCCTCCATAATATCCGGGCGCTGCAGCAGTATCTCTGAGGAAAGATGAGGCGGGAGTTTTACCGGCGCAATATCGCTGGCGTTCATTCCACTGTCGCCCGGCAGCGCACGGTACGTCCCGAGGAACAGCTGCAGGGCATGATTGGCCTGCGCCAGCTCCCCCTCACGTTTGGCAATCTCTGCCTGCGTGCTTTCGATCTGTCCCCGGGCCTGCTCCAGCGCGAGTACGTTCGTACTGCCCGTCACCAGCTGTTGCTCAACGAATGCATAAGACTGCCGGTAATTTTCCAGCGTTTCCCGCGCGATACGCAGCTGTTTATACGCCAGCTGCTGGTTGAAATAGCTCTGCGACACGTTAGAGACGAGCAGGATATGCACGGCGCGACGGGCCTCTTCCTGGGCATAATAGTTCTGTCGGTCAGCCTCACTCATGTTCTTCAGCCTGCCGAAAAAGTCGAGTTCGTAAATGAGCGCAAGACCCGCGTCGTACTGCTGCGAAGTCGGTTTGTCACTTTTCAGTCCTCCACTGTACGTGATACCCGCGGATCCATTCAGCTGCGGATAACGCCCCGCCTCCGTCACGTTGAACTGCGCCCGCGCCTCTTCAACCTTCAGGACGGCCATTTTTATATCGCGATTATTGTTCAGGGCTTCCGTAATCAACCCGGCTACCTGCGGATCGACAAAAAAGGTGCGCCAGCCGGTGTCCTGATACCCCGCCACCGCGGGCGTCAGGCCGTTGCGTGAAAGCGAAAACTGCTGGGGGACCGGTGACGCCGGGCGCTGATAGTCGGGGGCCAGCGAGACGCAGCCTGCCAGGATAAATACCGTACTGATGCTAAGTCGTTTTATCAGGAACATAACGGTTCAAATGAAGTCCAGAGTATTTTTAGGGCTACTCTACTGAACGCTTCCTGTTTGACGGGTGACGGGATAATGACAATGTTGTCATTTTTAACGTAAGTCATTGTGAACGGTGGCGGGCGCCATAGAATGTCATCAGCAGCCAGTCAGGGGAGCAAGATGAAAATACTGATCGTTGAAGACGAAATGAAAACCGGTGAGTACCTCAGCAAGGGACTCACTGAAGCGGGGTTTGTCGTGGACCACGCTGATAATGGCCTGAACGGCTACCATCTCGCCATGACCGCTGAATACGATCTGCTGATTCTCGACATCATGCTGCCCGATGTGAACGGCTGGGACATTGTCCGTATGCTCCGCTCTGCCGGCAAAGGGATGCCCATACTGCTTCTGACGGCTCTCGGTACGATTGAACACCGGGTTAAAGGGCTTGAGCTGGGCGCAGATGATTATCTGATCAAGCCATTCGCCTTTGCCGAGCTGCTCGCCCGGGTAAGGACGTTGTTAAGACGCGGAAATACGGTGATCGCAGAAAGCCAGCTTCAGGTAGCAGATCTGACGGTTGACCTCGTGTCGAGAAAGGTCAGCCGGGCCGGAAGTCGGATTGTGCTCACCAGCAAGGAGTTCAGTCTGCTGGAGTTTTTCATGCGCCATCAGGGGGAAGTGCTGCCCCGCTCCCTGATTGCCTCCCAGGTATGGGACATGAACTTTGACAGCGACACGAACGCGATTGACGTGGCGGTAAAGCGGCTGCGCGCAAAGATCGATAATGACTTTGAACCGAAGCTGATCCAGACGGTGCGCGGCGTGGGCTATATGCTGGAGGTACCGGATGCGCGTTAAGCCCCTCCGACGCCCGTTCTCTCTTGCGCTGCGGCTGACCTTTTTTATCAGCCTCTCCACCATACTGGCCTTCTTCGCCTTTACCTGGTTCATGCTGCACTCCGTTGAGAAGCACTTTGCCGAGCAGGATATCAGCGACCTTCAGCAGATCAGCACCGCGATGCACCGCATTCTGCACTCACCGGCAGATCCCGACCAAAAGAAAATCAGTAAGATCAAAGAGTCGATCGCCAGTTACCGCAACGTGGCCGTCCTGCTTCTGGATCCGCTGGGCAATACCCTGTTCAGCTCGACGCAAGGGGCGGCATTGCGCCCGGCAATGAAGACGGCGGACTTTAGCGAACACCGTCGTGCACAGGATGTGTTTCTCTGGACGGTAGAAGACCCGGCCCCCCCCATGCATGCCGGGTCCGCCATGAAAATGGAAACGTACCGGATTATCGCCTCCTCAGGAACGGCGACGCTGCAGGGCAAAACCCAGGACTACGTCATGCTGATCGGGCTCTCCATTAATTTTCATCTCCACTATCTTGAGGCGCTGAAAAAAAACCTTCTGGCGATTGCCGCGGTTATCAGCCTGCTGATTATTCTTGTCATCCGCATCGCGGTGCGTCAGGGACATTTGCCCCTGCGTAACGTCAGCAACGCCATTAAAAACATCACCTCCGAAAACCTGGATGCACGACTGGAGCCGTCCCGCGTCCCCGTTGAGCTGGAACAGCTGGTCATCTCCTTCAACCAGATGATCGAAAAGATTGAAGATGTCTTTACCCGTCAGGCTAACTTTTCCGCCGATATCGCGCACGAAATCAGAACCCCTATCACCAACCTGGTGACGCAAACGGAGATCGCGCTGAGTCAGAACCGTTCTCCGAAGGAGCTGGAGGATGTGTTGTACTCCAGCCTGGAAGAGTACAACCGGATGACCCGCATGGTCAGCGACATGCTGTTCCTGGCACAGGCCGATAATAATCAGCTCATCCCGGATCGGGTGATGTTTGATTTGAGCGCCGAGGTCATGAAGGTGTTTGATTTCTTCGAAGCCTGGGCGGAAGAACGCCACATCGCGCTGACATTCAATGGGATGCCCTGCCTGATAGAAGGCGATCCGCAGATGTTCAGAAGAGCCATCAATAATCTGTTATCTAACGCCCTGCGCTATACGCCAGCGGGCAAAACGGTGACGGTCTCACTGCGAAAACAGGATAATGACGTTGAGCTGGTGACAGAAAACCCCGGTACGCCGATCCCGCCGGCGCATCTGCCGAAGCTGTTTGACCGTTTTTATCGCGTCGATCCGTCCAGGCAGCGTAAAGGTGAAGGCAGCGGCATTGGGCTTGCCATCGTGAAGTCCATCGTCACCGCACACCACGGAAAAGTCCGCGTGGAATCGGATGCGGTGTCGACGCGCTTCATCCTCACCGTGCCGGGGAAAGTGCTCTGAGCGTCAGCAAACCGCGCGGCACACTTCAAGGACTTTTTCCCTGAGCCAGCGATGCGCCGGGTCCCGTTCCATGCGCGGATGCCACATCTGGGATACCGTAATAGTGCGGATCTTAAAGGGCAGTTCAAAGACGTGCACGCGCTCGGTCATCGCCTGATTGAGCAGGTATAACGCTGGCACCATGGCAATCAGATCGGAGGCCAGCGCCACGGATAACGCCGTCGGAAAGCCGGGCACCACGCTGGCGACCTTACGATTCATCCCGCGCTCCGCCAGCGCCTCATCGACAAACCCGTGCAGCGATCCGTCCGGCGAGGCCACCACATGCCCCCAGGCGACATAGTCACTCAGGCTGACCTCCGGCTGCTCTGACAGCGGATGCCCCTTGCGCACCGTGCCAACAAACCGATCCTGGAAAAGCCTTTGCAGCCGTATTTCAGGCCCCATGTTGCCCTGCACGCCGATCTCCAGATCGACAAGTCCCTCCCGCAAGTAGCGCGACGTTTTTTCCGGTTTCGGTGAGAAGCGGATGCACACCCCGGGCGCAACGCTCGCAACCGCAGCAATGAGCAGAGGCCCAAACGCCACCACAAAACCGTCGTTGGCCCGGATGGTGAACAGCCGTTCGAGGCTTTCCACCTTCAGCGCGTCGGTGGAGGGCTGCAGCACCGCCCTCGCCTCGTGCACAGCGCTTCTGGCGCGGTCCCGGGTAGCTTCGGCCCAGGGCGTCAGCACCATGTGACGACCGGCCCGTACCAGGATCGGATCGCCGGTCACCTCCCGCAGCCGGCTCAGGGTGCGGCTCATGGCGGAGGTGCTCAGGTTCAAACGTCGCGCCGCGCCCGCCACGCTGGCTTCTGCCAGCAAAACGTCGAGCGCAACCAGAAGGTTAAAATCAGGATCGGACACGATGGCTCCTCAGATATGGCGTTACGTGCAATGATTAAGTGCAAATGCTGCGTCTTCCGCCCTGTATACCGCATGATTATAGTTTCGTCATCACGATTCTTATTCGGAGTAACGACGATGACGCTCTTTTCAAACCAGCCCGGCGATGAAGGTTTACCCGGACATGAACGCGCCAGGGTGATGGCCGCCGTTATGACCACCACGCTGATGGGCGTTTTTGACGGTACCATGATCAACATCGCGCTCCCCTCCATGGCAAGAGCGATGCAGGTCCCCGCGAACGTTGCGGTCTGGTTCGCTAACGGTTATCTGCTGTCAGCGGCGATGACGTTGGCCATCTTCGCGGCGCTGGCGGCCCGGGTGGGCTATCGCCCAATCTTTCTGGCCGGGCTTGCCACCTTTACGCTCACCTCGCTGGGTTGCGCGCTGGCAACAACGCCGGAAATGTTAACCGGGATGCGAATTCTGCAGGGCATCGGCGGCGCGGCGACCCTGAGTATCGCCCCGGCGATCCTGCGGTCCGTTTTTCCGGGCCGACTGCTGGGCCGTATCCTGGGACTGCACGCCCTGCTTATCGCCTCCAGCACGGCGATTGCCCCGGTACTCGGCGGAACAATACTGGACGCCCTGAGCTGGCAATGGCTGTTCGCCATTAACCTTATTCCGGGCAGCATCGCCCTGCTGCTCGCATGGCGGGCCTTGCCGCGGGAATCGGCCGTTGACCGCACTCCCTTTGACGCGCCAGGCGCCGTGCTCTCCGCCGTCCTGTTAGGTTCCGCAATCATGATGGCCGACAGCCTTCAGCACGTGACGCAACACATTAACCGGCAGGCCGTCTGCTGGGGCGTTCTCGCGCTGGTCAGCGCCTTCGCCTTTACCTGGCGTATCCGGCGCGCGCAACATCCGTTACTGCCACCGGTGATGTTCAAAAACGGGCGCTTCACCCTCGCCGCGCTGACCTCGCTGGCCTCGTTTGTGAGCCAGGGGATCACGTTTGTCGCGCTGCCGTTCCTGTTTCAGAGCGTGTATGGCTACAGCCCGGTGGTGTCGGCGCTGCTGTTTACCCCGTGGCCGATTGGCATCGTGCTGATCGCGCCGCACGCGGGTCGCTGGGCGGATACGATCTCCGCGCCGCTGATCTCGACCCTCGGGCTTATCGTCTTTGTCGGTGGGTTGGTCCTGCTGGCCACGTTGCCGGAGAATCCTTCCGTGTGGAATATCTGCCTGCGCAGCCTGGTATGCGGTATTGGATTTGGCTGCTTTCAGAGCCCCAATAACCGGGAAATGCTCGCTAACGTCGCGCGGGAATATGCCAGCTATGCTTCCGGCGTGTTGTCGATTGTGAGGACATTCGGCCAGTGTCTCGGCGCCGCCGTGGTGGGGGTTCTGCTGGGAGCAGCGGCAGGATGGGACCATCAACATGCTATCCAGGTTGCACTGTGGCTAGCCGTCATCGCCTCGACAGGTTCGGTGGTATTTAGCCTGAGCAGGCTGCGCCCCGCGCGGTCTACAGGCAAGCGTTGCACAATGTAGGCCGGGTAAGCGCAGCGCCACCCGGCAAGAAAGACGGCGCGTTTGTTTACTCCAGCGCCAGCAGCGCAAAACTCGCCAGCCAGTGCCCGCCGCTATAGTGGCTGCCGACCACATGCCCGACGCTGGCGGCAAGATGTTTCGTCACCGCCTCGCGCAATGCCGGTTGCGCCGGGTGGCTGGCAGGAAGCGCTTTCGCAATGTGCTTCATACACCACGCGCGGCTGAGGTTTAATCCGTCCAGATGGGCAATTTTCGGGTCGGTACGATCGCTCACTTCCGCCGGGTTCATCAGTGCCGTAACGGCGCCCACCTCCGGCAGAAACGCGTCAAACCAGGCCGGGAACTCTTCAGCCACCTTGCTCATCAGCAGCGCCTCCGTCAGCGCGCCGGAAATATACTCGTCTCCGCCGGGCTCATAATGAGCCGGATAGCGCGTGTCGGCGAGATAAAACCGCTCCGCCGCTGCCACAATCGTCTGTTCAAGCGCCTTGTCTCCGACTGCGCGACCGTAATCGAGTGCCAGCGCGAGGGCAAACGCGGTGTTGTAGTGCGTCCCGACGCGGATCGGATAGGTGAGCTTACCGAGGTAATCCACCAGCCGGTTGCGAATATCCTGGGTGAGCGGTGCCAGCGTCTGGTGCCAGCCCGCGGCCTGCGGCAGCGTCGACTGCTTCAGCTCCTGGGCCAGCGCCAGCAGCCAGCCGTAGCCATACGGACGCTCAAACGAGGCGCGGAACGGCGCGGTAAAATAGGCCAGCTCCTTCGCCACGTTCTCTTCGGTCATGTGCTCGTCAAAAAGCGCGACGATCGCGTCCCGGCACGGTAATTCTGGATAGAGGCGCACGCAGCGCAGCAGCAGCCAGTAACCGTGCACCGCCGAGTGCCAGTCAAAACAGCCGTAGAAAATGGGATGCAGTTCACGCGGCGGCAGAACGTCACCATCATCATTCAGCAGGTGCATAATGTGGTTCGGGTATTCCTGGCGCAAATAGGTCAAAGGCATGCGGGCAAACGCGTCGGCCTGATGTTGCGTTAATTCCATGACAGCTCCTTAGCGAAACACGAGGAAATACATTAAGAACACGTTCACCACCAGCAGGGTTAACGCGGTCGGGATCTGGATCTTGATCACCTGATATTTGTCTTTCAGCTCCAGCAGCGCGGCGGGAACGATATTGAAGTTCGCGGCCATCGGCGTCATCAGCGTGCCGCAGTAGCCTGCATACATGCCAATCGCCAGCAGCGGCGCAGGGTTGCCGTGATGCACGTTGATCAGAAACGGCAAGGCGATACCGGCACTTAACACCGGGAAGGCCGCAAAGGCATTACCCATAATCATGGTAAACAGCGCCATACCCACGCAGTAAATCACCACCAGCATAAAGCGGCTGTCCGGGTTCACAAACAGGCTCACCACCTTCTGTACCGAGTCGCCCGTGTTAGCCACCACGAACACGCCGCCGAGCATGGCCAGCATCTGCGGCAGGATCACCGCCCAGCCGATGGTATCGACAAGACGACGGGACTGACGAACGGCATGCAGCGGTGTGCCTTTGGTCAGCCACCAGCCGGTAAAGATCGCCGCGACGCAGGCCACGCACAGCGCCGCCAGGGTGAGCTGCTTCTGATCGAGCAGAAACACGCCGCCGATCGAAACGCCCTTCAGGAATAACGTGCCCAACACCGTCACCACCGGGATCATCAGCGCGGGCAGGAACAGCCAGTTTTTAAGCCGGTTTGACGACGTGACGCGCTCCTCCTCGGTGGACATTTTATAGTGCCCTTTCCCGACGAGGCCAAAGCCCGCCAGCAGCGCGATGGCGATAACCCCGCCGCCGATAATCCGGTACGCCAGCGATTTGCCGAGTTCCTGAACCATCAGATCGCCAAACAGGAAGATCCCGCCAAACAAGAACCAGAACAGCGCGGTGGTAAAGCGCTTCGGATTGGCGCGATCGCGCAGGGTCATCACAACCAGCAGCATCACGACAAAGCCAATCAGGTAGTACACGCGGTTAATGGTGATAAGCGTCATCATTGCGCGGCCTCCTGCGTACCCTGCTCTGCACGCCAGGCCATCACGTCGCGACGGATACTTGCATCGAGGCGCAGCAGGCGCGTCATATGAATAATCAATGCCGCAATCGCGGTGGGAATGGCCCACAGGCCGATATGCAGCGGTTCAATGCCCTGAATACCATTTTCTTTCAGGAACGCGTCGATCAGCAGCACCGCCCCGAAGGCAATAAAGATATCTTCCCCAAAGAAGACCGCGATGTTGTCGCACGCGGCGGCGTGGGCTTTGATTTTGTCGCGAATATGCTGCGGCAGCTCGCCATATTCGTTCAGCGCCGCCCCTTCGGCCATCGGCGCCAGCAGCGGGCGCACCGTCTGCGCGTGACCGCCCAGCGACATCAGACCCAGCGCGGCGGTGCCTTCCCGCGCGACAAAATAGAGCATCAGAATACGCGCGGAGGTGGCGCTGGCGATCTTCGCCACCCAGGCCTGGGCGCGCTCTTTAAGCCCGTAATATTCCAGCAGACCAATCACCGGCAGGATCAGGATGAAGGTGGCCAGCGATCGGCTATTGACGAACTTCTCGCCAAAGGTTTCCAGCAGCATGCCGAAATCCATCCCGACCAGCAGACCCGTCGCCAGCCCCGCTACCACGACCACCAGCAGCGGGTTGAAGCGCAGTGCAAAACCAATAACCACGATCGGTATCCCGATCAGCGGCAACAGCGTAGTACCGTCCATAACGTTTACCCTATCGAAAGTGAGCGTTGCGCGCCGACGGCTATTTTTTTAATTTGCGGCGAGCGATGTTGTGTTTTGTTGGCAGGCTTCGCAAAACCTGCGCTAAAAAGCTATATCTGAACCTCAAAAACATGTAAACAAATTATCAATAAAATGTTCTTATTTTATCGATGAGTTTACATTTCTGGCTAAGGAACGTTATGACCTCAGAAAAGAGTGCTTCACCCGATCGCGACGATATCAACGATGGCCGGATCGTCTCTTCCCGCCACCTGGTATCCGAGCGCTGCGCGGAGTTATCAGAGCTGGAATATGCGCTGATCATGACCAGCAACGCGTTCAACAAATGGATGGTGCGCTGCATGACGGCTGCCGGCGAGCCCGATATGGGCGCCTTTGACGTTTCGCTGCTGCATCACGTGAACCACCGCGACCGCAAGAAAAAGCTGGCCGATATCTGCTTCGTCCTCAACGTGGAAGATACCCACGTGGTGACCTATGCCCTGAAAAAGCTGGTCAAAGCAGGCTACGTGACGAGCGAGAAAGCGGGTAAAGAGCTTTTTTTCTCCACCACGGAGGAAGGGAAAGCGCTGTGCATGAAATACCGGGACGTGCGGGAAGCGTGTCTGATTGCGATCCACGCGGAGAGCGGCATTGCCGGGAAGTCGATTGGCGAGACCGCGCAGCTGTTACGCACGATCTCCTCCCTGTATGACACCGCCGCCCGGGCGGCGGCGTCACTGTAACTAAGGACGGCGGAACAGCGTAATGCTGCGCCCGGCCAGTTCGTACTCAACGGTTTCGGTGATCGCTGTCCCGGTGGCAGCGTCATCCGCCGTAGACAGCTCCAGCACCCATCCCCCTTCGCCAAATTGCGGGATCTGGAACGGCACGGTGCCTTCAAACGGGTTGAACAGCATCAGCACGTCGTGCCAGATACCGTCCTCCTGCCGCAGATCCGGTCTGCTGATGGAGACCCCAAGCGTCGAGCCTTCATCCCACTGCTCGGCCTGCTGTGGACCACCTCCGGCATTGAACCAGCGGATCTCCAGCCCGTCGCGCCAGCTTTCACGGCGCAGCAGCGGCTGTTGCGCGCGAAGGGCAATGAGACGACGGGTAAACTCGCGCAGCGCAGCGTCGTTTTCGGAGAGTCCCTTCCAGTCGATCCACGAGATCTCACTGTCCTGGCAGTATCCATTGTTATTCCCCTTCTGCGTACGGCCAAACTCGTCCCCCGCCAGCAGCATCGGCGTGCCGTGGGAGAACAGCAGCGTGGTCAGGAAATTACGTTTCTGCCGTTCGCGGGTAGCAATAATATCCGGGTTCTCGGTTGGCCCTTCCTCGCCGTAGTTGTACGAGCGGTTATCGTTATGCCCGTCGTTATTGTCCTCACCGTTGTCGGCGTTGTGCTTTTCGTTGTACGACACCAGGTCATTCAGCGTAAAGCCGTCATGGGCGGTGATGAAATTGACGCTGGCCCACGGACGGCGTCCGCGCAGATCGTACAGATCGCCGGAACCGAGCAGACGCGCGGCAAAGTCCGTGGAGACGTTGTCCCCCTTCCAGTACTCGCGAACGGTGTCGCGGTATTTGTCGTTCCACTCCCCCCAGCCTGGCGGGAATCCGCCCACCTGATAGCCGCCGGGACCGATATCCCAGGGTTCACCAATCAGCTTCAGTCGGGATAAGACCGGATCCTGAGTCATGGCGTCAAAAAAACCGCCGCGCGGGTCAAACCCTTCGGGCTCGCGGCCCAGGATCGTCCCGAGGTCGAAACGAAAACCGTCAATGTGCATCGATTCCGCCCAGTAGCGCAGGGAATCCATCACCATCTGCAACACGCGCGGATGCGAGGTGTTGACCGTGTTTCCCGTCCCGGTGTCGTTGATGTAGTACCGGTGCTGGTCCGGGAGCGTGCGGTAATAGCTGTAGTTATCAATCCCCTTAAACGAGAGCGTCGGGCCAAGCTCGTTCCCTTCCGCCGTGTGGTTATACACCACGTCAAGAATGACCTCGATGCCCGCGTCATGATAGGCGCGCACCATATCGCGAAAGCCCTGAATCCCTGCCGGGCCGTAGTAGCGCGACGCCGGAGCAAAAAAGCCCAGCGTGTTATAGCCCCAGAAGTTCTTCAGGCCGCGGTCGAGCAGGTGCTGGTCATCCGGGAACCAGTGAACCGGCAGCAGCTCCACCGAGGTAATGCCCAGGCTTTTGATATAATCGACCGAGGCTTTATGCCCCATGCCTTCAAACGTGCCGCGTAGCTCGGGCGGTATGGCCGGGTTCATCTGGGTAAAGCCTTTCACGTGGCTCTCATAGACAATGGTATGCGGCCAGGGAACGTTCGGCCGGTTGTTGTCCTGCCAGTCAAAGGCATTCGGGTCGATGACCCTGCCTTTCGGCGTGAACGGCGCGCTGTCCCGCGTGTCAAAGCTCAAATCAAGCTCGTCATGCCCCAGCTCATAGCCGAAATGGGCATCGTTCCAGTCGATGTCACCCACCAGTTCGCGAGCGTAGGGGTCGATAAGCAGCTTATGCGGGTTGAAGCGATGACCGTTTTCCGGGTCGTAGGGGCCGTAGACGCGATAGCCATACAGCGCCCCCGGCTTCAGGTCGGGCACATAGCCGTGCCAGACCTCATGGGTATACTCCGGCAGCTCCAGCCGGGCGATTTCCGTTTTCCCGGACGGGTCAAACAGACAGAGCTCCACCCGTTCAGCGTGAGCGGAGAACAGCGCGAAGTTAACGCCCTTCCCGTCATAATTCGCCCCCAACTGCTGGCCATTACCGGCCCGAATTTCAAACGATGTATCCTTTGCCATTTTCGTTCTCCACGATTATTCGCAGGTAAGCAGAACCAGTACACATCCCTTTTCTGACGTTAACGCCAGCGTTTCTTGCAGCATGCGGCTTTCGCCGCTGAACAGATCCCGATAGCGCTTCCCGGCCAGCTCGTCGGGTAACGCGACCGTGGTATTGACCCACAGCTGATGATTATCGGTGACGTCAAAAACCAGACGCGGCACGGCGACAATCAGCGCCTCGTCGTCCTTAACGCGCGCATAGACAATCAGGTTCTCCTCGCGCTCGCCGCTGACCTTAAGCGGCAGCCAGTCGCCGTAGCGGAAAAGCGCGTCGTAGTGCGGTCGAAGCCGTAGCAGCGTGGCGGTAACGAACTGTTTTACCCTGCCGTCCCGCCAGCATGCCGGGTTGTCAAACACCCCGGCATCCGCCGCACTGAGGCTCTGCACCAGGGCCGGAAAGTCCGGCTCGCGTCGGTTATCCGGGTCGACAAGGCTGAAGTTAAGCGCCTCGCTGCCCTGATAAATATCCGGCACGCCGGGCGCCGTCAGCTTGATCACCGTCTGGCTGAGGCTGTTCATCAGCCCGGCGCGGATAAAGGGCTGCATCGCCTCGCTGAAATCGTGCAGGAACAGGCTATTGTCCGGTGAAAGCAGGTGCCGCGCGTAGCTCAACACCACGCTCTCATAGCTCTCGTTACTGTCAATCCAGTCGGTGCGCTGCTTCGCCTCGCGCAGCGCTTTTTCGAGGAAGCCGAGAAAACGTTCTTGCAGTGATGCCAGCCCGTCTGCGTCGTCCGGTGACAGCGTGGCGGGCCAGACGCCCGCCAGCGCCTGGTAGATCATCCACGTATCGGCGGCGTTCGGCGCGGTACCGTCATTGAGAAAACGCACCTGGGTCTGGTTCATCTGCCGCCAGCGGACCAGATTTTCCCCCCAGCGTTCCGGGGCTTCCGTCAGGGTGTAAAGGCGCGCCCGGGCATCTTCCCCGCGCTTGGTATCGTGCGTGGAGGTGCCCAGCAGCGCGTCGGGCTGACGGGCCAGACGAATGCGCATCTCCTGGTGAAAGCGGGATAAGGAAAACGCGCGCGGGGTCGGGTCGGCACCGACTTCATTGAGCGCAAGCTCGAGGTTGTGGCGAAAGAAAAGCGTGTCTTCAACGGACTTCGCCATCAGCGGCCCGGTGAGCTGCTGGAAGCGGGTCCTGAACAGCGCGGCGCTCTCGCGGCAATCTTCCGGCAGGTCGCCGGTAAGAATGCGCACGATCAGGCTGAGCGCGGCTTCCGACGTCTCCACGCTGGCAACCACGCGGTTAAGCAGCGCCACGTCCGGCGGGGTTAACCCCTCGCGAGTGCCATAGGTGCGGTAGACCGGAAACGCAATAAGCAGTTCGCGCAGCGCGTGGCGGATTTCCTCGCGTGGCAGCGCAACCTCATTGCGGCGTGCCAGATCCTCAGCAAGGTTTAGCAGCGTAGTGAATTCACCCTCAAAATTACGATCGGCCATCAGGCCTTTGGCATCGCGCAGTTCCGCGTGGCGATCGACCGTGATGCCCAGCGTCTCGTCATGGATTTTCTCCAGACGCCCCAGGCTATCGTCGTCGACCAGCACTTCCGCCAGCGAGGCGATAAACTCGTAGCCGGTGGTACCGGATACCGGCCAGTCAGCGGGGAGCTGTTCCCCTTTGGCGAGAATCTTTTCGACCGTAATGTAGCAGTCGGGCCCGGTGGCCTGCCGCAGGCGCTGCAGATAGCCCAGCGGATCCGCCAGGCCGTCGACATGGTCAATGCGCAGACCATCCACCACGCCCGCGTGGACCAGCTCAAGGATCAGCCGGTGCGTGTCGTCGAAGACCGCATCATCTTCAACCCGAACGCCGACCAGTCCGGTGATCTCAAAGAAGCGCCGCCACGAGAGCTGCTTTGGTGCCTCCCGCCAGGACATCAGCCGCCAGCTTTGCGCGTTGTGCAGCTCGGCAATGCTCTTCTCCTCGCTGTACGTGCCGGGGTTGAGCGGATACTCGGCGTCGTAGTAGACCAGCGCGGTTTTTTTCGTGACAGGGTCACGTTTTAGCGTGATAGCTCCCTTCTCCAGCTCCGCCTCAAAGGTGTCGCCAAGAAACGGCAGCGTTAGCGGTCGCGACCCGTCGATATCGAAGTAGCGGAAATAGCGGCTCTGCTGGCCATATTCAATCACGTCCCGCCACCATGCGTTTTCCAGCGAGGTCGACATGTGATTGGGGACAATGTCCAGAATCAACCCCATACCGGCCTGTTTGAGCGCGGCGGTCATGCGGTCAAACCCGTCTCGCCCGCCGATGGCAGGGTCGATTTCATTCGGGTTGGTCACGTCATAGCCGTGGGTAGACCCCGTCGTGGCAGTGAACACGGGCGATGCGTAAAGGTGGCTGATGCCGAGGTCCTTCATATACGGCACCAGCGCCACAACGCGGTCGAAGGTCATGCCGTTACGGAACTGAATTCGGTACGTGGCGGAAGGGATCATAACGATGCTTCTCCATCAGCAAAGCGAACGACAATACCGTTCGGGGGTAAAACGTCAGTGACCTCCGGCGAGGCAAAACGCGTCTCCCCCGCCATAGCAGGCAGCGCGACGGGCTTAATGCCGATATTAAGCGCCAGTGAGAGCGTCCCCGACGGAAAGCGCCAGCACACCGCCACCATGCCGGGCGCGGTCTTGAGCACATGGCCCTCAACGGCACCGCCCGGATGCAGAAGCGGAACGATATAGCGATGGCGCAGCGTCAACAGATGGCGCGTATAGCGCAGCCACGTCTTGCCCTCGTCGGTGGCGACTTTATGCCAGTCGAGCTTTGAGCGGATAAACGTGTTCACGTCGTTCG
The DNA here is from genome assembly GCF_900110475.1 of Enterobacter sp. NFIX58. Lineage (NCBI taxonomy): Bacteria > Pseudomonadati > Pseudomonadota > Gammaproteobacteria > Enterobacterales > Enterobacteriaceae > Enterobacter > Enterobacter sp. NFIX58. The sequence goes on along the minus strand of NZ_FODW01000001.1, from coordinate 530,125 downwards.
GGTCCGGGACGGTTTCATCGTGCCCGGCATGGCCAGTAAACTCTTTCGCGCGCCCTTCCCGCACCGCCTTTGCCAGTTCGCCGTGAAAGTCGGTGAAGAACAGGAACGGATGCGTTTCCCCAAACTCCTCGCCCATAAACAGCAGCGGGATATGCGGGGAGAGCAGCAGCGCGGCAAGCAGCACCCGCGTCTTGTCGGCACCCGCGAGGGAGATAAGCCGCTCGCCCTGGGCGCGATTGCCGGTCTGATCGTGGTTTTGAATAAAATCGACGAAAAACTGCGGCGGCTGGGTGCGGCACTCCACCCCGCGAGATTCTCCGGTTTGCAGAGACACCTCGCCCTGGTAGACAAACCCTTCCGCCAGCGCCCGGGCGAACTTTTTCTCCGGCTCAAAGGCAAAATCCTGGTAGTAGGCGTGCGTCTCACCGGTGGCAAACACGTGGGCGGCGTTGTGGAAGTCATCGTTCCACTCGCCGGTAAACAACGGCGCGTTGCCCTGTTCATCGCGCGGATGCAGGAAAATCACGTTGCGGCTGTCTTCCGTGGTCAGGTGAACGTGACGGTGCGGAATGGCCTCGCGAATTTTTGCGGCAATCTCCTCGAGAATATGCGTGTCCGAGCCGTCTTTAATCTGGTCGATGGCATCAAACCGCAGGCCGTCCAGCCGGTATTCCGTCAGCCAGTAGAGCGGCGCGTCGGTCATGTACTGTCTCACCGGCTCGCGCTCGTAGGCGATGCCGTTGCCCCACGGCGTCATCCGCTGTGCATCGAAAAACGCGGGCGACAGCAAAGGCAGATAGTTCCCCTCCGGGCCGAAGTGGTTGAGCACGATATCCAGCACCACGGAAAGCCCCAGCCCGTGCGCGGCATCGATAAACGCGTGGAAATCCTCCGGCGTACCGTAGGCAGAGTGAGGGGCATACAGCAGCACGCCGTCGTACCCCCAGCCGCGGGAACCGCCAAACTGAGAGACGGGCATCACTTCAAGCTGGGTAATCCCAAGTTCTGCCAGATACGGCAGCTTGTCGATGGCCGCCCGGAAGGTGCCCTCCGGGGTAAAGGTGCCGATGTGCAGTTCGTAAATGATCGTCTCTTCCCACGGCCGCCCTGCCCAGTCGCGGTTGACCGGCTGGTAACGTCGGGGATCGATCACTACCGAGGGTCCGTTAACGTCGCCCTTTTGCGCCCGCGAGGCGGGATCGGGCACCGCCATGCCGTCCTGAAGAACAAACTGATATTCTGCACCGTGCGTGACGCCAGGGACGTCTGCCTGGAACCAGCCGCCGCCTGTTGCCGTCATCGGCACATCGGTGGCGGCAAGACGTAGCGTAAGTTCTTTCTGTCCTTCTGCCCAGACGCGAAAACGTACAACGTCATCGGAAATAAACTCAGCACCCCACTGCTTTTGAAATGTCCTGAATTCCATTCATTGTCCTCGAATGACCCACATTTTACGCGGAACGAAGTACAAGCTTAGTTCAGGATTAAAAGTGCGTGAGCTCAGCAGATTTAACCGCTTCGTCTATTCTTTATGAAATAACTCACTATCGGGAATACTATGCAGATTCGAAAAGGATTAAATACGGACCTCGTCCGTCTTGAATGTTGTGACTTTTCTTTCACCATTAGCCACATTGCGCGAGAGCCCTTTATCCATTGTGATTTGCATATTGAAGCCGTCGCCGAGCCGTGGATAAAAACCTACGAACTTGACATTCAAACGCTTGAAAACCATTGCGTTAATCCGGACGCCATATTTCTTGTGGCGGAAACGGATGACGGTGAATTAGCCGGATTTATTACCGCGTCGATCGGCTGGAATAAGTTTATTTCAGTGGATTATATTGCCGTTGATCGCACCAGACGCAGAACCGGCGCCGCGCAAAAATTAATGGCCGCCGCCCACGTCTGGGCCCGCAGCGTAAACGCGCCGGGATTACGGCTTGAAACACAAAATGTGAACGTCTCTGCCTGCCTGTTTTACCGTCACTACGGATTCACCCTGGGCGGGTACGACCGTTATCTCTACAACGCCTTGCCGGAAAAAGACGAGGTCGCCCTGTTCTGGTATTACATGCTGGTCTAGCGGAAACACATTGCCACATCGCGGTCATATTTCTGTCACTGAATTTCATTACGCTTTCGGGATTTTAACCAGGGTGTTGAGGAAAAAAGCGTGAATTCAATGGCTAAGGCATTACTGCTGGCATTACCTGTTATGAGTGCAGCGGCAACCGCGACGGCTGCCGGGCGCGACCTGTGTGAACCGAAAGCGTACGAAATGGCGCTGCGCTATCAGCAGAAATCGGCAGAGATTATGGCCCTTCAGCTGCAAACCTATCGGTTTGCCACCGAGCGTTTCAACGAGAAGTTAAAAGATCTGAAAACGCCCGAAAACTACGCCGTGGTGATGGACCTCGACGAAACGGTGCTGGATAACACCCCTCTGCTGGTGCGCGACGCGGAGCAGTGTCACGACTATACACAATGGGACACCTGGAGCGACTGGGAGAAGCAGGGAAAACCCGGCTTAATCCCGGGAGCAAAAGCGTTTCTTGACCACGTGAATCAGAGCAAGGTCCGGATCTACTATGTCTCGGATCGTATGCAGGAAAATAAAGCCGACACGCTGAAGACGTTAAACGCTCTCGGCCTGCCGCAGGTGTCTGACGAAAGCGTGCTGCTGGATACGGTCAGCAAGGAAGAGCGCCGCCAGAGCATCCTCAAAAAGCAGCAGATCGTGATGCTGTTCGGCGACAGCCTGCCGGATTTCGCCGTGCAGTTTAAAAACAAAAAGCCGAGCGAGCAGCAGCGTGAGCTGGTTGAAGCCAGCGCCGAACACTTCGGCAACGACTGGATTGTGCTGCCTAATGCCGCTTATGGCGCCTGGTCCAAAGCCACGATCGAGAGCTGGAACGCACCGCTGAAAAAATAAGGTCTTACGGGCCGGAAAAGGCATTGCCCGCCTTCCCGGCCCTTCGGTTGACTATCCATCCCGTTTATAGGTCCTATCATTTCTGGGCAGGTTCTTATAATTTTACGGAGCAGTAAGATGAGCACTTTCAAAGGAGACTCGTATGCTTACCGTGAAAAAACTTGCTCTTTCCACGCTGATTTCCAGTTCACTGCTTTTCTACCCTGCGATCCAGGCCTCGGCAGAGACGCCCCAGCACGTCGTTAAACAACCGGCGGGCGGATACAGCGTTCAGGTTGGGGACGTCCTGGTCACCTCGTTTACCGACGGGACCGTCGCGCAGGATCTGCACAAGCTGCTGCGCCGGACTACGCCGCAAAACATTGATGCACTGCTCGCGAAAAACGTCCAGACCAACCCGGCTGAGGTCTCCATCAACGCGTTCCTGATTGCGATACCCGGACATAAAATCCTGGTGGATACCGGCTCTGGCCAGCTCTTTGGTCCTGATACCGGCGGACGTCTGGTTGAAAGCCTCGCCACGCAGGGGATAAAACCCGAGGACATCACTGAAGTCCTGCTGACTCACGCTCACTCCGATCATGCCGGTGGCCTGGTGAAAGATGGCAAGGTGGTGTTCAGCAACGCGCGCGTTTTCGTTGGCAAACCGGATATCGACTTTTTCTTTAACGACGACAATCAGAAGAAAACCGGCTACGGCAAGAACTACTTTGACGTCGCGCAGAAGACCTTGAAGCCCTATCTTGACGCGGGGAAAGTGGTGCCGTTTAGCGGCACATCGGAGATTCTCCCGGGTCTGACCGGCACGGTTCATCCCGGCCATACGCCGGGTTCAGCCTTCTACACGCTAACGAGTAAAGGCGAGAAGATCACCTTTGTCGGCGACATCATTCATGCCGCGGCGGTTCAGTTCCCGCAGCCTGCGGTGACCATCACCTATGATGAAGATCAGAACAAAGCGGCAAGCGTACGCGAGTATGCGTTCGCTGACTTTGTGAAAAACAAGGACCTGGTTGCCGCCCCGCACCTGCCTTTCCCGGGCATCGGCTATGTGACGAAAGGCGAGAAAGGCGGTTATGCCTGGGTCCCTGTCACCTATACCAACCGGGACGCCAGCGGCGCGAAATAGAGCGATGACGCGGATATCTGACATGGACATAGCCCTGCTCCTGACGCTGGACGCCCTGCTTCAGGACAGGAACATCACCCATGCGGCCGCTCGGCTGGGCATCAGCCAACCCGCGCTGTCTGCCCGTCTCGCCCGTCTGCGCACGCTGTTTGGCGAACCGCTGTTCATTCCCTCCCCGCATGGACGCGGGGTGCTTCCCACGCCGCGAGCGGAAGCGCTCAGGCCGCAGGTGGCGAACGTACTGCGCGGCATCAGCGCGATGTTTGCCCCCACGGCATTTGATGCGCAAACCAGCAGCCGCACCTTTGTTATCGCGCTGCATGAGAACCCGGCGCTGATGCTCGGCACCGGGCTGCTTAACCAGGTGGGCACCGACGCACCCGGCATCCGCCTGCGCTTCGCCCTGCCGGAGATGGCTGACCTGCCGCAGCAGCTGGAAAACGGAGATGTGGACATCTACATCGGCGTGAGCGCGGGCGCTCATGACGGCTGGGTGAGGCGCAAACTCCTCGACGACGCGTTTGCCACCGCCCAGCGTAAAGGCCATCCGCGCGGAACAGGTCCGTTAGATCTGGAAAGCTACTGCGCGCTTTCCCATCTGGTGGTGTCGTCAGTGGGAGATCCGTTTACCGGCTTTGTCGACCAAACTCTTGCCGGGCTGGGCTATCAGCGACACGTCGCCATGTCCACCCAGAGCTACGCCATGGCGCCGCCGCTGGTTGCCGGTACCGACCTGGTCTGTACCCTGCCGGAACGGATGCTGCGACGGTTCGCCAGCACGCTGGATATTTTTCCACCGCCGCTGCCGCTCCAGCCGATTACCATCAACATGTACTGGCACCCGAAAAACAGCCAGGATCCGGCGAATGCCTGGCTGCGCGAGCAACTGCTGCGGGCCGCCGGACGTCAGGTGTGATCGAGGGTAACCAGAAACTTTTTAAGCACTTCTGAGCGTATAATCCGGTGGCAAACCAGGGTGAGTTCGCTCTCCCGCAACCGGTCGAGGATGTCCACGTAGACGACGTTCTCGACGCTCACCGCCTTTGCCGACGCGGGCAGCAGCGCCAGACCAAACCCTGCCGATACCAGGCTTATCACCGTGGGCACGTCGGTCGCGTTTTGCACCACGTCCGGCTGAAAGCCCGCCCCGCTGCAGGCGTCATAGAAATACTGTTCCAGCCCCATTCCTTCCGGGTCGCGCAGGGAGATCCATTTTTCGTCTTTCACCGACGAGAGCGTCAGTGCGGCGGACCCGGCCAGCGGATGCTGACGATAGAGCGCCAGCACCGTTTTCTCCGAGGCGAACGGGCGGCTTTGCAGATCGTCCGGCAGCGACGGCAGCGGCGCGCGGATGATGGCCACATCCAGCTGGTTGCTCTGCACGGCGGCGTAGAGCGTCTGCACGTTTCCCGTCATCAGCGACATGGTAATGGCCGGCCAGCGGCTATGCATCTGGCGAAGCGCGGCGGGTAGCCTGCCGTCGAACATCGCGCTCGACACGCACCCGAGGTTTAACACGCCCTGCTCGCCCCTTGCCGTCTGTCTGGCGTCCAGCACCGCCTGCTCGGTTAACGAGATGGCAAGCCTGGCTTTTACCAGGAACGCTTCGCCCGCGGGCGTCAGGGTTAAGCGGCGATTCGCACGGCTGAAAAGCGTGACGCCTAAACGTTCTTCCAGCGCCTTTATCTGCTGGCTCAGCGCCGGTTGCGCCATGTTCAGACGCTCGGCGGCCCGGTGCATATGGAGCTCTTCGGCCACGACGATGAAGTGGCGCATCTGACGAAACTGCACGAGACGACTTCCTGAATTGATATAAATTTACTTATCAATTTAACAGTAATGATGCAATTGATGCTATTGGTCATTGCCATAAAAATGGAGGTATTCAACCGAGGGAGGAAAATATGGAACACAAGATTAACGATCTCCGCAGCGCCATCGCCTTACTGCAGCGCCACGAAGGGCAGTATATCGAAACCGATCATCCGGTCGATCCCAATGCGGAGCTGGCGGGCGTCTATCGCCATATCGGCGCGGGTGGCACGGTCAAACGTCCAACCCGTACGGGCCCGGCCATGATGTTCAACAGCATTAAGGGCTATCCGCACTCCCGCATCCTGGTGGGCATGCACGCCAGCCGCGAGCGCGCGGCGCTCCTTCTGGGCTGCGAGCCCTCTGAACTGGCAAAACACGTCGGCCAGGCAGTCAAAAAACCGGTTGCGCCGGTTGTCGTCCCGGCCTCGCAGGCCCCCTGTCAGGAGCAGGTCTTCTACGCTGACGATCCTGACTTCGACCTTCGCAAGCTGCTTCCGGCCCCAACCAACACGCCGATTGATGCGGGTCCGTTCTTCTGTCTGGGGCTGGTGCTGGCAAGCGATCCGGAAGACAGCTCGCTGACGGATGTCACCATTCACCGCCTCTGCGTGCAGGAGCGCGACGAGCTTTCCATGTTCCTTGCCGCCGGGCGACATATCGAAGTGTTCCGCAAAAAGGCGGAGGATGCCGGAAAGCCGCTGCCGGTGACGATCAACATGGGTCTCGATCCCGCCATCTATATCGGCGCGTGCTTTGAGGCCCCAACCACGCCGTTTGGCTATAACGAGCTGGGCGTCGCCGGGGCGCTGCGCCAGCAGCCGGTTGAGCTGGTGCAGGGCGTGGCGGTCAAAGAGAAAGCCATCGCGCGGGCGGAAATCATCATCGAAGGTGAACTGCTTCCGGGCGTGCGCGTGAGAGAGGATCAGCACACCAACACCGGCCACGCGATGCCGGAGTTCCCGGGCTACTGCGGCGAGGCGAATCCCTCCCTGCCGGTGATCAAAGTGAAAGCCGTGACCATGCGAAACCACGCCATCCTGCAGACGCTGGTGGGACCGGGGGAAGAACATACCACGCTGGCCGGATTGCCGACCGAGGCCAGCATCCGCAATGCCGTTGAGGAGGCAATTCCGGGCTTCCTGCAAAACGTCTATGCCCATACCGCGGGCGGCGGTAAGTTCCTCGGGATACTGCAGGTGAAAAAACGCCAGCCGTCAGACGAAGGGCGTCAGGGCCAGGCGGCGCTTATCGCCTTAGCCACCTACTCGGAGCTGAAAAACATTATTCTGGTCGACGAAGACGTGGATATTTTCGACAGCGACGACATCCTGTGGGCGATGACGACGCGCATGCAGGGCGATGTCAGCATCACCAATATTCCGGGGATCCGCGGCCACCAGCTCGATCCGTCCCAGTCGCCGGATTACAGCACCTCGATTCGCGGCAACGGCATTTCCTGCAAGACGATCTTCGACTGCACGGTGCCGTGGGCACTGAAGGACCGCTTCGAGCGCGCGCCGTTTATGGAGGTGGATCCACGTCCATGGGCGCCGACACTGTTTGCTGACAACACGAAATAAAATCACGCGCGTATGACCTGCGGGTCATACGCTGATTTTCTTCTCAAGCGTGGCGATATTTTCACCCGCCACGCGTTCCACAGTGAAACGATCGACGCTCAGCAAAATGAGCATCAGCCCCCTGCCGCTCTCCAGCAGCGGCGACATTTCGCAGAAGCGGTCTCGCCTGGCGGCCTCAAGCCGCTCGTGCGGGAACGCGTCACCCGCGTCGCTAAAAACAACGCAGACGTCATTGCCACGGACATCGAACTGGACGCGAAAGAGGCGCGAGTTATCCTCGTGAAGCGCGTAGCGGATGATGTTCGTCGCCACTTCACAGGCGGCGAGATCGAAGGCGAAACGCCACTCATCATCGACGGGAAGCGCGCTCAACCTGTCGCCAAGCCAGCCGGACAGCGGCGTCAGGGACGCGATCGCCGCCGGAAATTCAGCCTGCTCCGGCCTCTGCATCTACTGCCCCAGCTGCGCAAGCGCGCTATGTTTATCCGGATAGATGCGGAAGATGCGATCCATTCGGGTCAGGGTGAACATGTTCATGATCCCGGGGTTCAGGGAGCACAGCGCCATTTCGCCTTTTCCGTTCATCAACTTGAACAACGACACCAGCATCCCCAGCCCGCTGCTGTCGATAAAATCCACTTTGCTAAAGTCGACGATTAAGGCTTTACGATCGCTGCCAATTTCCTCCGTCACGGACGCTTTAAACGTCGCGGCAACGGAGGCATCCAGCCGCCGGACCGCGGGCGTGAGAATGTTGGCATGCGGTAGTCGCTCGGTGTTAATAATCATTCTGTTCTCCCTGACGTTCAATCACGAGCAGTGACACGTCGTCGGTTAAGGCGATCGGTTCATCACGATTTGCATTGCGCCAGCCAGTCAGGTGGTCACCAAACCGCGGCAGGAGCTGGTCAACCGGGAGCCGGGCATGCTCATGAAGCCAGCGTTCGAGACGCTGCGGGCCAAACTGCTCGCCGCTGACGTTCTCGCACTCCGTAATACCGTCACTGAATAAGCATAAGCGATCCCCCGGATTGAGGGTAAACGCGACATCCTCCCAGCTCAGGTCTGGGATCAGGCCGACCGGCGGGCCGCCATCGCCCACGGACGTGACAGCGCTGTCTGCGTTCACAATGACGGGAGTAGGATGCCCTGCCTGGCACAACAATCCCTGCCCGCTTTCTGGATCGATCACGCCGTAAATGAGCGTGAAATAACTGGTGATGTCGCTCTCTTCACTGCAAAAGCGGCTGTTCAACATCCTGACAACCTCCGCGGGTGACTGAATGCCGCCCTCATCGGTAAACAGGAAGCGGTCCACCACCCGGCCATGTAAAAACTGGCGAGCCACCGCGAGGGACATCATCGCGGCCCCCACGCCGTGACCCGAGACATCAACGCAATAAAATCCCAGATGGGAATCCAGCGGAAAGATATTGAACACATCGCCCGAGACCCAGGCTGACGGTAAGAAAAGCCAGTCGGAGAAGTAGTCGCCGTAGCGTAAGCGGTGTGAAGGCAGCACCGAGTGCTGAACGCGTGCCGCCAGTTCAAGATCTTTTTCAATCTGATGCAAGGCTTCACTCAGGCGCTTGTTGTGCGCCGCGAGGGTCGCCTCCAGCGTCAAAATACGAACCCCGGCGTGAAGCCGCGCCCGGAGTTCAGCCTGTTCAACGGGCTTACTCAAAAAATCATCCGCCCCGGCATCAAACCCCTGCGTCACGTCCCCGGCATTCTCGCGGGCCGTCAACAGGATGATATACACATAGCGGCCAAACTGACGGTTGCGGATGGTCTGACACAGCATCAGCCCGTCCATTTCCGGCATTTCCCAGTCGCTTATCACCATGCTGACTGGCTGGCTGGACAAGATTTCCAGCGCAGCAACACCATTTTCCGCCTCGCTCACGAGATACCCCCACTGGGTGAGCATCCGGGAGAGTAACCGACGATAAATCAGCGAATCTTCAACGATTAACACGTGCAGCGCCGACATGTATCCCTCCTATAGCGGTAAGAACCAGATGAGGCTCACGGTCCCTTCCCTGAATTTTGCGTTACCGTTGCCGTGCCCCGGATAGCGCGTCCCCGCATAGTTTGCGTACTGGACAGAGAACGATCCCGGCGTATAGCCCGCGTAGCCGAAGCTGTAGCTGTAATCGCCGTTCCAGGGTTGCTGCTGGCTGCTGTCCGGGAACCAGAACGCAGTTGCGCGAACGAAGAAATGTTGTTTAAAGGTGTAGCCGCAGCCGCCGAGCATGACGTTTTTATTTTTGCGGATGTCATCGCTGCTGAGGTCGTAGTAGCGCGGCACCCAGCTGTACCCGACCTGGCAAATGATGGAATCCCCTTTATTAATCAGGAGCGTGTTTTCAACCGGTTTCGGTAGTGAAAACTTATAGGCAAGCGTAAAGGCGCCCTGTTCGAAATAGGTATGTCTCCGGCTGCCAGACGTCCAGAAGTGGTTTTCACCGTAGTTACCGTAAACCAGGCTGAACGTATTGGCGTGCCAGTCGTCATAGCCGAAGCTGTAGCGAAAATCGGCGGTATAGCGGGTGGTATCTCTGACCGGCAACCGGGAGGTAATGTTGGCAAACCAGAAGCTGTACGGGGAATACTGCAGACTAAGGTTGAGCGTCTGGTTTATTTTTTTCTCCTGCGCGGCGCTGTCAGAGCTATTAGGCACGCTCACCAGCTGCTCTTTCAGCCCCGAACTGAAGCTCAGAGCGCCTGAAAATTTCTTGTCATTTCCCGAGAACAAACGCCCCCACCGGCTGGTAAAAACGCCTGCCTGAACGGGTTCACCGTTCTTATCGCGCAGGGTTTCTTTATCACTATTTTGTGCCGCCTCTGCGGCGGGGATCGCGGCGAGCAGCACGCCCGCCAGAAGCCATTTTTCGCGCATAACCGCCATCCTTAGTTAGGTATCCAGCGTGCGCCGACGTCGTATTTTGCCATCAGCCACAAAATACCCAGTGCCGCCGCATGCACTAACGTGTTCTCTATCCAGGCGTGACGCCATAAATCGAAGGTGATGAACTGGCTCACCAGCAGCACCACGTACACATGCAAAATAAAGGTATAGAGCGAGTGCTGGCCTAGCGGGATCAGGAACCATCCCAGCAGGCGGTTGAGCGGCGTCCAGCAATACGTCAGCACCAGGTAGACGGTAACCATCAGGGCGATATCGTTTAGCACCCTCACCGGGCCCAGCCCGTTCTTCGCCGCCCAGGTGTGATAAAACGTATTGAAGCTGTCAGGCGGGATGACGTGCATGAGAAGCGCGGGCGGCATAAACGGGTTGGTATGGTTCTGGGCAACAAACCCCAGAATGAGCGCCACCAGCACCAGCGCGATCGCGACCCCTTTTCCCGGCGGCGTCCGGGCGAAAGAGAGCAGTTCGGCTTTATACCAGCCGCTGGCCATCCCCAGCACAAAGATGAACTGCCAGGCGAGCAGTGGAAAGGCAAATTCGAACTCCGATGGCGTCAGCCGAAGCGGCCACCATTGCCACAGGCTGTACACCAGCAGCGACAGCCCCAGCAGCCACCAGACTTTCCCTTTCTGCAGCATCCCCAAAAATAGCGGGCTGAGTAGCAGCAAGAAGATATACAGCCCAAGAATCTGCGTCTGATGGGGGCCGATCTGCAAATAGAGAATAATGTTGAACCAGGTCTCTTTAATTTGCGGCGTAACAGGATAAAGCGACCAACTTTGACCCGAAAAACGGTCGGTAAAATGGGTGACCTCGAACACATTAATATGTGGGATATAGGCCAGCAGAATAAATGACACTATGATAATGATATTTACGCGATATATTTTCCACGCCCTGAGATAAAGCCCCCAGGAAACCGTGAGTAAAACCACTTTTTGCAGTCGCGCGCGATTCAGCATGCCAAGCATAAACCCCGAGAGAATGACAAAGCCTTCTGCACCGGTTGTTAGCCCAAAACGTTCCCAGGAGAATATATTAAATACCGACATGACCTCCGTATGCGCCACGACCATCATGACGAGGGCTATGCCGCGCATAAAGTCAATTCTCAGGTCCCGTGCACCTGCTACGGCATAACGCCATGCTGTTGATTTAGCATCATCTTCTTGCGCTACCGACGGCGCAACATGGCTCATAGGGTGTCCTTTGCCTGAAAACGAAAATTAAGGTCTAAATAAAGTAGATAGCCTAAAGGAATAGTAACCGCAATTAATCGACGGCCGATGAAACATCATTAAGCAGAATTTAAGCTGAATTAACCACCGCTAAATATTAATAAAAACGTGGCTGGACACTTTTATTCGGCGTTCTACACTTATCTTAAATCTTGTTTAATCGCTATTTTCTTTCGCTTTTGGGCAACTGTCTGCGCAGCAGAATGGGTCTGCATTTTCACGGAATCAGGAACGCCGGAACTATGGATTTTTATTTTTCCCGTTTTGAACATCGTCGTCCTCCGGAGCCGTTAACAACACCGCGTTGGGTAATGATGACCTGGCAGGTGTTAGCGGTCGCGGCGCTTATTCTGGGTGCCAATTATATTTACTGGCGCTGGACCGCCTCCCTGAATACTGACGCATTATGGTATGCCATTCCGCTGGTCCTCGCCGAAACCCTGGCGTGGATTGGCACCGTGCTGTTTACCATCAATTTGTGGAAAGAACAGGATCCTCCTCAGAGTCCGCCGCCCGGCGAAATTAACGAATGTCTGTCGCCTGAGGAGGCCGTAGAACCTCGTCCTGTAAAAGTGGATTTGTTCATTGCCACCTACTCGGAAGACACCGAGCTGGTCAGGCTATCCATTCGCGATGCCCTGAAGATGGCGTACCCGTTCCCGATTGACTACCGCATCCACGTGCTTGATGACGGTCGCCGCCCGGAGATGAAAGCCGTCTGTGAAGAGGAAGGCGTTAACTATATTACTCGCCAGACCAACATCGGCTTTAAGGCCGGCAACCTGCGCAACGGCCTTGAGCAAACCGACGGCGATTTTATTGTTATCTGCGACGCCGATACCCGCGTATTTCCCACCCTGCTCAGCCATACGCTGGGTTATTTTCGCGATCCGGACGTGGCCTGGGTACAGACGCCGCAGTGGTTCTTCGATCTTCCGGAAGGAGAAAACCTGTCGCGCTGGGGCCAGCGAAAAGCCGGAAAAGTGGGCTACGGTCTGGGCTGGCTGATTCAAAAGTGTGTTGGCCCGGTCACGATAGGCCGCGACCCGTTTTTTAACGATCCGCGCATGTTCTATGACGTGATCCTGCGGCGGCGCAACTGGGCGAACGCGGCTTTCTGCTGCGGTGCGGCGTCCATTCACCGTCGTGAGGCGGTCATGCAGGCCGCGCTGAGAAGCTATGTCTGGTCCGTCGAAGAGGAGATCCATCGACATACCCGCGACATCCGCGATGACGAAACGCGGGACGCGCTGCAGAATGCAATGCGTCCGCACGTGGCGTTTGACACCGAGCTTACCCCCTACAAATTCCACGTCTCGGAAGATATTTACACCTCGGTGCTGCTGCACGGTGACGCCGCACGACGCTGGCGCTCGGTTATGCATCCGCGGGTGGAGTCGAAGATGCTCTCTCCGCAGGATATGCTGACCTGGATGATCCAGCGTTTTAAGTACGCCGCCGGCTCGCTGGATATTTTGTTCCATGACAACATCTTCAGCCGTCGCCGCTTCAGGCTTTCCCTCCCCCAGACGCTGATGTATGCCACCACCTTCTGGTCGTATATGGCCTGCGTGTGGAACACGGTGTTTTTGATTTCGCCCATTATCTATCTGTTCACCGGCATTCCGCCGGTGTCCGCCTGGTCGACGCCGTTCTATCTGCATTTTCTCCCGTTTTTTATTTTCTCTGAACTGGCCTTTATGTTTGGCACCTGGGGGATCTCGGCCTGGGACGGCAGGGCCTCTTATCTCTCCTTCTTTTCCATGAACCTGCGCGCGCTCAATACGGTGCTGCGGGGCGAGCAGATCAAATTTCACGTCACGCCAAAAGAGCGGCAGACGGGCCGTTTTCTCTACCTGGTGAAGCCGCAGATTGCCATCGTGGTGCTGACCCTCGCAGGGCTTATCTGGGGCGGTATCCAGGTGGCGCGTGGACAGGTAGACGACCCCTCCGGCTACGTCATCAATATTTTCTGGGGAGGGGTGAACATCGCCGCCATGCTGCCGCTGATTTTCGCGGCCATGTGGACGCCCGCTGAAGAGGACGAGGTCACCCAATGAGGATACGTGATGCCCTGCAGCCCGCGCGCAGCTACCTCACCATTTTGCTCGGCTTCCTGATCGGCTTTGCCATTGTGGTCTGGGTGGAGAAACAGATGCCCACGCGCGTGGAAAGCAGCGGCGGCATCGCGCTCAGTAAAGACTTCCCGCCGCTGCCTGCGAAACGCGCGCTGACCTATGACGAAGCCATCTGGGCGCGGGTCGCCTGGCAATACTACGTGAATAATACCCAGCCAAACGGGCTGGCGAACGCCAGCGACGGTGAGCCGTGGCTGAGCCTCTGGAGCGTAGGGAGCTACCTGTTTGCGACCGCTGCCGCAGAGCAGCTCAACATTATTTCCGCCGATGAATTCGACGAGAGGGTCGGCACGGCCCTGTTCACGCTGGGGCAGTTACCGCTCAACAAGCAAGGCCTCCCTGCCGCGTATTACCATGCTGACACCCTGAAGATCCTCGGCAAACCCGACGCCTCGGCAATTGGGCTGAGCCGCCTGCTGACGGCGCTTCAGACCCTCCTGTGGCGCTATCCTCAGCACGCGGCGGCTATCCACGATCTGTTTAGTCTCTGGAACACCGGCGCACTGATTGAAAATAACGTTCAAAGTCAGGCGGCCGTTCCGCTCCATCACTGGACGCTGACTGATGACGAACAGCGGGACAGCTTTGGCTACCGTCTCTATGCCAGCCATACGCTGCGCCTGATTGACAGCGCGGCAGGCCTCGCGGTGACCAACCCGCCTGAAGGGCAAAAGATGATCGATCTGGATGGCGTGATGGTGCCGGATGAAGGGCTTCGCACGCCATGGGGCAAGCAAACCTCCCTGATCAGTCTCCCCTATCTGTTAACCGGTCTTGAGCTTGGCTTTGATGCGCAGAGCGCTGAAATTGCGTGGCGGATTATGCAGATCCAGCAGCGGCGCCATAGCCTGCGCAGCCCAAAACCGCCGGTCAGCACGGATTATGCCGAACCGGCGCCGGATTACGTCAACGATCTGCCGGACAGGCAGCCGGTTCAGGCGCGCAACCTGCGCGACGAGGTGCCGGAGAAAGTGGCGATTACCTCCACCCGCACCGCATTTGCCTGGTACGCCCTGTTCCGCAACAGCTGGAGCGAAGCGCTGCGCCAGCAGGTTCTGGCCCTTCAGGTGCCGGGTAAAGGCTGGCAGCGCGGGTTAAATCTCAACAACAGCGTCAATGCCGTCGTAGACGCCGATACCAATGCCATTGTGCTGGAAAGTCTGTCTTACATCGCGCATGGCCAGATGCTCTGTCTGGCCTGCCTCTACACTTCCCCCTCAGCAGGAGCAACGCCATGAAGCCACGATCCCCGATCCTTTTTCACCTGCTCACGGGAATAACGATCTGCTGGCTGGCGTTATCGACCGTGCGTGCGGATACCGAGCTGCCTGCATCAGGTTACTCCCCGCGCAGCGGCGAGCTGACCGCCCGGGAGATGACCATCGCGAAAAACGCCTGGCAGTATTTCGTCTCCAACTATCAGCCCACGACGGGCCTGGTGAATGCGGTCAACAAATATCCCTCCACCACCATGTGGGACAGCGCCTCCTATCTGGCCGCCCTGACGGCGGCGCGCGAGCTGGGAATCATTGATAAAGCGGAATTTGACCGCCGGATGCTGAAATTCCTCGCCACTTTAAACACCCTGGTACTGTTCCGCAACGAGCTCCCCAACAAAGCCTATAACACCATCAGTGGCCAGAAAGTGGACTACACCAACAAGCCCGGCGAAATTGGCTTCTCGGCGCTGGATATCGGGCGAATGCTGGTCTGGCTGAAAATCATCAAAGAGCGTTATCCGGAATACGGCAACAGCATTGATAACGTGGTGCTCGGCTGGGATTTCAGCCACGCGATCGACCCCTGCGGCACGCTGTACGGGGCCTATCTGGAGAACGGCCAGCCGAAATATGTTCAGGAAGGTCGGCTGGGCTATGAAGAGTACGGCGCGGCCGGGTTCCAGCTGTGGGGGTTTAATACCTGTAAAGCCAGCCGTCCGCAGCCTTACGAGCTGGCCGAAATCTACTGCGTGCTGGTCCCGTACGATACGCGCGATCCGCGCAACACGTCGCAGCATAACTACGTGGTGACGGAATCCTACCTGCTCTACGGGCTGGAGTTCGGCTTTGATAAACCGACCGATCGGGATAACGCCCCGCGCGACTACTCCCTGACGTGGATGAAAAACTTTGCTGACCGCGTTTATCAGGCTCAGGAGAACCGCTATACCATTACCGGCGTCCTCACCGCGCGCTCCGAGCACCAGCTCGATAAGGCGCCTTACTTCGTCTATGACACCGTCTTCAGCGACGGATACAACTGGAACACCATTACCGATAAGGGCCAGTTCGTCCCTAACGCTGCCGCGATATCGCTGAAGGCGGCGCTGGGCATGTGGGTGCTGTGGAACTCCCCTTATACCGACCGCCTGCTGAATACCATTGAGAATGCCAACGAAGAGGGAAAAGGCTACTACGAAGGGCTGTATGAAAACGGTGACGGCCCGATCAAAGAGTTCACCGCGAACAATAACGGCATCATGCTGGAGGCCCTGTTGTTCAAAAAAGAGGGAAAACTGCTGGCCTTCAACACCGACAACCCGAAGAGCAAGGATTTTGCGCCGTCGCTGTGGAATCAAAAGCTGCTCGATCAGTTTGAAGAGAACAACGCGCTGCGCAGTCGCCCGTTCCTGACCAGCACACCGGCCGTAAAAAGCTGGTGCGACCGGACCGGCGTCACGCAGCGTACCAAACCCGCCTGTCAGGCCTGTCAGTGCGCGTCATGCAGCGCGGACGAGCCCGTTAAACTGCCTCCGGTGACTGCGCAATGCTTAAAACCTTAGCCAGAGGGCTCGCGGGATTACTCCTCGCAGGCGCGATCATCTTTGCCCTGTTTGGCCATCAGGGCGCAGGCTGGCGCTGGCTCATCCACGGCGGCTGGCACTCCAGTGCGCGTATTGCCGCCCTGACGCCGGAGGAGCAGACGTGGGCGGCGATCGCCTGGCGCTATTTCGTCAATAATACCCAGCCGCAAACGGGCCTGGTCAACGGGAGCGACAAACAGCCTCGCGTCACGCTCTGGCAAATGGGCGATACGCTTATTGCCCTGCTGGCGGCAAAAGAGCTGGGGCTAATTGATGATGCCGAGTATGACGCTCGCTTAACCCGTATCATGGGCACCCTTAAGCGTCTGATGCTGACCGATGCCCGGACGCCGGGCCGACTCTATTCCAGCCAGACGGCGACGCCCGTCGATTTTAGCGGCAAGCCCAGCAAAAACGGCTGGTCCGCGCGCGATATGGCGCGTCTGATGCTCGCCCTGCGCCTCACCGCAGAGCGGGAACCGCAGTACAGCGAATACCTCGATAAAATCATCCTGCGCTGGAATTTCTGCCCGGTCATCGACGGCGAAGGCGAACTGTGGTCATCTTCCCTGCAAAACGGCCAGCCGGTGGTGCGCGAGGAGCTGCGCCTGGGCGAGAGCGAATATGCCGCGACGGCGTTTCAGCTGTGGGGGTTTTCCCCGGAGAAAGCGTTTACGCCCCCGGCGCACCACGTCATCATCGCCCAGCGGCGTCTGGCCGTTGATGCCCGGGATCCGCGCACCACGTGGCAGCCCTCCCTGATTACCACCCTTCCCTATATGCTGCCGGGTCTGGAGTTTGGCTGGGAGCCCGAAGGCGTTGCGGCCGATCGGCAAAAGCACCTGCGCAAGCAGGCCGAAAACGTCTGGCTGAGCCAGAAGAGCCGCTGGGAGACCGATAAGATCCTGACGGCCAGAGCAGATTTCTCGCTCTCTCAGGCGCCCTGGCATATCCAGGATACGGTCTGGGGAAATGGCTATGCCTGGAACTCGGTCGGAGACGATGGCCGGGACTACACCCGTTTCGCGCAGGTATCGACCAAGGCGGTTTTTGCCCTGTGGGCCCTGTGGGACACTCCGTACACCGACGTGCTGATGACGGTCACAAAACACCTTAACGATCCGCAGAAAGGCTGGTACGAAGGCCGTCAGGAAGCCACGGGCGATACCAACGCTGCCTTAACCCTCTCAACCAATGCCACGGTTCTGGAAGCCCTTTTCTTTAAACACAATGCCGGGCCGCTGTTTGACGTTCGTCGGTCGAAGAAAGAGAGCTATTTTTCACGCCGTCTGGCAGAGGAGTACACGCCTGTCGGGCAGTGTCTGCCAGGCGAAAGCACCATAAGGAGGACGCCGTGAAGTTTTATCGCGATCTGTTTGAATCCAGCCTGAACCGCGTCTTTCCGAATAATGAAAAAACCGCTTTTTTTCAGACGTTCTATGACGCCTTCGTCCATATGTCACCCGAAACGGAAGCGCATTTTTCTCGTCTGCCGGATCGGGAGGGTCAGCAGACCCTGTTTAAGAGTTTCTTCGCCATGCTTGCGGTGGACGGCGCGTTAATCGTGCCTGATTTTCTCGAGCGCCTGGCGCGGGAGCAAAGCGACGACGGCCTCCACCTCCCCCCGCGATTCTTTGCCCTGTGGCGCGAAGCGATGTTGAACGCGGTGAGTGAGCGAGATCCGCAGTGCGACGATGAGATCCTGACGGCCTGGGCCATGGCGATCGCGCCCGGGCTGGAATATCTGCGCCGACAGGCAGAACTGCACTACCGCGCGTAGGGAGGATCACGATGAGTTCGTTCACGTACGATCTTAACGCACTGCCGGCCGCCGTCATGATTTATGACCGCGAGGAACGCCTTCAGGCCTGGAATCACAACGTGGCTCTGTTTTATCCGGTCATAACCCCGTGGCTGAAGGTGGGGACAACACTTGAGGCGCTGGCGGAACGCTTTATCGATGCCGTTTACAACGTCGACCCCGGCCTGCGCCAGACGCTGCGCGAGTCGATCGTGCGCAACTGTCGACAGAATAAACACTGCGAAGTGCGGCAGGCGGGCCAGCGGCGGATTTTCGTCCAGCACCAGCGGCTTGCGGACGGCGGCATTGTCAGCCTGCACAGCGATATCACGGAGCTGGATGAAGCGCAGCGCGCGCGCCATCAGCTGCATGACGACTTTCTGCTGACGGCGGAATCCATCCATATCGGGATCTGGGACTGGCAGGTTTCTGGCGACACGCTCCAGGTGAATGACACCCTGCTTGCCATGCTGGGCCAGTCGCGCACACAGTGGCGATATCCGGTACGTTTTCTCCTCAATCAGGTCCACGAGGACGATCGCGCAGCGCTACGCAAGGCGCTGCACGCTTCGAAGCAGGATCACCGTCCGGTCTTTGAATGTGAAATTCGCGTGCATCACCCTACCGAAGGACTGCGCTGGATGCTGCTCTCCGGCCAGGTGGTCACCCTCTCCATTGAGGGAAACGCCGAGCGCGTGATTGGCACGCTGCAGGATATTACGCGGCGCAAAGAGGCTGAAATTCAGGCGTTCGCCTCGGCCATTGAGGCACAAAAAGCCAATGAGGCAAAAAGCGCGTTCCTGGCGAATATGAGCCATGAAATTCGCACCCCGATGAACGGCATTATTGGCATGACCCAGCTGTGCCTGGATACGTCTCTCAGTGCCGATCAGCGCGATTATCTGACCCTGGTGATGAGCTCTGCCCAGTCTCTGCTGCATATCATCAACGACATTCTCGATTTTTCCCGAATTGAAGCCGGCAAAGTGGAGCTGGAGGCGGACCCCGTGCCTGTGCGCACCTTTATTCAGTCGCTTATTCGCCCACACATGCCGGGGGCGAGCGAAAAAGGCATCGAGCTGCTGGTTGATATTGCGCCCGACGTCCCCGACGTGCTGCTGGTCGACGGCGCGCGTCTGCGCCAGATCCTGACCAATCTGCTGGGTAACGCGCTGAAGTTTACCCATCAGGGAGAAGTGATCCTGGTTGTTGAGCCCGACGATAGCGCGGACAGATGGCGTTTTCGCGTGCGCGATAGCGGCATTGGCATACCGGCAGATAAGCAGAAGGCTATTTTTGAAGCCTTCAGCCAGGCGGACAACTCAACCACCCGCCGCTATGGCGGTACGGGGCTCGGGCTAACCATCTCGGCAAGACTGGTTGCGGCGATGGGGGGCGAATTAACGGTCTCCAGCGAGCCGGGAAAAGGCAGCGAATTTACGTTCTCGCTGCCGCTGGCGGCGCAGACCCTTGCGCCCGGAGAGCGCCCACATAGCCAGCGCTTTAACGGGGAACCCGTGCTGGTGGTTGATGATAACGCGACCAACCTGCGGCTGCTGGCAGCGATGCTCAGCCAGATGGGGCTGAAACCCACCTGTGTTAACAACGCCAGCGAGGCCATCAACCTGGTTAAAACGGGAACGGCTTGGCCGCTGATCCTGCTGGACGCGCAGATGCCGGATATGGACGGCGTGTCGCTGGCCCTTGAGCTTTCAGTTCTGCCGCAGGTTGCTGAGAGCCATATCATTATGCTGAGCTCCATGAGCCGACATTTTGATATCAATATGCTGAAGCGGATCGGGATCAAGACCTATCTGCATAAGCCTATCGCCCAGGATGAATTACATCAGGCGATTGCCGCCGCGTTTGAACGTTCGCCGGTGCCCGTGGGTGAAAGCCCCCCCGCGCCTGTCGCCTCGCCAGGGGCTACGGGACTGCGGATCCTGCTGGCTGAAGATAATCTGGTCAACCAGAAGGTCGCCGCGCGCCTGCTCGAGCGGCTCGGCCACACCTGTCAGATCGTCGATAATGGCGTCGCGCTGCTGGAACGCTGGCGCGAGGATACGTGGGACGTTTTGCTGATCGACCTTCAGATGCCAGAGATGGACGGTGAAACCGCCATTCGCCTGCTGCGTGAAGAAGAACGGTCCCGCCCCGGCCCGGCTCAGCCCACCGTCGCCATGACCGCACACGCCATGCAGGGGGACAAAGAGCGCTGTCTTAACATGGGTTTCGACGGCTACATTGCCAAACCCATCAGCCAGGAGCGTCTCGCTGAAGAGATTGCCCGCGTACTCCAGCACCACGAAGACACCTCCGCTTTTCCGGATGAAGCACGCCTGCTGAAGCAGTGCGCTGACGATCCCGCCCTGGTGCAGGAGCTGCTGGCCCTGTTTGGCGAAGGGCTAAATGAAGCAATCAAAACCATTACCCAGGCGATCGACAGCAACGATCGCGAGGCGCTGCGCCGCGCGGCCCACAAGCTGCGCGGAGAGGCCGTCACCCTGGACTTCAGCACGCTCGCACAGCAGCTGCAGGTGCTGGAAAGCGACGCGCATGCGCTGGATGGGCAACAGCTTGCAGCCCTGAATGACAACCTTCGCCAGGAATCGCTGCGCCTGATGGCGTGGCTCACCGCACGCGGGGTAAACGCATGATGACTCGCAACTGCGCGCTGCTCTTTGCCCTGTTGACCACCCACACGGTGGCGAACTCCGTGCCGGTCAGCTGGTCTCTGGCAGGTGAATGGCAGGTTCAGGATGCCAATGACAGCGCACATCCTGCCGCATCAGGCTGGCGCCCGCTTCAGGTTCCTGCCAACTGGTACAGCGCCGGGTTCGATCACCAGGGCGCGCTGTGGTATAAGCACGCGTTTTCCCTACCCGTGCAGCCCCCCGACGTAATGAGTACCCTGGTGTTTGACGGCGTCGATTATCTTGCAGAGGTGACGCTGAACGGCCAGCTACTGGGCAAGCATGAGGGCTATTTTCAGCGCTTTTCGCTGGATGCCCGTTCGGCGTTACAACGTCACAACCAACTCGTGGTCAGGGTCGACAGCCCTTACGAAGATCCCACTAAGGTCTGGCCGCTGCATAAAACGCTTATGAAGGGGATCCTTAACCAGCATGACACGCGTCCCGGTGGGGCCTGGTCGCCGCAAGGACAGGACGCTAACTCAGGCGGCATCTGGGCACCGGTCAGGCTGCATCTTAGCCGGGGCGCTACCCTTGATGAGACCATCCTGCGGCCCGACTGGACGCAGGGACTGACTCGCCCGGCGTTAAAGGCGGAGATTCGCTATCGCGCACTCGATCCGGGCCCGGCGACCCTGCGGCTCACCGCCACGCCCGCCAATTTCAGCGGCAAGCGCTATCAGGCTGATTTTCCGGTTACCCTCGAAAGCGGCGCCCATTCCGTGCAGGTGACGCTGCCCATGCCGAAGGCAAAACTGTGGTGGCCCGTCGGCACGGGGAAACCGCACCTGTATACCATTCGCGTGGCATTGCGGGATGAAAACGGCCTGATGGATACGGCGGTCACCCGTACCGGGCTGCGTAA
Organism: Enterobacter sp. NFIX58; assembly: GCF_900110475.1. Taxonomy (NCBI): domain Bacteria; kingdom Pseudomonadati; phylum Pseudomonadota; class Gammaproteobacteria; order Enterobacterales; family Enterobacteriaceae; genus Enterobacter; species Enterobacter sp. NFIX58. The sequence continues at coordinate 508,196 of NZ_FODW01000001.1, read as the reverse complement.
GATCGTCGAACAGCCCGACAATAAGGGCTGGCTCATTAACGACAAACGCCTTTTCATTAAGGGCAGTAATTACATCGGTTCCCCCTGGCTCAGCACCATGACGCGAGAAAAATACCGTCGCGATCTTCGTCTGGTGGAAACCATGAACGCCAACGCCATACGCGTGCACGGACACGTTGCCGGACGTGCATTGTATGACGTGGCCGATGAGATGGGGATGATGATCTGGCAGGACGTTCCGCTGCAGTGGGGCTACGACAGCCGAGACGCCTTTACGAAAAACGCGGTTCGCCAGACGCGGGAGATGGTCGAACAGTTTGGCAATTCGCCCGCCATCATCGTCTGGGGCGGGCATAACGAACCGCCGTGGAATTCGCCGTGGATGGAAAAACGCTTCCCGGACTGGAATAAGGATCTGAATCGCGAGCTCACGCAGCAGGTAGCGGATACGCTTGCCGAAGATACCTCCCGCATCGTGCATCGCTTTTCCGCCGTTGAAGAGCATTACTGGGCGGGCTGGTACTTCGGCACCGTGCGCGACCTGCTTGCACCGGCTAAAACGGGGATCATTACCGAGTTCGGCGCGCAGGCGCTTCCCCGCTTATCGACGCTAAAAACCATCATCCCGGCGGCGTCGCTCTGGCCAAAAACGACCGCCGCTGACGATCCCGGCTGGACCGTCTGGAAATACCATAATTTTCAGCCCTTCCAGACCTTTAAGTTTGCCGGTATTCCGCGCGGGAAGAACATTCAGGAGATGATTCGCAATACTCAGGCGTACCAGTCTCAGCTGGTGGCCACGGCGGCAGAAAGCTATCGCCGACAGCGCTACCAGCCGGTGACGGCCCTGTTCCACTTCATGTTCGTGGAAACCTGGCCCTCCATCAACTGGGGCGTGGTGGACTACCTGCGTAAACCTAAGGCCGGGTTTTACGCGTTACAACGTGCGTACCAGCCTGTTCTGCCGTCCATTGAGCCGGTCACCGCGCAGTGGCAATCCGGGGCGGCGGCGACCGTGCGTCTGTGGGTCATCAACGACACCTGGAAACCGTGCCGCGAATGCCGTCTGAGCTGGCGCATCACCCAGCGCGATAAGGTGCTGGCAAAAGGCACGACGACGACGACGATCGCAGCAGACTCGGGAACGATGATTAAAACGCTGACGGCCACGCCCGCGGGCCAGGCTGACGTGTCGATTCGGTTTACGATAAAAAACAGTGCGGGAAAAATTGTCGGCGAAAATCAGCGCACGGAGTCCGTCATAAAGTGAGCGAGGGGAAAAGGAAAATTGCCGCTTCCCCTGCTTTCTTGTACCCTTTCAGCGTTTACCCCAATCCCCTAAAAATCGAGACATCCGGACGCCTATGACTGCACATATTTCCAAAGATCCTTTGCATGGCGTAACGCTGGAGATGATGGTCAACGCCCTGGTGGCGAAATATGGCTGGAGCGAGTTGGGCGACCGCATCAAAATTAACTGTTTCAGAAAAGACCCCAGCGTTAAATCGAGCCTGAAATTTCTGCGCCGTACCCCATGGGCGCGCGCGGAAGTGGAAGCCCTGTATCTGGACTCTCTCAACGATGAGGGAAATACAGCGCAGGCGGCGCCCGCCTTTAATCCCTGGGCCAACAGTCGGATTATCAAGAGCTAATACGCAAATGACGCGACACGTAAAACGGATCGGTGCGCTGGCTGCCTGCGCGCTTTTACTTGTGAGCTGCTCCTCAAAACCACCGAAATCGCTGGTTACCCCTCTCCCCACCGTCAGCAAACCGACGCCGCAGGCAAACCAGCCGATGCGCGGCATCTGGCTGGCGACCGTCTCGCGTCTCGACTGGCCCCCGGTGGCCTCGGTGAATGGCCGCAGCGCGGACCAGCGCATCTCGATGCAAAAGCAGGCGCTGATCGCAAAGCTCGACAACCTTAAGCAACTCGGCATCAACACGGTCTTTTTCCAGGTGAAGCCGGACAGCACGGCGCTCTGGTCATCAAAGATTCTCCCGTGGTCGGATATGCTGACGGGCAACATCGGGGAATATCCGGGATACGACCCGCTGCAGTTTATGCTCGATGAAGCGCACAAGCGCGGCATGAAGGTCCATGCCTGGTTTAACCCCTATCGCGTGTCGACCAACACCAAACCGTCCACCATCGCCGCCCTGAACCGGACGTCATACCAGACGCCGTCCAGCGTTTATGTCCAGCACCCGGAATGGGTCCGCATCTCAGGCGACCGCTTTGTGCTCGACCCGGGCATTCCCGAGGTGCGGGACTGGATAACCAAAGTGGTGACCGAAGTGGTGGCGAACTACCCGGTAGACGGCGTGCAGTTTGATGATTACTTCTATGCCGAATCCCCGGGCTCCGCGCTGAATGATTCGCAGACCTGGCGGCAGTACGGCCAGGGTTTTGCCTCAAAAGCCGACTGGCGAAGGCACAACACGCAGCAGCTGATCGTCCAGGTCTCCCGCGCGATCAAGCAGACAAAGCCCGACGTTGAGTTTGGCGTCAGCCCGGCGGGGGTATGGCGTAACCGCTCCTTTGACCCGGCAGGCTCCGACACACGAGGCGCCGCGGCCTATGATGAATCCTTCGCCGATACGCGTCAGTGGGTGCAGCAGGGCCTGCTGGACTACATCGCGCCGCAGATTTACTGGCCCTTCGCGCGTGATGCCGCGCGCTACGACGTGCTGACCAGATGGTGGGCCGACGTCGTGAAGCCGACCCACACGCGCCTGTATATCGGCATTGCGTTCTACAAGGTGGGCGAACCGTCGAGAAACGAGCCGGACTGGACGGTTCAGGGCGGCGTGCCGGAGCTGAAAAAGCAGCTCGATCTCAACGATTCGCTGCCCAACGTCAACGGCACCATCCTGTTCCGGGAAGATTACCTGAACCAGCCGCAGACCCAGCAGGCGGTAAACTACCTCCGTGGACGCTGGGGTAGCTAAGTAACGAGCAGGCAGAAACGCCCGTTTCTGCCTGTTTTTTTTACGGCTTCGGCCCGAACATCGCCTCGAGCTGCTGCGCATCCGGCATCCCCACCACCTGCTGCAGCTCGTTTTCCGCATTCAGATAATAAATAGCCGGCGTGGCGTTAGCGCCCAGGCTGTCCATCAGCGCCTGATGTTTCTGTAGGATCTCAACCGTTTCGCGGGACGCCTCGCCTTCAGGCTTGGGCAATTTTTTGCCGCCGGAGAGCTCGTATTCGCGCCAGGCCGCAACCGGATCTTTCGCATTCAGAATGGCGGCGGCGTTGCGTCCGCTGTTGGGGTTGAGGAACGCCACCAGCAGCGTATTGAGCTGCACCTTACCGGCCTTCACCCACGGCTGCGCCTCGGACCAGAACTGCTTGCAGTACGGACAGAACGGATCGGCAAAGACAAAGACCTTACGCGGGGCGTTATCCGCCCCTTCTTTCAGGGGATGCGCCGCATTGAGGTTCTTCCACATTTCACGTCCCATTGGGGCGTAGATCTCTTTCTGGAAATAGCCTTCGCTGAGGTTTTTTCCTTTTTCATCATAAAGATAACCTGAGATCACGTGCTTGCCGTCCGGCGTAAGAAAGAGCGTGACGCCCATATCCTGATACTGCCCCAGCCAGGCTGGCGCCCCGCCCGGCGCATCCAGCTTCTTGATGATTTTGATGTTCTGCTGCTCGCTGAAGTGCTTCACCACATCCGGTATGGCTTCAGCCGCCTGTACCAGCCCTGACGTCGCCAGCGCCGAAAGTAACAGTAATTTTTTCATTTCCCTCTCCGGTTTGTCGGGGGCATTTCGCCCCCTTCAGGTTAGCGGTTTTTCAGTGCTTCACTGACCATTTCGTCGAATTGTTCGAACGGCACCCAGCCGGGAAGCAGCCCCTCGCCGATAAGCGTGGCGGGCGTGCCCTGGATCCCCATTTTTTCCGCGACAATGAGGCTGCGCCTGATCGTCAGAAAACTCTCCTCGTCCGGCGTCGTCACGCTCACGCCCGCCCGCTTTTGCGCCTCCTGAATGCTGGCGTCATCGTGGTACCCCTTTTTCGCCATCAGGGTGTGGTTCAACTTCATAAACTGCTCAGGATGCGCACGCCAGACGGTTAACGCGTCTCGTGCGGCGGTCAGCGAACTTTCCGAGCGGAAAGGTAAAAACTTAAAGACCACAGCCACGTCCGGATGTTTTTCGACAATCTTCTCCAGGTACGGATCGAATTTTTTACAGTACGGGCAGTTGTAGTCGGTAAACACCACCAGGGTGAGCTTTGGGTTTTTCGCGCCGATGCGCGGGGAGTTTGGATCGTTAAACAGGAAATCAGCGATCATCTTCTGCGCGCGCTGCTCCTGGTCCGGCGTCAGCGGCTGGGCAGCAAACACCTGAACCGGGGCCAGCAGGAGCAGCAGCGTAATAAGGAATTTTTTCATCATACCGTTAGCCTTTTGCGTTGTTCAGGGTGGTGACCAGGGTGCGCTTGTCCAGCAGCGGCGAGAGGATCTCGCCATCAGGCAGGCCGGGGCCATACACCGCGTTAAACGGAATGGCGTAGCGGTTTCGCTTTGCCAGAAAATCCGCGATAAACGCGGACGGCTGGCTCCAGTCTCCGCGCAGGGCCACCACGTCCGGCTGGCGCAGCGCGGCAATCACGTCCGGCTGACTGAGTACGCGGTGCTCGTTAACTTTGCACGTCACGCACCAGTCCGCCGAGATATCCACAAACACTCGCTTCCCCTGCGCCAGCGCCTGCTCAATGGCTTCTTCACTGAGCGGCTGCCACGGGACGGTTTGCGCAACGCTTTGTGCCGGAGCGTCAGACGGCGCGTTAAGCAGACCGCGCACTTGATACCCGCCGAACGCCGACAGCGCGATGACCACCAGCCAGAACAGCGGCGAAGATTTTTGCCGCTTCTGCGCGAACAGCACCAGCGCAGAGGCAGTCAGCGCCAGCATCACGATCTGGCTGACCGCCTCGCCCAGATGCACGCTCAACAGCGTCGCCAGCCAGAGGCTGGAGGCCAGCATCATCATGCCGAGGATGACCTTGAGCGTGTTCATCCAGCGGCCGGGTTTCGGCAGCAGCATGGCCGTTTTCGGTACCAGGGCAACGAACAGCCACGGCAGACTCATGCCCACGCCGAGCATCAGGAAGATCAGCCACAGGGCGTGCAGCGGCGCGCCAAGGGCAAAAGCGACCGCGGTACCGAGGAACGGTGCGGAGCACGGCGTCGCCAGCAGCGTGGCGAACATCCCTTCGCAGAAGCTGCCTCCGATCCCCGATCCCCCTGCCGTCGCCAGCCGTCCTGCGGCAGAAGAAGGCAGCAGCATTTCAAACGTCCCAAACAGGTTCAGCGCAAACAGGAAGGTCACGGCGACCATCAGGCCGATAAACCACGGGTTCTGGAACTGAATGCCCCACCCCAGCGACGCTCCGGCCAGCTTCAGCGCGGTGACCATCCCGGCCAGCAGCATAAAGGAGGTGAGGATCCCGGCGCTGGTGGCCAGAAAGCGCAGCCTGATGGCGCGGCTGTTCGATCCCGCCAGCAGGATGCTGTTAAGCTTCATTCCCATCACCGGCAGCACGCAGGGCATCAGGTTCAGGATCAGCCCGCCCAGCAGCGCAAAGAGCACCATTTTTCCCGTCCCGTCCGGCACGGAGGTCTCTTCGGGCGTTGCCCCAACGGTCATGGTGGTTTGCTGCGCCCGATCGCCGTTGGTCAGCACAAACGACAGTCTTTTGCCTGCCAATGAGGCGGGTTTATCACCCCATTCGTCGGTCACGGGTACCGTCACCCGAAGCGCAGTGCCGTCATGTTTAATGACCGGCTCGCCGGGCAGAATGTCACCCTCCAGCGGGTCAAAGTAGATCCCCGGATTGTCCCACTTCCCGTCCGTCGTGCCGGTAATCACCAGCTTGTCGCCAGAGAGCCAGGCGGAAAGATCAGACGACACGCCTGATGAACCCGGCACGGCGCGCATCGCTTGCCCGAAGGCGCTGCGGAAGCCCTCATCCACCGGCTGGGTAAAATCGAGGTGCAGCGGGTAGTCCGTCAGCAGGCAGACGTTGCTGCACGTAGAGAGCGTCAGCGTCCCGTCGAGCGTGTCGCCCTTCGCTCCGTCGAGCGTAATCGGGATCGTCACCTTATCGTGATAGCCCTGCGTGGTCATGCCGGAGATATCGAAGCGCGACGGCACCGGCCAGGACCAGCTGTCCGTTACGCCTTCCGGCCAGCTGATTTTCGGCGCCACGCCGCCCTCGCCCGGCGATCGCCAGTAGGTTTTCCAGCCGGGCTTTAGCTCAACGGTGAGCAGGCCTTTAACATGCGTTTGTTCCCTCTCCGCCTGAAAGCGGATGCGGGCGTGATCGTTTTGTGGGGAGACCAGCCAGCCGGTGTCTGCCGCATGGACAATGCCGATGCAGGACAGCCACAGGAAGACGAATCCCCTGAAGAGGTTAACCATGTTGTACTCCGTGAACAGTGAAAAATTATCGTGTGGTGACGATGTTTTTCATTCACGGAAAACGCAGTTTTTAAGGTGTATTCGGGGAGGTGGTGCCTGAACGGGCTGTTCCGCCGGAGCCAGTGCCCGCCCTTGCGTCAACAGCTGCAGCAGCGCGAAGAAGATAATAATGGCCGGTAACGCACCGTCGAAGAACAGCGGCTGCGCGCAAAGCAGCGAGTGCGCGCCGAGCTGACACGGCGACGGGCCGGGTTGTTCAGTGTTGCTGGTTTGAGCCGGGGCATCTGCACTCAGCGAAATCTGCGGATCCAGTCCCTGTAAAAAATGGTTGAGCATCACCGCACGCTGCACGAGGCAAAGCGCCATCGCGAGACAGGTAATAATCAAAAGCCATTTTCCGAGGAGCTGACGGTTGCGCATAACATTCCAGAGTGACAAGACGCCCCGATCATAAACGATAGTGATGAATCTACAAGTGCCGGAAGTGTAAGGTTTTGTCTGCCGCCGCTATTCGCCCGTCAGCGCGTCATAGACGTCCCGTAGCCGCGTGCGTAGAAACAGCACCGCCTTGTGCTTGCGGGATAACAGCGCCTGTTCGCTGGCGCCGGTCTCCTCTGCCAGCATTTTAATGCTGTAGCCGTGGAGCTCGGTCTTTTCAAATACCTCCCGCTGCGGCGGCGGAAGTTCAGACAGCGCCTGGCCCAGCTCTTCCCACAGCAGCGTTTTGAGGTACTCCTCCTCCGGCGTGTGCGGTACGCCGAACAGGGTTTCGGCCAGCTCGTCTTCCGGATAACCGTCGTCATCTTCGCCCGTAAAATAGCCGGAGAGCGACACCTCGCGCTTTTTTCGCGCCCGGTCGGTCATTTCGTTACGCGCCGCGCGGAACAGCCAGGCGGCGACGTTTTCGACCGGCTGCTCCACTTTCATCAACTGATACGTCACTTCCTGCAAAATGTCGTCGGCATCATCGCGCACGGACGTCCGTCCGCGAATGAAGGCTTTCAGCCGGGCGCGGCAGGCATTGAGCGCCGACATCAGCATGGATCCGCCCGCCTCCCCGGCTTTCATCTCGCTCACTCTGCTTCCGGCGCTTTTGGCGTGGCTTCATCGCGCTTATCGTCACGATGGCCGTGCCAGCCGCAGTGACCGCGACCATGGCGACCGAACCCTTCACGGCGCTGCTGAATAAACGCCTCGCGCTGTTCGGGTGTCATGTTCATCCAGCGCTCGTGCATCCGGCGGTGCGCGCCAAACATTCCGGGGCGGAAACCTAAGCCGCCAAACAGAATGCGGCTCAGCACCAGAATGCCCAGCGCCTGCCAGAATCCGATGGCCTTCACGCCGAGGATCGCCGGGAGTAAGGCGTTCCACAGGGACATCACCAGCAGGCCGAGCACGATGAAAATCACCGCGCCGATGACTAAGCCCTTGCCCATACGGTGGCGACCAAATCCGCGCCCGTGACCTCTGCCGTGCATTTCAAAATCTCTCATGGTGTTTACCTCGTTTACCGTAACTGATTATGGCGTGTGATGAGGTAGACGGATGAGGAAGGGAAATATTGCCGGGGTGAATATAATTTTTTTGTGCTGCCGAATTTGGACTCATAGCGGTAACGGCTGGCGGATGCTATGAGTCGCTTGCAGGAAAATCATCGCGTACGAAGAAGTCGCTTAACCAATTCGATAGCAATGACGGCCAGTATGATTGATAACAATGTCAGGAAGATGAGCAAGGATAATAGTGGATTTAACAAGCCACCTAAACTGGTGAAGTCGCTGAGACGGCCAAGTTGCTCGGACGTGCAAACACGCAGAATGATCTCAGGGATAATAAGCAAAAAAATAATGACGGTCAGGACATAAACCAGAGCACTCTTGCGCTTTCCCATTTTCGATGTTGCCCCTCTATCAAACATGATCAATGATAATAAGGTAATGATACTGCAAGGTTATATAAAATGGCACAAAACTATTTGCAACTGAAAATGCAGTCGAATAAACAGTTAGCTATTGCACTAACAAACTCGCTTCGAGACATGCATGAAGACCATATGGCAACTCTGGAAAAGGTGAAACAGGGAACGCAGCGCCTGGTTAGCTACGGTGCATGTTTGATGCCAGACGAGTATTATCGTAACGCATGCCGTGATACCTGGCGTGAAGACAAACGCTTAGTCCTTGCCTTAGGTGAAATTTACAACCGAAAAGATGTCACTTTAGACATGGTTGAAATCTATTTTAGGAAAACTCTCAATAGGCTGGGCGAACAAAAGAGCAAAGACCTGATTACGAATATCCATAACTTGTTGGGTAAAGCTGCCGAGCATGCATCGGCGAAAGCCAGCAAGCTAGCCCTCTCCTTTACTCTTGCGAACCTGATCATCAACAGCAAAGATTTTAAGCAAAATCATATCAGGCTTGTGAACTCATTCTCGACTTGGTTCGTTAATGGTGCAACGCTTTACTCAAAGGCTCAGGTAGCAGCATCTGCGGCTAATCGACTCAAATTTCAGGATCCGCAGTACTACCAGGCACTTTATAAAGAAAATATCGAGATGTTATACTTCTTAATCGAACCACAAATGTCTGAAATCATTTATCAGGTAAACTCTGGGGATAATAACGAGCAAGTGATAGGCGACGCCTTGTACGAGATACTGCGAAAATGAAGCAAGCGATGTTATGGCTTTTGAAGTCGTTCTTTTACTTGGTTCCTGCGTTGCTTATTGTTATTGGGATATATTTATTCGTACGGTTTGTACCGGATTATGCCGCTTTACTTAGCGTCGCTTGGGTGATTACCATTTCTGTTATATATATTAGATACAACAAATGGTATTAATATAAACTTAAGTCAAAAAACCTCTTACCTTGAACTTGTGCAAGGTAGGAATAAATCTGGAATTTTTATGTCCCCGCAATATAAAAGGCCTTCACAGAAGTTTTTAAAAGCACCTCTATACATTGAACAAATCGATATGAGACTCACCACATTGTGATGCATCTCATATCGATTAATTTAAATTTTTACAAGATCATCTATCATCTGCGGATTTTTTGACATAAATGACAAATATGAACGACCTATCGCAGTTAATTTGTAACCATTATGTTCTTCGACCATAAGCCCATTACTAACTGGATATGCGATGTATTTTATCCAATCCCATTCAGAAAACGCATCTTTGTAAATTGCTTTTGTCGATTCGAACTCTCGGATTGCTTCTTCTTTACGGATAAATCCTGCATTATTTGCCATATTACAAAACATATTATACTGTGAACGAAAGAGGAGTTTATTTATCTCGTTATACCTCACACCACTTTGTATTATTGATATATCTCGAGCAAGCAACTCGACTTTTTCCTTATCATCAATATTTAATGCAAGCAAATGCTTCATGACTCTTTGATATATTTCCTCACTAAACTCCGTTTTATACAGGAGATGTCTAGTCCTTATAGCCTCTACACTCATTTCATCAGGTAAGTCAGTTGCATGAGTACTAACCGATGAAATAGGATCTAGGGATTGTTGAGCAGCCACGAATTTTGCAGATAATCCAGTAGTAGAAGCTGAAAGTTCCGAGACTGTGTTTTTTGTAAAAAAGAAACGAATTGCTCCTGATATTTTATTGTGGAATACTATTCCAATTAGAAGAACGACAATTGGCCATGCCATATTTTTAACAAGCTCGACAATTAATTTTGGTGTCCACGTGCATATCAACTCTGACATTAATATTCCTTAATAATAACCAGTCATTTTTATGATGGTAGTTTAGCGAACCAGAACCCAAGATCAAATATTTTCATTCGTGTTGCACAAAATGTTAAAACTCGAAGTTTCAGGGCTTTGATAATGATCACATCTACGATATTTTTGCTGCCCGGAGGCGGTGTAGTTGACGCTACTTTCACTGGCGATTCGATATAACGCTCGCCCCTCTCATTGGTCACAAGCGTTGCGCTACAGGTGATACATGTGCACCGTGACAGTCGATTTTTATGGCCTCTAACTGCTCTTAGTAAACCGTGAAGCCTTATCTGCCGACTGTCCATTTACACCAGCAACAAAAAGCCCCACAAATGTGGGGTTTTGTTGTCATCCCTAAATCACCTCCTGGGGAGGTGGTGATTGATCCTGTAAGGCTATAGCCTGCAGAATACCCATGTCGGAATATCTCTTCTTACTCACCACAAGTAAAAGGAGACAGACTGACATGGGGCTTTACAGGAGTTCATCACATGTATATTGGCGTTGCAAATACCACATAGTCTGGACGCCAAAATATCGATTCAGGATCCTCAAAGATAAGCTGGGTAAGGAACTTTACAGGACAATCTACATCCTCTGCGGAATAAAAGGTTGTGAAGTTCTGAAGTTAAATGTTCAACCAGATCATGTACATCTTGTGGTTATCGTGCCGCCTAAAATTTCCATATCGACGTTGATGGGGCATCTTAAAGGTCGCAGTGCCATCAGACTCTACAATCGTTTTCCACATATAAGGAAGAAGTTATGGGGAAACCATTTTTGGTCACGCGGCTACTTTGTCGATACGGTAGGGGTAAACGAAGAGATCATCAGACGATATGTGCGGCATCAGGAGAAAACGGAACAAACGCACGAACAGCAGATGGAATTTCTAGAATAGAAACAGGAATGAAACAATAGCCCCCCTTACAGGGGGCATTCTGGAAAGCCACCTTCTAAGAAGGTGGTCTTTTACTTTGATAGAATATTGAGTAACCTGCTTCAATATCGAAATATTCAGCAAAGAGCCACACAATTCGGCTTGTTTTATAAATTTACCGGCAAATAACATGCCATTGAAAGCGCGTGATTTTTGCGCATGTGCGCTATCAAATTTCTTCGTTAGGTAAAATATTTCCCCAGTCTATAACCTTATTTACACCACCAGGACAAAATACACCCTGCGCATTTGTTCCGAAGTACAAATCGGTTACTTGCTCAAGACAATCTAGAAATGCTTTCAGATGTTCCCCAGTACACCATCCTTTGTTAGAAACTTGGAAGAACCAATCTAAAACTTCAGAGCCTGATGATAATCTATTAACATTAAAGTCATATACTTCCGTTCCGGCACTCCAGAACGAAACAACACCACTTTCAGGATCAAACGTCACAGGCTTTTTTTGTTGGAATTTTTCAAAAAAGTTGTCTGGGGATTTTGTTCTCGCATGAGAATAAGCATTTTTTCTGCTAAGCCTCAGGATTTCTTCCAAAATATCCCTATCATTCCGAGTATTAACTTGATTCCTGGATATCTCTGGAGCATTAGTAATAGCTTCAATTTTCGATGTTAGTCGAGGCCAGAAAACCTCAAAAGTCGAATGTAATGTCTTCTCCTCAAGTTTATCATCTCCTAGCATATTATTTATAGAACGGAGGAGTTTAAGTGCCTCGGATTGATTAAAAACAGAGCACTGGAATTGAACTAAAGGACCGATTACTTCTGCTGGTGTAACTCCGAATAACAAAGGACAAACTCGAGAGGTTTCTAGACTTTTAGATAATGCACCAGCTTCGAACATTAGCCATGGAGCATCTAAATTTGTTGGAGTCAATACAATAATCCCTAACTTAGAAGATTCCAATTTATTTGAAATTTCCGTACTCCATCGTTGACCTTTATTTATATCCTCAGGAGAAAAATAAGGTTTTACCGCTTGAATTACGCATGGTATCCATTCTCTTATAGCCTCTGCAATTGCCCGACTTCTTTCACCAGACCAGCTTATAAATAACTCCATATTATACCCCCCACGATTAGTACAAACGAAATTTTAGAGGTTTGCTCGAACCCCGACTCAATTTAATTGAAAAACCATTACATCACATAACTTAATGTTTTTATTGCATAATTTCAATATATCAATTCAATTTTTTCCAGATAAAATGACAATGATCATTATTACCTTGTAAAATAGGATTATCCATCACCAGACACCGTAATTCGACTGTCAAAAGCTCTCCTTTTGCCCCAAGTGCTATTTGTTATAAGAGCAAAAAAAGACCTAAATTTTTAACAACAAAGTTAACAATGGAATTTAAACCGATTAACTCCCATATTTAATACTTACATGCCGCTTCCAACATAAAAATTATATCCAATGTATTTATTGCAGGCTTGACGGCGAAGGATGCGGTGGCAGTGGCACGACCTCAACCCGGTGAAACGATAAAACACGAAAGGGCCTCGGTCGTGACAAAAGTGCAACTACAACCGTTTTTTATAGCTTCTAACAACTATTAATCAAACGTAAAACCTTTGCTGGTGCGTCTTTCCAGTTACACCCGCTACAAAAAAGCCCCCTAAGGAGCCTCTTTTATTATATCAAGCCTGCACCGGCAACCTAAAACTCGAAATACTTCGTGAAAGCTGCTGCGCCTGCTCTTCCAGCGAGGCCGCTGCCGCCGCGGACTGCTGCACCAGCGCGGCGTTCTGCTGGGTCACGCCGTCCATCTCGGTCACCGCCTGCCCGACCTGACTGATCCCGCGGCTCTGCTCTTCAGAGGCGACGGAGATCTGCTCCATCAGCGTATTCACTTTGTTCACCGATGAAATGATCGAATCAATCACCTCGCCCGAGCGGCTGACCAGCTCCGCACCGTTTTTCACGCTGGAAACCGACTGCGCGATCAGGCTTTCGATGTCTTTAGCCGCCACCGCGCTTTTCTGCGCCAGGGTGCGCACTTCGCTGGCTACGACCGCAAAGCCGCGTCCCTGCGTACCGGCGCGCGCCGCTTCAACCGCCGCGTTCAGCGCCAGGATGTTGGTCTGGAAGGCGATGCTGTTAATCACGCTGGTGATGTCTTCAATGCGCTTCGAGTTCGCCGCAATGGTATTCATCGTGTCGATGACTTCACGGGTTACCGCTTCACCGGTGTGGGCATTTTTCACCGCGTCCTGCACCAGTTTCCCGGCCTGATACACATTATCGGTATTGTTCGCCACCGTCGCGCTCAGCTCTTCCATGCTGGCCGCCGTCTGGGTTAACGCCGAAGCCTGCTGCTCGGTGCGTGACGCCAGGTCGATATTCCCGGAGGCAATCTCCTGGGCTGCATGCGTTACGGTATGGCTCGCATCGCGCACCTGGGCGATGGTCGCCAGCAGCGCCTGACGCATCTGCTCCATCGAGCCCATCAGATGGTCGATTTCGTTGCCTGTACTCCCCTTCACCGGCACCGGAATGTCCAGCTTGCCTGCCGCAATCTGGCTGCAGTGCTCGCGTGCCAGGTTAACCGGCGCAAAGACAAAGCGCTTCATCAGCAGGCTGACGGCGACAATCACCACCACAAACAGGCTGGCGATAGCGGCAATGATCGCCAGGCCAGAGACGAAGTTACTGCTCGCATCCTCGTTCAGGCTTTTGGCGTATTTCTGGTGGACGGAAAGGACCTGGTCGAGAACGATCTCGTACTGGCGGTCGAGGCGGGAGACTTCCGGGATCAGCGCGTTGAATTTGGCAATATCGTGCGCCTCGGCGGCGTCGATGAGCGGCGCCAGCCCCTGGTTGCGGTAGTTTTGCCAGGCATCCTGATAGGCAGTGACCAGCGGCGCTTCATCGCTCAGGCGCGGCGACGCCATAAAGGCCGCAAAGGCGTGATCTGCTTTGGTCAGCGCCTCTTTCACGGCGGTAAGCTTTGCAGCGCCGTCCGCCGCGTTGCCCGCTTCCACCATCTTCACATACTCCATCACCCGCACGCGCAGCGTACGGCTGTGGTTAATAGGGTCAATAATGGACAGCACAACCTGGATCTCTTTGTTGACGTTATCCAGCGAATTATTACTTTTAATGATGAGGCCAACGCTGGTGACGGTGCTGACAATAAAGAAGAAAAGCAACGAGAACAGGACAATCAGGGATGACTTTTTCAACGACATAAACCAATACCTCAAGGAGAATTATTCCTTATGGTTATCGGCCATTCCAAAACTTAAATTAATTAAAGTTATTGAAGTATCGAACCGGGCTATTTCGCTGACTTATAGCGTCGCTGCAGGGTGGCATTGAGCTTGCGCTGCAACGGCTGCGGCGTCTCCCCCTCGATTAATTTGCTAATCAAATCAAAGCAGTGCCACGCCAGCTGGCGGTTGTCCTGGCGAATGGTATCCACCGGGATCGTCAGCGAATCGTAGAGATAGTGATCGTCAAAACTGGCTAACCTGATATCGCTTTGCAGCAGGTTATGCTGGCCCATATAGCGTAGCACCCCTTCCAGCAGCCCGCAGGCGGCGGCGAAGAGCGCTTTCGGCGGACGCCCCAGGCGGGCGCAGAGTTCAGCAAACATCTCGTATCCGGAGCTCGGATGATAGTTGCCGTGAATGATCCACTCGGGGCGCAGCGCCACACCGGCCTCACGCAGCCCTTGCTTAAACCCTTCCAGGCGGTCGCGCGTGGGCGACAGGCGGGGCTGGCCGCCGAGAAAGTAGAACTCATCAGGATGCTGGCGCGCAATGTCGGCCACCAGTTCGGTCGTCGGGGTAATGGAATCGGTGATCACCAGCGGCAGCGCGCTGTCGTTGATGTGGCGGTCAAACAGAACCACCGGCAGTTGCTCGCTCAGCTTATGGTAGTCCGCGTCGTTGAGCATACTGGAGGCCACAATCAGCCCGTCCACCTGACGTGCCACCATGTTGTTCACCACCACCGTCTCCTGCCCCGGGTTTTCATCGCTGCAGGAGATCAGCAGCTGAACGCCCGCCTCGCGGCACAGTGTTTCCAGCTCGTGAGAAAAGACGGCAAAACCGTAGTTGGTGATCTCAGGAACCACCAGACCAATGGTGTGGCTGCGGTTATCGCGCAGCGAGCGGGCGTGAATGCTGGGCTGATAGTGGTGCTCTTTTGCAATTGCCAGCACGCGCTCGCGCGTCTCTTCCGCCACGCGAAGCTCTTTGCTGCGACCGTTCAGGACCAGGCTGGCGGTGGCTTTTGACACACCCGCCAGCTCCGCGATGTCTTTAATGGTGACGCGTTTTGTTTTTCTCACAACGACTTAGATCCGGCTGCCAAAACCCTCATTCTATCATGCAGGCGCGCAGCGACCAGTAGCGTAATGTGATATCGGACGCACCTTCGAATCGCACCCGGGCCGGATGGTCAGGAAAATAGCGGCTGCTCATCACCCCTTCGCCCTGGTTAATGAAGATTTCGACGCTGGAGCGGTCGCACAGAACGCGTAAGTGACGGACGTCACCCTGCCAGTAGCGGGTCAGGGTTTCACCGGTTTTCAGGCTCGCGCGCTCCAGGCGCACGCCCTGCTCATCGAGCGTGAGGCGCAGCGCGCCGGCAAAATCGACGTTCACCTGCGATGCGCCCAGCTCAAACTCCAGGCGCGTCGCGTCCAGTTCGGGCGCGTCGCTGGCGCGCCCCTGCCAGTGCTGCTCATCTTCACGCAGCGCCGCCAGCTCGCGCGCCGGGGTCTGCCAGAGCCTGCCGTCGCGATAGCGTAGTTCGCGCGGGCAGGTCATCTGGTGCATCCAGCCGTGCGCCCGGGTGGGCTGAAGCATCTCTTCCCCGTCCGGTACGCCCATCCAGCCAATCAGGATGCGGCGTCCATCTTCCGCCAGCGTGGTTTGTGGGGCGTAAAACTCAAACCCCGCATCCAGCTCGTGAAGCTCGCCGTGATCAAATGCGGCGCTGGCGTAATCAAACGCCCCGCTCATCCAGGTAGCCGGATAGGTATTGAGATAGCGATGCGGCTCGCGCGCCAGCCCCTGCGGGCAGCAGATCAGGACATGTGTCCCGTCGAGGGCAAACAGGTCCGGACATTCCCACATATAACCCGCGTCCGTCAGGCCGTTAACCCCGTGACCGGCGATCTCCCCGCAGGATGTCCAGGCGTGCAAATCGGCTGATTTAAACAGCAGCACCTTGCCGCGCTTCTGCACATCCTGCGCGCCGAGCACCATGTACCACATCCCCTCATGCTGCCACACCTTCGGGTCGCGCACGTGGCCGGTGTAGCCTTCCGGCAGCGCCAGCACCGGCCCCAGCTTCCTGAAGGTCCCGTCCGGCTGCTCCACGGCCAGGCACTGCCATGCGGTACGGCTGCCGTCATCGAACTTAACGTTGCCGGTGTAGCACAAGGTCAAAGCGCCCTCGTTATCGACGGCGCTACCGGAGTAGCAGCCGTTGCGGTCATACGCTTCGTCGGGCATGAGCGCCAGCGGCTCATGCCGCCAGTGCACCAGGTCCGGAGAGCTCCAGTGCCCCCAGCACTTAAAGCGGTGCTCGCAGTCCAGGGGGTTCCACTGATAGAACAGGTGATAGCGGCCAGCGAACCAGATAAACCCGTTCGGGTCGTTCATCAGCCCCGTCACCGGCGCGGCGTGCCATTGCGGATAATGGCTGTCCGCCAGCGCCCGCGGCTGACCTGTCATAACGGCCTGCAGGATCGCAGGCCAGCGGGAAGGTAACGTCATTATTCAGAATCCGTTTTATATTTCAGCAGCAGTGAGACGGTAAACGCCACGCCGAAGGCAATCACCATGCCGATAATATAGTTGAGCAGCGAGCTGGCCTGCACGATGGCCATCCCCGGAATCGCGGTCAGCCCGACAGCGGTCATGTACACATGCACGGAGACCACCCAGGCCCCGCCCACCGCGCCGCCAATCAGCGCAGCGATAAACGGCTTAACGAAGCGCAGGTTGATACCAAAAATGGCCGCTTCTGTGATGCCCAGCATTGCAGAGAACGCCGACGGCAGGGTAATGGCTTTGATTTTGGCATCTTTGGTTTTGAACCACACCGCCAGACAGGCACCGCCCTGCGCCACGTTCGCCATGGCCCAGATCGGCAGCAGGAAGTTAACGCCAATCGACGGGTTGCCCAGCAGCCCGGCTTCAATCGCGTGGAAGCTGTGGTGAATACCGGTGATCACAATCACCGAATACAGTCCGCCGAACAGCAGCCCGGCGAGCCAGCCCGCGTGGGCGATCAGCGTGCTCAGAATAAAGGAGATACCGTCCCCCAGAGCGCGCCCCGCCGGGCCGATAATCAGCAAGGCGATAAAGCCGGAGATGACGACGGTGAGGAACGGCGTCAGGATCAGGTCTAACGCATCCGGGATCGCGCGGCGCAGGTTTTTCTCCACGATGCTCATAAACCAGACGGCCAGCAGCACCGGGAATACCGTGCCCTGATAGCCAATCATCGCGATCTCAAGGCCGAAGAAGTTCATGGTGTGGAAGCCCGACGCCACGCCCCAGGCGTTGGTCAGCGCCGGGTGGGTCAGAATGCCGCCCAGCGTCGCGCCGAGGTACGGGTTACCGCCAAATTCGCGCGCGGCGGTAAAGCCAATCAGAATAGGCAGAATGATAAACGCCGCCGAGCTGCACATGTCCAGCATGATATAGATGGCGTTATCCGCATTGACCCAGCCGTAGGTTTTCACCATGCCGAGCAGGCCCATCAGCAGACCGGACGCCACAATCGCGGGGATGATCGGCACAAAGATGTTGGAGAGCAGACGGGCAATGCGCTGGAACGGGTTCAGCTTGCGCGCCGCCAGATCCGCAGCCTCAGATTTACTGGATTCGCTAATCCCCGCCGCCTGAATAAAGGCGGCGTACACCTTGTTGACCACGCCCGTGCCAAAAATCACCTGCATCTGCCCGGCGTTACGGAAGCAGCCTTTCACACCGTCAACTTTGCCGATAGCCTGCTGATCCGCCAGCGCGTCATCGACCAGCACCAGACGAAGACGCGTTGCGCAGTGCGCCGCGCTGGCGATATTTTCCTTGCCACCGAGCAGCGGAATAAGCTCGCGGGCGATTTGATTAAAATCCATAGATACCTCTGCCTGACTTCTTTTTATGATGTGCGAAACGCTCCCGCCAGGCGGGAGCGTGATGGGTTAAAACCAGGTTTCCATCTGGACCCCAAAGTTCCATTCCCCGCCGGCGTTGAAGCCGCTGCTGCCAAAGGCATCATCGCTGGCGTAATGATCCAGTTTGCTGCTCCAGTCCATCCAGGTGGCAAACAGGCGCAGTTCGGGACGGCTGAAGAAATCGCCGATTTTGCTTGCTTTTAAGGTTGGCGCAAAGGTCAGCTTGTAGAAACTGCCGTTCACGGCGTTGCGATCCTTATAGCCTTCCGGGTTTAAATCCATGTACTGATAGCTGCCCTCAAAGGCCAACGCGAAATTCTGGGTGACCTCTTTGATCAGGCGGGTGTTGAGCGTTACCCACTCATAGCTATCGCCCTTGACGTAGCGATCTTTACTGCTCTGTGCCAGAACGGCGGGCGCAACGCTCCAGCCACCGCCGATCGGCGTGACACCGTAACTTGCGAAGCGCCAGGTATCCGCCTCAGACAGCAAGGCGCCATCGGAGCCGATGCTTTTCACCTCCGCACCCAGCCCGTGACCATACAGCAGCGCCGTTTTGGCGGTCCCTTCGCGCAGGCCGTAGAAGCTGTCATTATGCAAGCCCACCAGAGCATGAACGCCGTGATTGGCGGCATCCGTTTTGATGAGATCGCCGTTAGTGTCTTTACGGTCGTCGTTATCCTTCGCCCGCAGGCCGCTCACCATCAGCTGGAACGGGCCGGCGAAGTGGTTCATGCTGAGTATATAGTTCTGAACGTTGTTGTCGGTCTGCTCCACGCTGCCGAAGTTGCGGCCATAAATGGAGAAGTTGCTGCGCAGCGAATCGTTCCATTTCACGTCATAAACGCCGCCGCCGGTACCGGCCAGGAACACCACGTCGGAATCCAGCCAGTGAATGTCAAAGTTGTCGCGGTCGAAGCGTTTACCCGCCCAGAAGGTGCTGCCCTTCAGCGCGCCGGTAAAATCAGGCAGATTGCCCAGCTCTGCGAAGGCCTGGCGAATATTGAGGTCGCTGGTATCGGCTGACCAGTCGTTATAGGTTCTCTGACCATCGGCCAGCATCGCCTTGAAGCGCGTGGTCGCCCCGTTATCCAGGGTTTGCTTGTGCTCGAGGTTCAGCTCGACGTAGGTGTCGGCTTCGTTACCCAGACGCCCCACCGCACCGCCGGTTTCACCGGCTGGCGTCAGGTAAGGGCCGCTTTTGCTGCTGGAGGCCGCATCGTTCATCAGCAGGCCAGAGCGGGCATAGCCGTGGAACTCAAACCCGCCGGTCTGATCCGCCTTTTTCTCCAGCGCGGTGGTGCGCTGCGCCACCTCCTGGGTCGTCGTTTGCGCCTGCTGCTGAGCGGCAACCAGCTGCTGCGTTTTTTGTTCTGCTGCCGCGGCGCGCTTCTCGGCTACCTGCGCGCGCGTCTCCGCGTCCTGAAGGCGCTGCTCCATCGCGGCAAGGCGCGCTTCAATACTGGACATATCCGTCTGGGCAAAAACAGAGGTACTTCCGGCCAGCATGCCTATCATCACGGCAAGTCTGCGTTTTTTATACATTTTGTCGCATCCCTAAAAGAAGTCATTAAACGTGCTAAATTGCTAAACCGGTTTAGGTTGCTGATACTAAACCTGTGAATTTTGGATCGGCAATCTTTTTTGCTAAACCGATTTAGTAAGTGTGATCGAGGCGACAATTCAGGCCGCCGGATGGCGGCCAGGAGAGGAGAAATTACAGGTCGTGCTGCCAGGGCAACGCGGTCATCGCCCCTTTGGCGGTGGTGGCCAGCGCGCCGCAGCGCTGGGCGAGCGCGATAACCGGAGGCAGCGCCTGACCGTCGGCCAGACCGTAGAGCAGCCCCGCCACAAAGGCGTCGCCCGCGCCGGTCGTATCAATGCACTGCACAGGCGTTGCCGGGTAGTGTTTTACGGTACCTTCATGCCACGCGGTTACGCCCGCTTTTCCCTGGGTAACCAGCACCAGACGCGCCGGGCAGCGCTGCATCAGCACCTCCAGACCAACGTTTACCTCCGCGCTGCCGGTGAAAAAGGCCAGTTCTTCTACCGAAAGTTTCACCACGTCAGCGCTTTGCAGTGCCTGTTCAAGACAGCGGTGAAGTGCGTTCTCATCCGGCCAGAGATCCGGGCGAATATTGGGGTCGAAACTGACGTAACCGCCCGCCTCCCGGATGGCGGCCATCGCCTGAAAGGTCGTGGCACGGCTCGGCTCGGCGCTTAAGGCGATGGAGCAGACGTGCAGCCACTCCCCGGCGCTGAACGTCGGCAGGTCGTCGGGTTCGAGAAACAGATCGGCGCTCGGGCGCACCATGAAGGTAAACGATCGCTCGCCGTGGTCGTCCAAATCAACCACCACCGTTGAGGTGCGGTGCGCCGGGTCAAGGCGCATCCACGTCACGTCAACCCGCTCGTCAGCGAGCGTTTTCGCCATAAACCGCCCGAAAGGATCGTCGCCAACCCTGCCAATAAAGGCGCTCTGGCCGCCCAGCCGGGCAATACCGACCGCGACGTTCGCTGGCGCGCCGCCAGGGCACTGCAGTAATCGACCTTCTCCATCTGGCAGCAAATCCACTACCGCATCGCCAAGTACCCAGATTTTCTTCATGTGATCCTCGTAGCTAAACTATGTTAAACCGATTTAGCTATTTAAGCACAGGCCGGGCAAAGGGGAAATAACGGGAGGGAAATTTGACTTAACGCACCAGATGCGGCCAGTGGATATCGCCGACGCCATTCAGCTGCGGCCGGGCAAACAGAAATCCCTGAAAGCGTCGGATCCCGGCAGATTCGAGCCAGCACCACTCCTCAATTTTCTCGATACCTTCCGCCACCAGGGTGATTTCAAGATCGGAGCAGCAGCTGATGATGGAGCGCACAATTGCCTGTTTCGGGCCGCTCAGGTGAATATTGCTGACAATTTCCCGGTCGATTTTAATTTTATCCGGCTGGAACCGGGTCAGCAGCGAAAGTCCGGCATAGCCCGAGCCAAAATCATCGATCGCCAGGCCAATCCCCTCACCGCGAAGCTGCTTGATGGCACTGTTAAACTGGTTGAACCCGGAGATCATCTCGTTTTCAGTGACTTCAATGACCACCTGCTCCGGCTGAAGACCATGTTTTTTAATCTGATCGACCAGAAATTCCACTGCGCCAGGGACATTCACCAGCGACATGGGCAGCAGGTTTACCGCGATTTTATGGCTGCCAATGCCCAGCTTTTCCGCCAGCGCAAAGGCATAGGCTTTTGTCTGGAGATCGACTTCGTAGATGTTGTCCGGGTCGACGGTGCTGAAGAAATGCTCCGGGCTGCCGCCGTCGTTGCCGCGGATAAGCGCCTCAAGGGAGCTGATCTTCCCTTCCGAGGGCTCGACAATAGGCTGCAGCGCAAACTGGCAGGTTTGCCCGGCAATCAGGCCCAGGTGTTCGCCAAAGGGTAGCGTTTCGGTCGAGAGCGTCCATTTGTCCGCGGTGTAGCGTGCCCCCGACGGGACCGGACGTTTACCGGTTATAAAGGTCTGAATAAATTTGAACACCCGATCGTCGGAGGTCAGATAGCTGTCCAGCTTGCTGTAGCGCAGCACCGACTGCAGCACCTCTTTCGGCGACTGCGTTTGCAGATCAAACAGCAGCATCCCGACGTTTTCGAAGCGTCTGCGCGGACCATAGTCCCGCAGCAGTTCTACCACCCCACTGTGCCGCTTGTCCTCACGGATGGTATGGAAAAGTTTGACCACACTCTCTTCCGACCCTTCGAGGATCTGCAGAACCTCATTCCCATTAGCCAGGAGGACGCCGGTAATAGCCAGTTTTGTGTTGCGGCCCCTGGCGCGCGCCACCAGCTCCCGCAGTTCAGTGGACGGGCGGGATAAATTCAACTGGCTTCGGTAGATCAGAGTCGTCAGCACAAAAAGGGGTTCCAATGAGAAAGAGAGGTGCCTTGAAGCTACTATGTAACATACTTAATCAATGCGACCTAACATATTCACGCTACAGGGGAACGTTACTTTTTCTCGTCCCCAATCCGGCTGTTAATCCTCTCCTGCATAAAGTCGTAAAACGGGTTCGAGGTGACCCGCATCAGCGCCTCTTTTCCGACGCTTAATACGGACGTTTCTCCCCAGAGCGCAATCGTCCCCAGGCTGATACCGTAGCGATTTTTCACCCCAGGTTCGCGACCATAGAGATCGTCATCCGGCGGGAACGGCACCGCAACGTGCGACAGGGAATAGACATCCTGCGGCCAGGACTGGGCAAGCGGCACCACCGTCTCCTGCGTTCTGCCTGCCGGGGTTATTTTCGCCACCGTCGAGAAACTGTGCTCGCTGGCATTGGTGATAATAGTGACACCGTAACGTCTCTGCGCGACCGGTAGCAGCGCCGTGGTGGCCGTCCAGGACGACGGTTTGAAGAGCGGACGGAAGCTCGCCGCCTGGTTGATATCGAACATCACCAGTTCGCTGCCGTTTGCCGGAAGCTGGTCAAACAGGCCACTGACCACCGCGCGGGTACTGACCGTGGAGTCCATGACCGACTGGAACGCCAGCACCGGCGGCAAATTCGCCAGCCTGTTTTCCCGCGCCGCGCGGCCAATCTGCTCCTGCAGGGCCTTCGTCAGCAGCCACGACTGGCGGGCGGCGTTCACCGGGAACGAATTGTATTTATACGGATTATATTCCGGGGAGATATTCAGCCAGGCCGCTTTGGCAAACGGCGGCAGCAGCGCCGGTAGCCCGGCGAAACCGGCGAACCGCGCAAAGGCCGTCACGCCAATCATCGGCGAGAGCAGGATCACCTGCTGCGGTTTACGCAGTGCAGGCGCGTCCAGCGCATCGAGGGCATATTTCATCGCCAGCGCCCCGCCGTTGGAGTAACCCACCAGATGCAGAGGCACCGCATCACCCGCCAGGCGCGTGGCTTCCCGTACGGCAAGGCGCGTGGCCGCCAGCCACATTTCCCAGTCCACGTCCGTCAGCGCACCGGGCGCGGTGCCGTGTCCGGGAAGTCGCGGGACCACGGCCACAAAGCCGTGCTGCTGATAGTTCACGGCAAGGCGCCTGACGCTGTATGGCGAATCCGTCAGCCCGTGCAGCAGCACCACCGCGCCGCGGGGGTTGCCGGCTGGCATCAGCACAAAGGAGCGGTTGGCATCGGGGGCAAACTGACCGGGCCACACCAGGCTCTGGCGGTAATAGCGGTTTAACGGGGTTTGTTCCTCGCCCGCTGTTTTCGCCGTCACCGCGTTATCCAGATCGGTGAAAATCGCCTTTTCCCGGGCGAGGTACCCGGCAAAATCGGCGTTATCCAGCTCGCGAACGGACATCTCATCTGCCCGCCAGGTGTGCCACAGGTGCAGTTCCGGCCCCTGCTGCGAGAGATACACCCGCACCGCCAGCAGGACGACCAGGACGATCCCCACGACCATTCCTGTTTTCTTTGCAAGCGCGATCAGGCGCACGCTGACTCGCCAGGGCAAATTCGCCATGAGGGATCCCTTTTATGTTCTCAGTGCTTCTATCTTATCAAAAATGTGAACAGGCTGACGTATTCACCAAATTCATACCTGTCCGGTCAGCCAGTGCACCAAAAGTGAACTACGCTGCACAAATGTTGATCATTGGTTAACCAAATATTGCATGAAGTTTACTGCGCAGCGGGTTTTCGCCCGCCTGTGAACATGGCACGCGTCATGCATTGTTAATCAGGTAACACAATTTCGGCCATTGACAGCCTGTTAACAGCGAGGCGGTATGACGACGAAACCTGAGATGTTGAGCCGTATCGAAGCGACCTTCAGCCAGCTTACCCCCAGCGAGAAGCGGGTCGGAAGCTGGCTGCTGGCGCACGCCGCGCAAATCCCGTTTGAAACGGCGGAGAGCGTCGGGCTGGCGAGCGGAACCAGCGGGATCACCGTCGGACGCTTTCTGCGCAAGCTGGGGTATCGCAACCTGGAGGATGCCAAAAAAAGCCTGCGCGATCCGTATCAGCCCTGGGGCATGAACGAGCGCCTCGACTCCTGGCAGCAGCAGCGCCCCCTGCCCAACCGCCTTCAGCACGCCCTGTCGCTGGAAGTGGACGCCATCACGCAGGTGTATCAGCTGGCGCAAACGGACGCTTTTCGTCAGGTGGTGCACCATCTGGCCCACGCGGACGCGGTCTTTGTGCTGGGGATCCAGTCCACGCGCGGGATCGCCAACGCCTTCTTCAGCCACCTTGAATACCTCCGCCCGCGGGTGAGTTACTCCGAAGGGGCATCCGGCAGCTGGGTGGAATCCCTGAACTCCGGGTTTGCGCACCCTTATGTCGTGCTGACCGATACGCGTACCTACTCCACGATGGCCCGACAGTACTGCCGCGTCGCGAGCGAGAAAGGCATTCCGCTGGCCTTAATCACCGATATCTGGTGCCCGTGGGCGCGGGATTATCCGATTGATTTACTGCAGGTGAAAACCGATACCGGTCATTTCTGGGATTCACTTGCCCCTGTGAGCTGTCTGTTCAACCTGCTGCTGTCGGGTGTGGTGGAAGCGCTGGGTGATGCGCTTCCGGCGCGCCTGGCAGTAAACCGACAATTACAACAAGAGTTTGGTCAATTCGAACGCTAAAGGAGCGGAGCTATGCCCGTAGAGAGTGAACTGATTGATGTGGCGAAGACGTTCCCCACGCTGCATATCGATCTGAAGTACGCCACCGCCGACAATATTACCGGCCGCCCAATTTACCAGGAGGCGCTGTGCCTGCTGCATACCGACGCGGCCACCGCGCTGGCAAAAGCCATCAGCATTGCCACGCTGGCCGGACTGAAGCTGGTGGTTTACGACGCCTATCGGCCACAGCAGGCGCAGGCCCAGCTGTGGGAGGCCTGCCCGAACCCGGAATATGTTGTCGACGTGGCGATTGGCTCCAACCACAGTCGCGGCACGGCCATCGACGTGACCCTGATGGACGAGCATAACGCCGTGCTGGATATGGGCGCCGGTTTTGACGAAATGCATGACCGCTCGCATCCGTATCACCCTTCCGTGCCGCCCCACGCCCAGCGCAACCGTCTGCTGTTGAACGCCATCATGTTCGGCGGCGGTTTTGTCGGGATCGGCAGCGAATGGTGGCACTTCGAACTGCCGAACGCCGCCAGCTACCCGCTGCTTGATGACCGTTTTGCCTGTTTTCCCCTGACGCACACCCCTCTTTAAACCTGGAGCACTGCCATGAAAACATCGCTTCTCTCGACCGTCATTGCCGCCACGCTGGCCCTGAGTGCACCGCTGGCGCTGGCTGCCGTCCCGAAAGACATGCTGGTCATCGGGAAAGCCGCCGACCCGCAAACGCTCGATCCGGCCATCACTATTGATAACAACGACTGGACCGTCACCTATCCATCCTACCAGCGTCTGGTCAAGTACAAGCCAGGCTCTACCGAGGTGGAAGGCGATCTGTCGACGGGCTGGAAAGCCTCCGACGACCAGAAAGAGTGGACCTTCACCCTGGCGGATAACGCCAAATTCTCCGACGGCACGCCGGTCACCGCCGAGGCGGTCAAACTCTCCTTTGAACGCCTGCTGAAGCTCAGCCAGGGGCCGTCTGAAGCCTTCCCAAAAGATCTGAAAATTGATGCCGTTGATGACCATACGGTGAAATTCACCCTCAGCCAGCCGTTCGCGCCTTTCCTCTACACCCTGGCGAACGACGGCGCCTCCATCATTAACCCTGCGGTGCTGAAGGCCAATGCCGCGGACGACGCGCGCGGCTATCTGGCGCAAAACACCGCCGGGTCCGGGCCGTTTATGCTGAAGAGCTGGCAGAAAGGCCAGCAGCTGGTGCTGGTGCCAAACCCGCACTGGTCGGGCGACAAACCGCACTTCAAGCGCGTCTCGGTGAAAATTATCGGTGAGAGCGCGTCGCGCCGTCTGCAGCTTTCCCGCGGTGACCTGGACATTGCCGACTCCCTGCCGGTTGATCAGCTGTCAGCCCTGAAGCAGGAAGGGAAAGTCGCCGTCGCCGAATACCCGTCCCTGCGCGTGACCTATCTCTACCTCAACAACAGCAAAGCGCCGCTCAATCAGGTCGATTTACGCCGCGCGGTCTCCTGGGCGACAGACTATCAGGGGATGGTGAAAGGCATTCTGAGCGGCAACGGCAAGCAGATGCGCGGCCCGATCCCGGAAGGCATGTGGGGATTTGACGCCACGGCAATGCAGTACAGCCTCGACGAGGCAAAAGCCAAAGCGGCCCTGGAGAAGGTTAAAGACAAGCCCGCCAGCCTGACCTTCCTCTACTCTGACAACGATCCGAACTGGGAGCCTATCGCGCTCTCAACGCAGGCCAGCCTTGGCAAGATCGGCATTAACGTCAAGCTGGAAAAACTGGCCAATGCCACCATGCGCGACCGCGTCGGCAAAGGCGATTACGACATTGCCATCGGCAACTGGAGCCCGGACTTTGCCGACCCGTACATGTTCATGAACTACTGGTTCGAATCGGACAAAAAAGGGCTGCCGGGCAACCGCTCGTTCTATGAGAACAAAGAGGTCGATTCCCTGCTGCAGGCCGCGCTGAAAACCACCGACCAGGCTGAACGCACCAAAGATTACCAGCAGGCGCAAAAGGTAGTCATCGACGAGGCGGCCTACGTTTATCTGTTCCAGAAGAACTACCAGCTGGCGATGAACAAAGAGGTCAAAGGCTTCACCTTTAATCCAATGCTCGAGCAGGTGTTTAACATCGCCACCATGAGCAAGTAACCGTTTCGCCGGGGGAAAGTGTATGACGTTCTGGAGCATCGTGCGCCAGCGCTGCTGGGGGTTACTCCTTGTGGTGGCCGGTGTCTGTATTATCACTTTTATTATTTCGCACCTGATCCCCGGCGATCCGGCCCGTCTGCTGGCCGGCGACCGCGCCAGCGACGATATCGTGCAGAACATTCGCCAGCAGCTGGGACTGGATCAGCCGCTGTATGTTCAGTTTGGCCGTTACGTGGACGCCCTGGCCCACGGTGATTTAGGCACCTCCATCCGGACCGGCCGTCCGGTTGCGGAAGACCTGAAGGCTTTTTTCCCCGCCACGCTGGAGCTGGCCTTTTGTTCCTTGCTGCTGGCGCTGGTCATCGGCGTGCCGCTGGGAATTTTGTCGGCGGTCTACCGCAACCGCTGGCTGGATCACCTGGTGCGTTTAATGGCGATTACCGGGATCTCCACCCCGGCCTTCTGGCTTGGGCTGGGCGTCATTGTCCTGTTCTACGGGCACCTGCAGATCCTGCCGGGCGGCGGCAGGCTGGACGACTGGCTCGACCCGCCTGCCCACGTCACCGGCTTTTATCTGCTGGATGCCCTGCTGGAAGGTAATGGAGAGGTCTTTTTCAATGCGCTGCAGCACCTGATTTTGCCCTCGCTGACGCTGGCGTTTGTGCATCTGGGCATCGTGGCGCGTCAGGTTCGCTCGGCGATGCTGGAGCAGCTTAGCGAAGACTACATTCGCACGGCCCGCGCCAGCGGCCTGCCCGGCTGGTATATCGTCCTGCGCTACGCCCTGCCGAATGCGATGATCCCGTCGATTACCGTGCTCGGGCTGGCGCTGGGCGACCTGCTGTACGGCGCCGTGCTGACCGAAACCGTCTTTGCCTGGCCGGGCATGGGGGCCTGGGTGGTGACATCCATTCAGGCGCTCGATTTCCCTGCCGTGATGGGCTTTGCCGTCGTTGTTTCGCTGGCCTACGTGCTGGTTAATCTGGTGGTCGATCTGCTTTACCTGTGGATTGACCCGCGAATTGGGCGCGGAGGTGCCGAATGATGTTAACGCAGGAAACGCCCGTCCCGGTTAAACCCGTCAGACAACGCATCAACTGGGCAAAGCTGTTCTGGATGCTGCGTCAAAGCCCGCTCACGATCGTTGGCGGCGTCATTATGCTGGTGATGCTTTTCATTATGGTGGCCGCGCCGTGGATCGTGCCGCATGATCCAAACGCGCTGGATCTGACCGCGCGCCTGCAGGCGCCGTCTGCGCAGCACTGGTTTGGTACCGACGAGGTGGGCCGCGATCTGTTCAGCCGCGTGCTGGCGGGCAGCCAGCAGTCCATTACCGCCGGACTGGCGGTGGTGGTGATTGCGGGCGGCATCGGTTCGCTGCTGGGTTGTCTGTCCGGCGTGCTGGGCGGGCGCGGCGACGCCGTCATCATGCGGGTGATGGACATTATGCTCTCGATACCTTCCCTGGTGCTGACCATGGCGCTGGCCGCCGCGCTCGGGCCGAGCCTGTTTAACGCCATGCTAGCAATTGCGATTGTCCGCATTCCGTTTTACGTCCGCCTGGCACGCGGCCAAACCCTGGTGGTGCGCCAGTTTACCTACGTGC
The DNA here is from genome assembly GCF_900110475.1 of Enterobacter sp. NFIX58. NCBI lineage: Bacteria > Pseudomonadati > Pseudomonadota > Gammaproteobacteria > Enterobacterales > Enterobacteriaceae > Enterobacter > Enterobacter sp. NFIX58. Next base: position 479,548 of record NZ_FODW01000001.1, on the reverse strand, counting down.
AGGCCGCCCGCACCTTTGGCGCCTCCCGCTGGCATTTGATCCGCTGGCACATCCTGCGCAACGCCCTGCCGCCGCTGATTGTGCAGGCATCGCTGGACATCGGCAGCGCCATCCTGATGGCCGCCACGCTGGGGTTTATTGGCCTGGGAGCGCAGCAGCCTACCGCCGAATGGGGCGCGATGGTGGCCGTCGGCCGTAACTACGTTCTGGACCAGTGGTGGTACTGCGCGTTTCCCGGTGCGGCGATTTTGATAACCGCCGTGGGCTTTAACCTGTTTGGCGACGGTATCCGCGATCTGCTGGATCCGAAATCGGGAGGTAAACAGTGATGACCGATCCGGTACTCAAGATTGAAGACCTGCATCTGAGCTTCCCGATTTTCCGCGGCGAGGTCCACGCGCTGAACCACGTCTCGCTGGAGATCGGCAGGGGTGAAATTGTCGGCGTGGTGGGTGAATCCGGTTCAGGTAAATCGGTGACCGCCATGCTCGCCATGCGTCTGCTGCCGGAAGGCAGCTACCGCATTCATCATGGTCAGGTGAAATTACTCGGCGAAAATGTCCTGACGGCATCCGAGAAACAGCTTCGCCAGTGGCGCGGCGCAAAGGTCGCTATGATTTTTCAGGAGCCCATGACCGCCCTCAACCCGACGCGGCGGATTGGCAAACAGATGGTGGAGGTGATCCGCCAGCATCAGCTGCTTTCCCGGCATGAGGCGCAGCAGAAGGCGATTACCCTGCTGGAAGAGATGCAAATCCCGGATGCGAAAGCGGTCATGGCGCGCTATCCGTTTGAGCTGTCCGGCGGGATGCGCCAGCGGGTGATGATCGCCCTTGCCTTCTCCTGCGAGCCGGAGCTGATTATCGCCGACGAACCGACCACCGCGCTGGACGTCACCGTCCAGCTGCAGGTGCTGCGCCTGCTGAAACACAAGGCACGGGCCAGCGGCACCTCGGTGCTGTTTATCAGCCACGATATGGCCGTGGTGTCCCAGCTCTGCGACAGAATGTACGTGATGTATGCGGGCAGTGTGATCGAGAGCGGTGCCACGCAAACGCTGATCCAACAGCCTGTACATCCCTATTCCATTGGTCTGCTGCAGTGCGCGCCGGAAAACGGCCAGCCGCGCGCCCCGCTTCCCGCCATCCCCGGCACGGTCCCCAACCTCAGCCAGCTTCCGCAGGGATGCGCGTTCCGCGAGCGCTGCTTTGCCGCCGGGACGAAATGCAGCGAAACACCGCGCTTACAGCCCCATGGCGCAGAAGGCCAACAGGCTGCCTGCTGGTATCCACAACGGGAGAAAGCCCATGTCTGATGTACTGCTGGAACTGGATAGCGTGCACGTGAATTTTGCGGCACGTAAAAACTGGCTGGGCCGCGTGACGGAACAGGTCCACGCGCTCAACGGGCTCGACCTTGAGATCCGTCGGGGAGAGACGCTTGGCATTGTCGGGGAGTCCGGCTGCGGGAAAAGCACGCTGGCCCAGCTGCTGATGGGCATGCTTAAGCCCAGCACCGGCGCCTGCCAGCGGGCGCACCACGCGGGCGGCATGCAGATGGTGTTTCAGGATCCGCTCTCTTCGCTCGACCCGCGCCTGCCGGTCTGGCGCATTATCACCGAGCCGGTGTGGGTACAAAAGCGCAGCAGCGAGCGCGAACGCCGTCAGCTGGCTGAAAACCTGGCGCTACAGGTGGGCATTCGCCCGGAGTATCTCGACCGGCTTCCGCACGCCTTCTCCGGCGGACAGCGCCAGCGCATTGCCATCGCCCGGGCGCTCTCGTCAGATCCAGATATCATCGTGCTCGATGAACCCACCAGCGCGCTGGATATTTCCGTGCAGGCGCAGATCCTCAACCTGCTGGTGACCCTGCAACAGCAGCGTAATCTGACCTACGTGTTGATCTCACATAACGTCTCGGTGGTCAGGCACATGAGCGACCGCGTGGCGGTGATGTACCTTGGGCAGATTGTGGAGCTGGGCAGCGCCGCTCAGGTGCTTGGGGAGCCGCGCCATCCTTACACCCGTCTGCTGCTCGATTCGGTTCCCCGCACCGGTGAACCGCTGGATGAGACGCTGGCCTTACGCAAAACGGAGCTTCCCGGCAACCGTCATCTGCCCGAAGGCTGTTTTTTCCGTGACCGATGCCCGATGGCCGCGCAGGGGTGCGAACGTCCTCAGCCGTTACAGCCCTCTCGCGAGGGCCGTGATGTCCGCTGCTGGCGCAGTCTGGGTTAAATTTGCGCCATCCCACCGTCCACGAACAGCTCGGTGGCGTTAATAAAGCTGGCCGCGTCGGAGGCCAGAAACGCCACCGCTTTACCCACCTCACCCGGCGCGCCTAAACGGCCGAGCGGCACCTGTGCGGCCAGCGCGTCGTACAGTCCCTGACGATGTTCTTCCGGCACCAGATCGCCGAGGCCTGGGGTTTTGATCGGGCCCGGGCTGACCACGTTGACGCGGATCCCACGGCCCTGCAAATCCAGCGCCCAGGAGCGGGCAAAGTTGCGCACGGCGGCCTTGCTGGCGCTGTAGACGCTAAAGTTTGCCGTCCCCTTAATGGACACCGTCGAGCCGGTCAGAATAATCGAGGATCCGGCGGACAGCAGCGGCAGTGCCTTCTGTACCGTAAACAGCACCCCGCGGACGTTGGTGCCGAAAATCCGGTCAAACTGCTCTTCGGTTATCGCGCCCAGCGGCAGCATATCGCCGCCACCCGCATTGGCGAACAGAATATCGAGGCGGCCTTCTTCTTTGGCTATCCGGGCATAGACCTCGTCCAGGTCCGCCAGTTTTGACACGTCAGCGCGAATGCCCACTGCCGTTGAAGCGATTTCAGCCACCGCCGCGTCCAGCTCGGCCTGACGTCGTCCGGTGATGTACACCTTCGCGCCCTGTGCAGCAAGCTCCTGCGCCGTGGCAAGACCGATGCCGGTGCTGCCGCCGGTGACCAGTGCGATTTTTCCTGAGAGAGTCGTGTTCATGTCATTTACCTTTTGTTGGGTTTGCGTTGGACAAACTTTAGCCCTTGCCGGATTAGTGAAAAACCGGCAAAAATGAAAATGACTATTCACACACAGAAATAATCAGGGGAGCCTAATGGACCAGCTAATGGCGATGCGCGCTTTTACCCGGGTGGTGGAAACCGGCAGCTTTACCCGCGCGGCGGACTCGCTGAACATGCCCATTGCCACCCTGAGCAAGCTGGTGAAAGCGCTTGAGTCGCATCTTGAGATACGTCTCCTGCACCGGACGACTCGCCGGGTGGTCGCGACGCCGGAAGGGGCGGATTACTATGAAAAAGCGCTCAGGGTCTTGATAGATATCGAAGATATCGACACCGCGTTTCGCGTTTCCCGCGCGACGCCCAAAGGGCATTTGCGGGTTGACGTGGGCGGCTCCACCGCTCGGGACGTACTTATTCCCCTGCTGCCGGATTTTATGCAGCGTTATCCGGAAATCCGCATCGATCTTGGAGTAGCCGATCGTCCGGTGGATCTTATCAGCGGTAACGTAGACTGCGTCATCCGCGGCGGCCCGCTGAACGACTCGACCCTCATCGCCCGCCATATTGGCAACGCCGAAATGGTCACCTGCGCGACGCCGGGTTACCTGAAACACCATGGCGTTCCGGCCTATCCGCAGGAGCTGTGCAACGGCCACAAGCTCATTAGCTACCTCTCGCCCGTCACCGGGCGGGCATTTCCGTTTCGCTTCAGAGAGAACGGCGAGACGCTGGAAATCAATATTCCGCATTTTCTCGGCGTAAACGAAAGTAATGCCCATCTGGCGGCTGCCGCAGCGGGATTGGGGATCGTTCAGACGTTTGAGTATTCGGCAAATGCGTATTTACAGGCGGGTACGCTGACGGCGATCCTGAGCGACTGGCGCCCTGCCGCCTATCCGTTTCATGTGGTTTACCCTCAGAACCGGCATCTGACGCACCGTCTTAAGGTGTTTATTGCGTGGCTGGCGGAGGTGTTTCCCGCCGCACTGAAGGGATAGCCGGGCGCAAACCCGGCAGGGAGTTAATTTAGCGTGTAGTCCAGGGTAATCTCGGCTTTCAGAAGCTGCGAAACCGGGCATCCCGCTTTCGCTTTCTGAATGATACCGTCGAACTGCTGTGGGGCGATGCCCGGGACGGTCACCTTGCTTTTCAGGGCAACCTTCGTAATCGCAAAGCCGCCGTCGGTTTTATCCAGAGAGACGTCCGCGGTGGTATCAATAGCGTCAGCGGTATAGCCCGCTTCCCCGAGCATCAGCGACAGCGCCATCGAAAAACAGGCCGCATGTGCCGCGCCGATCAGTTCTTCCGGGTTGGTCCCCTTTTCACCCTCAAAGCGGGTATTGAAACCATAAGGCTGCTGATTGAGAACGCCGCTCTCGGTGGAAACCGTCCCTTTACCGCGCTTAATGTCGCCAGACCAGTGTGCCGAACCGTGCTTATGAATAGTCATTCTTGCTCTCCTTTTGGCTTACAAAGGGTTAAGTATAGAAGGCTGTCCGGATTTTGCGGGCAAGACAGACGAGTCTTAGTCACTGAGTAAATGGTGCGCCAGTGCGTCGAGGAACACCCGCAGCGCGGCAGGCTGGTATTCCCGGGACTGATAAATGCCATGGATGGCCAGCGGTTTCGGCTCCAGCGTCTCCAGTACCGGCACCAGTATTCCCTGCGCCAGCGCGGTTCGCGCCTCACGCTCCGGCAGCATGGCGATACCGCAGTGCTTAACCGCCGCGTCCATCAGCAGCGAAGAGATGCTGGCGCTCAGGTTGCCGCTGACGGCCACGCTCAGGCTTTCGCCTTCCGGCGTCAGGAAGTGCCAGGACTGCCCGGCAAAAAAGCTGTAGTGCAGGCAGTTATGCCGGGCTAATTCTTCGGGGCTGACGGGCGTGCCGTGCTGCGCCAGATACTCCGGCGAGGCGCAGAGCACCGAGCGACACTCCCCCAGCCTGCGGGCAATCATGCCGGGTTCGGGATTGTCGGTAATGCGCACGGCGACATCAATGCGTTCTCCCACCAGGCTGACCGGATGGTTGTTCACATCCAGTTCGATGCGCAGCTGCGGGTAGCGCGAGAGCAGACCGGGCAGCACCGGCGCAATCAGGTGCATCGCGGTAAAGTGCGCGCAGGCCACCCGCAGGGTACCTGACGGGAGATCTTTCTCTGACTGGCCTTCAATTTCCTGCGAGATCTGCGAAAGCGTCCGCGTTTTTTGCAGCACCTTTTCCCCTGCCGCAGTCAGCGTCAGCTTGCGCGTGGAGCGGTTTACCAGACGCGTCCCCGCCCACTTTTCCATCTGTTCAAGGTAGCGGCTCACCATTGGTCGGGAAATACCCAGCGCGCGGGCCGCCGCGCTCAAACTTCCCAGCTCGCATATCCGGTTGTAAACCTGAGCGGCAATAACGCGATCCATATCAACTCCATCTGCTCGATTTATGAAACTAAGCATGTCCTGTTTCAGGAATTCTGGCAAATGCGAATATCCGTACAATAGAGACATTCCTGAACAACAGAGACAACAGCATGAAATTCACCCACATAGCCCTGCTTTCCACGCTTTTCACTCCGGCTGTTTTTGCCGCGCCGTTGAGCATTGATACCTATAACCCGCAGGAGAAAGGCATTTTCGCGGTCTCCTCCACGCTGGTTTCCGGCCCGAAAGAAGCGGTGCTGTTTGACGCGCAGTTCAGCGTGAAGGATGGCGAAGCGCTGGTAGAGAAAATTCGTCAAAGCGGTAAAACCCTGAACAAGATTGTGATCACCTCCGGCGATCCGGATTTCTATTTTGGCCTGCAGCCGCTGGTCAAAGCCTTCCCGAACGCTAAAGTGGTGGCCACGCAGCATGTGGTTGACCACATCAAGGCCACCAAAGACGCCAAGCTCGCCTTCTGGGGTCCGCAGATGAAAGACGGTGCGCCAACCGAGCTGGTCGTCCCGCAGGTGCTCGCCTCCACCACGTTTATGGTCGACGGAGAAAAGATCGATATCGAACAGCCTGACAGCTATGCGGCCTATGTGTGGATCCCGTCAGCGAAAACCATCCTCGGCGGCACCGGGGTAGCCTGGGGAATTCACGTCTGGACGGCAGACACCCAGACAGCAGAAAGCCGTAAGCAGTGGCAGGAAACGCTGGTGAATATGGCGGCGCACAAACCCGAGCGCGTCATCCCGGGTCACTATCTGGGTATCCCGCCAGCCGGGACGGGGGCGATTGATTTTACCCGTGACTATCTCCAGCGCTTTGAAAAGGCCTTATCCGTTCATAAAGATTCTGCAGGCGTCATCAGCACCCTGAAAAAACAGTATCCGAACCTGGCTGAAGAGAGCTCGCTGGAATTAAGCGCTAAGGTGAATACCGGCGAAATGAAGTGGTAATGTAAACTCTGCTCCTGCTATATTTTCGTGATAGCAGGAGCACCGTCATAATATTCTCTCAACGCCACGTCGATTTACCCCCACATTTCAAAACCACACAAAAGCATACACTTATGTCATTTTTATTTCTAAGATGAATCTGAGCCACAACCGGGAAAATATTTGCCATTCTGTTTATGAATTAATTTTTTTGCGAGCCGTACCATTAAACAGACAACGACACGGAGGCAGCATGTTTACTTATTACCCGGCAAATACCGCAGCAGCACAACCTGAACTCGTTAACGCGATTGCACAGGGTCTTCACGCCGAGCACGGTGCTGTGACTGAAGATGACATTTTGATGGAACTCACCAAGTGGGTGGAATCCACAGATAATGACATCCTCAGTGACATCTACCAGCAGACCATTAACTACGTCGTCAGCGGGCAAAACGCACCCTTGTAAAAACCTGCTAAGCTGGATCTGCAACCTAAGGGGTTACATTTCGTTTGCGTAAGCAAACTGGTCCTTAAAACTATCAACAGGATTGAGGAGTTAATATGAAATCGAACCGTCAGGCACGCCATATTCTGGGACTGAACTACAAGCTTTCTAATCAGCGTAAAGTGGTGATTGAAGGCGACCACGAAACCCAAGTCACTCACGCCACCGGCAGAAAACGCCACGCCGGCAAGTAAGTTCCAGACTGAGATCCAGAACACCATCGGTAATCCCGATGGTGTTTTTGTTTATGTGTTGCGGTAATTAATATTTAGCTCCTTTATAATACCGCCGGACCGCACCCCATCGCACAGGCCAGAAAGATGACAAACAGCAGTGTCAGGGACGGATCTTCATAAAAAGAGTGAGTGACATGGACAACAAACTGAAAAAACATCGTTCCTTATACATCCCATACGCCGGACCGGTTTTACTCGAATTCCCCCTGCTCAACAAAGGCAGCGCCTTCAGCATGGAAGAGCGCAGCAGCTTTAACCTGCTAGGTTTACTGCCCGAAGTGGTTGAAACCATTGAAGAACAGGCAGAGCGCGCGTGGATCCAGTACCAGGGTTTCAAAACTGAAATCGACAAACACATCTACCTGCGCAACATTCAGGACACCAACGAAACCCTCTTCTATCGCCTGGTACAAAACCATCTTGAAGAGATGATGCCGGTGATCTACACCCCGACGGTGGGTGCCGCCTGCGAGCGTTTCTCCGAGATCTACCGTCGCTCCCGCGGGGTATTCATCTCTTATCAGAACCGTCACAACATGGACGATATTCTGCAGAACGTGCCTAACCACAATATCAAAGTGATTGTGGTGACCGACGGCGAACGTATTCTTGGCCTCGGCGACCAGGGCATTGGCGGGATGGGGATCCCAATCGGTAAACTCTCTCTGTATACCGCCTGCGGCGGCATCAGCCCGGCGTATACCCTGCCGGTGGTGCTAGACGTCGGCACCAACAACCAGCAGTTGCTCAACGACCCGCTCTATATGGGCTGGCGTCATCCGCGTATTACCGACGACGAGTACTATCAGTTTGTCGACGACTTCATCCAGGCCGTGAAGCACCGCTGGCCGGACGTGCTGCTGCAGTTTGAAGACTTTGCGCAGAAAAACGCGATGCCGCTGCTGAACCGCTATCGCGATGAGATCTGCTCCTTTAACGACGATATCCAGGGCACCGCAGCCGTCACGGTGGGTACGCTTATCGCCGCCAGCCGTGCAGCGGGAAGCCAGCTGAGCTACCAGAAAATCGTCTTCCTTGGCGCAGGCTCCGCAGGCTGCGGTATTGCCGAGCAGATTATCGCCCAGACGCAGCGCGAAGGCTTAAGCGAAGAGCTGGCCCGCTCCCGCGTCTTTATGGTGGACCGTTTCGGCCTGCTGACCGACGGCATGCCGAACCTTCTGCCATTCCAGACGAAGCTGGTGCAGAAACGCGAAAACCTGAAAAACTGGGATACCGACAACGAAGTCCTTTCCCTGCTGGACGTCGTGCGCAACGTGAAGCCGGATATTCTGATCGGCGTTTCCGGGCAAACCGGTCTCTTCACTGAAGAGATTATTCGCGAGATGCACAAGCACTGCGAGCGCCCTATCGTGATGCCGCTGTCTAACCCGACTTCCCGCGTGGAGGCGACGCCGCAGGACATCATCGCCTGGACCGAAGGTAACGCGCTGGTTGCGACCGGCAGCCCGTTCGATCCGGTGGTGTGGAAGGATAAAACCTATCCGATTGCTCAGTGCAACAACTCCTATATCTTCCCGGGCATTGGTTTGGGCGTTATCGCCTCCGGCGCGTCCCGCATCACCGACGAAATGCTGATGTCGGCGAGCGAAACCCTGGCGGGCCACTCGCCGCTGGTCAACGACGGCGAAGGTCTGGTTCTGCCTGAGCTGAAGGACATTCATAAGGTGTCGCGCGCTATCGCGTTTGCGGTGGGTAAAATGGCGCAGCAGCAGGGCGTGGCGGTGAAAACTTCTGCCGACGCGCTGCAGCAGGCCATCGACGACAACTTCTGGAAGCCTGAATACCGCAGCTATCGCCGTACGTCGATTTAATCCGCTCCGCCCGGTGGCGCTTCGCTTACCGGGCCTACGGGCTGGCTGTTTTCCCTCTCCCTGTGGGAGAGGGTCAGGGTGAGGGCAACAAACCGCACCATCGAATACCCACTAGCCAAACCCCTTTTCCCCCGCTACACTCCTTTCATCCATTAACCCACTGAATATATAAGGAGGCCAATTATGCTGTATCGTGAAATTTTCAATGTTTCACATACATTTGGTGATCGCACCAGCTCAAGCGTTATCGGTATCGTGCTGCGATAACTTCTGCTTGAGCGAAGACACCAACCCCTGAAATCCCTTCTCTCGGGCTTACTGAGTTATCGTCAGCAATGTTTGACGAGGCATAAACATGCCTGTAACTCTTGGGTAAGCAACAATGAGCACTTTACTCACTGCACAATCTTTACGCGTTGATACGGCGTTTGGCACGCTCTTCGACTCACTCTCCTTTACGCTGAAAAAAGGCGACCGCATTGGCCTGCTGGGCGACAACGGCTGCGGTAAAAGTACGCTGCTGAAGGTGCTGGACGGCACGGATTTCCCCGCCGCCGGAACGGTCTCGCTGGCCGGGCACTGCCTGATGGCGCGCGTGGAGCAACATCTCCCGGACGCTATTTTTCCGCTGACCATGCTGGATGCCGTACTCGCACAGCTGCCTTTTGCTGAGCGCGATAGCCTGCGCTGGAAAGCCGAAACGCTGCTGGCAGGCATGGGCTTCACCCCGCAGGATATGGCGCTGCAATCCGCCACGCTGAGCGGCGGACAGCACACCCGCCTGCTGCTGGCGCGGGCGCTGATTCACGAGCCGGACCTGCTCCTGCTGGATGAACCCAGCAACCACCTGGACCTCCCGACCATGCTCTGGCTGGAACACTTCCTACAGAACTGGTCGGGCAGCTTTGTGCTGGTCTCGCATGACAGACAGCTGCTGGATGCCGTCACCAACGGCAGCTGGATCCTGCGCGATAAAACGCTGCACTACTTTGCCCTTCCCTGTACGGCAGCACGCAAGTCGCTTGAAGCAAAAGATGAGAGCGATGCGCAGCGCCACAAGGCGGAGCAAAAGGAGATCGACCGCGTGACAGCCAGCGCGAAGCGGCTGGCGACCTGGGGCAAGGTTTACGACAACGAAGACCTGGCCCGAAAAGCCAAACAGATGGAAAAGCAGGTCGAACGGCTCAGGGAGAGCCAGACGGAACTCACGGCAGGTAGCCCGTGGACGCTGACCCTTCGCGGCGACGCGCTGCGGGCCGACCGTTTGCTGGAGATGGAAAACCTTGACGTGCCCCCTGCTCCGGGCCTGCCTGCGTTGTTCAGCGTCGACGTTGCGCGGTTAAAAAGCGGCGATCGCGTGGCGATTGTCGGTCGTAACGGCTGCGGTAAATCGTCGCTGATGAAGCTTATCTGGCGACAGTTTACCGATGAACTGACCCACGACGGGCTGAAGTTGCACCCGCGCGTGTCGCCGGGCTATTACGACCAGACGCTGAATCAGCTGCCGGACAACGCCACGCTACTCGACGCGCTGGAGCCTTTCGCTCCGGATCCGCAGAACCGCAAAATGGCCCTGATAAGCGCCGGTTTCCCGTGGGCGCGTCACGGACAAACGGTCAGCACGCTCAGCGGAGGCGAACGCTCACGCCTGCTGTTCGTTGGCCTGACACTTGCCCGCTATAGCCTGCTGATGCTGGATGAGCCTACCAACCACCTGGACATGGAAGGCAAAGAGGCGCTGGCGCACACCCTTCAGCAGTTCGAAGGCGGCGTCCTGCTGGTCAGCCATGACCGTCAGTTAATTAGCCAAAGCTGCAACCGTTTCTGGCTGATTGAAGAGGGAAAACTGAGCGAGTGGCACGATGCAGAAGCGGTGTTTGAGCGGCTGCGTGAACGCGCGGGGCTGGTCACATCCACTGCGCCTGACATCGCGGCGCCGACGGTTCGCCCCTCGCCGCATGACGATCTGCTTGAACGCCTGGTCGCGCTGGAAACGCTGCTGGAAGATGATCTGGCGCGTAAGCCGAAGCATCAAAAGCCGCAGCTGCAGGCGCAATGGCGTAAAGAGATAGAGGAGATAGAAGCCCAGCTGTAAGTCTGCGCCCGGCGAGCGCCTCGCCGGGCCAGAATTTTCCCCCTTAATTATTAGAGGAACGCCGTATTCTTAATCTGAAATCGAATCAAATGATGACATTATGTTGCTGCAGCCTTGCATTACCAGGCTAATGTATTAATCCTTAAGAGGTACTACACCTGCTATGCAGATTCTTATCATGAACAAGGAGATACACATGAAGGCTGCTGTTGTCACTCAGGATCACCAGGTCAACGTTACCGAAAAAACCTTACGCCCGCTAAAGCATGGGGAAGCCCTGCTGAAGATGGAGTGCTGTGGCGTATGCCATACCGACCTCCACGTGAAGAACGGTGATTTCGGCGATAAAACCGGGGTCATCCTGGGCCATGAAGGGATTGGTATCGTGAAAGAAGTCGGCCCTGGCGTGAAGTCGCTGAAAGTCGGCGACCGCGCAAGCGTGGCCTGGTTCTTTGAAGGCTGCGGGCACTGCGAATACTGTAATTCCGGCAACGAAACCCTGTGCCGTGACGTGAAAAACGCCGGTTACTCCGTTGACGGCGGCATGGCGGAAGAGTGCATCGTCACCGCGGATTACGCGGTAAAAGTGCCGGACGGTCTGGATTCGGCGGCGGCCAGCAGCATTACCTGCGCGGGTGTCACCACCTACAAAGCAGTGAAGGTATCGGGTATTAAACCGGGCCAGTGGATTGCGATTTACGGTCTCGGCGGGTTGGGTAACCTCGCGCTGCAGTACGCCAAAAACGTCTTTAACGCCAAAGTCATCGCCCTTGACGTCAACGACGAACAGCTGAAGCTGGCGGCCAGCATGGGTGCGGATCTCACCATCAACTCCCGCAGCGAAGATGCCGCTAAAATTGTGCAGGAAAAAACCGGCGGCGCGCATGCCGCCGTCGTCACTGCCGTCGCAAAAGCCGCCTTCAACTCGGCGGTGGATGCCGTGCGTGCCGGTGGCCGTGTGGTCGCCGTTGGCCTGCCGCCGGAAGCGATGAGCCTCGACATTCCTCGCCTGGTGCTGGACGGCATTCAGGTGGTGGGTTCGCTGGTTGGCACCCGTCAGGATCTGCAGGAAGCGTTCCAGTTCGCCGCTGAAGGTAAAGTCGTGCCGAAAGTTACGATGCGCCCGATCGAGGACATCAACGCCATCTTCAAAGAGATGGAACAGGGCCAGATCCGTGGCCGTATGGTGATTGACCTGCGTTCATAATCACCCACCGTTCAATTACCGCTCCTGACAGGGGCGGTTTTTTTATAGCCATTTTCCAGCAATCCTTATCTTAATTCCTTTGTTCCCTTGTTTTCCCCTGCGCCCGATGATGAATCCGACGCTAACAAGAAGATAACAAAGGAATTCACCATGCAAACCCCACTTCGTCTGCCGCTGCTGACGGCGCTGATTCTGACGACCACCGCCGCCTGGTCCGCGGATGCGCCTGTTAAAGGCGGCACGCTGATTTATCTGGAGCAACAGGCGCACACCAACCTCTATCCGCCTGCCGGCGGCTTCTACCCGAACGGCGGCATTCTGAACCAGATTACCGACAAACTGACGTGGCAGAACCCAAAGACGCTGCAGGTCGAACCGTGGGTGGCCGAAAGCTGGACCACCAACGCCGATAAAACCGAATACACCTTCAAAATTCGCCCGGGGATCACCTTCTCCGACGGCACGCCGCTGGACGCCAACGCCGTAGCAAAAAACTTTGATACCTACGGCTTAGGTAACAAGGCGCAGCGCCTGCCGGTGTCAGAAGTAATCAATAACTACGATCGCAGCGAAGTGATCGACCCGCTGACCGTGAAGTTCTACTTCAAAAAACCGTCACCGGGATTCCTGCAGGGCACCGCCACCATCGGGTCGGGACTGGTCTCGCTCAGCACGCTCAAGCGCAATTTTGAAGAGCTGGGTGACGCCCGGCATATCATTGGCTCTGGCCCGTTTGTGGTGAAGGACGAGAAGCTGGGTCGCGAAGTGACGCTGGAAGCACGTAAGGACTACCAGTGGGGGCCCAAAAATCTGGCGCAACAGGGGCCAGCCAATCTTGATGGCATCAAGTTTATCGTAACTCAGGAAGACAGCGTGCGCGTCGGCGCCCTGCTGGCCGGTCAGGCCGACTTTATTCGCCAGGTGCAGGCGTATGACGAAAAGCAGGCGACCGATCAGGGCTATAAAATCTACGCCGCCCCGACGCGCGGGGTGAACGACAGCATTAGCTTCCGTCCGGATAACCCGCTGGTCTCCGATATTCGCGTCCGTCAGGCGCTGCTGCATGCCACCAATGCAAAACAGGTGGTTGAAACCCTCTTCTCGGCTAACTATCCGCAGGCGAAGTCGGTGATTGCCGATTCCGCCGCTGGCTTTGTCGATCTCAGCGACAAATTGTCCTTCGACCCGGCAAAAGCCAACCAGCTGCTGGACGAGGCAGGCTGGAAAGCAGGCAGCGACGGGATCCGCGCCAAAGATGGACAGCGGCTGGCGCTGACGGTGTATGAATCCCTGCCGCAGCCACAAAATAAAGAGGTGCTGCAGCTGGTTGCCCAGCAGTGGCGACAGGTGGGCGTGGCGCTGAACGTGAAAGCCGGCGACGCAGGCAGCCGCACGCTGGATAACCTTGATCCGCTGAAAACCCCGTTAACCGTCTCCGAAGTGGGCCGCGCCGATCCGGACGTGGTGAAAAGCATGTTCTACCCCGCTAACCGCGACGCCCTGCTGCAAAAAGGCGGCTCCAGCGACAAGGTCAAAAGCTTCCGTGACGACAAGCTGAATGCGCTGCTGGTGAATATCTCCTCAGAGGTTGATCCACAAAAACGCCTGCAGCTGACCGGCGATGCCCAGCGTTACCTGCTGGATAACGCCTACGTCATTCCGATTTTCGAAGAGCCGCAGGTCTTTGCCGGTGCGCCGTGGCTGAAAGGCGTCAATTTTGAAGCAGTCGGCCGCCCGTCGTTCTACGGCGCGTGGATAGAGAAACACTGAGGAGCTGACGATGCGCCACGCACTTCTTCAACGTTTTGGGCACGGGCTACTGGTCTTGTGGGCCGCCTTTACCCTCTCGTTCGTGTTGCTCCAGGTGCTGCCGGGCGACGCGGTGCTGATTAAATTTCAGAACCCGGACCTGGGCTTAAGCCCGGCGCAAATCGAGGAGATGCGCGTGGCCTATGGCGCGGACAGCCCGCTGTGGCAGCAATACGGCCACACGCTGCTGGCGATGCTGCGCGGGGATTTCGGCTACTCGTTACAGGCCGGGGTGCCGGTCAGCGAGCTGATTGCCAGCAATCTGCCGGATACCCTGAGCCTCGCCCTGCCCGCCTTTTTACTCGCGGTCCTGCTGGCGTTTGCGCTGGCCTTTGCGTCGCGCCTGCCGGGTCTGCGCTGGCTAAGTAATACCCTCCAGTCTCTGCCGGTCCTGTTTATCTCCTTACCGACGTTCTGGCTGGGGATTGCCCTCATCCAGCTCTTTTCTTTCCAGTTGCGGCTGATCCCGGTGATTAACCCGACCCCGCTGCAGGGGCTGATCCTGCCGATCGTGACCGTCGCGATCCCGATCTCCGCCCCGCTGGCACAAATCCTGATGCGCAGCCTCGACCAGGTGGCGACGCAGCCGTTTGTCGCCGTGGCCAGGGCTAAAGGGCTGAGTGAAACCGCCGTGCTGTGGCGTCACGTCACCGGCAACGCCCTGCTGCCGGTCCTGAACATTGCCGGGCTGCTGCTGGGCGAGCTGATTGCCGGGGCGCTGATCACCGAAACCGTTTTTGGCCGCAGCGGGCTCGGGCAGCTGACCCAGCAGGCGGTGAACAACCAGGACATCGCCGTGCTTCAGGCGGTGGTCATGATATCCGCCCTCGGTTTTGTCCTGATCAATCTGCTGGTGGATCTGCTGATGCCGCTGCTGGATCCCCGTCTGCAAACCGTTACCGGAGGTGCATCATGAGCCTGGTCGATTACGCTGCCGCCGCGCGAAAACGCGTTCCCGGTTGGCAGGGCATCGCGTGGCAGCCGGGACTGTGGCTGGCATGGGCGGTCATTATTATTGCGCTTTTTGCCGCCGTGGCGCCCGGCCTGTTAACCCACTACAGCCCGATTGAGGGCATCGCCGGAGCACAACGTCTGGCGCCGCAGGCGGGCCACTGGCTCGGCACCGATCAGCTTGGCCGCGATGTTTATACCCGTATTGTGTATGGTGCGTCCCACTCCCTGAGCGCGGCGCTCGCTGCCGTCACGATGGGGCTGGTGGTGGGCACCGGTCTGGGGGTGATCGCCGGGGCGTTCGCCGGACGCGTCGAGTCTTTCCTGATGCGTTTTGTCGACGTGCTGTTATCCATTCCGTCTCTGCTGCTCTCGCTGACGGTCATTATTCTGCTCGGGTTTGGCACCGTTAATGCCGCGATTGCCGTCGGCGTGGCCTCCATTGCCAGCTTCGCCCGCCTCGCGCGCGGTGAAGTGGTGCGCATCCGCCATACGGATTATGTCGAGGCAGCGTTCGGCAGCGGCGGGACGTTCCTGGCGGTGCTGTGGCGACACATCCTGCCCAATGCCTTAACCGCCGTCCTCGCCTTTGCCACGCTGCAGTTTGGTCAGGCTATCCTGGCCCTCTCCACGCTGAGCTTTCTCGGCTACGGTACCCCGCCGCCCGTACCGGAATGGGGTTTATTGATCGCCGAAGGCCGTAACTATCTCTCTACCGCATGGTGGCTAACCACCTTCCCCGGCATGGTCGTCATCGCCGTCGTGCTTGCCACCAACCGTATCAGCCAGCAGTTCAGCGGAGGCCTGAAATGACCGTACTCTCGGTAGAAAACCTGACCATCAGCTACCGTACCGCGCGCCAGTGGCGCGAGGTGGTACATAACGTCAGCTTTACCCTCAGGCGAGGGGAAATGCTGGCCTTTGTCGGCGAATCCGGATCCGGCAAAACGACCACGGCACAGGCAATCATTGGCCTGCTGGCGGATAACGCCCGGCGCGATGCGGGAAAAATCGTGCTCAACGGCGAGGAGATTAGCCGGTGGTCAGCGAAGCGTCTCGATACCCTTCGCGGGGCGCGAATCAGCCTGGTTCCGCAGGATCCGGGTAATTCACTCAACCCGGTGAAGACGATCGGCGTGCAGGTCGGGGAAATTATTCAGCTGCACCAAAAGGTAACGGCTCTCCAGCGTGACGAGCAGGTGCTCGCCCTGCTGAGAAAGGTCGGCCTGAGCCACCCCGAACAGCGCATGACGCAGTATCCGCATCAGCTCTCCGGCGGGATGAAACAGCGCGTGCTGATTGCCATCGCCATTGCCCTGCGCCCGGACGTGATCGTTGCCGATGAGCCCACCAGCGCGCTGGACGTGACGGTGCAAAAACGCATTCTCGATCTGTTGGATATCCTGCGCCGGGAATCGGGTACTGCCGTTCTGTTTGTCACCCACGATCTGGCCCTGGCCGCTCAGCGCGCGGACAGGCTGCTGGTGTTTCGCAACGGTGAAGTTCAGGAGCACGGCGACACCGCCGACATCGTTCGCACGCCGCAGCACGCCTATACCCGTCAGCTACTGAGCGACCTCCAGGGCCAGCGCCTGACCATCGCCCCGGTATCAGGTCTTCCGCTCTCGTCACCGGCCATTCGCGCCCGGGCCATCAGCAAACGGTTCTCGCTGGGTAAAGGTCATCAGCTTCAGGCGTTGGATCGGGTGACGTTTGACGTCAGACGCGGCAGCACCCATGCGCTGGTCGGTGAGTCCGGCTCCGGGAAGACCACTCTCGCCCGTATTTTGCTGGGTTTTGAACAGGCGGATAACGGACAGGTCATTATTGATGACATTGATGCCACCGCGCTCAGCCGCGAGGCCCGCCGTCAGCTGCGCCAGAAGATCCAGTTTGTCTACCAGAACCCGTTCGCCTCTCTCGATCCGTGTCAGACGCTGTTTGACATCATCGAAGAGCCCCTGAAGAACTTTTCTCGCCTCGCTAAGGCGGAGCGAAAGACCCGGGTGGAGACCGTGGCGCAGCGGGTTGCCCTGCCCGTCGAACTCCTGACCCGTACGGCCAGAGAGCTTTCAGGCGGGCAGCGCCAGCGCGTGGCCATCGCCCGGGCGCTGATCCTGGAGCCGACTATTCTGGTGCTGGACGAAGCCACCTCCGCGCTGGACGTGACCGTACAGGCGCAGATTCTGGCTCTGCTTCAGCAGCTGCAGCAACAGCTGGGATTAACCTATCTGTTCATCACGCACGATCTCTCCACCGTTCGTCGGATCGCCCACAGCGTCACGGTGCTGCGCAGCGGTCAGGTGGTCGAACACGGTGACGTCGAAACCTTATTCACGTCGCCACAGAACGACTATACCCGCGAGCTGATTGCCGCCATTCCCCATTTTTCACCCGCTACGGAGGAGTTCGCATGACGCGAAAACGCCTGGGATTTTTCACCCGCCTGCTTGACGATGCCACGCCAAAAGAGCGCTATCGACTGGCTACAGAACAGATCCGCCACGCTGAACGCCACGGTTTTGACAGCGCCTGGATTGCGCAGCACCACTTCCATGAGAATGAAGGCGGCCTGCCGTCGCCGCTGCTGTTTCTGGCCCACGTTGCGGCGCATACCGAAACCATTCGGCTGGGTACGGCCATCATTACCCTGCCGATGGAAAACCCGCTGCGTGTGGCGGAAGATGCCGCCGTGCTGGACTTACTCGCCGATGGACGTCTCGAAGTCGGCTTTGGTTCGGGCGGCACACCTACCTCTTTCCTGCCGTTCGGACTGACGTTTGAACAGCGCGGCGCGGCTTTTGCCGACCATCTACATGTGATCCAGAGCGCCTGGCGCGGGGATTCGCTCACCCATCCGGATAACCATCTTTACCCGCCAGCGCCACAGCTCGCTGACCGGATCTGGATTGCCACCTTTTCCGTCGACGGTGCCGTTCGCGCCGCGCGGGCCGGACACGGTTTAATGCTCTCCCGCACGCAGCCGCGCCCGGCAGACCAGTTGGATTTAACGCTCGACGCGATCCAGAACCCAATTGTGGATGCCTACCTTGAGGCGCTGCCCGCCGGTACCGCACCGCGCATTCTGGCTTCTCGTACGGCATTCGTCGCCGACAGCGATGACTATGCGCTGAAGGTTGCAACGCCGGGTCTCACGAAACAGGCCCAGCAGCATCGCGCTGCCGGACACGTGGTTAAAGGTGACGCTATCACAGATTTTCGTCGCCAGTTCGACGCCCATATCGGTTCGCCTGAGACGGTGCTGCGTTCGCTGCAGGCCGATTCTGTTCTCCGGCGCGCCACGGACATCTCATTCCAGGTCCATTCGGTCGAGCCCACCCATCGCGACACGCTGCGCTCCATCGAACTGATCGCCGAACATATTGCCCCCCATATCCATTGAGGAGATACCTATGTCATTAAGTCACGACATTCTCGCCGAGCTGGCGGAAATTAAACCCGGTTCCCCTCTGGCAGAGGCGCGCGCCACGCGGGACGCCGCCACGCGCCACGCACAGGGCAGCTACGAAATCTTATTCACTCAGCAGAATAGCGATTTTGCGCTGGACGAGCGCTTCGCCGTCGCGGCAAAAGTTGCGAGGTGGCATAACGCGGAGGCGCTGGCCGCGCACTATGCGGGGTTTGGCCTGGCAGACCCGACCTCAGACCGTCTGACCCCGGCGCTCAATTTCGCGCGCCTGCTGACCTTCTCCCCCGTCGAAGCCACGCCGACATCGTTAAGGGCGCTGACCCAGGCGGGATGGAGCAAGGAAGGCATCGTGACTCTTGCGCAGCTTATCGCCTTTGTCAGCTTCCAGAGCCGACTGATTGCCGGGCTGCGGCTGCTGAATGACAGGCCTGTCGCCACAAGCGATGCGCCGGTGGCGGCAGGCGTCTGGCACACGACCGCCACCACGGCCACCGGAAAGGCGGCTCCCGTCGCCTTCACCCAGCAGGAACTGGGCTGGGAGCCGTGGATCGCCGCCAAACCGCTGGCGGATTTTCGTGATGACGAGGTTGCTATACTGGCGAAGTTTGGCCACACCGATTCCGACTATTTCCGACTGCTGGGACGCAACCTGCCGGTGCTTGAACAGCGCACGCTAACGGATAAAGGGATTTTTTATACGCCGGGGGGATTGCCGCGCGCCGAGCGCGAGCTGGCCGCAACGGTCGCCAGTAAAATTAACGGCTGCATCTACTGCGCATCTGTCCATGCGCGGAAAGCCAGCCAGCTGTCAAAGGATGACGCAGCGGTAGAGGCCCTGCTGGCCGTGCGTCCGGGACAGTCCCTGAGCGAGGGGCAATCTGCGCGCTGGCAGGCGGAGATTAATTTTGCGGCAGCGCTGTCGGTAACCCCGCCTGCCGCCACGCCGCTGCACCTTGCCGCGCTGGAAAAAGAGGGGCTGGACACCTTAGCCCAGCTTGATCTGGTGCAGTCCGCCGCGTTCTTCGCCTGGGCTAACCGCCTGATGCTGACCCTGGGCGAGCCCTGGATTGCCTGACTTCAATCAGGCTAGCGCGCGAGCGTTAGCCTGAGCCTGTCTGGCCCGCAGGTAACCGTATACCAACAGCGCGCTCATGGCCGAGAACGAGAGTAACGCCGCAGGCAGCGTGACGTAGCGCCAGCTAAAGCCGAGGGTAATCATCATCCCGCCAAAGTACGCCCCGATAGCACTGCCGAGATTAAACGCCATCTGCCCTCCGGCCGCCCCCAGCATCTCGCCGCCCTTCGCATTTTGCAGAAGCAGGATCTGCAGCGGCGCAGAGAGCGCGAACAGCCCGGCACAGCAGATAAAGCCCGTGATTAGCGAAGCCGTTTTCAGTTCACCGCAGGCGAAAAGCAGCAGCAGCGAGGCGACAATGACCATGTCGGTGGTTGCCGCAATGCGCAGCGGGCTAAAGCGTCCCGAGAGTTTGCCGCTCAACAGATTGCCCAACACCATGCCAAGGCCCATCAGCATCATAATGATCGTCATCATGCCTTCGGAAAAGCCAGAAACGTTGACCATAAACGGTTTAACGAAGCTGAACCACGCGAACACGCCAGCATTACCAAACATCGTGGCGGCAAAAATCAGCCAGGGCTCCGGTTTATTCAGGAACTGGAACTGCTCGGTCAGTTTAATTTCTGATTTGTCATGGATGTCCGGCACCCAGATCAGCACCGAGAGGATCACCAGCGCATCGAACAGGGCGATCAGGAAAAAGGTATAACGCCAGTTGAACTGGTGTCCCAACCAGGTGCCGAGCGGGACGCCCACGAGATTGGCGACGGTCATCCCGGCGATCATTCCGGCCACCGCGACCGTCACCTTCCCGGGCGGCGCAATTTTAGACAGAATAATCGCCCCGACGCCGAAAATCGCGCCGTGAGGAAAACCAGAAATCAGGCGCCCGGTCGCCAGCCAGAAATATGACGTAGAAAACGTAAACAGAGCGTTCCCGACCGCGCACAGGGCAACCAGAAACAGCAGCGTGGTTTTTAACGAGAACTTGCCTGAGAAGAGCGCCACAATCGGGGCGCCAATCACCACGCCGAAGGCATAAAACGAGATCATATTCCCGGCGGAGGGAATCGAAATACCGGTGTCATGCGCCAGCTCGGTTAACACGCCCATAATGCCAAATTCGGCCATGCCCAGGCCAAATGTGCCAAGCGCCAACGAAAATATTGTCTTTTTCATACCTCAACCACGGGTTAATCACTCGCAACGGGCATTATTGAATAATCTTGTATGGTGAGCCAGTTCAAATCAGCTGGCTGACAGGTTAATCCATTAATTCAGGTGGATTACACTTCATAGTGCGGCCTCGCTTTTTCCGCACCGGACAACCTGAGGATGACAATCATGGGAAGCAAAAAGAAAACCCCTGTCGCTGTTGATGTCGTAACGAATGCACCGCTTAAGACCAAAGAGTATGAGAAAGAGCTCCGCCGCCTGCACGTCGAACTGGTTAAGCTCCAGCAATGGGTCGTCGCCAAAGGGTTAAAAGTGTGTATTGTTTTTGAAGGACGCGACGGTGCCGGCAAAGGCGGCACCATTAAAGCGATCACCGAGCGCGTCAGCCCGCGCGTGTTTCGCGTTGTTGCGCTCCCTGCTCCGACTGAAAAGGAAAAAAGCCAGCTTTACTTCCAGCGCTATGTGCCCCACCTGCCTTCGGCGGGTGAAATCGTGATCTTCGATCGCAGCTGGTATAACCGCGCGGGCGTGGAGCGAGTGATGGGGTTCTGCACGGAGGAACAGGCGGAGAAATTTTTAGACGGCGCGCCGGTTATGGAAAAAGCGATGGTCGATGCCGGGATTATCCTGCTGAAGTACTGGCTGGAGGTGACGCCGAAAGAGCAGGAGCGACGCCTGCGCGACCGTATTAACGATGGGCGTAAGATCTGGAAGCTGTCGCCGATGGATATTAAATCCTTTAACCTGTGGGACGAGTACACCCGCGCCCGCGACGCCATGTTTGAAGCCACCGACACCGCCTGGGCGCCGTGGTTTGTGGCGCGTTCAGAGGATAAAAAACGCGTGCGACTGAACATTATTTCGCATCTGCTTTCGCAGATCCCGTATAAAGAAATACACGTTGAGAAAGTGGATTTACCGAAACGCAAAATCGGTAAAATCAAACCCACAAAATATCCGTTCCGGTATGTGGAGGAGCGGTTCTGATTTGAAGAGTAGGCCCGCGCAAGCGCAGCGCCGCCGGGCAAAGCCGACGGCGCAGGTCTTACTTCATCCCTTCCGTACTTTCCTGTTTTGCTTCCAGTCGCTCCACATCACGGTACCAGCGCGGGTGGTGTTTCTGCGCCCAGCGGCGGCTCACCTTCCCTTCAATCATCCCTTTGATTGACCCTTTCACCCAGAACGCCATATACATATGGATCAGGATGGCATGAATCAGGATGATGGCCGACGTCGCGTGGATAAGCAGCGCGTAACGCACCACCTGAATCGGGAAATAATGCGCAAAATACGGACGCCAGATCATCACGCCGGTCACCAGCAGCACAAAAATCATGCTCATGATGGTCCAGAACATCATCTTCTGCCCGGCGTTGTATTTCCCGACCTTCGCGACTTTGTGCTCGTTACCCTTCAGGACTTCGACAATCCCTTTCACCCACGGGATATCCTGCTTGTCAGGAATATTGTGATGGACGAAGCGCACGAACATAAACATCAGCACCACGAAAATCAGCACGCCGAAGAACGGGTGCAGAATGCGCCCCATCTGCGGCGTACCGAAGGTTTCGGTCAGCCACTGCAGCGTCGGGAAGAAGAACGAAATTCCCGATACCGCCACCAGGAAGAAGCAGACCACCACCGTCCAGTGACAGGCGCGATCGACAAATTTGGTGCGCACTACCATTTTCGACTTACTCATGATGCTCCTCCTCGTCGTCATCCACCTCTTTGTTTGGCCCGATACCAATGTAGTGATAGATCAGCCCGGCAAAGGTGGCGATAAAGCCCGCCGCGGAGAGCGGTTTAAGCGCCCCTTTCCACAGGTTGATGGAGGTATCGATCGCCGGATCCTTCGGCAGGTTGTGGTACAGCTCCGGCTGGTCGCTATGGTGCAGCACATACATCACGTGCGTACCGCCCACGCCCTGCGGGTTGTAAATGCCCGCTTTGTTGTAGCCCCGCGCTTTGAGCTTATCGACACGCTGCTGCGCCACGTCCAGCATCTCTTTTTTGGTGCCGAAGTGGATCGCCCCGGTGGGACAGGTCTTCACGCAGGCAGGTTCCTGACCGACGCTGACGCGGTCCACGCACAGGGTACATTTGTATACCCGGTTATCCTCTTTATTGAGGCGCGGAATATTAAACGGACAGCCCGCGATGCAGTAGCCGCAGCCGATGCAGTTGTCCTGCTGGAAATCGACGATCCCGTTGGCATACTGGATAATTGCCCCGGCAGACGGGCACGCCTTCAGGCAGCCCGGATCTTCACAGTGCATGCAGCCGTCTTTGCGGATCAGCCACTCCAGCTTGCCGTTCTGGTCGGTTTCGCTAAAACGCATCACCGTCCAGGATTTGGCGCTCAGATCCGCCGGATTATCGTAAACCCCTACGCAGTGCCCCACCTCGTCACGGATGTCGTTCCACTCCGAGCAGGCCACCTGGCAGGCTTTACAGCCCACGCAGGAGGAGACGTCGATAAGCTTGGCGACTTCTGCCTTGTAGTCCCGCGCGCGAGGCGCGGGGGTAATCGGGTTAGTCGCGGAGCGTTTAATAATGTCTTGTGTTTCCATCGCCATTTAATCGCTCCTTACGCTTTCTCGATGTTGACCAGAAACGCTTTGTACTCCGGCGTTTGCGAGTTGGAATCGCCGACGTTAGGCGTCAGGGTATTGGCGATGTAGCCTTTCTGCGCCACCCCTTCAAAGCCCCAGTGCAGCGGGATGCCGACGGTTTCCACCTGCTGGCCGTGAACGTTCAGCGACTGCAGGCGGCGGGTGACCACCGCCACCGCGCGGATAAAGCCGCGCTTGCTGCTCACCTTCACGCGATCGCCGTTGGCAATGCCTTTCGCCTTCGCCAGCGTTTCGCTTATCTCCACAAATTGTTCCGGCTGCGCGATAGCGTTAAGCCGCGCGTGCTTGGTCCAGGTATGGAAATGCTCGGTCAGGCGGTAGGTCGTCCCCACGTACGGGAATTTGTCCTTTTTGCCCAGACGCAGCGCGTCGTCTTCGTAGATACGCACCACCGGACTGGAGACCACGTTCGGGTGCAGCGGGTTTGTCCCCAGCGGCGTTTCCATCGGCTCGTAGTGCTCCGGGAACGGCCCTTCCGCCAGCTTGTTGAGCGCAAACAGGCGCCCCAACCCTTCCGGCTGCATGATAAACGGTCCGGTGTTGCTGCCCGGTGCGGCGGTGCTGTAGTCCGGGATATCGTTCCCCGTCCATTTCGCCCCGTTCCACTGGATCAGCATGCGCTTCGGATCCCACGGCTTGCCGTTGATGTCCGCCGACGCGCGGTTGTACAGCACGCGACGGTTCAGCGGCCACGCCCATGCCCAGCCCAGGGTGTTGCCCAGACCTGACGGGTCAGCGTTATCGCGGTTGGCCATCTGGTTACCCTGCTCGGTCCAGCTGCCGGTGTAGATCCAGCAGGACGAGGCCGTGGTGCCGTCGTCGCGCAGCAGCGCGAAGCTGTTCAGCAGCTGACCTTTCTTCGCCACCAGATTGCCGCTCGCGTCATACAGATCCGCCAGCGCCACGCCGTTGTTCTCTTTCGCGACTTCTTCAGACTCGGGACGATCCGGCTGCTTGTAGCGCCAGCTCATCTTCAGCAGCGGCCCCGCGCCTTTGCCGCCTTCGGTGCGGTACATTTCGCGCAGGCGGTGGTAAATCCCGGCCAGGATCTCGCCGTCGTTACGCGCTTCACCCGGTGCATCCTGACCTTTCCAGTGCCACTGCAGCCAGCGGCCGGAGTTGGCAATGGAGCCATCCTCTTCCGCAAAACAGGTGGACGGCAGGCGGAACACTTCGGTCTGAATCGAGGCCGGATCGACATCGTTTGATTCCCCGTGGTTCTGCCAGAAGGTGGAGGTCTCGGTCACCAGCGGATCGATAACGACCATGTACTTCAGCTTGCTCAGGCTGCGAACGACTTTGTTCTTGTCCGGGAAGGAGGCCACCGGGTTGAAGCCCTGGCAGATATATCCCGTGACGTCGCCCTTATCCATCATGTTGAAATACTTGATGACGTCATAAGCCTGATCCCACTTCGGCAGCCACTCAAAGCCCCAGTCGTTCTCTTTCTGCGCCGCATCGCCGTAGAAGGATTTCATCAGGCTGACGTAGAACTTCGGATAGTTGCTCCAGTAGTTCACCTGGTCCGGCAGCGTCGCTTTTGGCGTGTTCTCCGCCAGATAGCTTTGCAGATCCGTCTGCTTTTCAGACGGCAGCGTCAGGTAGCCCGGCAGGCTGGTCGAGAGCAGTCCGAGGTCGGTCAGCCCCTGAATGTTGGAGTGACCCCGCAGCGCGTTCACGCCACCCCCGGCCATGCCCATGTTGCCGAGCAGCAGCTGGATCATCGCCATGGTGCGGATGTTCTGCGCGCCGACGGTGTGTTGCGTCCAGCCCAGCGCGTACAGGAACGTGGTGGTTCTGTCGGCGGCGCTGGTGGAGGCCAGCACCTCACACACCTTCAGGAAGTCCGCTTTCGGCGTGCCGCAGATGTTTTCCACAACGTCCGGCGTATAGCGGGAAACATGCTGTTTCAGCAGGTTCCACACGCAGCGCGGGTGCGTCAGGGTTTCATCCCGCATCGCATAGCCGTTTTCATCGAACTGATAGTTCCAGGACGTTTTATCGTACTGGCGTTTTTCGGCGTCATAGCCACTAAACAGTCCGTCATCGAAGGCAAAGTCATCCCGCACCAGCAGGTTCGCGTTGGTGTAGTGCTTAACGTATTCCGCGTTAATTTTGTTGTTTTCGATCAGGTACAGCAGCACACCGGACAGGAACGTGATGTCCGTACCGGAGCGGATTGGCGCATAGATATCGGCCACCGATGCCGTACGCGTAAAGCGCGGATCGACAACGATAAGCGTCGCATCATTGTTGTTTTTCGCTTCCATCGCCCAGCGGAACCCCACCGGATGGGCTTCAGCGGCGTTACCACCCATCACCACCACGACGTTAGCATTTTTGATATCAACCCAGTGGTTGGTCATCGCACCGCGACCAAATGTTGGAGCAAGACTTGCTACCGTTGGTCCGTGTCAGACGCGCGCCTGGTTGTCTACCGCCAGCATGCCGAGAGAGCGCACAAATTTTTGCGTCAGCATGCCGGTTTCATTACTGGCCGCCGAGGCACATAACATGCCGGTGGTCAGCCAGCGATTGACCGTCACGCCCTGCGCGTTCTTTTCAATAAAGTTGGCGTCGCGGTCGGCTTTCATTAATTTTGCAATACGGGAGAAGGCCTCATCCCAGGAGATACGCTGCCATTTATCAGAACCCGGCGCGCGATATTCCGGGTAGCGCAGGCGGTTTTCGCTGTGAACGTAGTCCAGCAGCCCCGCCCCTTTCGGGCAAAGCGCCCCGCGGCTCACCGGATGATCCGGATCCCCTTCAATGTGGTAAATCGCTTCTCTGGCGTTCTTCGCGCCATCGCCCAGGCTATACATTAAAAGCCCACAACCCACGGAGCAGTATGTGCAGGTGTTACGGATCTCTTTCGCGCGCAGCAGCTTATAGTTGCGTGCCTGAGCCAGCGCCATTTTGGGAGCAAATCCCAGCATTGCGGCTGTTGTTCCGGCCATACCGCCCGCGCAGATTTTAAAAAATTGTCTGCGGCTGACGTCCATTGTTGTCCTCGTTATCTGAAAAGACTTCGCGCCGCAAACTAACAGCAAAGCCCCTGATTTTTTTGCGTCAAATCAAGGTCATCTGTCTTCCCCCCCTTAATAGTCACCCCCGCAATATTTCATTACCCCTTTTTGATTAACGGCTTAAGAGAATAATTCACGACAGCGACAGGCGTAATGCGATACATTTTTCCTTTGATTTTTATTGCGATGGCGAAGTAATGGACAGAAAGAGAGCAACGCTTATTGGGCTGGCGGCGATATTGTTATGGAGCACCATGGTCGGCCTTATTCGCAGCGTGAGTGAGGGACTGGGCCCGGTAGGCGGTGCGGCGATGATCTATACCCTCAGCGGATTGCTGTGCCTGGTGACGGTAGGATTTCCTGATATCAGACGGTTCTCGCCGCGGTATCTTATTGCGGGCAGCGTTTTATTTGTCAGCTACGAAATATGCCTGGCGCTGTCGCTGGGCTATGCCGCCACGCGCACGCAGGCGATTGAAGTCGGTATGGTGAATTACCTCTGGCCGAGCCTGACGATCGTATTTGCGATTTTGTTCAACGGGCAAAAATCTACCCTGTGGGTGATCCCAGGCCTGGTCATTTCGCTGCTGGGCGTCTGCTGGGTATTGGGCGGCGAAGAAGGATTACACCTTGAAGAAATAACCCGCAATGTCGTTTCCAGCCCTCTCAGCTATGCGCTGGCGTTTGCCGGGGCCTTTATCTGGGCCGCCTATTGCACGGTCACCAGCAAATTTGCGAAAGGACAAAACGGCATCACCCTGTTTGTCTTGCTGACCGCGCTTAGTCTGTGGGTGAAATATGCCCTGAGCGATCAGCCCGACATGGTGTTTACCCTCCCGGTGGTGGTGAAGCTCGTTATGTGCGGCATTGCGCTTGGGTTTGGTTACGCCGCATGGAATATTGGTATCCTGCACGGTAACGTCACGGTGCTGGCTGCCGTGTCCTATTTTACCCCCGTACTCTCTGCTGCGCTTGCTGCCGCAGTGTTAAGCTCCCCCCTTTCATTCTCGTTCTGGCAAGGCGCGCTGATGGTCTGCGCCGGGTCGTTGCTCTGCTGGTACGCAACGCGAAAATAAGGTTTTCTCCCGTGGCCGGGGGAATATCAACCCGGCAACATAATTAACATAAATTTAAAATGTGATCGCACTTCAGAATATTTATTCTGATAACAGACAGTCTGTTTAAATTCGGTTTATATTTGCTGTTATCTGTAAAGCCCCCTGAAAGGAATTGACATAAACTGACAACGACATGAAATTAGTCAACCATCAATATTAACGCCATGGATAGCCATGACTGCAATAATTCAGATCTGACACATTTATTGAAATATGCGGAATAGCCGTCGAATATTCAGACCAACCCACTAATTTTAAAGAAAAAAAGTAATAGAACCCGCCTCAGCCCCTCGAACATACCGAAATCTAACGCACGATACTAAAACCTTCAGAAATTATAGCGACAGCAATAATCCCACGCATTAAATACATATTAATCGTATAAATTCCGCTCATATTGTTTGAATATCACCCTTCCCACACGATCGAGATCACACTAATTGAAATTATCTCTAATATTTTGAAACTTATTATTGAAATAAGACTACGAGATTTTTAAGAATAGCATGCCATTGACGAACAGCCTCGTTTAGAAATCGTTCAAAGTGGTTCAGGAAATACCCAAAAAAATTATAAGGAACATTTAAGATGAAACTTAAATTAGTTGCAGTGGCAGTCACTTCCATGCTGGCAGCAGGCGTTGTTAACGCTGCCGAAATTTACAACAAAGACGGTAACAAGCTGGATCTGTACGGTAAAGTGACAGGTCTGCACTATTTCTCAGATGATACAAACAACGACGGCGACAAAACTTACGTTCGTCTGGGCTTCAAAGGCGAAACGCAGATTAACGACCAGATGACCGGTTACGGCCAGTGGGAATATGAGTTCAAGGGCAACCGCTCCGAAGCTCAGGGTTCTGACGGTAACAAAACGCGTCTGGCGTTTGCAGGTCTGAAATTCAACGAATTCGGTTCTTTCGACTATGGTCGTAACTACGGTGTTGCTTACGACGTCGGCGCATGGACTGACGTTCTGCCAGAGTTCGGCGGCGATACCTGGACCCAGACCGATGGCTTTATGACTGGCCGTACCACTGGCGTTGCAACCTACCGTAACACCGACTTCTTTGGCCTGGTTGATGGTCTGAACTTTGCAGCACAGTACCAGGGTAAAAACGACCGTACCGATATCACCGAATCCAACGGTGACGGCTGGGGTCTGTCTTCCAGCTATGAGTTTGATGGATTTGCTGCAAGTGCAGCCTACGCGAAATCTGACCGTACTGACCGTCAGGTTCGTGCTGCAAGCAACCTGAATGCAGGTGGTGAGAACGCAGAAGTATGGGCTGCAGGTCTGAAGTACGATGCCAACAACATCTACCTGGCAACCACTTACTCTGAAACCCGCAACATGACGGCATTCGGTAACGGTCACGTGGCGAACAAAGCACAGAACTTCGAAGTTGTGGCTCAGTACCAGTTCGACTTCGGTCTGCGTCCATCCATCGCTTATCTGAAATCCAAAGGTAAAGACATCGGTTCTTACGGCGACCAGGATCTGGTTGAATACGTTGACGTTGGCGCGAGCTACTACTTCAACAAAAACATGTCTACCTACGTTGATTACAAAATCAACCTTGTTGATGACAGCAAGTTCACCAAAGATGCTAAAGTGGCTACCGACAACATCGTTGCTGTAGGTCTGACCTACCAGTTCTAAGATGTGTCAGGACAAAAGGCCGGCGATTATCGCTGGCCTTTTTTCTATTCGGGGCGCTTATTCCTGGCCCGCCGCCCGACGCAGCCAGGTTTGCAGCAGCTTGCCGTCCTCGGTCATCTCTGAATCTGAACGCACGCAGAGGTAATAATCGCGTCCGTCATCAATCGGTAGGTCAAAGATCTTCACCAGCTCGCCGCTCTCAAGATACGGCGCAATCAGCGGCTCACGCATTAGCGCACAGCCCAGACCAGCCTGTACGCCCGCCAGCGTCAACAGTCCGTCTTCAAACAGCGGGCCGCTGCGCCGGAGAGGACGTTTTACCCCCTGCAACAAAAACCACTGCGTCCAGCTCGTGCGCTCTTCATCGTGCAGGAGCGGCATTTGCAGCAACTGCTCAGGCGTATCGATATGGCCATGAATGCGTAAAAACGCACGGCTGCACACCGGCACCATCTGACCGGAAATCAGCTTTTCACTCTGATAGCCCGCCCACTGCCCGTTGCCAAAACGAATCGACATATCCGACGCGTCGCTCAGATAGTTACGGTGGTTGGCATACACCACGTTGATCTCGGTTTGGGGATTGGCGCGCATAAACGCAGGCAAACGTGGGATAAACCACCCCATACCAAAAAGCGGGATCAGGCTGATGGTGACCTGACGCGTTTGCGCCTGCTCCGCCAGGTGCTCCGTCGCCTGGCGCAGCACGTTAAAGGCCGCACGGATCGAGCGGTAATATTCCCGCCCGTGCTGGCTCAGCACCAGCCTGCGCCCCTGACGTTCCGTGAGCGGCATTTGCAGGTATCCTTCGAGCACCTTGAGCTGATGGCTGACGGCCGACGGAGAGATATTCAGCTCCTGTGCGGCCAGCGTGACGCTGCCCAGCCGGGCGATGGCCTCAAAGGCACGTACGGCCCGAAGCGGCGGATCGTTTGCCAGGCGGCTTTCTGCATACGCCGCCAGATTCGCCAATTGTTCTGTTTTATTCATATGTTGATTTCTTTAGGCTTTTCACCCAAAAGCAGGCATAAATTATTTTCATATAAATCATAAAGATAAAACAATATTTATTTATCATAAGAAATAATAGATGCGTATTTTACAATTTAATTCATTTATTGGATGGTAGCCGCAGAACGAGCACTTTGCGGGTACAGACGTTGGATACACTCATACAACAACTGATCAACGGTGTGATGCTGGGAAGCATCTACGCGCTGATCGCGCTGGGCTATACCATGGTGTATGGCATTTTGCGCATTATTAACTTTGCCCACGGCGATATTCTGATGGTCGGCGCGCTCACCACGCTCTCCGCCATGAACGCCCTGAACACCACCTTCCCGCATATGCCGCTGCTGTTGCAGCTTGGCATGGCCCTGATGATTGCCATGGCCGTTTGCGCCGTGCTGGCGATGGCCGTGGAACGCTTTGCCTACCGTCGACTGCGCAACGCCCCCCGGCTCGCGCCGCTTATCTCGGGTATCGGCGTCTCCGTCCTGCTGCAAACCGTGGCGATGATTATCTGGACGCGCAACCCGCTGATGTTCCCGCAGATCCTGCCCATGGATCCGATTGCCGTGACGTCTGGAAGTGAAACGCACCCGCCCGCCATCGTGACCGTTACCGGCATTGTCACCGTGGCGCTGGCGCTGGCTGTGATGACCGGCCTGTGGCTGCTGGTGGAATACACCCGTCTGGGGCGCGGCATGCGCGCCGTGGCGGAAAACCCACGCGTGGCCACGCTGATGGGGGTTAACCCAAACGCCATCATCACCCTGACGTTTGCCATTGGCGGCGTGTTTGCCGCGCTGGCAGGCGTGATGATGGCCAGCAATTACGGTAACGCCAGCTTCTCGATGGGCTTTTTGCCCGGGATCAAGGCCTTTACCGCCGCCGTGCTGGGGGGCATTGGTAACATTCGTGGCGCCATGATTGGCGGCATCCTGCTCGGCATTATCGAAGCGCTGGGCGCAGGTTACCTGGGTGAACTGACCCATGGCGTATTTGGCAGCAACTATCAGGATGTCTTTGCCTTTATGGTGCTAATCCTGGTGTTGGTCTTCCGTCCGGCTGGCCTGCTGGGCGAGCGCGTGGCGCACAGGGCGTAAGGAATACCATGACAACACTTCAACTCCAGACCCCGGTGACGACACGCAAATTCTGGTCAGGCATGAGCCTGTTCTGCCTTGCGCTGCTGATTGCTCCCGTGGTGGCCACGCAGCTTGGCGGCAACTACTGGGTGCGCGTCATCGACTTCGCCCTGCTCTACATCATGCTGGCGCTCGGGCTTAATATTGTGGTCGGCTATACCGGCCTGCTGGACATGGGCTTTATCGCCTTTTACGCGGTCGGCGCCTACCTCGCGGCACTGATGGCCTCCCCACACCTGCTGGAGGTGTTTCCGATCCTCGGCGTCTGGTTCCCGGACGGGCTACACACCTCGTATCTGCTCATTATTCCGCTGGCCGCCCTCGTCGCGGCAGTCTGCGGGATTTTACTCGGTGCTCCTACGCTCAAGCTGCGCGGGGACTACCTGGCGATAGTGACCCTCGGCTTTGGCGAAATTATCCGCATCCTGATGCGTAACCTCGACCGTCCGGTAAACATTACCAACGGCGCAAAGGGCATTACCGGGGTGGATACGTTGAACCTGTTCGGCCTGAAGTTCAGCGGCGTATACCACTGGTTTGGTTTCAAAGTGCCTGCCCTGTGGCTGTGGTACTACCTGCTGATGCTGGTCATTGTGGCGATTATTTTTGTCTGCCTGCGCCTGCAGCATTCCCGCATTGGTCGCGCCTGGCACGCCATCCGCGAGGATGAAGATGTGGCGCGCGCGATGGGCATCAACGTGCGTAACTATAAGCTGCTCGCCTTTGCGATGGGCGCCTCCTTTGGCGGCGTGGCGGGTGCGCTTTTCGGCGCGTTTCAGGGCTTTGTCTCCCCGGAATCCTTCACGTTACAGGAATCGATTGCCGTACTGGCAATGGTGGTGCTGGGCGGCATGGGGCACATTCCGGGCGTGATCCTGGGCGCGGTACTGCTTACCGCCCTGCCGGAACTGCTGCGCAGCCAGGCAGCGCCGGTTCAGCAGGCGCTGTTCGGTACGGTGCTGATTGACCCGGAAGTGCTGCGCCAGCTGTTTTACGGTCTGGCACTGGTGCTGGTCATGCTGGTACGCCCGTCCGGGATCTGGCCGGTACGCCACAAGGAGGCGAAGGCATGAGCCTGTTAACCGTACGCAACATGACAAAACGCTTCGGCGGGCTGACTGCTGTAGATGACGTTTCGATAACCGTGAACAGAGGCGAGATCTACGGGCTGATCGGCCCCAACGGCGCGGGAAAAACCACCTGCTTTAACCTCATCACCGGCCTTTATCCGGCGGACAGCGGCGAGTTTTCGATAGCGGATAAGCCCTATTTCCCAAAACACATAGAGAAAGTGACCGCCGCCGGGATTGCGCGCACCTTCCAGAACGTGCGCCTCTTCAACGACATGTCGGTACTGGAAAACGTGATGGTGGGCCGCCACGTTCGCACCCGTAACGGCCTGTGGGCCGCGCTGAGCCGCCACAAACGCGCCCGTGAGGAAGAGAAACAGACCCGCGAACTGGCCTGGCACTGGCTGGACTATACCGGCATTGCGCAGTTCGCCCACTATCGCGCCTGCGATCTGGCCTATGGCCATCAGCGTCGCCTGGAAATCGCCCGCGCGCTGGCAACAGATCCGCTGCTGCTGGCGCTGGACGAGCCCGCCGCCGGGATGAACGCGGCGGAAAAAGTGGCGCTCGGCGAGCTGCTCATCCGCATCCGTGATGACGGCAGAACCCTGCTGATGATTGAACATGACGTCAAGCTGGTGATGGGCATCTGCGACCGTCTGACGGTCCTTGATTACGGCAAAACGCTTGCCAGCGGCACGCCGGAAAACGTGCGGCGCGACCCGGCAGTGATCGCCGCCTGGCTTGGAGGCAACGCCCATGTCTGAATTACTGAAGGTAGAACGTCTGGACGTGCATTACGGCGGCATTCAGGCCGTACGCGATGTCTCCTTTACCCTGCGCGAGGGCGAACAGGCTACGCTGATCGGCGCGAACGGCGCGGGGAAAAGCTCCACCGTACGCGCCATTACCGGGCTGGAAAGCTTTAGCGGCAGTATTGAATTCAGCGGTAAAGCGGTGCGTAAACAGAGCCCGGAGACCCTGCTTCGCGACGGACTGGTGATGGTCCCGGAGGGTCGCGGAATCTTCTCCCGCATGACGGTACTGGAAAACCTGCAGATGGGCGCCTGGCTAAGGCGTGACACTGTCACCGTTAAGCGCGAGATGAACGAGATATTCGAGCGCTTCCCGCGTCTGGGCGAACGCCAGCATCAGCTTGCCGGGCTGTTGTCCGGCGGTGAGCAACAGCTGCTGGCCCTTAACCGCGCCCTGCTCAGCCGCCCGCGTCTACTGATCCTCGACGAGCCCTCGATGGGCCTTGCCCCGAAAATGGTCGAGAACATTTTTGCCGTGATCGCCGGGCTGCGTGAGCGCGGTGTCGCCCTGCTGCTTATTGAACAAAACGCCCGGCTCGCGCTGGAAGTGACCGACAGCGCGTGGGTGATGGACAGCGGCAGCATTGTTCATCATGGCGAATCGACAGCGCTGCTTAACGACGACCAGATTGCACAGATTTATTTGGGCGAAATGCCCGTTTAACCACACCAGCCAACATCAGGGAAATACAATGAAAACAGTAAAAATCAGTGCGCTCAGCGCCGCTATTCTCCTCGGCAGCTTTGCCTCGACGGCAACGTGGGCCGCTGACAGCGAAACCGTGGTCATCGGTCTGGCGGGGCCGCTGACCGGCCCATCTGCCCGTATCGGGAAAGATCTGGAGAACGGCGCGCAGTTGGCCATTGACGACATTAACAAGCAGCACCCGACCATCGGCGGCAAAGCGGTCACCTTCAAACTGCAGTCCGAAGACGATCAGTCCGACCCGCGTACCGCCGTAGCCGTCGCGCAGCGTCTGGTGGACAGCGATGTGGCGGGCGTGGTCGGCCACTGGAACACCGGCACCAGCATTCCTGCGGCCCGCATTTATCACGATGCAGGCATCGCTCAGGTGGCACCGGTCGCGACCGGTCACGCTTATACGCAACAAGGTTTTGATACCAGCTTCCGCGTGATGGGACACGACGATGACGGCGGCCAGCTCGCCGGTCAGTATGCGGTCAATACCCTGAAAGCCAAACGCATTGCGGTGATCGACGACCGCACCGCATTTGGTCAGGGGCTTGCAGACCAGTTTATTAAATCGCTGGAATCCCAGGGCGTGAAAATTGTCGATCGTCAGTACGTGGATGACAAAACGGTCGATTTCAGCGCCGTACTGACCGCTATCCGCAGTAAAAACGCCGATCTGATCTTCTTCGGCGGCGTCGACAGCCAGGCCGCACCGCTGGCCCGTCGCATCAAACAGCTGGGCATGAATGCCACGCTGATGGGCGCAGGCGGATTCGTCAGCCAGACGTTCCTCAAGCTGGCGCAGAAAGAAGGCGAAGGCGTTGTGGCGCTGGAGCCGGGTCTGCCCGTTGACCAGATGCCGGGTGGAAAGGCATTCGAACAGGCCTATCAGTCCCGCTACCACACCCATATCGAACTGCACGCCCCGTTCGCCTATGACGCCACCCGCGTGCTGGTTGCTGCAATGGAAAAAGCAGACTCCGTTGAGCCTTCCGCGTATCTGCCTGCCCTGCGCGCCATTAGCTATTCCGGCGTCACCGGGCAGATCGCGTTTGATAAAGAGGGCAACCTGAAATCGCCGTCGTTCACGGTCTACAAGGTTGTCGACGGCAAATGGCAGCCGCAGACCGTGCTGGGCGGCGCAAAAGCGAAGTAACGCAGCGAGGCAATGTGATGAGTGATAATAACGAGCTGGGCATTCTCGCCCGCCGCAAAATTGAAGCCGAAATTATTAAGCCAATTTATGAAATCCTGGTGCGCGAGATAGGGAAAGCCCGCGCCCAGGCGGTGATTGGCGAGGCCATTGAGCAGGCCGCGATTGACGCTGGCAAAGCGTTTGCCAGCAAAGAACCCAACGGCGCGAACATCAAGAGCTTTATCGCCCTGCAGTATCTGTGGGAGAAAGATAACGCCCTGGAGGTGAAGGTGATCGACGCCGACGACCAGCAGTACAACTATAACGTGACCCGCTGTCGCTACGCGGAGATGTACCACGAGATGGGGCTGGGCGAGATTGGCCACCTGCTCTCCTGCGCGCGCGATGAAAAATTCATCGTTGGCTATGCGCCGGACGTTGAGCTAACCCGCACCACTACCATTATGCAAGGCGGTGCGTGCTGTGATTTCCGCTACCGCAGCAGCAAGGACAAGCCATGATCCGCGTCAACGCCGAACGGTTGTGGTCAACGCTTGAGATGATGGCGCAGATCGGCGGCACGCCCGCCGGTGGCGTCACCCGTCTGGCATTAAGCGAGGAAGATCGTGTTGCGCGTAACCTGCTGCGCGACTGGGCGCTGGACGCCGGTTTTACCTGTGACGTCGACAGCATGGGCAATATGTTTATCCGCCGCGCGGGAAAAAACCCGCAGCTTGCCCCGGTCATGACCGGTTCACACGTGGATACCCAGCCGCTGGGGGGGAACTACGACGGGGTTTACGGCGTGCTGGCCGGGCTGGAGCTGCTGCGTACCCTCAATGACCATCACGTTGAGACGGAGCGTGACATCGTGCTGGTTAACTGGACCAATGAAGAAGGCGCGCGCTTCGCGCCAGCCATGCTCGCTTCAGGGGTCTGGACGGGGCAGTTTAGCGAAGCGTACGCTCATGCCCGCGCCGATCACGATGGCATCACCGTGGGTGAAGCGCTGGATAGCATTGGCTACCGGGGTGAAGCCCCTGCTCGCGCGTTTCCGGTTCACGCCTGCTACGAGCTGCACATCGAACAGGGACCGATTCTGGAAGACGAAGCCCTGGATATCGGGCTCGTCCGCGCGGCAATGGGCCAGCGCTGGTTTACCCTGACGCTGGACGGATTTGCCGCCCACGCGGGCACCACGCCGATGCACAGCCGCCGCGACGCGCTGACCGCCTTCGCGGAGCTGGCGCTGAAGGTGGAAGAGATTGGCTATCGGCATGCGCCGGACGGACGCGCGACGATCGGTATGGCGCAGGTTACGCCAAACTCGCGCAACGTCGTGCCGTCTCGCGTGGTATGCAGCGTGGAGTTTCGCCATCCGGCGCAGGCGGCACTGGAAGCCATGGAGGCAGCGCTGCATAAGGTGGCTGAAAGCCTGAGCCTGCGCGGCGTGTCGGCTCTCGTTGATCGCATTTTTGACTACGCGCCCATCGCGTTTGATGCCAAATGTCTGGCTCGCACGGAGAAGGCGGTGGCAGAACTGGGCTATTCGTCAAAACCGATGGTCTCGGGTGCGGGACATGACACCTGCTATGTCAGTAACATTGCCCCTGCCAGCATGATCTTTATCCCCTGCGTGAAAGGCATCAGCCATAACGAAGCGGAAAGGATCCTCCCTGAGTGGTCCGAGAAAGGGGCGAACGTGCTGTTGCACAGCGTCCTGTCCGCGGCCCAGGAGAGCTAGAACGGCGCGAAAGCAGCCCCTGCTTTCGCGCGACGCTAGACGGCAACGCGGCGGCTGATTTCAACCACCCGATCGCTGGGAAGGTGGTAGTGGTTGATGACGTGCGTGCAGTTGCGCTTCATGAAGGCAAAAATGTGTCGTTGCCAGGCCGCCATACCGGCCCCGCCTTCGCCTGCCACAATGGTTTCATGCCCGACATACCAGGTGGCGTCGTCCGTGGCAAAAATTGCGTTAATCTCGCTGACGCCCTGCAACAAACGCGGGATGTCCGGGTGTTCCATAAAGCCATATTGCGCCACGCCGTGCCAGTAGCCCGGCGCGCGCTGTTCCACCCTGATACGCTGCTCTTCTCCGACGTAAGGCACGTTGAGAATATCAATGGTCAGCGACAACACGTCCTGCTGTAGCGTCCGGTTTCGCGCGACATGCCAGCGCATTACCGGTGGGATATTGTTCTGCGTGCGGGTCAAAAAGACAGCAGAGCCCGTCACTCTGGGCACCGTTTTTTGCTGAAGCTGGGCAAAGAACGCATCCACGCTGACGCCCTTCTCGCCCACCGACGCGGATACCGCCTGCACGCCGCGATGCCAGATCAGCATCACCGTACAAATGGCGGCGGCCATCAGCAGCGGGATGTAGCCGCCCTCAAGGACCTTAATCAGATTGGCAAATAAGAAGGTGGCATCGATCGTCAGGAAACAGAGGGCGATGATCCCGCTGCTGAACAGGCTCCAGCGCCATACTTCCCGCATAGCGACAAACAGCAGTCCTGTCGTCATCAGCATGGTTAACGACACGGCAATGCCGTACGCCGCGGCAAGCTTGTCGGAGGATTTAAAGAACACCACCAGCCCTATCGTCACCACCATCAGCAGCCAGTTTATTATCCCGATATAGATCTGACCGTAGCTTTCTGCCGCCGTCTGTTTGATGCGTAGCCGGGGTAACCAGCCGAGCTGAATCGCCTGACGCGTCATGGAAAAAGCGCCGGTAATAATCGCCTGACTGGCAATGATCGTCGCCAGTGCGGCAAGAATGATGAGCGGCACCTGCAGCGCTGGTGGACAGAGCGTATAGAATAGATTTTGTTTGCTGTCGGCACCGGCCAGAATCAATGCTGACTGACCAGCATAGTTGAGCAGCAGCGAAGGGAAGACGACGCCGTACCAGGCAAACCAGATGGGCTTTTTACCGAAATGCCCCATATCGGCGTACAGCGCCTCGGCACCCGTCACGCAGAGAAATACGCCCCCCAGGACCAGGAAGCTGGTGTACCCGTTCGAAAACAAAAACGCGATGCCGTAAGCAGGATTAAGGGCCAACAGTACCGAGGGGTGCTGAACGATCCCCCGCACGCCCAGGGCCGCAATCGCCAGGAACCACAGCGCCATCACCGGGCCAAATATCTTCCCTATGCGGGCGGTACCAAAAGGCTGGATCAGGAACAGCGCCAGCAACACCGCAACCGTGAGGGGTAAGATGTACGGCTGGGACTCCGGAATGACCATCTCCAGCCCTTCCAGGGCGGAAAGCACGGAGATGGCCGGGGTAATCGCGCCGTCACCGTATATCAACGCGGCGCCAATTAGGGCGGCAAAAATGACCCAGCGACCGCCTTTGCCTTTTTCCACCAGAAGCGACATCAGAGCCATAATGCCCCCCTCGCCATGATTATCAATTCGCATGGCGAAGGCGGCATACTTAATGGAGGTCACCAGGATGAGCGTCCAGGTAATCAGGGAGAGCAGGCCCAGGATGACGTCAGGCGTCGGGTCATGCTCAGAGAGCGAAAGCACCGTCGGGAAGGTATAAAGCGGGCTGGTGCCGATATCACCAAAAACAACACCCAGCGCGCCCCCTGCAAGCAGGGTTAACCGGGAGAGAGGTTGGGACGGTTCACTGCTGTGGCGCGGGCTCATATTTTTCAGCAAGAGTCAGATAATCCTTTAAAAAACATAGCTCATCTGCCCCGCCCGCGCCAACCGCTGCCCCTGTTTTACCGCGCGGTTTACTGCGGATTGACCTTCGCCAGGCTGAACCAGATCCCCACTGCCAGCAACAGCAGCATGCCGCCCGCACTGCCCAGCGCCACGCTGTGGGAGGTAATAAACGCACTTTTCGCCGCCTCAATCACCGGCTCCGCCAGGGACGGCGTCAGATCCTGCGCCACTTTCATCGCTTCCCCAATCGATGACGAGGCTTTATCGATGAGCGAGGCATTCAGCCCCTGCGGCAGGTCAATCGACGCCGAGAAGCTGCGGGTCAACAGCAGACCAAAAATGGCGATCCCCAGCCCGGCCCCAAGCTCATAGGACATGGTTTCAATCGCCCCTGCAGCGGCGGCTTTCTCCTTCGGCGCGGCAGCCATAATGGCGGAAGTCGAGGCCAACAGAGCGCTGGCAGCACTGAAGCCGAGCAGCACCATCAGCCCCCATGCCTGCCACTGCTGCGTGCTGAAGTCGAGCGTCGACAGGCCGATAAAGCTGACGGCGCTGAGCCCCATGCCCCCCGCAGCAACAATGCGTA
Organism: Enterobacter sp. NFIX58; assembly: GCF_900110475.1. Lineage (NCBI taxonomy): Bacteria > Pseudomonadati > Pseudomonadota > Gammaproteobacteria > Enterobacterales > Enterobacteriaceae > Enterobacter > Enterobacter sp. NFIX58. The sequence goes on along the minus strand of NZ_FODW01000001.1, from coordinate 440,293 downwards.
GCCCCAGACGGCCCACCAGCACACCGGCAATCGGTCCGCTGAACCCGCTAGCCACCATTACCGGGAGCATAAACATGCCCGCTTCAAACGGCGTAAAACCATGGACAAACTGCAGCTCCTGGGCCATCAGCAGCTCAAACCCGACCAGGGCAATCATGGCGGTCATCGCCATCACCACGCCGCTCAGAATAATGCGATGGCAGAAGAGACGCATATCGATCATCGGTACGCGGGCACGAAGCTGAATACGCACAAAGATAAACAACAGCACCGAGCCGGTAACCAGCGCGGCGGCCACCAGCCACGGCGACAGCACGCCCTTAAGCGCGGTTTTGGCGCTGTAGACCAGCAGCAAAATCGCCACAATCAGCATGATGGCATGGCTGATATTCAGCGGCTGCTCCGGGCGGCCCTGCTGACGGGGCACAAAACGCGCGGCCAGCGACACCACCACCAGCACGATCGGCACGTTGATTAAAAACACCGATCCCCAGTAAAAATGCTCCAGCAGCATACCGCCAATCAGCGGGCCAAACGCCGCCCCGCCGGAACCGACCGCCGCCCAGACGCCGAGCGCGATGTTGCGATCTTTCGCGTCGGTAAAAAGCGTGCGGATCCCTGCCAGGGTGGCCGGAATAATCATCGCAGCACCGATCGCCAGCGAGGCGCGCGCCGCGATCAGCCATCCTGCTGAGGGGGCAAACGCAGCCGCCAGCGATGACAGGCCAAACAGCGTACTGCCGATCATCAACAGCCGTTTAAAACCGATGCGGTCACCCAGGGCGCCCATCGGCAGCACCATCCCCGCCATCACCAGCGAGTAGATATCGATGATCCACAATAATTCGTTACCGCTGGCGCCCAGCGTCATGCTCAATGTTGGCGCCGCCACGTGCAGCACCGTCGCGTCAATCGCGACCGGGATATACACCAGCACGATAATCACTAACGCTAACCACTGACGAAACATAAATTTCCTTTTCATTTTAAACCTGGACACATGTCCAGATTGCGATCCTACGTAAAGTTGAACGCGTGTCCAGCTTTTTGTTACACTCGTTTCGTTCCCATTGAGAGTGAGTAACGATGCGATATCTGAGCAAGGATGAACGGCGCGAAGCCATCTTACAGGCAGCCATGCGCGTGGCGCTGGCCGAAGGACTGGCGGCAATGACGGTACGCCGCGTTGCGGCTGAAGCCGGCGTCGCGACCGGACAGGTTCACCATCATTTTACCTCCGGCGGGGAGTTAAAATCGCTGGCCTTCGTACGGTTAATCCGCGAACTGCTGGATGCGGATGTTGCGGGTGAACAGGCCGGATGGCGGGAACAGCTTCATGCCATGCTCGGCAGCGATGACGGCAGGTTCGAGCCTTATATTCGTCTCTGGCGTGAAGCGCAGATCCTGGCCAGCCGTGATGCCGACATTAAGGGTGCCTATGTGATGACCATGGAGATGTGGCATCAGGAAACGGTGGCGCTGATTAACGCGGGAACGGAGGCCGGGGTATTTCGTCCCGGCGATCGGGCGGAAAATATCGCCTGGCGCTTGATTGGTCTGGTGTGTGGTCTTGACGGGATGTATATCTTAAACATGCCCGAAATGGATGAGGTCGCGTTTAACAATCATCTGGATAAGTTAATCACGCTCGAATTGTTTACTACCCCGTCTCAGCAGTGATGGTGCCGGGTGGCGGCTTCGCCTTACCCGGCCTACAGCCCACCTCTTTGCGCATTATTTCCCGGCCTGAGGGTGCGTATCAAAGCCCGCCATCACCGCCGTCAATTCTGCGAGTGAAAAACCGTGCTTAGGGTCGTCAACGCCCAGCCCAAAGCGTTTCTGCATCAACTGGTAAAGCGCCTCAGCATCCGGTAAGTGAACCTGCTCCTCCACGTGACCGTTCTGCCAGTGGGTAAAGTTGAAGTTGGTCAGCGTCAGCTTGCCGCCGTCCGGCAGATGGCGGCACATCAGCAGATGATGGCGGAAGTGCGACTGCGGCCAGTGCGCCGACCAGAAATTCCCCATCACGTAATCACTGAAATACTGTGTCGTCAGGTCGAAATGGTACATCGACTGCCAGTGCTCGTGGTGACGGAACTGCAGCACCCAGTCGTTACCCTCGCTCAGCAGACGATACAGGCCGTGCGGCGTTTCCTGTTCCTCACTGGCGAGCAGACGAATTGGCGCCGTCAGCGTCTGGCCGCCAAACCCCACGTCCGCAATCCAGCGCTCGCCGTTAAGCTCAACCAGCAGCAGGCGGTGCGTGCGCGGCGGCATTTGCGGCGGGCTCGCTAATACCACCCGTCCCAGCACGCTGCGTACCGTGAAGCCGACTTCACGCAATACCCGCTCAAACAGGCCGTTTTGCTCAAAGCAATATCCTCCGCGACGGGCGGTGACCAGCTTGTCGACCAGGCACCGATCGTCAAGCTGGATTTCGCGCGGCAGCACGACGTCAATATTCTCAAAAGGGATCGCACAGTTATGGTGTAAATGCAGCGCGCGCAGGGTATCGATATCCACCCGTGTCGGTTGCGTCCAGCCGATGCGAGCGAAGTAGTCGGTCAGGAATGGGGACATACATCAGTTTCCTTTGATTGTGATGTTCTGTTTATAAACTAATTCTACGCACTCACTTTGATTTACGTGCTTTTTCGTCATACTCATCGTTACAGATGAGGAGATCCTATGAGCCACTTTCGCCCTGTTGAATTACGTCATGCCAGCCGTCTGCTGAACCACGGCCCTACCGTGCTGATCACCAGCCGCGATGAAAGCCTGGACAGACGTAACGTTATGGCTGCCGCATGGTCAATGCCCGTTGAGTTTGAACCGCCACGCATCGCGATAGTCGTGGACAAAAGTACCTGGTCACGCGAGCTGATCGAACGCAGCGGGAAATTTGGCATCGTTATCCCCGGCGTGGCGGCGGCCAACTGGACTTACGCGGTCGGCAGCGTCAGCGGGCGCGATGAGGACAAATTCAACTGCTATGGGATCCCGGTGGTGAATGGCCCGGCGCTCGGCCTGCCGGTCATTGAAGAGAAATGCCTGGCGTGGATGGAATGCCGGTTATTACCCGTGACCTCCGCGGCAGAGAAATACGACACGCTGTTTGGCGAAGTGGTTTCAGCGGCAGCGGATGAGCGGGCGTTTATCGCCGGACGCTGGCAGTTTGACGGGGATAAGCTCAATACCCTGCATCATCTTGGGGCCGGGACGTTTGTGGCGAGCGGGAAGATGGTGAAGGCGCTGGATTGATTGTTTAAATCATATATGGCTGAATTATATTAAATTTCTATGGCATTTTATGTTTACTCTTGCGTTGTAAAACGGAGGATATTTCCGGAGTTGCTGCATTAGCACTCTCCCGTTAAGGAAATATCAATGTCATGGAATAAAGATGGCGCAATCTCCTATGCCAAATCACACGCCCAACCGAAGAGCACCGGTTATTGTGCTCGCTACGTCACCGAAGCGATCAGAACGGGGGGAAAATTAAAAATTCCCAATACGCGTCTGGCAAAAGATATGAGGCGTACATTGGTCAACGCTGGATTCCACCTGGTATACGAGCAACCTCATTACGAACTGTTCAGGCACGACTAATGAAAATACTCTGCTTTTTCCTTTTTGCCCTGTCTCCCTTCGCGGTCGCAGATAGCCTATCTTCACCAGGCCAGGCTGCGCTTAAATTCAATCAATGGTATATCGCTCAGCTGAATCAGGACAAACCACCAGTGCTGAATCCAGACATTATGAATGAATACGTTGCCTCCGGGACAATTGATGCAATTAAGGAGATGTACTCAGGAGACAGTAACGAAAAAGACATGCCCGATGCTGATATGTTCATTAAAGCGCAGGACTGGGATCAGGACTGGGATCAGATAACCGTTCTGCATTCTGATTTTGATGCCGTTTGCACAAACGTTTATATCGCATTTGGTAAGAAACAAGATCACGTTGTTGCAGATTGTCTCGTTCACGAAAAAGGGAAATGGAAAGTTCGATCGGCCACGCTGATCAAGTAATAAACGTCTATGAAAGCCCTCTGCTACAGCGGCAAAAGCACATGGTAGCCCAGCGACTACCATGTGCAATTCATTAATTACTTCGCACGCCGTGAAATAATCTCATCCGCAACATTTCGCGGGGCTTCCGCAAAATGATGGAACTCCATCGTATACGTCGCGCGTCCCTGGGACATCGAACGCAATGTCGTGGCATAACCAAACATCTCTGCCAGCGGTACGTCGGCGCGGATAATCTGGCTGCCGTACTGCTCTGCCATCCCCTGCACCATGCCGCGTCGGGAAGAGAGATCACCCATAATGTTACCGGCGTACTCTTCCGGTGTTTCCACCTCCACGTGCATGATCGGCTCAAGAATCACCGGATCCGCCCTGCGGGCCCCCTCTTTAAAGCCGAGGATCGCCGCCATGCGGAACGCCATCTCCGAGGAGTCGACGTCGTGATACGAGCCAAACGTCAGCGTCGCTTTGACATCGACGACCGGATAGCCCGCCAGCACGCCGCTGTTCATCGCTTCCCGCAGCCCTTTCTCAACGGACGGAATATACTCACGCGGCACCACGCCGCCCTTAGTGGCATCTTCAAATTTAAAGCCACTTCCGGGCTCCAGCGGCTCCAGGCTCAGCACCACATGGCCGTACTGGCCTTTACCGCCGGACTGTCGGACAAATTTGCCTTCGATATCCTTCACCGTTTTACGCAGGGTTTCACGGTAGGTCACCTGCGGACGACCGATATTTGCTTCGACGCCAAACTCACGCTTCATGCGGTCGACGATAATCTCAAGGTGTAACTCACCCATCCCGGAGATAATGGTCTGGCCGGACTCCTCGTCAGTGTGCAGGCGGAAAGACGGGTCTTCTGCCGCCAGACGCTGCAGCGCAATGCCCATTTTCTCCTGATCGCCTTTGGTTTTCGGCTCAATCGCCAGCGAAATCACCGGATCCGGGAACTCCATGCGCTCAAGCGTAATGACGGCGTTCGGATCGGTGAGCGTGTCACCGGTGGTCACGTCTTTCAACCCGACGCAGGCCGCGATATCCCCGGCGCGCAGTTCGTCCACCTCGTGGCGATCGTTGGCATGCATCAGCACGATACGCCCGATGCGCTCTTTCTTCCCTTTCACCGGGTTATACACCGCGTCGCCTTTGCGCAGCACGCCAGAGTACACGCGGATAAAGGTCAGTTGTCCGACGTACGGGTCGCTCATCAACTTGAACGCCAGAGCCGAGAACGGCTCATCATCACTCGGGTGACGCTCCGCGTGCTGCCCTTTTTCATCCACGCCATCAATGGCCGGCACGTCCAGCGGCGACGGCATAAGCTCAATCACCGCATCGAGCATGCGCTGTACACCTTTGTTTTTGAACGCGCTGCCGCACAGCATCGGCTGGATTTCCCCCGAAATGGTGCGAATACGTAGCCCTTTGATAATTTCCGCTTCCGTCAGGTCGCCGGTTTCCAGGTATTTGTCCATCAGTTCATCGCTGGCTTCCGCCGCCGCAGAGACCATTTTTTCCCGCCATTCCTGGGCGGTACTGACCAAATCGTCCGGCACGGGCGCATAAGTAAACACCATGCCCTGAGTCGCATCGTCCCACAGAATGGTGCGCATCTTGATCAAATCCACCACGCCGGTGAAGTGATCTTCGGCCCCCACCGGGATGACAATCGGCACCGGATTGGCCTTCAGGCGTTCCTGCATCATCCGCACGACGCGGAAGAAATCGGCACCCGGACGGTCCATCTTGTTGACGAAGGCCAGACGCGGAACGTGATATTTATTGGCCTGACGCCAGACGGTTTCCGACTGCGGCTGCACGCCGCCCACGGAGTCATACACCATCACGGCACCGTCGAGTACGCGCATGGAACGTTCCACCTCAATGGTGAAGTCCACGTGCCCCGGGGTGTCGATGATGTTGATCCGGTGCGGTTCATAGCCTCTGTCCATGCCTGGCCAGAAGCAGCTAACCGCCGCGGACGTAATGGTGATCCCGCGCTCTTGCTCCTGCGCCATCCAGTCAGTGGTTGCCGCGCCATCGTGTACTTCACCCAGCTTGTGGCTCATCCCGGTATAAAACAGGATGCGCTCGGTGGTGGTGGTTTTACCGGCATCGATATGCGCGGAGATACCGATGTTGCGATAACGTTCGAGAGGGATGGGTCGGGGCATGATATTTCCTTAGTCACTATGACATGTTTGTGACGACCAGGATGGTCGTGCATTCGTTCGTTTGCTATAATAGTCCTATTGTACGAGTATTATCGAACTATTTTTTAAGGGTTGACCTATTGTTGATATAGCTCAATCTGACGCCATACGCAGGAAAACGATGATCCCTAACCACCCTGAAACTGAACAAATACTGCTGGAAAATGTGCTCTTTGCCCTCGGCAACCCGCTCCGGCTATCGATTATTCGCCGGCTCGCCGACGGCAGCGAACTCAGCTGCAACGCGCTGCGCCCGGAAGATGTGGTGAAGTCCACGATGACCCATCACTGGCGCGTATTGCGCGACAGCGGGGTCATCTGGCAGCGTCCGCAGGGACGCGAAAACATGATTTCATTGCGACGAGACGATCTGGATACCCGCTTTCCGGGGCTGATGGCGATACTGCTGCAGGTTAAGTAACTTCTGTCCCTTCCAGGCGATAGACCGGGACCTGCCGGGTTGTTTTGGTAAGCGTATCGAACACCTCGGCGTTGGACGTCACTATCCGCATCCCTGTTTTGCGTAACCGTTGTACATCAGCCGCGATGCGCTGAATGCCAAACCAGAAAAGCCCGTCGAGCGCGGTCACAGACAGTCCGTTTTCCAGCGCCAGTTTGAGGCGCTCTTTTGGCGCTTTCACCTGCTGGGCAATTTGCCGGTAAGACGCTGCCGTCGCACCCGTGGCGTCACTGCGCTGGATCCGCGTCTTCAGGTGATAGGTAAACTCGTCAGGTATGCCGTCCAGATCCCGTTTAAGGCTGTAGACGCAGCCAAAGCGCTTGCCATTGAACAGAACATTTTTCTGACTGAGCTGAAGCTCTTTTCTGACAGCATCAATCAACTGGGGCGCGCGGGTGAGAAGCAGCCTGAAGGGCAGCTCGAAGCTGGTGACGTAATCCACATTAAGCAACGCGAGACGCAGACGATCCTCCGCACCGGACTGTTGCTCACGACACTCCTCCAGCACCTCCGCCCACTGGCGCGTCAGGCGCTCCGGTTCGGCGGCTTCGGTCAGGAGATATTTTTCAATCTGATAATCAACTCTTCCGGTCATCGTGTGGTATCCCGTCGCTGTGGCTGCGGTAATTCTATACAGCGCGGTGAGTTTTATAAAGGACTGAACCGCAGCGACACGCTGTAAATGTCGTTGCGATTCAGTATCCTGAGGTTTCGAATCAGTGCGCCATAACCCAGCCCATCAGCAGCGTGGCGAAAATGACCGTTGAGGCACCGCCGATACGCGTCGCAATCTGCGCGAACGGCATGAGCGACATGCGGTTGGAGGCGGACAGAATGGCCACATCTCCCGTACCGCCCAGCCCACTGTGGCAGCAGGTTACAATCGCCGCTTCCACCGGATACATATTCAGACGCGACGCAATCATGTAGCCGCTCAGCGCCATCGCAATCACCACCGATCCGCATACCACTACATAGCCCACCGAGAAGACCGACACCACGCTTTCAAGCGGCACGTATAGCATCCCGAGGCCGATCATCAGCGGCCAGACCAGCGCAGCCGAAACGAATTTATAGCAGCTGTGCGCCCCCTGCTCCATTGAGGCCGGGATCACCCTGAAGTATTTACACAGGACGGCAATCAGGATCATCAGCACCGGGCCGGGAATGTGGACCAGTTTTTCAAACAAGCCTCCGACGATGAAAAACGCGCACACCATCAGCAATCCGCCGCCCATCAGATGAAAATCCGTCTGCTGAGCGCCTGGCGCCCCGGCGAACAGGCTGGCGTCGTCTTTACTCCGCGTGAGCATGCCATTTCCTGAAAGCGCAGGACGTTTCGTCCCGAGACGCGCCAGCGAGCCCGCACAAATAATGGCGAAGATATTTCCGACGACCGCAGCGGGAGCCAGCTGCGCCACGTAGACGTCCGGCGTCTGCCCCAGTATGGCCGAATAGGCCAGAGACAGGGGCAAAATCCCCTCGCCAATTCCGCCGCCAATGATAGGGACAATGATAAAGAAGAAGGTGTGGTAAGGCGTATACCCAAACAGCGTTCCCACAATGAGGCCGCTCAGCACGGCCATCAATGTTCCCGCCACCAGCGGAACAAACATGCGCATCATGCCCTGGATCAGCAGCACCCGGTTCATCCCCAGAATACTGCCGACCACCAGGCAGGCGATGACGAAATAGAGCAGATTCGCCTCCTTCATCAGCAGATGCACCGTATCAAGGGTTTGTTTCCCGAATGCGCCAAAATAGACCAGCACGGAAGGCACCATCAGACACAGGATCGCCGGGCCGCCGATGTCCTTCAGCACGGGGATTTGACGCCCCACTTTGGCAAACGCAAAGCCAAGGGTCATGATGACCGCCAGTCCGCCTATCATATTTTTCGGCAACAGCCCTGCCCAGGCGGACGTCGCCACAATCGCGGCAATCCCCACGAACAGCATCAACGGGACTGCGCCAACCTCGGTATTGTTGAGCCCAAAGGCAAAACGCGAGGTCGACAGCTCAGAAGTCGGTACAGGATTATCTTTCATATAATCACCTGAAATTTGGGTTCGGATATGCAGAGAACGGAATAAACGAAAAACTATTCCTGATTCGAATAAATGTTCTTAAATAGAAAATAAAGACTTTGGTGGCCTTTTCTAAAAACAGGCTCAGCGTGAAATTAACATGGGCCGCCAAAGAGAAATGTGAACACAATAGCCCTTTCCTTTTAAATAATTTAATTCATTATTATGTAACTAAAGTTATTCATAACATTCAATGCAATTCTTTTGAAATTAATAAAACCAGAAAGAATGTGAACCTTGTCACTCCTGATCCGTTAGCTAAGCGCTAAATTAGCTCCCCAACAAAACACAGAAAACTCCGTGCCTTTATCATCCTTAAAGTCACTGTTTCTACTCGTCTTATTTCTGTTTCGTTTAAATATTCAGGAGTTGACCATGTCTCGTAAAGACGTTCTGTACACGCCCTATAATGGCGCCGTACTGCTGGAAAATCCGTTATTAAATAAAGGCCTCGCCTTTATTAAAGAAGAACGGGATAATTTTAATCTGCATGGATTATTGCCGCATAACGTTGAAACCATTGAAGAGCAAACCGAGCGCGCCTGGGTGCAGTTCTGCCATTTTAAAAGCGATATTTCCCGTCATGTTTATTTGCGCAATATTCAGGACACCAATGAAACTCTCTTTTACAACCTCTTGCGTTCGCATCTGAAAGAGACGTTACCGATTATCTATACCCCGACGGTGGGTGAAGCCTGCGAGCATTTCTCCACGATTTATCGCCGCGCGCGCGGCTTGTTTATTTCATGGCCTAACCGCCATCGTATTGATGAGATGCTGCAAAGTTTCTCGCGCAACGACGTTCGGGTGATTGTGGTAACGGACGGAGAGCGCATTTTAGGGCTCGGCGACCAGGGTATCGGCGGTATGGGCATTCCAATTGGTAAGCTGTCACTCTATACCGCCTGCGGAGGGATCCATCCGGCCTCCACCCTCCCGATTATGCTGGATGTCGGCACCAATAATCAGCAACACCTCGACGACCCGATGTACATGGGCTGGCGTCATCCACGCATCAGCGACGATCAATACGCTGAATTTATGGATATGTTTATCAGCACGGTTAAAGCGCGCTGGCCCAACGTTCTCCTGCAGTTTGAAGACTTTGCACAGAAAAATGCCACCCGACTACTCCAGCGCTACCGCGACCAGCTGTGCTGCTTCAATGATGATATTCAGGGCACGGCAGCCGTCACCGCAGGGACGCTGCTCGCGGCGGTTCACGCGGCGGGCACGCGCATTCGCGATCAGCGCGTGGTCTTCCTCGGCAGCGGCTCTGCGGGATGCGGGATCGCTGAAAAAATTGTGGCGCTGATGGTCGATGACGGCCTGACCGAGTCCGAAGCCCGCAGCAGGATCTTCATGGTCGATCGCTTCGGCCTGCTGACCGACGACATGACCAACCTGCTCGATTTCCAGAAAAACCTGCTTACCGCGCGCGACGCCGTAAGCCGCTGGCAGGTAGACGCGAAGAATATTTCCCTGCTGGACGTGGTGAAGAACGCACATCCAACGGTGATGATCGGCGTTTCAGGTCAGCCGGGGCTGTTCAGTGAAGAGATCGTCAAAGAGATGCATCGCCACTGCCCGCGCCCGATTATCATGCCGCTCTCGAACCCGACGTCGCGGGCGGAGGCCCAGCCGCAGGATCTTATCGCCTGGACCCAGGGGGCCGCGCTGGTGGCCACCGGCAGCCCGTTCGCGCCGGTATTCTGGGAGAACGCGCAATACGAGATTGCCCAGTGTAACAACGCCTATATCTTCCCGGGCCTGGGACTGGGCGTGCTGGCCTGTAACGCGCGCCGGGTGACGGAAGAGATGCTGATGGCAGCAAGCCGCAGCCTGGCCGCCCAGTCTCCACTGGTGACCACAGAAAGAGGAGGATTGCTGCCGCCGGTAGATCAGATTGAAAAGGTCTCACGCCAGATTGCCGTTGCCGTCGCCCGGGTCGCCATTGAACAAGGCATAGCGCCATCGTTAGATGATGAAACCCTGCTGGCGCGTATCGAGAAGACCTGGTGGCAGGCGGACTATGCGCCGTACCGCCGATCCGCGCTGTAGCGCCGGTCATGCCCTCACCCTGCGGTGAGGGCATCGCTGTGGTGTTAGTGATGTATGCCTGAGCGGTCAGAAAAATCGCTGGCGGAGAGATTATCACCCCGAGTTGCCGCCTGTTTCAGACGGGCATACCGATCAGGTACCCCTTCAGGACGCGTTTTGAAGCGACGGTGCAGCCACATATACTGCTCTGGGGCCATGCGTACGGCCTGCTCAATTGCCCTGTTCATCTGCGTCGCCACGGCTTCTTTATCGCCGCCCTGCAACGCCTCACTGATATCCTCCAGAATAATCAGCTCGTAACCGGTGCCATCCGCCCTGCGACGCGGCACAAAGGGGATGACGGCAGGCTTAGCGCTTTTGACCAGCATATAGCTGCCCGCCGTCGTTGCGGCATCCGGCACCGCAAAGAACGGCACAAACACGCTGTTGGTTTTGCCATAGTCGTGGTCCGGGGCGTACCACAAAATTTCATTCTGCTTCAGCGCGCGGATCATGCCCTTTAAATCATGGCGATCGAGCATGGTTTTGTTGGAACGCAGACGTCCGCGCGTCTGAAGCCAGTCCAGCAGAGCATTGTTATTAGGACGATAGACCCCAATACCGGGGTTGAGCATGCCAAATATCCGCGCGCCCAGCTCAAGGGTCAGAAAATGCATCCCCACCAGCACCACGCCTTTTTCCTGCGCCCTCGCCTTTTCCATGTGCTCATACCCCTGCACGGTAAAGCATTTCTTTACCCGCCACGCAGGCCAGAACCATGCCATTCCGGTTTCGATTACCCCCATTCCTACCGATTCAAAATTACGCTGCAGCAATGACTCGCGTTCATCCTTTTTCATCTCCGGGAAACAAAGTTCCAGGTTGCGGCGGGCAATCTCGACGCGGCGAGGAAGTAAGCGCATCGCCAGTCGCCCCAGGCCATGACCGATTCTGAACAAAAGCGGATAAGGGAGCAGCATGATGAGCCACAGAGCCGCAATGCCGGCCCAGCTTAGCCAGTAACGGGGATGAAGAAAGCCGAATGAAAAACGGGGTAATTTTGTCATCAGAAAATTATCCTTTAACGTGTCTGTCCTTAATTGATTCTGTTGAAGATCTTTCCTAAGGATGAATAAAAAGTCAGCCAGAAACGTTAAGTGTAGCGGATAAGACAAAACGCATTTTTATCGATTTTTGCGAAAACGGGAAAACAAGCCGGGGAGGATTTATTCGCTCCCCGGCAGAAGATATTACATCGAATACCCGGGCTTCTTAATAAGCTCCTCCAGCTTCGGTCCAATTTCGGTATCCCAGACCTGCGCCTTCCAGTCTTCAGGCGCGATCTGCTTCAACGCCACCGACACGGAACTGTCTTTGCTGTTGAAATGGCGAATAATCACGTCGGCAATATCTGCCGCCAGGGCAGCTTTTTGTTCCTCGTTCAAATCACGGGGAAAACATTTGATATCTACGTGTGGCATGTACAGGCTTCCGGTTGTGAATGAGGGTTCCACGTTATCAGATAATATTGTTTGCCTTTAACACCTTGTGCAGTTCCGGTCGCTGACATACGGCGTCCGCAATCGCCGTGAATTTAGGGGTATTTTCGGCAAACCAGGCGTGACGGGGCCCCCAGGTGCGCGCCACCGCAATATACACATCCAGCAGCGTCAGCCGTTCCCCCAGCGCAAACGGGGCAGCCTTAAGCTGGCTTTCGAACCACAAATAAAGAGATTTCCGGTATTCGATGCAGTTTTTCTGCAGCTGTTCCGGCGCATCCGGCACCCAGCGTTCGGGATAGTCTGCATAGGTAAACGTGGGATAGACGTTGGCCACAAACCAGATGAGCAAACGCTGAAACTGCTGACGCTCTGCCTGCCCCACGGGTGGAGCAAGATCGGGACACCGGTCGAGCACCATCAGGGCAATCGCCGCCGTTTCGGTCATGATGGCACCATTTTCCAGCTCCAGCGTCGGCACCTGGCACAGCGGATTGAGCTTGTGCAGCAATTCACGCTGCGGACCGGGCTGGTCAAACCCGTCCACGTTGATGAATTGATAAGGGATATCAGCCAGGGTCAGCATCACCTCACTGATTGCCGAGCCCCAGCCGGGTACGCCATAAAGTTTAATCATGTTGCCCCCTCAGGAGTGAAATCCTAAGTGTAGAGCACCATTAGTATGTTATCCCAGGCGGGTTGACCTCCGATTGCGCCACCGCTTCGCCCTGCTCGCCCCAGCGCGCCAGCACCTTCTGGTACTCTCCGCGCTCAATCGCACCGTTCAGCGCGGCCTGCAAGGCATAAACCAGTTGATTGCCTTTTTTGGTCGTGGTGGCGACATAAGCTTTCTTCGGCCCTAAACCGACCACGCGGGTTTTGCCGGTGAGCGCCGCTTTGTAAGCTGAAACCGACTGAGGACCAAAGAACACATCCGCCCTGCCGGACTGGATATAGAGATTGCCCGAGGCATCGTCGTGAAGATAGACCGGCAGCGCAGGCGCCCGCCCCGCCTTTTTATTCTCTTCGTTCCAGCCCAGCAGGATGCGCTCCTGATTGGTACCCGAGCCGACAATCACCCTTTTCCCGGCCAGATCTTCCGCGCTTTTGATTGACTGAATCTCGCTGGTGGATTTCACCGAAAACGCCAGCGAATCGACGCGGTAGGTCGCAAAATCAAACTTCTCTTTACGCTGTTCGGTCACAGCAATGTTCACCAGCGCCACGTCGTAGCGCCCGGAAGCGATTCCCAGCGGCCAGTCTTCCCACGCCGTCGGCACCAGCTTTAGCTTCAGCCCCAGGCTGCCCGCCAGCAGGCGGGCAATATCCGGGTCGCTGCCGATCCGCGTGCGGTTATCGCTGGCCAGCAGCGCCAGCGGCGGGGAGTTCAGCATCGAGACGGCGACCGTCAGCGTACCTGGCTCAACGAATTTATAACCGGCGGGGATCTTCGCCACGGCCTGCCGATCCACCGTCACCGGCAGCGGCTGCTCGTTGGCTTTCAGATCGATGCTGGCGTGGCTCGCCGTCGTAAAAAGCAGTCCTGCCAGAAGTCCATATTTCATCTGCGCTCCTTACAGCACTTTTGACAGGAACTGGCGCGTTCGCGCGTGCGACGGGCGGTTCAATACCGCGTCGCTGGTGCCCTGTTCCACGATTTTTCCGTCGACCATAAACACCACCTGATCCGCCACTTCCCGGGCAAAGCCGATCTCGTGAGTGACCACCACCAGCGTAGTGCCGGACCGGGCCAGTTTTTTGATTACGTCCAGCACTTCCCCTACCAGCTCCGGATCCAGCGCCGAGGTGGGTTCATCAAACAGCATCACGCGGGGACGTAACGCCAGCGCGCGGGCAATCGCAATGCGCTGCTGCTGGCCGCCGGAGAGATGGCGGGACCAGGCATCGGCTTTGTCCCGCAGCCCGACCACGTCCAGCAGGCTGTACGCTCTTTCCACCGCCTCTTTTTTGCTGAGCTTTTTATGCGCGATGGGCGCCTCAATCAGGTTTTCCAGCACCGTGAGATGGGGAAAGAGATTGAAATTCTGAAACACATAGCCCACGTTGACGCGCTGTTTGAGGATCTCTTTCTCCTTCAGCTCGTAGAGCTTGTCGCCCTGGCGACGGTAGCCAATGTAGTCCCCGTCGATCTGAATAAAGCCTTCGTCGACGCGTTCCAGGTGGTTTATGGTGCGCAGCAGCGTCGATTTTCCCGACCCGGACGGCCCGAGGATGACCGTCACGGATCCCGGCGGGATCTCAAGCGACACGTTGTCGAGCGCCTTATGGCGTCCAAAATATTTGCTGACGCCGGTAATCGAGATATGTCCTTCAGGAGAGGCTTGCATGGATAGGCTCCTGTGCTGGCGTGGAGGTGACAGAACGGGTACGACGGGCGGCACGGTTCTGATTAACCGCAGAGCGGCGTTCGCTGCGGGCAAGTGCGCGCTCAACACCGTACTGGATAGCGGACAGGACGGTGGTGATCGCCAGGTACCAGGCGGCACCGACCATCAGCAGCGGGATCACCTCCTGCGTGCGGTTGTAGATCATCTGGATGGTATAAAACAGCTCCGGCATTGCCAGGACGTACACCATCGCCGTGCCCTTGGCGAGGCTGATGATTTCATTGAATCCCGACGGCAGAATGGTACGCAGCGCCTGAGGCAAAATGATGCGCACCGTGCGGCGCCAGGCCGGCAGACCGAGCGCGGCGGCGGCCTCATACTGCCCGTGATCGACCCCGAGGAAACCACCGCGAATGATCTCGGCGGTATAGGCGCTCTGCACCAGCGTTAGCCCCACCACGGCGGTAGAGAACTGCCCCAGCACGTTGATGGTTTCAAAACTGCCCCAGGTAATACCGGTAAACGGCACGCCGAGCGAGAGCGTGTCGTAGAGATAGGAAAAGTTGTACAGGATAATCAGCACGACGATCAGCGGCAGCGACCGAAACAGCCAGATGTACGCCCACGCCAGGCTGCTCAGCAGCCAGGATGACGAGAGTCTCGCCAGCGCCAGCATGCCGCCAAACACCACGCTCAGCGCGGTACCGATCAGCGTCAGCAGCAGGGTCTGCCCGACACCTTCGAGGATCACCGGGTCGAAGAACCAGCGGGCGAACACCGCCCACTCCCAGCGCGGGTTAAAGGCTACGGACTGAATCACGACCGCCAGGACAAACAGCGCCACCGCGGCGCCGACGGCCCGCAGCGGATAACGCGCCGGGACCACCTTAATGGTTTCAACGTTGCTCATCGTCGTTCCTCATGCGGTTTTACTGAACGCTTCACGTACCAGCGTTTTGGTGAAACGCAGCCGACCGTCAAACGGCGGCTGGCTATACTCTTCCGGATCGCGGTTCAGATCGAACTGCGGCTGATAGCCCTGGCTAAGATAGAGCCTGACCGCTTCCGGCTGACGAAAGCCGGTTGTCAGGTAGATTTGGCTATAGCCTGCCAGCACCGCCCTGCGCTCCAGCTCCTGCACCACGCGCCCGGCAAGCCCCTGCTGACGCAGGGTTTTGTCCGTCCAGATACGTTTGATTTCCGCGGTGCGTTCGTCGAACGGTTTGTACGCGCCGGTAGCAATAATCTTCCCGTCGCGCTCCAGGACGATAAACAGCCCCTGCGGCGCCAGATACCACTCGGTGAGCTCCACTTCCGCGTCTTTAGAGAAGTAGTCCCCGTAGCGGGCCGCATATTCACCGAACAGCCCCTCGATAATGGGCTGAAGTTCGGCATCTTCCGGTGATACATCACGAAATCGTTCGCTCATTACGCCTCCTTAATCGCCCAGGCCAGCCGGGTTCACTTCGGACTGAGGAATGCGCTCAACCCCTTCTCCCCAGCGGTTCAGCACTTTGTCGTAATCGCCGTTTTTGATGACACCGTTCAGCGCGGTTTGCACCGGCTCAACCAGTCCGCTGCCTTTTTTCAGCGTCACCGCGATGTGTGCCGCCTTTGGCCAGCCGCCGTCGACGCTGCCCACCAGTTTGGTTTTCCCGTTCAGCGCCGCTTTCCATGCGCCAATCACGTTCGGGCCAAAGTAGGCATCCGCGCGGCCGGACTGCAGTGCCAGGGTTTGGGCCGCATCGTCTTTGGTGTAGATCGGGGTAAAGGGCTTCAGCCCCTTCTTCAGGTTTTCGGCATTCCATGCCAGCAGGATGGCCTCCTGGTTGGTGCCGGAGCCGACGATAATCTTCAGCCCGGCGATGTCTTCCGCCTTCTGCAGCGACGTAATCGGGCTGGTGGATTTCACGTAAAAGCCGAGGGAATCCTTACGATAGGTAGCAAAATCAAACTTCTGTTTGCGCTCTTTAGTGACGGTGATGTTGCTGATGGCGGCATCGTATTTCCCGGACGCCACGCCCAGCGGCCAGTCCTCCCAGGAGGTGGGCACCACATTGAGCTCCAGCCCGAGGCTGTCGGCGACCAGACGCGCGACGTCAACTTCGCTTCCCAGCAGCGTTTTGTTGTCGTCGGAGAAGACCGTCAGCGGCGGCTGGTTGAGTCCCGCCACCGCAACGGTAAATTTCCCGGGCACGGCAAAGCGATAGTCTTTCGGCAGCTGCGCTACCGCCTCGCTATTTTTCGTGGTGTTAATCGGGGTTTTATTGGCCTCGATGCTCACGCCGGTGCCGTTAATATTGACGTTCTCTGCCCAGACGGCAGGGGTAAAGGCCAGCGCGAGCGCCAGAATAAGCGATGATTTCTGCATAGCGGGGTTCTCTTTTATTGTTGTGTGTACTGGTTTTTCGGTTGGTCTAAGCCAAGGCTTTCACGCAGCGTGGTGCCCGGGTAGTCGGTACGGAACAGGCCGCGGGCCTGAAGAATGGGCACCACCTGGTCAACAAAGCGCGGGAAGGTGTCCGGCGTGCCGCCCTGAATAATGAAGCCGTCTGCGGCATAGCCTTCAAACCAGGCCTGAAGACCGTCTGCCACCTCCTCCGGCGTGCCGGAAAAGCGCGGGCGCGGCGAAGCGGCCTCCAGCGCCACCTGACGCAGGGTTAAGTTGCGTTCGCGGGCGTTACGCTTGATTTCATCGGTGGTGCTGCGGAAGCTGTTTTTGCCTAAGTCGCCGATATCCGGGAACGGCTCGTCGAGCGGATACTGGCTGAAATCGTGATGTTCAAAATAACGCCCGAGGTAATTGAGGGCGTCATTAATCGACACCAGCGCCGCCGTGGTCTGGTACTGATTTTCCACATCATCGGCATCTTTCCCCACAATCACGCTGACGCCCTGGAAAATATGGAGATCCGACGCGCGGCGGCCGTTTGTTTCCAGCTGCTGTTTTACGTCGCGGTAAAAGGCTTTTGCCTCATCGAGCGTCTCGTGGTGGGTGAAAATGGCGTCGGCATGTTTCGCCGCCAGCTTTTTCCCGTCGTCCGACGCCCCGGCCTGAAAGACAATCGGGCGACCTTGCGGCGTGCGGCCAATATTCAGCGGACCGGCGACCTGGAAGAAGTCACCGTGGTGATCGAGCGTATGCAGTTTCGCCGGGTCAAAAAACTGGCCGCTCTCTTTGTTACGAATAAACGCGTCCCCTTCCCAGGAATCCCACAGCCCTTTCACCACGTCGAGATACTCATCCGCAATCCGGTAGCGCAGCGCATGCTCGGGGTGTTTTTCGCGGGAAAAGTTCTTGGCCGACCCTTCCAGCGGCGAGGTCACCACGTTCCAGCCCGCGCGGCCGTTGCTCAGGTGATCGAGGCTCGCGAACTGGCGCGCCGTGGTGAAGGGCTCGCTGTAAGAGGTGGATAAGGTTCCCACCAGCCCCAGGCGCGAGGTGATGCTGGCCAGTGCGGAAAGCACGGTTAACGGTTCAAAACGATTCAGAAAATGGGGGATCGATTTCTCGTTAATATAGAGGCCATCGGCCACAAAGAGAAAATCGAGCTTCCCTTCCTCGGCCTTTAACGCCGTCGCTTTCACAAAGTCGAAATTAATACTGGCGTCGGCGATCGCTGCAGGATGGCGCCAGGCGGACATATTCCCGGATGCACCATGCAGAATGGTGCCCAGCCGCAGTTGTCGGGTTGCAGACATATTTACCTCTCCTGAATTAAACGTGTTGCAGGGCTTTTTCCGCAAGCTGTGCAAAATAGCGGGCGGCGGGCTCAATCAGTGCTTCATCCGGATTAAAGGCCGGGTGATGTAAACCAAACGGACTGTTGCTGCCAATGCTGACAAACGCGCCGGGAACAGACTGCAAATAGACCGCAAAATCTTCCCCGCCCATATGCAGTTCCGCGTGCCGGGTTTCATATCCGGCCTCACGCGCGACCGAGGTGGCAAAATCAGCCCAGCGCTCGTCATTCACCAGTGCGGTAGGCCCGGCATACCAGGTGATATCAATCTGCGCGCTAAAGGCGCTGGCAAACCCGGCGGCGATTTCGCCCACGCGGGCTTTCACATTCTGCTGCACTTCCGTGCGATGGGTTCGCAGCGTGCCTTCCAGCTCGACGCTCTCCGGCAGTACGTTCCAGGTGTTGCCGCCCGCAATGCGGGTCACGCTCAGCACCACCGAATCCAGCGTGTTGACGTTGCGGCTGGCGACACTTTGCAGCGCCGTTACCAGCTGGCTCGCCAGCACAATGGCGTCGTTGCCTTCATGAGGACGTGCGGCGTGCGCGCCTTTGCCGGTAATGCGGATCACAAAGCGGTCGACGTTGGCGTAGAACGGCCCGCCGCGGGTGGCGAACTCACCGACCGGCAGGCCGGGCTCGTTGTGCATACCGAAAATCGCGCTGACATCGCGCAGGGCACCGGCGCGCACCATGCTCTTCGCACCGCCAAAGTTCTCTTCAGCAGGCTGAAACAGGATACGTACCCGGCCGTTAAGCGAGGCCTCCCGCTCTTTCAGCTTTAAAGCGGCGCCGAGGATGACGCTGGTGTGAATATCGTGTCCGCAGGCATGCATCACCCCTGCATGCTGTGAGCTAAACGGCACACCGCTGCGCTCCTCGATCGGCAGCGCGTCAATGTCGGCACGCAGCGCAACCAGCCTGCTGCCCGTTCCGATTTCCGCCACCAGCCCGGTCGACAGGTCGTAAGGCTGTGGGGTGATCCCGGCGTTGGTCAGCCACTGGCGCAGGCGCGCGGTGGTTTCGACCTCCTGGCCGGACAGCTCCGGGTTCTGGTGCAGTTCGCGGCGCCAGGCAATCAGTTGTTCGCCAAAACTCATACGGTGACCTCCTTGTTAAGACGCGCCCCGGCAAGCAGTCGCAGCGACGCAACGCGCGTAGCCCCCTCCGCTACCGGCGTGTCGATGATAAATTCGTCAATGCCCCACTGCTGATGCAGCGCGTTGAGCTGTTCCACTACCGACTCAGCGGTGCCCGCCAGCAGCGACTGCGCCCGACGTGCAATGCGCACCGGCTCACTGCCCGCCTGGCGTGCAAACGCGTAGGCCTGCTCTTCGCTGGCCACGGTGACACGCTGCCCGTTTGCCAGCTCAACGCCCCACACTTCGACCTTCTGCGCCAGCGCGTCTGCCTCAGCCTGCGTCGGCGCGACAATCGCCTGCACCGCCACTATCACGTCACGCGCGCTGTTCTCGCGCCAGGTCGATACCACCTCGCGCAGCAGTTCCGGGTCACCGTTCAGGTGTGCGGCAAACACAAAGTGCCAGTCGAGACTGGCGGCGAGCAGCGCGCTTTCGGTACTCGCGCCCAGCAGGAAACCCTCAGCAGGCAACGGCGGCAGCGGCGTGGCGCGGACGGCCTCTTCAATAGCGTGATGCTCAGGACGGATCCAGCGGTCGAGCTGGGCCAGTTGTTCGGCAAAACTGCCCTTTTTCTGTTGATTCAGGCCCTGCTGCAGCGCGCGGGTTGAGAGCGGTAATCCGCCGGGGGCTTTCCCGACGCCGAGATCGACGCGGCCAGGCGCCAGCGCGGCCAGCACGTTGAAGTTCTCGGCGACTTTATAGGGGCTGTAGTGCTGAAGCATTACGCCGCCTGACCCGACGCGAATGCGCGTGGTTTGCCCGAGGATCCAGGCAATCAGCAGCTCCGGCGAAGGGCTGGCAAGCTGTGGGGTGTTGTGGTGTTCGGCAATCCAGAAGCGGTGATAGCCCAGATTTTCTGCCTGCTGCGCCAGCGCAAGGGTACGCGCCAGTGCATCGGCAGCCGTTTCGTTTTCAGCGATGGGGCTTTTATCCAGAATGCTGATTCGCCATGACATGTTGCGTTCTCGTTTGACTTAACATGTCGACATTATTAAAGGCGCATTTCACCACTGAGAAACAATTAATTTACATTTAGTTTGCCGGAAAACAGATATATAAAACCCTGCTAAGAATAAGACTTTAAGCAAGCAATCAGCGATTCCACCTGCTCCCGACGGGTAATGCGGACGAAGCGAATATGGCTATATTGCGGGTTTTGCAGGTCGGCTTCGTAGCGCGTACGGTTATTACGCCAGGTTTTCATCGTCCAGATGATAATGGATTCTCTGCTGAAGAACGCGCGCCGGAAACTCTCTTTATTCCCCGTTCCCGGCCAGAGCTCGTGCTTATGCCAGGCCCGCTTTATTGCTCGCGTGACGGCCTGCCAGAGGGTGCGGGTAAACCCGTAATCCACCCACACCACCACATCGACATCGCGCCATTTCACAGGCCGCGTGCGGTTGTAGTTACCGTCAAGCACCCAGTCTGGCGAAGCCTGTAGCGCCTGCGCCAGCTTTGCCTGAAACTCGTCGTCCGGCGTGCCCTGCCAGTCAGAGCGCCAGTAGAGTCTGTCCATCTCGATACAGGGAATAGCCAGTTCGGTCGCAATCTGCTTCGCCAGCGTGCTTTTTCCACTCCCGCTGGTTCCTATGACGTTAATTTTCACCTCAGCCTCCCTGTATTCACGAAAATGAGACCAAATCATAGCGTTTTCATTCTGTTAACGAAACGCTATTTCAGCATGACAATTTCTTCAGGGAGGCGATCTCCCTCTTGCAGTTTGGCTTATGTCATTTATTTAAATCGATTCAAAATAACACCCACTAAAATATTTTCAATTTTATTACATTCGATAACATTAACATATTAAAAATAATGAATGCCGGGTATTTCGGAGGATCTCAATTTCAGCGAGAATATGCACAGATCGTTATTAAAATAATCACTTTTATCTTGCCGGAGCGCTTTCCGGGTTTTTATTCTTGCACAACATCATGGAGTTACTCATGAGGCGTAACACCCCCGTTACACAAAACGAGTATTTACTTAACGCTGGTTCGACGTTAATGTCCACCACCGATACAAAAAGTCATATAACTTATGCCAACTCCGCTTTTATAGAAGCCAGCGGATATAAAGAAGAGCATCTTCTGGGTGAGCCGCATAACCTCATCCGCCATCCCGACATGCCTGCCGAAGCGTTTGGCGACATGTGGTTTACCCTCCAGCAGGGTGAGACCTGGACAGGGCTGGTGAAGAATCGTCGTCATAATGGCGATCACTACTGGGTGCGTGCCAACGTGACGCCGGTCTGGCAGGGGGAATCCCTGACCGGCTATATTTCGGTGCGCAATATCCCCTCACGGGAGGAGATCGCGGCCAGTGAAAATCTGTATGCAAAAGTACGTAATAATGAATTAAAACAGTACCGTTTTTATAAAGGACTGTTCGTTCGGCGCGGTTTATTTTCCTTTTTGTCGCTCTTTAAATGTCTCAGTACCGGAAAACGAATTCAGCTTGGTATTACTGCGACAGCGTTACTTTCCTGCCTGGTGATGTATTTATTCCACGATCGTCTCGTTCAGGCCGCCACTCTGGTGCTGCTTTTTTCTGCGCTGTCCTGTTATCTTCATGCGCAGATCGCCCGGCCGGTAAAATCCATTGTTCAACAGATGCAGCGCGTGGTTTCAGGACGTAAAACGGACTATTACCATTTTGACAGGATCGATGATATCGGGCTGATGATGCGCCTGGTGAATCAGTCTGGTTTAAACCTGAACTCGCTGGTTGATGATGTCGGGGCGCAAATCAGCGGTATTGGCACCATCAGCCAGCAGGTCGCGAAAGAAGGTGCGGCGCTGCAGACGCGCTCTGAAGAAACTGCAGATTTCTTGCAGCAAACCGCATCTGCGGTGGAAGAGATCGCCAGCGCCGTGAAGCAGACGG
The DNA here is from genome assembly GCF_900110475.1 of Enterobacter sp. NFIX58. Lineage (NCBI taxonomy): Bacteria > Pseudomonadati > Pseudomonadota > Gammaproteobacteria > Enterobacterales > Enterobacteriaceae > Enterobacter > Enterobacter sp. NFIX58. Next base: position 417,841 of record NZ_FODW01000001.1, on the reverse strand, counting down.
CCGAAACCGCGAACGAGGCGATTCAGATGGCGGATCGCACCCGCGACAGCGCCCACTGCGGCGAAGCGATGATGAAAGAGACCATCGGTATGATGCAGTCCGTTTCACAGGATAACGGCCAGATCGTCGATATTATCAGCGTTATCGATCGTATTGCCTTCCAGACCAATATTCTTGCGCTGAATGCCGCCGTGGAAGCGGCGCGCGCCGGTGAAGCTGGCCGCGGCTTTGCCGTGGTCGCGGCTGAGGTGCGCAATCTTGCGCAGCACTCCGCGACGGCGGCGAAAGAGATCAAAGCGCTGATCGAGAAAAACGTCGCCAGCGTCAACGCTGGCGTGGAGAAGGTGGTACAAACCGAATCACAGCTGACGGTCATGATCGACCATGTTCTGCAGGTTTCCACCTTGATTAAGGAGATTGGCCTCGCCACGCAGGAGCAAACTCAGGCGCTGACGCTGATTAACGCCTCCCTCTCCCGTATCGGCGCAATGACCCAGAGCAATACGGGGATGGTGGATAACGTCACTCACGCCGCGAATCATCTGACGCAGCGGACGACGCGCCTGCAGCAGGCGATTGCCGTTTTTGGCGGTTAGCCGTTCGGGTACTGCTCGTCGGTCACTTTTTCCAGCCATGTTACCGGGCTGCCATTTACCGCTTCGGCGATGGCAAGATGCGTCATCGCCGTTTGCGCACTTGCGCCGTGCCAGTGCTTCACGCCGGGTGGGATCCAGGCGATATCGCCCTGATTCAGGATTTCCGCCTCTTTGCCCCACTCCTGTAACCAGCCGCGCCCCTGCGTCACAATCAGCGTTTGTCCCAGGGGATGCGTATGCCAGGCCGTGCGCGCGCCCGGCTCAAAGGTTACGGTTGCCCCGCCGACGCTGGCTGGTTCGGTCGCCTGAAAAGGCGCGTCAATGCGAACAGCGCCGGTAAACCAGGCTTCCGGTCCTCGTACTGAAGGTAATGAACCGCTGCGGATAATTTTCATCTTTTGCTCCTCGTTGACTGTTGCGTTAACAGTAGCGCAAAGCACTCCGCAGCATTAGGGTGCATAATCAGATAGGACACATGACTGAAGCTCATAAATAGAACCGCGATGCTAAAAGATAATTTCAACGATCTGCTCTCCTTTATGGTGGTGGCCCGCGAGCGCAGCTTTACGCGCGCAGCGGCGCAGCTGGGCGTCTCGCAATCGGCACTGAGCCATGCGATGCGCAAGCTTGAGGCGCGATTAGACGTTCGTCTGTTAACCCGCACAACCCGCAGCGTGGTTCCGACACCCGCGGGTGAGCAGCTTTTTTCGCGCCTCAGCCCGCATCTGCTGGAGATCGAACAGGAACTCACGGCGCTTCGCAGCACCCGCGACAAACCCGCAGGCGCTATCCGCATCGTCGCCGGCGATCACGCGATGGACGCCGTGCTCTGGCCGGTACTGAAGCCTTTTATGCTGCAGTATCCTGACATTAACGTCGAAGTGACGGTCGACAATGGCCTGACAGATATCGTAGATGGCCGCTTCGACGCGGGGGTTCGCCTGGGTGAACAGGTGGCAAAAGACATGATTGCGGTGCGGATTGCGCCGGACATGCGCATGGCGGTCGTCGGCTCCCCGGATTACCTGGCTCGTTTTGGCGTGCCGCTCGTGCCGGAGCAGCTGGGCGAACACCGCTGTATCAATCTCCGCCTGCCCACCCGAGGGGGATTGTATGACTGGGAATTTGAGCGCGACGGGCGCGAGCTTCGCGTGCGGGTTGACGGACAGCTTACGCTGAATAACCTGTCGCAGCGCATCGACGCCGCGGAGAATGGTCTCGGATTAGCCTACGTGCCCGAGTCCTCGGTTCTGGACGCTCTGAATCAGGGACGGCTGGTCAGGGTCCTTGAATCGTGGTGCCCCACGTTTGAAGGATATCACCTCTATTATCCGAGCCGTCGGCAGCACACAACCGCGTTCAGGTTACTTCTCGATGCCCTGCAGCAGCAAAAATTTATACCATCTGGTAATAATTAAGAGAATCTGATGATTAAATAATCAACCCCACCATTGTTTTGACTAAAATCTCATCACGTTTCAGCGTGTTGTGATCCCCGTCTGCTCTGACCACACGATTTCCTTCGACGTGCATCACTTTCGGCACGGTTATATTTTGCGTCGCTTATGAATTGCAGGTAGGATGCCTCGCCATGTTTCGCCTTATCCATACGCAGAATGACTGGGGAGGCGACATGTGTTTGCGCAGAAGCAATCGTTTGTATTGCGCTCTGCCAGGCAGGACTATCACGATAATGGTTCAGACAGGCAAACAGGTAACTCAATGAAAACAAGCAATAAAAGCGCAGCCGATCATCATGCTGCTAAACGTCGCTGGTTGAACTCCCATGAAGAGGGCTACCACAAAGCGATGGGCAACCGTCAGGTTCAAATGATCGCCATCGGCGGCGCTATCGGAACGGGTCTGTTTTTAGGTGCTGGTGCACGCCTGCAGATGGCTGGCCCGGCTCTCGCCCTGGTCTATCTGGTGTGCGGGATCTTCTCTTTCTTCATTCTTCGTGCACTGGGCGAACTGGTACTGCATCGCCCTTCCAGCGGCAGCTTCGTCTCTTACGCCCGTGAATTCCTCGGTGAAAAAGCCGCTTACGTCGCGGGCTGGATGTACTTCGTCAACTGGGCGATGACCGGTATCGTCGATATCACCGCCGTGGCGCTGTATATGCACTACTGGGGCGCGTTTGGCGATGTGCCGCAGTGGGTCTTTGCGCTTGGCGCGCTGGCGATTGTCGGCACCATGAACATGATCGGCGTGAAGTGGTTCGCGGAGATGGAGTTCTGGTTTGCGCTGGTAAAAGTGCTGGCCATCGTGGTGTTCCTGGTCGTGGGTACCGTCTTCCTCGGCAGCGGTAAGCCGCTGGATGGCAATGCCACCGGCTTCCACCTGATAACCGATAACGGCGGATTCTTCCCGCACGGTCTGCTGCCTGCGCTGGTTCTGGTTCAGGGCGTCGTGTTCGCCTTCGCCTCCATCGAGCTGGTGGGTACCGCAGCAGGTGAATGTAAAGATCCGCAGACGATGGTGCCAAAAGCCATCAACAGCGTGATCTGGCGTATCGGTCTCTTCTACGTCGGTTCCGTGGTGCTGCTGGTGCTGCTGCTGCCGTGGAACGCCTACCAGGCGGGCCAGAGTCCGTTCGTGACCTTCTTCTCTAAGCTGGGCGTGCCTTACGTGGGCAGCATCATGAACATCGTGGTGCTGACGGCGGCGCTCTCAAGCCTGAACTCCGGCCTCTACTCGACCGGTCGTATCCTGCGCTCCATGTCGATGGGCGGTTCTGCACCGAAGTTCATGTCGAAGATGAGCAAGCAGCACGTGCCGTACGCCGGTATTCTGGCGACGCTGGTGGTCTATGTCTTCGGCGTGTTCCTGAACTACCTCGTCCCGTCACAGGTGTTCGAAATCGTTCTGAACGTGGCTGCACTCGGGATTATCGCGTCCTGGGGCTTTATCGTGGTCTGCCAGATGCGTCTGCGCAAGGCGATTAAAGAAGGCAAAGCCGCTGACGTCAGCTTCAAGCTGCCTGGTGCGCCGGTAACGTCCTGGCTCACCCTGCTCTTCCTGTTCAGCGTGCTGGTGCTGATGGCGTTCGACTACCCGAACGGCACCTACACCATCGCGACCATTCCGCTGCTGGCCGTGCTGCTGATTGCGGGCTGGTTCGGCGTGCGTAAACGCGTTCATGAAATTCACAGCACCGCGCCGGTTCATCCTGATGATGAAAAACACGACGCGCCGCTGGTGGAAGAAACCTCGCGTTAATAAAAAAGCCGGGTGGCGGCTTCGCCTTACCCGGCCTACATTTCATTATTTTGTAGGCCCGGTAAGCGCAGCGCCACCGGGCAATTCCCATCTTACAGCGCGATACGAATCACGTCGTCAGGCTGGGTAGCTTCCTGCTGGCGGGTAGATTTTTGTTTCACCGTCACGTACAGGGTTTTGCCATCCGCAGAGAGCGCCAGGCTGTTCGGGTAGACCGGCGTGTCGAACGTTTTAGTCACCTTATACGTTTTCCCATCAATCACGCTCACCTTGCCGGCTTCACGGTGCGTCACGTAGGCTTCATTGCGGGCCGGGTTAAACAGGACCGCCAGAGATTCCGGCGCGGCGATTTTCGCGATCACGCTGCCGTCTTTCAGGCTCACCACCAGCACTTCCGGCTGTTTTGAATCGGTCAGGAACGCGCGCTGACCGGCTGTATCGAGGCTCAGGTTCAGGTAGAAGTGCTCTTTCCCGTCATCCTGCACTTTTTTACGGCTCAGGATTTTGTTCGTTGCCGTATCAATGGTTAACAGCTCGCCGTCCGCATTCGTGGTGTACAGACGTTTCGCCTGCGCATCCAGCGCCAGGCCGGTGCTGTAAGTACCGGTATTGGCAATGGTCTCTTTTAGCTTCAGTGTGGCGCCATCCACCACCCAAATTACGCTCTCTTTACCGACACCGGTGATGTAAATCGTGTTGCTTGCGTCATCCGCCACCAGCTGGCGCGGCTGCAGCGGTTTGACGGTTTCGCTGCGTTGACGCCCGTCCAGCACCAGCCGCCCTTTTACGTCACCCGTTTTTGCATCAATCGCGGTTACCGCGCCGTTGATCGTATTACCGAACCACAGCGTTTGGGTCGCGTTGTCAAAGGTGGCACCAAAGGGTTTGAGATCGCTATGGATCGCCTGCGTCACGTCCAGCGTGACCGGATCAAGACGGTAAACAACCCCGCCCTTGTCGGTTTTACGGCTTTGCGAGGTCGCCACCCACAGCGCATTCTCCTGCTGGCTCACGGCCATTTCATACGCCCCTTTGCCCACCGCTTTACGCAGCACCTCTTCGGCGGCATGCACCTGGAATGTCCCGGCAAGCAGTAAAGTGGCAGACAGCAGTGACAGGCTCAGACGCGGCGAGCACAGATGACGTAAAGACATAACAATTCCTTTTCTGAAAAGTGGGGTTTGGGCTGACATCACTTCCGGCAGACAACGTCATGGCATTGCCTTTTGATAATGAGAATAGTAATCATTAATCAGATGAATGTGGAGTTTTTCTTTCCCCTCTCGCCTTTCATTAACGCAATGTGCGGTTATAGTTTTCAAAACATTTACAAAACCTTTAACATGTATGGACATGTTCCATTTGGTTCGTTTACATACCACAACCGGTTTTATTCATGAAAATCATTTCTGCCCGTAAGGCTTCTCTCCCGCTGCTGCTGGTTCCTGTTATTTTTGCGCCGCTCACCGCCATGAGCGCAGAGGAACAGACCATGATCGTCAGCGCCACGCCGCAAACCGTATCGGAACTCGATACCCCGGCAGCGGTCAGCGTCGTCAATGGCGATGATATGCGCCAGGCTGCACCCCGCATCAACCTGTCTGAATCCCTTGGCAGCGTACCCGGGCTGCAAATTCAGAACCGTCAGAACTACGCCCAGGATCTCCAGCTGTCGATGCGCGGGTTTGGCGCTCGCTCAACCTTCGGGGTGCGCGGTATCCGTATGTACGTCGACGGTATTCCAGCCACCATGCCGGACGGACAGGGCCAGACCTCCAACATCGACCTCTCCAGCGTGGAGAGCGTTGAAGTGCTGCGCGGCCCCTTCTCAGCCCTGTACGGCAACGCCTCCGGCGGCGTGATTAACGTCAACACCCAGACCGGTCAGCAGCCGCCGACTATTGAAGCGAGCAGCTATTACGGCAGCTACGGTACCTGGCGCTACGGTATGAAAGCCACCGGCGCGATGGGTGATGGCACCCACGCGGGCGATGTGGATTACACCGTTTCCACCACCCGTTTCACGACCAAAGGCTATCGCGACCACAGCGGCGCGCGTAAGAATCTTGCCAACGCGAAGCTGGGCGTGCGCATTGATGACGTCAGCAAGCTGACGCTGATCTTCAACAGCGTGGACATGAAGGCCAACGATCCGGGTGGACTGAATTATCAGGAGTGGCGGGACAATCCGCGCCAGTCGCCGCGCGGCGATCAGTTTAATACCCGTAAAACCATCAAACAGACCCAGGCCGGCCTGCGCTACGATCGCCAGCTCAGCGCTCAGGACGACCTCAGCGTGATGATGTACGCCGGCGAGCGTGAAATGACGCAGTATCAGTCGATTCAGGCGAAGTTTCAAAAACCTCCTACTCACTCCGGCGGCGTGATCGACATGCAACGCCACTATCAGGGCGTGGATACCCGCTGGACGCACCGCGGCGAGCTGCTGGTGCCGGTGACCTTTACCACCGGTCTGAACTACGAAAACCTGAGTGAAGATCGTCGCGGCTACGAGAACTTCGTGATGAGCAATGGCGTGCCGGATTACGGCGTCAAAGGCGATAAACGTCGCGACGAACGCAACCTGATGTGGAACGTCGATCCTTATCTGCAGAGCAGTTGGCAGCTGACGCAGAAACTCTCTGTCGATGCGGGTGTTCGCTACAGTTCGGTCTGGTTTGATTCCAATGACCATTACGTTACGCCGGGCAACGGCGATGACAGCGGTGACGCGAGCTATCACAAATGGCTCCCGGCGGGCGCCGTGAAGTATGCGGTGACTGACGGGTGGAACCTCTACGCTGCCGCAGGGCGTGGGTTTGAAACGCCAACCATCAACGAACTCTCCTATCGTGCCGATAATCAGGGCGGTCTGAATATTGGCCTGAAGCCATCCACGAACAACACGTATGAAGTGGGCAGCAAAACCCGACTCGGCAACGGTCTGCTGACGGCGGCGTTATTCCGTACCGATACGGATGATGAGATCGTGGTGGACTCCAGTTCCGGCGGCCGCACAACCTATAAAAATGCCGGAAAAACCCGCCGTCAGGGTGTGGAAGTTTCCCTGGATCAGCAGTTCGCGGAGAACTGGAAGCTGAAGATGGCGTGGACGTATCTGGATGCCACCTACCGGACTAACGTCTGCAGCGACGCAGACTGTAACGGTAACCGTATGCCGGGGATTGCGCGCAACATGGGCTTCGCTTCGTTTGGCTGGCAGCCGGAGGAAGGCTGGTACGCGGGCACGGACGTGCGTTACATGAGCGATATTATGGCCGACGACGAAAACACCGCGAAAGCGCCGTCTTATACGGTAGTCGGGCTGAATACCGGGTATAAGTTTAACTACGGCAACTGGGGAATGGACGTCTTTGGCCGCGTCGATAACCTGTTCGATAAAGAGTACGCGGGATCGGTTATTGTCAACGAGTCCAACGGTCGTTATTACGAGCCTGCACCAGGCCGTAACTATGGCGTCGGGCTGTCGGTCTCTTATCGCTTCGAGTAAGCAAAAAAGAAAAGTTTATTTTATAAATGAAATAACCCTCCTGATGGCAATAAGCCATCAGGAGTTATTCACCGGATAAATAATTAGCGGCGGTATATAGTCGCTCTGATAAATAATCTCTCAGTTAAAATATTGTCGCTGTAAAAGAGAATCCGCTTCATCAATCAACTTATCAATCGCCTTTTGGCTGGCCTCCACATCTCTCCGCTCAAGGGCTGAAAGAAGCTCGTCATAGTGATATGTTGCCGTTTTGATGTCGCTAAGCTCCTGGTGCAGATAGTTCATACAGGGGCCGATGCGGACCCATAGCTGTTCAATTAAGGCATTAAGCGTCGGCATTTCCGCATACTGATAAAGCGTAAACCTGAAGACACGATTCGCATGCAAGGCCTGCTGAACGTTTCCATTGCGCATAGCCTCATGGAAGGCCTCTGACATTTTGCGCAACGCCTCCAGCTTGCCGTCTGACATATTCTGGCATGCTGCGGCAACCGCCATTGGCTCAAGCTGTTTTCGGATGGCGTTAATCTCGTTATAACGCTCCAGCGTCACCTCAGGGACCAGAAAAGCCTGCGCTGGCGTGGCGTGAAGTGCGCCTGAGGAGACCAGACGCAGCAGCGCTTCGCGGACCGGCGTAATACTGGTGCCTAATTTATCAGCAATCTCTTTCGTAATCAGTCGTGCTCCTGGTTTGAGGGAGCCTGTAATTAACGCCCCTTTCAAACTGTGTTCAACCTGCATAGTAAGGCTAACCCTTTGGGCTTTTTCTAAGTGATCCAAATCAAGCATGTGGAATTCCTGTAGCTAAAACTTAATGCTATTTTTAAACGCCAGTTTTAATAAAACGGCGCCGGTACGATATATCCTGTATCGTCATGCCTGGTGGTGGGAAGTACGTAAAACAGCAAAAAAAGCAAACATCATTTTTTTTATCGTTTTCGGGCTCATCCGGGATGATGGCGCGAAAAACCGTGTCCAGTAATTAAAGACAATATATCGTATCTTCACAAATAAATATGGCGGGAAACCCCGCCATTGTACGCTTTATTTATTGTCACTCGCGACGCGAATCACGACTTTGCCGAAGTTTCGTCCTTCCAGCAGGCCAATCAGCGCCTCGGGAGCGTTTTCCAGCCCGTCCGTCACCTGTTCGCGATAGTGGATTTTCCCCTCCTGCACCCAGCGCCCCATCTCTTCCTGGAACTCATGAATGCGGTGTCCATAATCCTGGCCGATAATAAAACCCTGCATACGAATGCGTTTCTTGAGAAGGGTCGCCATCAGGAGCGGCAGGCGGTCCGGCCCGTCAGGCAGGCCCGTCGCGTTATAGCCGCTCACCAGGCCACACACCGGCACGCGCGCGGAGGTGTTCAGCAGGGGCAGCACGGCATCAAACACTTTCCCGCCGACGTTTTCATAATAGACATCAATACCGTTCGGACAGGCGTGTTTCAGCTGGTCGGCAAAATCCGCCGCATGGTGATCCAGACACAGGTCAAAGCCGAGAACCTCAACGGCATGACGGCATTTCTCTGGGCCACCGGCCACGCCGACCACCCGGCAACCTTTGATTTTACCGATCTGCCCTACTGTCGCGCCAACCGGGCCGGTCGCCGCAGCCACCACCAGCGTTTCACCCGCTTTCGGTTGCCCGATATCCAGCAGCCCCATATAGGCGGTAAAGCCCGGCATGCCCAGTACGCCCAGCGACCAGGAAGGATGAGACGGATTGTCGCCCAGCTTCACCAGGCCGCTGCCGTCCGAAAGTTCATACTCCTGCCAGCCGCTGTAGCCCAGCACCCATTCACCGGCTTTGAAGTCGGGATGGTTTGACTGTTCAACGCGGCTGACCGTTCCCCCCACCATCACCGCACCGAGCTCAACCGGCGGTGAATAGGATGGCGCGTCGCTCATGCGACCCCGCATATAAGGATCCAGCGACAGCCAGACGGTACGAAGCAAAAGCTGCCCCGCACCCGGTTCCGGGACAGGCTGCGTTTCCAGACGAAAATTTTCCGCGACCGGTGCGCCCTGTGGACGAGAGGCCAGCACCCAGCGGCGGTTATGCGAAACAGAGTGATTCATCAGGATCTCCTTCTGGTACAAATGTCATTACAGCCTGGCTCACGTTCGGCGTTATCGCATTAGCATTACGAGCCAGACTGATTGAGGCGTACAACCAGATAGATGCAGGTTTCATTCGTCTCGTTGATGAACCGGCAGTCATTAGGCGGCCCCAGCTCAAGACAGTCTCCGGCGTGCATCTCGTGGCGGGTGTCGCCCTCCTGAAACACCAGCTCACCGGACTGCAGCCAGATAAGCTGACGCGCCAGCGCGTAAGAAGAGGCTGGCATCGGAACGTCGCTTCCCGCAGGCAGTTCCACCTGAACAAGGTCGATGGGCAGATCGGTACGGGGAGAAACATGGCGGCGGAGGTAGTGCGTCTGCGGATCGCGCCAGACGGGCTGGTTTGCCAGGCGCAGCAGCTTACCCTCCTGCATTTCGGCCCGGGCAATCAGCGTTGACATGCTGATGCCAAACGCGCCCGACAGGCGGGCAAGCAAGGTGGCTGTCGGGCTACTGTCCCCGCGCTCTATCTTATGGATCATGGCGCGGGAGACCCCTGCCCGGTCCGCCAGCTCACTCAAGGACCATCCGCGAGACTCGCGTTCAAGGCGAATTCTTGCGCTAATCCGTTGATTCATTGTGTCTGTTATGGTGTTCATGACGTCATACTATAGTGTATGAACGGCATTTCAATGGGCTTTTGATAACAAAAAAATATGGCTTATGCCGTAGCGATCGGGCGATACAGTTGTGTAATATCGTAGCGATAACGTAATACTATAGTGAACAACACACAGAGGCTTCATCATGATCGTTCGTCATGCCTGCAAAGAAGACTGCGCTGCGATAGGCGAGATTTACAACCACGCGGTGCTGCACACTGCCGCGATCTGGAACGATAAAACCGTCGATACCGATAACCGAATCGCCTGGTTTGAGGCGCGCTCGCTTGCGGGCTACCCGGTTCTGGTAAGTGAAGAGGACGGCGTAATCACCGGCTACGCCTCTTTCGGCGACTGGCGCGCCTTTGACGGCTTCCGTCATACGGTTGAGCACTCGGTCTATGTCCACCCGGCCCATCAGGGCAAAGGGATTGGCCGCACGCTGATGAAGGCGCTGATTAACGAGGCCCGCGCCATTGGGAAACACGTGATGGTGGCCGGCATTGAAGCGCAAAACCATGCCTCGATTCATCTCCATGAAACGCTCGGCTTTGTGACGACCGGACAAATGCCGCAGGTGGGAACCAAGTTTGGCCGCTGGCTGGACTTGACCTTTATGCAGCTGCAGCTGGACGAGCGCAGCGATCCGGACGCGATCCCATGAATCAGTCACTGACGCTGGCGTTTCTGGTCGCGGCGGGCATCGGTCTGGTGGTGCAAAACACCCTGATGGTGCGTATCACCCAGTCCTCCTCCACCATTCTCATCGCGATGCTGCTGAATTCGCTGGTCGGCATCGTGCTGTTTGTCAGTATTCTGCTGCTGAAACAGGGCGTGGCCGGATTCAGCGAGCTGGCCGCGACGGTGCGCTGGTGGACGCTTATCCCGGGGCTGCTGGGGTCGTTTTTCGTGTTTGCCAGCATCAGCGGCTATCAGAATGTTGGCGCGGCGACGACCATCGCCGTGCTGGTCGCAAGCCAGCTGATTGGCGGGCTAGTGCTGGACGTGCTGAGGAGCCATGGCATCCCGCTGCGCGCCCTGATCGGCCCGGTGTGCGGCGCGGTGATGCTGGTGGTCGGGGCCTGGCTGGTGGCGCGACGCCAGTTTTGATCGTTACAGTATGGTGCCGCCTTTCGTCAGCTGTTCCTCACGCGCGTCCATCTCCTCTTTATGCTGCTTGCCGTGGTGCGAAATCGCGGTGCGCAGACGCTGCTGCTGGGTGTAGCGATCTTCACGGCTGAGCTCTGCATCATCGCTTAATTCAATCAGCAGCTCGTTCATGTGGGTAATCACGCTCTCTTCGATAGCGGCATCGACGCGGGCGATAACTTCGTTTAAATGTGACATTGTCACTCCTTGTTATGTGCCCGGTGGCGCTACGCTTACCGGGCCTACGGGTGCCAAATGTAGGCCGGGTAAGGCGTAGCCGCCACCCGGCTAAAAAGGCTTAGTTCAGCTTCGCTTTCGAGAAATCGCTGCCCATCAGGCTTACGCTGTAGCCGGTCACATTGCTGCGGGTCGCGTAGAACGTTTTCCCGTTGGCCAGCGCGATCCACGGCGCCTGCTGGTAGAAGATCTCCTGCGCCTGGCCATAGAGCTTGGCGCGCTCAGCCGGGCTGCTGGTCAGCTTCGCTTTTTGTACCAGGGCATCATACCCCTTATCGCACCAGCGCGCGGCGTTTGAGCCGGTTTTAATGCTGTTGCAGCCGAGCAGCACATCGGCAAAGTTGTCCGGGTCGCCGTTGTCGGACATCCAGCCAAACAGCGCGGAATCATGTTCGCCTTTACGCATTCCGGAGAGATATTCGCCCCACTCGTAGGAGACAATTTTGGCCTTCACGCCGACTTTTGCCCAGTCGCTCTGGATCATCTCCGCGATACGACGCGAGTTCGGGTTATACGGACGCTGAACCGGCATTGACCACAGCGTGACTTCCGCGCCCTTCTCCAGACCCGCCTGCTTCAGCAGGGCTTTCGCTTTTTCAGGATCGTAGCTGTAGTCCTTCAGGTCTTTATTGAAGCCCAGCATATTTGGCGGGATCGGCGATTTTGCCACCGTGCCCGATCCCATAAAGACCGCATTAACGATAGCCTTCTTGTCGGTCGCGTAGTTGAGCGCCTGACGCACCAGCACGTTATCAAACGGTTTTTTCTCGGTGTTAAACGCCAGATAACCGACGTTCAGCGCATCGACCGAGTGCAGCGTCAGGTCTTTGTTGTTTTTGATGGCATCAAACTGAACCGGGGATGGCGCAGGAATGATCTGGCACTCGTTGGTCTGCAGCTTCGCCAGGCGAGTTTCCACGTTTGGCGTAATGGAGAAAATGAGATGCTTCGTCGGCACCTCGCCTTCCCAGTAGTTCGGGTTCGCGACGTAGCGGATCAGCGAATCCACTTTGTACTGCTGCAGCACGTAAGGCCCGGTGCCAATCGGCCAGGTGTCCACGTTCTCAGGCGTGCCTTTTTTCAGCATTGCGTCGGCGTATTCAGCGGAGAGAATCGAGGCGAAATCCATTCCCCAGTCGGCCAGAAACGCGGCGTTGGGTTCGCTGAGGGTGAACTGGACATGGTAATCATCGACCTTTTTAACGTCCTGGATCAGCTTATCGAGACCGACATCATTAAAGTACTCGTAGTTGCCCTGCGACACGTTGTGGTACGGGTGTTTAGGGTCTTTCTGACGCATGACCGAGAAAATAACGTCATCGGCATTAAAATCGCGCGTCGGTTTGAAGTATTTGTTGCTGTTGAACTTCACCCCTTTACGCAGGGCAAAGGTATAGGTCTTGCCGTCCGGCGAAATCGTCCAGGACTCCGCCAGCGACGGCACCGGGGTGTTTTTCACCGGGTCGAAATTGATCAGACGGTTATACAGCACCTGAGAGCTGGCCACAAAAGACGGGCCAGAGCTGGCGATTTGTGGGTTGAAGGACTCGGGGGAGGCTTCTGAACAGTAAATAAGGGTGTCGTTATTTGCCGCCCATGCGGCACCGGCTGGTAACAGCGCGCTCAGCGCAAGGGCGAGCAGTGTTTTCCCTGTAGACATGGTTATAACCCTGACAGTTTTATTATATAGGACAGTAATAACAGCACAGGCGTTTTGACCTGGCAAATAACGAAACACTATCAGGTTATTCTAAAGCCGCGTTTTTTGCTGTTTTAACCGCCAGCGCTCAAAAAGATGATTTGCCTTAAGTGCCATTATTCGTCAAGCACAACCGTCACTTTCTATGCCGCAAGAAATCGGCGCTTTTAGCGTCTCTTCCTCCGTTTGTTTGCTTCCTTGTTTCGTTAAAGTAATGGTGTGAAGAAGTATATGGGATCAAATCGTGGCAAAAACTCTTTTACGCAGCGGTAATCTGGATGATTTTCAGGCCGTTGGCGGCGGCGGACAAGCCGTTTTCGAATCAGCGTTGCAAATCCGGGAAGCGCTCCGTTTGCGCAAACAACAGGCCATCGTCGACTGTCTGGCGATTCCTCAGGTCAACGACAGCGGCGACCGCGTGGACTGGTATTCCCCGGTTGAAGGGAGCGTAATCAGCTGGAAAGCGGCCGATGAAGATGATCGCTATCGCGCCCTGCGCTATCTGGAAAACACGCTCGCCAGCGTCGAGTCATTAAGCAAGAAATGCCTGCAGTCGCCTAAAACCGCGCAACAGCTTTTTGGCTCTCTGCTGTCAAAGGCGTTTCAGTTTCCGGGCGAAAACTTCCTCTTCCTAGTGGACGGAAAGCCGGTCATCAGCTTCTGGGGGTTTGTAAACCTGAACGAGAACGCGCGCGACGATGTCCTCGACTGCCTGCGTGAATCGCTGATCCCTGAGCCAGCCCCCGTTGTGATTGACGATCCTGAACCCGAGCCTGAGCCAGAGCCGGTGATGACCTTTGAGCATGCTGACGAGCCGCTGATCGCCCCATCCACGGTGGTGCGTATTACGCCGGAGGAGCTGTATGAGCCCGAACCGGCCGTCGCCGTTGCACAACCTGTTCAAGCGCCTGCTCCAGCGAACGTCGTGAAAAAGCGCCGCGTTCCCCTGTGGACCCTGCCGGTTGCCGCCGTGATCGTCGCTGCCATTGCCGCCCCGCTGCTGTGGCCAAAACAGGCACCTTCCGCTGAGCCCGCCCCGGCTCCCACACCTGAACCTGTGGAGATTGCGCCAAAACCGATCAAAGCGGTTGAGCCGCTGGCGATGAAGCTACCGCTGCATCAGGCGGAGGTCGTGGCCAGCAAAGAAAAAGAAGCCGCTCCGGCCGCTCCTGCACCACAGCCCGCTCCGGTGGTGATTGTCGCCATCCCGAAAGACGCCATGGTGATGGAAGCGAATCAGGTAAAAGCGGGATCGACGCGCTTCCTGAACGGCACCTGGCGCGCCATCCTCGATGTGAAAGATCCGGTTACCGGCAAGCCGCCGTCGCTGCGCTATCAGATCCAGAACAATAAAGGTTTCGCCCGCGTTGTCCATGGCGACAACATTGTCTGCCGCGCGGAGGTCTTCTCCGGGCTGCACAGCAATGGCGAGCTGATGATTAAGAGTCGCGGCACTGCCCGCTGCACCGACGGTTCCCGCTACCCGATGCCGGAAATTGCCTGTAAAGCAGGCACCAGCGATATCGCAGAATGTCGCGCCCGTTATGATGCCAACACCGTCGTCCCACTGACGTTCAAGAAAGCAGGTGCCTGATCTTATGCTGGTAAATCTTTGCGACTATAAACAAAGCGTCACGCTTATTGCCAACAGCGGCGTGCAGTTCCTCGATTTCGGTCTGACGCCGCAGGACTCCGCCAGCAACGGGCGCTTCGTACGTAAAACCGCGAACGGCCCGCTATTGCGCCTCGATTTCGACCTGGTCAACGGTCGCTATACTCTGCCCGGCATGAATGGCGGGCAGCCAGAAGTGGTCAAACCGGAAACCACTATCCCGCTGCATCAGTCGCTGGCGGTACTGGATGGCGTCTGGCTTCCGGTTCCGTTCCTGCGCTTCAACCCGCCGCGGACCTTTGTTGAAGGGCCGGATAACTGGGCGCGCGTTCAGGTGCGCAAGCTTGACACCCCGGACACGGCAGGCAATACACACCGCGTCACCCTCGCGCTTGACAGCCAGATTGCCGATCATGCCACGTCCGCGCTCTCCCCGGTGGAAAACGATATTCTGAACGGGACCCGCTTCGCGCTGGCGTGGCGCGATAACGAGGTAGACAGTTTCCTCGATCAGACCTGGATTGACGGCTGGCTGCGCGAGGCGTTTACCCAGTATGCCGACGGCGTTGAGAACCGCTCTGAACGCGACCTGCAGCAGGCGATGCGCAGTTTTGAATATCAGGCCCACTGGCTTAACCTGCTGACTATGCTCGGTGAACAGCTCACCGTACCGGAAGTGAAATTTGTCACCCATACGCTCAGCACGCCAGCCATTCCGGTTGACCTGATCCTTGACGTGGGTAACACCCACACCTGCGGCGTCATTATTGAAGACCACGGCGATGCGAACGATGGGCTGCGTCAGACCGCCGAGCTGCAGGTTCGCTCGCTCAGCGAGCCGCAGTTCCTGAACGAGCCGCTGTTCACCAGCCGTCTCGAGTTTTCAGAAGCGCGTTTTGGCAAGCAGCACTTCTCGGTGGAAAGCGGTCGCGAAGACGCGTTTGTCTGGCCGTCGATTGTCCGCGTCGGCGATGAGGCCCGCAAGCTGGCGATGCAGCGTCTGGGAACCGAAGGCAACAGCGGTATCTCCAGCCCGCGTCGCTACCTGTGGGATGAAACCCCGGTCGTGCAGGACTGGCGCTTTAGCCAGATGAACAGCAAGACCCAGCGTGAACCGCTTGCCACCGCGTTCCCGCTGATGAACCTGATGAACGATGACGGCGAGCCGCTCTTCACGCTGCCGCAGGACGAGCGCCTGCCGGTCTTCTCGCCGCAATACAGCCGCAGCACCCTGATGACCCATATGCTGTGCGAGCTGCTGGCACAGGCGCTGGGGCAGATCAACAGCGTCGCCACGCGCCTGCGTCTGGGCTTCCCTGCCTCGCCGCGCCAGCTGCGCACGCTGATCCTGACGCTGCCCTCCGCCATGCCAAAGCAGGAGCGCGAGATCTTCCGTCGCCGCATGTTTGAAGCCATCGCGATTGTCTGGAAAGCGATGGGATGGCACCCGCAGGATGAGGATTTTGTCACCCGCAAACAGCAGGAAAAAAGCGTGGTGCCGGTACCTGAAATCCAGATGGAGTGGGATGAAGCCAGCTGCGGTCAGCTGGTCTGGCTGTATAACGAAGCCATCTCCCGCTTTGGCGGCCAGACCGAAGCCTTCTTCGCCTCCCTTGCCCGTCCGGACCGTGAACCTGAGCCGGGCAGCCAGCCGGGGCGCGCGCTGCGCGTCGCGTCCATCGACATCGGCGGCGGCACAACGGATATGGCGATCACCCATTATCAGCTGGATGACGGTTCCGGCAATAACGTCAAAATCACCCCGCAGCTGCTGTTCCGCGAAGGGTTTAAGGTCGCGGGCGACGATACGCTTCTGGACGTGATTCAGCGCTACGTGTTACCCGCTCTGCAAACGCAGCTGCAGAAATCCGGTATCGCGGATGCCTCGCTGCTGATGGCCTCGCTGTTCGGTGACTCCGGGCGCATTGATACCCAGGCCGTACTGCGCCAGCAAACGGCGCTGCAGCTCTTTATGCCGATTGGCCATGCCATTCTTGCCGGATGGGAATCCAGCGACGTTGACGATCCACTGGCCGGTCTGCATGCCACCTTTGGCGATCTGCTGCCGCAGAAGCCGACCCGCAACGTGATGAACTATCTGCAGCAGGCGATCGATCATGCCCTGCCTGCGGGTTCAGACGCTTTCGATCTTTTCGCCGTGCCGCTGCATGTGAACTTCCGCGAAATGCAGGATGCGATGCTGGCCGGGCAGTTTACGCTGGCCTCCCCGCTCCACGCGGTATGTGAGGCGATCTCCCATTACAGCTGCGACATTCTGCTGATCACCGGACGCCCGGGCTGCCTGCCTGGGGTTCAGGCGCTCATTCGTCACCTGCAGCCGGTGCCGGTCAACCGCATCGTCTGGCTGGATAAATACCAGGTACATGAGTGGTATCCGTTCAGCCAGCAGGGGCGCATTGGCAACCCGAAATCGACCGCTGCCGTGGGGGCCATGCTCTGCAGCCTGGCGCTTGACTTGCGTCTGCCGCGCTTCAACTTTAAAGCCGCGGACATTGGCGCGTATTCTACCGTGCGCTATCTGGGCGTGCTGGATAACACCGTCAATACCCTGCGCGAGGAAAACGTCTGGTATCAGGATATCGATCTTGATAAACCCGGCGCGAAGCTTGATGCGCGTCTGCACTTCCCGCTGCGCGGTAACGTGACTCTCGGCTTCCGTCAACTGGCAAACGCGCGCTGGCCGGCCACGCCGCTCTATACGCTCAGCATTAACTCGGCCGAACTGGCAAAAGCGATTGCCGGCGACGGCGTGCTGAACGTGCGGCTCAAGCTCTGCGGCGGCAGCAAGCAGGAAGGTCCGGAGGCGTTCGAGCTGAGCGATGCCTGGCTGCAGGACGGCACGCCGGTGGCGCCTGACGCATTAACTTTCAAACTGAATACCCTGGCCGATCGCCGACACAGCGGTAGCCACTACTGGATCGACAGCGGGAGCGTATACCTGAAATGACAGCGACCACGAACACCACTCAGGCCTTAATCGGGTGGATTAACGAGACGCGCCTGACCGCCCCTGTGCTGGATAACGATGCCGACGCCCTGCTTGCTCGCATCAACGCGGTGCAGGCGCGGGAGCAGGCCATTGAACGCGCCATGACCCGCCAGAGCAGCATTGGGCTTTACGGCCATTCGCAGAGCGCGAAAGCGCACCTGCTCTTGTCGCTGTGCGGCAGCGGCAATGGTCGCCTGAACGTGACGCCAGGCCAGCGCACCTTTGACTATTTTTCGCATATCAATCCGGGACATGCCCTGACCAATATGGCCGTCCGCTTCACCCGGGAAATCCCGGAAGCGCTTGACGAGGCGTTTCCGCTGCGCCTGAGCCTGGTCACCGAGGCCGAGCTGGTACAGCTGTTTATTGCCCGCACGACGCTGCATCCGCAGATGCGCGCGGTGGATAAGGCGGTCATCGAGACACGTCTGGAGAAATGGCGCGGCCTGCGCCAGCCGCAGGGCGTGCCCGGCATCACCGCTCAGGAAGTGGGGGCAATTGCCCGCTTCTGGCAGAGCTCGGTACCCGCAGCGAAACAGCAAATTGATGATGCCCTGTGGCATGAGTTTGCCCAACTGGTGCCTTCACTCGATCTCAGCACGCGAGCCAGCGTCTGGTCGCTACTCTGGGGCGAACAGCAGGAACTGACCCAGCAGTGGTTAAACCTGGCCCATGTGCTGCACCAGACCAGCCATGCCAGCGAGCTTGCGGCCCCCCTTAGCCTGCTGGTGGACAGCTTTGGGCTGCCGGGTGAAGGGTTCCTGACGCACGACGGCTCGATAGCGCTTCAGCATGCACAGGAGACGCTTCTCCATCCGCTGAACAACGGTGAAATGCTTAACGCCATCAGCCTCCCGGTCGATGTGCTGGCCTTCCTGACCCGCGAAGTGGTGCTGCCCGTTGAGAGCGGCGCGCTGGATAATGTTGATATCATTGATATCCCGGTGTTTGAAGAGCACCATGCCGATCCGCTACGCCAGGCGAAATCCCAGTGGCTGCTTGAGCACTATCGCCAACAGCTCCAGCCGGATGTGCTGGTCATTTGCAACGCGACGGTGCAGCACGAACAGACGGCCAAAAAAGCAAAAGTGTTAATGAACTGGGTCAGGGAGACGCAGCCTGCCGAAGAATCTGCCCTGCCTGGGCTGGTGTGGGCGATCACCCCGCATGACGCCCGCTTTACCACCCGGCAGAACCTCGACGAAGCCGTACAGCATCTGCTCGGAAAGCCGGGCTTGCGCTGGGGCACCCTCCAGGCCCTGGACAGCCACAGCATGCAGCGCGTCATTGAGTGGCTGTCTCAGGCCACGTTGCCCGCGCAGCGACAGAAACGTCTCGGCACGCTGAAAAATGCGCTGCATCAGGAGCTCTCGGCGCTGATGCAAAGCTACCTGGCACCGCTGGTTGAGGAACCGGGTACCCGACGCGCTCAGGCAGAAAACCTGGTGCGCATGCTGCAAAGCAGTGCCGCCCGCCACGGCGAGCTGCTTGAAGGCCTGCTGCCGCCGATGAAGGCCTTTGAAACGCTGCTGGCCGTTCAGCAGCCGCGCGAGGAGCAGGTTAACGGGCTGTTTATGGATACCATTGACCTGTTTGCCGATAATGCCCAGGAAAGCGCAGGCAAGTTCCAGACCAAAGACAAAGCGCGTCTGGCGCACAGAGTATGGATAAATCATCTGCGCCAGTGGAGCCGCAACGAGGCGACCGCCGCCCGTCTTGGGCTGGATCCTGAGGTGTTACAGCAAATCGCGGATGTGCTGGTCGTCACCAGCTACCGGCTGAATCTGCCTCAACAGCTGCAGCGAATTGTCGAAGCAGATAAAAGTAGCGCTGCGCAACTGCATGCTGTGATGGGCAATTTCGTTGGCTGGCTGGGTTACGACCAGACGCCCGTGGCGACGCGTCCGGCAAGCCGCATCCGTAAGGGCCAGGCCATCTTCGTCACGCCGGTGGTCAGCAGCGCCGAACCTCGCCTGACGCGCCTGGGAGAACAGCCGGTCCATGCGGCTACCGCGTACGTTTACGACTGGCTGGTCGCACTCTATAGCCGCGCGATAGAGAACATTGATTACCAGCACCCGCATGATGTTCAGCCTGACGCACGTCAGGCACTTCGGGCTTTAATAAAGTAGCCGCCCTTCTTGCCGGGTGGCGCTGCGCTTACCCGGCCTACATTTCGCAACGATGATACATTGCACAATAATCACATCGTCATACATTCGGCTAAGGCCCGCGCCAGCGCAGAGGGGTTTTCCCAGGACATTGAGTGCCCCGCCGCAGGAATAATTTTCACCTCAACGCCCTTCTGCTGGAGATTTTCCACATCGTCATCTGGCAGAGAGAGCTCGCCAAAAATCAACGTTACCGGGCAAGGGAGTGACAGGAACTGCGCTTCCCATTCCGGTTCAACGCCCGCCACCAGGCCAGATGCACCGCGCCAGACGGCATAAGCGGCATTGCTCTGCAGGCATCCCGCCCACGCTGTTTTTTCTGCGCTGAGCATGGCGTCATATCCGTGCTCCAGAAACTGTTGCTCTGATTGCGCCGCTATAGACCGGCTGAACATGCCCCCACCCGCATGAAAATTGGGCTCTGACACCATCAGTCCCTTCACGCGCGTTGCCAGCAGCCCCGCCGTTTCGATAGCAATACTGCCGCCCATGCTGTGGCCATATAACCAGAAGGAATCCAGCTCAAGATGGTCAATCAGTTCCGCGACAACGTGCGCCTGGTCAGTGGTTTTATAGCTGTAGTGCTCAGGCTTATCGCTGTAGCCGCTGCCGGGCAAGTCGATGAGAATCGCTCTGCGCCCGCCAAACAGCGGGTCACAAACGACGCGGGGATATTCATAGGAAGAGGCGCAGCCCAGCCCGTGAATGAACACCACGGGATCGCCGGTACCAGGCAAGTCGTGCCAGCGCACGGTGCAACCGGCCTGCTGCGAGTAAAAACTGTTCATAAGCACTCCTTTTATGATGCACTGTGTATTTATACAGTCATCACATCAGGAATGCTATGTTCATCTTTTAAAACTGGAAGCGTGCTTCAGAAAAGCGAGACCAGCAGCGCAACGGGAAAGCTCATTGGCCAGGTTGACCCCACCAGGAAAGCGCTGAGCAGGCGGATACGTTTGCGGTCTTTAGAGAGGAACCAGGTGATTAATGCGCAGATGGAAGCCATGATTGCGTAAAAAACCAACATCTTTTGATACAACGTCATTCTGTATACCAGAGCCGAAAAAATAACCGCACGCAATATGCGTCATATGTTGACACAGATCAAGTTTTTTCGTTACAGAATAACCACTTAAAAATTACGGCTAATAACAATTGAGTATCTTGCGTAACACATGTGGCGAGCAAGGAGCACGCCTGGCCGCGCAAGCGGCCAGGCTAAGCGGATCAGTGTTTGATCATCACATGCCTGACGACCGTATAATCCTCAAGCCCGTAGACCGACATATCTTTCCCGTAGCCCGATAATTTCATGCCGCCGTGCGGCATTTCGCTCACCAGCATAAAATGGGTATTCACCCAGGTGCAGCCGTACTGCAGGCGCGCGCTCAGGCGATGGGCGCGCCCCACGTCTTTGGTCCAGACCGATGACGCCAGGCCGTATTGCGAGTCGTTTGCCCAGGCCAGCACCTGCGCCTCGTCATCAAATTCGGTGACGCTCACCACCGGGCCAAACACCTCGCGCTGAACGATGGCGTCGTCCTGTTTTGCTCCCGCCAGAAGCGTTGGCTGGAAATAGTAGCCCGCTCCCTCTTTTTTGCTCCCGCCGGTGACAACCCGGATATGGCCGAGCGTTTTCGCCTCATCGACGGCCTGGCAGACGCGTGAAAGATGGGCGGCCGAGCTGAGCGGTCCCAGTTCGGTCGAGGTGTCTTCCGGAGCACCCATTTTAAGACTGGCAACCGCGGCACCCAGCTTTTCCACCAGTTGGGCATAAATTCCCTTCTGGGCATAAATGCGGCAGGCCGCCGTACAGTCCTGTCCGGCATTGTAGAAACCAAACGTCCGCACCCCTTCAACCACCGCATCCAGGTCGGCATCATCAAACACGATCACCGGCGCTTTGCCACCCAGTTCCATATGGGTGCGTTTAATCGAGGACGCCGTATGGCCGATGATATGTTCCCCGGTCGCAATCGAACCGGTCAGCGAAACCATGCGGACCTTCTCGTGTCCGGTGAGCGGGTCGCCGACCGTTTTGCCCCGACCAAACAGCACGTTCAGAACGCCCGCCGGGAAGATATCTTTTGCCACCTCTGCCAGCTTCAGCGCGGTCAGGGGCGTGATCTCCGAGGGCTTAATCACTACGCAGTTCCCTGCTGCCAGCGCGGGGGCCAGCTTCCAGGCTGCCATCATCAGCGGGTAGTTCCACGGCGCGATAGAAGCCACCACGCCCACCGGGTCACGGCGAATCATTGACGTGTGGCCGTCAAGGTACTCGCCAGCGGCGAGGCCGTTCAGGCAGCGGGCGGCCCCGGCAAAGAAACGGAAAACGTCGACCACCGCCGGTATTTCATCACCCAGCGCGCAGTGCAGCGGCTTGCCGCAGTTGAGGGACTCGAGCCGGGCAAACGCCTCACCGTGCGCTTCAATCGCATCCGCCAGCTTCAGCAGGCACTCGGCGCGGGTTTTCGGTGTCGTTTGTCCCCACGCCGCAAAAGCACGGTCAGCAGCCAGCACCGCCGCGTCGACCTGGGCCGCTGACGCCTCAGCAATCTCCAGCAGTACCTCTCCGGTGGCCGGGTTATAAACCGGCTGTTTTTCACCTTCTCCGGCAACCAGCTCACCGTTTATCAGCAGATGTTTTTGCATAGCATTTTCCTGTTGAATTCACTGTTATTTCCCGCTACCGGCAATGTTTTCGCCGTCGCGGGTTAGCCACCAGGCTCCCAGAATGGGGATAGTTGTCACCAGCATCACCAGCAGAGCAACAACGTTGGTGACGGGCACGTCGCGCGGACGCCCGAGCTGGTTGAGCAACCACAGCGGTAACGTGCGCTCGTGTCCCGCCGTAAATGTTGTGACGATTATCTCGTCAAACGACAGGGCAAACGCCAGCATTCCCCCGGCCAGCAGCGCGGAACCCAGATTGGGCAGCACCACGTAGCGAAAGGTTTGCCACCCGTCAGCCCCGAGATCCATCGACGCTTCCACCAGGCTCCAGGAGGTGCGTCTGAACCGGGCAATCACGTTGTTAAACACCACCACCACGCAGAAGGTGGCGTGTCCGACGACGATGGTGAAAAACCCCGGCTCAAGATTGATCGTTTTGAAAGCCGTCAGCAGCGCCAGGCCGGTGATGATCCCCGGTAACGCAATCGGTAACAGCAGCAGCAGAGAGATCGCACTCTTGCCAAAAAACGCGCTTCGCCACAGCGCTGCTGCAGCAAGCGTGCCAAGCACAAGGGCAATGGCGGTGGAAAGCGCGGCAATTTGAAGTGACAACGTCACGGATTCGATAATGTCGCCGCGCCGCGCCGCCACGCTAAACCACTTCAGCGTCAGCCCCTGTGGCGGAAAGCTGAAGGCGGCGTCTTCGGTGTTGAAGGCATAGGTCGCGATAATCAGCAGCGGGAAGTGCAGGAAGATGACGCCTCCCCACGCTGCCACTTTCAGAAACAGCGGTGCGCGTTCAGAGTGCATCGAATGCTCCCAGACGTTTCACGAACGCCAGATAAAGAGAAATCAGCACGATGGGAACCAGCGTGAACGCGGCGGCCATTGGCATATTGCCGATAGCGCCCTGCTGCGAGTAGACCATGTTACCGATGAAATAGCCCGGCGGGCCGACCAGCTGAGGAACGATGAAGTCCCCCAACGTCAGGGAAAACGTGAAAATGGACCCCGCCGCAATGCCCGGTATGGCCAGCGGCAGAACGACATAGCGGAACGTCTGACGGGGACGCGCGCCGAGGTCGGCTGAGGCCTGCAGTAGCGAGGCCGGCAGGCGCTCCAGCGCCGCCTGGACGGGCAGGATCATAAACGGCAGCCAGATATAGACGAACACCAGAAACCGTCCCAGCCCGGAGGTGGACAAGGTGTTACCGCCCACTGCCGGAAGCGTCAGGATTGAGGTCAGAATCGGCTCCAGTCCGAGATGACTGAGAAACCACTGGGCCACGCCGTCCTTCGCCAGCAGCAACGTCCAGGCGTAGGCTTTGACGATATAGCTCGCCCACATTGGCAGCATCACGGCGATATAGAAGAAAGCCTTCCACTTGCCGCTGGTGTATCGCGCCATGTACCAGGCCATCGGGAATGCGAGGATGGCGCTGGCAATGGTCACCGCAATCGCCATCGTTAACGTGCGCAGGATGATGTCGTAGTTTGCCGGGTTGAAGAGCGCCTGAATATTCGCCAGCGTCAGATCCGGCGTGACCGCCATGGTGAAATCGTCGAAGGTGTAAAACCCCTGCCACAGCAGCGTCAGCAACGATCCTAAATAGACGATGCCAAACCACATCAATGGCGCAAGCAGAAGCAGGAACAGGCCGAGCGACGGTTTACGCCAGAACAGTGCGGTCATGCGGCTTAAGCGGCCGCGCGGGGCGGGAGGATGCGCGACACTCATATCCATTTCACCTCTCCTCGTGAAGGCGGATCATTGCGTCGCGTGACCATGACGCCATGACCGCCTGCCCTGGCGCAATGCCGCTCAGCGGCGAGACGTCACTAAAGTTAGCCTGACTCACCAGCAGTTTGGCGCCATTGGCGAGCTTCAGCTCCAGACGCGTGGCAGCCCCCTGATACTGAACGGCCTGCACGACGCCCTGAACCTGAACGTCACCCTGTTCATTGAGGCGAATATGTTCCGGGCGCAGGGAAAAGGTGCCCTCCATCCCGCAAAGTGTCTGCGCAAGGCCCGCATCAAAAACGTTAGAGGTGCCAACAAAACCGGCGACAAACGGTGTGCGCGGACGCATGTAAAGATCGCGAGGGGTATCCACCTGCTCGATGCGCCCGTTATTAAACACCGCCACCCGGTCCGACATGGAAAGGGCCTCGCCCTGATCGTGGGTGACAAAAATAAAGGTGATGCCGAGTTCCTGCTGAAGCTTCTTCAGCTCGAACTGCATCTGTTCCCGCAGCTTGAGATCGAGCGCCCCTAAAGGCTCATCCAGCAGCAGGACGCGTGGTTCATTCACTAGCGCGCGGGCAATGGCGACACGCTGACGCTGGCCGCCGGAAAGTTGCGAAGGTTTGCGGGCGATGGCAAAGCTCAGGCCCACTTTTTCCAGGGCATCACGAGCCTGGGCATGGCGTTTTTTCTTGTCGACGCCTTTGACCATCAGCCCGTAGGCAACATTGTCGAGGATCGACATATGCGGGAACAGCGCGTAGTCCTGAAACACGGTGTTCACATCCCGCTCCCAGGGGGGCAGTTCGCTGGCCTCTTTGCCGAAGATAGAGATCGTGCCGCCTGACAGCTGTTCAAAACCGGCGATCAGACGCAGGCAGGTGGTTTTGCCGGAGCCCGAAGGCCCCAGCATGGAGAAAAACTCTCCGTCACGAATCGCAATGGTGACCCCATCCACCGCCCGGACGTCGCCGTACAGGCGGGAAACATTGTTAAACTCGACTGCGTACGTCATGTTCTGCTCCCGGGCAATTAACGACCGCCCATGATGGCGATGTAATCCTGCGTCCAGCGGCTGTAAGGGACAAATTTGCCGCCTTCTGCGATGGGGGTTTTCCAGAACATGATTTTGTCGAACTCGTTATAACCGTTTGTTTCGCAGCCTTTATCGCCCAGCAGCGTGCTGGCTTTACACCCTTCCGGAACCACAGGCAGGGAACCAAACCATGCTGCCAGATCGCCCTGCACTTTCGGCGTCAGCGACCAGTTCATCCATTTGTAGGCGCACATCGGGTGTTTAGCTTGTGCGTGGAGCATGGTGGTGTCCGCCCAGCCTGTCACCCCCTCTTTCGGGAAGACGGTGGCAATGGGCTGGTTCTCGGCCTTCAGCGCATTCGCCTGATACGGCCAGGCGCTGGAGGCCACGACGCCTTCGTTTTTGAAGTCGCTCATCTGGACGGTGGTGTCGTGCCAGTAGCGGTGAATCAGGGCATGCTGGTCGCGAAGCACCTTAAGCACGGCGGCATACTGTGCTTCGGTGAGCTGGTACGGGTCTTTAATACCCAGCTGCGGCTGCGTGGCTTTAACGAACAGCGCGGCATCGGCGATGTAAATCGGGCCGTCATACGCCTGCACGCGTCCCTGATTGGTTTTCCCGTCCGGCAGATCCTGTTTAGTAAAGACCACGCTCCAGCTGTCCGGCGGCGTCGGGAAGGTTTTGGTGTTGTACATCAGCAGGTTTGGCCCCCACTGGTATGGTGTGCCGTAGACCTTGCCCCCGACGTTAAACCATTCCCCTTTCACAATCCGTTCGTCGAGGGTTTTCCAGTTGGGGATAAGATCCGGGTTAATCGGCTGGACGCGTTTGCCCATGATCAGCCGCAGTGAGGCATCACCTGAGGCGGTCACCAGATCGTATCCCCCTTTCGCCATCAGGCTGACCATTTCATCCGACGTGGCTGCCGTTTTGACGTTGACCGCACACCCGGTCTCTTTTTCAAACTGGGTGACCCAGTCGTAGTTTTTATCCGTCTGCCCCCGCTCGATGTATCCCGGCCAGGCGATAATATCCAGTCGACCTTCCCCGTCGCCAATGGCCTTGGGGGGTTCTGCGGCTTGCGCTGTCATGATGGTCATGCCGAGCGCACACAGGCTGCTGCGGGCAAAATTTTTGCTCATAAGAGTTACTCCTGTCGCAATGAAATTTAGCGGCAGCCGTGCCGTAAAAATATCTCCCTTATTAAACGTAGACCGCGCAAATGCGCCGCACCGTACGGCTTCAGGAAATTTCATCAAGGTGTGACCGAGGGCGCATTCCCCGTTAACTGGATTATAGACAAGGAGTTAGGCGCGAGAGACGGTATGCAGATTTCCTATGACAGGTCACCACGAAATATTCGCAGTGCCGTCATCAGGATAAGAATTGATTATTTAAAAAACGGAGAAAGGATTATTCCAGCATCGTGCTAATTAATTTTCCTAACTGAATGACCGCCTGCTCTTCCCGCTCTCCCCAGGCCCAGGAAGTATTAAATCGAAAGAACGGCGTCCACGCGTCAGAGGTGGAAAACATCTTTCCCGGGGCAATGCTGATGTGGTGCGTTAAGGCCTTTTCGCTCAGCAGCCCCGCATCCAGCGGTGCCGGCAATTCCAGCCATAAAAAGTAGCCGCTGTCGTTATGGTGAATTTTGACACCGGCAGGCATATGGCGCAGAAGTGACTGCCAGGCCTGCTGCTTGCGCTCGGCCAGCGTACGCCGCAGGCGGCGCAGGTGGGCGTCGTAGCGTTTGGTCGCCAGGTAATCCACCAGCGCCAGCTGCATGGGAGAACTGGTTGAGAGCGTGCTCATCAGTTGCAGCTGCTGAATGCGACGCGCGTGTTTTCCTGCCGCCACCCAGCCGATGCGAAAACCGGCCACCAGACATTTTGAAAAGGACGAGCAGTGAAGCGTCATGTCCTGACGATCCCACGCTTTCGCCGGGAGCGGCTTTTCGCGGCCAAAATAGAGCTCGCTGTAGACGTCATCTTCAATCAGCGGGACGTTGTGCTGCGTTAACAGCGCGACAAGCTGCGCTTTTTTCTCCGCGCTCAGCGTGAAGCCGAGCGGGTTTTGGCTGTTGGTCATGATCCAGCAGGCTTTAACCGGGTACTCATTCAGCGCCTGTTCAAGGGCGTTGAGATCGATCCCCTCGCGGACGTCTGTCGCAATCGACAACGCTTTAAGCTTCAGGCGTTCCAGCGCCTGCAGCGCGCCGTAGAAACAGGGGTTTTCGACAATCACCCAGTCACCCGGCTCGGTCACCGCCTGCAGGCTAAGATTCAGCGCCTCGAGCGCGCCTGCGGTGATCACGATCTCTTCCGGAGAGATGTTCATCCCCTGCTGCGCGTAACGACGGGCAATGGCGTGGCGGAGATCGACGTTACCCGGCGGCAGGTTCTCAATCACGCTCATCGCCGTCGCGGTTTTACTGACGTTAGCCAGCGAGCGGTTGAGCTGCTGAAGCGGGAAAAGCCGGGGATCGGGAAACGCGGAAGCAAAGGGAACTACGGAGGGGTCACGGCTGGCCTGTAAGACATCGAAGATATAGGTATTGATATCCACCGCTTCGTCACGCATCACCTGAGCGGGTGGCGCAGGCTGTTGTGCGGTCGGGCGCGAGGCAACGTAATAGCCCGACTGCGGTCTGGCGACGATGCGCCCCTGACTTTCCAGCATCTGATACGCGTGGCCAACGGTCATAAAACTCATGCCGCTGCTTGCCACCTGCTCTCGCAGGGAAGGCAGCTTATCGCCCGGCAGCCATACGCCAAGCTCAATCTGCGAGATAATTTGTTGCGCCAGACGCTGGTATTTTTTCATCAGATTCTCCTTATGACCGACAGTGTATATCAGCAGGAGAAAAAGAGAAGATTTAGCTAACTGTTATAGTCTGGAAGATGAATTACTTACGGTATTCGGTCACGTGGCTCTGAGCGGAATGCGCGGCGGCCAGGTGGTCGAGCGTGATCATCGGCGATTTGCAAAAAATGCATTTCGCGCCAAACGGGTTTTTCTCAGACACGTCAAAGGCTGAGGTACGGTACTGCGAACCATGGCAGCATGGGCAGCGAAAATGGATATAAGAAGTCATAGGATTCTCCTGAAACGTTAAAACGTAAATTACTAATGGGCCGATTGGGCATAATGGTTTTAAACAAAACGAATCGGAATGTAGATAAAGACCCAAGAGAGGCTGCGGAGAGGCACAACGTGATGAGAACTGCTTTAAAAACTACGTCAGATATTTATTTGGACTCAAAACCAGAAGACCATTAACGCACGGCGCTGACGACAAAGCAAGCGGTTTAATGCGGAAAATTCATAAAAAGAATGTTTTTATTCCCTGATGCTCGTCCAGTTTTTTAAATATTGATGTTTACAAACCTCGACCATAAACACATAACCCCATGAAATATAATATATAACATTTTTTGCCTACTCATCTCACCAACCACAGAGTATTAACAACAGGTTAATGAACACTCTGCTACTTGTCTTGCTCAAGCAGGAATTGCGCCCTTACCTTACAGAAAGGAATTATCAATGAGTTGGAATAAAGACGCGGCTGTTTCTTACCTCCGCTCGCATGCGCTTGGACACTCTCATAACGAATGCGCGAAGTTTACACGTCGTGCCATAATCGCTGCCGGCATTACGCTTGAACGCACACATGATGCGAAGGATTATGGACCAAAACTTTTGCGTGCAGGTTTTAGGGAGGTTCCTCCCGGTTCGACGTTGCTTAGCGGAGATGTCGCTGTAATTCAGCCCTATCCAGGGGGAAATTCAAGCGGCCATATGACAATGTTCGACGGCACCCAGTGGATCTCAGATTTTACCCAGCTCAGTATGTACCCTGGGCCAGGTTACCGCCGCGCACAACCAACCTATAAGATTTACAGGATGAGTCGATGATGAGGGGGATTATAATTACTCTTGCGTTATTATTATCAGCTTGTACGTGCGTACCTCAGCAGAATGCTGCCGAACGGGTGGAAGAATTTTACTCCAACTATCTGACGTTTTTTGCGGAAAGTGATGGTGAATACCCTCAGCTTAGAGAGTACGTTGCGGCAGATACGCTATCCCGACTTAACGAGATAGAGTCTATTCCTGAGCAGGAAATCCTGGGGTCAGATTATTTCGCTTATATTCAGGATTATGATCCATCCTGGGTGAAGGGGCTTGAGGTTGGTGTGGCGCATCAGTTCATCAATGGCGAAGTTCTTCCTGTCAGGATTGGTATTGAGAACGGCGGGTTTCTTAATCTTGAAGTCTATATGCGTCGTGAAGACGGAAAGTGGAAAATTTACCGCGTGAGTGACATAACCGATCACTACGAGCACCCCATATTTAATGCTGGAGCAATTACTCGAGCAAAGTCATTAGCGGAAAGCGGACTTTAAGCACATCTATAAACAATACACTGGCAAACTGTTATAGGTAAATATGCCGGGTCTGTTTCTGCAACCCAGAGCTGGCGCGGCTTAGAATGGCATCGACATAATTACATCGCGGAGTTTTGCATGTTTGGTTTGGATGCTTTTCACCTTGCGCGGATACAGTTTGCCTTTACCGTATCCTTTCACATTATTTTCCCGGCCATCACTATTGGTCTCGCAAGCTACCTTGCCGTGCTCGAAGGGCTGTGGCTGAAAACAAAAAATCCGGTCTGGCGCTCACTGTACCATTTCTGGTCGAAGATTTTTGCCGTCAACTTTGGCATGGGCGTGGTCTCCGGGCTGGTGATGGCCTACCAGTTTGGCACCAACTGGAGCGGCTTTTCACAGTTTGCGGGCAGTATTACCGGCCCGCTTCTGACCTACGAAGTGCTTACCGCCTTCTTCCTCGAAGCCGGATTCCTCGGCGTAATGCTGTTCGGCTGGAACAAAGTGGGGCCTGGGCTACACTTCTTCGCTACCTGCATGGTCGCGCTGGGGACCATCATCTCTACCTTCTGGATCCTCTCTTCAAACAGCTGGATGCAGACCCCGCAGGGCTATGAGATCGTCAACGGTCAGGTGGTACCGGTTGACTGGTTCGCGGTGGTGTTTAACCCCTCCTTCCCTTACCGCCTGCTGCACATGTCGATAGCCGCGTTCCTGAGCAGCGCCCTGTTTGTCGGCGCATCCGCGGCATGGCATCTGCTGCGCGGGAATAATACCCCCGCCATCCGGGCAATGTTTTCGATGGCGCTGTGGATGACGCTGATTGTCGCCCCCATCCAGGCCGTGGTTGGCGATATGCACGGGCTGAACACCTTAAAGCACCAACCCGCGAAGATCGCCGCCATTGAGGGCCATTGGGAAAACCCGCCGGGTGAGCCGACCCCGCTGCTGCTGTTTGGCTGGCCGGATATGGAGCAGGAGCGCACCCGCTTTGGACTGGAGATCCCCGCGCTCGGCAGCCTTATTCTGACGCACAGTCTGGATAAACAGGTTCCGGCGCTGAAAGAGTTTTCAAAGGAAGACCGCCCGAATTCCACCATCGTCTTCTGGTCGTTCCGCATTATGGCGGGCCTGGGCATGCTGATGTTGCTGCTTGGGGTAACGGCACTCTGGCTGCGCTATAAAAAGCGCGTTTATTCATCGCGCCCTTTCCTGTGGTTTGCGCTGCTGATGGGGCCATCCGGGCTGATTGCCATTCTGGCCGGGTGGATCACCACGGAAGTGGGCCGCCAGCCGTGGGTGGTCTATGGGCTTCAGCGAACGAAGGATGCGGTTTCTGCCCATGGTGATTTGCATATGAGCGTGAGCCTGCTGGCCTTCTTCATCGTTTACACATCGGTATTCGGCGTGGGTTACAGCTATATGGTGCGCCTCATCCGAAAAGGCCCGCAGCCGCATGAGTCTTTCGCCACCGAGTCCGATGGACGTCCGGCGCGCCCGCTTTCTGCCGTCACAACTGAACATAAGGAGCAGCCATAATGGGTATCGATCTTTCCATTATCTGGTTTGTGATCATCGTCTTTGCCACGCTGATGTATATCGTGATGGACGGTTTTGATCTGGGGATCGGCATTCTGTTCCCGGCCACGCAAAACGCCGACGATCGCGACGTGATGGTCAACAGCGTCGCGCCGGTCTGGGACGGGAATGAAACCTGGCTGGTGCTGGGCGGTGCCGCCCTGTTTGGCGCATTCCCGCTGGCCTATGCGGTCATCGTTGATGCCCTGACCATTCCGCTGACATTAATGCTGATCGGACTTATTTTCCGCGGGGTGGCATTTGAGTTTCGCTTTAAAGCCACGCCGGCGCACCGTCCGTTCTGGGATAAGGCGTTTATAGGTGGTTCCATTCTGGCGACGTTTACCCAGGGCGTGACGGTGGGCGCCGTCATTAACGGCTTTACCGTCACCGGCCGGGCCTATACCGGCGGCCCCTTTGACTGGTTTACCGCGTTTAACCTGTTTTGCGGCGCGGGCCTGGTGGTAGCCTACGCGCTGTTAGGCTCGACCTGGCTGGTGATGAAAAGCGAAAACACGTTGCAACAGCGGATGCGTGAAGTATCGAAAACACTGTTAATCGTGCTGCTGGCGTTTATTGCCGCCATTAGCCTCTGGACGCCGCTGGCGCAACCGGCCATCGCCGCGCGCTGGTTTACGCTGCCGAACCTGTTTTATCTGCTGCCCGTCCCTGCTCTGGTGGTGATTTTTAGCCTGTACCAGTGGCGCTGCCTGAATAATCCAGCCAGCCATAGCCGTCCGTTTATCCTGACGCTGGGGCTGATATTCCTCGGCTTTAGCGGGCTGGGGATCAGCATCTGGCCGCATATTATTCCACCGTCGATCACCCTGTGGCAGGCCGCCGCACCGACGCAAAGCCAGGGCTTTATGCTGGTCGGCGCGCTGTTGATCATTCCCGTAATTCTGGTCTACACCTTCTGGAGTTACTACGTTTTCCGCGGCAAAGTTCAGCATGGGGAGGGTTATCACTGATGCAACAATCGGTCTGGAAAAGATTGCTGTGGCTGGCCATTATCTGGGGCGGCAGCGTACTGGCGCTGGCTGCGGTCAGTATGCTCTTCCGTATGCTGATGACGGCAGCAGGGTTTAAATCGCATTAACTTCATCCCGGGCAACCGCAGCGTTGCCCGTCTCCTTCCCCCCGCACTTTCAGATAAACCCCATTAACGCACGGCAGAGTATCGTTACACTGGAAAAAGATTCACAGTATTTATAGTTTGAGAAGAAAAATGAAAAAGCTCATTGCGTTAAGTGTTATCAGTCTTGCCCTTACCGGGTGCGTTAATCCGGGTAAAGCCTCCGTTCAGCCGGAGCAACTTCAGAACCACCGCTTTGTGCTGGAAAACGTGAACGGTAAGGCGGTTAAGACCGCGACAACGCAACCTGAGATCAGTTTTAGTGCCCTGCCTGATATCAGCCTGGTGAATAACATCAGCGTTTCTGGCCAGATGTGTAACCGCTTCAACGGACAGGGGAAATTGTCCGAAGGCGAGCTTAAAGTGAAAACGCTGGCCATGACGCGCAAGCTCTGTACTGAACCGCAGCTGAATGAGCTGGATCAGGCCATCGGCGACATGCTGCGCAAAGGGGCGCAGGTCGACCTGACGGAAGACCAGTTAACGCTGGCGACAGCCGATAAAACGCTGATGTTTAAGCGTGTAGAATAATCAGTAGTTACCGCAGCTTCCAACGGCAAGCGACTGTTCACTACAGCGTTTGCCGTTTGGCAAGGCGCACATCCCAATCGCAGAACCATCAAGCTGGCGGGCAACCGACAGCGAGCCGCCAATCATCGCGCAGTTAGCCTGACCCGAGCTGGACATCGCCGCTTTCATTCCCGGCGCCACGTGGGCTGCCGTTGCCTGCTGAACGGGTTCACTGCTACATGCCGACAACAATAATGCGGCACACCCTACCCAAAATGCTGAGCGCATGCTCTCTCCCCCATGAATAATGCGAAACCTATGCATAATAGGCATCCCATCCCGTGTCGTCGAGAGCGGAAGTGCGTATTTATGCGCTTCAGAAACAATTTCTCGCAATTTTTTCGCCAAAAGTTTGATCTACTCATTGATGGCGAGAATACCGAGGACACAAAAGCGAAAATCGTAAAATCCCCCGTTTGCTAGAATACACAGATAATATTCAGGGTTTGTCGTCGTAATACAGACCCCTATTTTTTGCGCAATGTAAGGGTATTGTCCTATGCAAACTATTGACGGTAATGGTGCAGTTGCCTCAGTCGCGTTTCGCACCAGTGAAGTTATCGCCATCTACCCGATTACGCCAAGTTCGACCATGGCTGAGCAGGCAGACGCCTGGGCGGGTAACGGGTTAAAAAACGTCTGGGGCGATGTCCCGAGAGTGGTTGAGATGCAGTCTGAAGCCGGTGCGATTGCCACGGTGCACGGCGCGCTTCAGACCGGCGCGCTTTCCACGTCTTTCACCTCTTCTCAGGGATTGTTGTTAATGATCCCGACGCTCTACAAACTCGCCGGGCAACTGACCCCCTTCGTTCTGCACGTCGCGGCGCGGACCGTTGCCACCCACGCGCTCTCTATCTTTGGCGATCACTCAGACGTGATGGCCGTGCGCCAGACCGGCTGCGCGATGCTGTGCGCCAGCAGCGTTCAGGAAGCCCAGGACTTTGCCTTAATTTCGCATATCGCCACGCTCAAAAGCCGGGTGCCGTTTATTCATTTCTTTGATGGTTTCCGCACCTCTCACGAAATTAACAAAATCGTCCCGCTGGCTGACGAGACAATCCTGAATCTCCTCCCGCAGGCGGATATCGACGCGCATCGCGCCCGCGCCCTGAATCCGGAACACCCGGTGATTCGCGGCACGTCGGCGAACCCGGATACCTATTTCCAGTCCCGTGAGGCCACGAACCCGTGGTACAACGCGGTTTACGACCATGTTGAACAGGCGATGAATGACTTTGCCGCCGCGACCGGTCGGGAATACAAACCCTTTGAGTATTATGGCCATCCGCAGGCGGAACGGGTCATTGTGTTGATGGGCTCTGCCATTGGCACCTGCGAGGAAGTTGTTGACGAGCTGCTGACGCGCGGCGAAAAGGTTGGCGTGCTTAAAGTGCGTCTCTATCGGCCGTTCTCGGCGAAACATCTACTTTCGGCACTGCCGGAGAGCGCGCGTACCGTTGCGGTGCTCGATCGCACCAAAGAGCCGGGCGCCCAGGCGGAGCCGCTGTATCTGGATGTGATGACGGCCCTGGCCGAAGCCTTTAATCAAGGCGAACGTGAAACGCTGCCGCGCGTGATCGGAGGGCGGTATGGTTTGTCCTCCAAAGAGTTCGGACCGGACTGCGTGCTGGCGGTATTCAACGAGCTCAGCGAAGCGAAGCCCAAGCCGCGCTTTACCGTCGGCATTTATGATGATGTGACCAATCTGTCCCTGTCGTTGCCGGAAAACACCCTGCCCTCAACCGCAAAACTCGAGGCGCTGTTCTATGGTCTGGGCAGTGACGGCAGCGTCTCTGCGACCAAAAACAACATCAAAATCATCGGGAACTCCACGCCGTGGTACGCCCAGGGATACTTCGTCTATGACTCCAAGAAAGCCGGCGGTCTGACCGTTTCCCACCTGCGGGTGAGCGAACAGCCCATCCGCTCTGCGTATCTTATTTCTCAGGCTGATTTTGTTGGCTGTCACCAGCTGCAGTTTATCGATAAATACCAGATGGCCGAGCGCCTGAAGCCTGGCGGTATTTTCCTCCTGAATACGCCATACAGCGCAGATGAGGTCTGGTCGCGCCTGCCGCAGGAAGTTCAGGCGGTGCTAAACCAGAAAAAAGCCCGTTTCTATGTGGTGAACGCGGCAAAAATTGCCCGCGAATGTGGCCTTGCCGCGCGTATCAATACCGTTATGCAGATGGCCTTCTTCCATCTGACAAATATCCTGCCGGGCGACAGCGCGCTGGCGGAACTGCAGGGCGCGATTGCCAAAAGCTATAGCAGCAAGGGCCAGGAGTTGGTCGAACGTAACTGGCAGGCGCTGGCGCTGGCGCGCGAGTCGCTGTTCGAGGTGCCTCTGCAGCCGGTCAACGCCGCAAGCCCGAACCGCCCTCCTGTCGTGTCCGATGCGGCGCCTGATTTCGTGAAGACCGTGACGGCGGCAATGCTGGCCGGGCTGGGTGATGCCCTGCCCGTCTCTGCGCTGCCGCCAGATGGCACCTGGCCGATGGGCACCACCCGCTGGGAAAAACGAAACATCGCCGAGGCGATCCCCATCTGGAAGGAGGAACTGTGTACCCAGTGCAACCACTGCGTGGCGGCCTGCCCGCACTCTGCCATTCGCGCCAAAGTGGTGTCACCGGAAGAGATGGAGGCCGCGCCGGCCAGCCTGCATTCGCTGGATGTGAAATCACGCGATATGCGCGGACAGAAATACGTTCTGCAGGTCGCACCGGAAGATTGCACCGGCTGTAATCTGTGCGTCGAGGTCTGTCCGGCGAAAGACAGGCAGAACCCGGAGATCAAAGCCATCAATATGATGTCGCGTCTGGAGCATGTTGAAGAGGAGAAGGTTAATTATGACTTCTTCCTGAATCTGCCGGAAATCGATCGCAGCAAACTGGAACGCATTGATATTCGCACTTCGCAGCTGATCACGCCGCTGTTTGAATACTCCGGCGCCTGTTCAGGCTGCGGTGAAACGCCGTACATCAAGCTGCTTACCCAGCTGTACGGTGACAGGATGCTGATTGCCAACGCTACCGGCTGCTCATCTATCTATGGCGGTAACCTGCCCTCCACGCCGTACACCACTGACGCCAACGGTCGCGGTCCTGCGTGGGCAAACTCGCTGTTTGAGGACAACGCCGAATTTGGCCTGGGCTTCCGCCTGACCGTTGACCAGCACCGCGCACGCGTGATGCGCCTGCTGGAACAGTTTGCCGGGCAGATCCCTGCTGAGCTCAATGACGCGCTTCATGCGGACGCGACGCCAGAGGTACGTCGTGAGCAGGTTGCTGAGCTACGTCAGGCGCTTCAGGGCGTGGCGGGCGCTGAACAGCTGCTGACCGACGCGGACGCGCTGGTTGAAAAATCAATCTGGCTGATTGGCGGTGACGGCTGGGCTTACGACATCGGCTTTGGTGGACTGGATCACGTGTTGAGCCTGACCGAAAACGTCAATATCCTGGTTCTGGATACGCAGTGTTATTCCAACACCGGTGGTCAGGCGTCTAAAGCCACACCGTTAGGCGCTGTGACGAAATTCGGTGAACACGGCAAACGCAAGGCACGTAAAGATCTCGGCGTGAGCATGATGATGTACGGTCACGTTTACGTCGCACAAATCTCGCTGGGTGCCCAGCTTAACCAGACGGTGAAGGCTATCCAGGAAGCGGAAGCGTATCCAGGCCCGTCGCTGATCATTGCCTACAGCCCGTGTGAAGAGCATGGCTACGACCTGGCACTCAGCCACGATCAAATGCGACAGCTGACCGCGACCGGCTTCTGGCCGCTGTACCGGTTCGACCCGCGCCGTGCGGACGAAGGTAAGTTACCGCTGGCGCTGGACTCTCGTCCACCGTCAGATGCCCTGGCCGAGACGTTAATGCAGGAACAGCGCTTCCGTCGCCTTAACGCGCAGCAGCCGGAAGTGGCCGAACAGCTATGGAAAGACGCCGCGGCCGATCTGCAAAAACGGTATGACTTCCTGGCGCAGCTGGCGGGTAAAGCCGAAAAATCGACCAGCGACTAGTTTCTCAGCCCGGCGTGTCCGGGCTTTTTTTTGCCATAAAAAACCCGGTGTATTCACACCGGGCGAATCCAGATAATCATTAAATATCTATTTAGTTTCCTAAATAATATTCACGCGAATTATGGATAAATAATCTTAAAGGCATATAACGCCGCCAAGAATAGCTTACTTAACGCCTGATTAATAATTTTAATTTTATATACTTTGCATTAAGACATTCATCAAACCAATGACTATTACCGTTGATTTATTCGGTTTAGATTTTACTTAGTTCGTAACAATTATAATTTATTACTCTTACTCAGGAGTGATTTAGCATGAGACAACTTTCTCATTCAGGAAGTTCAACAGGTAATTAAATAAAAACAACCGCAAAGGAATATCATAATGCAAAGAAAAGTACTGGCCCTGATGATTCCGGCTCTGTTAATGGCTGGCGCAACTCATGCAGCAGAGATTTATAATAAAGACGGTAACAAATTAGATCTGTACGGAAAAGTAGATGGTCTGCACTATTTCTCCGACGATAAAGGCGCTGACGGGGATCAAACCTACATGCGTCTGGGCTTCAAAGGCGAAACCCAGATCAACGACATGATGACCGGCTACGCGCAGTGGGAGTACAACATTCAGGCTAATAACACCGAAGGGTCTGATAACCAGTCCTGGACGCGTCTGGCCTTCGCCGGTATCA
The DNA here is from genome assembly GCF_900110475.1 of Enterobacter sp. NFIX58. NCBI lineage: Bacteria > Pseudomonadati > Pseudomonadota > Gammaproteobacteria > Enterobacterales > Enterobacteriaceae > Enterobacter > Enterobacter sp. NFIX58. Next base: position 380,060 of record NZ_FODW01000001.1, on the reverse strand, counting down.
AAGTGGGTGATTATGGCTCGTTTGATTATGGTCGTAACTACGGTGTTCTGTACGACGTGGAAGGCTGGACCGATATGCTGCCTGAGTTCGGCGGGGACTCCTACACCAAAGCCGATAACTTCATGACCGGCCGTGCCAACGGCGTGGCCACCTACCGTAACACCGACTTCTATGGTCTGGTGCAGGGTCTGAACTTTGCGCTGCAGTATCAGGGCAAAAATGAAGATGCCAGCAACAATCAGGAAGGCACCAACAACGGTCGCGACACGCGTCACGAGAACGGTGACGGCTTCGGTATTTCTACCACCTATGACTTCGGCATGGGGATTACCGCAGGTGCAGCCTATACCTCTTCTGACCGTACCAACGAGCAGGTGATGAATACCACTGCGGGCGGCGATAAAGCGGATGCCTGGACTGCGGGCCTGAAATATGACGCCAATAATATCTACCTGGCGGCAATGTACTCTGAAACCCGCAATATGACGCCTTACGGTGATAACACCGACGCCGTGGCCAACAAAACCCAGAACTTCGAAGTGACCGCACAGTACCAGTTCGACTTCGGCCTGCGCCCGTCCCTTTCCTACCTGCAGTCTAAAGGTAAGGACCTCGGCAACGGCCAGGGCGACCAGGATCTGGTTAAATACGCTGACATCGGCGCGACCTACTACTTCAACAAAAACATGTCCACCTACGTTGATTACAAAATCAACCTGCTGGATGAAGATGACAGCTTCTACAAAAACAACGGCATCGGCACGGATGATGTCGTGGCACTGGGCCTGGTTTACCAGTTCTGATTGCCAGAGCCCGCATGATGATGCGGGCTCCCCCCTTTTTGACGCTCGTCACAAAAAACAGGTTCAGGAATCGTGTGGTTGAGGGTAAGTTGAGGGAAAGCTGGTTAAACTCAGGTGATAACCTTTTCATCACCAGGGATAACAGCGTTGTTTGGTCGTGTATCCGTTGCCGTACTTACTCTTTTAGCGCTTATCTGGATAGCGTTAATTTTTGATTTTGCTGATATTGTCGGTCATCTGGGCGCGGTGTTGAACCACCTCGATGGTGGTTAATATTGCTCCCGCGGAAATAAAAAGCCACCAGCAGTGCCGGTGGCGGGTAAACGCGCAGTTCGCGTTATTTTTTCACGGGTTGAGGCTTTTTATCACCTGATTCAGGGGCCTCACGCGGATCGTCTTTTTCAACACAGAGCATAATTTCTCCTGTTTCAGATAACCACCCTCCACTATAGCCAGGCTGATTACAGAGTGGCCAGGCGGCAATTACGCCTCAACTGCCCCTTTCTTGCGAAAAGAGAGGTAGCCAAACACCCCGCTGTCTCCATCCGCGGGATGGTTAACCCCGTCCATCACCGTCACGTCAGGGAAATCGAACGGTGAGACGTTTTCGAAGCAGGCAACGTTCACGCCGTATTCGTTTGGATTGGAACGCCGCTGATGGAACGTGTAGATCCCGCACACCGAGCAGAAGAAGTGCCGTGCCGTCCCCGTGTTAAAGCGGTACTCCGTGAGCTTATCCTCACCTTTGGTCACGGTAATCCCTGACAGCGGCGCAGAGACGACGACCGCACCCCGCATGCGACAAAAGGAACAGCTGCAGCGCCGCGCGGTATTCAGGCCATCCGTGAGCGCAACGGTAAAGGCCACCGCACCGCAATGGCACTGCGCATTACGACATTCAGCCATAGGCTATACCCCTTTTCTCACCAACTCGGCGGCTTTGACGAAAACCTCGTCTTCTACACCATCGCCTTTTTGCCTGCCGAGCCTGACCAGTTCATCGACAATACTGTTGCGATGGATCGGTTTCTGCGCTGAAACCAGCCCAATGACGGCGGCCCCAATCGCCAGCCCCACTAAACCTGTTTGTTCGTCTTTGTTCATCATGCTCATGCTCCTGATACAACAAACAAGCGTAGCAGGAATCCGGTAAAACGGAATGAGGACACACGCTTTGTGAATATAATTTACGTAGTTCAGACAGGTACGACTTCTAAAATCGACAGATACGAACGGGTGTCTATTATAGTGTTTAACTTCAGACTGGTCTTTTCAAACAAGATCTGATACTCAGACTCCGTTCTTGCCCGCCCTCCATCAAAGCTTGTTAAAAGAAGAAGGTCAATTTCAAATCGTCCCTGCTCATTATTTTCTTTTTTTATAAGTGGTTCAAAAATTAATAATCGGGAATTTTCTTTCATTGCATTTCTACACGATTGAAGTATCTGAACCGCTTTCTCATCAGGCCAGTCCATCAAAATATATTTAAGCAGGTAAATATCCGCTACAGGACAGGCTCCAAAAAAGTCACCCTCAACTGCCTTCCATCGACGATTGTCATTTAACAGATACAGTCGATTCCGCGCAAGCACGTCTTTTTGATCGAACAGGATCCCTGTTAAGGTCGGATTTCGGCGTAAAACAGCCAGCAATAAATTACCCAGCCCACCGGCAATATCGGCAACGATAGCATTTTGAGGAAACGAATAGCTATCGGCGATGACTTCATTCTCTACGGATGACATAGAGGCCATACCCGCATGAAAAATGTTGCTGTCAGTCATCGTGTCATCATGCTGCCAGTAGTCGTAAAAAGGCTTGCCAAACAAATCATTAAAAACAGGTTTGCCTTGCAATATCTCATCCATTTTAGCCGCTGGCTGCCAGAATGTTGGGTCTGTCAGCATGAGCACCGCCGCACACAATGAAAATTCATGCTCAGAACACAGGAACTGTGCTGAATGGCTAAGGCTATATTCAGCTTCGGACAGTTCGTTGAACACTCCACGAGAGGATAATACGCGCATGATCCGATGAAGATAGTCGCCATCGACATTAAGCTCCTCCGCCAGTTGCGTAACGGATTTTTTTCCTTCAACCAGACGATCTGCAACGCCTAACACTGCGACAGCCCGAAGTGCTGCCTGCCAGACAAAACCCATGCTTTGCTCTAACAAACACATTCCTTCTTTACGGCTTAGCAAATCCAGACTATTAGGATGTGACATTTTCTGCTCCTTACCAATAAAGATGTGCTGAACAACTAAAACGCCGTTAGCAAGCGTAAGTCTGGTAGCGAGCTTTATCCACAATGTCAGTAAGGATTATTTGTGCGGTTTCGTACCGTTTAGCATACAGTCCATTTCAATACGTAAAAAAACAGGGCCACTTACTCCATATTTTGATTAATAACACCATGACACTATTCTTTCATAAATGATTACCATGATAGAAATAATACCTGTCGTGAGACAGACATTTCATCGTCAGAATCTCGGTGCCAGCCCGTATTTTGGCGTTTTAATATTTGCCGCCCAAATTTTGATATCGTTTTGCAGGAGAATAGTGAAATCAGATTTTAAATGCGTCACAATGCCATTGACGCTGTCCGCATCCACAACTGAAAAATGTTCAATTCTGTTTTTCCCTATCTGAACACAATGATATTTGGAGGGAAGTACTTTACCATTCACATTGAGTGGCAGCTTATTCTCACCACAGCGCCCTTCCGTAATATATGACACCAGCAAATTAGCGGATTTCCTCCCAGGCTGGGATACGCTCACCATGACGGGATAACCTTCCGAGGTCTGCGTCATATCATAAAGCACCGCATTTTTCATATACCAGGTATTATATTCCCGCTCCTGAAAAGCGGACCAGGCAGGCGCAGAAAAAAGCGCCAGCACTGCCAGCGTAATAGAGACTATTTTCATGGGATGTTATCGTCCGTGGTGTTGCACGTATTATTCAGATTGTGCAAAAAACAGCAACAACTTAAGAATAGTCCTACTACTATTGGCAGTGATGGAGGATCAATTAACGACGCGCGACGCGGTCTGTTTCCTGTTGCTAACGTATCTTCGCTTTATTTATTCCGACTGGCCGTTCGGATCGCTTCCAGACCGACGCGCTGTCCGAATGACAGCTCTAACGTATTTCCATCGGGATCGGCAAAAAAGACATAGTATCCGACGGGATCGCCTACATTCTCAGGCGCTTTCCTTAGCACACCTTCAGCGGTGGCCATCGCGGTTTTTCTGTCAATTTCTTCGCGGGTCGCACAGGCAATTCCCAGATGCCCGAAACTGCCCAGCGGCGTATCGGTCACGGTATCGGCCTGTACCAGAACCAGTGCAAAAGGACGGGTATGGTCGCTAAGCCATGCGACTTTTCTTGCATCAGGCATGTCGGGTTCACGTAAATGAATGACCTCCATACCGGCATAGCGACGATAAAAGGCAATACTCTTTTCCAGGTCCCTGACCATAAACGCGACATGAGTGAAACCTACATCAATGTCTTTCATTTTAATGATGTTACTCCTTTATCAACGTGGTGCTGACATCTTAAAAGCTCAAGTTAACTTGATGTCAATACGCTCATAAAGAAGAAACAGGCGAGAAATGGTAAACCGCCGCCATCACGGCAATGCTAACGACAATGCTTAAGAAAAAGTAGGTTTTAAAGGGCTGCTTTTGTGTTTTATGGCGAAAGAGCTGCTGGCCCACAATCGCGCCAGGCCAGCCGCCGGTTACGCCAAATACCAGCAGCGTGGCTTCCGGTACCCTGCGCATACCCTTACGCGCTGCCTGTTTATCGGCGCCATACATAGCCATCGTCAGCAGATTGATCAGCAGAAACCACATAGCCAAAGGGTTAGAGGCAAAAAGGCTGCCGATTGCAGCAAAGATCAGGAGTAAATAAAAAAAGCGATTGAGGGTCATAGCACCAACCACCGGGTTGTTTAGCAATTACGAAGCCGCATTATACCCTATCTTGCTGACGCATCTTCAAGCCAGGTTAATATGTAAGCATGACTGCATCGTCATTTCGCAGTCAGCATTTTTTTCTTAAAAAATTATACGGAAACGCCTAACGTCCAAAACCCACCGCCAGAGCAGTTGCTTAACAAGTTAAACATGATTGCATCTATTATTCAGCCGTGAAGGCGGTAATATTGACCAGGATCAACTTTAAAATTTTACCTTAGACTCTTCATTCTTTTTTTAGTATGTAATCTCTACAGCAAAGGTTGAAAACAATTAAATTGACCACAAAGCACTCAGATAACAAAATAGCACCGTAGTTAAAACAATAACGGTCTGCATTTTATTTGGGGGATGATGCCCCCCTTTTTTTCTTTATCGCAATTCCGGGGAAAACGTCACTCCACCCTCACTTTAACCTTTGGCTTCGACAAAAGGATTTTTATCAACTCCTTAAAGGGAACGGGTTTGTAGAAGAAGTAGCCCTGTAAAAACGTGATGTTATTGCGGATGAGATAATCAAGCTGTTGCTGGGTTTCAACCCCTTCCGCCACAATACGGATTGATAGTTTTTTTGCCAGTTCCAGTACCGAATCCAGGATCAGGGTGGAATCCTCATTGGCATTCACTCTGGCAACAAAGCTTTGGTCGATTTTGATGTAATCAATGTGCAGGTCCTGCAGGTAGGACAGGCCAGAATAGCCCGTTCCAAAATCATCCAGCGCGATTGCAAATCCGTTGTTATGCAGCTCATTCAGGGTCTTAACGAGATGTTCATCTACGTGGAGGGGTTCGCGCTCGGTCACCTCAACGACAAGGTTCAGATCCTGTTGCACAAAGCTGCGCTTGTAATTCAGACACTCTTCAAAAAAGGTAGAGGCCACGATATGAGACGCACTGAAGTTAATTCCTACATGGAATCCTTCCGGCAGCAGCGTAGAAATTGAATTCATCTGCATTGCAACCTGACGCATTAAGCTTTGGGTTAATGGAATAATTAACCCTGATTTTTCAGCAAGAGGAATAAACGACGAGGGAGAAATAAACCCGGATTGCGGATGCTTCCATCTGGCCAGCACCTCTACACCGCGCAAGGTGCCCTCTTTTCCGCTCACGACGGGTTGATAATAGGGAATAATTTCATTTCGGTAGATGGCAGTGCGCAGTGAATCTTCAGGCGATATATCCTTAGAGAGATAGCGTTGCAAAAGATAAGCAGGAAGAGAGGAAATGAGCAGCAGAAATAACAGCACCCCACCGGCCTGGTCGAATAATCTCGTCAGGCTAAAAAGAGGCGGAGCGTTAAATTGAATCGCGAAGGGATAATCAGCGTCTTTTACCGTCAGTACATCTTTGTTTGCATGGGGTGCCGTCAACACATCGCCGGATTGGCCTAAACGACGATTGCCGACTTGCAGTGAATACGCCACGCCACGTAATGGCATATTCAGCGCATCCCGGATATGGCTGTCGCTGATGCTCACCATGATTCGGCTTCCGGCATGGTTTGTCTGGTATAAGAGAACCGGCAGGCCGTTGACCGTACTTTTCGATGGAACAAGTAGCAATGATGCCTGAGGCAGCGCTGAGCCGTTAACCAGCAACACGCGATTTCCCGGTAAAGAGGAGCACCAGACCGCATCTTGTTTCAGAATAACGATCGTTCTCAGATGGGGTTGTAATGCCGCTTCAGTACCGAGCCGATACTGCCCTTCAGCATCACACTCATTCTCAGCAAGCTGCATTGCTATCTGGGTCGCATGACGAGCTTCTTTAAGAATGACGTTCATGTTTCGCACGACATAGTGCGCCCCTGCAAGGCTGTCAGCCCGTGCAGAATACCAAACCTGTAAATTGATGATAAAAACGCCCAGCATAAAAATTGCCGTGGCTGCAGCTAAGGAGATAGGTGCATGGCGCATTCAGGGTTCTCGACTCGAGTGACGTTGCCGCTTCGGTGATGCTGAAGTGATTGAATTGTCTTCGTCTTAAGCATGGATGATAAAGAAAGAAATACCATGTCAGGCGTCAGAAATTTTCCCGCAAACCAGCCTCCATCTTTGCACCTTCTAAAATGGGGAAATAAAAAGGCCGCCGAACGGCAGCCCTGGTTGATACGTGCTTATTAGTACTGCTTTATTGTCTTGACCGGCGTTCTTTCTGACCAGTCAGGCCGCTCGCCTGCCATGATTGCACGTTGTTGTGATGGCGTCACAGACTGCGTTATATCAGGCATCGACTTGTATTCAGGTTGCTGAGGTGGGCTGAGAACCAGATCGGAGCTACAGCCTGACAGTAGCAACGCCACCAGTAGCGATGAATTAAGCTTGAACACGTAACCCCTTCCAATGGGATAAAAGTTACAGAAAAAGCGTGGTGTCGGTTCTATCCCGGTGACTTTTCTTTGTTATACAACGTCACGCGCCTGGCTACCGACAACAGATTCACCACGCAGATAACCCCGCAAGGATATATTTACTCGAGCAATAAGCGCAACGCTTTGTTTTCCTGCCCACCAGTGAGAAAAGGTGTCAGGAAAGCAGAGTACGCTTCTGGTATCGACGATGTTTATGCTAAAACCGCTGGTATGTTTCTTTTGATAAAAGCTATGAGGGAAGTTGAATGGTGACGGTTGAGGAATTAAAAATGAAATACCCGGGCGCACAGGCCTGGCAAATGGGTGACAGCCCGGCACTGGCGAACGAACTAGCGGACCTGATTAAAAAAGGGCTCAAAACGGCCACCTGCGGATCTTTTGCCTCGTACTCGCAGGATGTGTCTGCTCCACGGATAGGAAGCTACAACATAATCCTTGATGGTCAGAATGTCCCGGTCTGTGTGATCCGGCTGGTTTCCATGCGACTGGTGCGTTTTTGCGATGTTAATGAGGAATTCGCTCGTAAAGAGGGTGAAGGTGATTTAAGCCTTGAATACTGGCAGACAGAGCATCAGCGATTTTTCTTCCGCGAAGGCCATTTTTCTGAAGATATGGAACTGGTCGCAGAAGAATTTGAATTGGTTGAGGTGCTGTAAGCGGAGATAAAGTGGCAGAGGTGTATCTGTTACTTAGCTACCCTTTATCACGTATCGGCGCCAGATTTCACGCAGCAGTAAAACGTGCTGGCATTCGCCGCCGGAATCCGTACCATACGCGGCATACAATTTTTGCCCCTGCTGGCTCCGAAGGTAGTACTCAATGCAAGAGAATCAAGAGATTAACAAAAAAGAGCAATACAATCTTAACAAACTGCAAAAGCGACTGCGCCGTAACGTGGGCGAAGCCATTGCAGACTTCAACATGATTGAAGAAGGCGACCGCATTATGGTTTGCCTGTCAGGGGGTAAAGACAGCTACACCATGCTGGAGATCCTGCGTAATCTTCAGCAAAGTGCGCCGGTGAAATTTTCTCTGGTGGCGGTCAACCTTGACCAGAAACAGCCGGGTTTCCCGGAACACATTCTGCCGGAATACCTCGAGAAGCTGGGCGTTGAGTACAAAATCGTCGAAGAAAATACCTACGGTATTGTGAAAGAGAAGATCCCGGAAGGGAAAACCACCTGCTCTCTGTGCTCTCGTCTGCGCCGCGGCATTCTGTATCGTACCGCGACGGAGCTGGGCGCGACCAAAATTGCGCTGGGCCATCACCGCGACGATATTCTGCAAACGCTGTTCCTCAATATGTTCTACGGCGGCAAGATGAAAGGCATGCCGCCTAAGCTGATGAGTGATGACGGTAAACATATTGTGATCCGCCCGCTTGCCTACTGCCGTGAAAAAGACATTGAGCGTTTCTCTCAGGCGAAAGGGTTCCCGATCATTCCATGTAACCTCTGCGGCTCTCAGCCGAACCTGCAGCGTCAGGTGATTGGCGACATGCTGCGCGACTGGGATAAGCGCTATCCGGGTCGTATCGAAACCATGTTCAGCGCGATGCAGAACGTCGTCCCTTCCCATCTCGCGGATGTGGAACTGTTCGACTTTAAAGGCATCAATCACGAGTCAGAAGTCGTGAACGGCGGAGATCTGGCGTTTGACAGGGAAGAGATCCCGATGCAGCCAGCAGGCTGGCAGCCCGAAGACGATGACAATCAGTTTGAAGCGTTGCGTCTGAACGTGCTTGAAGTGAAGTAAGCGGTTAGCGTCTCAGAGACACCTTCTGAGACGCTTCATGCTTTATTTCAGCAGACGTACGCGGCAGGTTTTACCCTTAATTTTCCCGTTTTGCAGCTGCTTCCATGCCTTATGGGCAACCGCCTGGCGAACCGCGACGTAGACATGCGCCGGATGGACAGCAATCTTACCGATATCCGCCCCGTCCAGCCCCACATCCCCGGTCAGTGCACCGAGTACATCACCAGGACGCATCTTGGCTTTTTTACCGCCATCAATGCACAGGGTCGCCATTTCGGCCTCCAGCGGCACAAGGCTGACGCCGGCTGGGGGATTCATCCAGTTCAGCTTAATCTGCAGCATCTCAGAGAGAATATTGGCGCGCTGCGCCTCTTCAGGTGCGCAGAAGCTGATGGCCAGACCGCTGTTTCCTGCGCGCGCGGTACGGCCAATACGGTGCACGTGTACTTCCGGATCCCACGCCAGCTCAAAGTTCACCACCAGCTCAAGCGATTTAATATCCAGACCGCGCGCAGCGACGTCGGTCGCCACCAGCACGCGGGCGCTGCCGTTCGCGAAACGGACCAGCGTCTGATCGCGATCGCGCTGTTCCAGATCGCCATGCAGCGACAGCGCGCTCTGCCCGGCGGCATTCAGGGCATCACAAACCGACTGACAGTCTTTTTTGGTATTACAGAACACCACGCAGGAGGCAGGCTGATGCTGGCTCAGCAATTTCTGCAGGAGCGGTATCTTCCCCTGCTGCGAGGTTTCAAAGAACTGCTGTTCGATAGCGGGCAGCGCATCTACGCTGTCAATTTCAATGGTAAGGGGATTTTTCTGCACGCGGCCGCTGATGGCGGCAATGGCTTCCGGCCAGGTTGCGGAGAACAGCAGCGTCTGGCGATCGGCCGGTGCAAAACGGATCACCTCGTCAATGGCATCGCTGAAACCCATGTCCAGCATGCGATCGGCCTCATCCATGACCAGCGTTTGTAGCGCATCCAGCGAGACGGTGCCCTTCTGCAGATGATCGAGCAGACGGCCAGGCGTCGCGACAATAATGTGCGGGGCATGCTGGAGCGAATCACGCTGGGTGCCGAACGGCTGCCCGCCGCACAGGGTTAAGATCTTGGTATTGGGCAGGAAACGCGCCAGGCGACGCAGTTCACCCGCGACCTGGTCTGCCAGTTCGCGGGTCGGACACAGCACCAGAGACTGGGTCTGAAACAGCGCCACATCGATATGCTGCAACAGGCCAAGGCCAAATGCCGCCGTTTTTCCACTGCCCGTTTTCGCCTGCACGCGCACGTCACGGCCCTCGAGAATGGCAGGTAAGGCGGCCGCCTGAACAGGCGTCATCGTGAGGTATCCCAACTCGTTGAGGTTATCGAGTTGGGCGGCGGGCAAAACATTCAGGGTAGAAAAAACGGTCACTATAGTCTCTCGTGGTGATCTTTGCAGTCAGATGGCGCGTATCCTCGCAGATCTCGCGGTTCGATGCGACAATTTAATCGGTTCTTCATCGGGCGGCGGGTCCGGCATCGGCTGCGGACGCGGGATGGGATCGGGCATGGGTACCGGATCGCTGGGGATAGGATCGGACTGACGCGATTGTGGCAGTAGCAGAGCGTTAAGGATGCTCATCATTCCCTCCAGAATTTGCTGTCGTCCCTTTTAGGGTAGACGCTGAGAATCAGGAGGCAAAAAAAAGCCGACTATGAAGTCGGCGTCGTACGAATCAATTGTGCTATGCAGTAATTCAAAAAAGGAAGTAAGACAATATGGAGCGCAACGCCCATCGCTTGACGTTGCATTCACCTGCGGGAGTAATATTGCACCTTACGGGGTAGATGTTTATTGACTTCGCTCAATTAAAAGAGCGTTTTAATCCCGGAAAAAGATGAAAAAAGCGTAAATTTACAGCCATTTACTACGATGCAACCACCATGCAACACCCCCAATCAAAACAACTAACATCACGCAAAACGCCGTAAAACCGTAGCGATAAGCGCCACCCGGAATTCCGCCCAGGTTGACGCCAAACAACCCGGTCAGAAACGTGCTCGGTAAAAACACCATCGCCATCAGGGACATCGTATAGGTTCTTCGCGCCAGCGACTCCTGCATCACCTGCGCGATTTCGTCCGCCATCACCGCCGTTCTGGCAATACAGGAATCAATTTCATCCAGCCCGCGGCCCAGCCTGTCGGCAATATCCTGCATTCTGCGTCGATGGTCGTCGTTCATCCAGGCGAGCCTTTCGCTGGCCAGCCGCGCATACACGTCGCGCTGCGGCGTCATGTAGCGGCGCATCACAATCAACTGCTTACGCAACAAGGCCAGAAAACCGCGCGGCGGGATCTGCTGATCGAGCAGGTTATCTTCCAGGTCGATGATTTTGTCGTGCAGTTCTTCGATAAACTCGCTCGCGTGATCGGTAAGAGCGTCACAGACGTCCACCAGCCAGCTACCGCAGTCGATCGGCCCGGTGCCCTCTTTCAGATCGTTGACGATGTCATCCAGCGCCAGAACCTTACGCTGTCGGGTGGAGACAATCAGCCCATCGTCCATATAGACCCGCATCGCAACCAGCTGATCCGGACGTTCATCCGTGCTGCCGTTAATACAGCGCAGGGTGATCAGCGTCCCGTCCCCCATTCGGCTCACGCGGGGGCGCAGGCTTTCACCGGCCAGCGCATCGCGCACGTTGTTAGGTAAGAGCGGGGTCGACGCCAGCCAGTCAGCGCTGTCCGGGTGGGTGTAGTTCAGATGCAGCCAGCAGGGATGCGCACTGTCGATCACATCATTGTCTTCCAGCGGCCGGGCACCGCCGCGACCGTCCAGCACCCACGCAAAAACTGCGTCTGGAACGTTTAGTTCAGATCCTTTAATGCTTTCCACAGCTCCTCCGCCTTTTAGCTCTTTCGGTGTCAGTCTAGCTTTCATCAGGGGTTAAGCAACAACTATGTATGCCATCGCGCTGAAATCGCTCGGGAATTGAGCTGGGTGGGCAGATGTATGAAAAAAGCCTGGCATGCCAGGCTTTGTGTCGCTTTCAGAGAGAGTGCTCTGGCCGCGGGAGGAAGGATGGCGAGCCGCCAGGTAATGAGGACAACGATCCCTGATCCAGTCTGAAATTACGCGTGCGGGCCTGCAGCTCAATCACCTGATTGCGCAGGACATCAGAGGAGCCGTTGAGTTCCTCCGCCATCGCCACGTTGCTTTGCGTGACCCGCTCCAGCTCCGAAAGCGCCAGCGTGATCTGGGAGATGCCTTTCTCCTGCTCAAAGGTCGACGCGGAAATTTCATCCATCAAGCGGCTGACGTTCCCCGACCCCGTCACGATTTCATGCATATTCTTCTCTGCCTGTGACACCACGGTCGCGCCCTGCGTGACGTTACTGCTGGTGACTTCAATCAGCGCTTTGATATTCTTCGCGGCCTCTGCGCTGCGGTGTGCCAGGTTTCTGACCTCTTCCGCAACGACAGAAAAACCTTTTCCGTGGTCGCCTGCCCTTGCCGCCTCAACGGCCGCGTTGAGCGCCAGAATATTGGTCTGGAACGCAATGCCGTCAATCAATGAAATAATCTCCGTCATCTGCTGGGCGCATTCGGTAATGGATTGCATATTGTTGGCGACCTGCCCCATCAGCTCCCCGCCCTTACGCGCCTGCAGCGTCGCCACATTCGCCTGTTCGCTCGCCAGGCGGGTGTTATCGGCATTGTTTTTGGTGCTCGCCGCCATTTGCTCCATGCTGGCTGCGGTTTGCACTAAAGACGCAGACTGCTGTTCGGTTTTCACCGAGAGCTGAGCGCTACGGGCCGAGAGTTGATCCGATAAGGTCATGGCGGTTTGCGACGACGCCCTGATCTCGCGCACCAGTGTCGCAATGTTGCCGGAAAGGCTATTGATCCCGGGAATAAGTCGACCCGCGCAGTTATTGCCAAACTCCGGGATAGAAACCCCAAGGTTGCCTGCTGTCACCTCTTCAATACTTCTCTTTACCGTATTGATCGGCGTCACGAGATAGCGGGTCATATAGACCCAAAGCAAAAATAGCGCAACGAAATTGATAACGTTAAGGGAAATAAAGAGAGAGGACTTGCTGGAAATTAGAACAACGACACCTGCGTTTACCAAAAATAGCGATAAAAGGAACCCGATAATAAAGGTCCTGACACTAATATTTCTTAGCATGATGATACCCACGTTTTATATTTTGGTCGGCATCTAGACTTATAGCATTGGCTCAGACGTTTTTCCTCGCAAACTTCACGGGATTGTTTTTTCGCCGTTAGCAACCTGGGATTTAGCTTAAGTCAGATAAAAAGAGCGTATTAGTGAAAATGTTCTTCGCAGCGTGCTGTGATACTGGTCTGCCGCCACGTTAAGCGATACCATCCGCTGCGGCGCACTGATACAATCGCCGTTATATTTAAGGAGCTTTGCTACTTTTATTCGCTCTTGTTTAGCAATGCTTAATACGTTAACAATGAGAATATATTTTATATTCTTCATACGTTTTAGAGTATTAATATGACTGGTCATTTTACACGATAAAAAACTAATATTGTTTGAATGCGCATGTTCGTTGCCAGATAAAGATGTGCCCGGCAGGCGAAATCGGTAACCCTCTCAGGCGTGGGATTGCATAATGCTCAATATATCGTGGGACCCTGTGTTAATCGCTATCTCTTATCTGGTGGCGTTTATCGCCTCCTTTGTGGCGCTGGACAGTGCCGGAAAGATCCCCCTTTCCAGCCGAAAGGCTGCCCTGTTCTGGCGTATGGCCGGTGGCATCTCGCTCGGCATAGGCATCTGGTCGATGCACTTTATCGGCATGCTGTCGATGCAAATGCCCATGATGATGCGCTATGACCTCTGGTTAACACTTGCATCGCTGGGCGTCGCGGTTATTGCGTCGACCACGGCCCTTGATATTGCCGTCGCGGGAAAAAAACGGTCTCTCTTTCGCCCCATCGTTGCCACCGCAATCCTGAGCGCAGGCGTGGTATCCATGCACTATATCGGTATGGCGGCCCTGATGCTGGATGGCAGCATCATCTGGGATCGCCGTATTGTGGGGTTGTCCGTGGTCATTGCCGTGGTGGCTTCCGGCACTGCGCTGTGGCTGGCTTTCCGCCTGCGAGACAAAGGGGTTTTTATTGAGCGCCTTCTCGCGGCCCTGGTCATGGCCGCCGCCATTTGTGCGATGCACTATACCGGCATGAGTGCCGCGCATTACCCGGAAATGTCGCATACCCTTCCCGGTGGGATCGGCGAGCTCGGGTTATCCATCTGGGTTTCGGTCACCACGCTCTGCCTGCTTGGCGTGATGTTAATTATTTCCCTTGTCGACTCTCACCGGCGTACCGGCCGGCTGACGGACAATCTGCGGCAGCTCAATCGGCAGCTTGAGCTGCAGGCGCGCTTTGATGCGCTCACCGGACTCGCGAATCGCCATCAGATGGACATCCGCATGCAGGACTGCCTGCGCAGCGCGTTGCTGAGTAACAGGCAATTTGCCGTCATTTTCCTGAACGTCGATCATTTCAAACGCGTCAACGATACCTGGGGTCACAGCGTCGGCGATGAGTTATTGATCACCGTTGCTCAGCGCATCACTTCCCGTCTCACGCGTGAGATGACCCTGGCAAGGCTGGGAGGTGACGCCTTTATTCTGCTGGTACCGGAATGCGACGACGACAAACTCAACGCCCTGCTCGCGTCGTTGCTTGAGGATGTGCGACGTCCTCTTTCGATCTGTGGTCATACGCTAAGCACGACAATCAGTGCGGGCGTCAGCCTCTATCCTCAGGATGGCGAAACGCTGCATGAGCTAAAGCTCAAGGCGGATGCAGCCCTGCATCACGTCAAAGACGACGGCCGGAACGGATGGGCGCACTACCGCTCCGAGATGTCGACAGCAATCCCGGCAAAACCCGGTTTTCTGCAGGAACTCTCTCAGGCGCTTGAGCGCGATCAGTTTGAACTCTGGTACCAGCCAACCTGGTATGCACAAGAGAAGACTATCCATGGTTTTGAAGCCCTGCTGCGCTGGCGGCACCCTGAGCAAGGCGTTGTTCTGCCGGGCCTGTTTATCCCCTCGCTGGAACAAACCGGCTTAATTATTCCGGTGGGCAACTGGGCCATTGAAGCGGCATGTCGACAGCTGCATTTCTGGACTGAACAAGGGTTCAGCCAGTGGACGCTGTCGCTCAACCTGTCCCCCGTCCAGTTCGAACAGCCGGACATTTTCCACATCGTATCGTCGATGCTGGAAAAATATAGCTTGTCCCCATCCAGGCTGATCCTTGAGGTTACGGAGAGCACCGCGCTGAAAAATCTCGACCGCAGCATTGAGTTACTCAACGCGTTTAATCATGCGGGGATCACCGTCTCGATTGATGATTTCGGTACGGGCTACTCGAACCTGCTGATGCTGAGCGTGCTGCCGGCAAAAGAGCTCAAGATCGACAAAAGCTTTGTAACGTCGATGCTGGAAAATGAAAAAAGCTACAAGCTGGTTGAAACCATCATGAGTATCGCCCGAACCATGGAGATGAACGTGGTGGCTGAAGGGATTGAAACCCAAGAGCAGCAGGAGGTTCTCACCCGTCTCGGCTGCGACTACCTGCAGGGTTATCTTTTCTCCCGCCCCTTACCTGCCGAGCAGGTGCCGTGGCTGCTTCTGCAGATAAACTCCGACAGGCAAATTATACCCATTAATAAAATTCAAACGGACCCCGCATTTATTTCACAAAAAAACCATGCCTGATGGGGTTGAGTAGAGTATGTTTCAAAGCAGTAGACACTCGTCACGTCTGTCATGATTGTCAGGCGCATTGAGCCGATGAACAGGAAATGCCTATGTCGCAAAACGGTTTTGAAGCGCTGAACGTCATTAAAACACCCGTATGGCTGATTTCCCCCGCTTCGGAAGCGATCGTTTTTGCGAATGTGACCGCAACGCAGCTTATGGGAGAGAAGACCCTGAACCAGTTGCGTAAAGGTCTCTATTCCGCGAATGCACAGCACCTCCTGTCGATGTATGTACCTGAACTGAAAACCGGGCAGGAGATCGTCGAAATCTGGACAATAAATCGGGATGGACAGGATACGCCGCTAAGCTGTCGTCTCTCGCTTGCCCATTACGCCCCCTGGGGAGATGTGATTGTTTTCGAGGGGATCGCCCAGCACATTCTCTCTGGACTGAAGGCCAGCCGCTCCGCAACCTACCGGCGGAAAAAACAGGGGTTTTACGCCCGTTTTTTTCAAACCAACAGCGCGCCGATGCTGTTAATCGATCCGGCCCGCGATGGCCAGATTGTTGATGCTAACCTGGCCGCGCTCAATTTTTACGGTTACTCACATGATGACATGTGCAGTAAACATACCTGGGAAATCAATACTCTCGGGCGAGACGTGTTGCCCATTATGACTGCGATTGCCGCGCTGCCCGGCGGCCATAAGCCGCTCAACTTTGTTCACCGCCTTGCCGACGGCTCTACCCGCCACGTTCAGACGTATGCCGGCCCCATTGAGATCTACGGTGACAAGCTGATGCTGTGCATCATCCACGATATCACCGAGCAAAAAAGACTGGAGCAAGAGCTGGAACATGCCGCGCTACGTGACTCCATGACCGGGTTACTCAACCGACGCCAGTTCTACGCGATTACCGATCCCAACAACCTGAATCATCTTCCTGCCCAACAGCAGTTTAGCCTGCTGCTGGTGGATACCGATCGCTTCAAAAACATCAACGACCTGTTTGGTCATTTGAAGGGCGATGAGGTGCTTATCGCCCTCTCCCGAACGCTGGAAGCCTGTAGCCGGGAGAATGACCTGGTGTTCCGCTGGGGAGGCGAAGAGTTCGTTATCCTGCTTCCGCATACCGCTCTCGACATCGCGTTGCAGATTGCCGAGTCGATCCGTGCAGCCGTTGCCCGCATTACGATTCCGGGCTTACCGCGGTTTACCGTTAGCATTGGCGTGGCGCGACATAACCAGGGTGAGACGATTGATGAGCTGTTTAAGCGGGTAGACGACGCGCTGTATCGCGCTAAAAATGACGGACGCAATAAAGTCCTTGCAGCATGAAACTGGAGTATATGGGAAAGCCCCGCTACAATGCCTGCCTCGACTCAATTAACTTCAGGTGGGTAAAATCTGCAATGGGAAAAACAGAAATAATACTCACCTTAATTATTTTGCTCCTTATTATATTTGGCTTATGGTTTATTTTTAGCGGTGAGATCTGGTACCTCGTCGAATTTCTCGAAAATAGTCTCTACCCGACCTTCGATGCACCATAACGCACGTTTAATATCTTGTTTCACCTACCGAATTTGTCAGGTATCTGCAAGCCTGACAGCCGCGTAAGATACGCGCCGTTATCCTCCAACTACGTTGATAACGAATCACTTATTCATTTGCTTATGTTGCCCGTGCTCTGACGGGCTTTTTTATTTCCGGCATTTCAGCCACGCCAGGCTATATCTTAATCATCTTTAATGACAAGGGAGAGGAATGATGAGCAAGAAGATCCTGATGCTGGTGGGCGATTATGCCGAAGATTACGAAACCATGGTGCCTTTTCAGGCTTTGCAGATGATTGGCCATCAGGTGGATGCAGTCTGCCCCGACAAACCAAAAGGCGACTACATCATGACGGCAATCCATGATTTCGACGGCGCCCAGACCTATAGCGAAAAACCCGGTCACCGCTTTACCCTCAACGCCGACTTTTCCGCCGTAAAGGAGCAGGACTACGACGCGCTGCTCATCCCCGGCGGCAGAGCGCCCGAGTATCTGCGGCTAAATGAGGATGTGCTAAAGCTGGTACAGGCATTTGACGCCGCGCGCAAACCGATTGCTGCAGTGTGCCATGGCCCGCAGCTGCTCGCTGCCGCGGGCATCCTGAAAGGCCGTACCTGTAGCGCCTACCCGGCTTGTGCACCTGAGGTACGCCTCGCGGGTGGACACTACGCCACGATCGGCATCGATCAGGCCCATGTCGACGGCAACCTGGTGACGGCTCCCGCCTGGCCCGCCCATCCGCAGTGGCTGGCGAAGTTTAGTGCGTTATTAGCACAATAGCGCGCCGGTATCAGTCCGGGTGAATACCGTGCGGGTGGAGCGGAGCCATGTTTTCAGGACTGGCGCGAGAATGCGTCAGTTCTCGTTTTAACCGTTGGCACATCCCGCTTTCTCCCCGAAGAGCGCTGTGATATTAGCCCATCAACACCTGCAGGGCATCCTGCCGATTGGCCTTAATAGAAAAAATACGATCCATCCTGGTCAGCTTAAAGAGATCGTGTGTATTGCTGTTAAGCGAACACAGCACCAACTCACCCTTGCCGTTTAAACTCTTGAGTATGGATACCAGCGCGCCGAGACAGCTGCTGTCAATAAAATCTACGTGGCTGAAATCCAGCAATATCTTTTTATTACTTTTTTCAATCACCTCCAGCACCTGCTGCTTAAAGGTCTGCTCGACAGAAGCATCCAGCCTGCGAACCAGCGGAACGACAATCTGTACGTCATTTTCACTCTGTATTTCTAAGTTCATAATCAGCCTCGCATCAGGCGTAACGTGTTCCCGAATAATGATCATAGTGCACCGATATCGCTCCCGGAAGGCAACCGGAAGCATGCCCCTCAGCAATTTATTCCCCAAATATCCCTTGCATAGCCCTGAATGGTTCTGTCACTCGAAAACTCTCCCATTCGGCTAATATTTAGCAACGCTTTTCGATGCCACTGGCGGGGATGTTCAAAATCAGCCATTGCCTGACGTTGGGTTTGACTGTAGCTGTCAAAATCCAGAAGATGACAATAATGATCGGCTGTTGTCAACATATGGTGTAGCGGTGCAAAAATTTCGCGATCGGCGCTAAATTCACCTGAAATAAGCGTATCCACTATACGCATCATTCGAGGATCGCTCTGACGATAGAAACGATTATTATCGCCATTTGAACGCATTTCATTGACTTCTTCAGCCGTAGCGCCGAAAAGATAGAAGTTTTCTGCCCCAACAGCATTAAGAATTTCAATGTTGGCACCATCATACGTACCCATTGTTAACGCACCATTCAGCGCGAACTTCATATTACTGGTTCCAGATGCCTCCGTACCTGCTGTGGATATTTGTTCAGACAGGTCTGTTGCCGGTATTA
This sequence comes from Enterobacter sp. NFIX58, assembly GCF_900110475.1. NCBI lineage: Bacteria > Pseudomonadati > Pseudomonadota > Gammaproteobacteria > Enterobacterales > Enterobacteriaceae > Enterobacter > Enterobacter sp. NFIX58. The sequence continues at coordinate 360,969 of NZ_FODW01000001.1, read as the reverse complement.
TGCTTTCGGCTAAGGAGACTTTGTAATCCTCAAGAAAAATGACTTTCAGCTGTCCGGCAATACGCGCATCGCTGTTGATTTTATTCGCAACAGCATTAATTAACTGAATAATAAGCTTTGCCATTCGATAACCGGGTGCCGCTTTACCTGCAAAAAGATGCACCTTAGGCGCTATGGTTCTCCCATTCTCTTTAATATCAATATAGAGAGAAATGACGTGCAGAATATTCAGAAGCTGGCGCTTGTATTCGTGAATGCGTTTTACCTGGCAATCAAACATTGCCATCGGGTCCAACATAATCCCATAACGTTGTGAAACAATCTGGCTCAGCGCGGATTTATTTTTGAATTTAATGCCGCGAATATGATCGATCACCCCCGTATCATCCGCATGCTTCTCCAGCTGTCGAAGCATATGTAAATCCGTCGGCCATCGGGTACCCAATTGCTGATTCAGAAACGCGGCAAGATTTGGGTTAGCCTGCTGCAACCATCTGCGCGGTGTAATGCCGTTGGTCTGATTAATGAATTTATCTGGCGTAATAAAATAAAAATCGGGAACCAGGTGCGTTTTGATAAGCTCGGAATGGAGCATTGCCACCCCATTAACACAGTGACTCCCGACGATGGCCAGATTTGCCATCCTGATGCTTTTCTCTTTGTTCCCCGAAAACAGTGACAAGGAGGTCAATAAGTGCGGTTTGTCTGGCCATCGGGAGGCGACATCCGCAAGAAAACGATGGTTAATTTCAAAAATAATCTGCAAGTGTCGCGGCAACAATTTTTCGAACAACGCCACTGGCCAGGTCTCCAGAGCCTCGGGCATCAACGTATGGTTGGTGTATGCACAGGTTCTTTGGGTGATATCCCAGGCCTGGTGCCAGGGAAGGCTGTACTCGTCGACAAGTATTCGCATCAACTCGACAACAGCCAGCGCGGGATGCGTATCATTTAGCTGGATGGCGACATGCCGCGGAAGTAACGAAATGTCAGTTTCAATCTCAGCGTATTCGCGAAAAATATCTCGCAAGGTACATGCTACAAGAAAATACTCCTGAGTCAGTCGCAGCTCCTTGCCCGAGAGGATCTCATCAGAAGGATAGAGTATTTTTGAAATATTCTCGGAGGCGATTTTTTCACTGACCGCTTTGATGTAATCGCCATGGTTGAAAATATGAATATCAAAAGAGTTAGAGGCTACGGCACTGTATAAACGAAGCTTATTCGTGGTGCTACCTCTGTAGCCAGAAACGAAATAGTCATTTGGGATACCAACGATGGTATTCCACCCCAACCACATTGGATTATAATTCCCGTCAGCATCATCTGCATGCTCGATATATCCACCAATTGGGATCAGCATTGCCTGGCTATGGTGTTCAACCAGCCAGGGGGAATGCATGGAATGCCAGTCGTCCGGATGTTCGATTTGCTGACCATTCTGAAAAGACTGCCTGAATAAACCATATTCGTATTTTATGCCATGACCTGAGGCAGCAATGTCTAACGTTGCCATTGAATCAATAAAGCAGGCAGCTAACCGCCCAAGGCCACCATTTCCAAGCGCGGCATCGGGCTCTTCGTCAAGAATACCATCGAAATCAAACCCCAGGTCAGTGACAACCTGACGCATATCATCAAGCAAATTCAGGTTCATCAGGTTATTGCGTAATGACTGCCCAAGCAAAAATTCCATCGAGAGATAATAAACGCGTTTTTTCTTTTCCACGCGTTGCCGGGCCTGACTATCGAGAAAGCGATCTTGCTGAAAATACCGCACTGCCAGCGCCACAGCATTGAATATATCGCCGTTGGTGGCCTTGTCTATGCTAACGCATAACGTATATTTTAATTGTGTTTCGACAAGTTCACGCAACTCTCTGTTAGTGAAAGACATGTTGACCTCACTGGAGTTACTGCATGTTTTTAATATGCAGAACACAAGATATTATTTTGTTCAAGTGTAGACGGCGATATTCAACTCATGCAATTTTTACCCACCATTGCGTATGGTGTTGTTTTTGCATCGCCTGAGAAATATCAGCAGTAAGTATCGTCAGGAAAGTGCGACTTTCTGCTGTGGCGGGAGAGAATCAGAAGGAGCAACTGGCGCTAAGCTCCGCGCCAGTTCTGGATTTGGTAGCAGCGACCCCCTACTCGTCAGTGCTTCTCAATATACATCGTCCGGCTATACGCCACGTCTTCCGGGTTATTAATCGGATACCCTTTCACCCACGGCTTAATCAGACGACCGTTGGTGTACTGGTAAATAGGCGCGATAGGTGCTTTCTCCATAAGGATTTTCTCCGCCATGTTGTAGTCGGTGTTACGCGCTTTAGCCGTGGTTTCAAGCGTCGCCTGGTGGATTATTTTATCGTAAGCCGGGTCATTGAAACGCGAGATATTGCCGCTGTGGGTTGAGGTCAGCAGGGACAGGAAGGTCGAGGGCTCGTTGTAATCCCCCACCCATGACGCGCGGATCACATCAAAATTGCCGGTATTGCGGCTGTCAATGTAGGTTTTCCACTCCTGGTTTTGCAGCTTGACATCCACACCGAGATTTTTCTTCCACATGGACGCCACCGCAATGGCGATTTTCTGGTGGTTTTCCGACGTGTTGTACAACAGGTTCAGCTTCAGCGGACGCTGAGGGCCGTAGCCTGCGGCCTGGAGCAAGGTTTTGGCCTGAGCGTTCAGCTCCTGCTGGGACATCTGCTCGAACGGCGAAGGTTCAGGCGTGAAGCCCGCCGTCACGTCAGGGGTAAAATGCCAGGCCGGTTTTTCGCCGGTACCCAGTACCTTTTCCGCCATAATGCGGCGATCGATAGTCATGCTCAGGGCAAGACGAACCCGGGCATCGGCCGTCGGCCCCTTTTGCGTATTAAACGCGTAGTAGTAGGTCCCGAGCTGAGGCGGCGTATACACCTGTCCCGGAATGTCCTTCAGGAGCTTCTGATACATGTTTTTCGGGAACGATTCGGTAATATCGATATCCCCTGCCAGATAGCGTTTCGTGGCGGACGATTCCTGGTTAATCGGAATAAAGGTCACTTTTTGCAGGACAGTTTTCGCATTGTCCCAATAGTGGGTGTTCGGCACGACAACCAGTTTTTCATTCACCACGCGGTCGTTCAGGACGTAGGCGCCATTACCGACCAGCGCTCCCGGACGCGTCCACTCTTTTCCGCTTTCAACGTTCGCTTTTTGCACCGGATAGAAGGCGAAGTTTGCCGTCAGGTTGCTAAACCACGGTAGCGGCTTATCCAGCTGGACGCGCAACGTCCTGGCATCCACCGCCGTCACGCCCAGGGTATCAGGCGCTGCCTTACCGTCGATGATAGCCTGCGCATTGTTGATACCTGCCAGCGCTGCAAACCAGGCAAACGGAGAGGTCGTTTTTGGGTCAACCAGACGCTGCCAGCTGTAGACAAAATCCTGCGCGGTGACCGGCGTACCGTCAGACCATTTTGCGTTATCACGCAGGGTGAACGTCCAGGTACGGTTATCGTTACTCTGCCAGCGCGTCGCCACGCCCGGGGTCAGTTCCCCTTTCTCATTCTGATTCACCAGCCCTTCGAAAAGATCGCGAATCACCTGAATCTCTGGCAACCCCACCGCTTTTGCCGGATCGAGCGAAGCCGGTTCATCTTTAATATGTCTGACCAGCTCCTGTTTTTGCGCCAGCACCGTGCCCTGTGGGACATCAGCAGCGTATGAGAGTGTAGAGAGCCCGCACAGGCACAGTGCGGTGAAAAGACGCGAAACAGGATGCTTCATAAGATCCCCTTTAAAAAATTCAGGTAACAAGCAGATGCGTAATTATTTGTTTCGACAATAAGAAATGCAAATAACTTACGCCTGAATAGTGATTTAAGGCAATTCTCAGCCGCTACGGAAACTATTTGATTAACAGCGGCTTTTGCACAACACTGCCAGTAGAGACTTCTTTATCAGGATTTCGTATGGCAACCACCCGACCCCGCGCGGAACGCGGCGCCTTCCCTCCGGGCGCTGAACAATATGGCCGCTCATTTTTAGGCGCATCGCTGATCTGGTTCCCGGCACCCGATGCCGATCGCGAAAGCGGTTTGATTATTGCCGGCACACACGGTGATGAAAACTCGTCTGTCGTCACGCTCTCGTGCGCCCTGCGGACATTGACCCCTTCATTACGACGTCATCACGTGATTCTTGCCGTCAATCCGGATGGCTGTCAGCTGGGATTGCGGGCGAATGCGCGGGGTGTCGACCTGAACCGTAATTTTCCGGCAGCAAACTGGCGCGCTGGCGAAACGGTTTATCGCTGGAACAGCTCCGCCGAGGAGCGGGACGTGGTGTTGCTGACGGGAGACAACCCTGGCTCAGAGCCGGAAACGCAGGCGCTGTGCCAGCTTATCCATAAGATCCATCCCGCCTGGGTTGTCTCCTTCCACGACCCGCTGGCCTGCATTGAAGATCCGCGCCACTCTGACCTGGGCGCGTGGCTGGCACGGGCGTTCGACCTGCCGCTCGTCACCAGCGTGGGTTATGAAACACCCGGATCATTCGGGAGCTGGTGCGCCGACTTAAGCCTGCCCTGCATTACCGCTGAGTTCCCGGCGATCTCCTCTGACGAAGCCAGCGAAAAATACTTAAAAGCCATGATGGAGCTTCTGCGCTGGCAACCTCAGAGATGAAGCACGCCGCTGGTAAATTTCAGGGCCGGTGAAACGTCAACCGCCAGCCACGTCGGGCCATCCAGATCGGCGAAACGAACCTGATTGACCAGCGGCAGCGCCGCGCCGATCGCCCGGGAAGTGCAAAGCATGCATCCCAACATCAGGTCGAACCCCTGCGCCCTGGCGTCCGCCGCCAGAGCCAGGGCTTCAGTCAGTCCGCCTGCCTTGTCGAGCTTGATATTGACCATGTCATAGCGGCCCTTAAGCTCGCTCAAATTCTCGCGGGTGTGGCAGCTTTCATCCGCGCACACGGGCAACGGATGGATAAAATTCTTCAGCGCCGCATCCTCTTCTACCGGCAGAGGCTGTTCCAGCATCGCCACCCCCAGGTCAGCCAGCAGCTGGCATCGCGCGGCGAGCCCTTCGGGGTGCCACGACTCGTTGGCGTCCACAATCAGCGTGGCTGAAGGAACCGCCGAGCGAATAGCGACCATCCGCTCGCTTATCAGACGATCGTCTAGCTTCACTTTTAACAACGTGGCTCCGGCCTCATAGAGCGCTTTCGCACTGGCGGCCATCTGCTCCGGCTCCCCAATCACGACCGTTTGCGCGGTCACGACGGACTCCGGCACGACCACGCCCAGCAATGATGTCAGCGATTTTTGCTGCTGAGCGGCTTCAAGGCTCCAGAGCGCACAGTCGATGGCGTTGCGCGCCGCCCCGGCGGGTAAACGCTGCTGTAATGCCTCGCGCGTGAGCCCTTTTTGCAGGTCAGGCACCAGGGTCATGATCTGCGCCATCACAGATGCAAGGCTTTCCCCATAGCGCGGATAAGGCGTACATTCTCCGACGCCTTTCACACCATCTTCTTCAATTTCAACCACGACCACGCTGGCTTCACTTCGGCTGCCGCGGGAGATCACAAACGGGGTATGCAATGGCCAGGCTTCTTCATAGACTTTAACGCTTCTCATCACTGACTCCTTGCAGCCCGGAAAGGCGAAAAATTTGGTTTGCCGTGTTATCTGCTGATGGCATACACTAGCCACGACGTTAACTATATGTAAACAGGAAGATATCTATGTCACAACTCGTTCATTTCCAGGGCAACCCGGTTGCTGTAGCAGGTTCCATTCCGCAGGCTGGCAGCAAAGCGCAGGCATTTACTCTGGTGGCTAAAGATCTGTCTGACGTCACACTGGCTCAGTTTGCGGGCAAACGCAAAGTACTGAACATTTTCCCAAGCATTGATACCGGTGTTTGTGCCGCATCCGTGCGTAAATTCAACCAGCTGGCGACTGAAATGGACAACACCGTTGTGCTGTGCATTTCCGCTGACCTGCCGTTTGCCCAGTCCCGTTTCTGCGGTGCCGAAGGCCTGAGCAACGTTATCACCCTCTCCACCCTGCGCAGCGCAGATTTCCTCGAGAAATATGGCGTCAGCATTGCGGAAGGCCCTCTGAAAGGTCTGGCAGCACGTGCTGTACTGGTTCTGGACGAAAACGACACTGTCGTCTTCAGCGAACTGGTTAACGAAATCACCACCGAGCCGGACTACACTGCCGCGCTGGACGTGCTGAAAGCATAATAAGTCCTTAGCATTCTATACAACTTATTCTCAACCTCGCTTCGGCGGGGTTTTTTATTATTTCAAAGCTGAATCGTTAAAGCATAAATACTCGCATGTCACATTAATCCTGCAATAATCAGAGCAATGTGTAACATGATCGTGATCAACAACGCATAATAATCGTTAAAATCCCCTATTTTCATCCCGAGTGAAGCCCATCACATTTCCCTTTTTGTCTAAACATTAGATTTGCTTACGAAAGAAAATAATCGTTTCAGCAAAAAGGATAAAATATGAAGATCAAATTCGCTTTTACGCTCCTGGCGGTCCTGGTTTCTGGCCATGCCGCGGCTAAAACCTGGGTGCTGACAAGTGCTGAAAGCAGCGTAGAGAAAGGAAACTGGAAGATTTCCAGTGATGAGCTGAAAGTTAAAGATCAGACGTTCAGCATTGAGCAAAAAATCTTACACGGCGGCAAGCAGGAAGGCAGTAAAATCATCATTATTAGCAGTAAAGATGGCCTGACGATTACCCTGAGCCCGACACGCGGCATGAACCTTCTGCACGTTGAAGGGTTTGGCACCCGACTGGGATGGAATTCACCCGTCAAAGAGGTCGTCAATCCTGCCTACATTAATCTTGAAAGCCGAAACGGTCTCGGCTGGCTGGATGGATTCAACGAGATGATGGTGCGCTGTGGCTACGAGTGGACAGGTCATCCGGTCACCGCAGATGGGCAAATTTACACCCTTCACGGCAGGGCCGGAAATACACCAGTATCGCAGGTGGAAGTTGAGGTGGCGGATACCGCCCCGCATGAGATCCGCGTTCGGGGTTTAATCAAAGAGAGCACGTTCAAAAAAGCGGATCTGCAAACCATGACCGAACTGCGCTACGTTCCCGGAACTAACCAGTTCAGTCTGCATGATGTTCTGACCAACCATGCCGATTACCCTCATGATTATCAAATCATCTATCACAGCAACTTCGGGACGCCGATCCTCGAAGAAGGCGCACGTTTCCTTGCGCCGGCCGTGAGCGTGAGCCCATTCAATGACTACGCCAAAGCGGGCGTTAACGACTGGCAAACCTACGCCGGGCCGACAAAAGGCTTTGATGAGATGGTCTTTAACATTCAGCCGCTCGCCGACAACAACCACGAAACGCTCGCGGCAGTGGTCAATAAAGCCGGCGATAAAGGCGCGTCAATCCAGTTTGATACGCGCCAGTTGCCCGTGCTGACCTTATGGAAAAACACCGACACGCTGAAGCAGGGTTATGTCACGGGCATTGAACCGGGCACCAGCTACGCCTACCCCGTCACGATTGAACGCGAACAGAAGCGGGTTAAGCAGCTGCAGCCTGGCGCCAGCGCGCAGTTTGATCTGACCTATACCCTGCTCCACAGCCCGCAGCAGGTGAAAGAGGTTGCAAGCAGGATTGCGTCGATTCAGGGCGAGACAAAAACAGACATCGTTAACACGCCGCTGGCGAAGGAATAAATCTAAAGTGAAAAGTAAAAAGCCTCTTTGCAGAGGCTTTTTTGTTATTCGTCACCTTTCTTATGATTCAAACCATATTCACGTAGCTTATTTGCGATCGCGGTGTGCGACACGCCAAGGCGTTTTGCCAGCTTGCGGGTGCTGGGATAGCTGCGGTACAGCTGCGTCAGCACAGAGCGCTCGAAACGGCTGGTGATATCATCCAGCGACCCTTCCATCGCCTCTTCGCCTACGGATACCGTCCCGGCGTCGTAATCCGGCAACAGAATATCCTGCGGACGCAGCTCATACCCTTCAAGCTGGGTCAGCGCACGATAAACGGCGTTTTTAAGCTGACGAATGTTGCCCGGCCAGCCGTAGCGCATGAGCACCGTGCCCAGATCGGCAGACAGCTTCGGACGCGGCACACCCTGCTCGTCGGCAAAGCGGGCGACGAACAGCTCCGTAAGCGGCATGATGTCCTGCGGGCAATCGCGCAGCGGCGGAATGTTCAGCGTCAGGACGTTAAGGCGGTAATAGAGATCCTCGCGGAAGATCCCCTTTTGCACCAGTTCCACCAGATTCTTCTGGGTGGCGCAAATGACGCGCACGTCTACATGTACTTCGTGATCCTCACCGACGCGGCGGAACGTGCCGTCATTCAGGAAACGCAGCAGCTTAGCCTGCATACGCGGCGACATTTCGCCGATCTCGTCCAGCAGCACGGAGCCACCGTTAGCCTGCTCGAAGAACCCTTTCTTGCCCTCCGGCGCGTGACCAAACAGCTCGCTTTCAACGGCATCTTCCGGAATCGAGGCGCAGTTAAGTGCCAGATAAGGCTTGGCCGCACGCGGGCTCGCCAGATGCACGGCGTGAGCCAGCAGGTCTTTCCCGGTGCCGGTATCCCCGGTAATCAACAGCGGCGCGGTCAGGCTTGCGAGCTTACGCGCCTGATCAACCACATGACGCATTTTCGGGCTGACGGCAATAATCTGGCTGAATGCGCCAACGTCCTGACTGGAGAGGTTTTGCAGCTGACGACCCATGCGCAGCGTCGAGCGCAGCATGATCACCGCCCCGGTCAACACGCGGGTATTCCCTTCCCCTTTCAGATAGACCGGCGTGATCTCCATCAGGAAATTCTGCCCGTTAATCACCACATGCTCGCTGTGCGTGTTCTGCGGATTGCTGTCCAGCCAGCGCTGGAAGTTAAAACCGGGGATCAGCTGCGCGGCGTGATGATTGCTCAGCTTCTCCTGACTCTGTGCGAAAAGCTGGCAGCTCGCGTGGTTAACGCGCTCAACTTTGCTTTTCAAATCCAGGGAGAGGAACGGCTCAGGCATGGCTTCCAGCAGCGCGCTCAGCGCCAGGTGCTCACGCTCGGACGGCATCCAGGGAATGGTGCGCACATCCGTAACGCCAGCGATACGGCGGATTTCCGCCATCAGGCTACTGAAGGTATTAAATTCAATTTCGGCAAAATTGAGGTAAATTCGCCCGACAGGATCGATCTCAATGCCACGTAAATCAATGCTACGTAAAACAAGAAGATCGAGTAATTCGCGGGTCAGACCGAGACGGTCTTCACAGAAGACTTCAAGACGCATGGGAAATTCACCGTTTTAAGCCAATAACAGTAAAATGATATGTCAGAACACGGTGATCCGGAAGATGGCTGTCAACAAATATTGACAGCCAGCACGATTAGTGAACAAAACCTTATGGCGCAGGTTTTTTGTTGAGCGTCTCTTTGAGCTGGCCGATCAGTTCACGCCTGAAATCCCCCAGACGGGGCTTATCGCCATCGATCCACGGCAACGGACGGCAGACTTCCATCGCTTTAATCCCCAGGCGTGCGGTTAATAATCCCGCACCGATGCCCTGAGCCGCACGGGCAGAGAGACGCGCCGCCAGATCCTGCGACATCCAGTCCATTCCCACTTCGCGCACCAGCTCACTCGCCCCGGCAAACGCGATATTGAGCAGGACCAGCTTAAACAGTCTGAGCCGACTGTAGTAACCCAGCTCTATACCGTAAAGGTTCGCGATACGGTTGATCAGGCGCAGGTTACGCCAGGCGATAAAGGCCATATCGACCAGCGCCAGCGGGCTGACGGCAATCATCAGGGTGGATTCCGCCGCAGACCGGCTGATTTCGCGCCGCGCCTGAGCATCCAGCACCGGCTGAACCATGTGGGAATAGAGCGTAACTACTTCCCGGTCATTCTGGGTCTCATGGATGGCGGCGTACCAGCGCTGAAGCGCCGGGTGCGACTGATCGATTCCGGCCTGACTCGCCAGCTTTTCACAGAACGCGCGGCCTTTCCCGGTGCCGTGGCTGTGGAGCAGATCCCGCGCTTCATCACGCTCGTGCGCGCGCTGGCGCAAACGCCAGAGCCGACGCCACTCGGTGGCAACCGACCCGACGCCCGCCCCCACAATCAGCGCGCCCGCGGCGCATCCGCCCAGCGCGACCCAGTCCTGAGTTTGCCAGGCATTCATCGTCCACTGCACGCCCTGAGCCACCACGCTTACGCCAAACAGCGCCAGACCGGCGGTAACCATCCTGCGCCACAGGCTGCGTTTTGGACGCAGCGCGGCGTCCACGACCGCCTCCGCCGGACCGTCCTCAACAGCGGGCTCGTCCTGCAGCGCCGGGGCAAAGTTATCGGCCTGGGTTCCGCTGAACATCTGCGCCGTTTTGAACGCCTCCTGAGCGTCCTGCTCAAGCGTTCCGGTAAAGTCAATGCGCGGTTTTAACGGTTCCGTCATCGCAATTTATCTCCAATCAAAAACTCCAGCGCCGCATCCAGACGGATGTGCGGTAATGGCCTGTCGACGCTCATTGCCTGCGGGCGGAAGGCTTCAAACTGGAAGCCCTGATTCTGCCAGAAGGCCTGACCCGGCAGCCGCGCAGGCACTTCGCCCGGATACACGGTAAGCGGTTCACCGTCGCTGAGTCGGTTCCCGCGTAATGCCGGTATTTTCTCGCCGTTAAGGTCAATCAGCCCGCTTTGCGTCGCCTGCACCGACGCGAGCCCAAGGCAATCCATGCTGATCCCTTCGAAGGCGGCATTTTGCCAGGCGTCCTGCACCAGCTGCTGCAGCAGCGACACCATATTGGCATGCTGATCGACCGTGACGTGATCGGCTTTTGTGGCCGCAAAGAGCAGTTTGTCGATCACCGGAGAGAAAAGACGGCGGAACAGCGTTCGCTGTCCATAGTGAAAACTTTGCATCAGCTGCGTCAGGGCAAGGCGCATATCGTTGAATGCCTGTGGCCCGCTGTTGAGCGGCTGCAGACAATCCACCAGCACAATCTGACGGTCAAATCGTAAAAAGTGGTTCTTATAAAATCCCTTAACCACTTTTTCACAGTAGTAATGGTAACGCTCGCGCAGCATCCCGGCGTTAGTGTGCTTATCAGCCTGCGCCAGCGTCGACTCGCCAACCCCGTCCACATCTGGCCAGGGGAAAAACTGAAGCGCAGGCGCGCCTGCTAAATCACCCGGCAGAACAAAGCGCCCCGGCTGAATGAAGTGTAACCCTTCCTCTTTACACTGGTGTAAATACGCCGTCCAGGCGTCGGCAATGGCCGCCAGACGGTTTTCATCTGCTGGGGCAAGCGGATCCAGCCCTTCGCACAACTTGCGCCATTTGGCTGACCACCCGGCGCGCTGCCCCTGCAGCAATCCCGTCATCTGGCGTGACCAGCTGAGGTAATCCTGCGCCAGCATCGGCAGGTCGAGCAGCCATTCGCCGGGATAATCGACGATTTCAAGGTATAGCGTGGAGGTATCCTTGAAATGGCGCATCAGGGATTCATTCGAGCGGAAACGCAACGCAAGACGAATTTCACTGACCCCTCGCGTCGGCGTCGGCCACGCGGGCGGATCGCCATACAGCTGCGCCAGCCCTTCGTCATAGGTAAAACGGGGAATACCAAAATCGCGCTGAGGGACGCGCTTAACGCCCAGCAAACGCTCTTCCCGCACCGCGCCAAGCAACGGCAGACGCGCTCCGGCGTGCAGGTTCAGGAGCTGGTTCACCATCGCGGTGATAAACGCCGTCTTACCGCTGCGGCTCAATCCTGTCACCGCCAGTCGCAGATGACGGTCAACGCCGCGGTTTACCAGTGAATTGATTTCGTTTTTAAGTCGCTTCATCGCCGTCCTTCGTTGCCTGGAAGCCTTGAATGCATGGCTTCAGAATACAATAAATGGGGGCAGATCGTTGATTATCAATTCTTATTTATTGCTATTGCCGTTTTTTCTCCAGTAAGATGAACGACATTGCTGTCAGTTCTGAGTGAGTAAGGTGTATGTCACCCACCATTTATGATATCGCACGGGTTGCGGGCGTATCGAAATCAACCGTTTCCCGCGTTCTGAATAAACAAACGAATATTTCTCCCGAAGCACGTGACAAAGTGCTGAAGGCGATTGATGAATTAAATTATCAGCCCAACAAACTGGCTCGCGCCCTGACCTCTTCAGGATTCGATGCCATTATGGTTATTTCGACCCGTTCAACCAAAACCACTGCCGGCAACCCTTTTTTCTCCGATGTCCTTCATGCCATTACGGCAAAAGCGGAAGAAGAAGGATTCGATGTTATTTTACAAACCTCAAAAAGCAGTGAAGACGATCTGCTGAAATGCGTGAGTAAAATAAAACAGAAGATGATCAAAGGGATCATCATGCTGAGTTCGCCCGCAAATGAATCCTTTTTCACCACGCTGGATGCGTATGGCGTACCGGTAGTGGTTATCGGTAAAGTGGAAGGTGAGTATCAGAATATTTACTCCGTCGACACGGATAATTTTCATGACAGCGCCACGCTGACGGAAACCTTTATTAAAAACGGCCGCAAGAAAATTGCCTGTCTGCATGCGCCGCTTGATTATCATGTTTCGATCGATCGCCTGGCGGGTTATAAAGCCAGTCTGGAAAAGCACCATATTGCGATGAACCCGAACTGGATCATGGACGGCGGTTATACCCATGAGAGTGCGCTTAAAGCGGCTCTGGAATTGCTCTCATCACCCACGCCGCCTGATGCCATATTTGCTACCGACAGCATGAAATTACTCGGCCTTTATCGCGCGGCGGATGAGTTGAATCTGATGATTCCGGAACAGGTGGTGATAGCCGGATACAGCGACCCGATGTTGTCTCTCATTTTAACGCCCGCACCTGGCGGCTTTGATATCCCTACCCGAAAACTGGGGGAAGAGAGCTGCGATCTTCTCTTCAGGCGTATCGCGGGTCATCCCGCCCCGCAAAAAGTGCTTGTCGATACGCATTTTTTACTGGCGGCCTCGCTGCGCTAAAACCAGGGGCATGTAGCCCCTGGAAGCCCCTCGGTCAGAACGCGTAATTTACCCCAACGCCCGCATAGTGGAAGCGGTCGTTGTCACCCTCGTCATGGTTTTCCCATTCATAGGCGTATTCAAGCGTCATGGATAAACCGTTGTTGAAGTCATAGGCGTACTGCATACCCAGGCGGTTGAAATCATGCCCTTCACGCTCAGGATCGTCCTGCCAGTCCCAGTTCGACCAGCGATCGAGCCCCAGTCGCGTGTAAGGCGTTAAGGTCGTCTGGCCCAACGAAATAGGGAGATAGGCGCGAATTTCCTGGGTGGAGAACTCGCCGTTATTACGTGAACCGTCCATATTGAAACCGCGCTCTAAATAGTAATTTACTTTAGCGGCAAAGGTTTCGTTAATGGTCCAGGTAAAGCCCGTTTCGGTTTCGACGCGGCTGTCTGAATAGCCGGTTTTTTCCAGATCGTTAGCAAATTGATACATGGCAAACCAGCCGCCAAAACGCCAGTCGTCGGTTAATTTTATATCCCAGTCAGGCTGAATTTTGTAGCGCTGCATATTTGCGCTGCCGTCTCTGGCGCCGTGTTCATCCTTAAAGTGATAACCATAATTACGGAAGCCGCCGGTCAGACCGAACGTAAAATCATCGGTTCCGATAAAGCGATAGCGTAATTCAAATTCCGGGCGATCAAAATAGGTGCCGCGGGTCATGCTGCTATAATCAACCGGCCCTTCCTGATACATTGCCAGCGAAATAGTCCAGGCATCCCAGGTTGCATTAAACCACACGGAAGGTTCATATAACCCGTCTTTATCCTCCCCCTGGCCTTCGACGTTTTCTATTTCATACATCGCGCCAATATTAAATTCCCACTGTTTAGCCGTTTCTGTTGCATGTGCACAGCTAACCCCTGCGCACAGCACGAGCGCAGCACTTTTTAGTAGAGTACTCATCAAATATTCCCTTTATAAGTAACAAACAAAAAAACCGGAAATGGGTATTTCCGGCGAACACCTTTCTTATCTAATAGCCGCTTCGGTTTCAGCGTCGAAGAAATGGCACTTATTCATATCGAACTGGATGCCGATATTATCCCCCGCGGCATAATCATTCGCGGCTCCCGCGCGAACAACCAGTTCATAGCCGCCAACGGTGGCGTAGAGCATGAACTCTGCACCGGTCAGTTCGGCCACGCTGACTTTTGCCGCGATGTTTTCACCGCTACTCTGCTGGGTGAGAATATCTTCCGGGCGGATCCCAAAGACCACGGCTTTACGCTGATACCCTGCGGCATGCAGTGACGCGAGCTTGTCTTCGGGGATCTCGAGACGCAGCGTTTCCGTGACGAAATAGCGGTCGTCGATGGCGCCACGAACAAAGTTCATGGCTGGCGAGCCAATGAACCCCGCAACAAACATGTTTGCCGGCTCGTTGTATACCTGCTTCGGTGCACCAACCTGCTGAATAATGCCGTCTTTTAAGATCACAATCCGGGTCGCCATCGTCATGGCTTCCGTCTGATCGTGGGTCACGTAAATCATCGTGGTATTGAGCTTCTGATGGAGCTTGCTGATTTCAGCCCGCATTTGCACGCGAAGCTTAGCATCGAGGTTGGAGAGCGGTTCATCCATCAGGAAGACGCCCGCTTCCCGAACTATCGCCCTGCCCAACGCCACGCGCTGACGCTGGCCACCGGACAGCGCGCCGGGTTTACGCTTGAGGTACTCCCGTAAGCCGAGGATCTGTGCCGCCCAGTTAACGCGCTCTTCGATAACCGCCGGGGCGATTTTCTGCATCTTCAGGCCAAAGGCCATGTTGTCGTAGACCGTCATATGCGGGTAAAGCGCATAGTTCTGGAACACCATGGCGATATCGCGTGACTTGGCGGGCACGTCGTTCATGCAAACGCCGTCGATGACCAGTTCGCCGACGGAGATTTCCTCCAGCCCGGCAATCATGCGCAGCGTTGTCGATTTACCGCAGCCAGACGGACCGACAAAAACGATAAACTCCTTGTCCTCGATTTCGAGATTAAAATCCTTCACCACGTGGACCTGGTTATCGTAAATTTTCTGAATATGTTTCAGTGACAGTTGTGCCATTTTTAATTCCTTATCAATACGCCCGGGAGGCCCAGAAATCGGTCAGACATTTCCAGGTCAGTTCCTGCGTTGAATGAAGCTGTAATCCCGCATGGGTCAGGCCTGAGCCAATCCCGACCGACAGCATGCCCGCCGCGTTGATCGCCGCCACGCCTGCGGGCGCATCTTCGACCCCGATGGCTGCACCAGGGCGGACGTTCAGGCCAGCACACGCGGCGAGGAAGATCTCCGGATCCGGTTTTGAACAGACAATGCGGGAGGCATCAGCGCAAAAATCAAAGGCGTCATGAATACCCAGGGCATGCAGTATTCCAGGTGCATTGAGGGAAACGGAGGCGAGCCCAATTTTCACCTCTGCCGCCCGAATGTCCGCCAGCACCTCCCGGATACCCGGCAGCAGCGACGCCTCGGTCAATGACGACAGCGATGCGACGTAGAGCGCATTTTTCTTCCCCGCCAGCGCCAGACACTGTTTATCGTCAAACGCCCCCTCTTTCCCACCGTGTCGCAGGATCCGCTGCAGGGATTCCATGCGGCTAATTCCCTTCAGCTCCTCGTTAAACACCTCATCGATAGTGATGCCGATCTCCTGCGCGACCGAACGCCAGGCGAGAAAGTGCAGATGTGCGGTATCGGTGATAACCCCATCAAGATCGAATACAACGGCTTCAGGCTTCATCGCTGGCCTCCGTGGTAGCGGTCCCATTAAAAGATGTAAGAAATTCCCTACGAGAGAATGCCTGCTGCTCCGATACGCAAACCGTTTTTCCCCACAGCGTTAACGTGACGGGCGCGGAGGTATCTATGGTTAAAACGTTATTTTCAAACGTGAAGCGCAGGCGTGCGTTCTGCCAGCGCAGCGGGAAGGCAAGTTTTCGCCAGTGAGCGGGTAGCTTCGGCGCAAGGTGCAGCTCGCCCTCAACAATCTGCATGCCGGCAAACCCCTGAATGACGCCGGACCAGATGGCACCCGTGGCCGCAGCATGAATGCCGTCATCGCTGCTGTGCGGATCGTCGCCCAGATCGATAGCCACGCCAGCGCGCCAGAAGGTGTATGCCCCTTCCGTATCGCCACAGCGGGCGGCCACAATGCCGTGAATAGCCTTGCTCAGTGAAGAGTCATGGATCGTCCGCGGCTCGTAAAACGCCAGGTTGGCCGCGCACTGGGCTGGGGTAAATTTCTCCGGCAACAGGTAGTTAAGCATCACCACGTCAGCCTGCTTGAGGATTTGCATCTCGTTAACTTCCGCACGAGAGTAATCCAGCAGGATGGTCTGCTTACCCGCTTTGGCTTTATAGCGGCTTAAATCGATGGCGGGTTTCGCCATGAACGAATCGTCCTGCGGGATCACTCCCCCGGCGTCGGCTTCCGGCAGCCACAAGCGGGCCAGGAAGGTGGTCGCCTTCTCCATGAAGCAGGCCTCTTCACGCTCAAACATCGACATAAACCGGCATGCGCTGGCCACGTTGTGCCAGGCCAGATAGTTGGTGTAGGCGTTGTTATTCACATGCTCGGTGTATTCGTCCGGCCCAATCACATCATGAATTTCCAGGCGCCCGTTGACCTCCGTGGCGCGGCCCATCCAGAACGTTGCCGTCTCCACCAGCAGGGTCAGCCCTTCATTACGCATAAACGCGTCATCGCGCGTGGCCTGCCAGTAGGCCACAACGGCCCAGGCAATGTCTGCCACGATGTGGTGTTCGGCCAGGGCGGAGGCCACTTTCTGCCGCATGCCCGTACGGATGTTGATAGCCGCAAACTCCGGCGTCTCCTCTTTGCCGCTCGCGGCACTCTCCCACGGGAACAGCGCGCCCGGCCAGCCGTTGCGGCGGGCTTTTTCCCGGGCCCCGGCCAGGTTCAGCCAGCGATAGCGCAGCAGACTGCGGGCCACCTGCGGACGAGTGAAAAGATGGAAAGGCAGCAGGAATATTTCGGTGTCCCAGAAGACATGGCCTTTATACCCCTCGCCGGTCAATCCCTTAGCGGCAATGCTGCTCCGCTCATCATGGGCTGGCGTCATGGTGGTCAGATGCCAGACGGCATAGTCCAGCGCCATCTGATCGTCAGGAGATGCAGAAGCCACTTCCACCCTGGCGTCACGCCATACGTCTTCCCATGCGCAGGCTGAACTTTCCAGCAGCGAGGCATAACCCCTTGCTGCACAAACCTTGAGATCCGCCAGCGCGCCGCGCGCGAAAGATTCCTGTGACAGGGCTTTATCGCTGCGATGGACCACCCAGACAAACTTATCCAGCGTGACAGTGTCACCCTTCGGTATCGTCAGGGAATAGTGAGCAGAGAGCCGACGATTTTTAGCGGTAAAGCAGCTTTCGCTGTCGGCTGATAGCTGACAAAAGGCTGAGATGACAACATCAGCGGCCCGGTCCTGCGTTTCATACACACCCTGCATATAGTGCTGGTCGAACACCCTGACGGAAATTTCATCCAGATGTTGCCGGCCCGTATTGGTTTGTGTCGCATCAATGCCGGTTTTCATCACCACCTGCGAGGCATCATCCAGCGGGGTGATCGCAAGCTGCATGGCCACAAGCGGCAGCTGATCCAGAGAGACAAAACGACGACTCTCCAGGCGATAGCGCTTTCCATTGGGCGAACGCCAGACGACGCGGCGATGCAGTTCGCCGTTGGCAAACGCCAGCTCGCGCTGCCACTCAAGAATCTCCCCGGCCAGAAGGGTGTAATTCACCCCGTCCAGCTCAACCTCGATACCGGTGATATCGGGCAAATTGATCAGCTCAGTGGTCTCGTTACGTCCCGCCTGATGATAGAGGCCCGCAAGATACATTCCTCGGGTTTGCTGGGTGTAATCTTCTTCATGCGCAGCGCGAATTCCCATGTAGCCGTTACCGCATGCCATAATGGATGCGTACTTATTCAGACTGTGCGGACAAAAGCCCGGATCGGTTAATACAGACACGCTCAGCATAATGTTACGCTTTCCCCTGTTTCTGCCGATTGATAAAGCGCCGCGACAAGCTGCTGAATCACCAGCCCCTGTTCAGCATCTGCAATCATTACGGGCTCTCCCTGCACGTGGCGGACAAAGGCCTCCATGCTGCGTAAATGGCGCTGGTCGTCAGCCTCTTCACGCTGAACCAGGGTTTGTAACGTTCCGGCGTCATCCTGATAAACGTGGGCCGGGAAAAGCGTCGCCCCCGCCTTTTCACCGCAAAAGGCGACATTCATGATCGACTGCTCGCGGATATTCAGCGCGAACGAGGTGTCCAGACGCAAAATGCCGCCGTTGCAGAATTCGATAGTGCCAAACAGGGCATCTTCCACCGTAAACTGTGCGGGATCCCACGCGCCGAACTGGCCGCTGCTTTTTTGGGTTCCCAGCCTCTGGAAGCTGTGCGCCGTGACTCTTTTGACCGCCGGGAAACCCAGTACGTACATCGCGGCATCCAGCATGTGAATGCCAATGTCAATCAGCGGCCCACCGCCCTGCAGCGCTTTGTTAGTGAAGACGCCCCAGCCCGGCACGCCACAGCGCCGCAGCGCCTGCGCCGAGGTGAAGTAGATTTCGCCCAGCGTTCCGTTCATCACGGCCTCGCGCAGCAGCTGCGTGTCGAGCGCGAAGCGGTGATGAAAATCATATGCCAGCACCTTCCCCGCCTTGCGTGCAGCCATCCGCATCTCATCGGCCTCTTGCGGTGTCATGGCGGGCGGTTTTTCGCACATTACATGACAGCCAGCCTCCAGCGCCGCTATCACATGCTCAAAATGAAATCGGTTTGGCGAACAAACGCTCACCACGTCCGGCTTAACCGCCTCCAGCATGGCGCACGCGTCCTGCCACGCCGACGGTATGGCATGACGCTCCGCAAAAGCCTGTGCCTGTTCGAGGCGGCTGTCCATGACAGCCACCATCTGAACATCACTGCGCGTGGCGTAATACGAGGCATGCACTTTGTCCGCAACCTGCCCGGCGCCAATGATGGCGACGCGCAGTGGCGACGTTGTTGAAGCACTCATCACGCTCGTCATCCTTAGCATTCACGTAAATAAGTGAGGGAATCCCGATAAGCCTGAGCGGGATCTTCAGCACGTACGCGGCACTCGTAAACCACATAGCCCTGGTAATTATCCGCACGCAGCTGATCGAACAGGCTGGCAAAATCGAGGCTACCGCTTCCCGGCTGGTAACGGTGGTTATCAGCGATGTGCACGTGGCCCAGCAGATCGCGATGCTGATGCAGCGCCTCCGTCAGCGAATCTTCTTCAATGTTCATATGATAGAAATCACCGATGATCTGCACGTGCTTGAGGGCGTTCTCTTCGATATAGCGTCGTGCGTCAGCCAGGGTGTTGATCATGTGATCCTGATAGCGGTTCAGCGGCTCCAGATAGACGGTGGTTCCGGTGCGCGCTGCCACCTCATCCAGCCAGCGCAGCGAAGCACTTACCGCTTTGCGGTCGCCTTCGAGGCTGCGTGGTGAAGTCATTGGCGGTAAACGGAAGGTGAACATGCCCCAGGCTGCAGGTACGATAATGCCCTTGCCGCCCACTTCGGCCAGCGCTTCCAGAATGCGTTCAATCTGGGCTAAGCCGTTCAGACGACGCTCTTCGATAAAGTCACCAATCCAGCCATCGTATCCGCCGCAGGCGGTCGTGACCGGCAGGCCGGTGGCCTTAATCGCCGCTTTCACCTCGGCGAGGTTTTCCACCAGCAGCTTGCCGTCAATTTCATAGCCATCAAAACCCATCGCTTTGATGTACTCGAATTTCTCCAGGATATTGCCCGGGAAAAAGGCCTGATTTTGTGTTGCGATTTTCATGAGTTGCTTTCCTTAGCTTAAAAAGTGACGCCCATTTTGATGCTCAGTTCCGGATGCTGATCCACATATTTCATGTAGCTTTCAGCGCTGCTGGTGAAGGTCACGACCGGGTCGATCAGATCTTCACAATTCAGATAACCGTTCATCAGCAGTTCCCAGCAGGTCTCTTCAATACGCTTGCGGCTCCAGCGCGGGTAGTCCGGGTTTGGCTCACTGCAGGCGCGGGAGAAGACAATCTTCGCGTTGTTGAAGTGCGCTTCACGCCCCAGATTGAAGCCTGCAGCGAACGGTTTAGCGAACGCAACGTAGGAAATGGTGCCGCCGTAGGCGAGGCCGCGCAGTGCAGACTGCAGCGCATCGGCAAAGCCGCTGGTCTCGATGATCACGTCTGCGCCCTGCTTTCCGGTCAGCTTTTTAATTTCCAGACCGACATCTGTGCCGATTGGGTTCAGGCAGTAGTCCGCGCCATGACGGCGGGCAATGTCGCAACGGTGTTCGATAGGATCCACGCCGATGACGACTGACGCGCCGGCTTTTTTCGCCAGTTGGATCGCAATCTGCCCAATCGCGCCGAGGCCTACCACCACGACAAAGTCCCCGACCCGCACGTTGGCATCACGCACGCCGCTCATGGCAAACTGTGCCGGATCGTAGCAGACGGCGTTCTTCCAGGAGGCACCCTGCGGCATTTTGCGCAGCTTGTAGTTGTTGACGGCATTCACGATGACCGTCTCCTGGAGCGGCCCGTAACAGCAGACGCGCTCGCCCGTCTGGTATTCCGTGACGTCAGCGCCGCATTCGATAATGTCGCCGACAATCATATTACCCAGCTGGAACTTACCGAATTCGATCCCGCGGGCCGCCCCCTCTTCGCGCGGGGTAAACATCTGCCACTCCGCATTGAACTCTTCATCGATAAACGGACTTGCCGCGCGGAAATCCACCACTTCGGTACCGTGTTTCGGTGCGCCAAAGCAGGCACGAATTTTCACTTCATGTCCCGCAACCGGGCGATCTTCATACTCTACGAGCGCCGCCACGCGTGGCGCTGTCGCAACTAATTTTTTCATGATTGACTCCTTGTTAAAATTGGCCGCCTCAGCCCTTCACGCCACCGGCGGTCAAACCACTTTTAATAAAACGTTCAGACAGGGCGTACATGATGACCACCGGAAGTGCCGTCACCAGCGATGCCGCCATCATGCGACCCCAGATATAATCAGGTGTGCTAAAGAGCGTGTTCAGCCCGACCGGCAAGGTGAAGTTGCTGGCGCTGGACAGGAAAATGGACGCAAACAGATAGTCGTTCCACGCCACCATGAAGCAGTAGACAAACACCGATACGAGCCCGGATATCGCCAGCGGCACGGTAATACGGAAGATGATTTGCAGGCGGTTAAGGCCGTCCATCATTGCGGCTTCTTCTATTTCGTCCGGAATGGTGTCGAAGTAGCTGCGCAGCATGAACACCGCCGTCGGTAACGTCTGCGTCACCATGGTGATAATCAGCGCCAGCTCGGTGTCGTAGATCCCCAGCGCGGTGATGATTTTGAACAACGGCACCACCAGCAAGATGCCGGAGAACATGTAGACGGTGTAAAAACTCGCATTGATCGTCGTGCGGCCCTTAAAACGCAGCTTGGACAAGGCGTAAGCGCCCAGCGTACCGAGAAACACGGCAATCACCGATGAGGTCAGCGACACCACCATGCTGTTTCTGAAGTAATCCACGAACGGGAAGATCAGCGGGTTAAAGATGTCGATGTAATGCTGCAGCGTCCACGCCTGCGGCAGAATGGTCGGATGGAGCGAGATCGCCTCTTTGGCGCTCTTAAATGACGTCATCAGCATCACGAAGAACGGGAAAAGCGTGATGATCAGAAATACAGCCAGCCCCAGATAAAAACCAATACGGCTCAGTACGCGTTTATTTGTTGCCATTGAGGTTCACCCTTTTTCTGGTCAGCAGAATCACAGCGAAGATGATCACGAACAGCACCACAGAGATCGCCGCTGCTTTGCCCAAATCGTTGAAAGCGAATGCGGTTTTGTAGAGATAGACGCCCAAAATATCGACCTTCGTGGTCAGCAGGTAGACGTCAGCAAACATGTAGAACATCCAGATGGTGCGAAGCGTGACCACCGTGGCCAGCACCGGCATAATCGCGGGCAGCGTGACGATACGAAAACGCTGCCAGGCATTTGCACCGTCCATTTCCGCCGCTTCATACAGGGATTTATCAATGGTCTGTAAAATCGCCAGGAATGAGATAAACGCGTACGGGAAGTAACGCCAGATCGCGAACAGCACCACCAGTACGAAGCTGCTGTTCGGGTTGTCAAACCACAGCGGCGCCTGGTCATACAGGTGCAACAGGTCTACACCCAGATAGTTCACGATGCCGTAGCCGTTGTTGAACATGTATTTCCAGGCAAACACCAGCGAAATAGACGGCGTGACGTAGGATAAAATCACCAGTGAACGTGCCGTCTTGCGCAGGCGAAACTCGCGATTGAAAAAGATGGCGACGGCAAGCCCCAGCACCGTGCTGCCAATCACTACCAGCGCCGTGTACCAGAAGGTCATCCACAGCGAGTGCCAGAAAGCGGCATCGCTGAGAATGCGAATGTAATTGTCCAGTCCGACAAACACGGCGCTAATGCGCGGATTGAGCGGCAAGCGTAAAAAACTGATTTCAATATTGGAAATCATTGGCCAGGCCACCAGGCCCCCCAGCAGTATCAGGCTGGGGGCCAACAGCAGCATGTCGAAAGGCATATCTGAACGACCAGAAAACAACGTCTTCATAATTTCCTTCCGCAGAGCGCTCCTATCGTTGTGTAATGAGATCAGTCAGTCGCTTCTGGCTGCTGCTTAACGTTGTGTTAAGGTCCTTCTGCCCCACCGTGACGTTATGCACCATGGAACTGATAATGCCGGAGCCCGTCACGTCGCCCATGCGGGTGAAGTTTTTATCCCCCACGGCGCCAAACACCTGCACGTTCGGGAACTGCGCAATCAGCTCATAAGGCAACTGCCCAAACGCTTTAATCACGTCGTTGTTTTTCCAGGTCTCCGTGCCCACCACCAGTTTGTTTACCGGCAGCGCCGCGCCCGGCGACATCATGACCCAGTCCGTCGCGTTTTGAGCCTGTTCCATCCAGGTAACAAACTTCTCGGCCGCTTTGGTCTCCTCTTCGGTTTGTCCGGTGGTGATCGTGAGCGAGGTGATCATGCCGTACACCGCCGATGACGTTTCAGTCGGGACAACGAAGCCCAGATTAGAAGGGTTTCCGTCCTTGTAGACGGCAGGCAGGATGTAGGTGGAGTAAACCGCCATCGGCGCAGACCCGTTCATGAAGGCGTCTTTGATCTCCATGACATCGTTCGAACCCGGCATGGTGGTCGCAGCCAGCGCTTTATAAAACGCCAGCGCTTTTGCCATTTCCGGGGTATCGATATCGACATTGCCTTTTGCATCAAACACGTTCGCGCCACCGGAAAGGGCAAACTGAGAGAATGACTGCTCGGTCATCACGCTTTCCGCCGTCGGCAGCGCGATGCCGTAATGCTTTTTAGCCGGGTCGTTCAGACGCTGGCTGGCTTGCAGAAGCTGTTCCCAGTTATGCGGCTCCTCAATGCCCGCCGCGGCCAGCACATCTTTGTGATACCAGACGCCGGAAAGCCAGGCGCTGACCGGCACGCCCGTCCAGGCTGCGCCATCTTCCGTACGGACTACGCGTAAGATTCCGTCATAGAAGGTGTTTTCCCCCACCGCTTTAACGGCTTCAGCGATAGCGTCACGATCCAGAAGCTGTTCTTTATCCATTACTTTTGCGTAGTCATGGCTGACCTCAATCACTTCAGGCAGCGCGCCGGT
This sequence comes from Enterobacter sp. NFIX58, assembly GCF_900110475.1. Taxonomy (NCBI): domain Bacteria; kingdom Pseudomonadati; phylum Pseudomonadota; class Gammaproteobacteria; order Enterobacterales; family Enterobacteriaceae; genus Enterobacter; species Enterobacter sp. NFIX58. The sequence continues at coordinate 337,149 of NZ_FODW01000001.1, read as the reverse complement.
TCTTGCCAGCGTAATCACCTTGGTGTTGTAGGCATCCTCTTCCACCGGTACCTGTTTTACCGTGATGTCAGGGTTCTCTTTCTCGAATTTTTCGATCAGTTTCGTAATAACGGCCTGACGCTCCTGCTCTACCGACGAGTACATAAACTCAATGGTGACAGAGGACGCTTTGTCATCCTTACAGCCTGATAACAGGGCGCACGAAACCAGTGCTGATATCAGCACAATTCTGGGTGTTTTCATGTTTAAGGTCCTTTTTAGTTTTCTTTAATCCACAAAACCTGCCATGGATTTAGGGTCAGAGTCGTATCGGTAATATCTTCTCCGCTAATCAATTCCCTTCCGGCGTGAATGTCAGATTCAACTGTTTGAGGAGCATCACTGAAATTAAATAGCGCTGTTATTTTTTCACCACAATCCGCCACGCGAACAATTTTTAAAACATGCTCACCTGACGTGCTAAAATAAGCCTGACTGTCAGGGTGAAATGCTTTTTCCGCACGACGCAGTACGATTAACTGGCTTAACGCACAATAGACCTGATAACGCAGACTATTTTTATCTTCAAGCGTGCTATCAATTTGTCCTGCGGTATATTTTTCGCGATTTATCGCACGGTTATATCCCAGACGCTCTACCCCGTCATAATCATTACGGGAGCCGAGAATACTCTGGATATAAATCGCAGGCACACCGGGGAAGCTTAACAGGACGGCATGGGCCAGAATAAACCGGGCAATGCGATCGCTATCATGACTTTCTCGCGTACTTAATGCATCCAGATAGGTCACATTAATTTCATAAGGGCTTCGCGTGCCATCCGGGTTATTTTTCCAGTTAACCAACGCGCCTTCGGACTGAAGCTTCTCTACAAGCGAGAGGATCTCCGACTCAGGTAATATTCCGCGTAATGGGTTAAGACCAATGCCATCATGCGAGGCCAGGAAGTTGAACCAGGTGGTTTTGGTAGAAGGCAACGTAAGCGACGCCGCCCACTGACTCAGCGTGCGCACATCCTGACAATGCACCGCATGCAGCACCAGCGGGGGCAACGAGAACTGATAAACCATCTGCGCTTCATTTTCGCCGTTACCGAAGTAAGAGACGTTATCTTTATGCGGAACGTTCGTCTCGGTGATTATCACCGTGCCGGGGGCAACCGCCTCGGTAATGGCGCGGAAAAGCTGGATGAGCTGGTGAGTTTGCTCAAGGTGAATGCAGCTCGTTCCCGGTATTTTCCACATGAACCCAACGGCATCCAGTCGAATATATCGCGCCCCTTCAATAAGGTAATGCAGCAGCACGTCGACCATCGCAATCAGCACCTGCGGAGAGGCGAAGTTGAGATCAACCTGGTCCTCACTGAAGGTGGTCCACAAATGTCGCACGCTACCATCATGCAGCGTGAAAGGCGTAAGAAGCGGTAAGGCACGCGGACGCGTCACCGCGGATAAATCTGTTTCAGGATCGACAGAAATAAAGAAATCATCATACCCTGGCATTTGCTTCAGGTAATTAGCAAACCAGGCACTTTTGGCCGACATATGATTGCAGACGAAATCAAACATCAGGCTGGCTGACTGTTTTAATTCAGCAACATCTCGCCATGATCCGGTTTCAGGCGCAACTTCATGATAATCAATGACAGAAAAGCCGTCGTCCGAGGACCACGGATAAAAAGGCAAAAGATGGACATGAGAAAAAGAACGCGAAAGCCATTTGTTATAAAAACGTGTAAAAACAGGGAGTGCTTTCTCCCCTTTCGCTGAAAACTGGTCGGCGTAGGTTATCAGAACGACATCTTTTTCATCCCAGCCCATTTTACGCTTTTCTGTAATAACAGAGGCGGCCTTTTCAATATTTTCCAGCAGCACATGAAGATGTGCTTCAGAAAACGTTTTTCCATAAACAAGATCAATGAGTGCTTTAATTTTTTCGTTCACTTTATTTTCCATGGTAGCGGTCCCACGGAGTGGCAATCTACTCCCATGAAAAATATCTGTCAACGGACCGGGCAGGAGAAAAACACGATTGCAAAGCAGCTCAGCACAATATTGTGAGCTGCCGCAAAGAAAGCAGGGTTAACGAGGAAGTGAGGTTAATCATCGCCAGCCCCCCTCCAGGAAGAGTAAGGGCTAACGCGTGAGGGAATTACTGGGACAAGTAGCGGCGCGACAGCCGTTTTGCCACTTTTTGCAACAGCGGTTCGAGCGCCACGGCCAGAACCATTCTGACCGGCTTGCGGGCAACGGATTTTATCGCCCACCCCGCCACGCCTGCTGGGCCGAAACGTAACGCGGTCAGCAGGACCAGTTTACCTGCGATTTTGAGGCCGGGTTTAACCTTCTGACCGGCCTGTTGCCAGTGTTGTTTCATCTCTTCACTCTCTTAAAGCTGACGAAAACGACTTCTCAGCGTAAAGGTATCCGACGTGACATAGCGTTCCATTTCCCGTAACCGCTTCTCCCCGGCAGCGAGTTGTTCATCAACAGCATTAAGGAGATCGCTGCTGGTGGGTGCGCCTTCCGCCGCCAGTTCTCCTTCCGGCATCGGGTCAAGAACAAACGACAGCACGATGTAAGCGACCAGGGTTATAAATGCCAGACCAAAGAAGATCGACAGCACCGTCACCACGCGTACCAGCTTAACCGGGACGTCAAGATAATGAGCCAGCCCGGCACAGACGCCGCGTACCATGCCCTGCTGTGGAATTCGCCACAGCTTTTTGTTCAGATTCAGTCCAGACATTAACGGTCCCTCCAGTTTGGATGTTCAGCATCCAGGATGGCTTCCAGCGCCTGAATGCGTTCACGCATTTTGTTCGCCTCGTCGGAGAGCTGTACCAGACGCTGTTGTTCACTCTGGGAGAGTTCACCCCGTGAGGAACGGTTGCTGTAGTGCAGCCATAGCCAAATCGGCAAAACGAACAGCACGAAAATTGTCAGGGGAATAGCCAGAAAAAGCGCGCTCATGTGTACTCCTTGTCTTACGATGCGGCACGTTCAGGTGCCGCATGAATTATTATTGGTTATCTTGCTTCATTTTGGCTTTCAGTGCCGCCAGCTGCTCGCTGATTTCATCATCGGCCTTGAGGTCAGCAAACTGCTGATCCAGCGACTTCTGCTTACCGATACCGTGACTTTCGGCTTCCGCTTCCATCTGGTCGATACGACGCTCAAACGACTCAAAACGGGCCATCGCTTCATCCAGCTTACCGCTGTCGAGCTGGCGACGCACGTCACGGGAAGAGCTTGCCGCCTGATGACGCAGGGTCAGCGCCTGCTGACGCGCGCGGGTTTCGCTCAGCTTGTTTTCCAGCTCGCCAATCTCTTTCTTCATGCGGGTGAGCGTGTCATCCACCAGCGTCACTTCATGCTCGAGCGTCGCGACCATGTCCGCCAGCTTCTGTTTTTCGATCAGCGCCGCACGGGCCAGATCCTCTTTGTCTTTGCGCAGCGCGAGTTCTGCTTTTTCCTGCCATTCGTTCAGCTGAGCGGTGGCCTGTTCAATACGACGCGTAAGCTGTTTTTTCTCCGCCAGCGCGCGGGCGGAGGTAGAGCGGACTTCAACCAGCGTGTCTTCCATTTCCTGAATCATCAGACGCACCAGCTTCTGCGGATCTTCCGCTTTCTCCAGCAGTGAGTTGATGTTGGCGTTCACGATGTCGGCAAAACGAGAAAAAATACCCATAATTGACTCCTCATAGTTCTGTTATCGGGCGATGCCCTGCTGCACAGATAATACAAATCTCATGCCAACTTTTTATCTTATTGATTTAACAGGCCATGGTTGATTTTCATGCAGTGAAGAACTATTCTTGCCTGGTGAATATCGCTAAGGAGTGGTTAATTTCATCATGCCTGGATACAAAGACAATTTACTCGGCGAAGCAAACAGTTTTCTGGAAGTGCTGGAACAGGTTTCTCGCCTGGCGCCGCTCAATAAACCGGTGCTGATTATCGGCGAGCGCGGTACGGGTAAGGAACTCATCGCCAACCGTTTGCACTACTTATCCGGGCGCTGGGACGGCCCCTTCATTTCCCTTAATTGCGCGGCGCTGAATGAAAACTTGCTCGACACCGAGCTCTTCGGCCATGAGGCGGGCGCGTTTACCGGTGCCCAGAAACGCCATCCCGGACGCTTTGAGCGCGCCGACGGCGGTACGCTGTTTCTTGATGAGCTGGCCACCGCGCCCATGCTGGTGCAGGAGAAACTGCTACGCGTGATTGAATACGGCGAGCTGGAGCGCGTCGGCGGCAGCCAGCCGCTGCAGGTGAACGTGCGCCTGGTGTGCGCCACTAACGCCAACCTGCCGGAGAGGGTGGCAGAGGAAAAATTCCGTGCCGACCTGCTCGACCGCCTGGCCTTTGACGTCGTGCAGCTTCCTCCGCTGCGCGAGCGAAGAAGCGACATTATGCTGCTGGCAGACCAGTTTGCGATTCAGATGTGCCGCGAGCTCGGACTGCCGCTGTTCCCCGGCTTCAGCGATTATGCACGGGAGACGCTGCTCGCGTACCACTGGCCGGGCAATATCCGCGAGCTGAAAAACGTCGTGGAGCGTTCCGTCTATCGCCACGGCAGCAGCGAGACGGAGCTGGACAACATCATTATCGATCCTTTTCAGCGCAGCGCCCCGCCCTTGCCCGCACCAGCATCTCCAGGCGACGCCCCTGCTCTTCCCCTTGATTTGCGCCAGTTCCAGCACGACCAGGAGAAACAGCTGCTGGAGCAAAGCCTGAAGATGGCGAAATACAACCAGAAACGGGCAGCTGAACTGCTGGGTCTGACCTACCATCAGTTAAGGGCATTGCTCAAAAAGCATCAAATGCGATGACAGTGTCTATCACTTTAAAATTCACTTATTTTATGAAAAAAAAGCAATAGATGAATCAAGAAGAATAAGGATATTATTAAGATGGCTATTTTAGATTTTTTGATTTCTCTCGCATTCTGCTTAGGCGGTATTTTCTACATCTGGCATACAAGTAAAGCTCTGAAGACAGGAGTTTTTATTGGCTGGCTCAACGGAACCTATGAGAAGTATTATGTTTATTGCTCTAAACACCCCTGGAAATTCTATTTTAATCTTTTAATCATGGCGAGCGGTGGTTCGTTACTTTTAGCTGTCGGCATCATTTCACTTGATCAAAAAAACTTTATTTTCAAGACACTAAGCTCACTATTCCAGTGATGCGCTTGCTTCTGGGCACTCTTATTATTCATTATGTAGCTATCTCAGGACACTCTTTTGAATTAGTGAATTGCCTCATGGCTTATTATTTTACCGCCGTGAGCATTGACTTTTTTGACCACACGAATAGAGTCTGTGTAGAAAAAAGACGAAGCGTCATCCCACTGGCAGAATTCAATTTCACGCTTTAAGAATTCGTCATAATAGACAACCCCAGCCTTGCAACGGCAATGTTTTCCGCATGAAGGTCCTGGGTAGTTCATCCTGAAAGGGTAAGTTCCGCTAACTGTTTGCGTTGCACTTGAAACGATGATTGCTTCAGTGCTTTCCCAGAGTGTGAAAGATACGACACCCACTACAAACACAAAACAAGCCAGGAAAAACTTAACGCGCTCCAGTTTACCCTCTTTGCTTTTGACGCGTGACGAAACGCGCCATGATGCAAAGGCACCTATAGCGACTGAAATCAAGATAATTGGACAATAAACAGAACCTGGTTCTATCAAGTACGCATCGCTTGTATAGATGTCAAGCCGACACATCCCGTAAAACCATAATCCCAGGCAAAAGTATGCAAACACTTCGCGTTTGGCGGGTAGTCTGAATGCCATAATTTGTTTTACTTTAGTAAAAAATCATAATATATCAGACACATATTACAATTAAAATGATATCGCACCTGGAATGTACCCTGCATTCCTGTCATTTTACCCAGCGAAGACGTAACTATACCGACCGACTTTGCGAAACCCTGTCTGCCGGGTTAAATCCTTCGTTTATAGCGAGTCAGATACGCCACGAAAATGCTAAGATAGTCCATGAGGTATATTCAAAGTGGATTGCAGGTATGAACGTGCATCGGGTTGTGACGCTGAGTGACCGACTGCAGACGTTACTGCCCCCATTATGCCCTCAGGCTTAAACGATACTGGATAATGTCGTTTAAAATTAGTAGGATAGCCACTTCATATTTAATACCTTAAAAATTATGCGTCTGGTTTTATCGTCCTTTTTTGCACTTGGTCTGTTTAGCAGCCAGGCCTTTGCCGCGCCCGGGCAAACGCCGCAGCCTGACATTCGTGACAGCGGCTTCGTCTATTGCGTAAGCGGCCAGGTGGATACCTTCAACCCGCAAAAAGCGGGTAGCGGCCTGATTGTGGATACCCTTGCCGCGCAGCTTTACGATCGTCTGCTTGATGTTGACCCGTACACCTACCGTCTCGTGCCCGAGCTTGCAGAAAGCTGGGAAGTGCTGGATAACGGCGCAACCTACCGTTTTCACCTGCGCGATGATGTCGCGTTTCAGCGTACGCCGTGGTTTACCCCCTCGCGCAAGCTGAACGCGGATGACGTGGTCTTCACCTTCCAGCGTATCTTCAACCGCAACCATCCGTGGCATAACGTTAACGGCAGCAATTTCCCCTATTTCGACAGTCTGCAGTTTGCCGACACCGTGAAAAGCGTACGTAAGCTCGACAACCGCACGGTTGAATTCACGCTGACGCGCCCGGATGCCTCCTTCCTCTGGCACCTGGCAACGCACTATGCATCCGTCATGTCAGCCGAATACGCGGCTCAGCTGACGAAAAAAGATCGTCAGGAACTGCTCGATCGCCAGCCGGTTGGCACCGGTCCGTTCCAGCTGGCCGAATATCGCGCCGGTCAATATATTCGTCTGCAGCGCCATGAACACTTCTGGCGCGGTACGCCGCTGATGCCGCAGGTGGTGGTCGATCTCGGCTCTGGCGGAACGGGGCGGCTCTCGAAACTGCTCACCGGGGAATGTGACGTGCTTGCCTGGCCCGCAGCCAGCCAGCTCACGATTTTGCGCGACGATCCGCGTCTGCGTCTGACGCTACGCCCGGGGATGAACATCGCGTATCTGGCCTTTAACACGGATAAGCCGCCGTTGAATAACCCTGCTGTTCGGCACGCTCTGGCGCTGGCCATTAACAACCAGCGCCTGATGCAGTCGATCTATTACGGCACGGCGGAAACCGCCGCCTCAATTTTACCGCGCGCCTCGTGGGCCTACGACGGTGAGGCTAAAATTACGGAATACAATCCGGCAAAAGCGCGTGAACAGCTGAAAGCGCTGGGGGCAGAAAACCTCACGCTGCAGCTTTGGGTGCCCACCAGCTCCCAGGCGTGGAACCCCAGCCCGCTCAAGACCGCCGAACTGCTGCAGGCGGATATGGCGCAGGTAGGCGTTAAAGTGATCATCGTACCGGTAGAGGGCCGTTTCCAGGAGGCGCGCCTGATGGATATGAATCATGATTTAACCCTCACCGGTTGGGCCACCGACAGCAACGACCCGGACAGCTTCTTCCGGCCGCTGCTGAGCTGTGCGGCGATAAACTCGCAGACCAACTACGCCCACTGGTGTAACCGGGAGTTTGACGCCGTGCTGCAAAAAGCGCTGGCTTCCCAACAGCTGGCCTCGCGCATCGACGCCTATGATGAAGCGCAGAAGATCCTTGCTCAGGAACTGCCGGTGCTGCCGCTGGCTTCTTCCCTGCGCCTTCAGGCGTATCGCTATGATATTAAAGGCCTGGTGCTGAGCCCGTTTGGCAACGCCTCGTTCGCCGGCGTGTCGCGTGAAAAAGAACAAGAGGTGAAAAAACCATGATTATTTTTACCTTGCGTCGGCTCCTTTTGCTGCTGGTGACGCTCTTTTTCCTGAACTTTGTCGGCTTTAGTCTGAGCTATTTCACGCCCCACGCCCCACTCCAGGGATCGTCGCTGTGGGATGCCTGGCTCTTCTGGTTTAACGGGCTGCTGCACTGGGACTTCGGCGTGTCCAGCATTAACGGGCAGCTTATTTCCGATCAGTTGAAAGAGGTTTTCCCGGCCACGATGGAACTTTGCATTCTGGCCTTCGGTTTTGCCCTGATGGTCGGGATCCCCGTGGGCATGCTGGCCGGGATATATCGCAACAAATGGCAGGATAAGTTTATCAGCGCCCTCGCCCTGCTCGGCTTCTCCATTCCGGTCTTCTGGCTGGCGCTACTGCTGACGCTTTTCTTCTCGCTGACGATGGGCTGGCTACCGGTTTCTGGCCGTTTTGACCTGCTCTACACGGTTAAATCGGTGACGGGCTTTGCCATCATCGATGCGTGGCTGTCTGATTCGGTGTGGCGTCACGAGATGATCGTCAGCGCCCTGCGCCATATGGTATTGCCGGTGCTGACGCTGGCGGTTGCGCCAACAACCGAAGTGATCCGCCTGATGCGCCTGAGCACCATCGAGGTGTTTGACCAGAACTATGTCAAAGCCGCCGCCACGCGCGGACTGTCGCGCCTGACCATCCTACGCCGCAACGTCCTGCACAACGCGCTGCCGCCGGTTATTCCGCGTCTGGGATTACAGTTTTCCACCATGCTCACGCTGGCCATGATCACCGAGATGGTCTTTAGCTGGCCTGGCCTCGGACGGTGGCTGATTAACGCTATCCGCCAGCAGGACTACGCCGCGATTTCCGCAGGCGTGATGGTGATTGGTTCGCTGGTGATTATTGTCAACGTGTTGTCCGATATTTTGGGTGCCATGGCCAACCCATTGAAGCATAAGGAATGGTATGCCTTACGATAGCGTATACAGTGAAAAGCGCACACCCGGTGTGCTACGTACCGTGTGGCGTAAATTCTATGGCGATACCACGGCAATGATCGGCCTTTATGGCTGTGCCGGTCTGGTGTTGCTGTGCGTCTTTGGCTCCTGGTTTGCGCCGTATGGCATTGACCAGCAGTTCCTTGGCTATCAGCTGCTGCCGCCGTCCTGGTCCCGCTACGGGGAAGTCTCCTTCTTCCTGGGAACGGACGACCTCGGACGTGACGTGTTGAGCCGCCTGCTGAGCGGTGCGGCCCCGACGGTGGGCGGCGCGTTTGTGGTGACGCTCGCGGCCACGATCTGCGGGCTGGCGCTGGGTATTTTTGCGGGATCCACGCATGGCCTCCGCTCGGCGGTGCTTAACCACATTCTGGATACGCTGCTGTCGATTCCGTCTCTGCTGCTGGCGATCATTGTGGTTGCCTTTGCCGGTCCGCACCTGTCGCATGCCATGTTCGCCGTCTGGCTGGCTATCCTGCCCCGCATCGTGCGCTCGGTTTACAGCATGGTGCATGACGAGCTGGAAAAAGAGTATGTCGTCGCTGCGCGTCTGGACGGCGCGACCACCTTCAACATTCTGTGGTTTGCCGTGCTGCCTAACATCGCGTCCGGGCTGGTCACCGAGATCACCCGCGCCCTGTCGATGGCGATTCTGGACATCGCGGCGCTCGGCTTCCTCGACCTCGGCGCGCAGCTGCCGTCGCCTGAATGGGGTGCGATGCTCGGTGACGCGCTGGAGTTAATTTACGTGGCGCCGTGGACGGTTATGCTGCCGGGTGCGGCCATTATGGTGAGCGTGCTGCTGATCAACCTGCTGGGCGACGGTATTCGCCGTGCAATTAACGCGGGGGTGCAATAATGCCGCTTCTTGATATTCGCAACCTCACCATTGAATTCAAAACCGGTGAAGGCTGGGTTAAAGCCGTCGATCGCATCAGTATCACCCTCGCGGAAGGTGAAATCCGCGGGCTGGTGGGGGAATCCGGCTCAGGCAAAAGCCTGATCGCCAAAGCCATCTGCGGCGTGGCGAAAGATAACTGGCGCGTGACCGCCGACCGTATGCGGTTTGATGACATCGACCTGCTGCGCCTCTCTCCCCGCGAGCGGCGTAAGCTGGTCGGGCATAACGTCTCGATGATTTTCCAGGAGCCGCAGTCCTGTCTCGACCCGTCCGAACGCGTGGGCAAACAGTTAATGCAGAACATCCCCGGCTGGACCTATAAAGGCCGCTGGTGGCAGCGCGTTGGCTGGCGCAAGCGTCGTGCCATTGAGCTATTACACCGCGTCGGGATCAAAGATCACAAAGATGCGATGCGCAGCTTCCCGTACGAGCTGACCGACGGTGAATGTCAGAAAGTGATGATTGCCATCGCGCTGGCTAATCAGCCGCGTTTGCTGATTGCGGATGAACCGACGAACGCGATGGAACCCACCACGCAGGCGCAAATCTTCCGCCTGCTGTCGCGTCTCAACCAGAACAACAACACCACCATTTTGCTGATCAGCCATGACCTGCAAATGCTCAGCAAATGGGCGGATAAAATTGACGTGATGTACTGCGGACAAACGGTCGAAACCGCGCCTAGTGAAGACCTGATCACCGCGCCGCACCACCCGTATACGCAGGCGCTAATCCGCGCGATTCCCGATTTTGGCAGCGCCATGCCGCATAAGAGCCGCCTGAATACCCTGCCCGGGGCGATTCCGCTGCTGGAATCGTTGCCGATAGGCTGTCGTCTGGGGCCGCGTTGCCCGTATGCTCAGCGTAAATGTATCGAGACGCCACGCCTGACCGGGGCCAAAAATCATCTTTACGCCTGTCATTTCCCGCTGAACATGGAGAGAGAGTGAAATGGTCGAAACCTTGCTTGAAGTCCGCAACCTGAGTAAGACCTTTCGCTACCGCACGGGGCTGTTTCATCGTCAAACTGTCGACGCGGTAAAACCGCTCAGCTTTACCCTGCGTGAAAAACAGACCCTGGCGATCATCGGCGAGAACGGTTCCGGGAAATCAACCCTGGCGAAAATGCTTGCTGGCATGGTTGAACCCACGGCTGGCGAAGTATTGATTGACGATCACCCTCTGACGTTCGGGGATTACTCTTTCCGCAGCCAGCGCATCCGCATGATCTTCCAGGATCCATCGACCTCGCTCAATCCTCGCCAGCGCATTTCGCAGATCCTCGATTTTCCGCTGCGTCTGAACACCGACCTGGAGCCCGAGGCGCGCCGCAAGCGTATCTTCGAAACCCTGCGCATGGTTGGGCTGTTACCGGATCACGAAAGCTACTACCCGCACATGCTGGCCCCCGGCCAGAAACAGCGTCTGGGTCTGGCGCGTGCGTTGATTTTGCGCCCGAAAGTGATCATTGCTGACGAAGCGCTTGCCTCGCTGGATATGTCGATGCGTTCGCAGCTGATTAACCTGATGCTGGAGCTGCAGGAAAAACAGGGCATCTCGTATATCTACGTCACCCAGCATCTGGGGATGATGAAACACATCAGCGATCAGGTGATGGTTATGCACCAGGGTGAAGTGGTCGAGCGTGGCAGCACGGCGGATGTGATGGCCTCCCCGCTTCACGAGCTGACAAAACGGCTGATAGCCGGTCATTTCGGTGAAGCACTGACAGCCGATGCGTGGCGCAAAGACCGGTAAACAAACGTTGCACCGCTTAATAAGGATTAAATAGCCTTAACACGCTGTTTAATCCTTAACTTTTTCATCTCCATAGCTGCTCCATATTCTCAGCAAAATACATCAACAGTTCTTCTCCAGAATATCCGGACATTACGGAGGAGAAGAAATGAACAACGCCACTTACGTTCTCAAATATACCGAGTATCTCATCAGAAAATGTCGTTCATTTTTAATGACAGACCTGTACTTTCATACTATGAGGCTCAAGAAAACATCGGGGAAGCATCCTGACATTAAATCCCCCACGACGTTGAGTGAAAAAATATGTCATCGTCTGGTTTATGACCACAATAACGTCTATACCCTGCTTGCCGATAAACTCGCCGTTCGGGAATACGTAATCTCCAGAACAACGCGAGTCAAAACGGTGCCATTACTCGGCGTCTACAGTAAGGTGTCCCAGATTGATTTTTCGACGCTCCCTGAAAAATTCGTCCTTAAGTGCAACCATGACAGTGGCAGCACAATAATATGTACGAACAAAGCGCAATTTAACGTCAGGGAAGCGTGTAAAAAACTCAGTCTCGCGTTAAAGAAAAATATGTACTACACCACGCGCGAATGGCAGTACAAAAACATTACGCCAAAAATACTTTGCGAACCGTTTGTCGATCTCTTTGATGATGCAGACAGGAACACAGCCCCCGAAATGCTGAGGATCCATTGCTTTCATGGCGTTGCCCACTATGTTGAAGCGGATTTTACGGATGACAGCGGAAAAGGTTTCATCAACGTTTACGACAGGTACTGGAACTTACAACCCTTTCAGATGGAATATCCGAATACACCGTTGGCGCCAGGCGAACCGGCCTTGTTCCGACAAGCGTTGCTGGCATCCCAGGAGCTGGCGGATGGCATTGACTACTGCCGCGTTGACCTCATGCTAAAAAATGATGAAATCTATTTCAGTGAAATAACCTTAAGCCCGAGACGCGGTAAACTGTCGATTACCCCGCAGGAATGGGATGCTAAGCTAGGAAAAATATGGCATTTACCGCCGGCAGGCACATTTGACCTGCCGCTGACGCTCACGAGTCGGGCCAGGTGAGTTTAAATATTGAGTGGTTTTGCGTTGATAAGGTATAGGTAACATCGCCACCATGCGCCAGCATGATGGCTTTTACCACCGACAAGCCCAAACCACAGCCTTCCGGGTTCAACTGTCTGGCGCCGTTATCGCGCTGAAAGGGCTGAAACAGGAAGTCATGAAACTCCCTGGGAATACCCGGTCCCCCATCCTGAATCAGGATAAAATTGCCTTTATCCGAAACACCATTTTTTACCGTGAGCTTGCGCGAAGTGGAATAGTGTAAGGCATTGTCAAATAAAACGGTCAGACACTGATTGATGCGTAAGGGATCGAATACGCACTGCTGCACCCTCAGTTCAGTATGGACGGTAAATGCCTTACGGTTGAACTCGGGCATGAAGGTATCGAGCGCGTCCTGTATTGTCCCTTTCAGATCCGTTCTGGCCTGGTATAACGTGTATCCTGCCCCGCCATCCGAACTGATAACCCGGAGATCTTCAATCAGACGGGTTAATCCTTCCGTCTGTTTGAGGAGGTTAGTAAACAGCACCGGGTCCGGGGTAAACACCCCGTCAACCAGCCCCTGAAGCCTTCCGCGTAAAATGGTGACCGGGGTTCTGAGTTCATGTGCAATCGCAGCATTCCAGGATTTCCGCTGGATATCCAGCGTTTGCAACTTTTCTGCCATTTCATTGAAATCCGTAACCAGGTGATTGATCTCACCCAGCCGGGAACTGGCACAGAATGCCCTGGCGTCCAGATCGCCCTGAGAAATTTTTTTCAGGCTGGACGCGACCGCGTTTAGCGGGGTGAGTATTCGCGATGAAAGTTTGACCGTAAAGAATACGGCAATGATCAGGCTGATCGTTGTCGCGGTCCCAATCCATACCCAGTCCCACATCGTCATCTGCTCGTCATCGCCCGCAGCAGGGCCGCCGGGAAGATGATCCAGAATAAAGGAGTAAAAAAACCAGGAGCCCAGTATGGCGATGGCAATTATCGTAAACGTCAGCAACAGCATATACGTTAAGATCTGACGACTCAGGACAGATTCTTTATTCATTTCTTTTCCCCAAGCCGGTAACCCATGCCCCTGATGCTCTCGGGAACGCCATAAAGACCGGCCTGCTCCAGTTTTTTTCGCAGCTTGCTCATATGGCTGTCGACGGTTCTGTCGAGCGTATCGCCTTCCGGCAAACACGCGTTGAGCAACTCTTCACGGGAACAGACCTTGCGCGGATACCGCATCAGGTAAGAAAGCAATTTAAATTCGGTCGTCGTTAAGACCGGGGAGATAACCTCGGGCCCCGCAGTAACCTCCACGTAGAAATCATCCGGATAGACCGTAATGAATGGCGTTCTGAGCGGCAGGGCCCCCGCCTGCTGAAGCGCAGGCTTTGTTCTACGCAGCACCGCCTCAACCCGTGCGACAACTTCCGAAGGGTTGAAGGGTTTGATGACGTAATCATCCGCGCCGAGCCTCAGACCCATAAGTTTATCGACGTCCTGATCGAGAGCGGAAACCATAATGACGGGGACAGCACTTTCATGGCGAAGCGTGGTAAGCACGCTCCAGCCGTCACACACGGGCAGGTGAATGTCCAGCAAGATGAGATCCGGTTTATGGAGGCGATTGAGCGTTATCGCCTGCTCGCCCTGCCTGGCCCTGAGCGTTTTCATTCCCGAACGCTCTAAGTAGCTCATCAGTATATCGGCGATTTCGTCTTCGTCTTCAACAACAAGGATCAGCGTATTTTTGTTCATATTATCTCCGCGGGTGAAATCCCTTTAAGCACGCTATCAGATATCTTGAGCACAATAAGACACAGCCTCCGGGAAAAAGTGCCGTAGTCACGAAAATTTCCCGGTTGATTTAAATGCCCGGTTATTTCTCCACACAGCCTACACATTCAGTCAATAAAGACTCGACAATGTCCGTTCAAAATCGCTAATGAGGCATAACGCGTTGTGCATTGCGCGCTGCAAATTACCACTGTTTCTTAAAGATTTTATGAAGTTGGCTGAAGTAATGAACATGGAACTTTCTAAATATTTTTCTCCTAAAAAACTGGGCATATATTTCCTGTTTCTGCTGCTGTCGTGGGGATTACTTTATACCTGGCTGGTGCTGGTACACAGAATGGATGAGAAAGTCGCCTCGACGCTGCTCTCTTCACCCCTTATCTATGGCTGCATCGCATTGTCAGTGGTTTTTCTGGTCATACAAAATAAAGCCGGCGCGTTCATTGAGCTACTTATCATCGCCTTCTGGCTGATGGTGATTTTTGTTTATCTCATTATTACGTTCACCGTGCTGTTAAACGCGATGCCCGATATTGAGGATCTGATCTTTTACTATGAATGTTATTTGATCATTTTTTTTGGTGGAGCACCGCTGTACCTCATTATGAGAATGATCTGAGCCCTTGCTCCACACGGCCTCCATAAACCGCCCACTTCCGCTAAACAGGTGCGCGGTAGAGTCTCTGCCTCACTCTTTTGCACAAAAATAACCCAATGCCTCATTTTTTTATCGAACGTCCCATTTTCGCCTGGGTTGTGGCGCTGTTTATCGTCCTGACGGGTCTCCTGTCTATTCCTCGTTTGCCGGTGGCGCAGTATCCGGCGGTGGCTCCGCCAGGCATCATTATTTCCGTCAGTTACCCGGGGGCCAGCCCCGATATCATGAATACGTCGGTGATATCGTTAATCGAACGCGAAATCTCTGGCGTAGATAATTTGCTCTACTTCGAATCATCCAGCGACACAACCGGTTCGGCATCGATTACCGTCACGTTTAAACCCGGCACGGACATCAAGCTGGCACAGATGGATCTGCAGAATCAGATAAAGATCGTCGAGCCTCGTCTTCCTCAGGCGTTAAGACAAAACGGCATTAACGTCGAGGCCGCTAATTCTGGTTTTTTAATGATGGTGGGGCTGAAGTCCACCAGCGGTCAATTCGAGGAAGCCGACTTAAGCGACTATTTTGCCCGAAACGTCAGTGACGAGCTTCGTCGCGTGCCCGGCGTAGGGAAAGTTCAGCTGTTTGGCGGCGAAAAAGCGCTGCGTATCTGGTTGGATCCGATGAAGCTCCACAGCTACGGCCTTTCGGTGAGCGATGTGCTTACTGCTGTTGGCCAGCAAAATGCCCTGGTTTCGCCCGGCAAAACGGGAGATGAGCCAGCATCTGCGGGACAAGGCGTAACATATCCCATCACCGTGAAGGGGCAACTCACTTCGGTAGAGGCGTTCAGAAACATTACCCTGAAATCAGATGCATCGGGCGCGAGGCTGAAACTGTCCGACGTCGCGCGCGTTGAGTCCGGCCTGCAAAGTTACGCTTTCGGTATCCGCGAAAATGGCGTGCCCGCAACGGCTGCGGCAATCCAGCTCTCGCCGGGTGCCAACGCAATGAGTACGGCTTCAGGCGTACGCGCGCGCATCGACGAGCTTTCCCAGGTATTACCGGAAGGAATGACGTTTACGGTTCCCTTCGATACCGCGCCGTTTGTGAAACTGTCTATCATGAAGGTGGTTCAGACCTTTGTAGAAGCGATGGTCCTGGTCTTCCTGGTGATGCTTCTGTTTCTGCATAAGATACGCTGTACGCTTATCCCGGCGATTGTTGCTCCCGTCGCACTTCTTGGCACCTTCACGGTGATGTTATTGAGCGGATACTCCATCAATATTCTGACGATGTTCGGCATGGTGTTGGCGATAGGGATTATCGTTGATGATGCCATTGTGGTTGTGGAGAACGTCGAACGACTGATGGCGGAAAAAAGCCTCTCCCCACGGGACGCTACCCGGCAGGCCATGCAGGAGATCACCCCGGCGATTATCGGCATCACGCTGGTGCTGACTGCCGTCTTTATCCCCATGGGGTTTGCTGAGGGTTCGGTCGGGATTATCTATCGACAATTTTGTATTTCTATGGCGGTCTCCATACTGCTGTCCGCGTTTCTGGCCCTGACGCTAACACCTGCCCTGTGCGCAACGTTACTCAAGCCGCACAAGGCAGGAAAGAGCGGAAGTGGAAGGTTCGCGGCCAGGTTTAACGCGCGCTTCCGTTTGCTCACCGTCTGTTACGAAGCCGGGCTGGGTGCCGTTCTGAAGCGAACCGGGCGTATGCTGCTCCTGTACGTTGCGCTTTGTACGGCGCTATTTGTTGGATTGTCTTCGTTACCGTCGTCTTTTCTGCCGGACGAAGATCAGGGCTACTTTATGTCCTCTATCCAGCTGCCTTCTGACGCCACGATGCAGCGCACCCTCAACGTGGTTAAAAAATTTGAAGCGGAAATTGCGGCCCGGCCGGACATAGAAAGCAACATTATGATCCTGGGGTTTGGCTTTTCAGGTTCAGGACCGAATTCGGCCATGGCCTTCACCACGCTGAAGGACTGGAAAAATCGGCAGGGCTCGACGGCTCAGGATGAAGCCGACCACATACAGGCCAGCATGACGAACGTCACTGATGCCGTCACAATGAGCCTGCTCCCGCCGGCCATTTCGGATATGGGCACCTCCTCGGGCTTCACCTGGTACGTTCAGGACAGAGCGGGAGCGGGCTATGAGGCTCTGAAGAGGGCCGCCGACGCGCTGGTTCTGCAGGCTAATCAACGCCCTGAACTCAGTGATGTCTATATAGACGGTCTGCCAGAAGGAACCAGCCTTGCGCTCCTGGTTGACCGGGAAAAGGCGGAAGCGATGGGCGTCTCATTCGATGAAATCAACCAGACGCTTTCCGTCACCCTGGGCTCAAATTACGTCAACGACTATACGAATAACGGCCGCGTTCAACAGGTGATTATGCAGGCCGATGCCCCCTACCGAATGCAGCCTGAACAGATACTGAAACTATCAGTGAAAAACCGGATGGGTGAGATGGTGCCGGTATCAACGTTTGCGACGATCTCCTGGAACGTTGCGCCGCAGCAGTTGACGCGCTACCAGGGTTATTCTGCTATACGGATTACCGGAAGTGCGGCGTCAGGCGTATCCAGCGGCACCGCAATGAAGATCATGGAGGGTTTGTCCAGGAGCCTGCCTCAGGGCATGGCGGGTGAGTGGGCCGGGAGTTCGTTGCAGGAGAAAAAATCGGAATCGCAGCTTCCGGGCCTGATCGCCCTGTCGATACTGGTCGTGTTTATGGTGCTCGCCGCCCTGTATGAGAGCTGGTCTATTCCTTTTGCGGTCATGCTGGTTGTTCCACTTGGCCTTATCGGCGCGGTGATAGCGGTGTTTGTTGCCGGTATGACCAATGACGTGTTCTTTAAGGTCGGTCTGATTACGCTTATCGGCCTGTCGGCCAAGAACGCCATTCTGATTGTGGAGTTTGCCAGGCAGCTGCATCGCGAAGGGCAACCCCTGCTGGCGGCGACCATTCATGCCGCCAGTCAGCGCCTGCGCCCCATTCTGATGACATCGTTAGCCTTTACCTTAGGGGTTGTTCCTCTGATGCTGGCCAGTGGTGCAAGCGACAGTACGCAGCATGCCATCGGTACCGGCGTATTTGGCGGCATGATTAGCGGTACGCTTCTCGCGATCTTCTTCGTACCGGTTTTCTTTATCGTTATTGCGCGCTTCATCGGCAACATCAGGAAAGCGTGAACACCCTTGCGGGATCGCGCCTCCTCGCTGGTTGGATGAGGCGAAGCTGTTGCCGGGTGATATACTGGACGAATGCTGAAATTTCGCGCCCCCGCGTGTCCGCGACGCATTCTTCGGGACATGCGACTTCGGAGAAGTGCGAGAAATATCGTGACACAAGGGGCTGTGAGTGGGCTATAATTTCGAGCTAATTTCGAATGATTTTGAAATACTGCCTGTAACGCTATGAATTACAAGGCAAAATAAGCAATGAATATAAGGATTAAAGCTATGGGTTTTCTTTCCGGTAAGCGCATTCTGGTGACTGGCGTTGCCAGCAAACTGTCCATCGCATACGGCATCGCACAGGCAATGCATCGCGAAGGCGCTGAGCTGGCGTTCACCTACCAGAACGACAAGCTGAAAGGCCGTGTTGAAGAGTTTGCCGCGCAGCTGGGTTCCAGCATTGTTCTGGAATGTGACGTTGCACAAGACGAAAGCATCGACGGCATGTTTGCTGAACTGGCAAAAGCATGGCCGAAATTCGACGGTTTCGTTCACTCCATCGGCTTCGCTCCTGGCGACCAGCTGGACGGCGACTACGTGAACGCGGTAACCCGTGATGGCTTCAAAATCGCGCACGACATCAGCTCCTACAGCTTCGTTGCGATGGCGAAATCCTGCCGCGCGATGCTGAACCCGGGCGCAGCCCTGCTGACCCTGTCCTACCTGGGCGCTGAACGTGCTATCCCTAACTACAACGTTATGGGTCTGGCTAAAGCGTCTCTGGAAGCCAACGTACGCTACATGGCGAACGCAATGGGTCCTGAAGGCGTGCGTGTTAACGCCATCTCTGCGGGTCCTATCCGCACCCTTGCCGCTTCCGGTATTAAAGATTTCCGTAAAATGCTGGCACACTGCGAAGCGGTTACCCCGATTCGTCGTACCGTTACCATTGAAGATGTGGGTAACTCTGCAGCATTCCTGTGCTCTGACCTTTCCGCAGGTATCTCCGGCGAAGTGGTTCACGTTGACGGCGGCTTCAACATCGCTGCAATGAACGAGCTGGAAATTAAATAAGTTGTGACTCTCTTCCCGCCCGGGAAGAGAGTATTTCCCCCCGCGTCACCCCTTCGTTATTCCGTTCTGCTATTTGTTATCACCTAACAATATTTTTCCCTTTATCTGCCTTACGCCAGGATATTGATCGCCATTTTGAGATCAAGGAACGCACATGGAACAACGCCGTTTTTCCGGCAAAGGCCACTGGTATCATGAAACCCAGTCAAACCACGCGCAGACGGATGTTCTGCCCCTGGTGCCCGAAGCCGCTAACGTCGACGATCGTTTTTTGCTCGATTTAGCCCTGCCTGATGAGATTGTCGCCGCCTGTTCTGGCTGGCTTACTCCTGCCAGAGCCTTATGCCACCAGCTGTTTCCACTCTCAATTCCCGTGAACCGACTGCATACGCTCAGCGCTTACGATCGGCTCAGTACCGCGTTAACGGTCGCTCAGGCCTGCGGCGTTCAGCGGCTCTGTAACCACTACGCCGCCCTCCTCGCCCCGCTTCCCGGCCCGGACTCCTCGCGCGAAAGCAACCGCCGCCTGGCGCAAATCACCCAGTATGCCCGCCAGCTCGCCAGCTCTCCTGATGTCATTGATGATAAAGCCCGGAACCAGCTTGATGAGGTGGGCCTGTCCACGTACGACATCGTGGTGATTAACCAGATTATCGGCTTTATCGGTTTTCAGGCGCGCGTGGTCGCGATTTTCCAGGCCCTGTTGGGACATCCTGTTCGCTGGTTGCCGGGGCATCATATTCAGCCGCACACGCTTCCCGCGAGCCACGATGCGTGGATGCCGCTTTTACCCCTCGTCGAGCTGCGCTACGCGAATGCGCATCAGCTGGAGTCCCTGTCCCGCTGGCAGTCCGAACCCGCGCTCGAGGCGTTGACGCCGGTGCTTTGTCATGAGCCGACGCTGCTCGACCTGACCGGAGAAATCCTGTTAAACAGCCGCGCGGAGACCCCGCAGACCTCCCCCGCACTTTCGGCAGCGGTCGAACTGCTGACCCGCTCTCCAGACCGCTTCAGCGCCGCGCAGTTTACCCCGCTCACGGATCAAGGACTCCAGGGCGAATATGCCATCACGCTGCTTACCCAAAGTGCGTTTGATGGCTGGCTCAATCGTCTGAAAGTGGCGTTTGGTAAAGAGGAATAACCACACTCATTACCCAAAGACCGCTTGCTGAGACAGTGAGAATCGCGTAAAACTGTCAGCCGCTCAATGGCTACGAAAATAGAACATTATGTTTCAGGACAACCCGCTGCTAGCGCAGCTTAAACAGCAACTGCATTCCCAGACGCCGCGTGCAGAAGGGGTCGTAAAAGCCACGGAAAAGGGCTTTGGCTTCCTTGAAGTTGACGCGCAGAAAAGCTACTTCATTCCGCCACCGCAGATGAAGAAAGTGATGCATGGCGATCGCGTCATGGCCGTCATTCATACCGAGAAGGATCGCGAGTCCGCCGAACCGGAAGAACTGATCGAACCGTTCCTGACCCGTTTTGTGGGTAAGGTGCAGCGAAAAGACGATCGTCTTTCTATCGTGCCGGATCATCCTCTGCTGAAAGATGCCATTCCCTGCCGCGCCGCCCGTGGTGTTGAGCATGATTTTAAAGAAGGTGACTGGGCCGTAGCAGAAATGCGCCGTCATCCTCTGAAAGGCGATCGCGGTTTCTATGCGGAACTGACCCAGTTCATTACCTTTGGCGCCGATCATTTCGTGCCATGGTGGGTCACGCTGGCACGCCACAATCTTGAAAAAGAAGCGCCGAACGGCGTGGCAACCGAGATGCAGGACGAAGGTCTGACGCGTCGCGATCTTACCGCGCTGGAGTTTGTCACCATCGACAGCGCCAGCACCGAAGATATGGACGATGCGCTCTACGCTGAAGAGAGTGCCGACGGCAAACTGCACCTGACCGTTGCCATTGCCGATCCCACCGCCTGGATTGTTGAAGGCAGTAAGCTTGACGAAACGGCGAAAATCCGTGCGTTCACGAACTACCTGCCGGGCTTCAACATCCCAATGCTGCCGCGCGAATTGTCAGACGATCTCTGCTCGCTGCGTCCGAATGAAGTGCGTCCGGTCCTTGCCTGCCGCATGACCATTGCTGCGGATGGCGCGATTGAAGACGATATCGAGTTCTTTGCCGCC
Source organism: Enterobacter sp. NFIX58 (assembly GCF_900110475.1). Taxonomy (NCBI): domain Bacteria; kingdom Pseudomonadati; phylum Pseudomonadota; class Gammaproteobacteria; order Enterobacterales; family Enterobacteriaceae; genus Enterobacter; species Enterobacter sp. NFIX58. The sequence goes on along the minus strand of NZ_FODW01000001.1, from coordinate 315,808 downwards.
ACCATCGAGTCGAAAGCCAAGCTGGCCTACGATAACGTCTCCGACTGGCTGGAAAATACCGGTAGCTGGAAACCTGAATCAGACGCCATTGCCGCGCAGATCCGTCTGCTGCATCGCATCTGTCTGAACCGCGGCGAGTGGCGTCAAACCCATGCGCTGGTGTTCAAAGATCGCCCGGATTATCGCTTTGTTCTGGGTGAGAAAGGCGAAGTGCTGGATATCGTGGCCGAACCGCGACGCATTGCGAACCGCATCGTTGAAGAGGCGATGATCTCCGCCAACATCTGTGCCGCACGCGTGCTGCGCGACAAGCTGGGCTTTGGCATTTACAACGTTCATACCGGCTTTGATCCGGCGAATACCGAAGCGCTGGCAGCCCTGCTGAAGAATCACGACGTGCACGTCGATCCGGAAGAAGTGCTCACGCTGCCGGGCTTCTGCAAGCTTCGCCGCGAACTGGACGCGCAGCCATCGGGCTTCCTGGACAGCCGCATTCGTCGCTTCCAGTCCTTCGCAGAAATCAGCACCGAGCCTGGCCCGCACTTTGGTCTCGGCCTCGAAGCCTACGCGACCTGGACGTCACCGATCCGTAAGTATGGCGATATGGTTAACCACCGTCTGCTGAAAGCGATTATCAAAGGCGAAACCGTTGCCCGTCCTCAGGAAGACACCACGCTGCAGATGGCCGATCGCCGTCGTCTGAACCGCATGGCGGAACGTGACGTTGGCGACTGGCTGTACGCACGCTTCCTGCAGAATAAAGCCGGTACGGATACCCGTTTCGCCGCAGAAATCATCGATATCAGCCGCGGAGGGATGCGCGTCCGTCTGGTCGATAACGGTGCTGTCGCGTTTATTCCTGCGCCATTCCTGCATGCTGTGCGCGATGAAATGGTCTGTAGTCAGGAAAACGGTACGGTGCAAATTAAAGGTGAAACAGTTTACAAAGTCACCGACGTGATTGACGTCACCATTGCTGAAGTCCGTATGGAAACCCGCAGTATTATCGCGCGTCCTGTCGCCTGATAACCTGTTCAATTGTCGGTCACTTCCTTTCCGGAAGGGCCGACAATTTTTCTTTTTACCCCCGCCACAAAAGCATTATTTTTTCTTACTATTTTCAGTCTCCCTTCGTCCAAATTCGCCATAATTATCTACAGTAAAAGAGTGTTGTTATATTCGGTTACGTGAATTTTTATACGCCCAGTATCCTTTTTAACCTGACTCGTTTTATTATCAGAAATCAGGGAAAAACAATAAGTTCACTTCGGTTTTACCGCTGTTTCTCAACGGAAAAGTCGACTGCAAATGAATAATTTGTGCGCTAATGAACAGCTGCGGGAGAAAACATGATGGACGATCTGGAGCAGAATTTGCTGTTTCGCTACATGGGGACTCACAGCCCATGGTGGCGTTTGTCAGCTGACAGCAATGCTCTGCACCTTGCCGCCAGTGAAAATGCCGATGTCACTCAGGTGATTGCGCTGGACGACGATCAGGCCGATCTTATCCGTCACTTAACCGTGATTACCTCCAGCATTTCCATGACGCTCTCGTTATTCGGGGAAGACCTCCCGGTTCACCTTGTTGGGCGGAAAATTACCCGTAACGAGTGGGCCGGTACCGCTTCCGCCTGGCATGATACCCCCTCCGTGGCGCGCGACCTGGCTCAGGGACTCTCTTTCGCGGAACAGGTCGTTTCAGAGGCTAACTCCGTCATTGTGATCCTCGATCAGAACGGCAATATTCAGCGCTTTAACCGACTAAGCGAAGAATATACCGGCCTGAAAGAGCAGGAAGTGATTGGCCAGAACGTGTTTAAGCTGTTTATGAGCCGAAGCGAAGCGGCAGCCTCAAAGCGCAATATTTCCGGTTTCTTCCGCAACGGCAGTTCCTACGAAGTCGAGCGCTGGATCAAAACGCGTAAAGGGCAACGACTGTTTCTGTTCAGAAACAAATTCGTTCACAGCGGCAGCGGTAAAAATGAAATTTTCCTTATCTGTTCCGGTACCGATATTACCGAGGAACGCCGCGCTCAGGAACGGCTGCGCGTGCTGGCCAATACCGATACCATCACTGGCTTGCCAAACCGCAATGCAATCCATGACCTGATTTCTGACGCCATCACTCACCGCGGCGACACGCAGGTTGGCGTGGTGTATCTCGATCTGGACAACTTTAAAAAGGTCAACGACGCTTACGGGCATATGTTTGGCGATCAGCTGTTACAGGCTGTCGCGCTCGCCATTTTGAGCTGTCTGGATGAGGAACAGGTGCTGGCACGACTTGGCGGTGATGAGTTTATCGTCATGGCCACCAATACCTCTCAGGGCTCTCTGGAAGCGATGGCGTCGCGCATTTTAACCCGCCTGCGCCAGCCGTTCCGAATCGGTCTGATTGAAATTTACACCGGCTGTTCCCTGGGCATCGCCCTCGCCCCGCAGCATGGCAACGACCGGGAAAGCGTCATTCGTAACGCCGATACCGCCATGTACACCGCCAAAGAGAACGGCCGGGGCAAGTTCTGCGTCTTCTCGCCCGAGATGAACCAACGCGTGTTTGAGTATCTCTGGCTGGATACCAACCTGCGTAAAGCGCTGGATAACGATCAGCTCTTGATCCACTACCAGCCAAAAATCACCTGGCGCGGCGAGGTCAGAAGCCTGGAAGCGCTGGTACGCTGGCAATCACCCGAACGCGGTTTGATCCCACCGCTGGAGTTTATCTCTTATGCCGAGGAGTCGGGGTTGATCGTGCCGCTGGGCCGCTGGGTGATGCTCGATGTGGTTCGCCAGGTGGCAAAATGGCGCGATAAGGGAATAAACCTGCGCGTGGCCGTGAACGTCTCTGCGCGTCAGCTGGCCGACCAGACTATCTTTAGTGACTTAAAGCAGGCACTGAAGGATCTTAACTTTGAATACTGCCCGGTGGACGTCGAATTAACCGAAAGCTGTCTTATCGAGAACGAAGAGCTGGCGCTCTCCGTGATCCAGCAGTTCAGCAGGCTGGGGGCGCAAATTCATCTCGACGATTTTGGTACCGGCTACTCCTCCCTTTCGCAGCTGGCCCGCTTCCCTATTGACGCCATAAAACTCGATCAATCGTTTGTCAGGGATATTCATAAGCAGTCCATCTCCCAGTCACTGGTGCGCGCCATCGTCGCGGTGGCGCAGGCGTTAAACCTGCAGGTGATTGCCGAAGGGGTCGAAAATGCAAAAGAAGACGCCTTTCTGACCAAGAACGGCGTCAACGAACGGCAGGGTTTTCTGTTTGCTAAGCCGATGCCCGCTGCCGCATTCGAGCGATGGCTAAAACGCTATCAGGCGCGAAAACAGCATTAACTGGCTTTACGCAAGCCCGCCGCGTGATGGCGGTTTTGCAGCATCACCAGACGCTCCATATAGGCGATATCTTTCGGTTCAAGGCAGAAAGCCGCGTCTACCCAGTCCTCCGTGATGTCCATCAGTTCACTGCGCGGCAATTGCAGAACGCGCGTCCGGGCGCGCAGCATCGCCCTCACGCCATTCAGTTTTGGCCGTAGCGTGTCGATGAAGGTTCGGGTGGAGACATAGCTTTGTCCGGGTTCAAACAGGAGATCCACCAGGCCGTGCTGTTCGTACCATTCCGCCGTATGGGACTCCCCTTTGTAGATGAGCTCCTCTGCCAGCTTCATGCCTGAACGGCGTGCAACCAGGGAATATCCCCCCATGCCCGGAAACAGGTTAAAGGCAATTTCGGGGAAACCTAAGCGGGCGTCGCGCTGAGCCAGAACGAAATGGTGCGCAAGAGCGGCCTCAAACCCGCCCCCTAACGCGCTGCCTTCGACCATGGCCAGAGAGATGGCCCCCGTATCAAATCCCCGCGAGGCCGCATGCACGCAATCAACGCAGGCGCGCGCATAGGCCCGTAACGCTTCACGTCGACCGTGCTGAATGCACTCAACGAAGAACTGCAGGTCACCGCCCGCGTTATACATTTCGGGAACCAGCGATCCGGTCACCCAAAAATCAACCGCAAAACCAGACTGGCGGACGAGCCATGAAAAATTCATGATCTCCTCTATCAACGCATGGTTGAAGCAAGGCCGTGGCTGAGCCCGTAACATCATCCAGACGGTATGTCGCTCCGCCTCGTAATACCCTGACAGCTGGGTGAACCGTTCAGTATCGGTAAACAGTGTACAGGTAGGCTGATTGATAACTGTCATAGTCTACTTCCTCCTATAAAAAAGCGCGTTGCGCGCAGTTTTAGACTAATCCACTCAATAAGCCCGCTGTATGAGGGGGAATAATTTTATCACTTCCGTTTATGTAATTTAGTTATTGCATTTTTTCCCTTCTCTTTTGAACCCAATTTCTGCATCATTGAAAATATTAACTTTTCGCGCCTGGGGTGAGATTATGTCTACGATTGACGCACAAGCTGTAGCACAACGAATTGATACCGTGCTGGATATCCTGGTGGCGGGCGATTATCACTCTGCTATCCGTAATCTTGAGATCCTGAAGTCTGAACTTCTTGCTCAGCATGGCGCTGACGCTGCGCCCGAAAACAGACAGCCAAAAGCGCCGTGGGAAGTTTAACGCCCACCGTTTCCGACCTCGTTTCGCTTTATTAAATGGATGCTATGAATTCCCGACAACAACTCATTTTGCAGATGGTCATCGATCAGGGACGCGTAAGCGTAGTCGATCTCGCGAAAACCACTGGCGTTTCTGAAGTCACCATCCGTCAGGATCTTAATCTGCTGGAAAAACAGAGCTACCTGCGTCGCGCGCACGGCTATGCGGTCCCGCTGGACAGTGATGACGTTGAGACGCGCATGATGAACAACTACGCGCTCAAACGTGAACTGGCGGAATTTGCTGCCTCCCTGGTGAACAACGGTGAGACCGTCTTTATTGAAAACGGCAGCAGTAATGCCCTTCTGGCGCGAACACTTGCCGATCAAAAAGACGTTACCATCATCACCGTCAGTAGCTATATCGCGCATCTGCTTAAAGAGACGCGCTGCGAGGTGATTCTGCTGGGCGGTATTTATCAGAAAAAAAGCGAAAGCATGGTTGGCCCGCTGACCCGTCAGTACGTCCAGCAGGTTCATTTCAGTAAGGCCTTTATCGGGATTGACGGCTGGCAGCCGGAGACAGGTTTTACCGGCCGGGATATGATGCGCTCTGACGTGGTCAATGCCGTACTGGAAAAAGAGTGCGAAGCCATTGTGCTCACCGACAGCTCTAAATTTGGTGCCGTTCATCCTTACACGATGGGTCCCGCTTCACGCTTTAGCCGCGTGATTACCGATGACCGTTTGAGCGAAGCGCATCGCAATAAACTCGAAGAGAGCGGTCTGATCGTCAATATTATTGAAACCAGCGCCTGATTTCCCTCCGCGCCCGAATTTCGGGCGCGCATGTTCTTTCTCTGAGATGATTCTTAACCCTGCTTTAAGAGTTTTTACCTGTATAACCTGCCCTAAAGTCGTAAAATTACTGTTAGCGATATAACAGGAAGTGACTATCACCTGCGTGATGAAGTAACGCCTGCGCGACCAGCTTTCACGGGGAAAAGAATTAAGTATTCGATTCGTCTATACTTAACGTGTACATCTTTCCGTGAATCGATAATTCAGGAGAAAGTATTATGACCTTAACCAGCAAAAAATTAGCCGCCGCTGTTCTGGCAATCACTGTAGCAATGTCCCTGAGCGCATGCTCTAACTGGTCTAAACGTGACCGTAACACCGCGATTGGTGCCGGTGCCGGTGCTCTCGGTGGTGCAGTATTAACGGATGGTAGTACGCTGGGTACATTAGGTGGCGCTGCTGTCGGTGGTATTATCGGTCACCAGGTTGGCAAATAATTATTATCTAAGCCTTCCTCGATATTGCGATATTTAAACGCATTTCAGGTCTGACATACGCACGTATATAACACGAGCCACGGCATTTGCCGTGGCTCATTTATTTTAGCCGCCTGCCAGTTTAACTTTCATGCCTTTGGCTTCCAGCAGTGATTTTATTAAATCACGTTTATCACCCTGGATTTCAATAACCCCGTCCTTTACGGCCCCGCCGCAGCCACACTTCTTTTTCAGCTCGGCAGCCAGCTTAGTCAGTTCTGCATCATCCAGATCAATGCCGGAGATAAGGCAGACCCCTTTCCCCTTACGTCCGCTGGTTTGACGCTGAATCCGAACGATACCGTCTCCCTTTGGACGCTCCACTTTGGCTTTCGGTTCGTCTATCCGCCCGGAATCGGTTGAGTAGACCAGACGGCTGTTGGAATCGGTCATTACGCCCCCTTGTTCAGCGATGCATTGATAGCCTTAAGCGTCTCAGCCGGGTTTGCAGACTGCGTCACCGGACGCCCGATAACCATATAGTCAACGCCCGCTGCCAGCGCCTGCTCAGGCGTCATAATGCGGCGCTGATCGCCCACATCGCTGCCCGCAGGGCGAATCCCTGGCGTGACGAGTTTAAAATCCTGGCCCAGTACTGATTTGAAACGTACCGCTTCCTGCGCGGAGCAGACAACACCATCCAGGCCGCACTGCTGCGTCAGACGGGCGAGACGTTCAGCATGTTCCGCAGGTGACAGCGTCACGCCGAGGTCGCGTAAATCACTTTCGTCCATGCTGGTCAGCACGGTGACGGCGATCAGCAGCGGCGCGTCCTTACCGAACGGCAGGAGCGCCTCACGGGCGGCGGTCATCATTCTTGCCCCACCCGACGCATGGACGTTGACCATCCATACACCCAGCTCTGCGGCTGCAGCAACGGCGTGGGCCGTGGTATTCGGAATATCATGGAATTTGAGGTCGAGGAAAACGTCAAAGCCGCGCTGTTGCAGATCGCGAACGATTTGCGGTCCAAACAGCGTGAACATCTCTTTGCCAACTTTCAGACGGCAGCCGCGAGGGTCGATACCGTCGACAAACGCCAGTGCAGCGTCACGCTTATTGTAATCAAGCGCAACAACAACAGGAGAATCCGTAATTACGCGGGAAGTGGAGGATGTAACAGACGTCATGACCAGCCCTTTTCGTCTATGGGCGCGCAGCGGCGCGGAACAGATAAACGGCCAGCATTCTACCTGCCGCCGCCGCAAATTGACAGAAGCCATTTATGTCCCTGCCAGGCTGGCAAACCGCACGGTGTTGAGAAAGTGCTAAAAGCTATCAGTATGTTGTAACTAAAATGAAGGCTTTTAAAAAATCACTGCCCGTCCAGGCCGCGGATTGGCTTGATGGTTGACCAGGCCCGGCATGAAGGACAATGCCAATAGAGGGTATAGGCGGTAAAACCACACTTCTGGCAACGGTAGCGCGGCTTGCTGCGCACCTGTTCGCCAACCATGTCGCGCAGCACCATCAGGCTCTCTTTGGCGCGCCCTTCTTCCGCGTCGTTCAGGTGGTAATCCATCAGCTTATGGAAGACCCGCATCGTCGGATGACGCTGAAGCTGTCGGGTGATATACACTTGCGCGGTGTCGCCACCCTCATACTGCTCAACAACGTCAGCGAGCATCAGTTCCGCGGTTGCGCCGGTATTCTCTTCCACGCAGCGACGCAGGAACGCCACCCATTCTTCCTGCTTGTCCAGCTGTTGATAGCAGGTTTGCAGCATCTCCAGCGTTTCACTGACCAGCTCTTTGTCCTGATCGATAACCCGCAGCAGGCTTTCAACGGCTTTGGCGTAGTCGCCATTCGCCATAAAGACGCGCCCCATCATGATAGAGATACGGGCGCTGTTGCGGTCCGCGGCGGCACCTTTCTTCAGCAACGTCATGGCTTTATCCATGTCGTCGTTGCCCATCTGCTGAAGGGCAAGTTCACAGTAGAAATGGGCTATCTCAACGCGCTGCTTATCTTTACCCAGCTTCACCAGACGTTCGGCCGTATCAATGGCTTTTTGCCAGTCGCTGGTGGCCTGATAAATCTGCAGGAGCTGCTGCAACGCGCCGATGCGGAAATCTGTTTCATCCACCAGTTGAGCGAACATATCTTCAGCGCGATCGTACAACCCCGCGGCCATGTAATCTCGTCCCAGCTGTTGTACGGCCAGGAGTCGTTGATCGTAGGTCAGCGAGGCGCTTTCCATCAGGGTCTGGTGAATACGAATGGCGCGGTCAACCTCGCCGCGCGAGCGGAACAGGTTACCCAGGGTAAGATGCGCTTCAACGGTCCCCGTATCCTCTTTCAGCATGTCGAGGAACAGGTCCACCGCTTTGTCCTGCTGATTGCTCAGGAGGAAGTTGACCCCCGCAACGTAGTCGCGGGAGAGTCGGTTGGCCTCATCCTGTTTTGTTTGTTGCGCACTTCTGCGGCCCATATACCAGCCATAGGCTGCGGCGACAGGCAAAAGCAGAAACAACAACTCCAGCATCGTCGATTATTCCTTCACGACCGGCACGCCAGAGCTTTCCGGCATGTCGGACGCAGGCGCAATGTGATGTTCGAGTCGTTTGATTTTACGTTCTGCGCGCGCAAGCGAAACACGGACTTTTAACCAGAACAAACCGCAAACCAGCCAGCCAATGGCAAAGCCTGCAGCAAATAAGACCGCGAGCAGGCTCGACACACGGTATTCACCCTGAGCCAGCAGATAGTTAAACGTCACCTGCTGATCGTTTTGTGCACCCAATGTGACTGAAATGACAAAAATCGCCAATACCAGTAAGAAAATGAGTAAATATTTCACATTACTTCCCGTTATGTGGTTCAAGCGAATAAAGTGTGTTCAACTTAACGCAATCAGCCTTATAAACTACCATTTTAGTGACGGGCGCGAAACGGAAAAAGTGACGCGCACGTCATGGATCTATGGGCAAAATGCGGAATATCAACCGTCAGGCGTCCGTTTGGTCCCTTTCGGCTATTTCTTCTTTCTCTTCCGGCGGTGGCGTTAGCGGGCCGCAGAATCGTTCAGCCAGCCAGGTCGCCAGCATCACCAGCAGCCACGAGATGAGCGTGGCAACAACCAGATCCCGTGGCCAGTGCATCCCCAGCATTAAGCGGCTGCCCATGACCGCCGTCGCCCAGACCAGCAGAATCACGATAGTGACCGTACGGCGTCTTGGCCAAAGCAGCCCAACCCCCAGCAGCGCCCAGCTGGCGGCAAACATGGTATGGCCAGAAGGAAACGCGAACCCGGTCTCTTTCTGCCAGTGTTTTCGCAAGAATTTCGGGATATCTTGCTGTTCCGCAAGCTGTTCTTTGACCAGCGCGCCGCGATCTTTACGCTTTAAAGTGTAGAACTCATCCACCGGAACATGGTGCGTTTTTTCCAGCCAGACGACAAAAGGACGCGGCTCCTGAACGCGATCTTTCACCCAGGATTTTACGCCCTGACCGATAAGGATAGCGCCACCGAGGATCGCAAAGAGCATCAGCGCGGCGCGCAGACGAAAGCGCAGGCACCACAGAAACCAGGCGCAGAGGAGAACGTGGGTAATAATTCCCCAGGGCTGGGTGACCGTTTCCGTAATCCAGTATAACGTTTTCAACCACGTGGCGTTCTGCCCGGGCTGCCACATCCACCCGGAAAGCCATACGGCCAAAGGCATAATCAGTAAAATGGCCGCACCTGCTGCCGTACGTCTGGCGATTGAATGCATGTCTTCTCCTTTTTCGCTAAGCGTCACAATCATAACTGAAATTTATTCACCTGGTGGAGATGTCGGATCGTGCGTTTAACGTTCATATAGCATGGTGCCCATTAGGCGAACATGCTGAGCTTGTGGCAAAATAAACTGATACAGAAAGCAAAACAGGGCACAGGCACGAAACGTGTCAGCCTACTCTGGAGAATCACATGCAGCTTAAACGTGTGGCAGAAGCCAAACTGCCAACCCCATGGGGCGATTTCCTGATGGTGGGTTTTGAAGAACTGGCAACCGGACAGGATCATGTCGCACTGGTGTATGGCGACATTTCAGGGCAGACACCGGTGCTGTCCCGCGTCCATTCAGAGTGTCTCACCGGCGATGCGTTGTTCAGCCTGCGCTGTGACTGCGGTTTCCAGCTGGAAGCAGCCCTTTCTCATATTGCTGAAGAAGGCCGCGGCGTGCTGCTTTATCACCGTCAGGAAGGGCGTAATATTGGTTTGCTGAATAAAATTCGCGCCTACGCGCTTCAGGACCAGGGCTACGATACGGTTGAAGCGAACCATCAGCTCGGTTTTGCCGCTGACGAACGTGATTTCACCCTGTGCGCTGATATGTTCAAGCTGCTGGGCGTGGACGAAGTACGTCTGTTGACCAATAACCCGAAAAAAGTGGAGATCCTGACCGAAGCCGGGATCAACATCGTTGAACGCGTACCGCTGATTGTCGGCCGTAACCCGAAAAATGCCCACTACCTTGATACCAAAGCCGCCAAAATGGGCCATCTGCTGAAAGAATGATGTAAAAAGCCCGGCACGCGTGCCGGGCTCGTTCATCAATCCAGCATCTTACGAATCACGTAATGTAAAATGCCGTCGTTCTGGTAGTAGGTCAGCTCGGTTGCCGTATCAATACGGCACCGGCAATCCAGCACCTCGGTTTTCCCGTCTGCCCGCGTTAACGTTACCGGCACCGTTTTACCCGGCTGCAGGTTTTGCAGGCCGCTAATGTCAATCTGCTCTTCCCCGGTCAGGCCCAGCGTTTTACGCGTCACGCCCTGCGGGAACTCAAGCGGCAGGATCCCCATGCCGATCAGATTCGAACGGTGAATACGTTCGAACGATTCGGCGATGACCACCCGAACGCCAAGCAGGCGCGGACCTTTCGCCGCCCAGTCGCGGCTGGAGCCGGAACCGTACTCTTTCCCGGCAATCACCGCCAGCGGCGTCCCTTCCTGTTGGTATTTAACGGCCGCATCATAGATCGACACGACTTCTGTTCCAGGCAGATGACGCGTCATGCCCCCTTCCACACCCGGCACCATTTCGTTACGAATGCGGATGTTGGCAAAGGTCCCGCGCATCATGACTTCATGGTTACCGCGGCGCGAGCCATAAGAGTTAAAATCGCGGCGTTCGACACCCCGGCTTTGCAGGTAACGGCCTGCCGGGCTATCGGCTTTGATGCTCCCCGCCGGAGAGATATGGTCCGTCGTGACGGAATCCCCCAGCATGGCCAGGATTCGCGCGCCGTGGATATCCTTAAGCGGCGCGGGCTCGGCCTGCATCTCATCAAAGAACGGCGACAGACGAATATAGGTCGAGTCATCCTGCCAGCCATAGGTATCCGAACCTGCAACATTGATGGCTTTCCATTCCGGCGTGCCTTCAAAGACTTCCGCGTACTCTTTGCGGAACATCTCGGTAGAGACCTTCTCAACGGCCAGCGCGATTTCTCGAGAGGATGGCCAGATATCTTTCAGATAGACAGGGTCATTCTTGCGATCGTGGCCAATCGGATCGGTCACCAGATTGATATTCATGTTCCCCGCGAGAGCGTACGCCACGACCAGCGGCGGCGAAGCAAGCCAGTTGGTTTTTACCAGCGGGTGAATGCGCCCTTCAAAGTTTCGGTTACCGGAAAGAACGGCGCCTACCGTCAGGTCACCCTGCTTGATCGCCGTTTCGATGGGTTCAGGCAGTGGCCCGGAGTTACCAATACAGGTCGTACAGCCGTAGCCCACGAGGTTAAAGCCCAGCTCGTCCAGGTACGGCGTCAGTTTGGCCTGAGCCAGGTAATCCGACACCACTTTGGATCCCGGGGCCAGCGAGGCCTTAACCCACGGCTGAGGTTTTAACCCAAGCTCGACCGCCTTTTTAGCCAGCAGACCGGCTGCCATCAATACGCTGGGGTTGGACGTGTTGGTGCAGGAGGTAATGGCGGCAATAACAACCGCGCCATCCGGAAGCTGATACTGATGCCCGTTCAGAACATAGTCGACGGGACGATGGTCTTTCTGCGCCACGTTCACTTCCAGGGCATTGCTGGCGGCAAACGCTTTCGGCACGTCAGACAACGCAACCCGATCCTGCGGACGTTTCGGCCCCGCGAGGCTCGCTTCGACGCTTCCCATATCGAGTTCAAGCGTGCTGGTGAAAACAGGCTCATCGCCCGGATTGCGCCACATGCCCTGCGCTTTGGTGTACGCTTCCACCAGCGCGACCTGCTCTTCGCTGCGGCCGCTAAGGCGCATGTACTCCAGCGTGACGTCGTCAATGGGGAAAAAGCCGCAGGTGGCACCGTATTCCGGCGCCATATTGGCAATGGTGGCGCGGTCGGCCAGCGGCAGCGAATCCAGACCATCACCGTAGAATTCAACAAACTTGCCCACCACGCCATGCTTACGCAGCATCTGGGTGACGGTCAGTACCAGATCGGTGGCAGTAATGCCTTCAGACAGCTTTCCGGTCAGCTTGAAGCCCACCACATCCGGGATAAGCATGGATACCGGCTGGCCGAGCATGGCGGCTTCCGCTTCAATACCCCCGACGCCCCAGCCCAGCACGCCCAGACCGTTGATCATGGTGGTATGCGAATCCGTGCCCACCAGCGTGTCCGGATAAGCGACCCACTCTTTATCCTGCAATTCGCTCCAGACGGCTTTACCCAGATATTCAAGGTTCACCTGGTGGCAAATACCGGTGCCTGGCGGGACCACGCTAAACCGACTGAACGCCTGCTGTCCCCACTTCAGAAATACATAGCGCTCGTGGTTACGCTCCATCTCCAGACGCACGTTTTCGCCAAAGGCGTCATCATCACCGAAGTGGTCAACGGTGACGGAGTGGTCAATGACGAGGTCAACCGGGGAAAGCGGGTTAACTTTTGCCGTATCCCCGCCGAGACGCTTAACGGCTTCACGCATCGCGGCCAAATCAACCACGGCCGGAACACCGGTAAAGTCCTGCATCAGCACCCTTGCCGGGCGGTAAGCGATTTCTCTGTCGGCATGGGCCTTCTCAAGCCACCCTGCCAGCGCCTGGATATCATCAAGCGTGACAGAGTCACCGTCCTGCCAGCGCAAGAGGTTTTCCAGTAAAACTTTCAATGACTTGGGTAAACGCGAAATGTCCCCAAGCGTTCTGGCAGCCAGCGGCAGGCTGTAGTAATGCCAGGTTTTATTTTCTGCCTGTAATGTGTCCTTACTGGCTTCGCGTAGGGTTAACGACATAAGCTCCTCCTTAATCACAGAGATGCCCTGACAATCATCAGGGCCGTAATTAAAGATAACACAAAGATGTCGTAACGTTTTGATAACAACCCAAATTGATAAATTTAGGATTGGTCCAGCGCGGGGAAACAAAAAACCCCGCCGTAGCGAGGTTTTACAATTTAGTGGAGCGCCAGCCAGATGAGCTGACTCCAGAACAGAATCGACACGGTAAAAACGCCGATCCACGACCAGTATTTGTGAGACGTCATGTTATTCATCATAGGGACACCAGGCATTATTTATAAAAATTCCGAGGTCGTTCCTCAGTGCTATATTGCTGATGTGTATTTATTAAAGAGTACAAAAGCGCAGAGTCGATATTCAGACTATTTGCATCATTACGCAATAAACTAAATTATTGTTTTTTGGGTTCGTCTTCTGCGAACACATCAATAAAAGCCTGCTGCTGCGGCGTCAGTTTCCAGGACGCGGGTACAACAGTCGCAGGTGCTTTACGCCCTCTGTGGCCGCTGTCACGATGCTGACACATCTGTTTTACCGAAGCTGTACGTACCGTCACTGACATATTTAACCCCAATATTTCCAGGCCAGGAGAGCAACCACCACCCAAAACAGGGTAGAGACGAGAAAGACCGCCAGCCAGGCTTTACGCTTGAGCGCAGGATCCCTTTGCGGTTCTTCACTTCCTGAAGGCATTGCTAACCTCATACAATCGACATCGCTTATCATTTAGGACCAAACAATTGGTACAATTAATCATCTGTTGAGATAAATCCTAAAGAAACTTTAGCCGAAAAGCCAGTGAATTTACGCACCGGGAGGTATGAAATATTCAATCTTTTGACCAGAAATAAATAATTGAAAAGAAAAATTTGCGAAGGCGTAAATTAGTTTCTACTTTTGTCGCCAATTCACGACATTATAACCTTACGTATTAAATGGATAATGACATTATATGGCAGGGGAATCGCAGATGATGATAATTCTAATTTAGCTTTGAGAGGTTATTTCGGTATCTTTCCCTGGGGGAAAGATACCGGGTGTGATTATTTTTCGGGAAGTTTGATGTCTTTAAACATCTCTTCAATATCTTCATTTGAGCGTAATGCCACGGCGGTATCAACCACATCACGCGTTAAATGAGGGGCAAAGCGCTGAATAAAATCATACATATAGCTGCGCAGGAAGGTGCTGCGGCGGAAACCAATTTTTGTGGTGCTATGGCTGAAAACGTCGTGCGCATCAAGACGCACCAGGTCAGGGTCTGACACCGGATCCACCGCCATGCTGGCAATGACGCCCACCCCCAATCCAAGCCGGACATAGGTCTTAATCACGTCGGCGTCCGTCGCAGTAAAGACAATGCGCGGCGTTAATCCTGCCCGGTTAAAGGCCGTATCAAGCTCAGAACGCCCGGTAAAGCCAAAGGTATAGGTCACCAGAGGATACTGGGCCAGCTCTTCGATAGTGACCGACCCTTTACCCGCCAGGGGGTGATCGGGGGTCACCACAATAGAACGGTTCCAGTGGTAGCACGGGAGCATGACCAGATCGTCATACAGGTGAAGCGCTTCGGTGGCGATGGCAAAGTCTGCATTCCCCTTGGAGACGGCTTCAGCAATTTGCGTTGGCGAGCCCTGGTGCATATGCAACGAGACGCGAGGATAACGCTCGATAAAGCCTTTGATCACGCCGGGCAGCGCATAGCGCGCCTGCGTATGCGTGGTGGCAATATACAGCGAGCCTTTATCCGGCCAGGTATGCTCCCCTGCCACAGACTTAATCGCATCGACTTTGGAGAGGACTTCCCGCGCAATGCGGATGATTTCCTGCCCCGCCGGCGTCACCTGGGTAAGATGCTTACCGCTGCGAGCGAAGATCTGAATGCCTAACTCATCCTCCAGCATACGAACTTGTTTGCTGATGCCCGGTTGCGAGGTATACAACCCCTCGGCGGTAGAAGAGACGTTAAGGTTATGATTCACCACCTCAACGATATAACGAAGCTGCTGTAATTTCATGCCAGACCATCCGATTTAGCGCATGCGGTCAATCGCTTAAGACGATTTAATAATAAGAAACAGGTTAACTATAACCACTATATCATTTATAGCCTGACTGTATAGTACGGAACAAAAAATAATAACAAGGTAATAAAAAAGGGCCGGAAATCCGGCCCTTTCACAGGTAAGTTACGGTTAGGGAAGATTATTTCTTGCCTTCAACCCATTTGCCATCGACAAAGAAGGCTGACCATCCAGTCGCTTTACCCTCTTTCTCTGCCGCAACGTACTGCTGCTTAGTTTTACGGCTAAACCGCACCACGGTTTTATTGCCTTCCGGATCCTGCTGTGGCGCATCGGCCAGATAACGCAGTTTCTCCGGCAGACGTTCGCGGAAGCGATGCAGCTCTTCCACCAGCGGCGCGCGGGTTTCACGCGATTTCGGGAAGGTGTTGGCGGCCAGGAAGACACCTGCCGCACCGTCACGCAGCACGAAGTACGCGTCAGATTTCTCACACGGGAGCTCTGGCAGCGGAACCGGATCTTCCTTCGGCGGAGCCACTTCACCGTTACGCAGAATTTTGCGCGTGTTTTTACATTCGTCGTTGGTGCAGGCCATGTACTTACCGAAACGCCCCATTTTCAGGTGCATTTCAGAACCACACTTCTCGCACTCCACAATCGGGCCGTCATAGCCTTTAATGCGGAACTCGCCCTCTTCGATCTCATACCCGTCACACGTTGGGTTATTACCACACACGTGCAGCTTGCGTTTTGGATCGATCAGGTAGCTGTCCATTGCTGTGCCGCATTTTTTGCAGCGGCGCTTGGCACGCAGAGCGTTAGTTTCCGCATCGTCACCTTCCAGCACGTTGAGAACTTCATTCTCCGGCACCAGGTTGATGGTGGTTTTGCAGCGCTCTTTTGGCGACAGCGCATAGCCAGAGCAGCCGAGGAACACGCCCGTGGTGGCAGTACGGATCCCCATCTTGCGGCCACAGGTTGGGCAGTCGATGCTGGTCAGTACCATCTGGTTAGGCAGCATGCCGCCCTCTTCAGGGTCTTTCTCCGCTTTTTCAAGCTGGTCGGTGAAATCGCTGAAGAAGCTGTCGAGGACCTTTTTCCATTCCGCCTGGTGGCTGGCAACCTGGTCGAGACTGTCTTCCATTTGCGCGGTGAAATCGTAGTTCATCAGCTCGCGGAAGTTGGCTTCCAGACGATCGGTGACGATCTCCCCCATTTTTTCCGCATAGAAACGACGGTTTTCAACACGGACATAACCGCGATCCTGAATCGTCGAGATAATTGACGCATAGGTCGACGGTCGGCCAATACCGCGTTTTTCCAGCTCTTTTACCAGAGATGCTTCACTGAAGCGTGCAGGTGGCTTGGTGAAGTGCTGAGCCGGGAGCAGCTCAACCAGAGAAAGTTCATCACCTTTATTCACCGCTGGCAGCGTTCGATCTTCATCACCTTTACGCAGCGCAGGCATCACTTTCGTCCAGCCGTCGAAACGTAGAATACGACCACGCGCCTTGAGACGGAAATCACCCGCCCCGACGGTCAGCGTGGTGGAGTCGTACTGGGCCGGGGTCATCTGGCACGCAACAAACTGACGCCAGATCAGCTGATACAACTTCTGCGCGTCGGCTTCCATATCTTTCAGTGATTCAGCGAGCACAGAGACATCAGAAGGACGAATCGCTTCGTGCGCTTCCTGAGAATTCTCTTTGCTGGCAAACTGGTTAGCGCTTTCCGGCAGGTATTTCTTACCGAAGTTGTCGCTGATGTAGCCACGCACCATGTTGACCGCGTCCTGACTCAGGTTGGTTGAGTCGGTACGCATGTAGGTGATGTAACCTGCTTCATACAAGCGCTGGGCCATCATCATGGTTTTCTTCACGCCGTAACCCAGACGGGTGCTTGCCGCCTGTTGCAGGGTGGAGGTGATAAACGGCGCACCAGGCTTGCTGCTGGTCGGTTTGTCTTCACGTTCCAGTACCTGATAGCGTGCCTTTTCCAGCAGCGCCACGGCGGCCATGGTCTGGTCGCGGTTTTCCGGACGGAAAGGCTTATCGTTCTGATGGCTTACCTGCAGCGGCAGAGCGTCACCACCCGGCGTGGTCACATTGGCATCGACTTCCCAGAACTCTTCCGGCACGAAGGCTTTAATTTCGCGCTCACGCTCAACGACCAGACGCACGGCGACGGATTGCACGCGACCTGCGGACAGGCCACGGGCAATTTTCTTCCACAGCAGTGGAGAAACCATGTAACCCACGACGCGGTCCATAAAGCGACGCGCCTGCTGGGCGTTGACGCGGTCGATATTCAGCTCGCCCGGCTTCTCAAACGCCTGACGAATCGCATTCTTCGTAATTTCGTTAAACACTACGCGGCTGTAGCGTTTGTCATCACCCCCGATCACTTCCCGCAGGTGCCACGCAATGGCCTCCCCTTCGCGGTCAAGGTCGGTTGCGAGATAGATGTGGTCTGCTTTTTCAGCCAGCTGCTTCAGCTCGTTAACGACTTTTTCTTTCCCTGGCAGCACTTCATATTGTGCATCCCAGTTATGCCATGGGTTAACACCCATGCGGTTGACAAGCGCGCTACGTTCATCCTTTTTAGGCTTTTTAGCCCCTTTGGTGGAGGTAGAGTCTGCGCTCTTTTTGCTGGCTGAGCCACTGGTCGGCAAATCGCGGATATGACCCACGCTGGACTTAACCACGTAGTCATTACCCAGATACTTATTGATCGTTTTGGCTTTTGCCGGGGACTCAACGATGACGAGAGCTTTACCCATATTCACCTTTACCTAATTTAATTCTTCCAGGAATACGCCGCACGTTGATTTCCCTTCCGCTGACGACGAGCCAATGATATTGCGACTGCGTCAGGAGATATCAACCCCTTTGTCTTACCGGGCGTTAAAGAAAAGCCGCCCAGGTGATTGAGTTCTCGGGTATTTTTCTCACATCTCGTGTAATTCGTGACGAATTCCCGGTTGAATGTCAAGCAATTCTGTTGCCAGAATGACGAAAGCGCACACTCTACCTGATAAAATTCGTTACGCAACTTTATTAGCATGCAAAAGCAAATCCTGCCAGCCAGGCCCCTGCACCTTATCCCCTCACAATACAGGGAAAATTTGCCCCCAAAGCGCCCTCGGCGTAGACTATTGTCACTGTTTAAGGAGTGGATTATGCAGAATACGACCCAACCTATTGACCGAGCCTCTCTGCTTATCGAAGCAAACAAGCTTATTCGTGACCATGAAGATACGCTGGCAGGCATTGAAGCCACCGGCGTAGAGCAGCGAAATGGCGTGCTGGTTTTCAGCGGCGAATACTTCCTTGATGAACAGGGCTTACCGACCCCGAAAAGCACCGCCGTGTTTAACATGTTTAAATACCTGGCACACACGCTTTCCGAGAAATATCACCTGGTCGATTAACGCAAAACGCGAGGCATAAGCCTCGCGTTTTTGTTTACAGCAGCGGTTTTTGTCCGCGCTGTAGCCAGCGGAGCAGCAGGCGGTCCGCGCTTTCTACGGCACTGTTGGTAAAGCGGTCAAGGAGTCGCTTGCGCTGGGCAAAACGGACGCCTACCAGTTCCCGGCCTTCCATCAGGTTGAGCAGCAGATCGTCACTGGTTCCGACTTCATCCACCAGCCCTTTCTCCTGCGCCTGAACGCCGTACCAGTGCTCACCCGTCGCGACCTGCTCAATGTCCAGCGTCGGGCGCATACGGTGCACAAAGTCTTTAAAGAGATGATGCGTTTCGTTGAGATCCTCACGGAATTTTTGGCGCCCTTCTTCCGTGTTTTCACCCAGCAGCGTCAGGGTGCGTTTGTACTGACCCGCCGTGTGAAGTTCGATATCAATCTCTTTATTTTTCAGGAAGCGGTTAAAGTTCGGGATCTGCGCGACCACGCCGATCGAGCCAATAATAGAAAACGGTGCGGCCACAATTTTGTCCGCCACGCAGGCCATCATGTAGCCACCGCTCGCCGCCACTTTATCTACGGCTACGGTCAGCGGGATCTGTTTTTCACGCAGGCGCTGTAGCTGAGACGCGGCCAGGCCGTAACCATGCACGACACCTCCCGGGCTTTCAAGACGAACAACGACCTGATCCTGCGGCGTCGCCACGGCCAGAACGGCCGTCACTTCCTCCCGCAAAGAGGACACTTCATGCGCATCCATGCTGCCCTTAAAATCGAGCACGTAGACGCGGGGCGTGACCTTATCCTGTGGCGTATTGAGTTTCGCCTTTGCCTTTGCCGCTTTGGCTTCCTGTTTATGCTTTTTCTTCTGCGCTTTGAGCCACAGTTTCTGTTGATGACTGTCAAGCAGCGCCAGAGACATCTCTTCCTGCATCTCTTTATACTGCTCGCTCAGGCGGGTGATGCGTAACTCCCCACGCTGACGCTTGCGCTGCGTCAGGTTGACAATCAGAACGGCAACCACCGCAATGGCAATCACCACCGTCGCGATTTTCGCCAAAAACAACCCATATTGAGAAAGTAATTCCACGCGTTCCACCTTGATTTAACCACGAATCTTTCACGGCAGTGTACAACAGCCCTGCCCATGCGTCTCGCTCGTGACATTACCTCTGCGAGGCGCCTTCAGGAATCCCCGGTCTGGCGTTTAAATATTTGCAAATTGTTAATTTTACAGCAATGCGTCCTGTAGACTGATTGAATTATCAGGCGAATTCGGGCATAAAGCCGAAAAGTCACAAAAGAAGGCGTCTTTGAGTCACCGTGCGCCGAGGAGTCACCTTGCATTATCAACCGCAAAAAAATCTGCTGCAGAACCGCATCATTCTTGTCACTGGGGCCAGCGACGGGATTGGCCGTGAAGCGGCGCTGACCTACGCTGAGTATGGCGCGAGCGTCATCCTGACCGGCCGCAACGAAGAAAAACTTAAAGGGGTGGCGCAGGAGATTGAAGCCGCAGGTGGGATTCCTGCTCGCTGGTACACGCTCGATCTGCTCACCTGCACGCCCGCGTCATGTCAGGAGCTTGCTCAGCGCATCAGCACCCATTATCCGCGTCTCGACGGCGTGCTGCACAATGCCGGCTTGCTTGGCGAAGTTCGCCCGATGGATGAACAGGATCCCGAGATCTGGCAGGAGGTCATGCAGGTCAACGTCAACGGGACGTTTTTCCTGACCCAGGCACTGCTTCCTTTATTACTCAAATCGGATTCAGGTTCACTGGTATTCACCTCTTCCAGCGTAGGCCGTGAGGGGCGTGCAAACTGGGGTGCCTATGCCGTTTCAAAATTCGCGACCGAAGGCATGATGCAGGTGCTGGCAGAGGAGTACCAAAGCCGCCATCTGCGCGTAAACTGCATTAACCCGGGCGGTACGCGCACCAAAATGCGCGCCAGTGCCTTCCCAACGGAAGATCCGCAGAAGCTGAAAACGCCGGCAGACATTATGCCGCTCTATCTCTGGCTAATGGGCGACGACAGCCGCCGCAAAACCGGGATGACCTTTGACGCCCAGCCAGGCCGTAAACCAGGAATATCGCAATGAGTGAAGAACGTCACCAGCAGCGCCAGCAGCGTCTGAAGGAACAGGTTGATGCACGCGTCGCGGCCGCTCAGGATGAGCGCGGGATCGTCATCGTCTTTACCGGCAACGGCAAAGGGAAAACCACGGCCGCATTCGGCACGGCGACACGCGCCGTCGGCCACGGACAGAAGGTCGGCGTTATCCAGTTTATTAAAGGTGAGTGGCCTAACGGCGAGCGTAATCTGCTTGAGCCCCACGGCGTTGAGTTCCAGGTGATGGCGACCGGATTTACGTGGGACACCCAGAACCGCGAAACCGATACCGCAGCCTGTCTGGCCGTCTGGGAGCACGCTAAAAGAATGCTGGCCGATCCTTCACTCAATATGGTTCTGCTGGATGAGATCACGTATATGGTCGCCTACGACTATTTGCCGCTAGAAGACGTGCTTAATGCACTGAAAGACCGTCCCGCCCATCAGACGGTTATCATCACGGGCCGCGGGTGTCATCGGGATATTCTGGAGCTGGCAGATACCGTCAGCGAGCTGCGTCCGGTTAAACATGCGTTTGATGCGGGCATCAAAGCGCAAATAGGGATTGATTACTAAAGAAAAAAGCCCGGTGTCTTCACCGGGCTTTTACATTAACCGTTGTTATTACGGCTGCCAGAGCGGCGGTTGCTGCTCACCTGGCTGTGACGCTTCACCGCACGGCGAATCTGGTTCGCCTTCATGCGGCGACGATCTTTCTCCACCGCCACTTTAGAGGTGGTTTCCGGCGTCAGGCCGACCAGCTCGCGCAGGTAGTTGGTCTGGGTCAGATCCAGTTCGGTATATCCCCCACGCGGCAGGCCTTTTGGCAGCAGGATGTCGCCGTAACGGACACGGATCAGGCGGCTAACCTGCACGCCTACCGCTTCCCAGAGACGACGCACCTCGCGATTGCGGCCTTCGGTCAGGGTCACGTTGTACCACTGATTGATGCCTTCCCCACCGGTAAATTTGATGGTTTTGAACGCCGCAGGACCGTCTTCCAGCAGAACGCCACGCGACAGGTCGCGCAGTTTATTCTCGTCAACCTGGCCGAACACACGCACGGCGTATTCACGTTCCACTTCACGGCTTGGGTGCATCAGACGGTTTGCCAGTTCACCATCGGTGGTAAACAGCAGCAGACCGCAGGTATTCACGTCCAGACGACCAACGGCAATCCAGCGAGCGCCACGCAGTTTAGGCAGACGGTCAAACACCGTCGGGCGACCTTCCGGGTCATTGCGGGTACACAGCTCGCCTTCCGGCTTGTAGTAAGCCAGCACGCGGCAGATTTGTTCAGCAGACTCTTTCACGGAGATAAGATGACCGTCGATACGGATCTTCAGCCCCGGTACGATTTCTACGCGGTCACCCAGCGTGGCGATTTTACCGTCCACACTCACGCGGCCCGCTTCAATAATGGCTTCGATTTCACGGCGTGAACCGTGGCCGGCACGCGCCAGCACTTTCTGTAACTTCTCGCTCATTGAGCTTCCTCAGGTGTCGCCTTCACAGGCGTCGAATCAGGTCAAAAGAGGGCTGAGCCCTGCTTTGATGGCCGCGTAGTATATCTGCTTATACCATTACAAGAAAGGCTTTACGTCACCCACGCCTTCTCGAATCACTTCCGGTGCATCTTCGGTTAAGTCGACCACGGTGGTCGGCTGCTGGCCGAGATAACCGCCGTGAATAATCAGCTCGACCACCTTCTCCAGACGATCTTTGATCTCTTCCGGATCGGACTCAGTAAACTCGCTGCCCGGCAGCATCAGCGAGGTAGAGAGCATCGGCTCGCCGAGGGTTTCCAGCAGCGCCTGCGCAATCGGGTTCGACGGCACGCGCATGCCGATAGTCTTACGCTTTTCCTGCAGCAGGCGGCGCGGCACCTCTTTCGTCCCTTTCAGGATGAAGGTGTAGTTCCCCGGCGTGTTGTTCTTGATCAGGCGAAACGCCACGTTATCCACATAAGCATAGGTGGACAGCTCAGAGAGATCGCGGCACATCAGGGTAAAGTTATGGCCGTCCGGCAGCTGGCGAATACGGCAAATGCGTTCCATCGCCCCTTTATCTTCAATTTTGCAGCCCAGCGCGTAGCCGGAATCGGTCGGGTAGACAATCACGCCGCCTTTGCGGACGATCTCCACGGCCTGGTTAATCAGACGTGGCTGCGGGTTGTCCGGATGGATATAGAAAAACTGACTCATACTTCCCTCTCTTCAATTTGCTGCGGCTGTTCCCAGAGCTGCCAGACCGGCTCAACGCCAGCGGGCAGCCAGAGCTTGCGCCCCAGTTCGATCCAGGCGCAGGGCTGATGGAAATCAGAACCCTGTGAGCCAAGCAGACCGTACTGTCGGGCATAGGTCGCGAGCTGCGCGCGCTCATTGGGCGCCTGCTGACACTGGGCGACTTCCATCGCCTCACCACCGTTTTCGGCAAAGTGCGCCAGCAGCCTTTTCAGCCATTTAGCAGAAAGATTATACCGCCCCGGATGGGCCAGCACGGCCTTACCGCCAGAATGATGAATCACATCAATAGCTTGTTTTATTGTACACCACTGTGGCGGAACGTATCCGGTTTTCCCGCGCGCCAGATACTTTTTAAAGACATCCGCCATCGTCGTGGCCTTACCCGCCTCTACCAGAAAACGGGCGAAATGACCGCGCGTGACCGCCCCGCCGTTCGCCAGCTTTTGGGCACCTTCCAGTGCACCCGGAATATGCGCCTTTTCCAGACGTTCGCCGATCATCTCCGCGCGCTGGTTGCGGCGCGTTTTTTGTTCTTGCAAAAAAGCAGTCAGTGCCGGATGGTCTATATCGATGTTCAGGCCAACGATATGAATCTCATGGTTTTCCCAGACGGTCGAAATTTCGACACCGGAGACCAGATTAAGCGCCAGCCCGCTGCGGGCGATCTCGGCGCGCGCCGCCGGAATGGCATCCGTCGTATCGTGATCGGTTATCGCCAGCGTACCGACGCGCATTTCAACGGCACGATGAACCAGGGCTTCGGGTGTCAGCAGGCCATCAGAGGCCTGAGTATGGCTGTGTAAATCATAAATAATAGCGTAGGTGGTATCGCTCAAAGCACTTCCCATAACAGGTTGGAGACATCCGAAACCATCATGATACCGACTTATATCGAAATTCTGAAATCAAGGGTTGACAACACGCCATCGAACTAGTTAACTAGTACGCAAGTTCACACGAGAAAGGTATCTGAAAATGACAGCACATTTCACTCTGCACGGTTGGTGGCGTACTTCCTGATCATCGGGCAGTGTCACGCGTCTGCGAAATGCAAACAGATACCCGCCCGCTACCCAGCGGGCTTTTTTTTGAACAGAATAAATGAGAACACCAACATGCAAACAGCCAAACCCCATCTCGAATTGCTGACCTGCGAGGCGGCCTATCGCCACAACCCGACCGCGCTATTTCATCAGGTGTGCGGGGCACGCCCGGCAACGCTGCTGCTGGAATCTGCGGACATTGACAGCAAGGACGATCTCAAAAGCCTGCTGCTGGTCGACAGCGCGTTGCGCATTACCGCTCTAGGTGACACTGTCACAATCAAGGCCTTATCAGACAACGGCGCCTCGCTGCTGCCACTGCTGGATGCCGCCCTGCCTTCAGGCATCGAAAACGAACGTCATCCAGAAATGCGTATTCTGCATTTCCCGCCGGTTAGCCAGTTGCTGGATGAAGACGCGCGCCTGTGCTCCCTTTCCGTCTTCGATGCCTTCCGCCTGCTGCAGAACCTGGTTACCGTTCCACACGATGAGCGTGAAGCGATGTTCTTTGGCGGGCTGTTTGCCTACGACCTGGTCGCCGGATTTGAAGATTTACCGGAAACCGAGCAGGGCAATCGCTGCCCGGACTATTGCTTCTATCTGGCCGAAACCCTGCTGGTGATCGACCATCAGAAACAGTACACCCGTATCCAGGCCAGCCTGTTCACGCCTTCAACCGCTGAGAAAAACCGTCTTGAGCACCGCATCGCTCAGCTTCAGCAGCAGATGACGGAAGCGCCACCTGCACTGCCGGTACAGCGGGTGGAAAAAATGACCTGCGATGTGAACCAGACCGACGATCAGTACGGTGCCGTGGTTCGCCAGATGCAAAAAGCGATTCGCGCCGGGGAAATTTTCCAGGTTGTACCGTCCCGTCGCTTCTCTCTGCCCTGCCCGTCTCCGCTGGCCGCTTACGACGTGCTGAAAAAGAGCAACCCCAGCCCGTACATGTTCTTTATGCAGGACAACGACTTCACGCTGTTCGGCGCCTCGCCGGAAAGCTCACTGAAATATGACGCCACCAGCCGTCAGATTGAGATCTACCCGATCGCCGGAACCCGTCCACGTGGACGTCGCCCAGACGGCTCGCTGGATCGCGATCTCGACAGCCGCATCGAGCTGGAAATGCGCACCGACCATAAAGAGCTCTCTGAGCACCTGATGCTGGTTGACCT
The DNA here is from genome assembly GCF_900110475.1 of Enterobacter sp. NFIX58. NCBI lineage: Bacteria > Pseudomonadati > Pseudomonadota > Gammaproteobacteria > Enterobacterales > Enterobacteriaceae > Enterobacter > Enterobacter sp. NFIX58. The sequence continues at coordinate 290,666 of NZ_FODW01000001.1, read as the reverse complement.
GGCGCGTAACGATCTGGCTCGTATTTGCACCCCAGGCAGCCGCTACGTGGCGGACCTGACTAAAGTCGACCGCTATTCATTCGTGATGCACCTGGTCTCCCGCGTGGTCGGTGAGCTGCGCCACGACCTCGACGTGCTGCACGCCTACCGCGCCTGCATGAACATGGGCACCCTGAGCGGTGCGCCGAAAGTGCGCGCTATGCAGCTGATTGCCGCCGCCGAAGGGCGTCGTCGCGGCAGCTACGGCGGTGCGGTGGGCTATTTTACGGCCCATGGTGACCTCGATACCTGCATCGTCATCCGCTCCGCCTATGTTGAAGACGGTATTGCCACCGTCCAGGCGGGTGCCGGGATTGTTCTTGATTCTGTTCCGCAGTCTGAAGCTGACGAAACGCGCAGCAAAGCCCGTGCGGTCCTTCGCGCCATTGCTACCGCACACCACGCACAGGAGATTTTCTGATGGCTGACATTCTGCTGCTCGATAATATCGACTCCTTTACCTACAACCTGGCAGATCAGCTGCGTGCGAATGGCCATAACGTCGTTATCTATCGTAACCATGTACCGGCGCAGACCCTGATTGACCGTCTGGCCACCATGCAAAACCCGGTGCTGATGCTCTCTCCGGGGCCAGGCGCGCCGAGCGAAGCGGGCTGTATGCCGGAGCTGCTGACCCGTATGCGCGGCAAGCTGCCGATTATCGGCATCTGCCTCGGTCATCAGGCGATTGTTGAAGCCTATGGCGGCTACGTTGGCCAGGCGGGTGAAATCCTGCACGGTAAAGCGTCCAGCATCGAACATGACGGCCAGGCGATGTTTGCCGGGCTGCCGAATCCGCTCCCGGTCGCGCGATACCACTCGCTGGTCGGCAGCAACATTCCCGCCGGGCTGACGATCAACGCCTCGTTTGAAGGGATGGTGATGGCGGTCCGTCACGACGCGGATCGCGTTTGCGGGATGCAGTTCCATCCGGAATCCATCCTGACCTCCCACGGTGCCCGCCTGCTGGAGCAGACCCTCGACTGGGCGTTACAGAAGCTGGAGCAGACCAACACCCTGCAGCCGATTCTGGAAAAACTGTATCAGGCGCAAACCCTGAGCCAGCAGGAGAGCCACCAGCTCTTCTCCGCCGTGGTTCGCGGTGAGCTGAAGCCGGAACAGCTGGCGGCCGCGCTGGTGAGCATGAAGGTCCGCGGTGAAAGCCCGCAGGAGATCGCCGGTGCCGCCACGGCCCTGCTGGAAAATGCCGCCCCGTTCCCGCGTCCGGACTATCCGTTTGCTGATATCGTCGGCACCGGCGGTGACGGCAGCAACAGTATCAATATTTCAACCGCCAGCGCCTTTGTGGCCGCAGCGTGTGGTCTGAAAGTGGCGAAGCACGGTAACCGCAGCGTGTCCAGCCGGTCAGGCTCGTCTGATTTACTCGCGGCATTCGGCATTAATCTCGATATGAACGCCGAACGTTCCCGTGAAGCGCTGGATGACCTGGGCGTCTGCTTCCTGTTTGCGCCGAAGTATCACACCGGTTTCCGCCACGCAATGCCGGTTCGTCAGCAGCTTAAAACCCGCACCCTGTTTAACGTGCTCGGCCCCCTGATCAACCCGGCCCATCCGCCGCTGGCGCTGATCGGTGTCTACAGTCCGGAACTGGTCCTGCCGATTGCAGAGACGCTGCGCGTGCTGGGTTACCAGCGTGCCGCCGTGGTGCACAGCGGCGGAATGGATGAAGTGTCACTGCATGCGCCGACGCTGGTAGCCGAACTGCGCGACGGTGAAATCCTGAGCTACCAGCTGGAAGCCGCTGACTTTGGTTTAACCCCGTATCACCAGGAAGCGCTGGCCGGCGGTACCCCGGAAGAAAACCGTGACATTCTGACGCGCTTATTACAAGGTAAGGGAGAGGTTGCCCATGAGGCCGCCGTTGCTGCCAACGTCGCCATGCTGATGCGTTTGCACGGCGAGGAAGACCTGAAGGCCAACGTTCAAAAAGTTCTGGATGTACTGCGCTCCGGTGCAGCTTACGATCGCGTTACCGCACTTGCGGCAAGAGGGTAAAGAATGCAGACCGTTTTAGCGAAAATCGTTGCCGATAAGGCCATCTGGGTGGAAGCCCGCAAGCAACAGCAGCCGCTTGCCAGTTTTCAGAATGACGTCGTCCCGAGCAGCCGTCGTTTCTATGACGCCCTGCAGGGTGCGCGCACCGCGTTTATTCTTGAGTGCAAAAAAGCGTCTCCGTCTAAAGGCGTTATCCGTGACGATTTCGACCCGGCGCGTATTGCCGGCATTTATAAGCATCATGCGTCCGCTATCTCCGTGCTGACGGATGAGAAATATTTTCAGGGTAGCTTCGATTTTCTGCCGATCGTCAGCGGTATCGCGCCGCAGCCGATCCTGTGCAAAGACTTTATCATCGACCCGTATCAGATCTGGCTGGCGCGCTTTTACCAGGCTGACGCCTGCCTGCTGATGCTCTCGGTGCTTGACGACGAGCAGTATCGCCAGCTCTCTGCCGTCGCGCACAGCCTGAAAATGGGCGTGTTGACCGAAGTGAGCAATGAAGAGGAGCTGGAACGCGCGATTGCGCTGGAAGCCAAAGTGGTAGGCATTAATAACCGCGATCTGCGTGACCTGTCCATTGACCTGAACCGAACGCGCCAGCTGGCACCGCGTCTGGGATCTGGCGTCACGGTGATCAGCGAATCCGGCATTAACAGCTACGCCCAGGTGCGCGAGCTGAGCCACTTCGCCAACGGTTTCCTGATTGGCTCCGCCATGATGGAACATGACGATCTCAATGCGGCAGTACGTCGCGTGCTGCTGGGTGAAAACAAAGTCTGCGGCTTAACCCGCGAACAGGACGCCCAGGCCGCGTATGAAGCCGGAGCGATTTATGGCGGGCTGATTTTTGTGGATTCCTCTCCTCGCGCGGTCAGCGAAGAGCAGGCGCGTAAGGTCATCGCCGCGGCACCACTCAGCTATGTTGGCGTGTTCCGCAATGCAGATATCGCAGAAGTGGTTGAAAAAGCCGACGCGTTATCCCTGAGCGCGGTGCAGCTTCACGGCAATGAAGATCAGGCCTACATCGATGCCCTGCGCGCTACGCTGGCACCGCAGGTACAGATCTGGAAAGCGCAACGCGTTGACGATACGTTGCCCCCGCGTAACCTGAACCACGTGGATAAATACGTCCTCGATAACGGCCAGGGCGGAACCGGCCAGCGTTTTGACTGGTCTCTGCTGAACGGCGAAAAGCTGGACAACGTCCTGCTGGCGGGCGGTTTAAGCCCGGACAATTGTGTAGAAGCCGCGAAAACCGGCTGCGCAGGCCTCGATTTCAATTCAGGCGTAGAGTCCCAGCCGGGTATTAAAGATGCCAGCAAACTGGCCTCGGTTTTTAAAACTCTGCGTGCATATTAAGGAAGAGAAGATGACGACATTACTTAACCCGTATTTTGGTGAATTCGGCGGGATGTACGTCCCGCAAATCCTGATGCCCGCGCTGCGCCAGCTGGAAGAAGCGTTTGTGAGCGCACAGAAGGATCCGGCATTTCAGGCCGAATTTACCGACCTGCTGAAAAACTATGCAGGCCGCCCAACGGCCCTGACCAAATGCCGCAATCTGACGGAAGGCACGAAAACCACGCTGTATCTTAAGCGTGAAGACCTGCTGCACGGCGGCGCGCACAAGACTAACCAGGTGCTGGGCCAGGCGCTGCTTGCGAAGCGTATGGGCAAAACCGAAATCATCGCCGAAACCGGCGCAGGCCAGCACGGCGTGGCCTCGGCGCTCGCCAGCGCCCTGCTCGGTCTGAAATGCCGCATCTATATGGGGGCGAAAGACGTTGAGCGTCAGTCTCCAAACGTTTTCCGTATGCGTCTGATGGGTGCAGAAGTGATCCCGGTGCACAGCGGCTCCGCGACGCTGAAGGATGCCTGTAACGAAGCGCTGCGCGACTGGTCTGGCAGCTACGAAACCGCGCACTATATGCTCGGTACCGCGGCGGGCCCGCACCCGTTCCCGACCATCGTGCGCGAATTCCAGCGCATGATCGGGGAAGAGACCAAAGCGCAGATCCTCGAAAAAGAGGGTCGCCTGCCGGATGCGGTCATCGCCTGCGTCGGCGGCGGATCTAACGCTATCGGCATGTTCGCAGACTTTATCGACGACACCAGCGTGGGTCTGATTGGCGTCGAGCCTGCGGGTCACGGCATTGAATCGGGTGAACACGGCGCGCCGCTGAAGCATGGCCGCGTGGGGATCTACTTCGGCATGAAGTCCCCGATGATGCAGACCGATGAAGGCCAGATTGAAGAGTCTTACTCTATCTCTGCCGGCCTCGACTTTCCGTCCGTCGGGCCGCAGCACGCCTATCTGAACAGCACCGGTCGTGCGGACTATGTCTCCATTACCGATGACGAAGCGCTGGAAGCGTTCAAAACGCTGTGCCGCAGCGAAGGGATCATCCCGGCGCTGGAGTCTTCACACGCTCTGGCCCATGCGCTGAAATTGATGAAAGACAATCCGGAAAAAGAACAACTGCTGGTGGTCAACCTTTCCGGACGCGGTGACAAAGATATCTTCACCGTTCACGATATTCTGAAAGCACGAGGGGAAATCTGATGGAACGCTACGATAACGTATTTGCAGAACTGAAATCCCGCCAGGAAGGCGCGTTCGTTCCCTTCGTCACCCTGGGCGATCCGGGCCCTGAACAGTCGTTGAAGATCATCGACACCCTGATTGAAGCCGGTGCCGATGCGCTGGAGCTGGGGATCCCGTTCTCTGACCCGCTGGCGGATGGCCCGACCATCCAGAATGCGACGCTGCGCGCGTTTGCCTCAGGCGTCACGCCGACCCAGTGCTTCGAAATGCTGGCGGCGATCCGTCAGAAGCACCCCACTATCCCGATTGGCCTGCTGATGTACGCCAATCTGGTGTTCAACCGCGGTATCGATGAGTTTTACGCCGAGTGCGCACGCGTGGGCGTCGACTCCGTTCTGGTCGCCGACGTGCCGGTTGAAGAGTCCGCGCCGTTCCGCCAGGCTGCGATGCGTCACAATGTCGCCCCTATTTTCATCTGCCCGCCAAACGCGGACGATGAGCTGCTGCGCCAGATTGCCTCTTACGGGCGCGGTTACACCTACCTGCTCTCCCGCGCAGGCGTGACCGGTGCCGAGAATAAGGCCGCATTGCCGCTGCATCATCTGGTGGAGAAGCTGGCCGAGTACCATGCCGCACCGCCGCTGCAGGGCTTCGGGATCTCCTCTCCGGATCAAGTCACCGCGGCGATTGACGCGAAGGCTGCGGGTGCCATTTCCGGCTCTGCGATTGTGAAGATCATCGAGAAGAACGTGGACAAGCCCGAGCAGATGCTGGCCGAGCTGAAGGCGTTTGTGACCGCCATGAAGGCGGCGACGCGTAAAGTCTGATCCCTCCACCGTCTGGCATCCCTGCCAGACGGTTAGCCTTTATTCCCCGCCATCAACAAAGGATGACGTTAAAATTGATCCTTTCGATATTTTCGGTGTGAATGGCTTTTCAAACTGTCGTGTAAGCGTATGATCTGGACTCTTTTTTATCTTTAATCCTTCTGAGTTCAAAGAATACCAAAAAACACAAATTTATCCTTTGATTCAATAAGATAGGACAACTTTTTGGCATGTTCTTTAATGAATTTTACG